>NZ_JAAGWY010000001.1 GCF_010686705.1 Leifsonia tongyongensis | reverse complement strand
ACATCGACCCCACCCGCACCTACTGGCGCAACAACCAAAAAGCCCCCGGCCGATGGCCAGGGGCTTCCTAGATGAGACCTAAGTCGCGACTCAGGTGAGACCTATGTCCCGACTCATCACAAAGTGCGCCCGGAGGGATTCGAACCCCCAACCTTCTGATCCGTAGTCAGATGCTCTATCCGTTGAGCTACGGGCGCAGTTTGCGTGTCAGGCGAGGCCTGGAACACGCCGGCCGCGGGCGGGAACCGCTCGCAAGCCACGTTAGAGACTACATGATGGCGTCGAGCGCCGCCAATTGGGGCTTGAGTGCGATCGGGCCGCGGTCGCCGCACGTGATTCTTCCCAGCGCACTAGGTCTACGTGGTGCGCTGGGAAGAAAGTAGTGCGGCGACGCCGATCGAGCGGCCGCCGCCACCTTCCTACGCGAACACCTCGTCGAGGAAGCACACGAGCGCGCGCCAGCTGCGGGCATCCGCCACGGGCCGGTACCGGTCCGACCCGGGAATGGTGAACGCGTGCGGCGCCCCGCTATAGCTCGTCACCTGCCAGTCGACGTGCGGTGCCGCACGCAGTTCATCCTTGAACGCAGCGATCGCTTCGTCCGGGACCACCGGGTCGGACGCGCCGGTGAGGATCATCAGCGACGCCGCAATTGCACCTGCGTCACTCGGGTCGTGCGTGACCAGCCCTCCGTGGAACGACACCACGCCTCGCGCGGGAGCCCCTGTGCGAGCGAATTCGAGCGCCGCTGTGCCGCCGAAACAGTATCCGATGACGGCCAGGCGGGCAGGGTCGACGGCCGCATGCTGCAACAGGTATGTGAAGCCGGCCCCGACCCGGGAGCGCAGCAGCGGAAGGTCACGGTAGAACTTGCCCGCTTCGGCCGAGGCCGCATCCCCGGTCGGGCGCACACCCGCGCCGTACAGGTCTGCGGCGAACGCGACATAACCGAGGCGTGCGAGCATCTGGGCGCGCATCCGCACGTTGTCCCCCACTCCGGTCCAGTCGTGCAGGATGAGCACCGCCGGCCGGCGGTCGTCGGCCTGCGAATCGCGCGCCAGATACCCCTCGAGCTCGAGGCCCTCATGTTCGTACAGGACGTCCTCGGTCTCGATGAACGTGTGCTCCCTGACAGGCACCTGCGCGAGCAGCGCTTCATGCACGGGGGAAAGGCTGGGCGAGTGCGACTCGATGGTCACGGTACCTCCACGGTTCTACGGCGTTCGACACGCTGCTGCCTGCTGTGGCGCTGCGCTGTGCAGTGCGGAACCGAGGTGCGGGTCGGGTTTCCCACACGGCCAACCATACTCTGGGCGAACGCGCGGGGCCATGGCCCCACACCAGACGTAGGCTGTGCTCATGGCGAAGGAATTCACGCATGAGCCGGATGCGAACCGCTACGCCGTGCACATCGACGGCGAGCTCGCCGGGGTGCTCGACTACTCGGTGTTGGGCAGCGCGATGTCGATGAGGCGGGCGTACACGGCGCCCCATTTCCGCGGGCACGGTCTCGCTGCGGAGCTTGTCACGTTCGCGGTCGACGATGTCGAGGCGAGCACGAGCTACCGCATCGTTCCGATGTGCTGGTATGTGGCCGAGTGGTTCGAGAAGCACCCGGAGCGCAGCGAACTGCTCTCACGCCGCGCGAGCGCGTGAACTTTCGGGCCGGGCCTCCTCCGATCCCGCGCGGCCGATGACCGCGAGCACACCCGCGGCGATCAGGCCCTGCCCGACGCAGTAGGTGAGCATCGTGAGCACGTCGTGCCCCGGGATCACCACGGCGGGAAGGAACCGCGAAAGCGCGAGGATGCTGTCGGAGACGACGAAGACCGCCGCGCCTGCCGCGACCAGCGCGGACACGCGTGTGGCGGCCGTCGCCATGGCACCGAGTACGAGTCCGTAGAGCACGACGGGCACCACCAGTGAGCCGAGGCCCGGGATGAGCACCGCCAGGAACACGACGAACCAGACGGCGTAGACGATCGCCCAGGCGCGCGGCCGGCCGAACCCGCCGATGCGGACGAACAGCACCAGGTAGGCGACGTGCGCGAGCAGGAACGAGCCCAGGCCGACGACGAACCACAGGTCGCCGGGCAGCATCAGGGCGAGGTCGCCCGCCCAGGACAGGCCGATCGCGAGAAGCAGGAGGCCCACTGCGAGGGTGAACCTCTTTCCAAGGCGAGCGAGCAGGACGGCGACGGCGAGCGCCGGCATCAGGAGGGGCTTCGTGACCTGCACCAGCGCAGCTGCGCCTGCGGCGATCGCGATCACCTGCACGAGGCTGACGACGATGAAGGGCGTGAACGCCGGCACCGGCCGGATGATCACGCCGTGCGACCCGTTCAGGATTCGCCGCCGACGGCCGGTTCGCCGACGAAGGTATGCGCCTCGCGTGCGAGTTCCGGCCATAGCTGACGATCACTCACGCGGACCCAGTCCCTCGAGGGACGCCCGGCCGCGCGGAACGCGAACGCGACGCCACGCGCCTTGAGGTCTCTCGCTCGCGCCTCGGGCAGCTCGACGACCAGGTCGTCGCCCTCGAGGAACGCGAAGAGCCTGCCGCGCACGAGAAGGCCGTCGGCGGCGATCTCGACGTCGTAGTCCTCGTCTTCGGCCATCTCGATCGTCAGGCTGTTGTACGCCTGTGCTGCAGCATCCGTCGTCACTGCTCCGTGCCTCCTCGTCGACCACCGTGGTGTGCTCACGCTAGCAGGCGACGCGCCGCGCATGGACGTCTCGGAATGCATTGACAAGTGGATGCCCGCAGTTCCACACTCTCGTTTGTGAGTGTGAACGATCTTGATGAGGACAAGGCCGTCAGCGAGGTGGCCGATCGTCTTGCGGAGCGCTTCCCCTCGGTTCCACGGAGCCGCATCGACGAGATCGTCCAGAGCGAGCGTGAGGCGCTGGACGGCAAACCGATCCGCGACTACATTCCGGTGCTCGTCGAGCACCGCGCGAAGGCCCGCCTCCGCGACGAGCTGACGGCGAGCGCGTAGATCGACCGAGTGGGCGACACGAGACCGGATGCGCATACCCTCGCGGGAATCCCCGTGGTGGTGCGCTGGGCAGACCTCGCGCAGGACGCTGATGGCCCGCCGGCCGGCGAACACGCAGAGCCGGATGCCGGTTACGCACGCTCCCTCCTCACCCCGTTCGAGTTCGCCCGGTACGAGACGCTTCGTCCGCACGCCGCGCGCAGCTTCCTGGCAGGCCGATCGCTCCTCCGCGAGCTCGTCGCAGCGATCGCTGCGGTGGAACCGACCGACGTCACGATCGAGGCACGATGCCCCGTCTGCGGCGGGCCGCACGGCCGCCCGACCGTGGTGTCGCCTGCGGCTGCGACCCCGCTGCAGCTCTCGCTAGCGCACAGCGGAGCCGTCGTCGCGGCCGCTGCGGCGTGGGAAAACCCCGTGGGCGTCGACGTCGAGCGGGCGGATGCTGCACACGCGCCCGAGCGTGACGACGCGATCGCAGCGGTGGCCGGCGCATCCGGTGACGATCCCCTCGAACACTGGACCCGCGTCGAAGCGGTGCTGAAAGCCGACGGACGCGGACTGCGGGTCGACCCGGGCCGGGTTCGCATCCGCGCCGGAGACGCGACCGGGGACACGGTCGACGCCTGGATCGACGGCGACGAGGCAAGCCCCCACTACGCGCTGGCGTCGATCGACCTCGGTCCCGGCTTCACCGCGAGCGTCGCCGTCAAGACCTGACCCTGGCGGTGCGGGGCAGGCGCGGAAGCCGGTGGGCGAACAGCCAGTGGTCGAAGAACCGGGCGAGGTCGAGACCGGAATGCGCCTCGGCCAGCGTGCGGAAGTTGTCGGTTGTCGCCGTCGCGTGGCGTCGCGATGCGGTCCACGCCTTCAGGAGCCCGAAGAAGCTCTCGTCGCCGAGTGTCACTCGCAGGGCGTGCAACGTGAGGGCGCCTCGCTTGTAGACGCGGTCGTCAAACATGAGGCTCGGCCCTGGGTCGCCGACGAGGATGTCCTGCGGCAGCGAACGCAGGCCGGCGTGGTAGCCGCGTGCCAGTTCGTCCGCACTCTGCCTGCCCGAATGCTCCGACCAGAGCCATTCGGCGTAGCAGGCGAAACCCTCGTTGAGCCAGATGTGCTTCCATGCCGCGATGCCCACGCTGTTGCCGAACCACTGGTGTGCCAGCTCGTGGGCGATAAGCCGCTCCGAGCCGCCCCGACCATCGGCATGGTTCGCCCCGAAGATCGCGACGCCCTGCGCTTCGAGCGGGATCTCCAGGTCGTCGGCCGTGACGACGACGCTGTAGTCGGCGAACGGGTACGGTCCGAAAGCTTCGATGAAATAGCTCATCATGCGCTCGAGCGGATCGAAGTCGGCGCGCACCCTCGCCTCGACTTCGGGCGCATACGCCACCACGCCCGGGATGCCTGCGAGATCGCGCCGGGTGCTCGCGTACCGCCCGATCTGGACGGTCGCGAGGTAGGTCGACGTGGGCTCCGGCTGTTCGAACGACCAGGTGCCGCGGCCGGCAGAGATGGTGTGCTCGAACAGCACCCCGTTGGCGAGCACGGTGTACGCCTGCTCGCAGGTCACGCGGATGCGGTAGCTGGCCTTGTCCGCCGGGTGGTCGTTGCAGGGGAACCACGTCGGCGCGCCGGACGGCTGCGACGCGACGATGACTCCGTCGGTCAGTTCCTCCCACCCGACGAGACCCCATGGGCTTCGTCGCGGTGCGGGTGATCCCGAGTATTCGATCTCGACCGTGAACAGCTCGCCCAGGCCGATCGGCTCATCCGGCCTGACCGTGAGCTTGGTCGCCGACTGCGTGAAACGCGTCCTCTTGCTTCCGTTCACGCGCACGCGCGACGCCCGCAGGCGGACGAGGTCGAGGCTGAACGAACTCAGGCCTTGCACGCTCGTCGCACGGATCACAGCTGTGCCGTCCAGCCGGTTCGTGGCGACGCGGTACTTCAGGTCGAGGTCGTACGACACCACGTGGTAGCCACCGTTGCCCGACTCGGGAAGGTACGGGTCGCCAGCTGTCCTGGCGCCCGCAGGGACAGCCTCCATCAGCTCACCGTCGCGTGATAGTCGGCGATGGTGACTTCGCGCCACGGGCCGATCGGGTTGCCGCTCCATCGTGTGCGATCGGGCACGAACTCCCCGCGCATCACGAGCGATGCCGGGCCGACGGTGGCGTGGGCGCCGATCCGTGCCGCAGGCAGGATGACGCTGTGCGGCCCGATGGTCGCTCCGGCGTCGAGGATGACGGTGTCCATGCTCATGATTCGATCATGGAAGAGGTGGGTTTGCACAACACAGCCGCGATTGACGGTGGATGCGTCCCCCAGCGTCACGAGGTCGGCCTCGGGCAGCCAGTAACTGTCGCACCACACGCCCCGGCCGATCGACGCACCGAGACTGCGCAGCCACCAGACGAGCGCCGGCGTGCCCGCTGCCGCCTGGGCGAACCAGGGCGCCGACACCATCTCGACGAACGTGTCGGACACTTCGCTGCGCCACACGAACGACGACCAGAGCGGATGCTCACCCACACGGATGCGCCCGACGAGGAGCCACTTGCCCACTGTGCTCGCCCCGGCGGCGACTGCTCCGGCGGCGAGCATGACGACGCCGCTCAGCAGCACGGCGGCCAGCGTCCCCCACGCCTCGACGAGCGCCGCCAGCGTGAACAGCACCCCGAGACCGACGGCGCACGTGACGAAGACCGGGACGATGCGGCACAGCTCCCAGAGTGCCCTCGCGACGCGGAGATAGGTCGGCGGGGCGAACGTGCGGCTCTCGTCGGCGGTGGCCGCCGTCCGCCGGAGACGCACCGGAGGCGAGCCGAGCCAGGACGAGCCGGGCTTCGACTTGCGCGGGGCAGCGGAGAGCACGGCCACGAGACCGTCGCGAGGCACGCGGTGGCCGGCCCCGGCCATCCCGGAGTTGCCGAGGAAGGCACGGGTTCCGATCTCCGCCCGGGCGATCCGCACACGCCCTCCGCCGAGCTCGTACGAGGCGACCAGGGTGTCGTCGGCGAGGAACGCGCCGTCGCGGATCGTGGTCATGCTCGGAAGCAGGAGGACGGTCGAGGCCTCGACGTCGCGGCCGACCGTCGCCCCGAGCATCCGGAGCCACACCGGGGTGAACAGGCTCGAGTAGAGGGGGAACAACAGGGTCCTGGCCAGGTCGAGCAGGCGCTCGACCGTCCAGACCTGCCAGCCGACGCGAGCGCGGACGGGGAAGATGCCTTCGGCGAGCCCGAGCGAGAGCAGCCGCACCAGCACGACCACCAGGCCGGCGAGGATGACGCCGGAGACGAGGGTCGCAGGGATCAGGGCTGCGAGCGAACGCCAGGCGGCGTCGGCGAGTGTCGGCGCATGCCGGATCGCCACCGCGACGATCACACCGCCGGCGGCGAATGCCACGATCGGAAGCAGAGAGAGGACGATCGCCGACGATCCGTACGCGATCAGCCAGCGGGTGCGTCGCGGCGGGCGCACGGGATCCCACCACTGGTCCGCTTTGCCTTCACGGGCCGCAGGCGAGCCCGCCCACAGCTGCCCGGCCGGGACGCGCCCGAACACGGACGACCCCGGTGCGATCGCCGCATTCTTGCCGATACGAGCACCGGGAAGCAGCGTGCTCCGCGCGCCGACGGTGCTGTTCGCGCCGATCCGCACCGCACCGATGCGCAGGGTGTCGCCGTCGATCCAATAGCCCGAGAGGTCCACCTCGGGTTCGATGGCCGCGCCGGCTCCGATGCGCAGCATCCCGGTGACCGGAGGCAGCGAGTGCAGGTCCACGTCCGGGCCGATCCTCGCGCCGAGAGCACGGGCGTAATACGAGATCCAGGGGGCGCCGGCCAGGCTCACCGCGCCCACCTGATGGGCGACCTGCTCGGCCAGCCACAGCCGCAGGTGCACGCCGCCGCCGCGCGGATAGTCGCCCGCGCTGATCCCCGACAGCAGGAGGCGCGCGCAGACGACCGCGATCGCCATCCGGCCGAACGGGGTCGCGAAGATGAGGAGGCCGACGATGAGGAAACCCGGCGAAGCGGTCGGAAGCGCCTCGAACCCGCCGAACCAGCTGAGAATGGTGCTCGCCGTGAGCAGGTAGAGCAGCCAGCGGAACCCGCTGAGCACGAACAACGGAACACCGAGGAGCGTCTGCAGCAGCTGCATCCGGCGCGGGGTCGGCGGCACGATGTGCGTCGACTCGCCCGTCGACCGGTCGCCGACGCGCGACGCGACCTCCTCGGCCATGGCACCCAGCCGCGGATGCGCGTAGATGTCGGCGACGGTGAACTCGGGATCGCGAACGCGGATGCGCGCTACGAGCTGGGCGGCGGCGAGCGACCCTCCGCCGAGGTCGAAGAAGTTGTCAGCGGGGTCGGAGACCGGCAGCCCGAGCACGGCCTGCCACTGGGACGCCAGCTCGCGGAGGGCGGGGTCGAGGTTCGCCTCATGCGGATCGAGATCGGGAAGCGGCCACGGCAACGCCGCCCGGTCGACTTTGCCGGAGGTGCGTGTCGGCAGGTCGCCGACCACGGCGAGCAGCGGGACAAGGGCCGCGGGCAGCTCCTCACGCAGGCGGAGGAGGGCCGCGCCGCGATCGAAAGCGGACGGATCGCCGACGGCGAGGTAGCCGACCAGAACCTGATTGCCCGCATCCGTCGTGCGCACTGCGGCGGCCGCGCCGGAGACACCCGGCAGGTTCTGAAGGGCGTTCTCGATCTCGCCGAGCTCGATGCGCCGGCCCCCGACCTTCACCTGGTCGTCCGCGCGACCCTGGAAGAGAAGCCCGGCCGGGTCGAACCTCACCAGGTCGCCACTGCGATAGGCGCGGTCCCAGCCGAGCGACAGGAACGGAGCGTACTTCTCCGCATCCTTCACCGGGTCGAGATAACGCGCGAGCCCGACACCGCCGATGATCAGTTCGCCGGTCTCCCCCGACGCGACCGGGTTGCCCTCAGGATCGACGACCGCGAGCACCCAGCCGTCCAGGGGCAGGCCGATCCGCACGGGCTCACCCGCCTTCACGAGCGCAGCGCACGCGACGACGGTCGCTTCAGTCGGACCGTACGTGTTCCACACCTCGCGGCCCTCGACGGCGAGACGGTCCACCAGGTCGGGCGGGCAGGCCTCACCCCCGAAGATCAGCAGCCGCACATTCTCGAGCGACTCCGCAGGCCACAGCGCGGCGAGCGTCGGCACCGTCGACACGATCGTGATGCCGTGCGTGGTCAGCCACGGACCGAGGTCCATCCCGCTGCGCACCAGCGAACGCGGGGCTGGTACGAGGCACGCGCCATGACGCCACGCCAGCCACATCTCCTCGCACGAGGCGTCGAAAGCGACGGAGAGCCCGGCCAGCA
The DNA here is from genome assembly GCF_010686705.1 of Leifsonia tongyongensis. GTDB lineage: Bacteria > Actinomycetota > Actinomycetes > Actinomycetales > Microbacteriaceae > Diaminobutyricibacter > Diaminobutyricibacter tongyongensis. Next base: position 1,647,557 of record NZ_JAAGWY010000001.1, on the reverse strand, counting down.
CCCGGTCGCCCGGCCCGATCGGCTCGTCCTGAAGGAACAGGCGCGCCTCCGCGTCGACGAAAGCCGCGGCCGAACGGTGCGACACGGCGACACCCTTCGGCGTGCCCGTCGAGCCGGACGTGAAAATGATCCAGGCGCCGTCGGCGGGCGTCGGCGGAGTGACCAGCGAAACGGTCGACGTGCTCGGATGCGGCGGCTGGCCGGCGAACAGGGCGACATCCTCCTCCTCCGCCGGGGCGCCGAGCTCATCGTCGTGCGGAGTCGGAAGGTAGTCGCCGTCGCCCACGATCACGCCGCGGATCAGGGCCTCGCCGAAGACCAGGTCCGCGCGCTCCTGGGGGTCGTCCGCGTCGACAGGAACATAGGCGGCGCCGGCCGCCATGACGGCGAGGATCGACACGTACAGTTCACGCGAACCCGACGGCATCCGGATGCCGACCCGGTCACCCCGGCGCACCCCGGCACCATTCAAGCGGCCGGCGACAGCGACCACACGAGCCAGCAGTTCCCGATAGCTGAGGGCGCCGCGGGCATCCTCCAGGGCAGAAGCTTCGGGAAACGCGACGGCCGTCGCCCGGAGGACATCGAGGAGCGTCCGCGGCGGCGGCGCTTCGTCACCGCGGTCGAGGATACCGTGTGGTGAATCGGTCACATCTCAACTCCGGTCGAATCGAACGATCGCTTCGCCGCTCACGCGCATCCGCTGCACGAAGCTAGCCGTGCAGGGTAGACGCGAGGTGAACGGGAGTCATTCGTCCATGCTGGAGAGCAGGTCGACGAGGCCCGCCTTGCTCAGCGACCAGTAGCCGGTGCGGCCCTCCGCCTTGGCGCGGTCCCGGAGCTCGCGGACGGTGAGGTCGGCGACCGGCGTTGCGGCAGGGGCTGGGGCCGGCGCTGAGGCCGGGGCTGGCTCTGAGGCCGGGGCTGGCGTGTTCGAGGCCGATTTCGGTTTGGAAGCCGTCGACTTCGGCTTCGCGGCGAAGGTCTTAGGATTGGCGGCTGCCGTCTTCGACTTCGAGGCTGTGGTTTTCGGCTTCGTGGCGGCCGACTTCGGCTTCGATGCTGCGGTCTTCGGATTGGCGGCTGAGGTCTTCGGCTTAGCGGCAGCCGTCTTCGGCTTCGTGGCCGACGATGCGGGTTTCGTCGCTGACGACTTGGGCTTCGCCGCCGCCACGGCCTTGGACTTCGCTGCAGGTCTGGACTTCGCCGCGGGTTTGGACTTCGCGGTCGGCTTGGAGGTGACCGCCGACGCGGCCCTCTCCTGCACGGAACGCGCGGTGGAGGCGAGCGAGTCGGTGGCCGCCTTCGAGCTCTTCGCGATGCTCTTCGAAGCCGCCTTCGAGGTCGTCGCCACCTTCCTGGTCGCTGCCCTCGAGGTCTCGGCGACTTTGTCGGTGGTCGATTTCGACGTCCTGGCTACGGTGCTCCTCGCGTCTTTTGCTGCTGCGGCTGCGCGCCGCTGGAGTTTCTCCAAGGAAGCCCCGAGCTCGTCGACCCGCCTGCGTGCCAGCTTGTCGAGATTCTTCGCGGCCGTGCGAGCATCCGCAACAGCAGCTTTCGCTTTCGCGAACGCCTCGTCCGCCGCCTTCTCCAGCTTGCTCTTCTTCGCCATGATGTCCTTTCGGATCGGTGCGCAGCGCCCCCAGTTTGGCACCGCGACGGCCTTCCGTCACGCGATTCGGCCCGCGCGCGTCCCCGCGTCGCCCCTGAGGGCCTCTCTTCGCGCTGCGCCCGCGCAGAAGTGTCAACTTCCGCTAGTCGCCTCCGCGACCGCTAGCGGAAGTTGACCCCTGCGCGACGCTTCCCGTCCGCGAACGCAGTGCGGTGTAGCCGAAGGCCACCGCGCCGAGCGCGGCGACGGCACACACGATCCACAGTGCCCATTCCGATGACATGATCGCGCCGACGGTTGCCGCGATCGCGATCGCCGCGAGCACGACTGTGAGTGCGAACAGCATCCCGGCGGTCCATTCCTGCTGTTGCGCCGCATCCGCCCGCGGCCGGATGACGATGATCGCGGTGGCCAGGGGCCCGATCAGGAGTGAAATAACGAACCAGGACCAGCGAGAGCGATTCTTCTGTTCGGCGAGTCCAGCGTTCACGAGGGCGAGGGCCAGCCACCCCCACCCACCACTGGAGTAATCCATCGCACCACCCTATCCAGAGGGGTGCTCGCGCCGCGTGGGGTGCGAACGAGCGATGGTTGCCAGGCAACCGCATCGATCGTGGAGCAGCACAAAGCGCGGCCGCGGCGATTGGTTGCCAAGAAGTTCACTCCCGCCGCGATTGTTCGCCGACCTTTTGGCAAGCAATCCGACGCCGAGCGGCATCAGCGGTAGCGCGCGGCGATCGCCGCCGCCACGCGCGCGATCAGGTCGTATGGGATCGGCTGTGCGTACAAGAAGTTCGCTGAATCCTTCGCCGCCCGGTACGGCGCGATCTCCTGCTCGAGCTCGCCCTCGAGAGGCGGCACCGGGTACAGGCCGACGTGCTTCTTCCAGCCCGCGAAGTGGATGGCGCGGGTCGGGCCGACCATCACGGCGGCGATGTCGTAGCGGATCTTCTCGGGAGCATCCGGAACCGCGGCATGGATCGTCTCGCGAACCCGCTGCAGGACCTCCTGCACGTCAGGCGGAAACGAGGCGATGTAGTCGTCAACGGTCGCGAAATGCTGAGCCATGATCGTATTCTCCCCGATCCGTGCGGCGACGGCCTAGCCGTCCGGCACCGATCGGAGCATGATCGACGTCGAGGAGCACCAATGGTCGAGCATGTCGACGTTCTCATCGTCGGGGCGGGTCTGTCGGGCATCGGCGCCGCGTACCGGCTGCAGCGCGAGCATCCGGAGAAGACGTTCGCACTGCTGGAGGCGCGGCAGCATCTCGGCGGCACCTGGGACCTGTACCGCTACCCGGGAGTCCGCTCGGATTCGGACATGTTCACCCTCGGTTACCCGTTCCGCCCCTGGCGGCGCTCCGAAGCGATCGCGGGCGGCGCCGAGATCCTCCACTACCTCAAGGACACGGCGCGCGAATTCGGCGTCGATGAGCGCATCCGTTACGGCATGCACGTGGAGCGCGCCGCGTGGTCGTCGGATGATGCCCTCTGGACGGTGACCGCACGCTTCGGCCCCGAAACCCTCCGCTTCACCTGCCGCTTCCTCTACCTCTGCACCGGCTACTACAGCTACGAGGGCGGCTACCGGCCGGACTTCGAGGGCGTCGATGCGTTCGCCGGTCCGGTCATCCATCCGCAGGAGTGGCCCGCCGAGCTCGACTACCGCCATCGGACCGTCGTCGTCATCGGGAGCGGGGCCACGGCGATCAGCCTCGTGCCGGCGCTCGCCGCGGGCGGCGCGAGGGTGACCATGCTGCAGCGCTCGCCGAGCTACATCGTTTCGCTGTCCGCATCCGACGGGTTCGCCGACGCGGTGCGGCGCGCCCTGCCCGCCCGGGTCGCGAACCGGATCATCCGTTTCGCGCATCTCGTCCAGACCCTGGGGTTCTACCAGTTCGCGCGCAGGCTCCCCGGGCCGGCCACGCGGTGGCTGATCAACGGGGTACGAAGGCGTGCCGGCAGCGCCGTCTCGATCGAGCGGGACTTCACTCCGCTCTATAAGCCGTGGGACCAGCGACTCTGCGTCGTGCCCGACGGCGACCTCTTCGCGGCACTGCGGTCGGGGAGCGCGACGATCGTGACGGATGAGGTGCGCCGGTTCACGGCATCCGGAATCGAACTCGCGTCCGGCCGCCATCTCGACGCGGACATCGTCGTCACCGCGACCGGGCTGCGCATCGTCGCGGTCGGCGGCATCGAACTCGAGGTGGATGGGGTCAGCGTGGACCCGGCGGACCGGCTCGTCTACAAGGGGCTGATGTTCGCGGGTGTGCCGAATCTCGCCTGGTGCGTCGGCTACACGAACGCGTCGTGGACGTTGCGCGCGGACCTGTCGTCGCGGTACGTGTGCCGTCTGCTCTCGTATCTGGATCGCGCGGGGGTGGACATGGCGGTGCCCGTCGTTCGCGACGACGACGGGCTGCGGCGGCCGATCCTGCCCCTGACCTCGGGGTACATCCGGCGCGCAGCCGAAGTGCTGCCGAAGCAGGGGTCGCGCCCGCCCTGGGTGCTGCGCCAGAACTACCTGCGCGAGGCCGTGACGATGCGCTGGAGCCGGGTGACCCGCAGCATGCGGTTCGGTCACGCCGGGCGCGCGGTCAGGACCCGCGATTGGGCGAGAAATGCGGGTGCGCGAGCGCGCGACTAGCCGTTTTCGACAAGCCGAGCGGTGGAGGCGGCGCGTTCGCGGAACGCGACCATGTTCATCCGGTTGCCGCAGCGGATGCTGCAGAACCGTTTCGATCCGTTGCGGGACAGGTCGACTAGGATCCCGGTGCAGTCGTCGGCCGCGCATTCCCGCAGACGTCCGGTCTCGCCGGTGCGGATGACGTCGACGATCGCGAGCGCGACCTCGACGCGGATGCGTTCAGCCAGTGGCGCCTCGGGCTCCGTCGCATGCAGGTGCCAGTCGAAGCCGTCGTGGCGCATCAGGTACGGCAGCGCCCCGGCAGCACGCAGCATCGTGTTCACTTCGACGGCGGCGGCGTCACGGTCGAGCGTCCAGAGCCGCCGAAGGCGCTCGCGGGTGTCGCGCACGTCGGTGAGTTCGGCGGCGTCGTGGTCGATGCGTCCGGAGAACCGCCTCTCGGCGAGGAAGGCAGCCAGCTGCTCCGGTGTCTCGAGCTCGTCGGTGCCGCTCCGGCTCGCGCCGGGGTGCGTGTTGACGAGGGCGACGGTGAAGTCCAGCGTGTCCTCGGTGTCAGGGGCAAAATGCAATTTGACTCCTTACTCTGGACAAGACTAGCGTCGGAGGCGAACCCCCTTCAACCCCGAGCCAGGACTCGCCATGAAACGCTCATCGACCTCCGTCGGTCTCGTGATCGCTGTGGTCTCCGCAGCGACGTTCGGCATGTCCGGAGCATTCATCAAGCCACTGCTCGAAGCGGGCTGGAGCCCGGCCGCGGCGGTCACCGTGCGTTCGCTCACCGGCGGCATCGTGCTTGCGCCGTTCGCCATCCTCTCCGTGCGCGGCAACTGGGCCGTCGTGTGGCGCTCGCGCTGGCGGGTGCTCGGCATGGCGCTGGTCGGCGTCGCCGGCACGCAGCTCGTCTATTTCGCTGCCATCCAGCGCATTCCGGTCGGGACGAGCATCCTGATCGAATACATGGCGCCGCCGCTCCTCGTCGCTGTCGCATGGGTGAGCACCCGTCGCGTGCCGAAAGCGGTCGTGCTCATCGGTTCGGTCGTGGCGCTCGTCGGGCTGGTGCTCGTGGTCTCGCCCGGCGGCGAAGGCAGCTTCGATCTCCTCGGGCTGGCGTTCGCCATCGCTGCCATGGTCGGATGCGCGGGCTACTACGTGATCGCCGCGCGCCCGAACGATGGACTCCCGCCTGTCGCGCTCGCCGGCTTCGGCCTCCTCATCGGCGGCGTCGTCCTCGCGCTGGTCGGCGCCACGGGGCTGGTGCCGTTCACCGCACGCTTCGGCGATGTGCACCTCTTCGGCAACGAAGTCGCCTGGTGGATCCCGCTCCTCATCGTTGGTGTCGTCGCAACGGCGATCGCGTACGCCGCGAGCATCACGGCAAGCGAGATGCTCGGTTCCCGGCTGGCGTCGTTCACGGGGCTGCTCGAAGTCGTCGCTGCCACCTTCTACGCTTGGCTGCTGCTCGGCGAGCAGCTCACGCTTCCTCAGCTGATCGGCGGCGTGCTCATCCTCGTCGGCATCGGTTTCGTGCGGTCGGAGAAAGCGGATGCGCCGCTCGAGCCCGGCTCGACAGCCGACGCGACACCCGCTCGCGTTCCCGCTCCGGTGCCGGGCGACTGACGAGGGACAGACCGGGGACAGTCCGGGGACAGCTCTGGGACAGTCCGGGGACAGACCCGGGACACACCTGGGACAGTCCCGGCGGATCGCTCCTGCCGCTGGAAACCCCGGCGACATGCGCCTAATGTCGATGAGGGAGCCGGAGAGCACGGAAGGGATCGATGGACGACGCTGACAAGCGCATCGGACAGGTGCTCGCCGACCGGTACGAGCTCAACGATGTCATCGGACGCGGCGGCATGGGATCGGTGTTCCGCGCGTGGGACACCCACCTGGAGCGCTTCGTCGCCATCAAGGTCTTCGCTCCGGGCACAGCCAGTGACGACGGGCGCCGGCACGCCGAAGGCAATCTTCTCGCGCGCCTGAACCACCCGAACCTCGTCACACTGCACGACGCCCACCTCGCGCCCGCCGACTCGGAGACGCCGAGCTTTCTCGTGATGGAACTCGTCGACGGTCCCGATCTGCGCGCCGAGCTCGAGAAGGGACCGCTCTCCGGCGAGGTCAGCGCCCAGATCGCCTACGAGATCGCGGAGGCCCTCGTCGCCGTGCACTCGCTCGGCATCGTGCATCGCGACCTGAAGCCCGCGAACATCCTGCTCGCGCCCACAGGGCTCCCGTCGCCCGCCTACCACGCGAAGCTCGCCGATTTCGGAATCGCCCACCTCCTCGGCGAAGAACGGATGACGACGGTCGGCCTTGTCATCGGCACAGCCGGCTATCTCAGCCCGGAGCAGGCGACCGGCGGCGAACCGGGCCCCGAGACCGATGTCTATGCGCTCGGGCTCGTCGTGCTCGAATGCCTCACCGGCGTGAAGGCCTACCCCGGCAACGCGGTCGAAGCGGTGAGCGCACGGCTGACCCGCGACCCGGCGATCCCGGAAGACCTCCCTGTCGCCTGGGCGTCGCTGCTGGGCCAGATGACGGCGCGCGATCCAGCGATGCGCCCGAATTCTCTCGAAGTCGCAGTCACGACGCGCGAGATCGCGGAGGAACTCAACGGATGGGGTCCGCCAGGAGCCGCGGCCGTCACCGAATCGACCGTGGCGATGCTGCCTCCGACGCTGGTGCTCCCCGCGGCAGCCGACGTGGGTCCGGCCGTGGATGACTCGGCGGCCCCCACGGCCGCGACGGTCGTACTCGGCGCAGCCCCTGCGGCCGCCGCCGGAGTCGCAGCCGGCGCCGGAGTCGCAGCCGCCGCATCCGCTTCTCCTCCGGCCGCGCGATCCCACCGCGGGAGGATCGCCGCGATCATCGCCGGCGCCGGGGCGCTCCTGCTCGCGCTCGTTCTCGGTGCGAGCATGCTCCTCAACGCGCCGCAGGCCGCTGTGCCGCCGACACGCACTCCGTCGCCGACCTCCCCCGCACCGGCGACTCCATCCCTGACACCGACTCCGACACCGACTCCGCCGGCCAAAAAGGGCGACAAAGGCAACAAGGGCCCGGGCAAGGACAACGGCAACGATAACGGCAACGGCAACGGGGGCGACTGACGCGCTGCAGCGCCAGCGTTACGCGGGCGCCAGCAGCGGCCGGTCGTTCGCGCCGGTCTCGTCGGTGACCTCCGTCGGTCGCATCACGCTCGTGTTCCGGAGGAAGACGATGATCCAGCTGAAGATGAGCACGGCAGCAACCAGTTCGACCGCCGTCAGGTTGTAATAGCCGATCGCGAAGAACACGGCGAGCACGATGATCACGGCCACGTAGACGTAGCCAAGCAGGACGAACACCCGCGGCATCGACGGGATGAACCAGCGGATTCCGACCACCATCACCCCGTAGATGACGGTCATGCCGGTGGCGACCGTGTTGTGAAGCAGGAAGAACCGGTCGACAGGGAAGATCCCGACGCACGCGAGGCACACTCCGATGAGGATGAGCGCGATCCGCACCCGGTTGCGTCCCTTCCGCTCGGCGGGGGTGCTCACGGGGATGGTCGCTGTGGCATAGTGCGCGATCGTGGTCACGATGACCCCAGCGATGATCAGGGTGACGTTGAACGCAAGGGCGGAGATGTCATCCGTCATCCCCAGCGCGCTGAGGTTCTTCTTCCACCAGTGCGGGTCCGACGAGCTGAGCATGCTCGCCAGGGCTCCGACGACGAGGAAGATCGCCAGCACCAGCGAGAGCAGCATGGGCGTGAGGTTCACTGCGGACAGTAAGACCACGTAGCTGGTCACGGCGAGCGCGACCCCGGCGAGCACAGCGGCAGGAAGGGTGTAGACGACAGCACCGATGAAGCTGCGCTCGAGGAGGTCGGCCAGCCCTATCCAGCCGAGGAGCGCGATGAAGGCGTGGGCCAGCGCCAGAGCGGCGATGTCGAACCAGTGCAGGTGGGCGCCCGGGACATCGAGCCGGTTCTGGACGTGCAGGCCCGCCCGGAGTTCGTTCAGATGCTGGGCCCGCTCATTGTTCCTCGGGTCGGTTCGCAGCAGAAGTCGGCCCGCTACGAACGCGACGAGCGCGACAAAGCCGGCGCCGATGGCCACGAACGCCCCCAGCGATCCGGGGCCGGAGATGGGTGCGTTGCGGCCCCAGAAGAAGATGGTGCCCACAATCGCGCCGAGGAGGAACACTCCGGCGCCGCCGACGAGGGCCACGGATTCGACCGATTCGGCGTTCTCGACCGGGCGGCGAAGCATCCGCGTTATCGATAGTGACTGACTCATCAGGTTCCCCTGTCCGCTCTACCCTGCTACTGTCCAGAACCTATCGGATGCGTCGCGGGAGCGAAATGAATTTTCGGGCGCAATGTCGAGAAACGGCACCCGGGTCCGACCCCCTCATGAAACGCGGCAGGCCGGAACCGTTCCGAGAAATCGCCGTGAGACGAAAGGACCGATCATGACCAGCATCACGCCCTTCCTGTGGTTCGACGACAACGCGCAGGAAGCCATCGAACTGTACTCGCACGTCTTCCCCGACGGCCGTATCCTCGAACGCCAGGCGGGACCGGACGGCAAGCTCTTCACGGCGACGATCGAGGTGGCCGGCCAGCGGATCTCCGTGCTGAATGGCGGCCCCGGGCATCCGTTCAGCGACGCTGCGTCGCTGTTTGTCAGCTGCGCCGACCAGGCCGAGGTGGACCGGTACTGGGATGCGCTCACCGCCGACGGCGGGGCGCCCGGCCCGTGCGGCTGGCTGACCGACCGGTTCGGGCTGTCGTGGCAGATCATCCCGGATGCGCTCGGCCGCTACCTGGGCGACCCCGACCCCGAGAAGGCGCAGCGCGTCATGGCGGCGATGCTGCAGATGTCGAAGATCGACGTCGCCGGGCTGGACGCCGCCTACCGCGGCTGAGCCGGGCGCGCCCCGGCCACGACTTCCCTCTGGTGTGCCCGCCAGCAGGGTGCATCCCCGCCGCCTCGACCTGGCGGGGACGTCCCGAGCTGGCGGGCACGTCGCTTGGAGCGCCTTACGCGCCCTCGGGCGGATGCACGAGCAGACCGACGCGGTCGTCGAGGTACTCGTCGAGCGGCAGCGCCGACTCGCGGCCGAGGGTGGCGTTCCATACGACGAGCGCGCGGCCGGCATCCAGCACCAGCGGACCTCCGGAGCCGGCGAGCGCCGCCGGATCGAGTTCGATGGGCCGCGCGTCGAAATTGACGGTCTCCCCTTTCGGAAACCGCGCGCGGAAGGCCGCAGCCCGGTAGGAACGCCTGCGCTCCGCCGACTCGGACTGGTAGGCCGGGCGTCCGGGCTCGAGCGAGCGCGTGATGGAGCCGGTCGCCCAGAGACCCTCCGCGGTTCCGAGCAGCAGCACGCCGAGCCTCCACACCCGGGCAACGGGCACCATGGTGGCGTCGCGCGAGATGAGCATCACACGACGCGCGGGCACGAAGTCGGCGAGCGCCTCATCCCTCGCCTTCGCCGCCGTCAGGCGGGTGCGGGCGCCTTCGAGCGACTCGCGGATAGCGGCAACTGCGCTGTCCTCGCCTGTCGAGCCGTCCACAGTCCGGAGCCTAGTATGCAGGTCGGCCTTGAGCCGTGCGCGCATCCGTGCCAGTGTTCACACTGTCAACGACCGGTGTCGGTGCCGACCCGGATTCGGGAGGTGCACCATGCTGCTGGACGGACGGAACGCCATCATCTGGGGTGGCGGCGGCGCGATCGGCGGGGCGGTGGCGCGAGCGTTCGCGCGTGAAGGCGCCCGCGTTCACCTGTGCGGTCGCACGCAGACGGCACTGGATGCGGTGGCCGACGACATCCGCGCGTCAGGCGGGCTCGCCGAGACGGCCGTCGTGGATGCGCTCGACGAGGCCCAGGTCACCGCTCACGTCCAGCAGGTGGCCCGCGATTTCGGCAGCGTCGACGTCGCGTTCGACCTCATCTCGGTCGGAGACGTGCAGGGCACCCCGATGGTCGAGATGGCGCTGGCCGACTACGAGCAGCCGATCGTCACCGCCGTGCGGTCCTTTTTCATCACGTCGAAGGCTGTCGCTCGCCCGATGATGGCCCAGGGACGGGGCGTGATCCTCACCTTCGGCGGCGACGGTGGCCGCGACCCCATCCGGCACTACAGCATCGGCGGCTTCCAGGTGGCGTTGCAGGCGGTGGATGCGATGCGACGGCAGCTCGCGGCCGAACTCGGCGAGCACGGCATCCGCGTCGCCACCATCCACACTGGAGGCGTGCTGGAAACGCTGCCCCGCGATTTTCCCGGTCGTGAGGTCATCGCCGAGATGATCGTGGGACCGACCATGCTCGGACGCGCAGCGACCCTCGGCGATGTCGGCGACGTCGCGGTGTTCCTGGCGTCCGACAAGGCTGCGACGATCACGGCGGCGGCGATCAACATCACGGCGGGGGCCGTCGCGGACTGAGTTCGTTCAGGAATCCAAGTTAGGCTAGGGTAACCTAAGCCGTCGTACGGCACCGCCCCGCACGCCCCACCTCACCCCCGCCGCTGGAGAGCCTCCGATGAACCTGACCAACGCCGCCATCCTCGGCGGAATCGCCGGAGTGACGATCTTCCTCGGCCTGCCCATCGGCCGGCTCGGTGCGCGTGCCGTCGGCGTGCGCTCGCTGCTCAACGCCATCACCATCGGTGTGCTCCTCTTCCTTCTGTGGGATGTGCTCACCCACGCCGTCGAGCCCGTCGAGACAGCGCTCACGAAGGCCGCGCTCGACCATACGGCGACCTGGTGGCCTTTCATCGGACTCGGCTCCCTGTTCCTCGGCGGCATCATCGTCGGTCTGGTCGGCCTCGCCGCCTACGACACCTGGATCGGTGCGCGCGCCAAGCTGATCGACCCGAACATCACGGATAACGGCGGCAGCATCCTGCACCTGCACGAGCCCGCGAGCCGGCTCGCGTTCCTCATCGCCGTCGGCATCGGCCTGCACAACTTCTCCGAGGGTCTCGCGATCGGCCAGTCGGCTGCAAGCGGTGAGCTGAGCCTCGCGGTCGTGCTCGTGGTCGGCTTCGCACTCCACAACGCGACGGAGGGCTTCGGCATCACCGCTCCCCTCGCCGGCGGGAGCCGCCGCCCGAGCTGGGGACAGCTCGCCCTCCTCGGCCTGATCGGCGGTGGACCGACCGTCGTCGGCTCGATCCTCGGCGGCCTGTTCGTGAACGACGCACTCGCCATCACGTTCCTCGCCCTTGCGGCCGGCTCCATCATCTACGTGATCATCCAGCTGCTGGGCGTCGCTCTCAAACTGGGTCGCGGATACACGCTGTACTGGGGAATCCTGATCGGTCTCGCCGCAGGGTTCGCCACCGATTTCATCGTCACCGCCGCCGGCGTCTGAGGTCTTGTCGCAAGGCACTGACCTCTTGTCGCAGGGCTCCATGGCCGAATAGAGTTTCGATCGCCAGTTCACTGACGAACGGAGCGATCAATGCCTGCAACCGCCCTGCCTGCGAGCGGAGATGTACCCGAGGCCGGCAAGACCTGCGATGCTCGCGGGATGGCCGAAATCCACCGGATGTTCCGGGCCGGGTTCGGCGAAGCACCCGCCCTCGTCTCGGGCGTCGCGGAAGGCGATTCCGCCCACGCGGACATCGTCGGCGATCACCTCGGGATGCTGTCCGTCGCGCTTCACGCACACCACGAGGGTGAGGACACCCACCTCTGGGACACGCTGGAGCAGCGCGCGCCAGCGTGTGCCGTGCACGTCGAGCGGATGAAGCAGCATCACGCCGCGCTCCACGTCCACCTCACCCAGCTCGACGCCGACCTGCCTGGCTGGCGGTCGACCGGACGGGCGGCGGATGCCGTGGCCGTGCTAGCAGACCTCGAGGGAATCAAGGCTTCCCTGGCCATCCACCTGCCCGACGAGGAAGCGAACATCGTGCCGGTGATCGAGACGACGCTCACGCCGAAGGAAGTCGACTGGTTCGCCGAGCACGGGCGCAAGGCGACACCGAAGGGCAAGACCTGGGAGTCGCTGGGGGCGATACTCGCCGCTCAGCCCGACGGCGGCGCCGAATGGCAGCGCGAGAACCTGCCTGCCCCGGCCCGCCTGCTGTGGCGGATCGTCGGCAAGCCGAAGTACGAGAAGAACCGGGCCGCCCTCACCGGGCGGTGAGGGGTTCTGCCGAGAGCGTCCGTTCCGGCCGAGTGTTACCGCTCTGCCGGGCCATCTCGACCGCAGCTGTCACACTCGACGGGGGTCGCGTCGCGTCGGCGCGTGCGTGCTACTCCACGGAGGCGTTCACCGCGAGCGCCGGCACGCGCGAGGCGCGCTTGTGGTCGCGGTTCATGATCCCCACGCACACGATGATCGCGACCGTCAGGACCGCGCTGACCAGACCTGTGCCGATGCCGACCCCGCCTCGCTCGGGCGGAAGGCCGAGCCAGTCGGAGAACGATGCCCCGAGCGGTCGGGTGATGATGTAGGCGAACCAGAACGAGAAGACGCCGTTCCAGCCCCAGAACCGGAAACCGATCGCCGGGATGGCGATGATGACGGCGAACAGGATGCCCGACGCGAAGTAGCCGAGGTGGAACGTCGTCGCCGTCAGGTCACCGGCCGCGGTGCCGAGTGCGAACGTGGCCAGGACCGCCGCCCAATAGAACAGTTCGCGCGGTCGCGTGTCGATGCTGTGAATCGACAGGGTCTTCTGCGTCGCATACCAGAGCGCGAAGATCGCGGCGAGCGCAACGAGGAAGCCGACGGTCGAGACGGCGTACGGTACGCCGAACTGCACATGGATGACGTCAGCGACCATCGTGCCGAAGACGCTCACCATCACGACAGCGAACCAGTACACCCATGGCAGGTAGCGCTTCACGGCGAACTGCAGCACGAGGGATGCGGCCAGCACGACGAACCCGATCGCGACTGCCACCGGCGGGTCGATCTGGTGCACCATGAAGTCGGATGTGGTCTCGCCCATGGCGGTGGTCAGCACTTTGGTGATCCAGAAGATCGCCGTCACTTCGGGGACTTTGTTTCGCAGCACCCGCCCACCCTGCCAGAGATTCTCTAAGAATCGGCCAAGCGTTAGATTGAGCAGCGATGCAGCAGAACCAACACCACCTCCTCCTCATCGAGGACGACCTGCAACTGGGACCCCTCATCGAGCAGGTCCTCGCCGAGCATTACGACGTCGTGCGCGTCACCGACGGTGACGAGGGCCTCGACGCGGGGCTCAACGGCGAGTTCGACGTGATCGTCGTCGACCGCAGGCTTCCCGGTCGCAACGGTATCGAGATCGTCGAGGCGCTTCGGGCGCGCCGTGTCGTCACGCCCATCCTGATGCTCACCGCGCTCGGCGCTGTCGCCGACCGCGTCAACGGGCTGGATGCGGGCGCCAACGACTACCTGGTCAAACCGTTCGAGTTCGACGAACTCCTCGCCCGCCTCCGGGCGCTCCTGCGCACCTTCACCGGCGAAGGCCCTTCCATCTCGATCGGCGCGTGGGAGTTCTTCCCCGAGAGCCGCTGCATCTACTCCCCGTACGACGGACGCATCCAGTTGACCGTGCGCGAGAGCGCGCTCCTGCGGCTGCTTGCTGAGAGTCCGCTGCGCACGTTCAGCCGCAACGGAATTCTTCGAGCCGTCTTCGAAAGCGACGAGCAACCTGGAACCGTCGACACCTACGTGCACTATGTGCGGCGCAAGACCGACAAGGACATCATCGCCACCGTGCGTGGCGAAGGCTACCGGCTGGGCCAGCTGTGAACGGGATGTGCCGGTTGTGAACAGGCTGGGCTGGCCGTGAAAAAGATGGGCGGGAGGGATGCGGTGGTCGACAGCGACACGCGCGCCGTTCGCCGCGCATCCCGGTTCGTCGGCCTCTGGATCACGATCGCGTCCGGAGCCCTCGTCATCGCCGCGATCGGTGCGGCGTTCTTCTTCATCCTCGACCAGTTGCGCCCGTCGGAGCTGGGCGAGAAGCCCCTTCCCGGCGAGCACAAGATCTACATCGACACGACCGAAGCGATGATCGCGTTCGTGGCCGTCGGCGTACTCGCCGTCGCGATCGCCGGTGTGCTGAGCCTGGTGATCACGCGGCGTGCGGTCCTTCCGCTGGGTCGCGCCCTGCGCATCCAGCGGACGTTCGTCCAGGATGCGAGCCACGAGCTCCGTACACCCCTGGCGGTTCTCGACGCGCGACTGCAGATCCTGCAGCGCAGCCTCGACGAGCACGACCCCTCCCGGGAGACGGTGGAGCAGCTGCGCGAGGACGCACGAACCCTGATCGAGATCGTCAACGATCTGCTGCTCGCGGCCGATGCCGACGAGAACAGCTCCTCAGCCGGCCCCGTGCCCGTCGAGCCGGCCGTGCGGAGCGCCGTCGACGCGATGGCGGTGCTGGCGGCCCCTCGCAACATCGACATCGCTGTGACGACGCGGTTCGACGATGGCGCGGCGGCGGCGACTCGCGTACCGGAGACGAGCCTGCAGCGGTGTGTCACCGCCCTGCTCGACAATGCGGTGACGCACTCGCCGAACGACACGACCATCCGCGTTCAGGTGACCGCCCACAAGCACGACGTGGCGATCTCCGTCGCCGACGAAGGCACCGGGATCACGGGGATCGAGCCGCGCCGCATCTTCGACCGTTTCGCCCACGCGGCGCCGACGGCCGCGGCCGCGCCGCCGAGGGCCAGCTTCGGGATCGGGCTCGCGCTGGTGCGCGACATCGCCACCCGGCACGGCGGCACGGTGGATGTCGCCGAGACATCGCCGGACGGCACGACCCTGGTGCTCACGCTTCCGCGCGCCTGAGCGCTGCGGCCCCCGCGGGAATCGAGTCGTCACGAAGTGACGCGACACGCGCGGGAGTTCGGTTCGTTCGTGACGACTCGAGGCGCTACGGCTTGCGTTTAGGCCGCAGTCAGTCGAACTCGGAGAGCTGGTCGCCGCCGAGCTCCTCAAGACCGAACTCCTCGGCGTCGAGGTCCTCATCGGTGTCGTCCATGACGACGAGCGCGACGGCGTAGACGAGTGTCGCGACAGCAACTGCCGCGAACAAGCCCAGGACCGACGCCCAGTTCATCCGTCTCTCCGTTCGCATACGCCTCTCCTCCGCTCACCAGCATCCGCATCAACCTCCCAGATGGCTCCAAGAAAGTGAGCGGATTCACAGGCGCACGCTCTCTTGGATGTTTCTGGGAGTGGTACAGATGGACTGGTAGGGCCGACCGAGAGGTATGCCCCCGCTGGAGGTCCGTATGTCGAAGACCATCGATCGGACAACGAAGCCCGCACCTGTCACCGCAGTTCGCGCATCCGTGCCGCTGCCGTTTCGTGCTGTCCTCTTCGGACTGGCCGGCGTGGTCATCGCAGCCTGGGGGTCCTGGATCCCGTCGCTCTGGGGCGACGAAGTCACCAGCCTGATGTCGGCACAGCGTCCGCTGTCCAGCCTCTTCACGATGCTGGGTCATGTCGACGCCGTCCACGGGACCTACTATTTCGGCCTGCACTGGTGGGTCGCAGTGTTCGGCCCATCGCCGTTCTCGATCCGCTTCCCGAGTGCGATCGCGGTCGGGCTCACCGTCGCCGCCGTCGTCGTCATCGCCACCCGGCTCGGTTCCGCACGGCTCGGCGTGATCGCCGGCATCGTCTGCTGCGTGCTGCCGCGGGTGACCTACATGGGCGAAGAGGCACGATCGTTCGCGTTCAGCGCCGCGATCGTGTCGTGGCTGACCGTGCTGCTCCTCGAACTCCTCCGGCGTGATCACGCACCGGCGTGGCTCTGGGTCGGCTATGGTGCGCTGCTCGCCCTCGGGGTCTACGTGTTCCTGTACGTGATCCTGTTCGCGCTGGTGCACGCCGTCATCCTCGTCACGGCCAAGGCCCCGCGCGGCGTGCTGGTGCGCTGGACCACAACGGTCGGCATCGCTGTCGCGGCCACCGTTCCGCTCTTCGTCTTCGGATTCCTCGAACGCAACCAGATCTCGTACCTCGCGACGCGCGACCAGCTCAGCCCCGATACCGTTTTCAGCTCCCTGTGGTTCGGTGGTCCGTGGTTCGCGGCGGCGGCATGGCTGCTGATCGTGGTCGCCCTGGCGGATGCGATCCGCATGCGTCTCCGGCGCACCCGGGCGGGCGTGCGAGCGGGGCCCTTCGATACGACGCGGGCGCCATCGCTGGTGATCGTCGCATCCGCCTGGCTGTTCCTGCCCACGCTGGTTCTCGTGCTGGGAAGTGCCGCGATCCCCGCGTTCACCGCCCGCTACGTCTCCTTCTGCGCTCCGGCCGCGGCACTGCTCATCGCGTACGGCATCGATGCGGTCTCGCAGGGCCGACGCTGGGTCGACGCCGTCGCGCTCGTCGTGCTGGCCGCCCTCGCCGCACCGGTCTACCTCGCCCAGCGCACCCCGTACTCGAAGAACGACAGCGACTGGGCCGTCATCAGCAGCGTCATCGGATCGCATGCCGTCGCCGGCGATGCGGTCGTGTTCGACGAGTCCGCGCGTCCGTCGAGGAAACCGCGACTCGCGATGCATGCGTACCCCGCCGGATTCGTGAACACCCGCGACGTCACCCTGAGCGTTCCCTACACGGCGAACAGCGGATGGGCGGACCGAGCGTACAGTGTCGCGCAAGCGGCCTCGATCGGGCGGTTCGACGGCATCCGCCGGGTCTGGCTGATCGAATACGCCAACGGCAAACCCGACACCTACGGAACCGCGGACCTCGAACGAATCGGTTTCAAGGAAAGCGGCGCCGTCATCCACACGCACCGCGGTCTGATCGTCGAATTCACCCGCTGAACCAGCTTCACCCCCGAAAGAACGGAACCTCATGCTTCATGCTCTGCATACCGGGCTGCTCGACCCGCAATCCCTCATCGACAGTTCGGGCGGATGGGCGCTCCTCGTCATCTGCGGGATCGTGTTCTGCGAGACGGGGCTGCTCATCGGCTTCTTCCTCCCCGGTGACACACTGCTCTTCTTCACCGGGGTACTCACGTTCACCGGACACATCACGCAGCCGCTGTGGGTGACCATTCCCGCCATCATCGTCGCGGCGATCATCGGCGACCAGGTCGGCTTCCTGATCGGACGACGGACGGGACCCACCATCTTCGAGAGACGCGAGGCAGGGCTGATCAGCAAGGCGAGCGTGGTGCGAACGCAGCACTTCTTCGACCGGTTCGGCCCCGCCGCCGTCACGATCGCGCGCTTCGTACCGGTCGTCCGCACCATCGCGCCCGTCGCGGCCGGAGTCGGCCACATGCGCAGGCGCGTGTTCACCCTGTTCAATGTGATCGGCGCCGTCGTCTGGACGACCGCCGTGGTGCTCCTCGGGTACTGGCTCGGACACATCCCCGGCGTCGCCGACTTCGTGTCGAAGTACCTCGACTACATCCTGATCGGGATCGTCGTGATCTCGATCGTGCCGCTGCTGATCCGGTTGATCTCGTCGCGGAAGTCGGCTCGTCGCCGGAGCGAGGCCGAGGCTGCGGGCGTCGATGCGGCGGATGCGGGCGTCGGCGCGAATGCGGGCGTCGGCGCAGACGCCGATGTGGATGAGGTGCCTCGCTGAGCACGCGACCCAGCCCTTCCGGCCTGAGGGGTGCCGGTCCGGAAGGGCCAGGGCGCTCGCGTGACGCATCGGGTCGCGCTACGCGTCACCACAGACGCTAAGCCAGGCGACTCGTCCGCGGCAGGGATTGACTTGGGCGCCCGTGGTGCATTCACTTGGGCCAGTTCCAACTCCGGGCGGGAGGCGGGAGGATGATTCGGCTCATGTCGCGCCATATAGGCCGGCCCCGCAACTAACGCGGCGATATGACCGCGAAGACGGGCCGGTGCCGCGCGCCGGAGCCGTCCGCGCCGGTCAGCACCGAGAAACTGTCGACCCTCCAGTCGGGCGTGACCAGGATGTGGTCGATCGGCATCGCGAGCCAGGTCGGCACTGTGGTCGGCCAGGTGCCGACGCTGCCTGCATGCGCCGTCGTGGCTGCATCTGTGCCCGGCCCGAGGCCGGATGAGCCGAACTCATCAAGCGTTGCATTGAAGTCGCCTGCGACGATCACTGAGCCGTGCCTGCACTGCTCCGCGACCCACCCCAGTTCTGCCCGCCAGTTACCGTTGCCGCGCAGCGCCGGCTGGTCGGCGTGCAGGGCAACCAGCGCCGGCTGCCCGGGGTCGGCGGGATGCAGCGCGAGGGTAGCCGAGCCGACCGGTGCGCCGGCATTCGCCGAGTCCCGTCTGCCGAGTGAGGCATCCGTCAGTACCAGCACCTCGACCCCGTGACCGCGTGCCGATTGCGGCAGCATGCTGAGGTGGTGGCGCCCGAAGGCTTCTACGATGGCGCCCTCGTCGGCGCTGTCGATCTCGGGCAGCACCACGACGTTCGCCCGAACCGACGCCGCCTCGGCAGCGATGGCCTCCGGCGGAATGAGATCGCCGTTGGTGTTCCACGACAGGATGCGCAACTGCCCGTCGCCGACCGCCGCAGGCTGTCCGTTCGCGACCCCCCGGGCGAGGACGATCGGCGCACTGATCGCTACGACGACGGCGAGCGCCACGGCGATCGGAAGAGCGATGAATCGCATCGGTTCGACCTCAGGATCCGGATGCTCGACCGGTCGCGGATCGAGACCGTCAAGGAACACTATCCGAATCCTTCACAGGCGACGCGAGGGAAGCGCAGTACGCTCACCTCAACCGGCGGGACTCGCCCGTCGTGAGCCTGGAGGAGAGCGATGTCGCAGACGAAACCCCCGGTCGGAGCATCCGGATCACCAACCACCCAGACGGCGGGCGCAAAGCCTGCTGCAACGACGCATCGTCCGTTCCTGAGGCCGAGCCGCCTGCTCAAGAACACCCCGCACGAGAAGTTGCATCCCGCGGTTCTCGCTGAGGCAGAACGTCGCGCGTCCAGCGTGCAGTTGAGGATCGCCGACGCCATCACCGCTTTCGCGGGGTCCATGAACTTCGTGTATCTGCACATCGTGCTCTTCGCGGTCTGGATGCTCGTGTTCGAGAAGAGCCCGTGGCCGACGCTGACCCTCATCGTGTCGCTCGAGGCGATCTTCCTCTCGACCTTCGTCATGATCGGCCAGAACCGGCAGGCGGCCTTCCAGCAGGCGAAAGCCGATCACGACTACACCGCACAGGAGAAACTCCTCGAAGAGAACACGGACCTCACCCGGACGATCCACCAGCTCACCCGCGAAATGCACGAAAGGATGCTCGGAACCCCGACCCCGACCCCGGCGACCCCAACACCCGAGGCGCCGCATTCTTAGACGGTTCTTGCCGGCCGGTACGTAATTTCGGGAGTTCGCCACACAGCGTCGCGCCCCGGATGCGCCCAACCGACAGGAAACCGCCGATGAGCCTCACCCGCCCGCACAACCGCGTCACCTTCAACAAAGTCCCCGAACCGACCTGGGCCTTCTGGGTCATCAAAGTCCTCGCGACGACCGTTGGAGAGACCGCAGCCGACTTCCTGAGTACGACGCTCAACCTCGGCCTGACGAACACGACCATCGTGATGGGCGCACTCCTCGCCGTCGCCCTGGTGTTCCAGTTCCGTTCCCGCGCCTACACGCCTGCGCTGTACTGGGTCGCGGTCGTCCTGATCAGCGTCTTCGGAACACTGATCACCGACAACCTGACCGACAACCTCGGCATCAGCCTGGTCGTCACGACCATCGTCTTCACGATCGCGCTGGCCGCGACGTTCATCGTCTGGTATGCCCGGGAGCGCACCCTCTCCATCCACCAGATCGACTCGACCTCGCGTGAAGGCTTCTACTGGCTGGCCATCCTCTTCACGTTCGCCCTCGGCACCGTCGCGGGCGACCTGCTCGCCGAACAGCTCAACCTCGGCTACCTGGCGTCGGTCGGCGTCTTCGCCGCCGCGATCGGCCTCGTCGCCGTCGCCCACTTCGTGTTCAAGCTCAACGCGATCGCGGCCTTCTGGATCGCGTACGTGCTCACCCGGCCGCTCGGCGCATCCCTCGGCGACCTGCTGTCGCAGGCCAAAGCCGACGGCGGACTCGGACTCGGGACGGTCGGCACGAGCGCAATCTTCCTCGTCGCGATCGTCGGCCTGGTGATCTACCTCAGCGTGGGCGAACGCCGAACGCTGCGCGCAGCCACCGGTGCCCGCGAGGCGCGGATCGGCCAGACGGACACTGTCGGCGCCCACGAGGAGTAGCTCGCGGGGTCTGCCCGCCAGTTCGGGACATCCCCGCCACCTCGACGTGGCGGGCTTGTACCCGGCTGGCGGGCACAGCCGGACCGGCCGTCCGGCTGGCGGGCACAGCCGGACCGGGCGCGGAACCCGCTACCAGGCGGAGGCGGGCGCCTGCACGACCTCGACCGGGCGCGTGCTCCAGTGGGCGCCGTTGGCGTAGTGACTGCTCGACCACGGCGAAGCCCAGATCGCGGCCGCAGTCACGTCGGGTGACGCGCTCGACGCGAACCCGGCGACGATGTCCGGATAGCCGCGCTGCAGGTTCTGCGCCGCATACTTCGCGGCCGTCACCAGGTCGGGGTAGCTGCCGAGGCCCGATCCCCCACCGGAGCCGTACCCGTTGTTCAGGGGGTTGTTGCGGTTCCACCAGTCGGGCGGCCCGTTCTCCTGGCGCATCCATCGCAGCATCACGGTCACGTTGTTGTCGCTCTGCGGCCAGCCGCCGAACATCATGACGAGTTTCGCCCAGTCGGCGTTCGTCGCGTTGGTGGTGAGCGTTTGCACACCGTCGGTGGCGCTGATCTCGTCACGTCGGACCGGCGGTGCGGCGACATGGGCATCGACGAAGAACACCTGCACGGGACCGCCTGCACGGCCCGCGAGTGGCGCCGCCTGGACGGGCCCGACGGGCGAGATCGACAAGCCCGCGACCAGGGCGAGCGCCGTCACTCCCACGCCGATGCGGTGGTGAATGGCCCGTGTGACGATGGCTTTCGACACCGCGATGGGGCGGCCCGCCGAGCGGCGGCCGCGCGTGCGCGTGCGGTATCGGGTCTGCATACCCGTCCGAGGCTAACAAACACTTTCACGAACCGGTATTCGGCGGCCCGCGGGAACAGCTCGGATGTGCCCCCTCTGCGGGCTTTCTGCGACTTCTTTCAGAAAGATAGGATTTGCCAGTTACCCGACTCGAAGAGGAGTTCCGTGAAGCGTCGTCCCCCCGCGGCCGTTTTCTTTCTACCCGTTCTCACCTTTGGCATCTACTGGATCGTCTGGCTCGCACATTCCCGCGGTGAGCTCAACAACCGCTCTGCGGACATCCCGACGACGTGGCTCTACCTCGTGCCGTTCGTCAACATCTGGTGGTTGTGGCGGTTCGCCGCCGGCGTCCGCATCGTGACCGGTCGCAGCGTCGCCGCCCCGTTCGTGCTGCTGCTCCTGCTCGGCAACATCGGAGCGAGCGTCGTGCAGGCCGGCCTCAACAAAGCCGAGGAACCCTACTTCCCGGCGATCGGCGACCTGCAGTACAGTTCCTGACGCAACCACGACCGGCTCAGGCGGGTTCCGGATGCAGTTCCAGCCCCGCTGCTGACGCGATCGCCCGATAGGCCTCGGCAAGGCTTGCGAGCGACTCGTGCGCGTTGAGTCCGCTCGGATTCGGCGCGACCCAGACCTGTGCATCCCCCCAGGCCTCGTCCTGTCTGCCGACCCGTGCATCCGGCCTCCCGAACGCCACGCGGAAGGCAGTGATGCCGAGCACGGCGACGACGGCGGGGCGGATGCGCATCACGCGATCCCGGAGCGCGGTGCCGCCGGCGATGAGCTGATCGCGGGTGAGTTCGTCGGCGCGTGCCGTCGCGGCCGGGACGATGCTCGTGACGCCGATGCCGAGCTCGAGAAGGTATGCCCGATCCTCGGGGCGAAACCCCGCGGACGCGTCGATCACGCGATCGGTGATGCCGGCACGGTAGAGCGCCGGGTAGAAGCGGTTGCCCCGCTTGGCGAAGTGGGCCTGCACGGCGACGGTGAGCAGGCCCGGGTTGATCCCGGCGAACAGGAGTCGCGTGCCCGGGCCGACCAGATCGGGAAGCGTCGCGCCACGAAACGCGAGCAGCTCCTCGCGCGAGAAGGTCACGCCGTCAGCCCTGCCCGCCGATTCAGAGGTCCCTCGTCTGGCCCATGAGGAGCTCGACCCTGAGTCCGTGCCTCGTCGTGACGATCTCCGCCGGGATGCGGAGGGGCTTGTTCGCCCGCTCCAGTCGCCCCAGCGCTTCGACGATCGCCGGCTCGAGCCCGCGGGGGACGGTGCCCACGACGCCGCTGACCCGCCGGCCGAGGAAGAGTCGCAAGTCCATCGGCGCGTCGGTTCGCTCCTCTTCGATGGTGCGCTGGCCGCCGGCGGTGTGGACCTCGGCGCCGTTCTCGTCGAGCGCCGTGCGCAGTTCATCCTGGTAGGGGTCGCTTCCGGCGAGCTGGATGCGCGTCCGGGCGTTTCGCGGGATGAAATCGAACTTGTAGTCGTTGAGCGAGCCACTCCCGCGATCGTTCTTCGGGAAGGCTGTGTCGTTGGCGGGATTCCGCGGGGGCGTCATCCCCCTATTCTCGCAACGCCGCGCCCGCTGCGCACGGACGCCTGCCGACCACCCGCTACCCGCTGAGTGCGATGCGCCTGCTGCGCCACGCGGCGTACTGCGCCCACGGGTCGTCGACACCCTCCTGAAGCGCCGCCACGTGCTCGCTCAGTGCCGGCCCGGTCTCGAACCATTCGGTGCGCGGGATGCGCAACCCCGCGAACTGCGCATGACGTCGCTGCTCGAGCATCCGCCCTCCGAGCTCGAACGCGAGCACCTCGTGGTGCGGGAGTGCGGCGATCCGCTGCCGCGGGTTGTTCGACGTCCCGATCTTGATGCGGTCGCCGAACCGCAGGTAGTAGACGACGTCGACGCGAACGTCGACGACCCCCTGGTCGGGAAGCTCACCGACCCGCCACTCGCAGGTTGCGCAGACCCAGCCCGATGGGTACCGGATGCCGACCCGTCGGCCGCACGCGAGACAGGGCGTCGGCAGAAGGTCGGCGACCCCCACATCCCGGGCCACCCAGTCGTAGGCGGCCAGCAGATGGTTGGTGCACAGGCTGAGCGGGGCCCCGGACTCGACCGGCTCCGGGCAGGGGCGGCCGTCGTCGAGTGTGATCGCGCATCCGCCGCTCGCCTGTTCCCGACCCATGGGGGCACAGTACCCCCCGCGTCCGACGCCGGCATGTTTGGTGACCACCGCCGCAAAGGGTAGCCGCGGACCGGGACATCGACGAGGATGTCGTGCATGTCACCTGCCGACCGGTTCGCCCTGCTCGTCGAGGATTTCGGTTCACTCGAGGGCGTCGTCCCGCCGGGGGCGACCGTCGGCTTCGGGTCGTCGGCACTGCGATTCGAAGGGCGGATCTTCGCGATGCTCGCACATGATCGCCTGGTGCTGAAGCTGCCGTCCTCGCGCGTCGCATCGCTGGTCGCCGACGGCGAGGGCGACCCTTTCGACGCCGGCAAGGGGCGCCCGCTGAAGGAGTGGCTCTCCCTCAGCCCGGACAGCGGTCTCTCGTGGTCCGAGCTCGCGCACGAAGCGCTGGCCTTCGCGCGGCGCTGAGGTTGGCTTACGCTGGCGCCATGATCAGCACGCCGCTGGTGCCCGGACCGCGGCGCATGCGCGCGTTCGGGGCGGCGGCCGCAGCCCTCGCCGCCGCAGCCGCACTCCTGCTGGCCGGTTGCGCACCCGGTTCACCGCTCCCCACGCGATCGGCGACCGCCCATCCGCCTGCCGCACGGCCCACGCCGGGTGCCACGAGCATCCGCCCGCCGGTCACTGTCGCAATACCGGGCGTGAACTCGTGGACCGGCTACCACGCCGACTCGGCGCGGACCGGGGCTGTCGCTGCCCGCGTCCCCGCCAGTCCCGCGACGGCGGCGTGGAGCGCGAACCTGGGCGGCGCGGTCTACGGCCAGCCCGTCGTCGCCGCGGGACGGGTGATCGCGGCCACGGAGACCAACCTGGTCGTCGCCCTCGACCCGGCCACGGGGCGGCTCATATGGTCGGCTTCGCTCGGCCCACCGCTCACGAATGTCGGCGCGGTCGCGGGATGCGGCAACATCGATCCGCTCGGAATCACCAGCACCCCTGTGGTCGACCCGGTGTCCGGCATAGTGTTCGTGGTCGGCGAAGTGAGCACGGGCGGCGGCGCGGTGCACCACCAGCTCGAGGGCTTGCGGGTCGCGACAGGGCAGGTCGTGCTCTCCGAGCCTGTCGATCCACCCCTTCCGGCCGGCGAGAGCCCGGTCAACCTCCTGCAGCGCGCATCCCTGGCGCTCGCCAACGGCCGCATCTACATCGGCTTCGGCGGAAACTACGGCGACTGCGGCGCCTACCACGGATGGGTGGTCGGGGTGAACGAGTCCGGCCCGCCGAACCTGGTCGCGTTCGAAGCGGCACCGGATGGTCAGGGTGGGGCCATCTGGCAGGGAGGTGGCGCACCGGCCGTCGACGCGGCGGGTAACCTCTTCGTCGGCACCGGGAACGCGAACCCCGACCCGCCGCAGGGAGGGCCGGACCCTCTCCGATTCACGGAGAGCGTCGTGAAGCTCTCGCCGACACTTCAGCCCCTGGCCGCGTTCAAGGACCAGACCGCCGGCGGCGACGAAGACCTGGGCACAGGCAATCCTGTGCTGCTGCCCGGCGGCCGGCTCTTCTCCGTCGGCAAGACCGACATCGGCTACGTGCTGTCCCAGTCCAACCTCACCCCCATAGCGGCCATCCACGGAATCTGCGGGAGCGACCCGGACGGCGGGCCGGCCTACGACGCCGCCACGAACCACATCTTCGTGCCGTGCCGGGACGGCGGCATCCAATCGGTCGACCTTGCGAATGGAAGCGTCGGCCCGCTCATGTCCGGCGCCAACAGTGCACCGATCCTGATCGGCGCCACGCTCTGGGCGCCCCAGTATCCCGATGGGACGCTCAGCGAGTACGACGCTCGCACCGGAGCGCTCGTCCAGACGATCAGGGTCGGCTCGTCGGTGCCGAACTTCGCATCCCCCAGCACCGCCCTCGGGCTGCTCGTGCTCGGGACGACGACAGGCGTCGTGGCCTACCGCTGAGCCCGCCCCGGCCCCTCCCCATCCGATTCGGCAGAGAATGCGGGTCCCATCGACGCTGACTCACCCTTTTTGCACAATCGACGCCGTTCAGACGCTGCGCACGAGAATGGGGAGGTGAGCGCAGCAGGAGAATTCGTCGATGCCGCTCTTCAGCGTGAGGGCGACCCCTATCGTGCCGACGACGCGAAGTCGCGACTGGGAAGCGACCTCCGCTTCTACGGCGCATCCGTCGGGGCCGTGCGCGGCACGGTTCGGGATGCGCGCCTCCGGTACCGCGAGCTGGGCCACGATGAGGTCACCGCTCTCAGCTCCGAGCTCTGGGCGGAGCCCGTGTTCGAACGCCGGCTCGCCGCCGTCGTCCTGTTGCAGACGAACCTCTCCCTGCTCGACAATTCGGACCTGACCCGCATCGAAGGGTTCCTGCGGGATGCCTCGACCCCCGCGCTTGCCGATCCGCTGGCCCGGGACGTCATCCGGCCCCTCGTCGACCGACTGAGCGGCGTGGCACAGCAGCGCGCACTCACGGTGATCGCCCGCTGGGCGCACGACGAGAACCCGTGGCTGCGCCGCGCGGCTGACGAGCTCTCGGCCACAAACCCGTCGGGATGAACACCTCACGCGAATGCCGTCCGGCAATAGGATCTGTCCTGTGTCCACTGCCTCAGTGCGAGTTCACCCGTGAGCGACAAGCCTCCGTTCCGCGTCCCGGTCGGAACGGACGCCAATCCGGTGCTCGACCCTGACACGTTCCAGCGGCTTCTCAGCCTGGGCGTCTCTGAAGACGTCGAGCAGGGCATCCATCTCTTCAGCGTCGGCGATTCCGATCCCGACATGTTCGTTGTCGAGTCCGGCCGCGTGAACATCATCCGCGAGGCCACCGTCTCGTCGCCCGAGCGGGTCATGGCGCAGTGGCAGGCTGGCGAGTTCCTCGGTGAATTGAGCATGCTGACGGGCCAGTCGTCGCTGCTGACCGCACTCGTCGTCGAAAGCGGGCGCGTCTGCCGGATCAGCAATGAGACCTTCAAGAAGCTCATGGCGAGCGACGGCTCGCTGTCCGCCCTGCTTCTGGCCACCTTCCGTGCCAGGCGGCGACTGCTTATGGCGGCGGCCGACAAGACGGTCGAGATCCTCGGTTTCGAAGGATCCGGCGCAGCGATGGCTTTGCGGACGTACGCGTCGCGGATGGAGCTCCCGCACCGCTGGCGCGACGTTTCGACGGAAGCAGGACGTGCATCCCTCGACGCTGCCGGGAAGACGGAGTCCGACCTTCCGGTTGTCGTAACCCGCGGCGAGATCCTGGTGAACGCGACGCCACGGCAGCTGTCCGAAGCGGTGGGTCTCTCGTACCGGAGCAAGACCGGCGACCATTTCGACCTGGTCGTCGTCGGAGCCGGTCCGGCCGGGCTCGCTGCAGGGATCTACGGCGCGTCGGAAGGGCTGGCGACCCTCGTCCTCGACGCGATCGCGCCGGGCGGCCAGGCGGCGGCGAGTTCACGAATCGAGAACTATCTCGGCTTCCCGTCCGGTGTGTCGGGCGCCGAGATCACCGAACTCGGAATCGTCCAGGCGCTCAAGTTCGGCGTTCGCATCTCTGCGCCGTCGGAGGTCGCCGCGCTGGTCACGTCGCCCGACCGCACCGAGATCACCCTGGCCGACGGCGAGAGCATCACCACCCGCGCCATCGTCGTGGCGACCGGCGCCCGCTACCGGCGCCTCCCCCTCGACCGGTGGAACGACTTCGAGGGGGGCAGCATCTTCTTCGCTGCGACCGAACTCGAGGGGCGCACCGTTGCCGGGAAGCCGGTGGCAGTCGTGGGCGGTGCGAACTCAGCAGGTCAGGCCGCCATCTACCTGGCGGACCTCGGATGCACGGTCAGCCTGATCGTCCGTGGCACATCGATCACGTCGAAGATGTCGTCGTACCTCGCCGATCGGGTCACGGCTCACGAGCGCATCCACGTCCACACCTCGAGCGACGTGACCGAGCTCCATGGCGAGAGCCAACTCGCGTCCATCACCGTCACGTCCTCGTCGAGCGGGACGACGACCGATGTGCCCGCCACAGCACTGTTCTGTTTCGTCGGAGCCGTTCCGGGGACCTCCTGGCTCCCCAACGTCGAACTCGACGCGAGCGGTTTCCTGCTCACCGACGTGGACCTTCCTGCCGACGCCGGGACCGTCGCCTGGACGGCGCTGGGCCGCCGCCCGCTCGCTTTCGAGACCAGCATCCCCCGGGTGTTCGCCGCCGGCGATGTCCGCCACGGCTCGATGAAGCGGATCGCCGCAGCGGTCGGCGAGGGTGCCAGCGCCGTCGCCTCCGTGCACCGCGCGCTCGCGCCCCAGTGACCGCGGCCGCTGTGCGCGCTACCTCCGTCCGAGCGCACTACTTCCTTCCGAGCGCACTACTACCTTCCGAGCGCACTCGTACGACTTAGTGCGCTCGAAAGTACTTAGTGCGACGCCATCCGGATGCTCGTCCGAGCCTTCAGCCGAGCTCCAGCTGCACACGCAGCATCTCCGCGAGGCCCTCGAGTTCGGCGCGCACCCCGTCGCGCAGCGCGGGCGAGAACGGCTCGTCCTCATGGATGCGGTTGATGCGCAGCAGCGACGACGGCAGGTCGGTGGTCGCATCGATCTTGCCGACGAGCCGATCACCGTCGAGGATCGGCAACGCGTAGAAGCCGAAACGGCGCTGCGCTGCCGGTTTGTAGATGCCGAGCTGGTAGTCGAAGCCGAAGAGGTCGACCATGCGCTTGCGGTCGAAGATGAGGCGGTCGAACGGCGACAGGATCGCGACCCGCCCCTCGAAACCCCGGTCGAGCTGTGCGGGATCCACCCGCCAGACGCCGCGGACGCCCTCGATCACCGCGGCTTCACCCGCCTCGCCGACACCGACCGGCTCGACGGGGGTCTCCTGGCCACGAGCGCGGGCGATGCCCAGCGACCGCAGCCGGCGCGCGTCGCGCTCGCGCACCGCATCCGCTTCGGGCACCGCCGGGTCGTCCGGGTAGACGCGCGCGGCCAGGTCCCACTGTCGTTCGCGCCCGAGACGGCCGGCCACGGCAACCTCGCCGGCGCATTCCATGAGCTCGAGCATCATCGGAACGTTGCGCGTGTCGTTCCACCCGCTCGACTGCCAGGGATTCACGCACGTGTCGGGCAGGTCGCGCGAGAGCATCGGTCCACCGTGCCGCAGCCGCTCAAGGATGTCGCGGCGACACGCGTCGTTCGAACGCAGCCAGTCACCTCGGCGCTGCTCCCAGCCGTGCGCATCCGCCCCCGGCCACGCCGCCATCTCCGCGCGGTAGAGGGCGACGTCGTGCGCTGCCCTGATCATGCTGCGGAGCTCGACGACGACATGCTCGTCGAGCGCACGCTCCAGCTGCTCGGGGCGGTACAGCCGGCCGAGCCGGCTCCAGAGGACGAGATCGGCGCTCGGGGCGACAGCGGCGGTGGGTTCGTACTGGATCACGGTCAGCCGCCGCACGGTGTCGAGCAGATCGACCGGGCGCGCGGCGTCGAACAGTTGTGCGCGCACAGCGATCCTGCGCGCCTCCTGCGGGGTGAGCCGGTGCGGATCCGTCACTCCACCATGTTGCCCGGTACGGCGGAAAAGGCATAGGTCACGATTCGAGAAGCGCCGCGTCAGAGGCCCGCAATAGGCTGAACGCCATGGAGATCGCCGACACCCACGACAGGATCCGCGTGCAGGGCGCTCGCGTCAACAACCTCAAAGACATCAGCGTCGAGCTTCCGAAGCGCAGGCTGACCGTCTTCACCGGTGTCTCGGGTTCGGGCAAGAGTTCGCTGGTGTTCGGCACCATCGCCGCAGAGTCGCAACGGATGATCAACGAGACGTACAGCGCGTTCGTGCAGGGCTTCATGCCGACGCTCGGGCGCCCCGACGTCGACGTGCTCGCGGGGCTGACGACGGCCATCATCGTCGACCAGGAGCGGATGGGCGCGAACGTGCGCTCCACCGTCGGCACCGCCACCGACGCCAACGCGATGCTGCGCATCCTGTTCAGCCGGCTCGGGCAGCCACACATCGGCTCGCCCCAGGCGTTCTCCTTCAATGTCGCTTCGGTCACGGGGTCGGGCGCGATCACCATCGAGAAGGGCGCCGGCACGACCAGGGAACGGCGCGACTTCACCCTGCTCGGCGGAATGTGCCCGCGCTGCGAGGGCATGGGCACGGTGAACGACATCGACCTGACGCAGCTCTTCGACGAGAACAAGTCGCTCGACGAGGGTGCGATCACGGTCCCCGGGTACACCGCGGGCGGATGGAGCAGCCGCCTCTACAAGGAGTCGGGCTTCGTCGACCCCGCCAAGCCGATCCGCGACTATTC
Organism: Leifsonia tongyongensis; assembly: GCF_010686705.1. Classification (GTDB taxonomy): domain Bacteria; phylum Actinomycetota; class Actinomycetes; order Actinomycetales; family Microbacteriaceae; genus Diaminobutyricibacter; species Diaminobutyricibacter tongyongensis. The sequence continues at coordinate 1,617,843 of NZ_JAAGWY010000001.1, read as the reverse complement.
CGAGACCGAACTGCACGACTTCCTTCACCATGAGCCGGTCAGGATGAAGATCGCCGGCATCAACATGACGTACGAGGGGCTGATCCCGCGGATCCAGAAGTCGATGCTCGCCAAAGACAAGGAGTCGATGCAGCCCCACATCCGCGCCTTCGTCGACCGGGCGGTCACCTTCACCGCCTGCCCGGACTGCGGCGGCACCCGGCTCAACGAGGGCGCCCGGTCATCGCGCATCCGCGGCATCAACATCGCGGATGCGTGCGCGATGCAGATCAGCGACCTCGCCGAATGGGTGCGCGGCCTCGACGAGCCGTCCGTGGCGCCGCTGCTCGCCAGTCTCCGGCAGAGCCTCGACTCGTTCGTCGAGATCGGGCTCGGCTATCTCTCACTCGACCGGCCGGCCGGCACGCTCTCGGGCGGCGAAGCGCAGCGCACCAAGATCATCCGCCACCTCGGTTCGTCGCTCACCGACGTCACCTACGTCTTCGACGAGCCGTCCATCGGTCTGCACCCGCACGACATCCAGCGGATGAACGAACTCCTGCTGCGCCTGCGCGACAAAGGCAACACGGTGCTGGTCGTCGAGCACAAGCCGGAGATGATCGCCATCGCCGACCACGTCGTCGACCTGGGCCCGGGCGCGGGATCCGCGGGCGGCACCGTCTGCTACGAAGGCACGCTGGACGGACTTCGTGCGAGCGGCACCCTCACCGGTCACCATCTCGACGACCGGGCGACGCTGAAGGATGCGGTGCGCACACCCCACGGCACGCTCGCGATCCGCGGTGCGGCGACGCACAACCTGCAGAACGTCGACGTCGACATCCCGCTGGGCGTGCTCGTCGTCGTCACGGGCGTGGCCGGCTCCGGAAAGAGCTCTCTGGTGCACGGGTCGATCCACGAGAACGAGGGCGTGGTGTCGATCGACCAGGCCGCGATCCGCGGGTCGCGCCGGAGCAATCCGGCTACGTACACCGGGCTGCTCGACCCCATCCGAACGGCTTTCGCGAAGGCCAACGGCGTGAAACCGGCGTTGTTCAGCTCCAACTCGGAGGGCGCCTGCCCGAACTGCAACGGAGCCGGCGTCATCTACACCGACCTCGGCATCATGGCCGGGGTCGAGACCACATGCGAAGTATGCGAAGGCAAGCGATTCCAGGCTTCGGTGCTCGAGTACCACCTGGGGGGCCGCGACATCAGCGAGGTGCTGGCGATGCCGGTGACCGAGGCCGAGGAATTCTTCGGCGCCGGCGACGCGCGGACGCCGGCGGCCCACGCCATCCTGAGCCGGCTCGCCGATGTCGGGCTCGGCTACCTCAGCCTCGGTCAGCCGCTGACCACGCTGTCCGGCGGTGAGCGCCAGCGGCTGAAGCTGGCGACCCACCTGTCGGAGAAGGGCGGTGTCTACATCCTCGACGAGCCGACCACCGGCCTGCATCTCGCCGACGTCGCACAGCTCCTCGGGCTGCTCGATCGACTGGTCGACTCGGGCAAGTCGGTGATCGTCGTCGAACACCACCAGGCGGTCATGGCCCACGCCGACTGGATCATCGACCTCGGGCCGGGCGCGGGCCACGACGGTGGCCGCATCGTCTTCGAGGGCACGCCCGCCGATCTGGTCGCCGCGCGGTCGACTCTCACCGGCCAGCACCTGGCGGCGTACGTCGGCGCGTGACAGCATGTCCGCACGCATTCCGTCCGAGCGCACTCGTCCCGTTCGAGCGCACTAGTCCAACGGCGTGCGCTGGGACGAAGCTAGTGCGGATTCGCCGCCCCGCCCCCAGGAGGGCCGCCGGCGCCGGCGGCGTCGGGCTGGAAGCGGTACCCCATGCCCGGCTCGGTGAGGATGTAGCGCGGGCGTGCCGGGTCGGGCTCGAGCTTCTTGCGCAGCTGAGCGATGTACAACCGCAGGTATCCGCTGTCGCCGACGTGCTGTGGCCCCCTGATGTCGGTCAGCATGCTGCGCTGGGTGATCAGTTTGCGGGGGTTGCGCAGCAGCAGCTCGAGGATCTGCCATTCGGTCGGCGTCAGCCGCACCGGAACGTCGGCGCCATCGCGGCTGATCACCGCGATCTTGGCCCCGAGGTCGACCGAGACGTTGCCGAACCGCACGACGGGGGCGTCCTCGCCCGAGCCGACGCTCCGGCGCGTGAGCGCGCGAATTCGTGCCAGCAGCTCATCGGCAGCGAACGGCTTGCTCACATAGTCGTCTGCACCGGCGTCGAGTGCGCCCACTTTGTCGGCCGAGTCCGTGCGCCCGGAGACGACGAGGATGGGGACGGCATTCCACCCTCGGATCGCCTGGATGACCTGCGTGCCGCTGAGCTGCGGCATGCCCAGGTCGAGGATCACCAGCTCGGGCCGGGTGCTGACCACGGCGTCGAGCGCTTCCTTGCCGTTGCGGGCCAGCGTCACGTCGTAGCCGTGCGCACTGAGGATGATGCGGAGCGCCCCGAGCATCTGCGGGTCGTCGTCCGCCACCACGATCTTCACTTCACGCATCCCCTTCGGCGTGCTGGTCGGGTTCGCCGTGCTGGTCGGGTTCGCCGTGCGAGCCGAGTTCGCCCTGAGGGTCAGCGGTTTCGGCAGGGAGCGAGAGGACCATCGTGAGACCCCCGCCCGGGGTGTCCTCGGGTTCGAGCGTTCCGCCCATGCCTTCGACGAATCCTTTGGTGAGCGCAAGGCCGAGCCCGACGCCTGTGCTGTTGTCGGTGTCGCCCATCCGCTGGAACGGGTAGAAGATCGTCTCCTTGCGCTCGTCGGGAACACCGGGCCCGGAGTCGGTCACCCGGATCTCGACTTTCCCGCCGAACGCGCTCGCGCTCACGCGCGGCGGCTTGCCTTTCGGGGAGAATCGCAACGCGTTGGTCAGAAGGTTGACCATCGCGCGCTGCAGCAGGGTCGCATCCGCTTTCACCGTCGGAAGGTCGGCCGGCACGTCGACGATGACGTCGCCCGGCTTGACGAAGAGCTCGTCGAGCACGGGAGGCAGGATGTCGTCGAGTTCGACCGGTCCGAGTGTGATCGCGAGCACACCGGCCTGGACGCGGCTGACGTCGAGCAGGTTGGTGAGGAGGTCCGACAGGCCCTGGAGGCTGATCTCGGCGGTTTCCAGCAGTTCGGCCTTGTCCCGCTCCGAGAGCTTCCCCCCCTCTGAGCGAAGGCTCGTCACCGCTGCAGTGGCCGCAGCGAGCGGGCGGCGCAGGTCATGCCCGACGGCCGCGAGGAGAGCGGTCCGCACACGATCGTTCGCCTCGAGAGGTCCTACTTCTTTGGCTGCGCTGCTGAGGTCGAGGTGCTCGAGCGCCGCATCCAGCTGGCTGACGATGACCGTGAGCAGTCGCCGGTCTTCGGCACGAAGATCGTCACCGTACAGCTCGAGGGTGCCTCGCGTGCCGACCGGGACCGTGGTCGTCGGTGTGTCCCCGTCGGGGATCGCGCCGTCTACCGTCACCGCATCCTCAGCGGTCAGTCGCACGGCGGTCAGCCCGAAGGCCTCCCGCGTGCGGGAGACCAGCGCCTGAACCGCGTCGCCGCCACGGATCACGCCGCCCGCGACGGTCGCAAGGAGCTCGGATTCGGCGGATGCACGTGCAGCGGCACGCGATCGTCGTGCGGCCTGGTCGACGACGACGCTGACGAGCACGGCGATCACGACGTAGAGCGCGAGCGCCAGAAGGTGGGTCGGCCTGCCGATGGTCAGCGTGTAGTAGGGAACCACGAACACGTAGTCGAGCGTGAGTCCGGACAGAATGGCGGCGAACAGGGCGGGCCAGATTCCTCCGACCAGTGCGACGACGACGACGAGCAGCTGATACGAGAGCGCGTCGGCCGTCAGCGAGTCGGGGCTGCGGATGGTCAGCAGGAGCAACGTGAGGAGCGGTCCTGCGATGAGGGCCAGCGCGAAGCCGTACACCCGGCGGCGGACACTCAGGGCGCCACCTGCACGGAACTTCGGAAGGGTGCGACCGCCGGCAGCGGCATGCGAGACGATGTGGACGTCGATGTCGCCCGACTCCCGGACGACGGTCGCACCGACGCCCGATCCGGTGAGCAGTGCCGTGAGCCGGCTGCGACGGGACACCCCGATCACCAGCTGCGTCGCGTTGCTCGCGCGAGCGAAGGCGACCAGAGCATCCGGGATGTCCGTCCCGACGACCTGGTGGTAGGTGCCGCCGAGTTCCTGGACGAGCTTGCGCTGCGCTGCGAGCGCCGCAGGGTCGGACTCCCTCAACCCGTCCTGGCTCGAGACGTGCACGGCCAGAAGGTCGCCGCTGCCGGATCGCGCGGCCACCCGCGCGCCTCGACGCAGCAGGGTCTCCCCCTCGGGGCCGCCGGTGAGCGCGACGACGACGCGTTCCCGCGCCTCCCACTTCTCGTCGATGCCGTGTTCGGCGCGGTAGCGCTGGAGGGAGCTGTCGACCTCGTCGGCGAGCCACAGGAGCGTCAGCTCCCTGAGCGCAGTCAGGTTGCCGAGGCGGAAGTAGTTCGACAGCGCCGCGTCGATCCGGCCGGCGGGGTACACCTCGCCGTCGGCAAGCCGGTCGCGGAGGGATTGCGGCGTGAGGTCGACCACCTCGATCTGCGTCGCACTCCGCACGACCGCATCCGGCACCGTCTCGCGCTGCGGAACGCCCGTGATCTGTTCGACCACATCGTTCAGCGATTCGATGTGCTGCACGTTGACGGTCGTGATCACGTCGATGCCGGCCGCGAGGATCGCCTCGACGTCCTGCCAGCGCTTCTCGTTCTCCGAACCCGGCGCGTTGGTGTGGGCGAGCTCGTCGACCAGGGCGATGTCCGGGTGTCGCGCGATCACCGCATCCAGGTCCATCTCGGTGAGGCTGATGCCGCGATGCTCGACGGCCTTCCTGGGGATGAGTTCGAGCCCGTCGAGCACGGCGGCCGTCGCCGCGCGGTCGTGGGTTTCCACGACTGCGACGGCGACGTCCTTGCCCGTGTCTCGCAGGCGATGCCCTTCTTCGAGCATCATGTAGGTCTTGCCCACTCCGGGTGCTGCGCCGAGGAGCACCCGGAGTCGTCCGCGAACTGCCATCTCAGGCCCGTTCTACTTGTTGCCGGCCGGATCCATCTGGGCCAGGGCGAGGTTGAGTTGCAGGACGTTGACGGTCGGTTCGCCGAGGTAGCCGAGGTCGCGCGCCTGGGTGTGCGACTCGACCAGCTTCCTCACGTCGTCGGCGCTGATGTTGCGCGCCTTCGCGACGGCATCGACCTGCAGGAGGGCGTATGCCGACGAGATGTGCGGGTCGAGTCCCGACCCGGATGCGGTCAGGGCGTCAGCCGGGATCTGGCTCGCGCTGACCCCGTCCAGCTTCTCGATCGCGGCCTTGCGGTCTTTGATCGCTTTGAGCAGGTCGGGGTTGTTGGGCCCCAGGTTGCTCCCGCTGGATGCCCCGGCGTCGTATCCCGTTCCGGCCGCAGAGGGCCGCGACTGGAACCACTGGGGCAGAGCGTTGCCCTTCTTGTCGGTGAACGACTGCCCGATGAGGCTGGAGCCGACGACCTTGCCCTGGTAGCTGATCGCTGAGCCGTTGGACTGGGCGGGTATCACGAGCTGCCCGATCCCGGTGATGACGAGCGGGTAGACGATGCCGAGGGCGACGGTGAAGATGAGCAGAGCTCGCACCGCCACCCAGATCTGGCGACCCGTTCCGCGTGCTGACGCGTTCATGTTGTTTCCGTTCCGTTTTCTAGAATCCGGGGATCAGGGTGACGACGAGGTCGATCAGCTTGATTCCGATGAAGGGGGCGATGATTCCGCCGAGGCCGTAGATCAGCAGGTTGCTGCGCAGCAGCACGGATGCGGAGGACGGGCGATAGCGGACACCGCGGAGAGCGAGTGGGATCAGGATCACTATGATGATCGCGTTGAAGATGACCGCGGACAGGATCGCCGACGACGGCGAGTGCAGCTGCATGATGTTGATCGCCTGAAGGCCCGGGAACACCCCCACGAACATTGCCGGGATGATCGCGAAGTATTTCGCGACGTCGTTGGCGATCGAGAAGGTGGTGAGCGCACCGCGGGTGATCAGGAGCTGCTTGCCGATGCTGACGATGTCGATCAGCTTGGTCGGGTCGGAGTCGAGGTCGACCATGTTGCCGGCCTCTTTCGCCGCCGACGTACCCGTGTTCATCGCCACACCGACGTCGGCCTGGGCGAGCGCCGGAGCGTCGTTCGTGCCGTCACCGGTCATGGCGACCAGGTTGCCGCCTTGCTGCTCCTTGCGGATCAGCTCCATCTTGTCTTCCGGGGTGGCTTCGGCGAGGAAGTCGTCGACGCCGGCCTCGGTGGCGATCGCTTTGGCCGTGATCGGGTTGTCGCCCGTGATCATGACGGTGCGGATGCCCATCCTGCGCATGTCCGCGAAGCGTTCCGCGAGCCCCTGCTTGACGATGTCCTTGAGGTAGATGACCCCGAGGATGGTCGCGGCTCCGGTGGCGGATTTCGTCGCGACGGCCAGCGGGGTGCCGCCGGCCCTCGAGATCTCGTCCACCTTCTCATCGAGGTCGCTGAGGATCGACGATGCGATCGGACCGGACTCCTGCGCCCACTCGATGACTTTCGAGGCCGCGCCCTTCCTGACCTGGCTGCCGTCGGCGAAGTCGACGCCGCTCATCCGGGTCTGGGCCGTGAACGGCACGACTTCGCCGGACACCTCTCCGACCTGCGTGAAGCCGAGCGTTCCGGCGAGCACCACGACGGACGAGCCTTCGGGTGTCGGGTCGCTGAGCGACGCCTGCGCGGCCGCCTTGACCACGTCGGCCTGTGCGACACCGGTGACCGGGGTGATCTCGGCAGCCTGGCGGTTGCCGTAGGTGATCGTTCCCGTCTTGTCGAGCAGCAGCGTGGTCACGTCGCCGGCCGCCTCGACCGCACGACCTGACATCGCGAGCACGTTGTGCTGCACGAGGCGATCCATGCCGGCGATGCCGATCGCCGAGAGCAGGGCGCCGATGGTGGTCGGGATGAGGCAGACGAGCAGCGCGATCAGCACTGTCACGCCCGGGGCGGCGTTCGCGAACCCGGCGGTCGGGCCGAGCACGAGCACGACGACCACGAAGATGATGGTCAGCGCAGCGAGCAGGATGTTCAGCGCGATCTCGTTCGGGGTCTTCTGGCGCGCGGCGCCCTCGACCAGCTTGATCATCCGATCGACGAACGTCTCACCCGGCTTGCTCGTGATCTTGACAACGATGCGGTCGGACAGCACCCGCGTTCCGCCGGTGACGGCACTGCGGTCACCACCGGACTCGCGGACGACCGGCGCCGACTCGCCGGTGATCGCCGACTCGTCGACCGAGGCGATGCCCCAGACGATGTCGCCGTCGCCGGGGATCAGCTCGCCCGCCGACACGATGACCACATCGCCGAGGCGGAGATCGGCCGAGGCGACCTGGTCCACCTGCGCGTTCGCAGCCGCCGCATCCGCCTTCTCGTCGTAGCCGGAGACGCGGTTGGCGACGGTGGTGGTGCGCGTCTTGCGCAGGCTGGCCGCCTGGGCTTTGCCGCGCCCTTCGGCGACAGACTCGGCGAGTGTCGCGAAGAGCACGGTCAGCCAGAGCCAGATCGCGATCGCCCAGGTGAAGGCGAGCGTGACGGCTGAGCCGCCCGAGGTCTGCGCTCCGAGGAACGGCTGCGCGATCGCGAGGATGGTCGTGAGCGCCGCTCCGACCTCCACGATGAACATGACGGGGTTGTGCCACATGTCCTTCGGGTTGAGTTTGCGGAACGCTCCTGGGAGGCCGGCGATGAGCTGCCCGAGGCTGAAAGCACCCTGGGGTGCCTTCTGGCCGGACTTCGGGCTTCTGGGCGAAGCGCCCTCCGGAGCCGGAGAGGTTGTGGTGATGGTGGACATGGTCTAGTGAAGCCCTTCCGCCAGGGGACCCAGCGCGAGAACGGGGAAATACGTGAGTGCTGCGACGATGACCACGACGCCGACGACGAACGCGACGAACAGCGGTCGGTGCGTGGGGAGCGTCCCGGCGGTGGCCGGTACCTTCTCTTGAGCCGCGAGGGAGCCGGCGAGCGCGATCACGAACAGGATCGGCACGAACCGTCCGAGGAACATGACCGTCCCGAGTGCCGCGTTCAGCCACGGGGTGTTCGCGGTGAGACCAGCGAACGCCGAACCGTTGTTGTTCGCCGCCGAGGTGAAGGCGTAGAGCACTTCGGAGAAGCCGTGCGGCCCCGGGTTCCAGATCGAGACCTTCTCGATGTTCTGTTCGACGGCAGGGATCGCGAAGCTGAGTCCGGTGCCGAGGAGCACGAGCGTCGGGGTGGTGAGGATGTAGAGGCTCGCGAGCTTGATCTCGCGGGCTCCGATCTTCTTCCCGAGGTACTCCGGGGTACGCCCGACCATGAGGCCGGCGAGGAACACGGAGATGATCGCGATGACCAGGATTCCGTAGAGGCCGGCGCCGATACCACCGGGCGCCACCTCACCCGTCATCATGTTGAGCAACGTCATCATGCCGCCGAGGGGCGTGAAGCTGTCGTGCATCGAGTTGACCGCTCCGGTCGAGGTGAGCGTGCTCGTCGTGCCGAACAGTGTCGACCCGAGGATTCCGAACCGCTGCTCCTTGCCTTCTAGCGCCGCTCCTGCAGCCTGGGTGGCCGTTCCGCCGCCCTGCAGTTCGAAGAGCGTCAGCGCGACGAGGGACACGACGAAGATCGAGGCCATCGCCCCGAGGATCGCGTAGCCCTGCCGGTTGTCGCCGACCATCTTGCCGAACGTGCGCGGAAGCGCGAACGGGATGAGCAGCATGAGGAAGATCTCGACGATGTTGGTCCACGCCGTCGGGTTCTCGAACGGATGCGCGGAGTTGACGTTGAAGAAGCCGCCACCATTGTTGCCGAGCAGCTTGATCGCCTCCTGCGACGCGACAGGTCCGCCGGGGATGGTGGCGGTCGCTCCCGTCACGCTGGTGACGTGTTCGAAACCGTTGAAGTTCTGCACGACTCCGCCGATGATCAGGACGATCGCGAAGACGGCAGAGAGCGGAAGCAGGATGCGCAGGGTCGCGCGCGTCACATCCACCCACAGGTTCCCGATCGTGCCGGTCCGATGCGAGGCGAAGCCACGCACCAGCGTGATGGCGACGGCGACGCCCACGGCGGCGGACAGGAAGTTCTGCACAACGAGGCCGGCGATCTGGACCGTGTAGCCCATGGTCAGCTCAGGCGAGTACGACTGCCAGTTGGTGTTCGTCACGAACGAGATCGCCGTGTTGAACGAGAGCCCTTCCGGAATGGCGGGCAACCCGAGCGAGTACGGCAGGATCTCCTGGATGCGCTGGATCAGGTAGAGGAAGAGGACACCGAGCACGGAGAAGATCAGAACGCTCCGGAGGTACACGGGCCAGCTCTGCTCGACGCTCGAATCGACGCCGATGAGCCGGTAGAACCCGCGCTCGATCCTCAGGTCCTTCTTCGACGTGAAGGTCGCTGCCATGTAGTCGCCGAGTGGGCGGTACGTCAACCCGAGCAGCAGGATGAGGGTGGCGAATTGCGCCACGAATAACCAGGCGGTCATGTCAGAACTTCTCCGGCTTCAGCAGGGCGTACACGAGGTACGCGATCGAGGCGACGGCCAGAACGGCCGCAAGGAGATTGAAGAAGATCACAGCTTCTCCACCCCCCGGCCGATCAGGGCGACGATCGCGCCGAGCGCGAGTATCCCCACAACACAAACGATGTCCAGCACCGGTTCATCTCCATCCTCGGTTCGCGCCCATCGGCCGACGGGACGCGGGATCCGGCACCCTGCCAGAACCACGGACTCACTTAACTGGAAGCGGAGTGGCCGGAACGACGTCCTAACGGAACCCATACGCTTCCGCGCCGAGTCCTAACGCCTTTCCTCCGGCGGAGGCCGCGCGAGCCGCGGGCGCCCACCACGAACGCGCATCCGCGAATCGTTACGGCACGCCTTCGCGATGTCGACCCCGACCGCCACCGCCTGGTCCGCGACGGCGGCGAGACCGACAGCTTCTTCCTGCCGCCGCACTGCGGCCGCTGAGCCCCCGTCGCCGGGAAACGTCAGCGAGTCGTTAGCATTCGGGTCGCAACCGTAGGGAGTTCGCAAGGATTCCGTCCACCGCAGTACACCCGGCGCATCCTGTTCTGGTGGTTGAATTTCTGCGCAAACTGATCGAAGGCGACAACCTCTGGGGAACGCTCGACGTCTCCCCGGCGGGTCGCGCCCTGTGGCGTCGCGTCCGGTTGACCGTGTATCCCCCCGGGACGACGAGTGCCGAACGACGCTCGCTGCATTTCGCACACACCTGGCCCATCGGCGGCGCCATCCTGGGACTCCTCCTGATGGTCACGCTCGGCAGTGCCTGGCCGCCCGCAGTGGTCGTGGTGGTCGTCGCGGCGTTGTACGCGGCGGGGTTCTGGCTCGGGGCCCGGTTGACCAGGCCGCTCAGGAATCGCATCCGCTCGCTCGTCGTCGTCAGCGTGTTCGTCGGCGGCGGGCTCGAGGAATACGGCGACGCCCTGCTCCTCAGGGAGACGACGGCCCGCCTCAGGGACCTCGACGCCCGCCGCCGCGAAGGCGGCATCGACCCGGCCCGCTATGAGGCCGAATGGGCGGAGATCTACGACACCCTGCCGACCGGCAGGACGACCGTCCAGGTCTGAGCTCCCACGCGAGAGTCGCCGTTCGCGTCGAGATGACCCGCTACGCGGGCGATACTCGGCGCGGGCGGCGACTCTCAGCGCCAGTGACCGTGGTCACGCCACCTCGAAGTAGAGGTGCGTGTGCAGGCGGCATCCTTCGTTGAACGGCGAACCGCACGCGGGGCAGGCCAGCACGGTCAGGTAGGTCGCGATCGTCAGCTCGGTCTTGCACACCCCGCAGAGGATCGCCTTCGTCTCGCGCTCGGCCACCGGCCATTGCCGTGCTTCATGGCTTTCGGCTTCGGCATGGCAGAGGTGACAGGGGTAGTACCGACCGCAGCAGGCGAACCTGATCGCGACGATGTCCACAGGAGTCCGGTAGTGGATGCACCGGGTCTCGTCGTCGACGGTCGATCCGTACACCGGGATCATCGCCGGCTCCCGGAGTGTCCGCCGCGGGCGACGAGCGCGTCGCCGAGCTCGTCGGCGTGCTTGACGGCGAGCACCAGCATCGTCGAGGTCATGGCCGCGATGTTCGTCCCGGCCCGGCGCGCCCGGTACGCCTCCCTGACCCGCCCAGCGTGCGAGGCGATCACCGGGATGCTCGTGATGGCGACCATGAGCACGGTGCCGACCGCCTCCGGGTCCGCCCCGAACCTCCGGAAGCGTCCCACCAGACGCTCGACGGTCTCGAGCATGGCCGAGACGCGCGTCGTGAGCGAGACGAGCGCGGCGACCAGGATCAGGATGACGATCCGCACCGTGTTGAACAGCGCTGCCGCCTCGCTGACGAAGAGCAGCTGACCGGCCACGGTTACCAGGATCACCCAGCGCATCAGGTGGACCTGCCGGAAGAACTGGGTGCGGAACAGGCCGGCCACCGCATACGCGACGACCACCAGGATGCCCCACCCGGCCAGCAGCGGACCGTTCGGCGTCAGCGAGATGAGCGTCACGACGACGAGCATGATCGCGAGTTTGGGACCGGCCGGCATCCGGTGCACGATACTCGACCCGTCGACATGGACCGGGATCATGCGAACGCCTCCTCGTAGCGGGCGATGACCTCGCTCGGCTCTCCGCGATCCACCAGCGCTCCACCCTCGAATCGGAGCGCGACGTCGCAGCGGGCGGCCAGCCGCAGGTCGTGGGTCACGAGGACGAGCTGCTGCTCCATCTCGTCGAGCAGGAAGCGCTCCATCCGCCGGCTGTTGACGGCATCGAGCAGCGCGGTCGGCTCGTCGGCGACCACCAGTGACGGGCCGGAGACGAGCACCGCGCAGAGGCTCAGGAGCTGTTTCTGGCCGCCCGAGAGGAGGTGCGCGGGAGCATCCCGTAGTTCGGCGAGCCCGAACTGCTGCAGGGCATCCTCGACTTTCGCCGCGCGCTCCGGTTTGCCCAGCCCGCTGCCGCGCAGGGAGTACGCGACATCCTCGGCCACGGTCGGCATGATGATCTGCGCATCCGGATTGCTGAAGATGAAACCGACCCTGCGGCGGAGCTCCTTCTGCTGTCTGACCGTGTCGAGACCGTGCACCCGCACGGTGCCTGCCGTCGGCCGGGTGAGCGCGTTCAGGAGCCGTGCGAACGTCGACTTCCCCGATCCGTTGCTGCCGATCACCGCGATCCGCCGCTCGTCGAGCCTGACCGACACGTTCGCCAGGACCGCAACGCCCCCGAAATCGACCGCCGCGCCGTCGAAGACGATCTCGCGCTCGCTCATCGGACCACCTCGAAGAGGGCGGCGACTCCCATGCCGCCGCCGACCGCCGCCGTCGCGATGCCGAGACTGCCCGCAGGAGCACCCGCGCGGACCAGCCGGGAGAACAGCCGCACGACGGAGACCGCGCCACTTGCACCCCACGGATGACCGAGCGCGAGCGCACCGCCGTCCGCGCAGATCCGTGGGTCGGTCCGGTCGTCGCGGTGAAGCCCGAGGGCGATGAGAACCGCGAGGGACTGCGCCGCGAATGCTTCGACGATCTCGAATGCGGCGATGTCGTCAAGCGAGACGTCGGCGATGGCGAGGACGCGTTCGACCGCACCAACCGGACCGATGCCGGGGAGACTCGGGTCGCATCCGACGGTCGCCGACGCGACGAGCCGAAGGCCGGGAGCCGATCCGCGGAGCGCGTCGTCGACGATCGCGACCGCCGCAGCACCGTCGCTGACGCGGCACGCGTTCCCCGCGGTCACCGCCCCGCCGGCGAGTGGAGGGAACCGGCGGAGCATGCGTTCGAGGTCGATGCGCGGGCCGTCGTCCGTCGCAGCAGCCCCGACCTCGACGAGTTCGTCGGCGAAGCGGCCGTCACGGATGGCACGCTCTGCGGCCCGGTGGCTGCGCAGAGCGTAAGCGTCCTGCAGCTCGCGCCCAATGCCGAAACGGCGCCCCAGCGCTTCGGCGGCGGGGAGCATGTCGGGGTCGGGCGTCCCCGCAGGGGCGAAGGCCGCCCGCAGGTACGGCTGCCCGTCGACCATCCTGACCGGTGCGGTCGACGCGCTCTCCGCACCACCGGCGACAACGGCCTCGGCGTCTCCGGTGCGGATGGCGCCCGCCGCCGTGACGATCGCAGACAGGCCGCTTCCGCACTGCCGGTCGACCGTCATCCCGGGAACCGCGACGTCGAGCCCGGCTGCGAGCGCCGCCACGCGCGCGGTGTTACCGCCCGGGCCCATGCAGTTGCCGATCACGACATCGGCCACGGTGAGTTCCCTGCCGACGCTCCGCCCGGCATCGTCGACGGAGGCGCGGATCGCCGCAGCCGCCAGCGATTCGACCGGATGCTGTGCCAGCCGGCCTCCCCGAGTGGCGATCGGGGTGCGCCGCGCCGCCACAATGGTCGCGAGCCGTTCATTGTCCAAGACGTCGCACCTCCCCGTTCGCGACGGCTTCGCGAACCCGGCCGCGAGCCGGCTTGCCGGTCGCAGTGAGTGGGATGCGGTCCATCGCATACCAGAGGCGCGGGCGATGCGGCAGGGTGAGTGCCGACCGCATCCGCTCTCGCAGCTGCGGGGCCGTGACCCGGATGCCCGGATCGAGTTCGACGACGGCCGTGACGAGCGCATCCTCTCCCCTCGCGACGGTGCCGAAGACGACGGCCTCCCTGACGCCGGGCACGGCCCGCAAGGCCGCCTCGACCTCTTCGGGGACCACGGTGGCCGCCGCTGTGAGGATGGCGCCGTCCGACCTGCCGTGCACGGTCAGCCTTCCGTCCGCTCCGATCGCGGCGAGGTCGCCGACCGTCGCCCAACCGTTCGTATCGACGGTAAGCGGGCCGCGTTCGTCTCCCGCGTAGCCGGCAGCGAGGTACGGCGAACGCACCCAGAGGCGGCCGTCGTCGATTCGGGCGTCCACCTCGGGAAGCACGCGCATCCCCGCGCCGTCGACGTCGACGGCCACGAACGACAGCTCTGCCGCTCCGTAATAGGTGACCACCCGGATGCCCAGCGCCTCCGCACGGTGCCGCAGCGACGGATCGAGCGCGGCGCCCCCGATGAGGGCTGCGCCGAGGCGATGCGGAGCGCCCTCCTCGATCAGGTCCAGGATGCGCTCGAACAGTCGCGGCGTCGCATGAACGTGGGTCGCATCCGCGAGGTCGTCGGATGACGGCTGGCGCTGCCGCGGCAGCCGCACCGCGTGACCGAGGTGGCGTGCCATCGCGATCGAGAACATCGCCATCGAGGAGACGAGTTGGACGGGCACATAGTGGATGGACTCGGTGCTGAGCCCGACGAGAGCGGCGATCGTCTCGTACGACGCCGACCAGGATGCGTCCGACCGCAGGACCAGGCGCGGGGCCCGGGTGCTCCCCGACGTCAGGGTCGCCCACGCGACCCCCGCTGGAGCGGCGAGGTCCTCGCAGGTCCGCTGCAGGTCGAGCCATTGCTCATCCTCCCAGCGGTCGTCGGCGACGACCGGAACGCCACCGGATGCCCGCACAGCGAACGCGTCGACCACCGCTTGGAGCCCATCCGGAGTCCTGATCGCCACGATGCGTCCGCTCCGGTCGCCGAGCTCGTTGGATCTTTCGGCGACAGCGACGTCGAACGCGGTGCGGTCGAGGGTCACCGCACCACGGGCGATCGACCCGGTTCGGGTCATTCCGAATCCACGAGGGCGTCGGGTGCGTGCGCTTTCGCCAGGCGGCTCCTGCTGTATGCCGTGAACGCGGGCGGGTAAGCCCGCCAGAGCAGCATCGTGATGGTGGCGGCGAGGATGGCCTTGAGGATGTCGCCCGGGATGAACGCGAGGCTGAAGAGGGCGGTCTGCGGCAGCCCGATGTGGGTGACCCACGCCTGGACGGGGATGCCGATCGCATAGATCACGCCGATTCCGCCGACGAGGCAGGCGAGGAACGCGCGCAGCCAGGTCGGTCTGCGGGCGCCCGACCACAGGATCAGCCCGATCACGAAGGCGCCGAAGATCCAGCCGACGAGGTAGCCGGCCGAGGGGCCGACGAAGACGCTGACTCCCCCGCGTCCGCCGGACAACAGCGGGAGCCCGACCGCGACGAGCACCTCGAACACGATCACCGACAGCGCGCCGAGCCACGGCCCCAGGATCGCCCCGGCCAGCATCACCCCGAGGGTCTGGGCGGTGATCGGCACGGCGCCGCCGAAGACCGGTATGGCGCCGGGAAGGCCGAGTACGGCGATCAGCGCTGCAAAGACGGCGACCTTGGCGAGGTCGCGCGGGTCGAGTGCACGGTGTGATGTCACGGGATTTTCTCCAATCGCCCTGAACACCGTTCACCTGAACAGCGTTCACCTGAACATTGTTCACTAGGATTGCAGAATGGACAACTCGGAAGACACCGGCACCCGCGTCATCCGCCACACCCGGGAGGACGTGACACGAGCCGCGCTCTCCATCCTCGACGAACTGGGGCTGCCCGATCTCACCATGCGCCGCCTCGCAGCGGTGCTGAACGTGCAGCCGAGCGCTCTCTACTGGCACTTCGCGAACAAGCAGTCCCTCCTCGCAGCCGTGAGCGACAGCATCCTGGAGCAGCTGCGCCCGGCCACCGCGACCGACGACTGGCGCGCCGATCTGCACGCCGAAGCCCGCGCCCTCCGTGACGCGCTTCTCGCCTACCGCGACGGCGCGGAGGTCGTCTCGAGCACCCTTGCACTCGGGCTCGGCGGCGACCAGGCGGAGGAGCGCCTTGCGGCAGCGATCTCGCGCGGCGGTTTCGACGAGCGCATCAGCGCAGCCGCCGCACGAGCGGTACTCCATTTCATCCTCGGCCACGTCTCTCGGGAGCAACAGCACCTCCAGGCGAGCAGCCTCGGAGCCGCTCGCGAGCCGGCCGGGCCGCTCGACGACGAGGACAGCGCCGGAGGCTTCGAATTCGGGATCACGCTGCTCGCGGGTGGCCTCGAAGCCTACCGGATGCCCGGCGTCGCGTCGCTGCGCACCTAGCCGGAGTGCCTCCTCCCGGCGCCTTGTCACCGGCCGGCTTTCCGGCCGGATTCGCGCCGCCCCGCCAGTTCGGTGCATCCCGGCCACCTCGAGGTGGCGGGCACGTCCCCAGATGGCGGGCACGCTCCGGATGCAGTCCGCTGGAGTCTTGACAGGCAAGTAGTGACTTGCCTATCGTGAACGAGTGGGAGATGTCTACCGGGCGATCGCCGATCCGACGCGGCGCATCATCCTCGACGAGCTGACCGCACGCGACGGGCTGACGCTCTTCGAGATCTGCACCCGCCTGATCATGACGCACGACATCTCGGTGAGCCGGCAAGCCGTCTCTCAGCATCTGGCCGTCCTCGAGGACGCCGGGCTGGTCTCTACCCACCGGGCCGGCCGCACCAAGATCCACACCCTGAACACGGAGCCGCTTCGCTCGATCGTCGAGCGCTGGCCCCTCGACCCTGAGGAGAAATCATGAGGCCACGCATCGGCGTGACAAGCGTTTTCGTCAACGACCAGGCGAAAGCGCTCGCGTTCTACACCGAGAAACTCGGGTTCGTACTCAAGACGGATGTCCCCGTCGGCGATGCGCGTTGGCTGACCGTGGTCGGCCCCGGCGAGCCCGACGGGGTCGAACTCCTGCTGGAACCGGATGGACATCCTGCGGCGAAAGCCTTCACCGCCGCGTTGGTCGAGGACGGCATTCCGGCCACTACCTTCATGGTGGACGACGTCGTCGCCGCCCACCGCGAACTCGAAGGCCAGGGCGTGATGTTCACGCAGCCGCCCACGCCGATGGGCCCGACCACGGCAGCCGTGTTCGACGACACCGTGGGCAACCTGATCATGCTGGCGAGCAGGAACTAGGCGCGCCTATGCGCTGTGCCTGGGTTATTTGCTGGGGCTCGGCCCTGGCGTGACGGGCGTTCCCGGTGTCGTCGGGAGCTGCTGCTTGAAACTCGTGAGGTCGAGGACACGATCCGCTGTGACGGTGTCACCCGACCGCGACCCCACGACGATGATTTCCTGGCCAACCGCGAAATCCGACGCGCTCCCCGACTGGACCGGCGTGCCGAACTGGGTCGACGAGGTCACCTCGACGGTGAGGGACACTCCACGCTGGGTGTCGACCGTCCAGGTCGATCCTGAGATGGAGGTGATCGTCCCTCGGACGACCGTGAGCTGGTTGCCCGACTTCGTGCCCGGTCCGGGCGCCTCGCCCTGATTCTGCCCCTTGCCCTGACCGTTGCCCTTGGCCTTGCCGTTGCCTTCCCCGGGGAACCCCGGGAACGGCCGCGCGTTGCCCTGCTCGAGCACGTGGGAGATGCCGGCTCCGGCGTGGGAGATGAACGTCCCCACGGCGAACGCGCCGACGCCGAAGAAGGCGAGAATCACAAAGACACCGAGCACGAGCGTCGAGATGGCGAACGCGAGTCCGTACCGCTTGTAGAACGGCTCGTGCACCGGGCTCTGCTGCACCGGCTGCTGTTGCTGCACAGGCTGCAGCGGCACTGTCTGCTGCGCGTAAGCAGGCTGCAGCGGCACTGTCTGCTGCGCGTAAGCGGGCTGCGGCTCCTGTGCAGGAGGGGGCGGCTCCGTCGGCATATTCGCGTCCATGCTCTCAATGATCCACGCACGGTGATGAATCGGCTGAGAAGCTCATAAGATTCCGGTGGAAATCCGCGGCTCACTGCGTCAGCTCGACCCACTGGCCGACGAGCCGTTCACAATTCAGGAACTTTGGCTACAGTCCCCCGCAGCGCGCCCATCCGACCAGGGATTTCTCCAGCTGAGGCCGCCCTCAGGCCTCATCCGTCACACAAACTCCTGAATAGTGAACTCCGGGAGCTCAGTACCCGGCCGGCCAGGTGAACGCGGCCGGCGCCGTCGCCTTCTCGCCCGACTTCGTCACCACGATGTCGATGTCCTCATGGTCGGCAAGCGTGATCGCCGCAGGGTCGCCGGCGAACGGCTTGCCGTCGACGAATGTCGTCACCGTGTCACCGGATGCCGCAGAGTAGGAGCCGATCCGGCCGGTGTCGAGCGCCACATTCCATTCGGTGAAGACCTGGCCGAGCGTGAACGTCGTCTTCACAGGGGATTCGACGTGGACGATCCCCGACTGGTCGTGGGTGTGCAGCGGCGAAATGGAGGCGTTCGCCTCGTCGATCCCGAGCAGCGCCGGAACGGTTACCGGATGTCCGTCGACGCTCACGCTGAGGTGCGAGTGGATGTGCTCGACGGTGCCCTCGGCACTCAGCATCGTGAGACCTGCAGCTTTCGCTCGCGCGGCCGGATCGGCAGGAGCTGCCCACGGCGGCGCGGATTCGGAGCCGGTCGCGGTCGTCGGAGCGCTGGTGGACACGGCGGCCGCATTCGCCTTGCCGCCCGAGTTGGAGTTCGCCACGATCACCCCGGTGATCACGCCGCCGAGCAGAACGACGGCGACGCCGACGCCGGTCCAGATGAGCAGACGGTTCCGCCGATCGCGCCGACGCTGCTGTTCGAGCAGCGCGGCAGCCTTCGCCCGCGCGGCCGATTTGGCCTCGCGAGTGCGAGCGTTCTTGGAGTCTGCGGACATGTCACCCTTTCAGCGCGGATCAGCGCGGATCAACGCGGATCCTCCCTATCGTCGCCGATCCCAGCCGAAAGTTCTCTGAGCGCCCCCGGTTGTTCGGTCACATTTCAGGAACATCGAACAACATCAGCGCACAAAAAAGGAGGGCGACCACACACCACCCTCCACTTTCAATCTACAGCGCCGTAGGGGGCTTGCCGCAAGGCCCCGGTGGGGGCGGAGAATCGTGGACTGTGACTGTGAGTTCGAGTGCGTTCGACCTGCCCGACCGACTCGCCGCAAAACGCGACCCGGCGCTGATCGCCGTCGACGAGCAGCATTTCGCCCTGATCGCGGACAGCCTCGAACGCTCCATCGACGACCTCTCGCACCGTCTCGACGAGGAACGCAAGGCGCCCGGCGGCGAAGGCGAGGCGGCGCTGACACGCGACCTCGAGATCCACCGCCTGACCGCACAGCTGCGGCTGCTGCGCCGCTTCGGGCTGGACCTCTGCCTGGGCCGCATGGTCAGCGCGAACGACCCCGACCCTGTCTATGTCGGGCGTCTCGGTCTCACCGACCCCGAAGGCGAGCGACTGCTGGTCGACTGGCGCTCCCCGGCAGCCGAGCCGTTCTTCGGCGCGACGTACGCAAACCCGATGGGGTTGGTGAGTCGCCGCCGGTATCGCTGGACCCGCGGGCGGATCAGTGACTTCTGGGACGAAGTGTTCACCCCCGAAGGCTTCGAGGGAAATGCCGCCCTCGACGACGAGTCCGCCTTCATCGCGAGTCTCGGCAGCAGCCGTTCCACGCGGATGCGCGATGTGCTCGGTACGATCCAGGCGGATCAGGATGCGATCATCCGCGCGGGCTCGCCGGGCGCCCTTGTCGTCGACGGCGGCCCCGGCACTGGCAAGACCGTCGTCGCCCTTCACCGGGCTGCCTACCTTCTCTACTCGGACCCGCATCTCGTGAATCACCGGGGAGACGTGCTCGTCGTCGGGCCGCATGCCGGCTACCTCGCGTATGTCGACGATGTGCTCCCGAGCCTGGGCGAGGAGGGCGTTCAGACCTGCACCTTGCGCGACCTCCTCGTCGAAGGTGCTGCCGCGGCGCACGAGACCGACCCTGCTATCGCCCGCCTGAAATCGTCGGCCGACCTGCTCAGGGCGGTCGAGGCGGCGGTGCGGTACTACGAGGAGCCGCCGTCAAGGCCGATGACCGTCGGGACTCCCTGGGCCGACATCCGGCTCACTGCCGCCGAATGGGCGGAGGCTTTCGACTCGGCCGATCCGGGTATACCGCACAACGAGGCGCGCGACCAGGTCTGGGAGGCGCTCCTCGACATCCTGGTCGACCTCTTCGATGACGGAGAGGTGCCTCTCCACCTGGTTCGGCGGTCGCTCGTGCAGAACGAGGAGCTCACCCGCACCTTCGCGAAGGCGTGGCCCCTGCTCGACCCGGCTGGCATCGTCGGAGACCTGTGGTCCGTTCCCGCGTACCTGAAGCTCTGCGCGCCCTGGCTCCCGCACGCTGACTTCGAACTGCTCCAGCGGACGGATGCTCGGGCCTGGACCGTCTCCGACCTGCCGTTCCTGGATGCGGCGCGACAACGGATCGGCGACCCGGCGGCCGCGCGACGCAATCGTCGGCGGGAAGCGGCGATCGCATCCGCCCAGGAGGAGATGGCGCGGGTCATCGATCACCTCATCGAGGCCGACGACAGCGAGCTCCAGGTGATGAAGATGCTGCGCGGCCAGGATTTCCAGAACACGCTGGTCGACGAGGCCGCACTGCCGAACGCCGATCCCGATCTGCTTGCCGGCCCGTTCGCCCACATCATCGTCGACGAGGCGCAGGAGCTCACCGACGCAGAATGGCAGATGCTGCTGAGCCGCAACCCGACCCGGAGTTTCACGGTCGTCGGTGACCGGGCCCAGGCGCGGCACGGATTCACCGAGTCGTGGCAGCGACGACTCGAACGCGTCGGGCTCACCGAGATCACGATGGCCTCGCTGAGCATCAACTACCGCACGCCCGAGGAGGTCATGGCCGAGGCCGAGCCGGTCATCCGCGCCGCCCTGCCCGACGCGAACGTCCCCCTTTCGATCCGCTCGAGCGGCCTCCCCGTCATCCACGGTTCCGTGGCCGATCTCGGGTCGATCGTCGAGCGGTGGCTGGAAGCGCACGCGGAGGGGATCGGCTCTCTCATCAGCGCGGCCGGCCCGGGCGGAACCGCATCCGCCGTAGTTCCGCCGTCCCCCCGCATCCGCTCACTGACCCCGGAACTGTCGAAGGGACTCGAGTTCGACCTGGTCGTCCTCGTCGACCCCGAGTCGTTCGGTGGCGGAATCGAGGGCGCCGTCGACCGCTACGTCGCGATGACCCGCGCAACCCAGCAGCTCGTCATCCTCACCTCGTGACGCGGTCACAGTCCTTGTTAGGGCAGGATCGGGCTTCTACCATCGGAAGGGATCCGCTTTCTCTGGAGGCCTCATGCCTGAGGACCCATCTCCTGCCCCGCCCGACCAGAAACGCTCGCGACGCCGGCTGCTCGCCTGGGTGATCGGCCTGCTCGGCGCTACAGCGACAGCGGTGATCGTGCCGATTCTCGCCCAGAACGCCAACAGCCTCATCGCGCACGTCACGACGACCGGGCAACCGGTTACGATCCACGTCGAGCTGCAGCCGTCGGTCGACGACGTCAGCCTCCCGGCCGGGCAGCACCTGTCGAGCGCCGACCTGGCCACACTGTCGACGATGGCTCCCGGCGATGGGGCGTCGTGGCTTGCAGCCCACAAGAACGGCGTCATCACGAGCACGCGCACTCTCGCTCTCACGCTCACCGGCAATCGTCCGGAGCCTGTGCGGATCACCGGCATCTCCGTGGACAGCTCGTGCAGGAACCCGGCTCGGGGCACGATCGTCCGAATGCAGTACGGGCGCGGCGCTGGCGTGGCGTCCGAGCGCATGGAGATCGATGCGGAGGCTCTCGACCCACAGGCCTATGCGTACGACGCCAACTCGAAGAAGCAGCCGTACTTCCCGAACAGGACGATCGTGCTCGATCATGGCGAGGAACAGGAGGTCGTGGTCGATGTCAATCCCCGCTTCGACCTGACGGACGACCCGGCGAAGGTCCGTGTCTGCGATGTGCGGATGTCGCTGAGACTGCTTCACCAGGGCACGGCCTCGACCGAGAGGGTGCCCGGCTCTGTGCGGGTGATGGGCATCGAGCCCTTCGCAGCGGACGACAGCTACGCTCACGTCTTCCTGGGTACAGGGATCTGCAAGACCGTCGTGGTCGCTCCGCGCGGATGGATGCAGGGCGCCGTCGCGACCGCGAATCTCGGATGCGGTCGCGCCGACAATGTCGCCGGCGGCTGATCGGATTTCCTAGGTGAGGCGCGCCAAGAGCCCCGCCAGCGTCGCGAATTCCTCGTCGTCGAGCGGCGCGAACGATGCAGTGAGCACCTCGGTCGCAACCGCGCTGCCTTCCGCGAGCAGCCTTTCGCCCTTGTCGGTGATGCGATGCCTGATGGCGCGCCCGGGCCCGTCGACCCGCTCGATCAGACCGCGCTTGACCATTCGGCCCGCCAGAGTGCCGAAGGCCTGGTCGCTCTGGAAGGTGAGCTGCGCAAGCTCCCGGAGCGAGGCATCGGGGTTGCGATTCAGGTGACGCAGCGCATCCCATTGGACGAGCGACAACCCGAGTTCGCCGAGCCTCGCGTCGAGCGCGCGATGATGCCGGGCCTGGATCCGCTTGATGGCCAGCCCGACGTCCTGCACCGCTCTCCGAGTCATGCCTGAATCCTATCCGAAAACAGCTTGTTTAGTTCAACATGTTGATCTAGCATGGTTGATACGAGGGAACGGAGAAGCCCATGAACATCATCGACATCACAACCGAGGCGGGCACGGCCGAGGTCACCTACGCCGAGTTCGGCCAGGGCCGCCCCGTCGTGATCCTTCACGGGGGCGCAGGCCCGCAGTCCGTGACAGCATTCGCCGAACTCTTCGCGGCGCGAGGCGACTCGCGCGTCATCGTGCCGACCCACCCCGGCTTCGCCGGCACACCAAGACCCGATCACCTCGACAGCATCCGCGCCCTCGCCGAGCTCTACGCGACGATGATCGACGAACTCGACCTGACCGACGTGCTGCTCATCGGCAACTCCATCGGAGGGTGGATCGCCGCAGAACTCGCCCTGATCGCCGGCCCGCGGCTGTCAGCCCTCATACTCGTCGACGCTGCCGGGCTCGACGTCGACGGGCATCCGATCGCCGACTTCTTCTCTCTCACGATGGACCAGCTCGCCGACCTGTCCTACTTCGAGCCTGGCGCCTACCGCATCGACGTCGATGCGCTTCCCGCCCCCGTCAAGTCCGCGATGGCCGGCAACCGCGCAGCCCTTCTCGCCTATGCCGGCACCTCGATGGCCGATCCGACGCTCCGGATGCGCATCGCCGGCATCCGCATCCCGACCCTGGTCGTCTGGGGCCAGGCCGATCGCGTCGTCGACCCCGCCCACGCGCGCGCCTACGCCACCGGCATTCCGGGCGCCGCGCTCGACCTCATCGACAACGCAGGCCATCTGCCACAGCTCGAAACACCCGAACGCCTCCGAGACGACGTCGCAGCGTTCGTCGCCGGATATCAGAGCGCGTTACCCGCCACCAGCCGGACACCGATGTAGGGGGCGACGCCGCGCTGGACCAGGTCGACCTCGAACCCTGCCAGGTTCTCGAGGTGGCGGGCCACCCGCAGGCCGCCGACGTCGATGGGCAGGCATCCGATCGCCTCGACGAGGCCGGACACCGTTGCTTTCGCCGGCTCGTCGTCGGATGCGATCAGCACCTGTACGGGTTCGGCCAGGGCTCCGGATGCACGCGGCTCGAGCCACTCGGCGTAGACAGTGTTGAACGCCTTGACCACGCGAGCGCCCGGAGCCGCTTCCGCGATGCGCTCGCCCAGTGACGCTCCCCCGGCATATCGGCTCTCGAAGTGCGGCGGATCGATGGGATTGTTGAGGTCGACGAGGATTACTCCGTCGAGTACATCGGTGAGCGAGCGGACCACCTCCAACGCCGCCCGATCGTCGACGGCGACGAGCACGACATCGGACTGCGCCGCCGTTCGATGGTCCGTCCCGGCAGTACCGCCGATCTCCGAGCTCAGCCGCTGAGCTCTCTCCGGATCGCGCGAACCGACGACGACCTCGTGGCCGGCCCGAACGAGCTGGCCGCCCAGCGCCCGCGTCATGGGACCCGTTCCGAGAATTCCGATTCGCACACGTCGACTCTCGTCCCCGGCGGTCGGGCGGCGGGCACAGGCACGCCGAGCTGCGAGGAATCCGGGACAGCGCAGAGGAGCGCCTGTCGGTCGAATACGAGAGTCATTGTCCATTCGCCGTAATAATTCACGGCCTCGCCCGTCTATTCAGTGGGCCGATCTCGCGCCCCCATCCATTCATCGAACGACCAGTGAGACACCAATGGGGAAATTACAGGAACGCCGGCAAGCTCTACCTACCCTGAACGGCGGGCGGGTGGCCGTCGCGGCGCTGCTTTACGCGCGGATCGGGGAAGAAGTCGAACTGGTCCGGTACCGGGCTGGACGCGATGGCTTTCTTCCGGAGCTCGTCTCCGGCGAGCTCGTCGGCTGTACAGAGACGGAGTGGATCCTCATGGTCGGCGGAGTCGAGAGCCGCTACCCGTTCGCGGAATGGGAATACTGCATCGGCGCAGACGACGACAGGGTCACGGACACCGGGCGCGCCGGTTTCTTAGGGCCTGAGTCCGGTGCGATTCCGGACCCAGGCCATCACGCCTAGACCACTAGACCCCGACTCGGCGAGTGCGTCGCTTCCGCTCCTCGTTCCTGGGCACGCCGGTTTCGGATGAGAACGGCCGTGAACAGCGCCGAGCCGAGGACGAGTACCAGGCCACTCCCGCAGAGGGGGGCCATGATGGTCGAGCCAGTGAAGGCGAGGATCCCTGGAGTGTGGTCCACGAAGATCGATTGAGCCTCGCTGTCGATGTCTTTGTGCTGCGCGACGACCAGGTCGCCGTCGAGCACCGTTTCGAACACGACGACCCACGTGTCCTTGTACCCGGTCGGCACCGTCAGCTCCAGGTCCACGGCACCGTCAGCCGTCTCGGGCACGAAGGTGCGGGTGGCGCTCAGACCCGTCCGGTCGCCGTTTTCCTTGTATCTGAGCTCACCTTGGAGGGTGTACTCGCGTCCCGGGATCAGACCCCTGTAGTAGACAGTGTCCACGATCGTGCCGCCGTTCTCGGTGAGCTGCTGATCGGCATCGGCCTTGTCCGCCGCACTGGTGGTGACGGTGGGCTCTGGCCGGATGTCGACGGTCTGCTCTTCGCTGTCGATGTCGCGGTGCGTGGCGATGACGCGCTCGTTCTCCACGACGGTCTCGAACACCACCAGGCGCTTGCCGGCGAAGCCGGAAGGCACGGTGAAGTCGAGTCCGATCGAGCCGTTCGCGGTCTCGGGGACGAATGTCCGTTCTGCGGTGACGCCGGTGGGCTTGCCTGTGGCCTTGTCGATCAGCTCGCCCTTCAGAGTGTGCTCGACACCGGGGACCAGGTTGGTGTACTCGACGAGGTCGGTGATCGTGCCGCCCTGGAACTCCAGGGGCTGCTCTGCATCGTCCTTGTTCGTCGCGGTGGTCCTCAGTGCGGGCACCTCACCGACGGTGATGGTCTGCTCCGTGCTCTCGACGTCCTCGTGCTGGGCGATGAGTTTTCCGTTGACGTCGTACAGCCTCTCAAAGGCAACGAGCATCCCATTCGCGTAGGCTCCGTCGACGACGAACTCCAGGCTCACTGAACCGTCAGCCGCCTCCGGCTGGAATGTGATCGCCGAGGTGATGCCCGTCGCAATAGCGGTGGATTCACCCGTGGTCTCGTTCAGTTCCTTGTGCATGAGCTCGCCCGTGATCGTGTAAGGCTCCCCCGGGTTGAGCCCGGTGTAGCGGACCTCGTCCACGACCACACCACCGAAGAAGCGTAATGGCGTCTTATCGTTGGTGTCCTTGTTAGTCGCAGTGGTCGCCACGGTGGGGTTCGCGTTGACACCGACGCTCTGCTCGACGGAGTCGATGTCGGTGTGCTGGGCCTCCAGCGAGGAACCCTGGTAGAGCCACTCGTAGGCGACGAGCGTCGTACCTGCGAGGGAAGCGTCCACGATGAACTCGACCGAGATGGTGCCGTCGGCCGACGTCGGCGTGAACTGGAGGTCGGACGACGTGATTCCGCTGGTCTGGCCGGTTGCCTTGTCCATCAGCTCACCACGGAGCGTGTACTTGATGCCAGGGATCAGACCGGTGTAGCGGACCACATCCACGATCACACCACCGTCAGAGGTGAGGGCGTGCGAGCCGCCGGCCTTGTTGGTCGCGGTGGTTCCGATCGTCGGACCTGGGTTGACCGTGACGGTCTGACCCGCATCACCGATCTCGGTGTGCTCGGCGACCAACGTCGTGCCGTTGGCCTCGTAGAGGTACTCGTAGACCACGATGCTCTTGCCCGCGTATCCCCGGGGCAGGGTCAGGTCCAGCGCCTGCTCGCCATTTGCCGCCGAAGCGGTGAACATGGTGTTTGTGCTGGTGCCCGGTATTATCCGACCGGTGCTCTTGTCCATCAGCTGGCCGACGAGCTTGTACTGCTTACCAGCGGTCAGACCGGTGTAGGACACCGTGTCGGTGATGGTTCCGCCGACGTAGAGCATGTTCTTGCTTCCGTCGGCCTTGTTCGTCGCCGTCGTTTTCAGTGACGGCTCGACCGCTGCCGGCGTGCGCTCGTTCACGATCGCTCCGTTTGAACCAGAGCCCTTCACCTTGGTGGTCTCGCCGGAGACCACGCTCACCTGATACCCGGCGAGAGCCGCCTCAGAAGCCACGAAGCCGTTGGGAGCCTTCGTCTCCTTCACTGTGTAGAAACCGGGAACGAGGCCGGAGAAGCGCGCATAGCCGCTCGCGTCTGTCACCTGGGAATCGTGGATCGCGTTCAAGTGGTCGTAGATCGTGAACTCAGCGCCCTCGAGGGGAACGTTCGTGGGATCGACCTTGTTCAGCTCGACAGCGCCGGGCACTACCGGGGTCTCCTCCTTTTGGTTGTAGAAGTCGATCTCGATGTTGTTCGTCTGACCGGGCTGCAGTGTCACCGAGACACTTTCCTTGCCGTCGACATACCCATATCCGGACGGGAGGGAGACCTCCACCAACTTGTATTCTCCGGACAGCAGACCGCTCGCAACGAGCTTGCCGTCGTCGCCTGTGGTCAGACCCGAACGGACCAGTCGGTCAGAACCGTCGATGGTGCGATACAGGTCGAAGACCGCGCCGGACAACGGCTGGTTGGTGTCCTGGTCCTTCTTGACCAGTGTCAGGTCACGAAGGTAGCCCTGCGAGGAGCTGGAGATGTCGGCCCACTTCACCTCCTGCCCGAAGGCATCACCGCCGTCGGGCTTGCCGGGAATGACAGCAGTCACATCGTTGCGGTAGGCATCCGCCACCTGGAAGACCGAACTCTCGTAGTTGAGCCAGAACTCCTGATCGACGTCGGTGAGCAGGGTGACGCTGAAACCGCTGCCGTCGGCGAAGAAGTCGACGGTGTAGTCCACGCCCGCAGCGAGGACGGCGCTCGGCGCGATCGTCTGGACAACGAGGGTCGCCGGGTTGACGACCAGGCCGTTCGCCCTGTCCGTGATCGTGGAGCCCGCGACAAAGACGCGAGCCTTATCCATGTTGAGGCGCACCGAATACAGGAGGACGGAGTTGTTACTCCCCTCCTTGAACCAAGCGTACTTGCCGTGCTCCTGCGGGCTCCCGCCGCCCGGGTTTCCCAAGTCGCCCGCGAACGTTATCCGGATCGTGTACTCGTGGTCGGTTCCGGGGTTCAGGGTCATGTCGGGGTCGTCTGGCGTGCCGAGGTAGTTTCCGCCGATCCAGAAATGCCCGCGAATACCATCGAGCTGCTCAACACCCTCGTTCAAGACGACCCGCAGCCTGCCGAAGCTATAGGTCGCCGTCCCGATCTGGTAATCGGTGCCGTTGTAGGTGGCCACGAAGGTGAACATCGTGTTGCTCGGAGCGCTCGTGGCGAAGTTGTCGGGAAGGGCATAGGTGAAGGTGTCCCCGTCCTTGTACCCCTTCGCGTCGAGATCGTACTCGATATATAAACCACCAGAGGCACCGTGTTCGGCGGAGGTGATCGCCGGACCATTTTCGGAGGAACGGAACTCGGCTTTGGTGATCATCGGCGCTCGTTCATCCGCCTGCGCGGTCGCGACACCGCCGATCAGAGAAATGAGACCGACAAGCACTGCAATCAGTGCAGCAATCGCCGACTTCAGCCGGTGTCGCCAACGGATGAGGTGGCGGGGGCGGCCGGAACGGTTTGCGCGTAGCGCAATCGGACTGTGGAACTTCATAGGTCGTCGTCCTTCTCTGGGGAGCCGGAATCACACAGGGCACTAAGGGCCCGCATAACAAGTGACGTGCAATGTTCAGTTCCATAACCCCGAATCGAGAACGAGTTGTACACCCCGAAAACGGCCGGTCGATGAGGTCGCAGCTATCCTTTCCGCGAGCCGCAGGTCCGGCACGCGAGGGACCCCGCCCGCTCCGGAGAACGCACGGGGTTCCGTTGTGGTCGGACAGTTATCCCTGTGGTGGCACGTGGCTGGTCGCCCAGGCGGCGGCCTGCGCGTACCAGTCCCCAGCGTTGAGCTCGTTGTTGATGTCGTGTCCGGCGTTCGGAAGGACGTAGGTCTGCATAGCGGAGTCCGGGAAGAAGGATGCCTCCGAATCGTAGAGAGCCTGATCGGTCGAGCAGTCGTCGAGACCGCCCTTGCCCGCCTGCTGGCAGAAGAATCCGTCGTACTGGCCCATGACCATGAACATCGGCGCTGTCACGCCGAGGCTCCCGATCTCGAACTCGGGAATAGTACCCAATTCGGTGGCCGAGACAAGGCCCTTGGTCGACTCGTCGTAGGCGACGACCGCCGGATCCGTATCCGGAGCGTTGTAGAACAGCGAGCCGCGTGTTCCGGGCAGCGTGGTCAGGTAGCCCACATCCAAGCCCACGAGGGGTGAGAGCCGGGGGTCGAGGACGGGCGGTTCGAGACTGGTTCCCAGGCCCTGCAGGTTGCCGACGAGGTGCCCGAGACCAGACGAGATGATCCCATCGACATCGGCGTAGGTGGCGTCTTCCAGCCAGGCGATGCCGGAGCCATAAGAGTGACCGACCATCAAGACCTTCGCATACGGACCACCGGGAATCGACCCGGCTCGCGCTGCCTGGACGACGTCGTGGATCGAGACCGCATCGGAGGCCAGGTTGAGCTGTGTGCTCGGCGGTATCGAACTCTGTCCGGCCGAGCCGAGGCGATCGACCGCGAGTGTCGTATAGCCGGCGGCGTTCTGGACGCCGCTGTAATCATACTTTCCGGCGAAACCGGGAAGGTCCCAGTAGTTGTGGTCGTACGTGATCCCGTGGACCAGGATCTGGATGGTCTTGGATGGCCCCGTCGACGGTTGACAGAGCCGGCCGTACATTGTGTACGTCTTGGCTGCGCCGTCAGCCAACGCGACAGGAATGCTGTCGAAGCTTCAGATCGGCGACGCGATCTACATCCAGACGAAAGCTGGCTGGTACACGTACATTTTCAGGAACTACCAGTACGTGCAGCCCAATGCCGTCGACGTACTGCTGCCCGTCCCCGCCCACCCGGGAACCGCGGCTGCCGACAGGTTGATCACGATCACGACCTGCAATCCTCCGTTCCATGCCGCGGAACGCCTGATCGCCTACGGCACGTTCGAGTCCTGGCAGCCACCCACCGACATTCCCACGCCGATCGCTTCGATCGTCACCGCGAGTAGTTGACCAACCGAAAAGGAGTCCTATGTACGGCGCATTCTGGCGCATCCTTCCCGGACCTGCCTGGGTCCGGTTCCTCGCCCTCGTCGTTGTCCTCACGATCGTCCTCGTCTCCTGTGTGACGTGGATCTTCCCCTGGATCGACGGCATCCAGAACACCGGAGAAGGAACGGTGGGGCGATGAAGGCGACCACGCTCATCACCGTGCTCCTTGGAACGGGCTCCCTGCTCGGTCTGGCGGGCTGCGCTGATCCAGTCCCGGAAGAGCCCGTGCCCGCGCCGATCCCCTCGGTGACTCCTGCTCCGATGCCTCCGAAGACTCCCCTCCAGGCCAGCCACGCCCTCTTCGACGAGACCAACCTGCGGACCAGCAACACTGTCCCCACCGGAGGAGCGGCATTCCTCGCCGGGTTGGAGGCGGCGGGATTCGCCGCCGACACCCTCGAAACGACCACCGACCTGACGAGCGTCGGGCTCAAGGCGCCCTCGATCCAGTTCGCGGCACTCGTCGACTCGACCTGCCTCATCGGTCAGTACGGCCCCGGCGACACCGGGTATCGGAGCGTCATCGTCGCACCCCTCGTAACTGGTGGGTGCCTTGTGGGCGAATCGCATCGTTAACATAGGGGGACCAACGGCTCTGACCCCTTCGTGATGAACGTCTCATGCAGCGCCTACCTCGCAAGCGTCGGGCAGCTCAAGGTGTACGGGACGAAGCGCCTGGACGTGCAGGGTGGAACGGCAGTGAACGGAGCGTCAGTCGCGATCTCCGACTGCACCGGGACCGCTGAAAAGCAGTGGCGGGTGCATGCAGACGGCAGCGTCCAATCAGCGTTGAACACGGAAGACATCGCGGGAGGGGGAAAGTGCCCTCCCGCGATGTTGCCCCTGTCCGACGAGTGCCGCTAGCAGGCTTTCGCGTGACGTGAGCACATCGCGAGCGACAGATGTTTCTTCCACCTCCAGGACTGTGGCTGCCGTGGTGCTGAAGTTCCTGCCGCCTCCAGGAAAGTCGGGGTCGAGTTCGAGCGCTCCCGTCGGGGCAACTCGATACAGCGTCCCCGTTCCCCAACCACCGGACTCGGGAAAGTACAGCGCGGCGAAGGCGCGAGCGAT
Source organism: Leifsonia tongyongensis (assembly GCF_010686705.1). Classification (GTDB taxonomy): domain Bacteria; phylum Actinomycetota; class Actinomycetes; order Actinomycetales; family Microbacteriaceae; genus Diaminobutyricibacter; species Diaminobutyricibacter tongyongensis. The sequence goes on along the minus strand of NZ_JAAGWY010000001.1, from coordinate 1,587,210 downwards.
GGTGCGATCCGAACTGATGTACACCCGATCGCCCTCGCTCTCGTACTCGATTCCGAGCACGGCTGCAAAAGCGGTGGCTGTACTCACCACTCCGCGAGCCAACGGCGAAAGAATCAGGTCGCCCGCGAGGAGACCGGGTGCACCCCCGTGCCAGTAACTGATTGACCCTGAACGCTTCTGCAGTGCTCTGAGGCGCGCGACCTTGTCCAATTTCAGTCTCGGTTCCTTCGTCGATGTAGAGGAGGCTGAATCACCCCACACAAACGAGACGGGAGACGTGCTCCCTAATAACGCAAATCTCGCGACTGAATACTGGCGATCATGGCGAGCCGACAGATCAGCCGGGACCTCCAGCGCATCCAGAAGCCTGCGGCTGATGGGCCCGCGGGTGAGAAGCCTGCGGGTGGTGCAGCCGGTATCGTACGCACGCGGACGGCCGCAAGGTCCTGGAGGTTGTTGCGCTGGGACCCGTCCCAGTTCGCGTACAGGTATGGCCCGCCGAGCGCCGAGATGGACCGGACTGGCACCCTCACGAAGGAGTCCGGGCCGGTGACATACGTCACCTCGCCGCGCATGATCTGGGTCGACGCGACCGAGGCGTCCACGACGCCATGGGGTGTGATCAGGGCGACGATCGATCCGAGCTCGTTGCGGGCGACGAGCTCGATCTTCAGGTCAGGCATGGTGCGAACCTCGGGGTGATGCAGCGCGTTCCGCGCTCGCGGCTGTCAGGGTGGCAGGATGCCGGACTGACCCTTTCGCTCCGGCAGGATGTCGTCGCGAGGGCTTCAGCGCCAACGTCCTGCTTCGATGTTAAAGAAATTCATTCATCAGGTCCAACAGTGAATACTTCTGCCATTCATCCGCGCATTGGATGAATTCGTCGAAGCTGGCGCCATTCAGGCGCTGAAACCTTTCGTGATTGCAATAAAAGATTGACATCGAGATTTCGACGAACTTACCTTGGGTCGACATCACCCACCGATCAGAGAACCAGGACAGCTTCATGCCTCACATCCGCGTCGACCTGCACGAATCCCACCGCCCGCGAATGGCCGAGATCAGCTCCGCGCTCCACGCCAGCCTCGTCGAGGGACTCGTCATGCCCGACGACGACCTCTTCCAGATCTTCACCCTGCACGCAGAAGGCGAGCTCGTCTTCAGCCCGACCTTCCCCGAGGCTGAGCGCGACGACATCATCTACATCCAGGTGCTGGCGTCTCACGGCTACACGCCTGAACTGAAGCAGCAGATGTACGCGGCGATGGTGAAGAACATGGCGGCCATCGGCATCCGGCAGGACACGCTGCTCGTGTCGATCGTCGAGATCGACGGCGCGAACAACTGGCATTCGCCGGCGAAGCCTGTCGCCGCTTGAACGCGAGCCGCGCGGCCGGCGCCTGGCTCAGGCCGGCCGCGCGGTACTCGACCGTACGACGAGCGAGGTGACGAGTTCGATGCGGTCGGCGGATGCCCGTGGCTCGGCTCGCAGGCGCACCACCAGCTTCGCGGCCTCCTGCGCCATCTCCATGAGCGGCTGCCGCACGGTCGTCAGCGGCGGCCCGGCCCAGCGCGCCAGCGGAAGGTCGTCGTAGCCGACGACGGAAAGGTCGTGGGGTATCCGCAGCCCGAGTGACCGCGCGGCCTCGTAGGCGCCGAGGGCCTTGATGTCGCTGGTCGCAAAAATCGCCGTCGGTCGATCGGACCGCGAAAGCAGGCGGATGCCCGGCTCAGCGCTCGCTTCGTCGGAGAATTCGTGCGAGATGATCAGGCTGTCGTCGATCGGGAGGTTGGCGGCCCCCATGGCCGACCGGAAACCGTCGACCCGAGCGCGGGTGGCCATGAGGTCGTCTGGGCCGGCGATCACGCCGATCCGGGTGTGCCCGAGCTCGATCAGATGGCGCGCAGCAGCCATACCGCCCGCCCAGTTCGTCGACCCGATCGAGGGCACTTCGGGTGCGGGATCGCCGGCGGGATCGACGATGACGAATGGGACGTTCCGCGATCGCAGCTCGTGCTTGTCGTTCTCCGACATGTCCGACGCAACGAGGATCACTCCGGCAGGCTGGCGCTTCGAGACGGCTTTCGCCCAGCCGGGCGCCACACCGTGCCGCACCCGGCTCTCACTCACGGTCACGGTCAGGTCGTGCGCATTCGCGACGCGAACGGCTCCGCGCACGAGTTCCATGGTCCACTCGCCGTCGAGCGACTCGTAGACGAGCTCGATCTGCGGTGAGAACGCCTGTTCCGTGCCGCGCTTGCGATAGCCGTGGGCATGAAGCGCCTTGGTCACCCGTTCACGCGTCTCCGGCGCGACTCCCGGCCGGTCGTTGAGGACTTTGGATGCGGTGGCGATGGAGACCGCGGCCTCGCGTGCCACCGCCTCGAGAGTGGCGTGATCTGACATGAAAGTCACCTTAGCAGTCGAGCGAAAACTTTCCAATATTTACATAAAACTTGACTCGCCCAAATGGCCCACCTAAATTGGCCGCATCAGTCCAAAGGAGAACAAGGATGTTTGAGCGTTTCAGCGGCGCCCGCCGTCGGAGAACAGCGATCGCGATCGCAGCGATGGCCGCCTCGGTGGCCGTCGTCCTCACCGGATGCAGCGGCTCGCCGGCCAGCAGCAATGACTCGGCCACGTCGGGCTCGATCACGTGGTGGGGGTGGACGCCCGAGATCGGCGTCGGCAAGCAGTACGTCGAGTCGTTCAACAAGGCGTACCCGAACATCAAGGTGACCTACAAGCAGGTCGCGACGGCCAGCTACGACTCGGCCATCCGCCCGGCGCTCGCGTCATCGGTCGGGCCCGACGTGTTCAACATGGCGCCGGGTGGCGGCATCGGTTCGATCCAGGCCTATCAGGGCTCGGCGATCGACCTCACCCCCGCGGTCACGTCGGCGCTCGGCTCCGGCTGGAAGTCGAAGGTCGCCGCGATCGGCCCGAAGGGGCTGACGACCTCGAGCGGCAAGCTCGCCGCCCTGTCCGTCGGATCCACGTTCGCCGGCCCGGTCTGGATCAACCCGACGCTGTTCGCCAAGTACGGGCTCACCCCACCGAAGACGCTCGACGAGTGGGTGCAGGTCTGCAAGGCCTTCGCTTCCCACGGCGCCACCTGCTTCGAGCAGGGTGCAGGCGACCCCGGATTCAACATGGACCTGCTGCACGCGATCGCGGACAGCATCCAGCCCGGGGTCTGGTCGAATGCGGTCGCCGGAAAGGCGAAGTGGACGGATCCCACCCTGCTGAAGGCGATGACGACGTTCGAGCAGATGTTCCACAACGGCATCATCCAGAAGGGCGCAGCCGGAATGCAGCAGTACCCGGACGTCAACAATGACTTCATGGGCGGCAAGACCGCGATGGTCATGATGGGCACCTGGTACATGCAGTACTCGACGACGGCAGGCGCGACGGCGGCGGTCTCGGCCTCGGGCGTGGCGGGTGCGAAGCCGTTCCCGATCGTCTCGATCCCGTTCCCTGACGTCACCGGCGCCGGAAACCCCGCACCGCTCTTCGGGGATGCCGACTACGGTCTCGCCGTCAACGTGAAGTCGAAGCACCAGAACGCCGCGAAGACGTTCGTCACCTGGCTCGCAACGAACGAGGGCGCCCAGCAGGTCGTGGCCAACGCGCTCAACGACATCTCGGCGTTGACGAACATCTCGCCGAAGTGGACGGACATCACGCTGGTCGACTCTGCCAAGCAGCAGTCGACGCTCGACACCCTCATCAAGAGCTCGAACACGACGACAGAGGCTCGCCTGGGCGACCTCAGCACGGCGCTCGGGCAGGCGATCGGTGTCGCCACCGGAGCGGTCGCAGCCGGTCAGGCTTCACCGAAGCAAGCCCTCGCGACGCTGCAGTCCTCGGCAGGCACGAACTGACATGTCCCACGAAGTCGCATCTCGGAACACCTCGAGAGGCACGGTGTCCCTGCCGGGCCGGGTCCACGGACGAACATCCGTGGTACCCGCCCGGCGGCGCCGGTTCCGCCCGCAGGGGTACACGTGGGTCCTTCCCGCGCTGGCCCTCTCCGTCGGGCTGATCTACTACTGCATCGGCTACACCGGGTACATCTCGACCCTCGACTGGAACGGCACCGCCCCCGACCCCACCAGTGTGGGCCTGGCGAACTACGCCAAACTGTTCGCCGACCCCGTGTTCTGGATGGCCATCCAGCACACGCTCCTCTTCTTCGTCGTCACCTTCGCCGTGCAGACGGTGCTGGGGATCGTCTTCGCCGCGATGCTCCACTCGCGGCCGTTCGCGGGGACGCTCTACAAAGTCGTCCTGTTCGTGCCGGTCGTTCTGGCACCCGCGATCATGGCTCCCGTCTTCCGTCAGATCTTCGCGAACAACGGCCAGTTCAACTGGATCCTCGAGCACGTGGGCCTCGGCTCGCTCGCGCAGCCCTGGCTGGCGCAACCGAGCACAGCGCTCTGGGTCATCATGGTCATCTCCATCTGGCAGTGGACGGGCATGACGATGATCCTCTACTACGCCGCGATGAGCCAGATCGAACCGGAGGTGCTCGAAGCGGCCGAGATGGACGGAGCCGGCAACATCCGGAAACTCGTCAGCATCATCTGGCCGAGCGTCCGCGGGACCACCATCGCCCTGGCCACCCTGAGTGCGATCGGATCGCTGAAGACCTTCGACATCCCGTACCTCGTCACAACAGGCGGCCCCAACTTCGCCACCGAGTTCCTGGGCACGATGATCTACCGAATCAGCATTCCACTCGGCCAGGTCGGCTACGGCGCGGCCATCTCCGTGATGCTCGTCATCATCGCGCTGGTACTCGGCATCGTGCTCAACGTCCGCAAACGTGAGAGAGGAGTGAGTCGCTGATGCTTCGCGCGCACACCCGCTTCGGACGGATCGCCCTTCAGATCATCCTGACCCTGATGGTCCTGCCGTTCCTGTTCCCGCTGATCGCGATGGTGCAAGGCTCGCTCGCCGGGGCCGGCTGGCAGAACTATGCCACCGTGCTGGGCGTGCCAGAGCTGCCGCTCTTCTTCCGCAACAGCATCATCATCGCGGCCGCGACCATCCTGATCGTCTACGTGTTCACCATGCTTGCCGCGTTCGGGTTCTCGAAGCTGCACATCTGGGGCAAAGAGGTGCTGTTCTGGATGCTCTTGGCCGCGCTCACGCTGCCGGGCGTGGTGCTGTTGACTCCGCTGTTCGCGACGCTGACCTCGGTCAACCTCTACAACACGTACTGGGCGGTGATCCTCCCGCTGGCGGCTCTGCAGGTACCGTTCGCTGTGCTGCTCACGCGCAACTTCGTCAACGGCATCCCGGATGACCTGCTCGACGCCTCACGCATCGACGGAGCCAGCACCTTCAAGGGGTTCTGGTACATCATCCTGCCGCTGACGCGGCCGATCGGGGCGGCCATCGTGGTCTTCACCCTGATCGGAGCCTGGAACGAATACCTGTTCCCGCTGGTCTTCCTGGTCGACCCGACCACGCAGACCATCACCCAGCTTCCGCAGTTCTTCGTCGGCCAGTTCAGCAACGACCAGACCAAGGTCCTCGCTTCGGCGGTGATCACGGCGATCCCCGAGGTCGTCGCGTACCTGTGCTTGCAGGGACTGTTCGAGCGCGGCCTCTCCGCCGGCGCGCTCAAGTAGCGCATCCGCCGCACGATCCAGCACGACCCCATCGAAGGAGTACACCCATGCCTCGTCAGCTCCGCGCCGGCCAGCGCGCCGAACTCTATGTCATCGACGTCAGGACCCGGCAGCTGACGCTGCGGCTGACATCGACCGACCTGCTCTTCGAAGCGCCCAACTGGAGCCCCGACGGCAGGTGGCTGGTGGTCAACGGCGACGGCGGCCTCTATCGCCTGCCGGTGGAGGGGGGTGAGCTCGAGCCGATCGACCTTGGCGGGATCGCACCGATCAACAACGATCACGTGCTCAGCCCGGACGGCGAGACGGCCTACGTGTCGAGCGACGACGGACACATCTACGCGGTACAGATCGGCACAGGCGTCGCGCGGAGGGTGACCAACGACCACGGCAGCCGCTTCCACCACTACCTCCACGGCGTCTCCCCCGACGGCGAGACGCTCGCATACATCGGGCTTCAGGTCGTAGGCGAAGGCATGCTCAGGACCAATGTCTTCACGATCCCTTCGGGCGGAGGAACCGACCACCAGCTGACGGACGACGACTTCCCCGACGACGGCGCGGAGTTCTCGCCGGACGGCGAATGGATCTACTTCAACTCGGAGCGGGCGTCGACGACGGGAGGTCACGCCCAGCTGTTCCGCATCCCCGTCTCGGGTGGAGAACCGGAACAGCTCACGGGCGACGAACGCGTGAACTGGTTCCCGCATCCGTCGCCCGATGGCCGGTTGATCGCCTACGTGAGCTTCCCGCCCGGAACCGTCGGCCACCCGGCCGACCGGGAGGTGATCGTCCGCCTCAAGGACGGCGACTCGGTCGTCGACCTCGCGCACGTCTTCGGTGGTCAGGGGACGATGAACGTGCCGAGCTGGGACCCGGAAGGCAATCGGTTCGCATTCGTCGCCTATCCTCTCGAGGCCGGCACCGTGGTCGAGTCCGCTACCGTCGGCGGATGACCGCTATGCCGCCGACGATGACCACGGCGGCGGTCAGCGCGGCGAAGACGAGCATCGTCGCGGCGAGCGGAGCGAACAGCGTCGCTATGCCGATACCGAGCACCGGGACGATGAGGCCCGCGTAACCGAACAGGAAGAGCCCGGCGAGCGCTTCGCCGCGGAACTGCGGCTCGACCAGCCTCGAACCCTCGAGGAGGGCGTTCTTGAACAGCACGCCGCCGCCACCGCCGGCGAGGACAGCGCCGACCATGAAGGGGATGAGCGACGACGATGAAACGCCCAGGGCCAGGCTCGCCAGCCCCAGCACCATCGCGACGATCCCGGTCGTGACTTGGGTCTTCAGCGTGGCCGAGCGGACCACCAGCTGCGTCCCGACGGCCGAACCGAAGGTCAGGAAGACGACGAGCCCGCCGATGGCCTTCGACGTGACCCCGAGGTCGCCGGCGACGAACGCGGGAGCCACCGAGGTGACGAGCGCGAAGAACGAGAAGCTGCCGAACGCGATTGCGCCCGCGGCGAAGTACCCCGCCCGCGCGTTGCGGGGAACACGGATGCGCTGAGGGCGGTAGGCGGTCCGCTCGCTCGGCCGTTCCACGGTCTCGGGCACGAAGGCGATGCCGACCGCGGCGAGCGCGAGCAGCACGAGGAACACGACGAAGGGCGTGACCAGGGGCTGGCCGACGAACTGCGCGAGGATGCCGGCGACGATCGCCCCCAGGGCGAACCCGCCGAGGTTGGCCGCCGTTGAGACGACGTCCGAGCGGGTGCGATCACTCTCGGGGTGAGCCCGACGGTGCAGGTCGAAGATGTAGGCGGTCGCCGTCGCGGAGATCATCCCGATGCCGAGCCCGGAGATGACCCGGTCGACGATGAGTCCGGGAAGCGTGTTCCAGACGATGAAGAGCACGGCGGCGACCAGCTCGAGGACGATCGCAGGGAGGAGGATCGTGCGCCGCCCGACGCGGTCGCTGAGATGGCCGGCGAGGAAGAGGCTTGCCAGGACCCCGACGGCGTAGGCGGCGAAGGCCACGGTCACGGCGAACGTCGAGAAGGCATCGCGGGATTGGTACAGGGTCCAGAGAGGGGTCGGTACAACGGAGAACGCCATCGCGATGAGGAAAGCGAAGGCGACTACCCAGAACCCGGTGCGATGCGTGAGCCGACCGCGGGACGGTGCCGCCACGCGGACGATGGGGATGGTGCTCGTGGACTGTGACATGCAACCAGTCTGCGAGCCGCGATCGATCGCGTCCAACGGTTTGTTGCGATACCAGCGATCGTTCCCTGCGATGATAAGGACATGGAGATCCGCCACCTCACGGTGTTCCTCGCGGTTGCCGAAGAACGCAACTTCACACGCGCATCCAACCGCCTGCACACGACGCAGTCGGCGGTGTCGGCGACGATTCACGCTCTCGAGGTCGAGCTGGGGACCGAACTCTTCGACCGGTCGGCCCGGCAGGTCCGGGTGACCGATGCCGGCCTCGCGCTCGTTCCGAAAGCCCGCTCGGTGCTCGATGCCGTGGCCGACGCCAAGGATGGGGTGGATGCGGTCAAGGGAACCGTGACCGGCACGGTGTCGGTCGGCTTCATGACGTCGGTCACGCTGGTGGACATCCCCCGGCTGCTCGGCGGATACGCTGACCGATATCCGGACGTGCGCGTGTCCCTGCGCGCGTCTGAGCGCGGTACCGCCGGACTCGCCGAACTGCTGTCGTCGGGCGAACTCGACATCGCCTTCCTCGCCGACTCGGCCAGCCCGCCGACGGACACCCGCATGATCGAACTCGACTCGTCACCCCTGCTGCTTGCCGTGACCCCCGACCACCGCCTGGCGCAGCGCACATCGATCGAGCTCGCGGACCTCGCCGGTGAGACGTTCATCGACCTGCCGCTCGGGTTCGGGACACGGTCGATAGTCGACCTGGCCTTTGCCAACGCCGGGCTTCAGCGCGACGTCCGATTCGAAACCGTGGACATCGCGGCCGCCGCGGGGCTGGCGCGCAACGGGCTCGGCGTCGCCTTCCTGCCCGAATTCGTGGCGGCGGAACCAGGTCTTCGCGCGCTGACCGTGCGGGGAGAAGATCTCCGGCTCACCGTGTCGGTCGCGATCTCCGAGTCGCGTCGCCTCTCCCGCGCCGCGCAGCTCCTGTGGGATCTGGCGATCACTTCCCCATAGGCTCCGGTCAGCGGCCAATCGCTGTGACTGAATCGTGATGGACCGGGCGGTCTACCGGATGCACGCGGGCGCATAATTGCGTCATCACGGGAGATCCGGGGGACCAGATGCGTGGTTCACGACGATTCGTCGCCGGCGAGGGCGCGATCATGCTGCTCACTGCGCTCCTCGCCGGATGCTCTGCCGGGCCCGGGTTCGCGCCGCCTTCGCCTGCGGGGCTCATGGCGTCGGACCCGCCGCCGACCCCGAGTCCGAGCCCGGCGCCCGCACCCACACCCGCACCGACGCCCACGGCCAGTGCAAGCGACCCGTCGTCATGGGTCATCGACTTCGACGGCGTCGGCCCGGCGAAGCTCGGAGTGCAGCTCGCTGTCGATCGCGCGACGCTCGCGCACCTCACCGACGAGTCGCAGGCGTCGTGCCCGATCGCCGTCTACGGAAGCGAGGCGGCACCCACGATCATCCTCGTGCCCGATGCGTCCGGCATGGTCACCGCAATCGACGTCTTCGGCCACCTCTGGGGAAGCTCCAACACGGACTTCCGTGCAACGCCGCGGACGGCCTCCGGTATCGGCGCCGACTCGACCCTCGCCCAGCTTCTCATCGCGTATCCGACCATCCAGAAGACCGGGCGGTACTCGTTCCTCGACTATTACGGGATCACCAACGGCTCAGGGCGGTGGATCGTCTTCGCGGTCGACACCGACACCGGAGACGTCTGGGGAATTCAGGTCGGACCTTCGGCGGGGATGCCCAGCGAGTTGTGCGGGTGACGAGCTAGGCGTCGGCAGGCCGAGACCCTCGATACGGAGTGGTGCAGGAAGCAGACGATGTTTGCTATCTAACGAGCGTCAGATAGCGTGTCAAGCTGGCGCATAAGCTCTCATCATGGCAATCCCTCAGCTGAGCATCCAGACCGTGACCATTCCCGTAGCCGACCAGGACCGCGCGCTCGCGTTCTACCGCGACGTGCTCGGCTTCGAGGTCAGGGCCGACACAACGTTCGGCGAGGACCGCTGGCTCACGGTCGCGCCGGCCGGCAGCGCGGTCGATTTCACACTGCATCCGCCGGTCCGATCCACTCCCGGATGGCAGCAGGGCCTCGTGCTGCACACTGACGACATCGATGGTGTGATCGCAGCGCTCCGGGCGGCGGGCGTCGAGGTCGCAGCCGCGGAGAGACAGGGCTGGGGCCGTCAGACGCAATTCGGCGACCCCGACGGCAACGGGTTCGTCCTGCTCCAGCAGGGCTGACGCACCCGCTGAAACGGTGTGACATGGATGCGTCGGGCTGGGACGAGCGGTACCGCGCCTTCGCCGAGCGCGGCGGCATCTGGGCGGTCGAGCCACCACGGGTCATCCGCGAGATCGTCGAGGCCTTCTCGCCCGGCACCGCGCTCGACGTTGCCACAGGTGACGGCCGCACAGCAGTGTGGCTGGCGCGACGCGGGTGGACGACGACAGGCATCGACTTCTCGCGTGCCGGCCTCGACCTGGCCAGGGCCCGACCGGGAGCCGATGGCGTCACGTGGGTCGAAGGCGACGTCCGAACGGCGTCGCCACGTGGGCTGTACGACCTGGTCGTCGTCGCGTACCTGCACCTCGCGGACAATGAATCCGTCCTCAGGCGGATCGCGGGATGGGTGGCGCCGGGCGGCCATCTGGTCGTCGTCGGCCACGATGTCGAGAACATCGCCACCGGTGGCCACGGCCCCTCCGATCCCGAACTGCTGTACACGCCCGAGCTGTTGCGCGCTGCCGTCGAGCCGGTCCTGACCGTCACGCGGTGCGAGCGACTGCGGCGCGGGGACGACGACGCCGAACTCCGCGGCGGCGCGGGAGGCCTGGCTGTGGATGCGGTGCTCATCGCTACCCGGCAGCAAAGAGCGTAGCGGGCACGCGCATCCTGAATCGCCGTCAGCCGGCGTGCGCGATGGTCTGGAGCCCGATCACGACCGCGCCGAGCGCGACCAGTGAGCCGAGGGCGAGCACCCGCTGGAGCGGGCGCAGCCCCGCACGGTGGACAGCGAGGTACGCGATCACTACCAGCGTTGCAAGGTAGACGATGGATGCAGTGCGGAGCGCAGCCTCGAGCGTGAAGACACCCAGCGCGGCCAGACCGACGAGGGCACCCGGCACCACCACGGTACTGAGTGCACCCCCCGCCACTCGAAGCATCTGACGGTGTTCCCGGCCGTTCGGGTAAGCCCGGTGCACCGCGAGGTGGGCGATGATGTCACTCAGGTAGCCCGCGGTCGTGATCCCGAGCACGCCGATGACGAGGGCGTAGAGAGAATGAAGGGCGTCACGGTTCCCCGTATCGTTCAGCAGGACGAGGACGATGGCCAGCCCGGTGAAAGTGGCGTAGACGCGCTCCTTCAGGTACGACGCGTCGCGGGCCTCCGCTGCGTCGGCGGAGTCGTCCGTTTCTCTATCGGCGTCATCGGCGCTCATGCAGCAACGCTAGCGACCGGACGGGAGCTGGTCGAGGTGAGTGCAGTCTGAGAGTCGGCGACCGGGGCGTCAGACTGTCGGCATTTGGGGGTACCGTTGCGCACAGTCGATAGGAGAATCCAGTGTCGGTTTCGACCGGGCATGGCGGCGCGGACACCGCCGAAAGCAACAAGCCGGGCCCACCCCACGGACGCGGCCGGGGTTCGCGAGCCCTCGTGGTCATGTCCATCGCGGCGCTCGGCGTCGTCTTCGGCGACATCGGCACCAGCCCGCTGTACGCGTTGAAGACGGTCTTCCTCCTCGACGGCGGCGCCGTGCGAGCGAACGAGGGCGACGTGTTCGGAGTGATCTCGTTGATGTTCTGGAGCATCACGATCATCGTGTCGATCAAATACCTCGGCATCCTGATGCGCGCCGACAACGACGGCGAGGGCGGTGTGATGGCCCTGGCCGCGCTCGCACAGCGCCTGTACGCCAAGCGCGCCAATCGGGCCGGGATGCTCCTGGTGATCGGAATCGTCGGAGTGTCACTGTTCTACGGGGACTCGATCATCACGCCGGCGATCAGTGTTCTCTCGGCGGTCGAAGGTCTGCAGGTCACGGTGCCGGCGGTCGCACACCTGATCGTCCCCATCTCCGCAGTGATCCTGATCATCCTCTTCGCCGTCCAGCGCTTCGGAACGGGAAAGGTCGGCGTACTCTTCGGCCCGGTGATGGTGCTGTGGTTCGTCGTGCTCGCCGCGGCCGGACTCGGCATGGTGATCCAATACCCCTCGGTGCTGCTCGGCCTGTCGCCGACCTACGCAGTCGTCTTCATCGTCCAGCATCCGGCGATCTCGTTCATCGCGCTGGGAGCCGTGGTCCTCGTGATCACCGGAGCTGAGGCCCTCTACGCCGACATGGGACATTTCGGGCGGTCGCCCATCCGTCGGGCCTGGTTCTTCCTGGTCTTCCCCGCGCTCACGATCAATTACCTGGGCCAGGCGGCGCTCATCCTGCATCATCCCGCTGCGAAAGCCAATCCGTTCTTCCTGCTGATTCCGGAGTGGGGGCGGCTTCCGGTCGTGATCCTCGCGACCGTGGCCACCGTGATCGCGAGCCAGGCAGTCATCTCCGGCGCGTTCTCGCTCACGCGACAGGCGGTGCAGCTCGGCCTGCTCCCGCCACTCACCATCCGGCAGACCTCGAAACGCGAAGGCGGCCAGATCTACCTGCCTGCCGTCAACGCGCTGCTGTTCATCGGCGTCATGACGGTGATGCTCGCCTTCGGGTCATCCGAACGCCTGTCGACGGCCTACGGTATCTCCGTGACCGGAGCGCTCGTCGTCGACACGTTGCTGCTCGTGCTCGTCGCACGGCCGCTCTGGCAGTGGGCGCCCTGGAAGATCGCGGCGGCGGCCATCGTGTTCGGTGGCCTCGAGCTCGCCTTCCTGGCCGGCAACCTCCCCAAGATCCTGAACGGCGGGTGGGTGCCCCTTCTCATCGCGGCAGCGGTCATCACGGTCATGACGACCTGGCGCCGGGGTCGGCAGCTCGTGCAGGAGGATCGGAAGACGAAGGAAGGCTCCCTCGCCGAGTTCATCGAGGATGTCCGCGCTCAAAACCTGCCGAGGGTGCCCGGGATAGGGATCTTCCCGCATCCGAACAAGGACAGCACACCGCTCGCCCTCCGCGCCAACGTGAAACACAACCACGTCCTTCACGAGCACGTCATCATCGTCTCGATCACGACGGCGCCTGTGCCCCATGTGCCGACGTGGGAGGCGTACGCCTACGACGACCTCGGCTACGTCGACGACGGCATCGAACACCTGACCATCCGGTTCGGGTTCTCAGATGAGCCGGACATCCCGCGAGCACTCCGTGCCGCGTGCTATGTCGGCGTCCTCCCGCTGGATGCAGACGACTTCAAAGAGGCGTCCTACTTCATCTCCCGCGGGGCGATCCGGACAACGAAGAAGACCGGGATGGTCCGGTGGCGCCGATCGTTGTTCATCGCGCTCGCGCACAACGCGGCGGATCCCGCCGCACGCTTCGGGCTGCCGGCGCTGCGCACGGTCACGATGGGCAGCGACGTCGAGATCTGACGGCGGCCGTCGGCACCCGCGCGTCTGCGACCTGGCAGTCGTGGCTGTTATGCGCGCTCGCGGAACGACCACACGTGTCAACTCGCCGCCGCCAGGTGGCCTCAGGGAGATCGAGGGAACGACTGGCGCGCGCCGAGAACGATGATCAACCCGACCAGCACCAGTGCCGCGCCGGTGAAGGGCAGCCAGCCGAGGCCGGGGCCCGCCAGGACGGCAGCCCCGATCGCCGCTCCCCCGCCGATGCCGATGTTCGCCGTCGCGTTCACAAGTGCGCCGATCACTTCGGGAGTCGCACCCCGGGTGCGGATCGCCGCCGTCTGGAACACGGAGGCCACACCGCCGAAGCCCGCACCCCACACCGCCGAAGCCACCAGTACGCCTCCCAGCGCCGGGAACGTCACCCCGAGCGCGATCAGCCCGACGATCACGACACTGAGCAGCAGGACGACCGTCGCCCTTGGGCGATGATCGAGGTTCGATCCAGCAAACCACAGACCGGCGAGGCCGACCGCGCCGACACCGAGCAGGACAGGGCCGACGCCGGCCGGCGGGAGACCCGACGCAAGCAGGAGGACGGAGACGAAAGTGTAGACCGTGAACTGTCCGAGATAGACGACCGCGTTCGTCGTCGAGACGACGGCCAGGCGCATCCGGCGTGACCCCGCTCCCTCGCCTTTGTGATCCGTGCCACCGCCCGGCACTGCCGGCAGGAGCAGAGCCACGATCACCACGGTGAGGGCGCACACGACCGCGAGTACTCCGAACGCTGCGCGCCAGCCCAGCGCCGTACCGAGCGAAGTCGACAAGGGCACGCCCAGCACGAAGCCCGCGGATGCGCCGGCCGTTACGAGAGCGAGGGCGCGGCCCGTGAAGGCCGGCTGGACCAGACGCGAGGCGTACCCGATGCTCACCGAGAAGAACAGCGCATGCGCGATTCCCCCGAACGCACGCCCGGCCGCGAGCACGGCGAAGTTCGGCGCCACCGCGACGACGAGATTGCTCAGCGTGTACGCGACGAGTGTGGCCAGCAGCAGGCCCTTGCGGGAGAACCGCGCGGTCGACAGAGTCAATGGCAGCGCAAGCGCGGCGACCATGAACGCGTACACCGTCACGAGGAGGCCCGTAATCGAATCGGACACCCCGACCTCGGCGCCGATCGCCGGCAGGAGGCCGACCGGAAGCATCTCCGTCGTGACAGCGAGGAAGGTCGCGACGGTCAGCGCGGCGAGACCCCCGGCCGCAGCGCGCACGGTTCCGGTCCGCCAGACCGGCGCGATAGGCATGAGGCGATGCTAGCCGGTTACCGCGCCGGCCCGTCGGCCCCACCGGCTATACGCGCTTATGCGGAGATGTAGCCTGCCGACGAGCTGTCACCCACGAGGCGGTAGTAGCTCGATGCTCCCGCGCGGCGTGCCTTGACCCAGGATCTCTCGAACCTTGAGCCTGCGGCTTCGTAGCCGACGACGATCTCGTCGACCGACGCGGCGTCGCCCACGACGAGCCGGAACGGCTCGCCGAGCCCGCCGGGTTCGAGCACGGCGATACTGCTTTCGGAGGCGGACGGCGCGGCATTCTGCCGCAGTTGCTCGGCGGTCAGTCGAAGCACTGTCCTCTCGTCGCGTGATACCTCGGGAAGAGTCGTGTTGTTCATCGTGTCGCTCCAAAATAACTAAACATTTATTTTTATCGTAGCATCATATGATCACAGGGGAAAGCAGGGAGAAACAGATGGCGAAGCGCTATGACCGTGCCGAAAGCGCCCGGCTCCTGCTCGAGGCGAGCGCGATCGAATTCGCCCAGCACGGGATCGGCGGCGCCCGCGTCGACAAGATCGCCGATCGCGCCGGCGTCAACAAGGCGTCGATCTACACCTACTTCGGCAAGAAGGACGATCTCTTCGCTGCGCTCCTCCAGGAGAAGCTCGGCGAGCTCGCAGAGCACGTGCCCATCAGCTCCGACGAGATCCCCGCATACGCCGGTCACCTGTTCGACTTCCTCTGCGACAACCCCGAGATCGTGCGCCTCTTCGAGCAGGAGGGAATGCACTACGACCCGCAGGACGTTCCCGGGTTCGAGGAGCGCGCCGCCTACTTCCATCACCGGGTGGAAATAGTGCAAGGCGCCCTGGCATCGAATGGTGACGGTGCGGCGGTCTTCTTCAGTGTCATTGCAATGTCGTACTGGTTCATCGCGGCGCCCCAGATGGTGCGGATGATCTTCGGTGACATCGCGCCCGAAGCGGCCCGCAGCCGGTACCGTGCCCAGGTCGTCGCCAACGCCGCAGCGATCATCCGGGCGGCCGGGGAAGACCACTCCTGACCAGGGTCATCAGCGCTGCGGCCGCCGGAGAGCGCGGAGGGATGTCGGGTCGCCAGACGGCCACCAGTGGTCGCACGATGCGGAGGTCGCGGAGTCTGACCTTCACCAGCGAGCCATCTGTGAGCTGATCGCGGACGGCGAGGATGCTCAGCACGGCTGGTGCCGCGCCGGAGGCGGCGGTCGAGCGTATCGCCGTGGTGGTCGACAGTTCGATCGCTGGCTCGGCTGGTGTGTGACCGGCGCTTGCGACGGCCTGTTCGAACGCGAGCCGGGTGCCGGAACCCCGCTCGCGCGCGATGAGGGCCGTCGCGGCGAGTTCACCGACCGTGACCCCCGACCGGCGGCGTGCCCACGGGTGCGATGAACCGACGACGATGACGAGTTCGTCCGTGGCGAAGGTCACCTGCTCGAGATCGTCGGGGATCTCCGGCGTCTCGATGAATCCGAGGTCGGCCGAGCCGGCCCGGATCAGCTCGGCGACTGTGGCACTGTTCGCCGCCACGAGCTCGATTCGGACGGATGGCTGGGCCGCTCGCAATGCGACGAGCCAGCCCGGTGCGAGATGTTCGGCGATGGTCATGCTGGCAGCGATCCGGATGTGCGTCTCCGAGGTCGCACGGAGCGCTCGCGTGACCGACGCGAATCGGTCGGCCTCCGCCAGCAGGGGTGCGGCCCATTCTGCGACGAGCACGCCTTCGTCGGTCAGCCGGGTGCCGCGCGGGGTCCGGTCCAGGAGCCGGACGCCCAGGTGAGACTCGAGGGCGGCCATCCGTGAGGACACGGCCTGCTGCGACACGCCTGCCTCCCGTGCGACCGCGGAGAGGGCGCCGACTGCGGCCACCCGCACGAGCAGGCGAAGGCTCTCGAGATCGATCTCTGCCTGCATCGGCGCCTCCAGGCACAAGCAACGGTTGTAGGCCCCCAAGGTTAGCCCAATTGTCGGGGCCGCGGACGCCAGCGAGCCTTGAATACATGGATGCACACACTGTGGTCGCTGCGAGCCCGCGCTCGCTGCGCCAACCTTTCCTGCGGGAGCTCACACAGTCGAAGCAAGTCGTTTCGAACATCACGCCGAATTGGTTCGCCTCGGTGATGGGCACCGGCATCGTCGCGAACGCGGCAGCAACGCTGCCCGTGTTCGCGCCGGCCCTCCGGATTCCCGCAACACTCGTCTGGATGCTCGCCGCGCTCCTCCTCGTCGGGCTCGTGGCGGCCACCGCGGCGCACTGGATCTGGTACCCGCAGGCGGCGCGCTCGCACCACAGGAACCCGGTGATGGCACACTTCTACGGCGCCCCGCCGATGGCGTTGCTCACCGTCGGAGCCGGGACCCTGCTGCTCGGAAAAGACGTCATCGGGCTGCCGGCCGCGGTCATGGTCGACGCTGCGCTCTGGGGTGCGGGAACACTGTTGGGACTGTTCAGTGCAGTGGCCGTCCCTTACCTGACCTTCACCCGGCTCGTCGTCGCAGACGATTCGGCTTTCGGCGGCTGGCTGATGCCGATCGTGCCGCCGATGGTGTCGGCCGCCACCGGCGCGCTGCTTCTTCCGTACATCCCGGCCGGGCAGGCGCGGCTGACGATGATGCTCGCCTGCTATGCGATGTTCGGGCTGAGCCTGGTGGCATCGGTGGTCGTGATCACACTCATCTGGGCCCGCCTCGCTCGCCACAAGGTCGGCGCCTCCGCGGCCGTACCGACTCTCTGGATCGTGCTCGGGCCGCTCGGTCAGTCGATCACGGCAGCCAACCTGCTGGGAGGCAACGCCCATCAGGTCGTGCAGGCGCCGTGGGCAACCGCCCTGCAGATGTTCGGCGTGGTCTACGGCGTGCCCGTGCTCGGATTCGCCCTCTTGTGGGCCGCGCTCGCTGCAGCGATCACGGTACGAACGGCACGCGAATCGCTGCCGTTCTCGCTGACCTGGTGGTCGTTCACGTTCCCCGTCGGCACCTGCGTCACCGGCTTGTCCGGGCTGGCACTCCACACCGGGTCCGTGGTGCTTCAGGGCATGGCGGTCGCGGCGTTCGCGGGTCTCCTGGCCGCCTGGCTCATCGTGGCCATCCGCACCTTCCATGGAAGCGTCATCCGCGGAACGCTCCTCGCGCCCCCGAGTGCCGTAGCGGCTCGTGACTAGCCGATAAGAGCTCCAGCGCAGTGGATGCCCGGACGACCAGCCGCGTCGGGAGCGTCTCGAGACCGGACTGGACGTCGCCGTCGATCGCCGCGAACAGGCGCCGCGCGGCCTGGACCTCGGAGGGGCTTCGCTCCGCGTCGACATCGACTAGCCGGCTCCGGAGCTGCGGCGACTATCTACGACCCCGGGCGCTCGCTCTGCACGCGGCGAAGGAACGACTCGAGCACCCCGGCTAGCTCTTCGACCTGCTCTGCGGTCAGGTGATCGAAGAGCACTGATCGCGCACGATCGACCTGGACCGGATACGCCCGGGCCACAACAGCCCGGCCCTGCTTGGTCACCTTCGCGACCGCGCTGCGGGCGTCTGTCTCGTCTCGGGTTCGATCCGCGTACCCTCGACGTTCGAGGTCGGCGACGACACGAGTGGTCCGGGACGGAGACAGACCGGCCGCGTTCGCGAGGTCACCCATCCTGCGGCGACCATCCTCTCCCTCGGACAGGACGAGAAGGATCGCGAACTCGGACAGTGTGAGACCTGAAGCTCGCAGGTCCTCATCAAGCAGCCGCGGAAGTGTCCCGTTCAGCCGCATCAGCGAACGCCACAACCGGTCTTCGTTCATGTTGAAATCGCGCACATCCCACAATATATCTTGCTCGTGCAAGCAATATCGGCGATAAGAAGGCGGGGCCCCACATCTCCCCTTGCGGTCACGACCGTCGTCATCAGCCCGGCCACCGCATCCCTGCCCGCGACAGTACCGACGGTACCGCCATGCCACGCCATGTCCTCGGTGAAGTACTCCCCGGCTCGGTCGCCGTTGTGCCTGTTCAGCACGTCGTCCATGAAGTCCAGTACAACCTTCCCAGAGCCCATTTCGACTCCCTTCTTCGTTTTGTTTCTCGGACCAACGACGTCAGACCAGAACAAGTTGCTTGCGCGCGCAAGCATATCTTGTTTCGACCGGATGGCGAGCATCCGCCGGCACCGCCATAGTGGGGGTCTTGACCGCGGCACTTGTTTTTTGCAAGTGTTGTCATCGTCCACCGATCGAAACCTACGAGAGGGACCACGATGACTGCGATGTTCGTCAACCTGCCGGCGACCGACCTGGAGCGCTCGAAGGCGTTCTACACGGCGATCGGCTTCACCCTCAATTCGGCGATGTCGGACCACAACGGCGCCTGCATCGTCGTCGAACAGGACCACAGCTACCTCATGATCCTGACGCGTGAGTATTTCCAGACGTTCACCGAGCTTCCACTCGGCGACCCCGCCGTGAGCCCGTCGGTGTCCACGGCCATCTTCCTCGACAGCCGGGACGACGTCGACAAAACCGTGACCGACGGCATCGCAGCCGGAGGCGTGGAACCGCACCCCGCGACGGACTACGGATTCATGTACCAACGCCAGCTCAACGACCCCGACGGCAACATCCTCGAGTTCGGCTGGTTCGACCCGTCCGCCGCCATGCCGGCCGCGGAGACCCTCGCCGACCAAGAGGTCTGAGGGGTTGGCCGCACGCGAATACGGGCAGTATTCGGGCGTGACGCAGGCGCTCGAACTCGTTGGCGAACGCTGGGCCATGCTCATCGTGCGCGACCTGCTCGTCGGGCCGCGCCGTTACGGCGAGTTGGCCGCAGGGCTCCCCCGGATCCCGACCAACATCCTGGCGGCGCGGCTCAAAGAGCTGCAGGCAGCGGGGGTGCTGCGGCGAGCGCCGCACTCGCGCATCATCGTCTACGAGCTGACGCCCTACGGCCGCGAGCTCGAGCCGATCGTGCTCGCTCTCGGAGCCTGGGGCTTCAAGGCGCTCGCCGATCCGCGAGATGAGCAGATCATCACACCGGATTCGATGACAATCGATCTCCGCGCTGCGTTCCGGCCGGAGGTGGCCTCGCGCCTGCCCGCCACTGCATACGCGGGCCGTTTCGGGCAAGCCGAGCTTCTCATCCGCGTCGACGGCACCGTGCTCGACGTGCAACGCGGCGACGGGCCGGCCGACCTGGCGTTCGCGACGGGGCCGGGCATCCGCCGACTCATCACCGGCGAGCTCGCTCCCGACCGCGCGATCTCGACCGGGATCGTCGAAGTGCTCGGAGGGCACCGGAACCTTCTGGGCCGCTTCGCGAACACCTTCCACCTGGCCGCCTGACCGAGTGCGGGCAGAGTCCAGGAGCGACTAACGGCGGGTGAGCTGGAAGACCGGGATACGGCGATCGGTCTTGTCGAGGTATCCACCGAACTGCGGCTCCTCGGCCACGATCGCGTCGTACGCTTCGCGCCACTCATCGGCCCCGACCTCGGTCGCGAGCACCGGCACCGTCACGACCTCTCCATCCACAAGGGCCTCGATCTCGATCGACGGATGTGCTCGCAGGTTGTGGTACCACGCGGGGTTCTCGGGCGAGCCGCCTTTCGACGCGACCACGCGCCATCCGGTCTCGTCCCGGAACCCGACGACCGGATTCAGGCGCGGCTCGCCGGACTTGGCCCCGATCGTGTGCAAGATCACCAGCTTCGGCCCCCAGTAGTTCTTGGTGCCCTTGCTTTCGCGGAACGTCTTGATGACGTCGTCATTCCAACCCATGGGCTCATTAACGCACGGGCGGCTCGGATCCTTCCGGAGCCGCCCTGCGCCACGGCCGCCGTGGCGGTCAGCCGCCTGATTCCGTCTTCCAGAGGATGTTCCGGATCGGACCCTGCTGAGCAAGCGACTCGATGAAGTCGCAGGACTCGCGGACAAGCTGCTCGAGAACCGGCAGCTCGATATCGCTGAGCCGCTTGATGTAGATGCAGTATCCGGTTCCGGTGTGTTTACCCAATCGAGCCAGCAGCTCCGCGTGCCGCGCCGTGCCGTCCATCAGGTACACGGTGATCTTGCCTTTGCGCGGATAGAAGCCGATCGTGTGGCCGTCGCCTTCGCGCCCGCTGTCGTACGTGTAGTGATACGTGCCGAACCCGAGCGTGCCGACGTTCCAGAGTTTCGGCTCGTGCCCACTGATCCGCATCATCATGTCGATCAGCGTCGCGCTGTCTTCCGCGGTCTGCTCATCGAGGGACGCGAGGTAGTCGTTCACTGCCCTGTCGCTGTAGGCCGTCACCCTGTCATTCTGCTCCCATGCGGTCGGCTTCGTCGCTGCCGGAAGCCCAATAAACGCTCCTTCGCTGTCTCGTCTACAGTGCGGTCGGCTCCGACAAGGCCAGGATCCGGCAGGCGTTGTCGGAGTAGACGGCGGCGAGCGCCGGCAGGTCAAGACCGAGGGCAGAGACAGTCCATCGTCCCTGCGGAGGAATCGACTCCTCCGGCGCGTAGTCGAACGCCTCGTCCTCCGTCTCGAGGAAGCGGAAGTAGAGCGCGTAGGCCTCGGTGGAGGCGGGGTAGATGTCGGTACCGAACAACACGCGCTCCGGGTATCGCCTCGCCAGGGCGGCGAACCTGCGCGGCTGCCGGCCGATCTCGGCCATCCGGCCGCCCATGTCCACATGGAAGTTGTCGGCGCGTTCGAAGAGACGCTCGACCCAGTCCAGATCTTCGCCTACGCAACCGATGTGAGCACCGATGTACGTCGTTCCCGGTGTCGCGATCACGAGCGTCGCCAACCCGTCGACGAGTCGGTCGAAGGTCGGGTAGACGTCGGTATCGCCGAACCACCAGTCGCGCTGGCCGCGCAACTCGTCGATGCGCTCGTTGGTCTCGTCAAGGGGCGCGAAGAACGCCTTCGGATCGGCGACGTGGATGAGGACCGGCAGCCCCACGCGACCCGCATGTTCCAGCACCCGGATGACGCGGGGATCATCGGGCAGGATCAGGGCACCGTCGGCGTCCCGCACCGACAAACCGAGATTCTTCCAGACCTTCACACCACGCGCCCCGCGGCGCTTGCTGTCGTCGAGGGATGCAATCAGCTGGTCGGCACCGTCGGGTTCTGCGAGCTTCTCCCACTCGAGCCGGCAGAACGTCGCGAACCGGCCGGGGTAGGCGGCGTCGTATCGTTCGATGTTCTCGCTGAGCTCATCCCCCCACATCCCGTCGAGGTTGACGATGGTCCGCACATTCGCTTGGTCCATGATGCTGATCAGCCGCGACACGTCGTCGAACATCCACTCGCCGTCATTCAGCGACCGGCCGAGGTGGTTGTGCACGTCGACGGACGGCACTGCACTGCGCGGGACATTCGTCACCGGAAGACTCAGTTGCGCCCGTGGCGTCCAGGACTTCAGGTGCAGGGCGTCGAGTTCGTCCCAGTTGATTTCTGTCACGCGTGTTCTCCCTTTCGGCCATTGATGCCACTCGAAGCTTGATGCCACCGGAGGCGATTCGGCCATACTGATCGGTCGCGGTCAAAACGTGCAAGAAATGAGGCCAAACGGTCAGCCCGACTGATCGAGGCTGTGAAATCACCCGGATCGGGCTATTCCCCACCTGTCTGGGCCAGTGCATTGTTATCCGTATGAGCGGCTCACAGGAATCGGGCGGGAGCGGCTGGGTTGCATTCGCTGTCGTTCTGCTGGTGGTCGACGGCATCTTCAACCTTCTGCAAGCGGTCATCGCCTTCTTCACTCCGGCCGGCTACTACGAAGTGAGCCGCGGCGGCCTGTTCTTGATGAGCCTCAACGGCTACGGCTGGTCGAACCTCATCATCGGGCTGCTGCTCATCGCGACAGCCGGCGGGGTCCGTGCGGGCTACGGTTGGGCGCGATCGATCGCCGTCGTCATCGCGACAGTCAGCGCGATCGAACAGCTGTTCCTCGTACCCGCCCAGCCCTGGTGGTCGGTCATCGTGATCTCTGTCGACGTACTGATCATCTACGGCCTGATCGTCCACGGAAGGGAAGTGCCGGAGTAGGCACTAAGTACGGTCGTGGCCGACCTGTCCCATAAGCATCAGCGGACTGGCCGGATCAAGAGCACCTACGCGGAATCCTTTGTCGCGTCCGTCCGTTCCGATCCGGCATGTTCGTCGGTCACCGCCCAGCTGGAAAGGAGCTTGAGGGCATCCGCTGTCGGCGAGCCGGGGGGTGCGCTGTAGGCGATGAGCTGGAGACCGCGCTCGGACGAGAGGTCCATCGCCTCGTACTGAAGATCGAGGTCGCCGACCACCGGGTGGGTGATGCTCTTGATCCCGGTGCGGTGTTCACGAACATCGTGGGACGCCCACAGGGTCCGGAACCGGTTGCTGCGCGTTGAGAGTTCACCGACAAGGTCGCTGAGGATACGGTCATCCGGCGAGCGCCCTGCCTCGCTTCGGAGCAGAGCGACGGTCTGGTAGGCCGCGTCGTCCCAGTCGGGGTAGAAGGCCTCGGCGCGGGGGTCGAGGAACACGAACCGGCCGAAGTTCGCCGGTCGCTGCGGCTGCACGTAAAGCTCGGAGAAGACGGCGAGGCCGAGTCTGTTCGTCGCGAGAATGTCCAGGCGCCCGTTTTGGACGAAGACGGGAACATCGGCCATCGCGTCGATGAGCTGCTGGATGCTCGGACGGACCTGCTGTGTCTTCGGGCGGCCTCGCCTGCGTTGCGGATGCACGCCCTCGTTGGCGGCACGCACCAGATCGTAGAGGTGGGATCGTTCGGCGTCGTCGAGCCGGAGGGCGCGGCTGATGCCCTCGAGCACCGCTTCCGAGACACCCTTCGCGTTGCCGCGTTCGAAGCGGACGTAGTACTCGACGCTCATCCCGGCAAGCAGAGCCACTTCTTCCCGCCGGAGGCCGGGCACGCGTCGGCGTCCGCCGAAGTTCGGCAGGCCGGCCTGCTCTGGAGTGAGCCTGGCCCGTCTGCTGGTCAGGAACTCCCGAATGTCGTTCGGAGTGTCCATGCCCCGAATCTACGACACCGTCCGCAGGTGAGGGAGTCACTGGCATTAACCGGATCGGTGGGGACTCCCTGCCGCCCGGAAAGCAACATTGACTGTCAGTCATGACAGAAAACAATGTGTGGTTCATTACCGGTGCCGGCCGAGGCCTCGGCATCGACATCGCCCAGGCCGCCCTCGCCGCCGGACACTCCGTCGTCGCGACCGGCCGTGACCCGAAGAAGGTGGTCGACGCGATCGGTGAGCACGAGAACCTGCTGGTCGTCGCTCTCGACATCACCGACCCGTCCGCCACTGAGGCTGCCGTGCAGACTGCCGTCGACCGCTTCGGCCGGATCGACGTGCTGGTGAACAACGCCGGAAACTTCTACGCCGGCTATTTCGAGAACATCAGCCCGGAGCAATTCCGCGCCCAGATGGAGACGAACTTCTTCGGTCCCACCAACGTCACCCGGGCGATCCTGCCAGTGATGCGCAAGCAGCGCTCGGGCCAGGTCATCACCGTCACCTCGGCTGCCGGCCTCATGGGCCAGGAGTTCGTCGCTGCCTACGCCGCATCGAAATTCGCCCTCGAAGGATGGATGGAGTCGCTGCGGTACGACGTCGAACGCTTCGGCATCTCGACGATGGCGGTCGAGCCCGGCTTCTTCCGTACCGAGCTGTTAGTCGAGGGTTCGTCGACGATCTGGCCGGAGCTGGATATCGAGGACTATGCCGAACTCACTGCGCAGACCATCGAGGCGTGGAAGGGCATGAACGGGCAGCAGGGCGGCGACCCGAAGAAACTCGCCCAGGCACTTGTCACGCTCTCCGACTCCGGAAAGCTGCCGCTGCGATTCGTGGCCGGCGCCGACGTCATGGAGCGCGTCGAGCAGAACCTCGCCACCGTTCAGGGCCAGATCGACGCACACCGCGAGCTGTCCGCTTCGCTCGCCTTCGGTGCTCCACCTGTCCGATCTGCGCGCAGAGCCGACAACGCCCTCAGCATCGACGCCTAGAATCGCGGCATGCAGTTGGACGCCGGCGAGATCTTCGGTAGTCGACGCGTCGCGTCCTGCCGCGGCGTCGACCAGGCCCGCCGGGCCCTCACCGCCATCTTTCTACCCGTCGACTTCCCTGCGGCGCGCGCCTCCAGCATCATCGACATGAAACTCAACGCCCTGAAGGTGGGCCGCCTCATGTGCGGCTACATGCGCTTTCAGGGTGCCGTGCGCCTCGAAACGGCGGAGGCCGAGAATTACCACATCGACATCCCGACCAGCGGTCGGGCGACAATGCGTGCAGGTCTCGGCTCGCGGATCTACGGAACGCCGCAGACGGCAGGGATCTTCATGCCGGGACGTCCGGTAACGATCGACTCCGGACAACGATTTGCTCAGCTTTCCCTGATGATCCCCCGCCACCAGCTACAGCTCGAAGTGGAGAACCTGCTCGGCGACGGCCGTGTTCGTCCGCTCGAATTCAGCGCAGAACTGGATCTCACGACGCCGGGAGCGCAGCTGATGATGCAGACCCTGCGGATGATCGACGACGCCTCGAAGCTGGAGGGCGGCCCACTTGCACATCCGTTGGCGAAGCAGCGGCTGGAACAGCTTCTGATTCACTGCCTTCTTTTCGCGCAGAGGCACAACCACTCGGCCGCGCTGGCCCGTCCGTCGCCTGCCACCGGAGTGCGGCCCGTCTCGCGCGCCGTTGAGCTCTTGCTCGGCAACCCTGCGCATCCGTGGACCGTGACTGAACTGGCCGCAGAGGTGTCGCTGAGCGTGCGTAGTTTGCAGGACGGATTCCGCCGGTCGCTCGATACGACGCCGATGGCATACCTGCGGCGGCACAGACTCGAAAAGGTACATGATGAACTGGCCGCGGCCGAACCCGGCTCGGTGAGGGTGACTGAGGTCGCCGCGCGCTGGGGCTTCGTCCATCTCGGGAGATTCGCAGCGGCCTACCGCAGCGAGTTCGGTGAGCGTCCGTCCGACACCATTCGGCCGGCAGCTCGCGCACACCGTCGAGCGCAGAGAACTTAGCGCTCCGTAATCGACTCCGCCATGTGCAGGATCCGGTGAACCTTTCCGGAGGCTCCCGAATCCGCAGCCAGGTATTCCAAACCCAATTCGATCAAGGCGAGGCGCGCTCGAAGAACAGACGGGCGCGATACTCCGGTCAGCTGAGCAAGCTGCTCGTGACTCAGAATCGTGATCCCGTTGGCTCCGGCCCCTGAGGCCTCAGCACGTACGATGGCGAGAAAGGTCGCCGGCTCGATTCCCTTCGCGGCCAGGATGTGCCGTGCGCTCAGGCGCTCGAGAGCACGATCGACCGCGGCGATCCAGGCGCCAGGGTCGCTGAAGTGTGAATCTGTCATGTCAGCTGCCCGACCGGAGGAAGCGAACGATTCTGCCTCGCAGCCGTTGCCGTGGCGGCGCTCGGAAGGGCTCACTTCGAGTAACGTCTTCGTCGTCCCGCGGAGCGGTCACGAACGCGACGAAGTCACAACGCGTACAACCGACCAGATGCCGATGCACTGCCAGCCCCACACCGTAAAAGGGATTGGCGACGACTCGGGCGCGGGCACCGCATCGCGGACACCACACTGGCCGCTTCCAAATGTTGGACTCATCTATCTGACGTGATGCATGGTTGTCGTGCCTCATGTGCTGCCGCCTTCGGGATGGTTCGACGCCTGCGGTCGCACCGAACGGTGCGGCGGGGTCACGGCGCCCCTCCCCACCCGAAGGAGAGGGGCGCCGGTCGACGTCGGCCCGGGATCTCGACGACGTCTATCCGGCCAGCGCGGACGGCCGTCCGATCTGCGCGAGGCCCGCCTTGACCCGACTCAACGTTCTCGTCGAGCGCCGACGCACTCGACCGTCCCGCGCTTAGCGCAGATTGTCGCGCAGGGCCGCCTGGGCGCGGATGGCGACGTGCAGGTTGAGCCGTGAATCAGGGTCGGTGAGGTCGCGGCCGCTCAGCTCGCGAATGCGGCTGAGCCGGTACCGCAGAGTGCTCCGGTGGATGATGAGCGCATCAGCCGTGCGATCGTAATTGCCGCCAGATTCCAGGTACGCGCCGAGTGTGCGCACCATTTCGGAATGGTGATCGCGATCGTATTCGACCAGCGCACCGAGCCACTCGGACACGTAGCGTTCGAGCTGAACTCCGTCACCCGATGTGTCGAGGATGCGCAGCAGGCCGAGGTCGTCGTGGTTCGACATTCCGTATGGTCGACGCGATTCCGCACGGATGTGCAGGGCCCGACTCGCCTCCGAGAAGGAGTGGGCCAAGTCTTCGGAAGTGGCGCTTCCCCCGACGCCGATGGTGCCCCGCGTGCTGGCCATCACGACGGACAACCGCTCGTGGAGATCCGAGAGGTCGTGGCCGTCGACGACTATTGCAAGCATCGCGTCCGGTCGCCGTGAGATCAGGGCCGGCACACGCATGGCCGCGAGTTCGTGGCGTACTGCAGCGCCGATGTCGACGCCGCTCGGCGTCGGGTACTCCCAGGAGATGAGCACAACCCGTTGCGAACCGCTGAGATCGAAATGGAGCGCCTCGGCGCGGGCGAGAGTGTCGACGATACCGGCACCGGCGACGAGGTCGTCTGCGAGGTCGCGACCCAGCCGGATCTCGACCTCCGCGACATTGCGGTGGTGGGCGAGCTCGACGGCGATGATCGCGCTTGCGTATTCGACAGCGAATCGATCATCTTCGCTGCGGATGTCATCGGGATCGAAGATGCCGATCACACCGAGTGTCTCCCGGTGGGAGCGGATGACGGTCGACCGCCATTCCGCGCTCAGCAATACGGCAGGCGAGACCTGGATGTCGGGCACGAGCATTCTCGACGGCGACGTGGCGCCGCGCACGCCCGTGAAGGCCCGTTCGTTGCCGAAGCTGTCCTGCAGCACGACCGACCTCCGCGTTATCGCGCTCAGCGCCTCGACGATCTCCACCTCACCGTTGCCGGTGCCGGCCGCGGCGACGATGGAGTCACGGATGGCCTGGTGGGCGTTCAGGCGCACGATCGTAGCAGCCATCGTCCGGTTCGAGCCCGACTGCGCTTCATAGAGCAGCCGAAGCTCGCGGGCCTGCCGCCGCTCTCGCGTCAGGAGTTCTGCCGTCGCCAGCGCGGCCCCCGTCGGCTCCGCCAGCGCGTTGAGCAGGAACATCTCGTCGCCGGAAGGTTCCGCGGCAGCCTGGAGTACGAATGCACCCCTCACCTTGCCGGTCTCTCGGAAGAAGAGCGCATACCGCCAGGGACCGCCGTTCTCCAGCACACCGTTCGTCCCCGCCCGCGCCTCCACCAGCAGGTCGAGACGGTGGTTCGCCTTCCCCGAATATCGGATGAGCCGACCCTCGGCGGTGACATACACCGCGGAAACACTGCATCCGGCGATGGCCTTGACTGAAGCACCGGCGAGACGCAGGGTTTCGCGTGTGGTCGGGTGCTCCAACATCTTCGAGCCCACCTTGAAGACGTCGAACAGACTCGACTTCGTTTCAGCATCGAGGTCGGCCCGGGCGACAAGGTCTAGGTTGCTCGATGCGCGCATCATCATGGACTCCGCGTTCTCACGCTAGCCCTTTCCGGTTGAGCCCGACAGTGCAAAGCCCTGTATTTCTTTCGCCCTACTGGGCCGAAGAACCGGCGACGCCACAGGCGCACACTCGGCCCAGCGAGACCTGGTCGGGAGCGAGGAGTACACACCATGACGCTGATGGGATTCGACACGTTCCGCGATGCCGACCGGGCAGTCGAGCAGGCGCTGGGCGCAAATCGACTCACCCGCGCCGTACCGCTCGAGGCGTATCGGCGCGGCGATCAGTACTTCGTCATCGCCGATGTGCCGGGTGCGGACCCCGCCGACGTCGACGTGAGCGTCGAGCGCAACGTGGTCACCATCACGGTGCAACGCCGGCCGACATTCAGGCCGGACGACACCGTTCTCATCGACGAGCGCCCGCGCGGCGAATTCGTGCGACAGCTCTACCTCGGCGATGGTCTCGACAACTCGAAACTCACGGCGGATTTCGGAAACGGGGTGCTCACCTTGAGCGTCCCGGTCGACGAGTCGAGTAAGCCGCGCCGGGTGGACATATCGTCCACGCCGAGGAGCAACAACGAACGAATCACGAACGACGAAACGCCATCGGGCGGACAACCCGAGGGCACGACGAAAGGGAACGTCTGATGGCCAAAGCAGTCGGCATCGACCTCGGCACCACGAACTCGGTGATCGCGGTATGGGAGGGGGGCGAGGCGAAAGTCATTCCGAATGCGGAAGGCGCTCGCACGACGCCATCCGTCGTCGCGTTCACCGACACCGGTGAGCGACTCGTCGGGCAGCTTGCTCGGCGGCAGGCGATCCTGAATCCCAAAGGCACCATTTCATCGGCCAAACGCTTCATCGGACGCAAGTTCGACGAGATCGAAGGAGAGGCAAAGGCGGTCGGATTCGACATCGCGCCCGGGCCGAACGGCGAAGCCAGGTTCACGATCCGCGGAAAGCTGTATGCGCCCGAGGAGATCAGCGCGCTCGTATTGCGCAAACTGGTCGACGACGCAGCAAAGTTCCTCGGTGAGAAGGTCACCGAGGCAGTGATCACCGTTCCCGCGTACTTCAACGACGCTCAGCGCACCGCGACGAAGGACGCCGGGCGCATCGCAGGCCTCGAAGTGCTCCGCATCATCAACGAGCCGACCGCGGCAGCCCTCGCCTACGGGCTGGACAAGAAGGAACACGAGACCGTGCTCGTCTTCGACCTCGGCGGCGGCACGTTCGACGTGAGCCTGCTGGATGTCGGGGACGGCGTCGTAGAGGTGCGCTCGACCGCGGGCGACACCCACCTCGGCGGTGACGATTTCGACCGTCGCGTCGTCGACTACCTCGCTGACGAGTTCCAGAAAGACAACGGCATCGACCTCCGCAACGACCCCCAGGCCCTCCAGCGCCTGTTCGAGGCGGCCGAGAAGGCGAAGGTCGAGCTCAGCACCGTCAGCCAGACGCAGGTGAGCCTGCCGTTCATCACGGCGGACGCCGCCGGTCCCAAGCACCTGACGACCACGCTCAAGCGCGCCACCTTCGAGAACATCACGGCCGATCTGGTCGAGCGCTGTCTCGGCCCGGTGCGCCAGGCGATGGAGGACGCCAAGGTGACCGAGAACGACATCGACGAAGTCATCCTCGTCGGCGGTTCGACAAGGATCCCGGCTGTGCAGAACCTCGTCAAGCGCCTCACGGGCGGCAAAGACCCGAACATGACGGTCAACCCGGATGAGGTGGTCGCCATCGGCGCGGCCATTCAGGCGGGCGTGCTGAAGGGCGAGGTCAGCGATGTGCTGCTGCTCGACGTGACGCCGCTCTCGCTGGGCGTCGAGACGCGCGGCGGGGTGATGACGAAGATCATCGAACGCAACACCACCATCCCGGCGCGGCGGAGCGAAGTGTTCTCCACCGCGCAGGACGACCAGGACTCCGTCGAGATCGTGGTGCTGCAGGGCGAGCGCGAACGCGCCGCCGACAACCGCGTCCTGGGTCGATTCACGCTGACCGGCATCCGCCCGGCTCCCCGGGGCGAGCCGCAGGTCGAGGTCACCTTCGACATCGACGCCAACGGCATCCTCAACGTCAACGCGCGCGACAAGGACACCGGGACCGAGCAGGGCATCACTATCAGCGGCACGACCAATCTCGACCAGGCTGAAATCGAGCGGATGGTCCAGGAAGCCGAGCAGCATCGCGCCGAAGACCAGCGCCTGCGCGAAGACATCGACGCCCGAAACGAGTTGGACGCCGCTGCATACCGGGTCGAGCGGGTCCTCACGGAGCGCGGTGGATCCGTGCCGGAGCATGAGCGCTCTCGCGCGGAGATGCTGATCACTCAGGCGAGGGAGGCCGTCGGGCGCGAGGCCCAGGCGTCCGAGGCCCGAGAGCTGACCAGCGAGCTGCAGCAAGTGGAGGCCGCCCTGTCCGTCGCCCGCCCACCCGAGGCGTCGTCATCCGAAAGCCCTGTCGACGTCGACGATTCCGACGACGTCGTCGACGCCGAGTTCGATCGAACCTGAGGGACCTCGGGACATGGAGAACCCGGATGTGCGCGACACGGGCATCGATGAGAGCCCCCCGTCGGAGGAGAGCGCCGCTCCGCCGGAGACATCATCCCCGGAACCCACTGACGACGTAGACCCTCGTCTTGCGGACATGGAGGACCGCTGGCGTCGAGCTGCTGCCGATCTGGACAACTCCCGAAAACGGGCTGCTCGCGAACTCGCGCTGGCACGGGACGCCGAGCGGGCCCGCGCCGCATCCGTGTTCCTGCCCGTCGTGGACGGACTCGACGACGCGGTCGCCTATGCCAAGACGGTGAACGAAGCTCTCGCCGAAGGCATGGGATCGATCCGCGAACAGGCCATCGCTGCCCTCGAACGCCTCGGCTACCCGCGGATCGACGAAGTGGGTGTGCCGTTCGATCCGCGCATCCACGAGGTCGTCTCGGTCGTCGAGAGTGGCGACTCGCCGCCGCGGACAGTCGTGGCAGTCGTCCGGCTGGGATTCGGGACCCCTGAGCGGTTGCTGCGGCCCGCCGGCGTCGTGGTCACCGCGGCCCAAGGGTGAAGCCATGGCCGACGACTATTACCAGCTGCTCGGTGTCTCGCGTTCGGCCGACGCCAAAGAGATCCAGCGCGCCTACCGGAAGCTGGCGCGCAAATACCACCCGGATGTGAACAAAGCGGCGGGAGCGGAAGACAAGTTCAAGCAGATCAGCGAGGCATACCACGTACTGACCGACCCGGAGTCGCGGGCCCAGTACGACCGATTCGGGCCGGAATTCCGTCATTACGCGGGCGCCGAGCGCGAGT
The DNA here is from genome assembly GCF_010686705.1 of Leifsonia tongyongensis. Taxonomy (GTDB): domain Bacteria; phylum Actinomycetota; class Actinomycetes; order Actinomycetales; family Microbacteriaceae; genus Diaminobutyricibacter; species Diaminobutyricibacter tongyongensis. The sequence goes on along the minus strand of NZ_JAAGWY010000001.1, from coordinate 1,555,774 downwards.
ACGCATCGCAGACCCGCGGTAGCGGCGGAGGCGGCGGAGGCGGCGGAGGCGGCGGAGGCGGCGGAGGCGGCGGAGGCCGCGCCAGAGCCCGCCCGGGCCCGTCCGGTTTCAGCTGGTCGAGCGCGCAGGGCGCAGCCGGCCCGGGTGGCGCTTCGGTCGACTGGGATGACCTCTTCGGGGACGTCTTCGGCTCGATGCGGGGAATGGACAGCGAGGCCGAACTCGAACTCACGGTCGAGGAGGCTTTCCGCGGAGGATCCCGGACGATCGTCCTCTCCGGTCCAGACGGCGCCCGTCAGACCTTCGACATCCAGATACCGCCCGGTGCTCTGGACGGGCAGCGCATTCGCGTCGCCGGTGGCGGAGGCGCAGGCAGGCAGGAGGGCGGCACCGGAGACCTCATCATCACCTTCAGAGTCCGACCAGACCGTCGCCTTCGGCTCGACGGCAAAGACATCGAGATGGACCTGCCGATCTCACCCTGGGAGGCCGCCCTCGGCGCGAGCGTCTCGACGAGCGCCCCCGGCGGACCGATCACCGTGCGGGTTCCGCCCGGCTCGTCAAGCGGCCGGCGGCTGCGCCTGAAGGGCCAAGGGATGCCGCAGCCGGGCGGACGGCCCGGGGACCTTTTCGCGAGGGTGAAGATCATGGTCCCTCCGCACCTCACGGACCGTGAACGCGAGCTCTTCGAACAGCTGAAGCGGGCATCCGCCTACAACCCGAGGACTCCATCATGAGTTCCCCACTGCTTCCCGTACGCCCGCCTCGCCTCGACCTGGAGATGGTCGCTGCCGCATCCGCCACCCATCCTGAGCTGGTGCGACGGTTCGTCGAACTCGGGCTCGTCCCTGCCACGCAGGACGCTTCTGGCCGGTTGTGGTTCACCCCGGCCGCGCCCGAACTGGTACGTCGAATCGTGCGACTGCACGCCGATCTGTCGCTCAACTATGCCGCCGTCGCTCTCGTCATCGACCTGCTCGCCCGGATCGATGTGCTCGAGAACCGACGGTGGGTCATCCACTCCGGAAAGGAGAATCAGCAATGGAGATGAACAAGCTCACCCAGAAGTCCCAGGAGGCCCTCCAGGAGGCGCAGAGCATCGCGAGCCGGAACGGGCAGACGGAGACGGAGAACGAGCACCTTCTACTCGCGCTTCTCACACAGGAGGGCGGACTTATCCCGAGACTGCTCGAAGCGGCCGGCGTCGATCTGACCGTTCTGCTCAACGAAGTGCAGCACGCGATCGAGCGCAAGCCGAGCACGACCGGCCCCGGCGCGACGCCCGGCCAGGTGTTCCTCTCGAAAACCCTGGCGGCGGCCCTCGATCGTGCCGAGCGGGAAGCGACACGACTCAAAGACTCCTACGTCTCGGTCGAGCACCTCCTGCTGGCGCTTGCCGACGACACCTCCGGCAGTGCAGCTGCGCGCCTCCTGCAGAGCAACGGCGTCAACCGGGAGACCTTCCTCAAATCGCTCACCGCCGTCCGTGGCAACCAGCACGTGAACTCCGCGACCCCCGAGCAGACCTACGAGGCCCTGGAGAAGTACGGCCGCGACCTCGTGGCCGACGCCCGCGCGGGGCGGCTCGATCCGGTCATCGGCCGCGACACGGAGATTCGTCGCGTCATACAGATCCTGTCGCGCAAGACCAAGAACAACCCAGTGCTGATCGGCGAGCCCGGTGTCGGGAAGACGGCCATCGTCGAAGGGCTCGCCCAGCGGATCGTGCGCACCGACATCCCCGAAGGGCTCCGCGACAAGACCATCTTCCAGCTCGACCTCGCCGCCCTCGTCGCAGGCGCCAAATACCGCGGAGAATTCGAGGAGCGGATGAAGGCGGTGCTGGCCGAGGTCGTCGCCGCCGAGGGGCGCATCCTCCTGTTCATCGACGAACTCCACACCCTCGTCGGCGCCGGAGCGACCGAAGGCGCGATGGATGCGGGCAACATGCTGAAGCCCATGCTGGCGCGAGGCGAACTCCACCTCATCGGAGCGACGACCCTCGACGAGTACCGCCAGCACATCGAGAAGGACGCCGCTCTCGAACGCCGCTTCCAGACCGTGATGGTGGATGAGCCCAGCGTCGAAGACGCCATCTCGATCCTCCGCGGACTGCGTGAACGCCTCGAGGTCTTCCATGGGGTGCGCATCCAGGACAACGCGCTCGTGGCCGCGGCGACCCTCTCGCACCGGTACATCACAGACCGCTTCCTGCCTGACAAGGCCATCGATCTCGTCGACGAGGCCTGCGCTCGACTGCGCACCGAGATCGACTCGATGCCGGCCGAGCTCGACGAACTCACACGGCGTGTGACCCGTCTGGAGATCGAAGAGGCCGCGCTGGAGAAGGAGAAGGACAAGCCGAGCCGGATCCGACTCGACGAATTGCGCCGCGAACTCGCCGACCTGCGAGCGGACGCCGACGCGAAACGCGCTCAGTGGGAGGCGGAGCGACAAGCGATCCGCAAGGTGCAGGAGCTGCGCGGCGAACTCGAGAAGGTTCGCCGGGAAGCCGAAGACGCCGAGCGCAGCTACGACCTCAACCGCGCCGCCGAGCTGCGCTACGGCAGACTCGCCGAACTCGAACGCCAACTCGCGGCCGAAGAGCAGCGACTTCAGTCGAAACAGGGTCAGCAGAGGCTGCTGCGTGAAGTGGTGACCGAGGAGGAGATCGCCGAGATCGTCGCGGCCTGGACGGGTATCCCTGTCGCCAGGCTCCAGGAAGGCGAACGCCAGAAGGTGCTGAAGCTCGATGAGGTTCTGCACGAACGTGTCGTGGGGCAGGAGGAGGCCGTGAGCTTGGTCACCGACGCGATCATCCGCGCCCGGTCGGGCATCCGCGACCCTCGCCGTCCGATCGGGTCCTTCATCTTCCTGGGGCCGACCGGAGTCGGCAAGACCGAGCTCGCGAAAGCTCTGGCCGGCGCCCTGTTCGACAGCGAGTCCGCGATGATCCGCCTCGACATGAGCGAGTACCAGGAGCGGCACACGGTCAGCAGGCTGGTCGGCGCCCCTCCGGGATACATCGGGTATGACGAGGGCGGCCAGCTCACCGAGGCGGTGCGGCGCCGGCCGTACAGCGTCGTGCTGTTCGATGAAATCGAGAAGGCGCATCCGGATGTCTTCAACACCCTGCTGCAGGTGCTCGACGACGGCCGCATCACCGACAGTCAGGGCCGAACGGTCGACTTCAGGAACACAATCGTCATCATGACCTCCAACATCGGCGCGGAACACCTGCTGACCGGCACCCGGGACAGCAGCGGAGGCATCTCCGAAAGCGTGCGAGACCTGGTGCTCGCCGAGTTGCGCGGCCGCTTCCGCCCGGAGTTCCTGAACCGCGTCGACGACATCATCATCTTCGCTGCGCTCGGCCTGGAGCAGATCGAGGAGATCGTGGACCTCCTGATGGGTGACCTGCGAGGTCGCCTCGCCGATCGCCAGATCACACTCGAATTGACGCCCGAGGCACGGCACCTGATCGCCGAGCGCGGCTACGATCCGCTCTACGGTGCACGACCTCTTCGCCGCTACATCTCGCACGACATCGAGACCCGCCTGGGAAGGGCGCTCCTCTCTGGGGCGGTTGCGGAGGGCTCCACAGTGCGCATCGATGTGCGTGACGGCGACCTTGTCGTCGACGTGGTGCAAGCACCGGCGGAGTCGGATGTCGAGGTCGCGGTATGACAACGGCGACGACGATCATCCGCTGTCCGAATTGCGGGCATAAGAACCGCGTTCCCGTCTCGGCGCGCGGGCGGCCACGCTGCGGGAACTGTCACAAGGCACTTCCGTGGATCGTGAACGCTCTCGACGACAGCTTCGCCGAGATCGCAGAGAACGCGGACCCGCCGGTGATCGTCGACATGTGGGCGACCTGGTGCGCCCCCTGCCGCATGGTCAGCCCAGTGCTGGAGCAACTGGCCACCGAGAGGGCGGGCGACGTGAAGCTCGTCAAAGTGGATGTCGACCGAGCGCCTCGACTGTCCTCGCGGTTCAGCGTGCAGGCCGTGCCGACGCTGATGGTCATGCACCACGGCAAGGTCATCTCGCGTCAGGCCGGCGCCGCCCCCGTCGAGGTCCTGCGCCGCTGGTTCGATGACGCGATGGCGAAGGATGCGCGAGACGAGGCGACGGCTGATTCAGGCGCAGACAAGGGACGCGGCTCCGCCTGATGAGCGCTCCCGGGAAACAGAGCCCCGCGGTTGAGACGCCCGACACGCTTGGGGCCTTCCCCCGGCTGACACCAGTGCAGTTGCAGACGCTGAGCGAAGTCGGGACGACCGCATCCGTCTCCGAAGGCCAGGTGCTCGCTCGCGCGGGCGAGCCCCTGGGGTCGTTCTTCGTCGTGGTCGAGGGCCGGGTGATGGTCCACTCCGGCGATCCCGACCTCCTCGAGAGCGATCAGGAACCCCGTCGTGACGAGCCGGGCGATGCGGCAGCGCAGATCGAGATTCACGGACCCGGTCGTTTCGTCGGCGACATCGGGTTGCTCGAAGGGCAGCCGTCATTCGCCACGATCGTCGCACTGGAGCGGGGCCGGGTGCTCGAGGTGCCGATCGACGAGCTGGAACGGATCGTGACGGGCGACCCATTGATCGGCGATCTCATCTTGCGCGCGTATCTGATCCGCCGGTCGATGGCGATCGGGTACGGCAGCGGTCTACGCGTCATCGGATCGCGCTTCTCGCCCGACACTCGCCGGCTGCTCGACTTCGCCGCCCGCAACCGGGTACCGCACAGGCTGCTCGACCTGGAACGAGACCCTGCGGCCGAAGCCATCGTGCGACGGATGGGGCTGGACGTTGCCGACGTTCCGGTCGTCATCGTCGCCGGCTCGCGCATCCTGAGGAATCCGTCCATCGTCGAGGTCTCGCAGGCGCTGGGCCTGCGGAGAATCAGGCCCCCAGCGACCAGCGATGTACTGGTCGTCGGCGCCGGGCCCGCAGGCCTCGCTACGGCGGTCTACGCTGCGTCCGATGGGCTCTCGGTCGTTCTCTCCGACGCCGTGGCCACCGGCGGCCAGGCCGCACGATCGGCTCGGATCGAGAACTACCTCGGATTTCCCTCCGGGATCTCGGGCGCAGAGCTCGCCGAGCGTGCCAACCTGCAGGTCGTGAAATTCGGCGCCACCCTCTTCGCGCCCTCGACCGCTCTGGAGTTCACCTCCGATGGGGGCGCGCTCAACGTCCGCTTCTCAGACGGAACGAGCGTTTCGCCCAAGACGGTCGTGGTCGCATCCGGAATGGAATACAACCGCCTCGCGGTCGAGAATCTCGATCGCTTCGAATACACCAGCGTCTACTACGCCGCCACGATCAACGAGGCGCGCGAGTGCGGCACCGACCCGGTCGTTGTGGTCGGCGGTGGAAACTCGGCCGGGCAGGCCGCAGTCTTCCTGGCCGGCACCGCCTCGCACGTGCACCTGATCGCGCGCGGCAGCGACCTGACGGCCAGCATGTCGCGGTATCTGATCGCTCAGGTGGAGAGCCACCCCCGCATCAGCGTGCACCGCCAAACGGTGGTGGCGCGAGCGAACGGCACGACTCGACTCGAGTCGATCATCGTCGAGCATCTGGGGTCCGGCACGCGGGAAGAAATCGCAACCGCATTCCTCTTCGTCTTCATCGGGGCGACCCCCGCGACAGGATGGCTCGGACCGGACATCGAACGCGACGAGCACGGTTACCTCATCACTGGGCCCCACGCGGAGTCCTCCAGCTCGCGCCGGCACCCGCTCGAGACCTCAGTCCCCGGTGTCTTCGCCGTCGGCGACGCCCGCAGCGGGTCGGTGAAGCGCATGTCGGCGGCGATCGGGGAAGGCGCGAGTGTGGTCAGAATGGTGCACGATCACCTCGAAACCGGTGGCAGCCGACTCTGAGCTCCGTGAGCGAGAGGACGAGAAGCATGTCCGTGCCAGCCAACCTGAACGGGGCCGAATTCGTCGGCGAGGGACGACGAGGGATCGCGGCAGGCCTCCTTGAATTGTTCGACCACATGCAGAGAGAGCAGCGACCCGTCTGGGTCTCGCTGGAGGCACCGACAGGGTGGGGAAAGACGCGAATCGCCCAGGAGTTCTACTCCGCGCTGGCGCGCACCCGTCAGACCCAGCCGGCATACTGGCCCGCGACGATCGTCTCCGAGCATGCGCAGGTCTCCGAGCGTCGCAAGATCGTGAACCCGCCGGCCTTCGTTCACGTGCCGATGAGTCGCCCCGACTACGTCTGGTGGGGCATTGCCTGTGGCGTGCAAAACGGTACCCCCACTGAGTCTCTGATCCAGGACGTGAGTGTGCTGCGCAAGCACATGGATCATCTCGAGAACGCATGGTGGTACCGGGCAGGTTTTGTAGAGAAGCTGGCCTCTCCCGCCTTCTCAGCACTCCGCGAAGAGGTACTCGAAGAAGGCAAGACCGCGATCGCCGAATTCGGATTCACGAAAGCTGCCGAGCTGGTCGGTGGCGCATTGCCCGGATTCTCCGCAATGAGTTGGCTCGTACGAAAAGGAGTTCAGCAAGGCAAGGCTGCCCATGCCCGAAGCAGGAGCCTCAAGAGCGCGGATGAGATCGTCTACCAACCCTCGGAGGTGGACGAGGTGGAATCGTTCCTCGCCAAAATCGCCCCCATGGTTCCTGCCGTTCTCTTCGTGGAGGATGTCCACGATGCCGATGACCTCCTTCTCGAACTACTCGAGCGCCTGGTTCGCCGGGACGTTCCAGTGATGATCCTCACGACCGGGTGGCCGGGATTCATCGATGCCAGCCGTGGCCTCTCCCGCGCGATGCGTATAGCCGGCGACCGGCTGATTCGAGTCGATGAACAGACGAAAACCCTGCCCTCGCCGTTTCCGCCTGACGCGACGCTCCGCGCGTTGGAGACAGACGACCTTGCTTCGATCTTGTACTCCTACCACGAGCAGGTCAGCCCGGCTACAAGGGATGCGCTGCTGACAACCTTCCGCAATCCGTTCGAACTTGAACTGGTCCTCGAGACATACGGCGATGCCGAAAGCGGCGTTCTCGACATCGACCCGGCAGACGTCGAAAAGCTTTCGGCGAAGGTGGCGGACCTCTACAAGAAGGCGTGGGAGCGGCTCGACCAGCCCGACCGGGAGCGATTGACTCTTGCAACCCTGGGCATTCCCGCCGTCATCTCCGGCGACGCAACCGACAGTCGGTCATGGGACCGGGTGATGCTGGAGACCGCACTCACGCAGCTCGCCCAGGGCGAACCAGATGGGCACGTGGGGGAAAGCGCAGTCGACCGTGCATGGGTTCGCATCATCACCGAGGTGCTCAGCCAATTCCACGACGTGGCTCAAATGAACGTCGCCGCCAGCGAATTCATCAAGGAGTCGCAACGGCTGCGTGTTCGTGACGCACTCATCGACGAAGCCAAGCGTCTCATCGCGGATGGGGACACTCCCGCGGATCGATCGGCCCAGGCGAGCCGGCTCCTGCTGGCATACGGCACTGAACTCGACGCGCACGATTTCGTCGACGCGACTCGCGCGCTCGTCGATGTTCTCGCTGATCTCACCGGGGAAACCGGGACGATCGCTCGTCTGGGTGAAGGCGCCCACTCTCGACTCGACCTGGGAAACAAGCGCGACCGCGATCTCCTGTGGTCATTCGCTCAAGCACAACTGGAGCTGCGCCACCCCGAACGGGCGATCGGGCTACTTGAAGAACTATTGAAAGTTGAACGGGAGCTCTTTGCCCCCGACGCCTCGGAGGTTGTCGGGACTCGCCGGTCGATCGCGAGCGCCTTGGCCAGCGACGGACGACCGCAGGCCGCCGTAGACCTGCTTGAAGAGGTACTGGCTGATCAACTGAGTACGCTCACCGAAACGGACGCCGAGGTGCTGGACACTCGAGCACAACTGGCCCTCGCCCTTGCAGACGCCGACCGCCCGCACGAAGCCATCCGGCTCAACGAAGACCTCCTCGTCACGCAAGCGAAAACCTTCGGTGATGACAGCTTGGAGCTCATCAACACTCGCCAACGATTGGCCACCGCCCTCACCGAGTCGGGCCGGGCTAGCGAAGCTCTGCTTGTGTGGGAACAGGTCGCAACGGAACTCTCAGCAAAGTTCGGCCCCGACAATCCCGCCACCCTCGACGCGAGATCCAGCCTGGCAGGGGCGGTCGAGGACGCCAGCGGTGCGGTCGACGCGGTCGCGCAATACAGCGCCCTGCTTGCAGACGAGCGACGCGTCCTGGGGCCCGACCATCGGAACGTCCTCATCACGCGAGAGAACCTTGCTCGATCGACAAGGGCCTCCGGCGACCATGCAGAGGCACAAGCCTTGTATTCGACGCTCATCGAGGACGAGACGCGAATCCTTGATTCGGATGACCCACTACTGCGGGCGCGCGCAAATCTGCCCTGAGGCGTGCAGGCAACGACGAGAGTGGCCGAGAGCTATGCGCTCTCTTCGTCGCTGAGTGCTTCTGCGCCCGGGTCGCGTTCGGCGATTTCGCGGCGAAGGGCCGCGTTCTCTCCCTCCAGGTCGAGCACCTTCCCGATACCGGCGAGGTTGACACCGTCGCCTTGGAGGTCGGCGACCCGGCGCATCCGCTCAATATCGTCAGCACTGTACCGACGGGTGCCACCCTCGGTCCGTGCTGGCGTCAGGAGCCCTTTGCGCTCGTACAACCGCAGCGTCGCCGGAGGCAGACCGAGAAGCTCGGCGGCGACGGCCATGCTGTAGACGGCACGGCTCGTAGGTGGTTCTTCCATCTTCAAATTCTGCTCAGACTCTTGCATCTCGTCAACGTGTTGGTGTATAAAACCTGTGTCAACTGATTCAGGTTATCTGCATCAGCGAACATGAATCGGGATCTGAGTACTCCCAGCGTTCGCGGATGAATGGAAGGCCCGGGGAGGTGATGGAACGTGACAAGCGCGGGCGCCGTCGATCGGGACGTGGACGTCTTCGCCGACATTATCTGCGCCGACCAAGAGTGGGTCGACCTCGAATTCGAGGAGATCATCGCGGGACTTCGTCCCACACCGCGCAGCGGCCTCGAACGCTCTCAACCATCCGACGGAAAAACGCCGTGCGTCGAGAGTCATTCTGGGCGGCTTGGCCCGAGGTGGATGGGCTGGAACCGTTCGCGGTCGTCGATCCGGTCACCCCCACGCGGTCCGCCGGGCGACCGGCACACCCCGCAACAGTGAAATGAGGGTGACGCGACACTCACCCACAACCGAAAGGAGAATCCCACCATGTCGATGTCATTCGATCCTTTCAGCCAACTGGACAGGATCGCGCAGAGCGTCTTCGACACCAGCAGGCAACCGCGAATCATGCCCGTCGACCTGTTCCGAGAAGGCGATCAATACGTGCTGAACGCGGACCTTCCGGGCGTCGACCCCGGATCGGTCGACGTCGACGTCGACGGACACCTGCTCACCATCCGAGCCATCCGCTCCGCCGCGAACCAGGAGAATGTCCGCTGGCTCGCGCAGGAGCGCCCGTTCGGCGCGTACCTGCGCCAGTTCTCGATCGGCGACGACGTGAACGCACAAGGCATCAGCGCCAGCTACGACAACGGTGTGCTCAGCGTGGTCATCCCGATCGCTGAGCGTGCGAAGCCGCGGAAGATCGCCGTCGAATCCGCTTCCGAAAACCGGCGTAGATCCGTATCGGCCTGATCGAGCGCGGGCAGTTCCCGGACGTGCATGTCGGACCGTATGGGGCGGACGATACGAAATGCTTTCCCGGGGACTCGCACGGGTGGGCGCGGCACGGCCAGCTCGCGCCCACCCGTTCCCGGGAGCACCACAACCAGAAAACGACTGTTCACGTTCGTTGACTCGATGGCCGATAACACGATTCAGCGGATGCGCTGCCGTGAGGAGAACGTCTCGGCCACCCAGTCGGCGATGATCCCGGCGACGTAGGGCATGTTGTCGATGGAGATGTGCTCGGTGCCGCCTTCCGGGTCGTCGAAGATCCGCAGCTCACGGTTCGGGCTGTTGACGGCCTGCTCGTACGTCTCGTGGGCGTACTTCACCGGAATCTGCCTGTCGCCGGCGCCGTGCGTGATCAGCAGGGGAACAGTGATCTTGTCGGCGATGCCGTTGAGATGCATCCGGCTGGTCTTCTCGATGAACTCGGTCATGTTGTCGACGCCCCAGACCCAGAACACGTGATCCCAGTAGTGCGGCACCGGGTTCTCGCCCTCGCGGTTGCGGCGAGCCTCCTGCACTGCGGCCCAGTCGTGGTTGGCACCCCACGCGACAGCGAGCTTGAGACGTTTCTCGAAGGCCGCCGCACGCGGCGCGTAGTAGCCGCCGAGCGACCAGCCGACGATTCCGACCTGGTCCGGGTCGGCGTCGAGTTCGGACGCGTTCTGCTCGATCCAGTCGACGATGGCGGATGCCCACACTTCGGTGTCGTAGCGCGCGGTCAGCCCCCGGAGGCGGAGGGCTTCGCCCGAGCCGGGGGTGTCCACCATCAGCGTGGAGATCCCGCGCTCGGCCAGCATCGCCGGGAAGCCGGAGTAGTACATCATCTCCTTGGTCGAGTCGAGACCGTTCCACTGGATGATCACCGGATGCGGCCCGTCGCCGGGCGCACGGTAGAAGTAGCCGGGCAGCGAGGCTCCCTCGTAAGGGATCTCCACACGGGTGAGCGGGATGCGGCTCAGCTCCACATGCTTGAGGAGCAGGTCGATCGACTTCTGGTAGGCCGCGTTTCGTCCCTCCCACTTCGGGGACTGCAGCCGCTCCGACTGCGAGGTGTAGAGGGATGCGCGGTAATAGGTCTCGCCCGAGCCGACCCGCCGGCCGTGCGCTTCGTCGTCCTGAGCCTTGGCGACGAGCCGGTCGGCCACCGCCGCCCACGCCGCGTACAGCTCGGCCGTTCCGGCGTCGTCGCCGTTCTGCGAGGCGAGCAGCACGGGCTTGCACGCTCGGTCGACCTCGTCGATGTAGCCGCCGTTGTTGAGCGTCGCGACGACCGCGAGGCTCCACACGTAGTTGGTCGGGAAGTACATGAACATCGGCTATTCCTTCTTTCCGGCGATGCGATCCGCCATGTGTTTGGCGCCGGCCGACGATGCGAATCCTCCGTCGACGGGGATGTCCGCGCCGGAGATGTACGCGGCCGCGTCGGAGAGCAGGAACACGGCCAGGCCGGCGACGTCCGCCGGCTGACCGAATCGCTCCAGCGGTGTGAGTTCGAGCTGGGCCGCCCGCATCGCGGTCGGCGCGTTGGCCGTCATGTCGGTCTCGATGAACCCCGGATGGATCGTGTTCACGCGGATGCCACGCGGTCCGTATTCGGTCGCGGCGACCCGGGACAGCCCACGCAGGCCCCATTTGGATGCGGTGTATGCAGCTGTGTAATGCCCGGTCAGCCCGGCGACGGAACCGATGTTGACGATCGACGAACCCTTGCCCATGAGTGGCGCGAGTGCGCGCATCCCGAGCATCGGCCCTGTCAGGTTGACGGCGATCACGCGGTCCCAGTCGGCCCGCTCGGTCTGGGCGATGCCGGCCCGGTGGGTGATTCCGGCGTTGTTGATCAGTCCGCGCAGCAGGGCTCCGGCGAGCGCCGACTCCAGGTCGGCGGCGAGCGCCGCCCATTCCGACTCGTCGGTGATGTCGAGGTGCCGGAACTCGATGCCGGGAGCGTCGAGGGCTCCGGATGCGGGCTGTCGCGCATCCGTTGCGATCACGCGGGCGCCGTGTTCCGCAAGCAGCAGCGCTTCCGCGGCCCCCTGGCCGCCCGCGGCGCCGGTCACGACGACCGTCGCCCCCTCGAGTCCTGTGGCGCGGGTCATGACGGAACCCGCTCCTCCCGGCTGCGCGCGCGGGTGCGCACCCTCGCCGACGGCAGGTCGGGAGCGGGAACGGAGGCGCCGACCGTGCCGATGAGCTCGCCGATGCCTTCGACGACCATCCGCACCACGTCGCCTTCGACGAGCGGCGCAGGAGTCAGCTCACCGCGGCGCCCCCACAACTCGGCGAGGCATCCGCCGTTGCCGGTCGTACCGGAGCCGAGCACATCGCCGGGCACGACCCGCGAATTGCGAGACGCGTAGGCGACGAGCTCCGGGAACGGCCAGCCCATGTTCGACACGAGGTCATGCCCCACGAGTTCGTCGTTGACGAAGACTTCGGCGCGGATGGCCAGGAAGCCGTCATCGTCGAGATACGGCGCCAGGTCATCGGCGGTGACGATCCACGGCCCGAAGCTCGTGGCGAAATCCTTGCCCTTGGCCGGGCCCAGCCGCACCTTCATCTCGCGTGACTGCAGGTCGCGGGCCGACCAGTCATTCATGACCGTGTAGCCGAAGATCATGGATGCCGCCTCGGCGGTCGTCAGGTTCGACTCGCCGACTCCGGATGCGCGCCCGAGAATCGCCGCGACCTCCAGTTCGAAGTCGAGTCGCTGCGTGACCGGCGGCCGCACGGTGTCCTGCGTCGCCAGCACGGTGTGCGGGTTCGTGAAGTAGAAGGTGGGCGACTGGTACCACTCGGGCACGACCTCGCTCTTGCCGTCGACGGAGGCGCTGACACCTTCCACGTGCTCCTCGAAAGCGACGAAGTCACGGATGGCTGCGGGCACGAGCGGAGCCTTCAGGCGCACCTCGCTCAGCGCGATGCCGTCGACGTCCTTCACCTCGGCGAAGAGCTCGTGGGTCTGGGCCAGCCCACGGGCCAGCACGTCCGCCACGGTCAAGCCGTCGGGGAAGGGCACGACCCGATCGTCGATGACGAATCCTTCTGAGACGTCGCCGCCGGCCGTCCAGCGCGCAATCTTCATGCGGGCTCCGCCATCCGGTGTGCGATCCCGAAGATGAGACCCGGGGCGTCGGCCTCCTGGTCGTGGTCTATCTGCCACTGGCCGAGCTGCACGGATGCGTCCACCACCGCTTTCGCACGCGCCACCCGGCGGGCGTGGAATTCGTCCCACACCGCGGCGTCGAGGGTATCGGCGGCGATCAGCAGCTCGGTGAGCACGATGGCGTCTTCAAGGGCCTGAGCCGCACCCTGCGCGATGGTCGGAGGGCAACTGTGGGCCGCATCCCCGATCACGACGGAGCGGCCGCGGTTCCAGTGCGCAGGAACCAGGTGCTGCGTGAACCAGGTGTAGTTGACGTGGGCGCCCGCTTCGAGGTCGTTGCGGATCGAGTTCCACGGGCCGCCGTATGCCGACGACTCACCGAGCATGATCTCGACGGCCTGCGCATCCGTCACCCCAGAGCGATCCTGCGCCGGCTCGACGAGGTAGGCGTACATGGTGTCCTCGCCGGTCGGGGTGTACCCGGCGATGTATACGGGGCCGCCGTAATACAGTTCGCTGCGCTCGACCTCCGCGGGTCGTGAGACGAACGCCCGCCAGATGCCCATGCCCGTCGGCTGCGGCTTCGTCTCGATGCCGATGAGCTCACGAACCCGCGAGTTGAGGCCGTCAGCGCCCACGAGCAGGTCGAACGTGCCGGCGGATTCGGCGTCGACCTCCACGCTGACGCCGTCGTCGATCTCGGCGACCGCCGTGACGGTCGAGCCGAAGTGCACGGTCGCGCCCGCCGCCTGTGCGTGCTCGAGCAGGATGCGCGCGAGGTCGGGCCGGTACATGCCTCCCGCCGCCGGGAAATCGGGGCCGCCGGATTTCACCTCGGGGAGCTCGGCGATCAGGGGGGCATCCGGTCCGGGCGCACGGAGGGTCAGCCCCTCGAAGAAGTAGCCCTGGGCCCGCACGTCGTCCCAGACGCCGAGCGCACCGAAAGCGCGCAGCGCGTTGCCCTGCAGCGTGATCCCCGAGCCGAGCGCGCTCAGTTCCGGCTTCGATTCGAACACGTCGACTTCGACGCCGGCCTTGGCGAGCTCGATGGCGGTGGCCAAGCCTGCGACACCGCTCCCGGCGATTGCGACCTTCTTGACGGCGGTCATGTCAGAACCTCTCTGTTCTCAGGTGTTTCGTTCGAGCTGTACTACAGAAGTGCGATGGGGTTCACCGGCGAGCCCACGGCGTAGGTGATCGGCAGCGGGGGCGCCGAGAGCAGGAACTCGTAGCGGCCGAACTGCTCGCACGTGGTCGCCAGCTCTTCGAGGTCCCACATCTCGCCGATCGTGAGGCCGATGTTCGGAATGACCACCTGGTGCAGCGGCTGGAAAGCGGGAACGTCGAACTCGTTCGGACGCACCTCGAAGCCCCACGTGTCGGTTGCGATGGCCGCGATCTCGGTGTCGTGCAGCCAGCCCGCGGTCGTCAGGGACAACCCGGGTGCTGCGCCGCCCGCGTAGTCGCCCCAGCCATCGCGGCGGGCGCGGGCGTAGTGGCCCGTGCGCACCAGCACGATGTCGCCGGTGCCGACCGCGCTGGTCGCGCCCTGCGCATCGATGCAGGAGCGAAGATCGGCTGCCGTGATCGCGTATCCGTCAGGAAGCTCGCCGGTTTCGGGCTGTAGGTAGCGCCCGAGGTCCAGCAGCACTCCGCGGGAGACGATGGCTGACGCCGCCTGCTCGATGCCGGTGACCAAGTCGCCGTCACTCGTGACGACGTCGCCGGCGCGACGCCCGTTCCAGGCGTAGCCGTGGTCGAAGATGTGGCCGAGGCCGTCCCATTGCGTCGAGCACTGCAGGGGCATCGCGATGACGTCGTCCGCTCCGCCCAGCCCGTGAGGGAAGCCCTGGTTTCCCCGCTCCGCGTCGGTTCCGGTGTCCAGCATCGTGTGCACCGGGTTGGTGCGGCGACGCCATCCCTTCTGCGGGCCGTTCATGTCGAACGGCTGCGACAGGGACACGCTCGTGCCCCCGCGGACCAGCCCGGCTGCCTCCGCACGCTTCGCATCATCGATGAAGTTCAGGGTACCCAGTGCGTCGTCAGCGCCCCAGCGTCCCCAGTTGCGGTACGCCTCGGCGCGTGCACCGATCTCCGCCTCGGGATCCTGCCGGTTCAGGTCGGCAGGATCCTCGCTCGGCAGGGCCATGTCAGCCGCGACCCTGCACGGCGTACGGGTTCAGCAACGCTTCCTTTATCTCATCCGGAACGCCCTCTTCGGTCGCACTCGGACCGTCGGCCGGCGGGAACGACTCCGTCATCGACATCGGCATCGCGCCGTTGCGGTAGAAGTTGCTCGATCCGAGTGATGGCTTCCACGTGTTGGGCTGCCAGTCGGGCACGTAGTTGCGGTAGCCGCCGGTGTTGAGCTCGATGCGCAGGTTCGACGGCTCGCGGTAGTAGAGGAAGGTCTGTTCGCCGATTCCGTGGATCGAGGGCCCGTATTCGATCGGGACACCGTTCTCCATGAGGGTGTCCGCCGCGATGAGGAGCTCTTCGTAGGTGTCGACCCAGAACGCGTAGTGGTTGACGCGGCCGGCCCTCGTCGAGCCGTCGAGGACCACACCGAGGTCGTGCGACTTCTCGTTGGTGGTCAGCACCGAGAAGATCGAGATCGGTGCCTCGTCGAGGACCGTGCGGGCCATGATGCGGAACCCGAGAACGTCGTTGTACCAGGCCGCGAACGCGTCGACGTCGCTCGCCGCGATCGTCACGTGGTCGAGCTGGCGTGGAGCGCCGGCGACTTTGCTGCGCTTCTCCGGGCGATCGGGATAGATCGACGCGACGTGCCCGGGAGCCTGGTGGCGTGTGACGTCCCAGTGCAGGGTCATCGAGTGGCCCTGTGGGCCGGTGAAGCGGTAGGCGCGGCCGATCTTGGGAACATCGTCGAGCCATTCGCCGGCGATTCCGGCGGCCTCGACGCGCTTGGCGGCCTCATCCAGCGCCTCGGCGCTCGAGGTGCGCCAGGCCATGGTCACCAGAGCCGGCTCGTCGCCGGGAGTCACCACGACCGAGTACGCGTAATAGTCGCCCCAGCAGCGCAGATACACCGATCCATCGATGCGGTCGACCACCGTGAGCCCTACCTGTTCTTCGTAGAACTTCACAGACGCCTCGACGTCTGGTGATGTGATCTCCACATAAGACAGGTGGGAGAGAAGCTTGATCATCCTCGATCCTTTCGCGATGGGCAGAACGCGGCCCGGTTTCCACTATCGAGTGGGCGCTCGGATCAGGGAAGCCGGTATTCCCTATGCAGAGGATCAATGAGAGTGATTCCCTTGGTCGAGATTACGTGTTCTTTGGTTGTTGTGCCGCGCAAGTTGTGCGCGCCAGCCCCTAAGTCAGCCCGTGATCGGCCTCTCCCGGTCCTAGTTATGTCAGAATCAAGCATGGCCAGAGACTCGGCGCTCCGCTTCGGCGCGCAGACGGATGAAGTGATGAGCCTGTTGCGCGTCGTCAATCTCGTGCGCACAGGCGAGGCCGAGACCCGGCCCGAGATCGGCCGGCTGACCGGGCTCGGCCGCGGCGTCGTCACACAACGCGTGGAAGCCGCGATCGAGATGGGCTTCCTCGAGGACGGCGAGTTCGGTCCGTCCTCGGGCGGCCGCGCACCGCGCACCCTCCGATTCCGATCGGAACAGGGGACGATCGTGATCTGCGCGCTCGGCGCGCTCCACATCCGCGTCGGCCTCGCCACGCTCGACGGCGAGGTGTATGCCGAAGCCCACCGCGAATGGGACATCGGTCGTGGTCCGGCGGAGACGATCGACATGTCGCTCGGCATGATCGACGAGCTGCTCGGCGAGCACGACCACCGGCCCGTCTGGGCGGTGGCGGTCGGCATCCCGGGTCCCGTGGACTTCGAGACCGGCTCCCCCGTCGCTCCCCCGATCATGCCGGGGTGGAACGGCTTCGACGTGCGGCGGCGGTTCGAACAACGATTCGATGCGCCGGTCTGGGTCGACAACGACGTCAACCTCCTGGCGCTCGTCGAGCGCAGTCATCGACGCGACGACAACATCGACCTGATCTACTGCAAGGTCGGAAGCGGGATCGGGGCGGGCCTCGTCTCGCACGGCCGCATCCACCGCGGCGCCAACGGCGCAGCCGGCGACATCGGTCACGTCCGGGTGCGCGACTCCGAGACACCCTGCCGCTGCGGCAAAGTGGGATGCCTCGAGGCCGAAGCTTCCGGCTGGGCGATCGTGAGGGATGCGAACCGTGCGCTCAACGAAGGAGCCGGCGGAATCCTCGCGGCCCTCGTCGCGCGCGGCGAGCAGATCACTCCGGAGGCGGTGTCGATCGCGGCCACCGACGGCGACGCGCTGGCGATCGGACTTGTTCAGCGTTCGGCTCGGCTGATCGGCGAATCGATTGCCGGCCTCGTCAACATGTTCAACCCGGCGGTCATCGTGATCGGCGGTGCCGTCTCCGCGGCCGGTGAGATCTTCCTCGCCGAGGTGCGACAGCGCGTGTACGAACTCTCCCTGCCGCTTGCCACCCGCGACCTCGCGATCGTGCGATCGGTCGGAGACGAACGGGAGCCCCTGCGCGGCGGGGCTGAGCTCGCCATCGAGGAACTCTTCGAGGTGACCTTCCCGCGGTGGTTCGCGTTGGCCCGCCCGACGATCGACGGGGTCAAGGCGCCCGCCTGATCAGGCGGAATATGGCGCGACCCGACCGCACAAGCCATCGATGAGGTCCTGCCGGTCAAGCTGCAATGGTCTAAACGCTTTCCAGAGTTGCGCGCTCGATTAAGACGTTTCGACGTAGGAACTCTGAAGGAACTTCAGCCAAGTCGGGCTCGAGGTCATATGGGCCAAGCTGCGGCGATTCGGGCGCCTGGAGCGTTCGGCGTGGAGCAGTTATCCACGCCGGTTGGGGAAGCTTCGACTTCGATAGCCAGTAGTCGGCCAGCGCGGCGAGAGCGGCATCCCACGCGCTTGAACCTGTGGGATGGGGTTCGCTGACGGTGAGGACAACGCGGTCGACGCCTTGGGCGCGGCGAAGGCTGTCCGAGTAATCGAGAAACCCACGAAGCGCCGAGTCGCGGGAATTTGCCTTGAGCGCGGCCGAGATTCGCTCCGCTGTTTCTGTGGCATCCGGCCCGACGCCAGGCACAGCGATGATCCGATGTCCGGTCTGCCGAAGGAGCCGTTCGAGAGTGTCGACGGTGGGCGTGCGTTTGCCGGCCTCGATCGTGGAGATGTCCGGCTGGCTTGTTTGTGTCCGCGCAGCGAGGTCGCTCTGACTGATTCCGCTTGTCAGACGCGCTGATCGAAGCAATGTCGATGCGTTCACCGTGCCCCCAAAGAATATATCTAACTAGATATAGCTATTCTAACCCCTTGAGAGGGATTCATGGCTTCGACTGACCACTTCTTCCGGCTTCGTGCATAAGCGTGTAGTTTACGTTCCTAAGCCGCCCCGAAGGAGTGTCATGCTCGAACGCGTCCGACCCCACTCAGATACAGCGCCGTGACTCTGCCGATCCTGCGCGATGACGCTTTGGTCTCGACCGGCGATGGTTTCGCAGTTTGCGTGTGCCTGCCGTGGATCCGTTCTATGCCGCTATGGAGCGTGACGGAGGTCCGCCTCCTCATCGACGGGCACTCGTGCGCTCCGTTGGAAGTCGACGTCGACGGCCGATCGGTCGCGGTCGACGCGCTGGCTCGCGAGGACGGCTGGTGGTTCCTCCAGGACCGTCTTGTCCTCCGCGGCGAAGCGGAGCTCGCCCCCGGCGCTCACGATCTATCACTGTCGTTCGCGCTCGTCGTCCCATACCTCCAGGGCGGACCCGACGGCCCCCTCACGCTTCCCTTCTCGATCGAACGATCGCTCCAGGTTCACCGGGAGACCCCGTGGACGCTCTCGGCGAGCGCCTTCAACTGGACACCAGACGTCATCCGCGCCGAGCATCCGGCCACCGACATCGCTGCCGGCATCGTCAGTTCCGGGGTCGCATCAGTCATCGAACTCGAGCTCGGCCAGCTGTGGCGATCGTTCCCCGATCCGTCGAAGGCCGAGGCCGTCGCACTGCGGGAGCGGCTCACCGACGTAGGCGGCCGGGTCAGCATCGTCGGCGTGAGCATCGACGACTGGCTCTCGCCGACGCGCCGCCGGGACGAGGAACAGCGGTTCGCTTTCCTCCGCCCTCAGCTCGAGGCCGCGCGCGAACTGGGAGCGGAGGGCATCCGCCTGCCGATCGGCCAGGCCGGGCCGATGCTGCTGCGCCGCATCCAGCCACTCCTACACGAGCTGCGCCTCACCCTCTACGAGGAGCTCCAGGGGCAGCAGGCACCGGATGCGCCCCAGGTCCCCCGCGCGATCGAGGACATCGCGGCACTCGACGATCCGAGCATCCGGCTGCTGGTCGACACCAGCATGCTCATGCCGGCCCTGCCGCCGTCGTATCTCGAGCAGCTGGCCGCGGGCGGGCTGCCCCCCGACCTTCTCGCACGCCTCACGAACGACTGGCTGGAACCCGCGACGCTGGATGCGGTCGTCGCACTCCTGCGCGCCGGTGGCGTACCACCCCAGGCCCACACGCTCTACATGAACCTGCTGGTGCGGTTCGGTCGCTCGTCAGTGGATGTGCTGCGCGACATCCTGCCGCTGATCGGCGCGTTTCACCTCAAGTTCTGGGACCTCGACGACACGGACGACCGCGTCTCGCAGCCGCTCCGCGACGTCGGCTCGCTGCTGCGCGGGTCGGAGTTCACCGGCACGCTGTGCAGCGAATGGGGCGGACACGAGTGGCTCGACGACGATGCCGCCGGAATGACCCGGCGGCACCTTGCGCTCGCCCGCGCGTCGTTGGCGTCTGGGTTCAACCCCAGTCGGCATCCATCTGCTCAAGCACCTGCTTGACCGTCATCTGCCCGGTCAGGATGCCCTGCACGCCGTTGCCCAGGTCGTTGTAGACCTTCGCCTTGGTCCAGTCTGTCGACGGAAAGCCACGTACAGTGCCCGAGGAGATGAGGTCCTTCACGGTATCGAACTGCGGAAGGAGCGTCGTCGACGCGGTCGCCGTCACCGGGATCGTCCCGACCGCCTTCGCGTACGTCTCCTGGCCGTCCTTCGACAGGACGTACTTCAGGAAGTCCTGCGTGAGCTTCGGGCTCTTGGTCTTGGCACTAGCCGAGACGCTCTGGTCGGCGCTGACCGAAAGGTAGGTCTTCGTCCCGTCCGGAGCGGCGATCGGCAGGATGACCAGCTTCACGTGTCCGCCGGCCGCATCCATGATCTCCTTGGCCGCATTGCTGGGCGCGAAGAAGCCGAGGATCTTGCCCTGCGAGGCGCCGTTCGTCAGTGCGTCGAAGCCCGCGCCCGCCGCGCCGTCCTGGAAGCACCCCGCTGCATTCAGCTTCTTGATCTCGGTGAGCGCGTCGACCCAGCCCTGCGTTCCGGCGAAGGTGGTCTTGCCCGCATTGCGCTTCTCGTTCCAGTTCTTGTCGTGTCCGTAGACCGTCGAAGTCGCCAGCCCGAGGGCGAGGAACGCGTTGTTGGCAGCGGTGGCTCCGGCGAGCCCGTAGACGGTCTTGCCCTTGGCGCGCGCTGCGGCGCATTGAGCAATGATTCCGTCCAGGCTCGTGGATGCGTCGATGTTCACGCCGATCGACTTGGCCAGTTCGTCGCTGTAGATCACGCCGTTGGCGTTGGTGCCGAGCGGAACGCCGTAGGTCTTGCCGTTATAGGTCCACAGCTCCTTCTGCGATGGCGGAAGGGCCGCGCTGATCGCGGGATCGGTCAGCTGCAGCAGGAGTCCCGCCTTGGCGAACGGGATGATCGAGTACGACTGGCCCGTCCCGCCTTCGGACTGGAACGTGTCAGGAGCATTGCCGCCCTGCACACGGGTCGCGATGGCGGTCGGGTAGCTCTGCGCCGGGAGGTTCTGCGGAGTGACCGTCACACCCTTGTGCGCCTTCTCGTACGCTGTCGCCAGCGACGAATAGGCCACCTTGTCCTGATCGTTCGTCGCACCGAAGGCGAAGCTGATGGTCTGCGGTTCGGGGCCGGTCGCCGTGGCGCTCCCCGAGCATCCGGCCAGTACAAGTGCTCCCGCTGCGACGGTCGCCGCCAATGGGACGACCCTGGTCCATGTCCTGCGTTGCTGTGTCATCATCGAGCCTCTCAAACGTGTTCGGGTGTGGATTCGGGAACTGCGTGGAACTCTGCTGCGGCGATCGGCGCCAAAACCTTCTGCACGTACCAGCCGCTCACCATGGCGCTTTCCGCCGGGTGCGGGCTCTGGTCGGACTCGACGACGATCCACCCGCGGTACCCATGCCGGGCGACGCTCCGCATGAAGGCCTCGAAGTCGACCAGGCCGCCCTCGTCGGTGGGCTCGAAGAACCAGCGCTCGATGCGGCGGGGGCCGCCCTCGGTGCGCACGGACTGCTCGGCGTGGGGTGTCGCCGCCTCGGCGTCGTCGACCACGTCGCGCGCGTTCTTCAGCTGGATGTGGTGCACGCGGTCTGCGTGACGCTCGAAGACCTCGACGGGGTCGAAGCCGGCAACGGCGAACTCCGCGGTGTCCAGCGCCAGCCCGACCAACTGCGGGTCCGTCGCGTCGAGGAGCCGGGCGAGCCCGTCCTCGAGCCGCAGGGCGGAGAGAAAGTCGAAGTGGAGCGCAAGCGAGATTCCGGATGCGCGGACGGCAGCGGCGACCTGGTTCCAGCAGTCCGCGAGCGAGGCGATCTGCTCGTTGCTCAGCGGCCCGGTCTGCCAGGCTGACCCGACCGGGCGCACGACGAGCACGCTCCCACCCAGGGCGGCGAGCGCATCCGCGAACCAGACGGCCGTCCTGGTGATGGCCGGGATGCTCGCGGCATCGAGCGGCTCTGAGCCGCGGCCCATCTCCACGTCGAAGCCGATGAAGGGGTCGTACACGTAACTCGAGACCGCGTCGAGCGCGCATCCGGCCAGCACCTGACGGAAGCCGTCGAGCGAGCCGTACAGGTCGGCGATCTGCTGCGGGGTGCCGAGGGGCTCCCACGGACCGAAGCTCTCAGCCGTCAGCTCGATCGCTGAGAACCCGCTGATGGAGATCGTCTTGAAGGCGCGCTCGTGGTCGCGCTTGCGAACGAACGCATCGATGTTGGTGTCCCACTGGTTGAGGGCGTACGCCCACCGGATCTCGGTCATGCCTGCACTTCCTGATAGATCTCGTCGAGCACGTTCTTCGCGTACCACCGGGCGATCGCGGTGCTCTCCGAATAGTCGCCGCCGATCTTGTCGGCTTTGTCGTGCTCCACGCTGATCCAGCCGGTGTAGCCGTGGTCGCGGACCGACCGCATCATGGCCTCGAAGTCGACCAGGCCCTCATCGGTGCCCATCTCGTAGAACCACTTCTCGGTGGTGACCGCCGACAGCTCGGCGTCCGGCCACAGGCGGTAGTCGTTGTTGACGTCCTTTGTGCGCGTGTCCTTGAAGTGGAAGCCCGACACCCGCTCGTGGTGCGCCTCGTAGACATCGACGGGATCGACGTCGGCGATGCAGTGCTGCGCGGTGTCGACAAAGAACTTGACGTATTCCGGGTCGGCGTAGCCGTAGAACGTGTCGATCTGCTCACGCGTGCGGATGCCGCCGTAGAACTCGTGGTGGCAGGTCAGGTTCACGCCGTACTCGCGGGTGAGCTGCCCGACCTTGCCCCAGATGTCGGCCGCGTGCTTCAGGCCGTCATTGGTCACGCCCTGCTCGTCGAAGAACCGCGAGCCCGGCATCACGATGATGTTGTCGAGCTGGATGCCCGACCAGCGGTCCATCGTGACCTTGAAGTCTTCGAGGATCGTGTCGTGGGTGGCAGGCACTTCGGGTGCGTACCGCTCGGGGTCGTAGTAGACGCCGTGGAAGGTGTTCACGATCCGCTCGAGGCCCTGCTCCTGCACGAACTCCTGATAGTTGGCGACCGAACCGTACTGCTCGAGGATCTGCCAGATGCGGAAGTCGAACGTGTCGATCGCATCGAACCCCACGGCCGCCACCTGGCGCAGGAAGCGCGTCATAGCCAGTCGTGAGTGCCACTGGTCGTAGGGGCCGCGTGGCCCGTTTGCTCGCCAGTGGTCCATGTAACTCCATTTGGGAGCTCGGGTTTCGCTGTTCATATCAGCCCTCTCGGTTGTAATAGGGCCACGGCAAGAAGCGCCGTTCGCCTCTGCGGTCGGGCCCATTCAACGAGACCTTCCCGGTCGCCGCCCACTCGACGCCGCGCGGGAACATCTTGATGAACTCGATGCGCCGGAAGGTGTCGATGTCGTGCCCGATCGTGATCGTGAAGGAGCGCCCCGCGCCGTACTCGTTGATCCAGGCGATCGGCTGGTGCGTGTTCATCCCCGGCAGACCGGCGATGCCCTC
The DNA here is from genome assembly GCF_010686705.1 of Leifsonia tongyongensis. Lineage (GTDB taxonomy): Bacteria > Actinomycetota > Actinomycetes > Actinomycetales > Microbacteriaceae > Diaminobutyricibacter > Diaminobutyricibacter tongyongensis. Next base: position 1,532,614 of record NZ_JAAGWY010000001.1, on the reverse strand, counting down.
GGGTGGGATCGCCACCGGATAATGCGACATCGGCCACATCGGCGCGTTCTCATAGGACTCGAGGTCGTCGAAGACTGTGAGCAGCACCTCGGATCCGTCGTAGAGCTGCACACCGGTGAGGATGTCGTCGCCGGTCACCGTCCAGGTTTGGCTGATGCCCTCGGTGATCTCGTGACGCGGCTCCACGGTGTGCAGCTGCGCCTCGCCCCAGGGTCGCGGGCGGAGACCAGTCGGTACGCTCAGCTTCGCGCCCCGCATGACGTTGTACGCCTCGGGGTAGCCCCAGTCGTCCTCCTGGGCGGCGGAGCCGTGGAACCAGACGATCCCCTTGCCGTCGTCGTGGACGAGCCGGAGGAGCGCCGCGTCGGTCTCGGCGCCGAAGCCGACGGCCTTCTCGTGGTACCCGTCGCGTCCTTCGAACACGACGATCACGACGTCGTACTTGTCGATGATCTCCGCTCCGAGACCGCGGGGGTCCTCGATGACCCGCACGCGGAAGCGCCCGGTGTCCTCGAGCAGCGTGGTCAGCCACTGGTTGTGCTGTCGGAAGCTGCGGGACTCGTTGTCGTGCTCCCGGGTCATGTGTCCCGACAGGATGAGGACCGGAAGCAGACCGGTCACGAGGCGCCGGCGCCGTCGCGTGACGTCGAGAACGCGGCGTCGAAGGCGGCCGCGGGCGGCGTGATCGCGTTGAGCTTGCGCACGAACGCGATCGCCTCGGGCGCCCCCTGCAGGCGGTCCATGCCCGCGTCCTCCCACTCCACCGACGTCGGCCCGGTGTAGCCGATCGCGTTGAGTGCGCGGAACAGCGGTTCCCACGGCACCTGCCCGTGCGCTGTCGACACGAACGTCCAGCCGCGCCGCGGGTTGGCCCACGGCAGGTGGGAGCCGAGCACGCCGTTGCGTCCGTCGAGGTTCGTGATCGACTCCTTGACGTGCACGTGGAAGATGTGGTCGGCGAAGTCGAGCACGAACGCCACCGGGTCCAGCTGCTGCCACATGAAGTGCGACGGGTCGAAGTTGATCCCGAAGCTCGGCCGGTGGCCGATCGCGTCGAGGGTCGCCTTCGCGGTCCAGTAGTCGTACGCGATCTCCGACGGATGCACTTCGAGAGCGAACCGCACGCCGACCTCTTCGAAGACGTCGAGGATGGGATGCCACCGGTTGGCGAAGTCCTGGTAGCCCGCGGCGATCCACTCGTCGGAAGCCGGCGGGAACATCGCGACGGCCTTCCAGATCGACGATCCGGTGAACCCGGTCACCGTCTTCACGCCGAGCTTCGCGGCCATCCGCGCCGTCAGCTTCAGCTCCTCTGCGGCCCGCCGCCGGACGCCCTCGGGCTCGCCGTCGCCCCAGACACGGTCGTTGAGGATGTCACGGTGCCGCTCGTCGATCGGGTCGTCGCAGACCGCCTGGCCCGCGAGATGGTTGGAGATCGTCCACACCTTCAGGCCGTTGCGCTCCAGGATGTCGCGGCGCGACTGCACGTAGGCCTCGTCGTCCCACCGCGAGACCTCGAGATGGTCGCCCCAACAGGCGATCTCGAGTCCGTCGTAGCCCCACTCGCCTGCGAGCCGGGCCACTTCTTCGAGCGGCAGGTCGGCCCACTGGCCGGTGAACAGAGTGATCGGACGTGTCATCGGATTCTCCCTCTCAAGACGACTTATTCATGCGCACGGGCGCCCGTGGGCACCCATGCAGAATTCTGTGCGGCGCTCTCCTCGACCGCGGCCAGCACCCGTTGAACGCTCAGTCCTTCGGCGAAATTTGGATGCGGATCCGTACCGTCGACGAGGGTGCCGACGAAGTCGACCACCTGGTGCACGAACCCGTGTTCGTAGCCGAGCATGTGGCCGGCGGGCCACCATGCGCCGACATACGGATGCTGGGCCTCGGTCACCAGGATCTTCGTGAATCCCTGCCGGTCCGCCGGCTCCCGCCGGTCGTAGAACTGCAGGCTGTTGAGGTCTTCCAGGTCGAACGCGAGCGCGCCCTGGTCTCCCGAGACTTCGATGGTCAGCGCGTTCTTCCGTCCGGTTGCGAACCGCGTCGCCTCGAACGAGACGAGCGCTCCTCCCGTCAACCGGCCCGTGAAAATCGCAGCGTCGTCGACGGTCACGTCGCCGTAGCCCTCGGCGGCGACGCCGGCGAGGCCCGACCCCGAGCCGAGAAGGGGCCGCTGCTTCACGATCGTCTCGACGGTGCCGGACACGGCCTCGACCTGCTGGCCCGTCACGAACTGGGTCATGTCGATGATGTGAGCGCCGATGTCGCCGAGCGCGCCCGAGCCGGCGTGCTCCTTCTGCAGCCGCCACGCGAGCGGCATCTGCGGGTCGACCAGCCAGTCCTGCCGATAGGCGGCGCGCACCTGCTGCACCGTGCCCACTACGCCTTGCGCGATGAGGTCCCGAAGGAACGTCACTGCGGGAACCCGTCGGTAGGTGAACCCGACCATGGCCTTCACCCCGCGCTCGGATGCTCGCGTCGCAGCGGCGAGCATCGCCTCCGCCTCGGCGACCGAGTTGGCGAGCGGTTTCTCGCAGAGCACGTGCTTGCCCGCATCCAGGGCGGCGATCGCGATCTCGGCGTGCGAATCGCCCGGCGTCACGATGTCGACGATGTCGATGTCGTCGCGCGCGATCACCGAACGCCAGTCGGTCGCCGACTCCGTCCAGCCCCAGTGGGCGGCAGCCTGGGCGACCGCATCCGCGTTCCGGCCGACGACGACCGCCATCTCGACCCCGAGGGGCAGGTCGAAGACCGCCGGCGCCTGGCGCCAGCCCACCGAGTGCGCGGCCCCCATGAACCCGTAACCGATCATGGCCACCCGAAGCGGGCGGCCCTCGGCACGACCATGCGTCACGCCAGCACCACCTCACGCTCGACGGGCACACGGTTGGTCACATAGCGGCCCGGGCCGCCGTCGACGCCCGGCATGATCTGCATGTAGAGCAGGCGCATCGTGAGGGCCACCTCGACGGTGAGCTCCTCGCCGGCCGCGGGAGCGTGGTCGAGCGGGATGACCACGTCGGGCCGGTCCGCGACGAACCAGAGCGTGTCGAACTGCTCGGGCAGTTCTTCGATCCGGTAGCTGCGGCCGTTCAGTTCGAACCGCAGGTCCTCCTTCGGAACCGCGACGCCGTTGACGGTCGCCGCGACGTCGTCGACGGCTGAGAGCCACAGGCTGCGGTACCAGGGAAGCTGGACCGAGACGGCGATCCCGTCGGCAGTGCGGCGGACGTCGCTGTCAGCGAAGAGTGAGTTGTGCGTTGCCATGATCCATCCCTACTTGAAGGTGTCGACGAAGGTCTCGAACGGCTGCGGGGGCTCGGGCTCGAGCTTCTGCACCGTGGTCGGGCTGTACGGGTGGTTCTCGCTCGGCACCGGCTCGTCGGCCTTCGGCATGAAGACGGGCTTGCCGTCGTCGCCGAAGTACATGAGGTCGAGGTCGAACGCACCCTGGTTCTTCTCGCCGAAGCTGACCCAGTTCTCTTCGAACGGTGCCCGGGCGAGCTCGTAGCAGCGGAACTTCCAGATCTTCCATTCGCCGTCCTGGCGCAGGAAGTCGATCGCGTACTTGCACCAGACCCAGTGCGCCCAGACCTTCTTGCCGAGCACCTCATCCGGCGAGTACATGTCGGGGAACGCCTCGGCGACGGCCGGGTCGGTCAGCCCGGACTCGGTGCCCGCCATGAGCCACACGCCCTTCGCAGTCTCGCCGTCCGCCGCGACCTCGACCACCGGTGTCGTCGTCGCGTGGAGGATGAGCTTGCCCGCGGGGGCAGGGCGCCCCTGGTGATAGCGGATGACGCTGTCGTAGTCGGTGTACTGGCCTGCGTTCGTGTAGCGGGCGCGAATGCCGTCCGTTCCGCGCTTCACCCAGAGCGGGATGATCTGCTCGTCCTGGAACGCGTTGTGCAGATACATATAGCGGTTGAAGAGATTCTCGACCTCGTCCCGGTCCGCAGCGCGGCGGGCGAGCTTCGCGGCTGCGGCGACCTCGTCGCGCAGGCGCGCGACCTCGGCGACGAGTTCCTTGACGGATGCGTCGGTGACGGATGCGTCGGTCACGGTGTCTGACATTATTCGGTCTCCTGCGTCAGGCCGGGACGCCGGCTACGGCTTCTTCGATGGTGCGGCGGATGAGCGCGTGCTGCTTCTTGACCAGGTCGATCGGGTCGGATTCGCCGAGGTCGGAGAAAGCGTGGCCCTCCCACTCGCTGGAGAGATAGCCGGTGTAGCCGCCCTTCACGAACTGCCGCACGATGCGGGGAATGTCCATGGCCGGTTCTTCGCCATCGGCGCCGATGTCGTAGAACTTCGAGTGCACATGGAAGATCTGCGGCATGATGTCCAGCCATTCCTCCGGCGGCACCAGCCCGTGCATGTTGAACGCCAACCGCGTGAACGGACCGAAGCCGGTCGGGTCGACGCCCTCTCCCCTCAGGTAGTCCTCGAACTTCTGGTTGCGTACGTGCATGGGGGTCGGCTCGTGCCAGATCTCGTTCATCACCGGGATGTGCTTCTCGTCGAGACCCATCTTGGTCAGCTGCGAGAGCAGGGTCGGCGACAGGCTGTGCATGGTCGACGAGAAGTCGGCGGTGAAGCCGAGTCGGTCGCTGCCGAGCTCGTCGTACAGCTCGCGGATGCCGACCACCGTCGGGTCGTTCGGCCCCTGGGGTGCGTGGATCTCGTAGCCGAGCCGCTGGTCGTATTTCTCGGCGAGCGGCAGGAGACTGCGCAGCAGCTCCCGGCCGGCGGACCGGATGACGACCCGCTTGAACCCGAGCGTGTGCGCCGTCTTCAACTGGCGGGCGAGGAAATCGTGCTCCTCGTCGGGCGTCATATCGCGGTCCTTGCGACGGCCCATATCGAGGTTGGTGCCGACCGCGCTCGGTTCGAGCTCGTATTTCTCGAGCGAGTCGAACCAGAGCCTCACGAACTCGGCATCGACATCCGGGTAGGTCCGCAGGAGCTGTGCGATGTTGAACTCGACGCCCGGCCCGATCCCGTTCTCAGCGACGACCGCGATGAGCGTCTCCGGTGTGTAGATGCCGGCAGCGAATTCGCTCGTCATCGAATAGAGGGTCGTTCCGAGCTTGATGCCGGTCCCGGCGATTCCGTTGCTCATGCCTTTACTCCTTCAGTGGTCGGCAGCCATTGCGCGAGCTGCGCACGTGCCTCGACGGCATCCGTCACCATGCGGCTGCCCGCATCCTGTGCGGCCGAGCGCTGTACCGCCTGCTCGTCGCGGATGATCTCGAACGGCGACTGCCAGTAGTTCCAGTGCCATCCCTCGTATTCACTGGAGATCGCCCCGTTGTAGCCGTTGCGCACCAGCAGTGCGACGAGGTCGCGAACGGGAACCGAAGGCTCCTCGTGCTGCTCGTCGATGCCGAAGAACTTGCCGTGCACATGCTTGATCCACGGCATGATCTCGAGCCAGTCGTCGACGCGGGCCGGCCCGAACAGGCCGGTGCCGTTGATCGCGAAGTCGATGCCGAGGTCGGGCCGGCCGTTCTGCGCGGCGAGACCGATGAACCGGCCGAAGCGCTGCCCGTGATCGGCCTGGTCGGCGGGTGGGCCGGCCTGGTAGAACTCGTTCCACAGCTCGACGACTTTGCCGAGCAGTTCGTCGGTTGCGCCGCGGCGGCGGTACGCCTCCAACAGCGACGGCGCGAAGCCGACCGTCGTGGCTCCCCAGTCGGCGGTGAACCCGAGGAAGGGCGAGCCGACCTCTTCGTACCGGTCGCGCAGGGCGAGGATGCGCGGATGCGATGCGTACTGGTCGGCGTGCACCTCGAGCGCGAGCGTGACGCCGTAGCGTTCGGCAATGGGCGCGAGCGCTGCCATCGAGTCGGGGGTGATCGAGATCTGCACCCGGGCGATCGGGAAGCCGAGCTTCGCTGCGGCCTCGATCTGCAGGCGCATGTATTCGATGAGTTCGTCCTGGTTGAGCATCCGGTCGCGATGTATGCCGATGTCGGCATTGATGGCGAGGGACGTCTGCACCAGTCCAACTTCGGAGACGAGGTCGCGGAACCAGCCGGCGAAGGAGTCTTCGATCACCGGGAAGCCCCGGAAGCTGGAGAAGCCGATGACTTCGAGCCCGGGTCCGTATCCGTCGGCCGCGACTTTGCGGATGAGGCCCTCGAGGTCGTATTCGCGCCCGTGGAACGCGCGCGTGAAGCTGTACAGCGTCACACCCTGGATCGGGGAGCCCGGGTTCGGGATGCTCGCGCTCATGCCGTGACCGCCTTCATGGTCTTGCTGTCGTGCTCCTCGATGTGGAGCACCTCGTCATCGCCGATGACGATGTAGGGGATGTAGAGGGTCAGGTCGACGGCGACATCATGCTCAGCGTCGTCAGCCGGGACCGGAAGGTCGCCGGAGAGCACGGCGGAGTCGAGCGGGAACCACCACTCGGCCGTGTCGTCGCGCATGTCGGCGAACGTGCGCTCACGTCCGTTGAGTCGCCAGCGCAGCGATTCCGCGGGGGCGGCGACGCCGTCGACCGTGAGCGTCGCGCCCGCGATGCAGGACGCGGGCAGCGCCCGGTACCAGGGGATGCGCACTTCGACCGCGGCACGTCGTCCATCGGTGGTGAGCGTTCCCTGCTCGATGATGCGATCGGGGATCACGGAGTCCTCCTTGACTTATTCCTTGTTTCTGCAGTGTAATGTTCGAATTCGACATAAGCAAGAGATTCCTGCTCCGCCAACGAACGAACGAGCCGGCGAGCTCCCCTGACGGCGAGCGCCACGGACGTGACGGTCGGGTTGCACGCAGTGGCCGTCGGGATGAGCCCGTTGCCGGCGACGAAGACCCCGGGCGCGGCCCAGACCTCGCTGTCGGGGCTGCACACGCTGCGGCCGTCATCTGTCTCGCCCATCCGCACGGAGCCCTGATAGTGCAGCGACGCGCCGAGCGGCATCGTGAACGGGCGGTCGCCGATCGGCTCCCCCACCACCTTTGCGAGCTCGACGATCCGGACCTCGGCGCGTTCGATCACGGCGTGGTCCCGGTCGGTGAGCCGGTAGTGGATGCGCATGGCGGGCATCCCGTACCAGTCCCGCTCGTCGTCGCTGAACTCGACGCGGTCGTCCCACTGCAGGTCCTTCGCACAGAACAGCCCGAGCCCCACGATGGAACCGGGCACCACAGGGTCGTCGTCGGCGAGCGGCACCGGTGAGGCATCCAGCTGCATGACCTGACCGTGGAACGGCAGGTCGTCGGTGAAGGGCACCCAGGTGACGCCGCTCCGCTCGCTGATCGCCCCGTCGACCACCTGGTCGGCGCCGAGTTCGCCGTGCACCCCGGCGGTGACTTCGGCCGCGTCTCGGATGCGCGTGGCGTACACGACCTGCGACTGGTCGTTGAGCATCCGCCCGAGTGCCGGTGGACGGATACCGGATGCAAACAGCACCTGCGGCGTGCGCAGGGCGTCGGCGGCGACCACGACGAATCGCGCCCGCACCATGTGCTGCTCGCCCGTTCGGCGGTCGCGCACCTCGACGCCGCTCGCCCGTCCGCTTTCGAGCAGCACACGGGTGACGAGCGACTCGTCGTGCAGGGTGAAGTTCGGGTTGGCGCGCGTCACATCACCGAAGACCACATCGGATCCCGACCAGACGAGCCGGCCGTCCTCGCGGCGGTGCACGGCGAGCGGCATCCGCTGCACACGCTGCGCAGCCGGCCGATCGTCGTCGACCGCGGCCGCGAGCCGATCGCGCACCAGGGCGGTGAACGGTGCGCCGTCGAACGCGTCGGTGGTGACTCCGAGCAGGCGGTCGCCCTCGTCGAGCAGCTCATCGAGATCGGGAAGGAACGGGATGCGTTCACTGTCTCCGGGCCGAGGGCACGCGGCAGTCCAGTGCGCGCCCATGCCTCCGACGTTGCTGGAGAACGCGACGACGGGCATGCCGTCCTCGCCCGGCTCCTGGAAGCCGGACTCGAGCAGATATGTGCCCGGCCGGGCACGGCGGAGTCCCGCGGTCACGGCTCCCGGCGAGCTCACCGTCGCGGCGCCGGCGCCGGGGCCCTCCGAAAGCTCCTGCGCCTCGGCGCGCACGGCTGCATCCTCGATGTTCTTCACGTGCGCGCCCGGCGGAATCGACACAGTCGGCCCGACCTCGAACATGGCGATCCGCGTATCGGGCGCCTCCTCCGAGAGGATGCGGGCGTAGGCGGCACCCGTCGGACCGCTTCCCACGATCACGACGTCGGCGTCGTCCGGATACCTGCTCATGCCGTCGCTGCCAGTTCGCGGATCAGAGCGACGGATGCGACGGACTCCTGGGTGGGGTAGTACTCGAGCCCGATCGGACCGTCGTATCCGCTCGCTCGCAGGGTTCCGAATGTCGCCGCCCAGTCGAGCCCACCGGAGCCGGGTTCGCCGCGCCCGGGGGCGTCGGCGAGCTGCACGTAAGCGATCAGGTCGCCCGCGTTCTCGAGCTCCGCCGCCATGTCCTCGCCCTCGACGGCGGAGTGGTAGATGTCATAGAGCACGCCGAAGTACGCGGAGTCGACGCCGCGCGCCACGTAGACGGCCTCCGTGGTGCGGTCGAGCAGCGAGCCCGGGTGGTCGACGCGGATGTTGACCGGCTCCAGGGCGAGCGTGATGCCCGAGCCGTCGATCTGCGCGATCGCCTTCTGGTAGATCTCGATCAGCTTGTCGAGCTGCACCTGGCGCTTCCAGCCGCCGAAGCCCGTGCCGCTGCCGACGACGATGCGCGGGCAGCCGAGGTCCTGCGCGATGGCGACGCCCTCGTCGAGCTTGCGGTAGAACTCCGAGTGGTCCCACGGCGGGATCATGAACTGCGTGCGCGGCTCCGAGAGCTGCGCCGTGAGCTTCGTGCCGGTCTCCTCGAGCGCGGCCTTGAGCGCGGGGAGGTCCTTCGGCGTCGCCGGCGCGTCCGCCCCCGTGGGGCCCCACATCTCGACAGCGGTGAAGCCCGCCGCAGCGGCCGCGCGAACGCGGTCCTGGTAGTCGCCGGCCTCAGTGAAGAGCAGCTCGATGTTGGGTGCGAGCTCGTACATGTGTACTCCTATTCAGAACATCGGATGGTCGTGGGCGGCATGCATGGGAACCTGCTGAAGCACGTCCCAGTGCTCGACGATCCGGCCGCTCTCGAATCGGTAGATGTCCGCGACCGCGGCGTCGGGCGCGCCGGGTCGGGAAGCCTTCACATGCACCATCGCCAGGTCGCCGTCGACGAGGATGCGCTGGAGCTCGAACCGCGCATCCGGACTGCCGTCGAATTTCGGCGTGAGCGCCTCGACTGCGGCCGCCGGCCCGTCGGGGATCGACGGGTTGTGCTGCCGGTAGTCGTCGGAGACGAGAGAGGCGAACGCATCCGCCACCCGCTTCTGCGTGTAGAAGAGGTCGCAGAACCTCTCGAACGCTGCCCTGTTGTCGGTCACGCTGATCTCCGCTCGTGGACGGCCGCGATGGTGACCGGGCCGAGCAGGCCGGTCGGGTCCTGCTGGGCCCACGCGGAGAAGAAGTCCGGTTGCGCCTTCGCGAGCGTGTTGGTCACGTCGATCTCGAGGGTGTTGCTCGATGCGAGAAGCCCGCCCGGAACGGCGAAGCGGTACGGCGGCGCGATCCTCGTACCGAGGTCGACGCCGTTGAGGCGCACCGTCGCGAGCTCGAACACGTCGCCCAGATCGATGATCTGTGGTGTCTCGTCGCTCTCGGCGTCGAAGGTCGCGGTGTACCGCACCGTTCCGCTGAACTGCGGCAGCAGCTCGGGCTCGTTCAGCGGGCGCAGCTCGTCGAGCTCGCCCCAGGCCGTGAACGCGGGGTACTCACTCGCGGTCGCGGTGGCGACCGACCAGCTCGGTGCGAGTTCGACGCTCTCCCCGGAAACCGACGCCGGCGCGACGGGGATTCCGTGCCACGCCGACGGCGGACCGACGACGAGCACCGTCGCGCCGCCCGGGACCAGATCGATCTCGACGGTCGTGCGGCTCCGTCCCCGCTCGCTGGGCACCGCCGTCAATGCCCCGGTGAAGGCATCGAGGGAGACCACTGCCCCGGCACGCGGGATCGTCACCGACGTGCGCACGGACTCGGAGACCGACTCGTTCACCAGCATCACGACATCCGCTTCACCGTGATCGACGCGAAGCGCGCGCAGGGACGGCGATGGGCGGCGGATGCGCACAGCGCGGTCGGTCATGCCCGCGACGGCTTCGACGAGCCCGCGCTGCGGCACCGGCCGGAACCGTTCCTGGAGTGCGCTCGTGTCGACACCCGCGACCTCCGGCACCCTGCCGACGAAGACCACGGGAACCCCCGCGTCGTCGAGACGCAGCAGCTCGCGGGCGACGTGCTCGGGCAGGAAGGCGCTTCCCGGAACGATCAGGGCGTCGTACGTCTCCGCCCCCACGGCGAGCGCGGCGCCGGCGATCGCGGCACCCGCGAGCGCGTCAGCGGGCACGATGTCGGCATCCAGCTGCGCCTCCATCAGCAGGCGCAGCGGTCGCTCGCTCGGCATCGCGTCACCGAGCCATTCCGCATCCGCGTGGTAGAGGACGGCGAAGGGTGCGACGTGCCCGCCGCCCTGCAGCAGGTGACTGAGCCGGTTCGTGTAGGCGCTCAGCAGGTGCTGGTGGCAGTACTGGGGGTTCTGCCCATGCGCGAAGAAGTGCGGCGGGCAGTCGAGGTCGGGGAACGGCGCCGGCGAGAACGCGTGCGGAACGACGTGCGTCACACCCCGCACGAGCAGATGATTGGTCAGCCAGGTGAACAGCCGGAGACCCGCGTACCAGCCGTACGCCCCGATCGTCTCGCACATCGCACGACCCTGCTTCAGCGGATCGAGGTGTGCGGCCGACGAGGCGAGCTTCGCGAGCCCGAAATGGAAGAACTCACCGTCTGCCGCGCCCGAGACGTTGCCGAAGGGCCCGCGCGAGAATCCCGGGATCACTTGGCCGCCGATAATGTCGACGCCCGCCATGTCCTGCCCAGCCATCGCCCGGAAGTAGTGCCCAGTGCCCGGACCCAGGTGAGCGTGCGCGCCGTTGTCCTCGATCACGTGCCCGATGTACTCGACGTCGTGTGCACGGCACCAGTCGCCGAGTCGCCGGCTGAAGTTCTCCGAGTACAACGCGGTCACGACATCCATGTACAGGTAGCGGACCTCGCGCTCACGGCCGCCGGCGGCCCACCACAGCTGGGGCAGGAGCGATGCGGCGTCCATCCCGAGGCGTTCTGCCAGGCGGTCTGCGATCTGATCGTTCCACGGCAGGGGCACGGCCTTGCCGAGCTGGGAGCCGAATTCGAAGGTGTCCGGGTCGTTGTACAGGCCCGGCTCGTCACTGAAGAAGCCCGCGATGATCGTGCCGAACTCGTCGGCGTACCGCTCATGGATGCGCTCGTAGACCGTGTCGAGGAGCAGCTGGGTCGAGTCCGCGTTGAGGTAGTCGATGTGGTGCGCGTGCGGTTCGCTGCCGCCACCGCTCGTCACCGACACGAAGAAGACGCGCCACCAGCCGGCCGGGACGTCCCAGTAGAGCACCCCGTCCATGATGTGGTCGGTGAGGTCGACGGGGTCGCCGGTCAGCTCCTCGGAGCATTCCGCGCGCGGATACGCGAAGACGTGGATGAGACGGCCGGGCTCCTGCGCCGCTTCGGGCCCCCAGAATTTCCGGCGCTCGACGATGACCGATGCCCCACGCGCGGGCCCGACCACGTCCGTGTGCCGCTCCGTGAGGAACTGCCGCCGCAGCTCGGGGGGCGCGGCCTCGACCGCACCGCCTGCATGCCCGGTCGGGAATGTGTCGTCATCGAAGAACCACACCTTCATGTCGCGCCGGCGGGCGATCTCGAGCACCGCGTCGACATCGCGCCACCAGCCGTCGCCGAGGAAGTCCGGGTGCGGCCGCGCTTCGAGGATGACAGCGCCGATGCCGGCGTCGCCGATCCGCTCCATCTCCTCGCGCACGACCTCCACCGGGCCGCCCTTCTGCCAGAACAGCGGCATGATCGCGTTCGGAACCGTGCCGTCGACCACGTCGCGCAGTCGTTGAAATGTCATGATTCCTCCAGGCGCAAGCGGGTTCGGAGCTCTGATGTTCCATCGCCGAGCGTGATCGTGAAATCCCCCGGCTCGAGGATGCGTTCAGCGCCGTCGCCCCAGAACGCCAGATCGTCCGCGCCGAGCGGGAAGGCGACACGGGTGGACTCGCCCGCGGCAAGCGCCACGCGGCGGAATCCTCGCAGTCGGCGCAACGGCTGCGTGAGCGAGGCGACCTCGTCGGTCACGAAGAGCATGATGACGACGTCGCCGTCCCGGTCGCCGGTGTTTCGGGCCCTCACGAATACCTCGACTCCATTCGGAAGGTCGCGCGCCGTGATCGTCTCGCGGGTTACAGTGAGCTGGTCGAGCTCGAACGTCGTGTAGCTGAGTCCGTGACCGAAATCGAACCGCGGTCCGAGGGGCAGGTCGAGATACTTCGAGGTGTAGTAGTCGTCGGTGTTGTTCGGTCCCGTGAACCCTGCGATCGTCTCGGGAAGCAACGCGCCGCCGGTCCGCGGCGGCCGTGCAGTCCGCTCGTGGTCGTAGTGGATCGGTACCTGTCCGACCGCCCGGGGAAAAGTCATCGGGACCCGGCCTCCGGGGTTCACCCGGCCCGAGAGAGTAGCGGCGATCGCAGCGGGCGCCTCGACGCCCAGGTGCCACACGCAGAGCAGGGCATCGACGCGCTCGACCCAATCCTCGACGACGAGAGCGCGTCCCGTCGCGAGCACCACGACGATGCGTGCGCCGGCGTCGGCCAGCGCGTGGATGAGACGGCGCTGTGCCCCAGGAAGCGAGATGTCGGCGCGGGAGCTGGCCTCGCCCGAAATGCGGCTGGGCTCGCCGACAGCGACGACGACGAGGTCGGCGGCGGAGGCTCGTTCGACCATCTCGGCGAGGGCCGCATCCGTCGTCTCGAAGAAGTCGGTACCGTCCGCGACGTCCCAGAGCACATCCGGAAGTTCGGTACGCAGGGCGTCGGCGAGCGTCTCGCCCACCGGAGTCGCGAAATGCTGCACCCACGCCCCGAGGTGATCGAGGCTGCGCGCGTACGGGCCGGCGAGAAGGATGCGGCCGGAGGCGGGCAACGGCAGCGCGCCATTATTGGTCAGCAGCACCGCGCAACGTTCGGCGGCCAGGCGCGCGAACGCGCGGTGCCGATCGCTCGAGCCCGCTGCGGCGAAGGACGAGTCGACGTAGGGCTGCTCGAACAACCCGAGCCGCTCCTTGAGTCTGAGGACACGACGCACGGCATCGTCGACGCGCGCGGCCGACACATCCTCCGGCGCGATTACCGGGACGCCGTCGGCGCCGACCAACGGGGAGCCGCCCATGACCACGTCGATTCCGGCGTCGAACGCTGCGGCGATCGCGGCACGCTCATCGATCGCTACTCCGTGCTCGACGAGGGATGCAACGCCGTCGGCGTCGCCGACGACCACGCCGTTGAAGCCCCACTCGTCTTTCAGCACACCGGTCAGAAGCGCCCGGTTGGCGTGCATCGGATGCCCGTTCAGCGAGTTGAACGAAGCCATGACTGAGGCCGCGCCCTGGGCCACTCCGACGCGGAAGGTCTCGAGGTAAGTCTCGCGCAGCGTCCGATCGGAGAGATCGGTTGTGTTGTAATCGCGACCGGCCTCGGCGGCACCGTACGCGACGAAGTGCTTGAGGCAGGCAGCGATGCCGTCGGAGCTTGCCCCGGCCTCGTCCTGGTACGCCGCGACTTTCGCCACGGTGAACGTCGACGCGAGATACACGTCCTCACCGAAGCTCTCGACCACTCGACCCCAGCGCGCATCGCGAACGACGTCGACCATGGGCGAGAACGTCCAGTTCACACCGTTCGAACGGGCCTCGGCGGCCGAGACGCGCGCATCGCAGGCCGCGACCTCGGGATCGAAGGAGGCGGCCTGGGCCAGCGGCGTCGGAAAGATCGTGAACTGTCCGTGTAACACGTCCAGGGCGACGAGCAGGGGAATCCCGAGGGGGGTCTCGTCGACGGCGATACGTTGCATCTCGTTCGTCTTGGTCGCGCTCTGCGGCCAGAACGTCGAGCCCATGCCGCGACGGATGAGCTCCCCCCGCTCCGCAGTATCGGGTCGCCACAGGATCTGGAGCTGCATGAGCTTCTGCTCCCAGGTCATGCGCGCGAGGAGCGACTCGATTCGGGCGCTCATCGGTTCTTCCCAACCAGTGGGCGGTAGCGGAACCGGCGGAACACGACTTCGCCGTCGCCGGCCGAGAACAGGGCCGGCCGCAGGCTCTTCAGATCGTTCATCGTCGCCGAGTGTGCGCCCGACGTGTCGTAGCGGATGCCGTGCCGTTGCCACGGCTCTCCCGGGCGACGATGCCAGCCGGTCACGATGTGCTGGTCGTTCCGGAGTCGGAGCTCGATGGTGGTCCCGGGCTCGGCCGGCTCACGCCAGTGAGTGCGGACGCCACCGGCGTAGCTCTGCATACGGTCGCCATCCCAGTCCATGCCGTAGAACAGCCGGTCGTTGAAGTAGAGCAGCAGGCCGCCCGTCGCGCCATCGCCGACCTCCAGCTCCACTGCGATCTCGTAGGCGCAGTCCATCGACGAGGTGGTCAGGGGCGACGAGTCGGCGGGCGACGTTCCCTTTCCGCGCACAGCGAGACCATCCGCGAACCGCACGCGTTCCCGTTCGTCGGCTCCGGGGTTGTCGAAGACCCAGCGCTCCCCCCACGCCGGCGACTCGAAGTCGTCGGATGGAGCCGGGACGGCGACCGGATGCGCATCCGCGACGGGTTTGCCCAATGGCGCACCCACATCCGCGGCCGCCGCGACGGGCCAGCCGTCGTCGGTCCATTCGATCGGCTCGAGCAGCGCCTGGCGACCGAGCGTGCGGTAGCCGTTGGCGTAGCCGTGCGACACCATCCACCACGTCCCGTCCGGCGCATCCAGGATCGTCGCGTGGCCGCGCGACCACCAGGCCTCCTCAGCCGACCAGGTGCGCGCGACCGGGTTGCCCGGTGCGTTCTCCCACGGTCCATGCACGGAACGCGACCGGGCAACGATCACCATGTGTCCCGTCGGCGGTCCCCCGGTGCCGCCCACCGCGCTCACGAGATAAAACAACTCGCCGCGTCGGAAGAATTTCGGACCCTCGAGCGAGTAGCCCTCGGTGACCCATTCGTCCGGATAGCGCCATCCGTCGTAGACCTGCTCGAGCGGCGTGACGGCGCGCAGTCCGTCCGGGCTCAGCCGGCAACGACGGATGCCGTTGACAAACAGGTAGCGTTCGCCGTCCTCTCCGAGAACGTGGCCCGGGTCGATCGCGCCAGAGATGCCCGTGAAGACCGGCTCGCTCCACGGTCCCTCCGGCCGGTCGGCGTGGATGACCCAGATCTCGGGTTCATGAATGGCGTCGGACCAGGCGCTCGGGATGAACGGTATATAGAGGTAGTACCGCCCGCCGTGCTCCACGAGGTCCGGGGCGAACACCGTGGTCAGCGGATTCTCGAGCGCACAGGTCACGAACGTCCAGTTGACGAGGTCCGGCGAGCGCCAGATCGTCAGGCCCGGCGACGCGTCGAACGACGAGTGCGTCAGGAAAAACTCGTCGCCGACGCGGAGCACGGACGGGTCCGGACGGTCCCCGGGCAGCACCGGGTTGCGGTAGGTCCCGTCCCCGAGGTCAGGACCGGACCGCTCTGTGGCGATCATGGTCAGCCCTTGAGCCCGCCCGCGTAGCCCTGGATGAACTTCTTCTGAGCGAACGCGTAGAATGCGAGAATCGGGATCATCGAGACGATGACGACCGCGAAGATCAGGTTCCACTGCGAGACGAGCGACCCGACGTAGCTGTACATGACGACCGGCAGCGTCTGGTACGCCGTGCCGTTCAAGAAGATCAGCGCGGTGAAGAAGTCGTTCCAGACGATCAGGCCGGCGAGGATGGCGACCGTGCCGGTCGCGGGCGACATGAGCGGCAGGACGATCCGCGAGAACACCTGGTAGCGGTTCGCGCCGTCGATGATGGCGGCCTCCTCATACTCCTGGCTGAGGTTGCGGAAGAAGTTCGCGTACAGGAACACGGACAGCGGCAGCAGCATGCCGGTGTAGATCAGCACCATGCCGAGCGGGTTGCCCACGAGTCCGACGGTTCGCGCGCCGATGTACAGCGGCAGCGTGCCGAGCTGGGTGGGCAGGATGATCGCTACGAGGAAGAGATAGTACGAACGGCGGCTCCACCGGCTGGTCGAGCGGGCGATGCCGTACGCCGCGAGCGAGCCGAGCGCGACGAGCAGGAAGATGCTGCCCGCGGTGATGATGACACTGGAGGCGAGGCCCGCCCAGATGTTCCCCGACGATGACGACGCGGGTGAGAGCAGCTCGACGAAGGCGTCGATCGTGGGATGCGTCGGTGGGGCGATCGCCGCGGAGCTCAGGATCTCCGGCAGGGTCTTGAGCGAGCCCATCAGCAGGATCCAGAACGGCAACAGCAGGATGACGGCAGCGAGGATCGTGATGATCTCGATCGTGAGGGTCTTCTTGGTGTAGCGGAACACGGTTCACGCCTCCTGGTTCGAGCGCTCGCGGGTCGCCCACTGTTGTGCGATGGAGAAGATCAGGATGAGGAGGCTGAGCACGAGTGCGAGTGCCGCCCCGAATCCGAACTCCTGGTAGGTGAACGCCGTCTGGTAGACCTCGAGCGCCAGTGTCTGCGTCGCGCCGGCAGGTCCTCCGCCGGTGAGCGCCACGACCTGGTCGAAGACGCGCAGACCCTGGATCAAGGTCAGCGTCGTCGCGATCGCCACCGAGGGCCGGATGAGCGGGAGCACGACGAAACGGAACCGGCGGAACGGGTTGGCACCGTCGATCGCGGCGGCCTCCTCCAGCTCGACGGGCACGGTCGCCAGGCCGGCCAGGTAGATGACCATGACGAACCCGATGTTCTGCCAGACCATGACGATCAGCACGCACCAGATGGCGAGCGTCGGGCTGGCCAGCCAGTTCTGCTTCGGCAGGCCGATGCCGGTCATCAGCTGGTTGAGCGGCCCGTTGTAGTCGAAGATGAACTTCCAGATGTACGAGACCGCGATGGGTGCGATCACGACGGGCATGAACACCAGCGTGCGCAGAACGTAGCGGGACTTGAGACCGCGGTTCAGCGCTAGCGCGAAGAGCAGTCCGAAGACGTTGGTGAAGATCAGGAATCCGAAGGCGAGGAACAGCGTGTTCCACAGCGAACCGACGAGTTCGGGGGTTTTGAAGATCTTGACGAAGTTCTGGATGCCGACGAAGTCGAACGATCCGAGACCCGACCAGTTGGTGAAGGCGAAGAACCCTCCCGCGATCGTGGTCACATAGATCACGATCACCATCAGCACCAGGGCGGGAAGCGCCCACCACCAGCTGCCGAGCCTCACATGGTAGGGCTTCCGGTCGCGCTGCGGGGTCTGTGTCGCCCCGCTGTCCGCTGTCGTCGGGACCACCTCGGTCTGCATCGTCATCGATTCATTCCTTTCAGCCGGAGAACGGTGGCCGGCCCGTGCGAGCCGACCACCGCGTCACCGGATCAACCCCAGTCGGTGTCCATCTGCTCGAGGACCTGCTTGACGGTCATCTGACCGGTCAGGATGCCCTGAACTCCGTTACCGAGGTCGGTGTAGATCTTCGCGTTCGGCCAGTCGGTCGGCGCGTATCCGCGGGTGTCGTTCGAGCTGATCATGTCTTTGATGCCCTCATACTGCGGGAGAAGCGTCGAAGACCTCCCGACGTTCACAGGAATCGTGCCGGTCGCGGCCGAGTACGTCTGCTGGCCTGCATCCGAGACGATGTACTTCAGGAAGCTCTCTGCGAGCTTCGGGCTCTTCGTCTTGGCGCTCGCCGCGACGCTCTGGTCGGCACTCAGCGACAGGTAGGTCTTCGTTCCACTCGGCGCCGCGACCGGCAGCGCGATGAGCTTCACGTGGCCGCCTGCTGCCACCATGATCTGCTGGGCAGCCCCGCTCGGAGCGAAGAACCCGAGGATCTTCCCAGAGGACGCGCCATTGGTCAGTGCGTCGAATCCGGCGCTGGTCGCGCCGTCCTGGAAGCATCCTGCGTCGTACATCTTCTTGATGGACTCGAGGGCCGTCGTCCAGCCCTTCGTGCCGGTGAAGGTCACCTTGTTCTTCGCACGATCGGCGTTCCAGTTCTTGTTCGGACCGTAGACGGTCGACGTCGCCAGCGCGATGGCGAGGATGCCGTTGTTCTGGTAGGTGGACCCGGCCAGGCCGTAGATGGTCTTGCCCTTGGCACGAGCCGCCGAGCACTGCGCGATGATGTCGTCGAGGCTCGTGGAGGCGGTGATGTTCACCCCGATGGACTTGGCCAGCTCGTCGTTGTAGATGACACCGTTCGACTGGGTTCCCAGCGGCACACCGTAGATCTTGCCGTTGTAGGTCCACAGTTGCTTCTGGTCCGACGGGAGTGCCGACTTGATCGCCCGGTCGGTGAGCTCGAGCAGCTGCCCGGCCTTCGCGAACGGGATGATGGAGTCGACCTGTCCGGTGCCGCCTTCTGCGTAGAACGTGTCGGGCGCGTTGCCGCCCTGCACGCGGGTGGCGAGGGCCGTGGGGTAGCTCTGGGTGGGGAGGTTCAAGGGCGTGACCGTCACGCCCTTGTTCTCCTTCTCGAACGCCTGGGTGAGGTTGGTGTAAGCCGCCTTGTCCTGGTCGTTCGTCGCCCCGAAGGCGAAGGTGATCGTCTGCGGTTCCTTTGCTGACGAGGTTCCCGAGTTGGAACATCCCGCCAGGAGGAGTCCGGCTGCTGCGGGAATTGCGAGCCATGCAAGCCGAGTCCGACGGCTCCGGTGTGATTGCTTCATGGAAAGACCTCTTCTGGGACTTCATTGTCGATGAGGGCGGCGGCTAGGGACGTCGGTCCTCTTATGGGCAGATTGAGTCTTTCAGCACTAACGCCGATAACAAAGATGCTTCTGCTTATCTCGCACATAAGCTCGATCGATACGCCCTCACGGTTCGGCGAATATAGTGAGCCTCGTGACCGATTACCCGTTGTTGTCGCGTCTGGACCTCAACCTGCTGGTCGCGCTGGATGCCCTCCTCACGGAGCGAAGCGTCACCCGGGCGGCCGAGCAGCTTCGCCTGAGCCAGCCCGCGCTCAGTGCATCCCTCGCGCGCCTTCGGATCCATTTCGGCGACCCGATCCTCGCGCGCCGCGGCAACACCTACGAGTTGACACCCCTGGCCCTGCGCCTGGCCGATCACACGACCATAGCTCTCGAGGCCGCACGACGCGTCTTCGAGAGCCAGGCGTCGTGGGAGCCGACCGAATCCGTACGCGAGTTCTCGATCTTCGGCTCGGACTACGCTTTCACCACCATCGGACGCGTCGTGTCCGAGCTGGCGGCGGAGCGTGCCCCCGGCGTGCACTTCCGGTTCATGCTGCACAACCCGCTGGTGGTCGAGGATGCGACGAATCGCTTGCGGTCGGTCGACGGGATGATCATCCCGCACGGTTTTCTCACAGAGCTGCCCTACCTCGACCTGTGGAAGGACGATTGGGTGGCGATCGTCGCGGACACGAACGAGTCCGTGGGCGATTCGCTGTCGCGGGAGGAGCTGTCCAGCCTCCCGTGGGTCATGAACTACCAGTCGCGGTCGGCGTTCACGTCAGCAGAACGGCAGGTCCAGCAGCTCGGGATCGAACCCAACGTCGAGGTCGTGGTCGAGAGCTTCCTGGCGATCCCGCACTTCATCTCGGGCACCCGACGCGTCGGCATCATCCACTCGGCACTCGTACCGATCGCCATGCGCGCGGGCAACGTGCGCGTGGTCGGTCTCCCCTTCGCGCCGACGCCGATCGTCAACGCGCTGTGGTGGCATCCCGTGCACACGCACGACCCCGAACACTCGTGGATGCGCTCCCTGTTCGAGGAGGCCGGCCGCATCGTCGCCGCCGGCACGCACGCCTGAGCCGACCGACGAGCTCAGCGCAGCTGCAGGCGCGCGATCCACTCCGCGATGACCGCGACGGTCCGGGGCGCGCCCGGGTCTGAGGGCTCGTTGATGTGGGCGTGGTCCGCGCCGACCTCGACGTAGAGCGTCGTGTCGCCTCCGGCCCCGGCGAGCCGGCTCGCGAAGGTTTCACCCGAGGGCCGCAGCCGGTCGAGTTCGCAGACGACCACGAGCGTCGCAGGGAATCCGGATGCGTTGCCGAGCCCCGGAAACGCGTGCGGATCGTGGAGCGCTTCCGGACCGCCCGCGAAGTTGAGCGAGAGCTGCGCGAACGACGACGCAGGATCGGCGGGCGAGCCCGGGTGCGCGCCATCCGGATGCAGCGCGGGATAGACCAGCACCAGGCCGGCCGGCACGGGCTCCCCGGCATCCCTGAGTCGTGCGACAGCTCCTGCGGCCAGATTTCCACCGGCGCTGGCTCCGCCGAGCAGAAGCCCGCCGGGCGCGATCTCGAGCAGCTCGGCAGCTTGCGACCGCGCGAAACGCCACGCGGCGAGCACGTCGTCGGAGGGCGCCGGGAAGTGCACATCGCCGAGACATTTCACATAGTCGACGGCGAGGACCGGAATGCCGCGTGCCGCGAGCTCGAGCGCGACCCAGTTCGACTCGGGCATGTCCAGGTGGCCGCCGATGAACGCACCGCCGTGCACCCAGACGAGGGCGCGACCCGTCGGCAGGACCGTCGCGTCGCGGTACACCCGTGCGGGCTGCCGACCGTGCGGCGCGTCGATCGTGAGGTCGTGCGTCGTCACCTGCGCGAGGTGCGGGAACCGGCGCTTCAGGGATTCCGTGTCGATGTCCGGCCGCGGATCGATCGGCTCGCCGTGCTCCCGCAGTCTCTGAATCGCCTCGGGCAGCGGCAGGGTGCGGATGTCGGGCTCCGCCTCCGTCATCCTGCGGCCCCCGCCGACTGCAGGGCACGCATGCTCGCCCGGATGAGGTCGTGCTGCTTGCGCACCAGCAGGAGCGGGTCGACCTCGCCGAGCTCGGCGAACGCGTGACCCTCCCACTCGCTCGACCAGTACCCGCGGTAGCCGCCCTCGACGAAGATGCGTACGAGCTCCGGGTAGTCGATGGCCGGCTCCTGCCCGCTCTCGTCGATGTCATAGAACTTGGCGTGCACGTGCAGGATCTGCGGCATGATGTCCGTCCAGTCGTGCGGGTCCACATGTCCGTGCATGTTGAACGCGAGGTGGGCGAACGACCCGAGGCGACCCGGGTCGAAGCCGCGGCTGTTCAGGTAGCCGATGAACTCCTCCTGGCGTGCGCGCATGGGGGCATCCGTCGCCCAGATGTCCTGCATCCGCTGCACCGCATCCTCGTCGAGCCCCGCCCTGCGCACCGCACGCAGCAGTGTCGGTGACATGCTGTGCATGGTCGCCGAGAAGTCGGCGACGAAGCCGAGCAGCGGCGAGTCGAGCTCGGCGTAGACATCGCGCACCTTCATGATCTCGGGCGAATTCGGCCCCATCGGCGCGTGGATCTCGTACGCGAGCTTGAGCTCCAGGTCTTCGGCGACCGGCAGCAGGCGGCGCAGCAGCTCCGGCTTCGCCGACTGGATGCGCACCAGCGGGAACCCCAGCTTCTTCGCACCCCGGAACAGCACTTCGCTGAATTCGAACTCCTCGTCCGGCGTCATGTCGCGGTCGCGGCGCAGCCCCATGTCGAGGTTCGCGCCGAACGAGCTCGCGTCGAAGCCGTGGCGGTCGAACGCCGCACGCCAGATCGAGACGAACTCGTCGGACACGACCGGGTAGGTCGGCAGCACCTGGGATGCGACGATCTCGATGCCGGGACCGATCCCCAGTTCTGCGACCCGGTCGAGCAGGCCGTCGAAGTCGAACCATCCGGCACGGAACTCCGCACTCGCCGAGTACAACGTGAGCCCCAGCTTGAACGGATCCTCCGCGGTCGCCGCCGGCGGGGCCGCAACGCCGGTTTCGAGCGCGGGGGGCGCGGCGTCCCGGTCGGTCGCCGTGAGCGTCAGCTTCTGGTGCACGATGTTCGGCACGTAGAGGCCCGGGCCGCCGTCCTGACCCGGCGCGATCTGCATGTACGGCAGCCGCAGTTCGCCGTGCAGTTCGATCTCGTGCGTCTCGCCGAGCTCGATCGCGGGGTCGCGGCGCACCACGAGGAGCGGATGCGACTGCAGGTACCAGAGCACATCGCTCTGCTGCGGCAGGTCGGCGATGCGGTGTCGCACGCCGTCGAGCTCGAACGCGAGGTCGGCCTCCGGCACCTCCACCCCGTCGATCGTCAGCCGGAACGTGGTGACCGACGACAGCCACAGGCTCCGGTACCACGGAATCGTGAGTGCCAGTGCGAGACCGTCCGGGTGGATGCGCAGGCTCGCGTCATCGATGAGGCCGTTGGGCATGATCAGCTCCTTTCAGTGGTGTAGCGGTTCGCGTGTTCTGCCGCGATCTCGCGGATGAGGGCGTGCTGGCGGCGCAGCTGGTCGGACGCACGGTACGGCTCGTGGTGTCCTTCATACTCGCTCGAGAGCCAGCCGGTGTAGCCGGAGTCGACGACGATCTCGATGATCTCCCGCCACGGGATGTAGTGGTCGACCAGGTCGTCGTCGACCTCGTAGAACTTCGCCTGGAAATAGACGGTGTGCGCCATCACGTCGGCGAGGTCGGATGCGGGCACGAACGGCACGACCGGTGGCCTGGCGCTTCCATCCCCCATCCGGAACGACGCGCTGCCCCCGCGGCGCGGATACGGCTTCAGCTCGAACACCCCAGTGTCGATGAGCAGCCCGAAGTGCGCGGAACCGGTACGCTCCTTGAACTCCAGGTACTCTTCGACCACGGGGGACTTGATCACCGTCGGCCAGTGGATCTCGGGGCAGATCACGATGTCGAGGTCGGCTGCCAGCTGAAGGTTGCGCTCCACCGCCTCCTGCCAGATGGGGTCGACGCGCAGGTCCTCGGAGATCACGCCGATCTTGGGTCGCACGAACGAGAAGCCCAGCTGCCCGGCGAGCCGCAGGTCGAGTGCGAGCTGCTCCGATCCTTCGGCGACGGTCATGCCGCGCCCCGGGAAGCGCCGCGTGTCCAGCCACGAGCCGTACAGGGTGGGCGTCAGGCCCAGGCGTTCGTTGCGCGCGAACCAGGCGTCGATCCAGGCCGTCGACGGATGCGGGTAGTCCTCGATGTGCGCTTCGCCGAGGATCTCGAGCCCTGTCGCGTCGAGATCGGCGACATCCTCGATGCAGTCCTCGACCGTCATCGTGACGCCGAGGTCGTCGGTGTAGCTGTAGAGAGATACGCCGAGGCCGAAGGGCAGGTCGTCCGTACTCATTTGACGATCACCGACTTCCGTGTCGCGGTCCAGATCGATGGTTGCAACTCTTCGGGGATGTACGACATCCGCAGCCGGAGAACGAGCGTCACATCGTGGATGCCCCGCCTCAGCCCTCCATCGCGCGGCACGGTCAGCATCGCCGCCGTGCCCATCGGCCAGCGGGCATCCGTCGATTCCTGCAACTCGGCGAACGTGTAGTCGCCGTCGGGCAGGCTCCAGCGGATGTCCCGCCCGTCGAACTCCTCGTCGTCGACGATGACCGTCGGCCGCTCGATGAGGTCGGCCCAGAGGCCGCGGTAGTAGGGGCTCCGGATGCGCAGCTGGAACCCGGTGCGCGCATCCGTCGGTCCGACATTGCGAAAGCCGCCGGTTTGAATCAATTGTTCTTGGAGCATCTCTGTCCTTCGTCTTCCGTTTCAGGCGTCAGTTCGAGGCTTCGGCGACCTGCAACGCCGAGAGCTGTTCGGCGGCCTTGCGCGCGCCGCGCACGGCGATGGCGACGCTCATGAGCGTGGGGTTCATCGTCGTCGCGGTAGGGATGAGCGCATTGCCGCCTACCACAAGGTTCTCGTAGCCCCACACCCGCGAGAACGGGTCGGCGACGGACGTGCCGTCGTCCGCATCCCCCATCCGCATCGTGCCCTGGTAATGCAGGCTCGATCCGTTCGGCAGCAGGCGGGGCTCTGCGACGAAGGTGCCGAGCGCGGCGCCCGCCCGGCGCAGGTGCTCCGTCGCGTTCGCGATCTCCGCCTGCTCGCTCTCCGTCAGCGCGTACTCGATCGTCATGTTGGGGAAGCCGCGATAGTCGGGCTCACCGTCGTCGAAGGTCAGCGCATCCTCGTAACGCGGGCGCTTGCGCATCCCGTAGCCCATATTCACGTAGCCCCAGCGGTTGCCGGCCGCAGGGTGTTCCGGGTCGAGCTGGAAGGGCGGGTTCTCGGCGTACATCACCTGGAGCGAGAACGGGTGGTCCGGTTCGGAGAACGGGATGCGGTTCACGGCGGCAACGGGATCGGCCGGGTTGGCCGAGCGGCGCTCGAGCTCCTCATCGAGCTGCTCCTCCGTCGCGAACCGGCGCATGCTGTCCTCATCGAGCGCCACCGTCGAGATGACGACCGGATGCTCGGTCAGGTAGTGCCCGAGCGCCCGGGGGCGGATTCCGGATGCCCACAGCAGCTGCGGCGAACGGAAGGCGTCACCCGCGACCACCACGAGGTCGGCGTCGATCGTATAGATCTCATGGCTCCGAAGGTCTTCGACGGTGAGGCCGGTGACCCGGTCGCCGGCGTGGTTGACCCGGCGCACGAGGGACAGCTCGCGGAGTTCGAATCGCTCGGAGAGCGGGCTCTCCGGATCGATCAGGGGGCCGAGGACAACATCCGCGCCCGCCCAGCGCATCGAGCCGTCCGGTTGCGGGTCGCCGGAGACCGGCAGCGTGCTCGGGCCGTAGCCGTCGGGCAGTTCGTCTCCGAACTCCTCGGCCAGCAGCGAGCGGATGGCATCGCCGACCGCCGAGTCTGCGAATGCTGCGTTCTGCACGTGCAGCAGCCGCGACGCCTCGGCCATGAGGTCGTCCCACTCCGCGTCGCAGATGAATGCCACACGCTCGCTGAAGGACGGGCTCGGCGTCGCGCAGGTCCAGTGCGCTCCCATGCCGCCGACGTTCGTCGACGCTGCGGCCGCGGGGAAGGACGTCGCGTGCGCGGACCCCTTTCCACCGAAATCGAGGAGGTGCGTACCGCCGCGGGCGGTGAACATCCCCTCCACGACGGTCGACGACGGGATGCCGAGCGACTCGCGGAAGGAGCCCGCCTGCGGGCCCTGCGAGAGCTCGCGAGCGCGTTCCTTCTCTTCCGGGTCGGGGATGTTGCGCACGCTCTCGCCGGCGATCGCGGTCAGCTGCGGTCCGGCCTCGAGCATGACCACCCGGGCGGTGGGAAGCGATTCGAGCAGCAGCCGCGCGTAGGCGGATCCGATCGGACCGCTGCCGACGATGGCGATGGTGGGGGACGTGGACATGGTGCTCTCCTGCGATTCAGACGGTGATGGATTCGGTGTCGGATGTTCGGACTGGTCCGTGCTCGTCGGACAGGCGGCCGTCCGGCAGCAGTACCGACGCGATGATGCCCACCGCGTAGGTCACGGCGAGCGCGATGTAGACGGGTACGAACACATCCCGGTAGACCTGAGCGACCTCCAGCTGGGTCGCCGCATCGAGCGTGCGGACGGTCGCGGGGGTGAGGGTCGCCGCGTTGAGCGTCTTCGGCAGCAGCGCGACCACGCTCACGCCGATGAAGCTCCCCACGATGGCCGTTCCGACCGTGGCTCCCACCTGGCGCACCAGGTTGACGCTCGCCGTGATGGTGCCCGTCTCGGATCGCGGGACCGCGCTCTGCACGACCGCGACGATGAGGCTCATGAACGCACCGGTCCCGAGACCGACGACGGCCATCGCCAGCATCGGCACCCAGAGCGGCGCGCCCAGCGGCAGAAATGCCATTGTGGCCAGCCCGGCCGTTCCGAGCGTCGTGCCGATCAGCGGGTAGATCCGGTAATGCCCGGTGCGGCTTGCGAGCCATCCGGTCGTCAGGTTGCTGACGAGCATCCCGAACACCGTCGCAATGGGCACCAGCCCGGAGACGGTCGCCGACGTGCGGTAGGCCATCTGGAAATACGTAGGCAGGAAGGCGGTGATCGAGAAGAGTCCGATACCGACGATCGCCGAGATCACTGTGCCCGCGGCGATGGTGCGGTCAGCGAACCATCGAAGAGGAACGAGGGGCTCAGCGACGCGCAGTTCGATGACGACGAAGACGGCGAATGCGATCGCGGCGAGCGCGAATGCCGCCGTCATGGGTGCGACCTGGGAGTCGTCGCCGAGCCAGGAGACGGCGAGCACGAGCGAGACGAGTCCGATCGTAAGCGCGATCGAACCTGCGATGTCGAAGCGGGCCGCCTTGCCGGGCTGGATGTGCGGAACGGCCACGATCGCGAGCAGCAGAGCGACTGCGCCGACGGGGGCGTTGATCCAGAAGACCCACGGCCAGCCCCAGTAATCCGTGATCAGGCCGCCCAGCACCGGGCCGATGAGAATCGCAACGGGGAACGCGGCCCCGATGATCGCCATGTATTTCGGTCGTTCCCGCGGCGAGGTGACTTCGGCGATGATCGTCTGCGACATCAGCTGGAGGCCCGCCGAGCTCATTCCCTGGATCACTCGGGCGACGATGAGCCAGGCGAAGCTGTTGGCGAACCCGCACGCGACCGACGTGAGGATGAACATGGTCACCGAGGTGAGGAAGATCGCGCGTGGACCGACCCGGTCGCCCAGTTTGCCCAGGATCGGCAGCAGCACCGTGCTCGCCAGCGTGTAGCCGACGACGATCCAGCTCATGTGCTCGAGTGCACCGAGCTGACCAGCGACCGTGGCGATCGCCGTGCTGACGACGGTGTTGTCGAGGGCGCCGAGAAACGACACGGCGAGGAGGGAGACGACGAGGAGACGGAACCGGAGATGCGAGAGAGTCATACGCGAAGCCCGAACGATCGGGCAGTCGACGCGACTGGTTGTGCCCTCGCCGCAGCATCACGGTGAGGAACGGGCGCAAGGCCCCGACGTCATGTCTATTCTAAGCATACTTTGGTTGCTTTTCAACCTAAGATGCTGCAAACGGCGCCGACGGCGTCAGCCGACCTGTACTCCCCAGAATGGAAGTCCCGGCTCATGCCTACGTCAGGAATTCGGGAAATGCCGGGCGTCGAGATGCAGAAGCACGAAACCCGACCAGGCGTTTCTTCGTCCGGGGTCCCCTGGTAACCTCATCCGTCACACAATGTCCTGAATTCCTGTGTGCCCCAGAACAACGAAAACGCCCTCCCGAAGGAGAGCGAGTCAAGCACAAAACAGATAACAAACGTTTTGCGGAGACGGTGGGATTTGAAGCCTATCCGCGCCGTGGTGATATCGCGGCGTGCGACGAAAACTACCGAGATTTCGCGGCGTTAGGGCAGCCCGCGGTGACCAGAACGGCCTACGTTCTTTTCGAATTGTGGTCAAAGTGCGGTCGCGCTGAGTACTTCTTCGCGCCTGTGATGCGTGATTTACGAGAAGAACCAATTGCAGGCTGGGTCGACATTAATTGCTTCGGGCCGGAATATCGACCGACAGGTCCGTGTCATCAACGGTGGCGCAGACCCGCTTGTCGTGACCTCAACTGAAGATGGGTCGTGCCGAACGTTAAGGAGGGTTGAAACAGCGTCGCTACGCGGCCGAAGCCGACTCCCGTAGCCGACGGACAACTTCTCGGATCGTGTCGGCGAACTCATAAATGTCATCGAGAGAGGCGATTGGGTGCCGCGTCTCGACCTTGTTCGCGTCAAGCAAGCCGATGTACTTCTGCTTCTTCTGATTGAAGTGAAGTCGGGCAATGGTCTTGCGGTTGTTGTCGTCAAGAAGAATGGCGAAGTATGACTGCTGATCGCGCGCGACAATTCGCTCCGGCTTCACCTCGCTACAGGCAATTGCCTTGACAATGTTGAATCCCTCAAGCTCATCGGGGGTGGTAACGATGCCACTCTCAAGTTCCTCCGCGTGCGCTATAGCGCCGTTACCAAGCGCTTCGACGGGAGAGTAGTCAGCGCTAAACGACGGGGAAACGAGTGCTGTCTTGAGCCGATCATTGACCTGGTCGTTGAGGAACTGCGCGCTGGCCCGTGGGACAAGCTTGTTGAATTGCACCTTCACCCTCTGCGTGTACGAGCCCTCGTACACGCGTGTCGCGAGGAAGCGCACCCACTCTTCGTCGGGGTCCTTGAACTCGTTCGCGATCAAGCGCTTGAGCGCACCCACATACTTCAGCTCTTCGGCCGCGCTGATGATCGAGTCGAGGTCAAACACTTCCTTGCTCAGCTTGATCAGCTCAGGTATCAGGGATTCGTCTATGTTCGCCATGTCCAAAACGAGGAAGGGGCGATTGTCCATAACGTTAGGTGCGTCGAGGTCTGTGAAGAACTGGTAAATCTCACCGTTCGTCAAGACCGCGATACGCGCTTTCGTCACCGAGAAATATCGGTACAGCTGGGACGCATTCTCGATTCGAAGCGGCCCGGTACTGGACTTGCACTCAATGAGAATTTGGACCTCGCCATCGCGCATGATGGCGTAGTCGATCTTCTCGCCCTTCTTCACACCAACATCGGCGATAAATTCAGGGACAACTTCGAGGGGATTGAAGACGTCGTAGCCCAGGATCGTCGAGATGAAGGGCATTACGAACGCGTTCTTCGTGGCTTCTTCGGTCTTGATTGAGTCACGCTGCGTCTTGATCTTCGCCGTAAGTGCGGAAAGCCGCTCCTCGAACTCCACAGCTACCACGTGCCGCTCCTCATCGAGTCTGTTTGAAATGCTGGGGCGAAGGCTTTCGACGCTATTCGGCCGTGAGCGATATGGCCAACCACAAACGACGATTCGCGAAGCGTCAATGTCGCATCGTCGCGGCGCTTCCGTCGGAGAGTTAACCAGACGGCGTGCGGTTCGCAACAGACCCCCAATAGGGCGCTGAACCGCCGTCGAACCGCACGGCTGTCGAAAGCTACGCGACAATTGCCGCAAGCACTTCGTTGGCGCGGAAGACTCGCACATTCTGGCTGTGGGTCTCTTCAAGGATGCCAAGTTCTACAAGTTTGTTCGCGGCGGTACTGGCTGCTTGATAAGTCGCACCCGTAATGTCAGCGAGGTTTCGCACGTTTACGAACGGCGACCCGATGAGATGATCAACGATGTCGCGAACAATCCCCCGCGCTTTGGCGTCCCGCAATATCTCGTGGTAACGCGCCTGTACCGCGAGGAGTGATTCGAGGCGCTGTGCTGTATCGATTGCCGACGCTTCGAGCCCTTGCGCGAAAAAGGTCACCCAGCCGTTCCAGTTACCTGAAATACTGACTTCCGCTAGGGCGTCCTGATATTGGTCGCGTCGCGCCTCGAACCAGGGAGAAACGCTGAGTAAGGGTTCGGAGAGTGCGTGGTCCTGCAAAAGCTGCAGAACAATCAAGAGCCGACCGAGCCGACCATTTCCGTCGTTGAACGGGTGAATCGTCTCGAATTGGTAATGGGCCATCGCTGCTGCAACGAGCGGATCGCGAAGTGTGGCATTGTCCGCGCTTGCTCGAACCCACTCGACGAGATCCCCAAACGCAGCCCTAAGCGTTGCACCGGGCGGCATCGGGATGAATCGTGCCTGCGCGACCCCGCCGCCCTGAGTTCCGATGGCCACTTGAATTGACCTGGTCTTGCCTGCATCGGCGGTGTCAGCGACTGTGCCGGCAACGAGATCAGCGTGAAGCTGCTCGATGAGTCCAACCGTGATTGGGCGCCCTTCGGCAAGTGAGTCGAATGCCACCTCCGCCGCGCGGACGTAATTCAATACCTCTCGAAGCGCCGAAGAACGGTTGGGCTGATCGATGACGTTGGCGGCGAGTACCTCTTCGAGTGGAGCGAATGTCCCCTCTAATGCTGACGTGCTCTGCGCCTCTCGTCGTAGTGTCGGCTGTCGAAGAATGCTTGGATTCTTCACAATCGTGGAGCCTTGCTGGAGGCGCCCCAACGCATGGTTCGCTTTCGACACAGCTCGCCAGGTCTCGTTGCTCAGTTCTGGTTCGTCACGCAGGGGATGCGCGACGAATGCGAAATGAGTGAAAGAACGTCCGGAGATACGGTCCGTGCCACTGATCGGGGTCAAATCACCAATCGGACTGCGACCAAAACGCTCGATGTCCATGCCACTCCTAAAGAAACTTGAACTTACAAGAGTGTAATTCAAGTAATCGTGATTTTACTTGAATCCTGCCGTCGGGCATTCAAGTAGGCAAGAACCGACGCAGGAGTAGTCGAAGCTGAATTGCGAACCGGCACGATCGGCCCCGCCGCGCAAAGCGTTCATCGTGACCACAACTGAAAGGGGGTCGTATTTATTGAAAGTGGCCATTTCGAGGCCAAATCATGCATTAAGACACGGTTGCCAGTCTCGGAAATAGGCTCTGATCAGCATTTTTTATAGAGCGGAGACGGTGGGATTTGAACCCACGGTGCCCTGTAAAGGGCACTCCACCTTAGCAGGGTGGTGCACTAGGCCGAACTATGCGACGTCTCCAGCGCGGCCGCTTGCGGACGCACGACAGCAATCATAACGGACGCCGCGCCCCGCGCCAGACAGGGTTCTCCCAGCCGCCCGGGACCGCCCGCCGCTCAGATCGCCAGCGCCCCCGTGTACCCGGAGTTGTAGTAGTACTCCAGGATCGACGAGATGAACCCGATGCTCCAGATGATCGCGATCACCAGCGACACGACCGTCACACCGATGAGCCACCAGATCGGCGCCAGGCCCCTCGGCCTCGCGACCCTGTGCACGATCACGCTGCGGCCGATCACATACACCACCGCGTACAGGAACGCCCAGGCCCAGTGGAACGGCCGCTCGACTCCGGACCGCTTGAGTTCCCGCCAGTCGAGGTAGGCGAACAGCACGGTGAGTGCCCACAGCACCCAGCTGAGCGCGCCGACGGTCAGCGAGACGACGAGGATGGATGCGGTGGCGTGCGCGATCTCGGCTCGTGACCCGGTCGGATTGAACTCGAAGACACCGGGCGAGAACAGGAAGATCAGCGGGATGGAGAGGAACGGCACCGCAACGACGAGCCAGATCCACACGTTGTAGACGGGTGTGGTGTCGGGCAGTCGTGGCCGCTCACCCGGAACGGGAGCGCCTTGCGCGGCCTGCGGCACCGGCGCGTAGTCGTCGGTCCAGTCGTGGCCGTTCCACCAGCGGAGTTGTGCGGCCCCGGTGGGGTCGGGGAGCCAGCCCGGAGGGGTTGGGCCGCCGGTTCGTGCATCCGTCATCGCTTCGTCCTTTCCGTCAGGGCTTCACTGATTGTTGAGCGTACGCCCCTCGGGCAGGTCGCACCCTGGCCCGTGTCACTCCAATGCAGAGCGGCCGCCGGGTGCAGGAGTCCTGCGCCCGACGGCCGCTTCTACCGCTACTTCGACTTGACCTTGAAGGTCGTCCAGCCCAGCACCTGATCGGCCGCGTTCTGCACCGACACGGTGGTGCTGCCGTTGCCCATCGTGGACGGCAGCTTCAGCTTCAGGATGCCGTCATCCGGCACCTGCAGCCAGCCCCCGCCGATCTCCTTCGCCGGCGAGTAGGCCCAGACGGAGACCCAGTCGCCGGCGTGCGACGCTCCGACCGTGATCCTGATGTCGTCACCGGGGCGGTAGGTGCCCTTGTCGACGGTCACCAGATCCCCGAGCGCCTTCGTCAGCGCTGACTGCTTGGCCGCCTTCGGGTCACCCGAAGGCTTCGGGTTCGCCGGCAGGTCTGCCACCGTGAGCGCCACACGGACCGTCGTGCCCGAATCCGGAGCGGTCAGCACCAGCGTGCTCGCGCCGGCCGCATCCGCCGGAACCGTGAACGACACGGTCGCAGTGCCGGTCGCATCCACCGCCACGTTGCCGAGAGCGGCCGAGCTGCCCGCCCACGTCAGCTGCAGCGAGGTGTTCGCCGGGCTGCCGAGAGAGGTCAGGTTGAGCTTCGACACCGTGAAGGACACGTGGTCGCCGCGCTGCAGGACGCCGGTCGGCACCCCGCTGACGCTGACGCCGCGCTTGGCGAAGCTCGGCGAGACCGGGCTGTTGTTCTGCAGGTAGGCGATCCACGCGTCACGGTCGATCAGGCCCGAGTCCTTCGTGTTCGTGCCTGCGGCGAAGGCGCGGAAGTTGTCCCCGCCCTGCACGAGGAACGAGAAGGACCCGATCCGGTACGGTTTCGCAGGGTCGATCGGCTGACCGTTGACGATGATGCTGGTGATGCGGTCGCCCTCGGCACGTGAGGCGTCGAACGTGTAGCTGACGTTCTTCGACAGGCCGAGGTTCAGGAACGGCCGGCTCGGCATGGTGCCGTCGGCGTTCCGCTGCCACTGCTGCTCGAGCGCCTGTTTGAACTGGGCGCCGGTGAGGGTCGTCGTCCAGAGGTTGTTCACGAACGGCAGCACCGCATTCGCCTGCGCGTAGGTGATGCTTCCGTCGGCGCCATACAGCAACTCGGCCCGCAGCCCGCCCGGATTCACCACACCGATCTCGGCGCCGCCGAGGTCGGCGGGCGAAAGCGTGGTCAGCAGCGAGTCGGCTACCAGGTTGCCCAGGGTCGACTCGCTCATCCGGTCGTCACGGGCACCGTTGATGTACGCGGTGGTGATGTCCTTCGTCACCGAGCCGACCTTCTGGTTGCCGATGACCGCTGAATCGGCGAGCGCCTTGTCGACGATGGTCTTCACCGTCGCGACTCGAGGGTAGGCGGCGACGAGGGATGCGTCGGCGTCCGTCGTGCGGGCCACATTGCGGGCGGTGTGGGCGGTGACCACGTCGGTCTCCGGGTCCACCGTCAGCGTGACCTGTCCGATGTTCTCACCGTAGCTGCCGGTCTGGACGATGGGACGGGTCGCCCCGTCGGCACCGGGGACCGGGCCCTCCCACGCGTACTGCTTGTGCGTGTGACCGGTGAAGATGGCCGCGACCTTCGCGCTCGTCTTGGTGACGATGTCGGCGAAGGCGCCGCCGGCGGCGACCTCCTTCTCGAGGGTCGCACCGTCGGGCGTGCCGAAGCCGGCGCCCTCGTGGTATTCCGCCACCAGCACATCCGCTTCACCGTTCGACGGGTCGCCGTCGGTGAGCTGCGCCGCGACGCGGTTCACCGCTGCGACCGGGTCGCCGAAGTCGAGCGTCGAAATGCCGCCCGGCGAGACGAGGGTCGGGGTCTCCTGGGTCACCGCACCGATCACGCCGACCCGGAGGCCGTCGACCGTGAACTCGGCGTACTCGGGAAGTGCCGGGTCCGTCGTGCCCTTCTTGTAGACGTTGGCGCCGAGGTAGCTGAATGCGGACGCATCCTTCACGCGACCGGTCAGGTCGGAGAAGCCCTTGTCGAACTCGTGGTTGCCCACGGCGCTCGTCTTCAGGTCGAGCGCGTTGAGCACGTCGAGCGTCGGGATGTCCCCGGCCGAAGCCGACGCGAACAGGGAGGCGCCGATGTTGTCCCCGTCGGAGAGGAACAGCGTGTTCGCGTCACGCGCCGCCGCTCGCAGCTTCTCGATGGTGCCGGCGAACTTCACGGTGTTGCTGTCGATCCGGCCGTGGAAGTCGTTGATGTTCAGCAGGTTCAGCGTCACCGGAGCCGCCTTGAGACCGAGGCCCACCACGATCGGGTCGTGGTCGCTCGACCGGTAGGGGTCTGCAGCGTAGAGGTTGGTGACGTTGTAGTTGTACCGGCTGTACTCCAGTGCGACCGATTCGACCGAGTTGATGTTCCACACGTCGGCGCCGGAGATGGCTTTGTCGGCAGCCGGCGAGGCGAGTACGTGGTCGAGCGAACCGACCGTGCCGCCGAACGAGTACGTGTACTTGTCGGTGCGGGTCGTGACCTGGTCGATGTACCCCGCGTCGGTGAGTACCTTGATGGGGTCCTCGTTGAGGTAGGCGTTGAAGTCGCCGATCAGGAGGACCTTGTCGAGGCCGAGGGTCGCTTTGCGCTCGTCGGCGAAGGCCACCAGCGCATGCGCCTGGTTGACCCGTGACGCGTTCGATGCGCCCTGGCCGTCACCCTGGTCGGCGTCTGCTCCCGTGCCGGAGCCCTTGGACTTGAAGTGGTTGACGATCGCGATGAACGCCGACGTGTCCTTCGTGCCGACCTTCTTGAAGGCCTGCGCGAGCGGCTGCCGGGCGTTGCTGAACGCGACATCGTCGAGGATGCGGGACTCGCCGACGGGCTCCGCGTTCGCCTTCTTGTAGATGAAGGCGGTGCGGATGACGTCCTCGCTGGCCGGCAGGGCCGAGGGCGACTTGACGTATGCCCACACCTCGCTGCCTGCGGCGGTGTTGAGCGCTGCGACCAACGTCGAGAGCGCGTCATCGCGGTTCAGTCCGAACCGTGCCGAGTTCTCGATCTCTTCGAGTGAGACCACGTCGGCGGTGAGGCCGTTGATCGCCGCGACGATCTTGTCCTGCTGCCGCGTGAGACTGGTCGCGTCGGCCGCACCGCGTGCGTCGCAGCCCGTGTTGATCGTGATGTTGTTTCCGTCGCGGTCGGTGTAGAACGTGCATCCGCTCAGCTGGTCGCCGGTCGTGGGGAAATAGTTGAGCACGTTGAACGTGGCCAGTCGGAGGTCGCCGCCCACGTTCGCGGGTGCAGTGGTGCGCGTGTTCGAGAAGGTCACCGGCTGCACGACCGGTGCGTTCGCAGGGGTCAGCTCGGCAGTCGGCTGGAACTTCCAGGCGCTGTTGCGGTAGTCGAGGACGACCGGCTTGGTGAACGTCACAGCCTCACCGACGCGGACCGGAGCGGTCAGCGACAGGTACGGCAGCGGCTTCGACTTGTTGGCAGCGCTGAGGAAGTTGGTCGAGGCGCCGTCGTCGAGGGTGACGGCCCTGGCTGCGTTGGCTGCGAGCGCCGCGGTGTACTCCGGGGTGCCGGGGCGCGCGGTCTCTGTTGCCTGCACGAGCGGCTTGTCGCCCGCCGCGAGTGCGATCTCGCCGTACTGGTTGGCCGAGTAGACGTCGGTGACGGTGAACGCGCCCTGCGGAGCGATCAACATCCCCTCGAGGCTTTCGCGCTGCGCCGCGGTGCCGGGGAGTCCGACGGTTGCCGGCGCCGGAGCGGCCACGGTCGAGGCGTCGAGCTTCGCAACCGCGCTAGCGGTGATCTCGGTGA
The DNA here is from genome assembly GCF_010686705.1 of Leifsonia tongyongensis. Lineage (GTDB taxonomy): Bacteria > Actinomycetota > Actinomycetes > Actinomycetales > Microbacteriaceae > Diaminobutyricibacter > Diaminobutyricibacter tongyongensis. The sequence continues at coordinate 1,497,537 of NZ_JAAGWY010000001.1, read as the reverse complement.
GCCCGTTGAACTCACTGACGGCGCCGGTCACCTGCACGTAGTCGCCAGGAGCTACGGTTCCTGCGAAGGCGGACCCGAAGACGAAGACCGCGTCGGATGCGGTGTGGCTGGCCAAGTCGAGAGCGCCACCGGTGCCGGGGGTCTGCAGGTAGAAGCCGTTGAAGCCGCCGGTCGCGTACTGCGCCGTCACGACACCGACGGTGGATACCGTCGAGCCCGCCTTGGGGCTGACGTCGCCGGTCCCCTGGATGTCGGCGATGCTGACGGTTGCGGGCGGTCCGGGGTCGCCACCGGTTCCTGGGTCGGTGACACTGGACGTATTCTGCGGCGTGATGGTCGCCGAGAGGCCGAAGTCGGCGCTGTTGTCGTCGGTGTCGGTGAACGTGCTGCGCACGAACGACTTGACGTCGGTGTTGCCGGTCGGCGCAACCGCCTTGACCCTCTCGAACGTGTTCGATGTGCCGTAGCCGAGCAGGTCGGCGACATTCGGGTTATCAAGTACTGAGCCGGCCGGAAGGGTGAGCGCCGTCGCCGTCTTGGCCAGGATGAGCGTCCCGGTCGTACCGCTCGGGTTCAGGTTGCTCGCGACGTCGGGTGTGGGGAGGGCGACGCCGTTGGTGCCGTTGGAGCCGCCGCCGACGAGGAAGTAGCTCTTCGCGCCGATCGTCCCACTCAGAGGCACGACGCCCGTGGCGGCCCCTGTCCCGGTGGCGGGACGGTACTGCACGCTCCAGCCGGTCAGGCTGACAGCCTGTGCGCCCGGGTTGTAGAGCTCGACGAACTTGTTGGTGTAGGCCGCTCCGGCGCTGCCGCCGGAGAGATAGGCCTCGTTGATAACGACACCGGTGCCGTCTGTGCTGGCGAACGCGGGCGTCGCGACGAGGGCGCCGGCTGCGAGCCCGGCACCTGCGATCGCGGCGATCGCGGCGCGCGTGAGCCTGCCGAATCTGGTTGACATTGTTCTCCTCGAGAGATGGAGGGGCGGAAGAGCCCTCGGTCAACCTAGGGATCAGCTGAAACCGGACTCTGTACTCTGAATGAACGTACAGAAAACTCCTACGGGGGTAGACCGCTCATTTGAGCACGGAGCGGGTGACCCCAGATGGGGCGGCACCAGTTCTAGGTATTTCGAGGCGTGATCCGGCGCTGGATACTGATTGTGATCCAACGCAGTCACATGAGAGACGCCAACCGCGCCGCACACGAGCCGCCGAAAGCCGAACCGAAATGCCGACCACGGACACCACCATCGCCGTCCCGAACCGCACCGTCACCGCAGACCTGTGTGGTTTCTTCGCCTCACCCCACCCTCACCTGTGGGAGTACACGAACGGGCATCTGGTGTGTGCGTATTGCGACTGCAAACACTCGCTCTCGTCGTGAAGCCGAACTAAGAACCCGTGGTTCAGGCGAATACGGCGCGCACGCCCGTGGCGATCGCGAAGATCACGACGCCGGCGATCGCCCCGACCACCGTGCCGTTGATGCGGATGAACTGCAGATCGCGGCCGACCTGCAGCTCGATTTTCTGCGTGGTCTCGCGAGCGTCCCAGCGCTGGACCGTGTCACTGATCACCGAGGCGAGATCGCGACGGTACTTCTGCACCGCATAGCCCGCGGCGTCGGCGATCCACGCGTCGATCTTGGCCGAGAGCACCCGATCACTCGAGAGCCGCACGCCGATATCGACCAGCGCGGACGTCGCTGCCGACCGCAACTCGCTCGCGGGGTCGGCCAGCGACTCGGCGAGCGTCGTCTGCACCGCGTTCCACAGCCGGGCGGCGAAGGAACGCAGCCGGGGACTCTGCAGGAACTCGGCCTTGATCTGCTCGACCCGTTCGGCCATCGCAGCGTCGTGCTGCAGCCGATCGGTGAGATCGACGAGGTAGCCGTCGATCGCCACCCGCAGGGGATGCTCGGGGTCGTAGCGCACCGCGTGCAGCAGGCCGATCACCTCTCGATGGGCGCGCTCGTCGGCGAGGCCCCCGATGAACCCGGGAACCCAGCGCGGCAGCCGGGTGGAGACGATCTCGCCGAGCGCATCCGGATGTTCGGTGAGCCAGGTCTCCGCCGCATCGACAAGAGCGTCGACGACCGCTCGCTGCTGATCGGCTTCGACGAGCTCCGACCCCACCCGACCGAGCGTGGGAGCCCACTCCGGGTCGAACAGATACTCCCGGGCGAGCTTTTCGATGAGACTCTCGACGTCGCCATCGCCGAGCAAGCGCAGCACGCCCTGCGCCATCACCGCACCTTCGGCGCTCGCTCGCTTCGCATTCACCGGATCAGCGAGCCACGCACCCAGCCGGTCGGCCACACTGAAGGTGGCCAGCTTGCTGCGCACCACCTCGTCGGAGAGGAAGTTCTGTTCGACGAACTCGCCGAGGCTCGCCCCGATCTCGTCTTTGCGGTTGGGGATGATCGCCGTATGAGGAATGGGCAGACCGAGCGGATGCCGGAACAGCGCGGTCACCGCGAACCAGTCCGCTAGCGCTCCCACCATCGCCCCCTCCGCCGCCGCCCGCACGAAGGCCAGCCACGCATACCGGTCCTCGAATGCGAAAGCGATCGCGAAGACGACCGCCGAGAGAATCAGGAGGGCCGTCGCGAGCGTCTTCATGCGCCGAAGGGCAGCTCGACGCTCGAGGTCGGCCTCACTTAACAGACTGTCGCGCGTGGTGGTAGTCATCGTGTTCCTCCCGGCAGCGGGCGTGCTACCTGTGCCAAACGGCGCGCGAGCTGCGTGCGAGACGTGACGTCAAGCTTCCGATAGGCCTTTTTCAGGTGGTACTCGACGGTCTTCTGGCTGATGAACAGATACTCGGCAATCTGTCGGTTGGTGTGCCCCTCGGCTGCAAGCCTGGCTACGTGGGATTCCTGCGACGTCAACTTGTCGTCTGGGTGGAAAGGCCGCCCGCGAACATGTTCGCCGGTCGCCTCCAGTTCGACGCGCGTCCGCTCGGCAAAGCCCTCCATCTCGAACTCGCTGAAGAGTTCGTGGGCTGTGCGCAGTTCGGAGCGAGCGTCGACACGGCGCCCCTCGCGTCGGAGCCACTCGCCGTAGAGAAGGTGGGTTCGGGCCAGGTCGACTCGGAGGGCTGTCGGCTCGAACCACTCGATCGCCTCACGATAGAGAGTCTCGACGGCTTCGCCATCTGCGAGGAGTGCACGCGATCGCGCCTCGATCCCCCGTGCCCACGGCGTGTCGCTGGCTCGGGTGGACTCGCTCAGCGAATCCACCGCTTGCGCTGCCCGTTCCCGTCGACCTGTCCGCGACGCGGCTTCGATCAGCTCCACGACGGCAAGCGCGGCATACCAGGTCTCGCCCGCGTCGTTCGTAGCCTCCACCGCAGCCTCGAACGCATCGTCGTAGCGACCGAGCGCGTTGCACAGGGCTGCCGCCGCCCAGCTCAACGCGGTGAGGCCCATACTTTCGCCTCGGGCGCGGAAGTCCCTGCCAGCAGCTGCGGCCAGCCCGGCCAGCTCGTCCTCATTGCCTCTGAAGGCTGCCAAGGAGATCGCGCCGTATGCAGGAGGAGCAGCATTGCTGGTCGCGGCCGCCAGCATCTCGGCTTCCTCGACGAGCGCGGCGGCAGTCGCCATCTCGCCTGCCAGGAGGTGGACGCCGACCCTGCTGACCAATGCGAGCGGCAGTTCGGCGAGCATCCCCACGTCGCGGGCGGCCCGCACGTGTTCGGCTGTGAGAGTGTCCCACGTCGAGTAGTCCCACACGAAGCCAGCGAGCCGGCCCGCCAGCCAGCGCCAACGGGGACCTTCGACCGCAGTCGAGTCGTGGCGCGCGTAGACCTGGAGCGCCTCCCGCAATCGTGCAGTTCCCGTCGCTGGGCCGTCAGCGACGCGAGCAGCGAGGCCGTCCAGAAGCAGGTCGACGGGCCGCGGGTGGGGCACTTTCGGGGCAGCCAGGGCCGCTCGCGCAACCTCTCGAGGATTGGGGGTGATCGACAGCCGACCACTGAACATGGCTGACCCCAAGGCATCGAGGTACGTCTCCCGAGACAGTGCAACGTCGAGTGGCTCCAGCCTGCGCGCCGCAGCCAAGAGCAGCCGGGGCGCATCGCTCCCCCGGTTGGTGACGAAGGCTATGCGGGCTCGAAGGACCTCAGCCTGGGCCAGCTGGAAGTCGTCGAGCGGCCCTCCCTCTGCCATGTCGAGCAAGACGACAGCATCATCGATGGCGGCCGCTTCATACTTCGCGCCGGCGGCCACCAGGGCTCTGCCGGCACGCAGCGCAGGACTGACCGTCAGTTCTGCAGACCGCTTGAGGAATGCAGCGCCGGCAGCCAATCCTCCCCGCGCCTGCGCCCGGGCAGCCATCTGCTCAAGATCGGCAGCGATCTCCTCGTCGGGCACGATCACCGTCTGGCCAAGATGCCACGCGCGCCGATCGGGATCGACGTGGGCATCGGTCGCGACTGCGAGAGCCCGATGGACGTCCGTCCGCTCATCCTGACCCGCCGCTCGGTACACCGACGAGCGAACGAGGGGATGTCGGAAAGCAACCTGCGGGTGCAAGACGATCAGACCTGTCGACTCCGCTTCCACAGCGGCCGACTGAGAAACACCCATGGCGGCCGCGGCACGCCAGACCAGCAAGGGATCTCCGGTTGGATCGCTCGCCGCGATCAGGATCAGCGTGCGAACCTCACGCGGCAGCGCAGCAACTCGACGTCTGAAGCTCTGCTCCATCCGGGCATCGACGGTCGCAGTCGCAGGCAAGCCGAACCCACCCGCGAGCTCGGCCGTCGTCCGGTCGCGCGGCAACTCGATGAGCGCCAGAGGGTTGCCGTCAGCCTCGGCGATCAGACGCTCGATCACCTGCTCGTCCAACGGGAAGAGCAAGGCGGCCTCGAGGAGCGTCCTCGCATCCCGGTGGCCGAGGGCCTCGACCTGCAATACCGGCAAGCGCACGAGGGCCGCGCCGACGTCGCGTGTCGCAAAGACGATCCCGATTCGTTCGGCCACGAGACGGCGCGCGACAAAGGCGAGGGCGAGCGACGAACCCCGGTCCAGCCAGTGGGCGTCATCGATCAGCCCGAGCACCGGCTGCTCGGTCGCGAGCGACGACAGCAATCCGAGGACCGCGAGAGCAACCACGAACTGGTTGGGGGCCGGTCCTGCTGCCAGTCCGAACGCGACTGCCAAGGCGTCGCGCTGCGGCGCGGGCAGCTGGTCGATTCGATCCAAGGCAGGCCCACAGAACCGATGGAGTGCTGCGTAGGGAAACTCCTGTTCTGCCTCCGCTCCAGCCGTTCGCAAGACGAGAAACTCTTGCGCATTGCTCGCCGTGTCGTCCAGCAATGCGGTCTTCCCGACCCCGGGCACACCATGCACGACGAGTACGCCACCTCGTCCGGAGCGAGCCGCCCGGACGAGGCGGTCGAGCGCTTCGCGCTCCCGGCTTCGCCCCAGCAGAGTCACGAGATCAGCATAGGGTCGGCTGACGAACGACGGGAAGGCAGTCTGTATGGCCCGCGGCAGGGTCGCGCACTAGGGAATCCGGGGATGCGGCGCGGCCCAACCCTGGATCAAGGTTGCCTTGCTGACCAACTCGGCCTGCCCATATCCCAAGGAGACTAAGCATGAACGCCACCGACTCCACGACGACGGAGGCACCGCTGCCCGATTACGCCCCGATCCCGCCATCCGCTTTCGGTCCGGCCCCCAACGAGCAGGGTTACTACGTCGGGCGCGTCGAGCGGAACCTTTACTGGGTCACCGATGGCGTCTACCAGGCCGCTTTCCTGACGACCCAAGACGGGGTCGTTCTCTTCGACGCTCCGCCGAGCATCGGCCACAATCTCCAACGAGCCATCGACGAGATCGCGAACGCGAACGGCGTGAGCAGCAAGGTGACCTACCTCGTCCACACCCACCATCACGCCGACCACGCCGGCGCGTCCTCGCTCTTCGGCAAGGACGTGGTGCGGATCGGTCACGAGGAGACACGCCGACTTCTTCTCCGCGACGACGACCCGTCGCGGCCGGCGCCCGAAGAGACGTTCAGCGATCGCCGGACCTTGGAGATCGGCGGCGAACGAATCGACCTCGCGTGGCACGGTTCCAACCACACGCCTGACAACAGCATCATCCACTTCCCCGACCACGACGCCCTGATGATGGTGGACATCGTGAATGTGGGCTGGGTTCCGGTCTACGTCGTCAACCTCTCCGACGACATCCCCGGCTACTTGGCGATGCCGGCGACGGCATTGACCTATCCGTGGAAGACGCTCATCAGCGGCCACCTCGGCCGGCTTGGCACGCGCGACGACGTCGTCGTGCACCAGCAGTACATGGCAGACCTCGAGGCCAGCGCGAAGACTGCCCTCGCCACCGTGGATCCGACGCCCTACTTCCAGAAGTACGGTGCGGTCGGAAACATGTGGGGGGCGGTGAAGGCCTACCTGAACGCGGTGGGTGAGGCGACGGCCGCGCCCGTCGTCGAGAAGTACACGGGCGTGCTCGCAGCAGCCGATGTGTTCACCCCAGACGTCGCGTTCTGGCTCATGGAGTCGATGCGACTCAACCATGGGATCGGTCTGCAGGTGCATCCATGAGCACCGAACAGAAGGACATGGTGGATGCAATCCTGCGTCAATCGGCCTTCCCCATCGGCAGTACGGCGCAGCAGCAGCGGCAAATGCTCCGAGCGGCGCTGTCGGCACAGCCGCTACCGACCGATCTGACCGTGACTCCGGGGACACTGGGCGGCATCCCGACGGCCGAGATCACGATCGCAGGAATCGAACCGCACCACGTAGTTCTGTACTTCCACGGTGGCGTGTACGTCATTGGGGACGCCTTCCTTGCCGCTGACCTGGCCGCGCAGGTCGGGCGGCGAGTGCAGGCCAAGGTCATTTCCGTTGACTATCGCCTCGCACCGGAGCATCCGTATCCGGCAGCCGTAGACGACGCGATCGCGGCCTACGAGGGCCTCCTGCAGAGTGGTGTCGAGGCCTCGGACGTCGTCTTCGCAGGCGAGTCGGCGGGCGGCGGCCTTGCCGTTGCCACGCTGATCAATGCTCGCGATCGCGGACTGCCGTTGCCCGCCGCGGCCTTCGTCATGTCACCGATGACCGACCTCACGCTGTCCGGGGCGAGCATGGAAACGCGGCGCGAGGCTGATCCGCTGTTCACCCGAGAACTCCTGCGGGAACGGATCAACGACTACACGGCGGGCCAGGACGCTGCGCTTCCTCTCATGAGCCCGATCTTCGCCGACCTTGCTGGTCTCCCTCCCTTGATCATCCAGGCCGGAACGAACGAGCTCCTCCTCGACGACGCCGTCCGTCTCGCCGGCCAGGCCGCCGCAGCCGACGTCGAGGTCACTCTCGAGATCACTGCTGGGGTACCCCACGTCTTCCAAGGCTATTCCGCGATCCTCGACGAAGGGGCCGCGGCGCTGGACAGAGCCGGACGGTTTCTGTCGGCGCACCTCGCCGACGCAGAACACGAAGCTGCCCGAGCCGGACAATTCTGACTAGACGGAGTCCTTGCGCGCCGTAGTGCGGAACTGATTCGGACTCGTTCCGTTGATCGCTCGAAACTGCCGCGAGAAATAGAAGGGGTCGTTGTACCCCACCACAAGCGAGATCTCAGAGATCGACAGGTTTGATGAGATCAATAGCTCCCGTGCCCGCGCGTTCCTCAATCGCTTCAGATATTCAACTACGCCCATCCCCGTTGCCGCCTTGAAAACCACCGAGAAGTGGGAGGTGCTCAGGTTCGCGAGTTTCGCTAGGTCTTTGACGGTCGACTGAGAGTCCAGGTGTTGTCGCAGAAATGCTTGCACTATTTGGACCCGGTCTCTTGTCAGCGGATGTCCATGAAGTCGGTCGGAGGCGAGATGCGCAAGTAGGTTCCACGCTGCCCCTGTGGCGCCGACGATACTCGCGAAAGTTTCGTCTCGCTCCAGATGTGACAGAGCTTGCTCTACCAAACTGACCGCCGTGTACATGTCTCCGACAGATTGAATCAGATCGTCGCTTGACCCGACGATCTGATCGACAAGATCTTCGACGTCGGTCCCGATAACATGCATCCACCAAATCGTCCAGGGGTCTGTATGGTCCGCCCAATAGCTGTGCCCCGTCTTGGCTGGAATCACCACCGCCGTTCCCGCAGTGATCGGCCTGGTCACTCCCGCTACTTCTAGCCATCCGACGCCGCTAGTGCAAAGAATAATGATGACTTGTTTGGCTCCCTCTGGCCTGTTTTTGTAATGACCTGCCGTGTGAGGGAAATAGCCGACGACTGGTGCAAGCAGCTTCGACGTGATGCCCCCTGCGAGGGCCCGGGACACTGTCGGCGCAGGAAGAACACTAATCCGCTGGCCTGGGGACCCGCCCGGTACAAACATGACCGAATCCTATGAAATCAGAGAATCGTCCACAATCGTCGCAGTCTTGGGTTTCGATGTGATACCGGACCCTAGCCTTTAAGTCCGCTGCTGGCGATGCCTGCGAAGAATTGGCGCTGCAGAACGATAAAGACGATGACGAGCGGGAGTGTACATACCAGTGCTCCCGCCATCAGTGCCGGATAGTTGGTGCCGAACTGCCCTTGCATGCTCGCGAGCCCGACGGTCAGCGGCCGGTTGTCACCTGCGGGCGTCACGATCAGCGGCCACAGCAGATCGTTCCACGAGTACAGCGAGGTGAGCACGGCAAGGGCTGCGAGCATTGGGCGTGCCATCGGCAGCATGACGCTCCAGAACACCCGGAGCGTTCCGGCGCCGTCGAGACGAGCAGCCTCCTCGTACTCCTTCGGCATCGTGACGAAGGCCTGCCGCATCAGAAATGTGCCGAAAGCGCTAAAGATCCCGGGGATGGCGAGTGCAGGGATCGTGTTCAGCAGGCCGAGCCCCTTCATCACATCGAACTGACCGAGAAGAAATAGCTGGCTGGGCACCATCAGCATGAGCAGGAACAACGCGAAAATGATGTTTCTCCCCGGAAATGTCAGCCGCGCGAAAGCGTACCCGGCGAGCGCGGCGACGAGAACCTGACCGGCGACTCGCAAAACCAGTGACATCGCCGAGACACTGAACTGGAGCCAGAACGGTACGGAAGCGAAGAAGGTCTGGAAGCCGGCGAGCGAGGGAGTCTTCGGAAACAGTGTCGGAGGCAGCGATGAGACTTCGCCCGACGTCTTGAAAGACGTGAGAATTTGCCAGACGAACGGCACAATCATGATCACAACCGCGACGATCAAGATGAGATGGATACGCCATTGGCCCCGGCTCGATGCCGAACGACCGGTCGCCCGTCGTGACCTGGTCAGGAGTTCAGTCATAGTTGACCCACCTTTTCTGCAGACGGAACTGGACTGCTGTCGCGATCATGATGAGGGTCAGCAACACGATCGCGGTGGCTGCGCCGTAGCCCTGCCTGAACTGCACGAAGGCCGCCTCGTAAAACAGGTACACGATGGTCTTCGAGCCGTCGATAGCGGTGTTGTTCACCCCGCCAAGCATGACGAACACCAAGTCGAACATCTGCAGGGCCGAGATCGTGGTAAGCACCGTGACGAAGAACACGCTCGGGCTGAGCAGTGGCAGCGTTATGGAGAAGAATTGGCGGATACGGGTTGCGCCGTCTAGTGCCGACGCTTCGTAGAGATCGACCGGGATGGATTGAAGCCCGGCCCCGAGGATGATCAGGTTGATGCCGAGCCCCATCCAGACTCCGACCACAGCAAATGCGTAAATCGTGAAACTCGCATCCGCTACCCAGTATTGGCCTGGAATGCCGACGAGTGACAGCAGGTAGTTGAGGATGCCGAAGTCACCGTTGAGTATGAATCGCCAGACCATCCCGACAGCAACGGGAAGTGTCACGACGGGGAGGAAGAGTAGCACGCGATAGGCGGCGCGCCCCCGAGCGACCTGCTCGATCAGGGCCGCGAGGACGATCGCAATGGGGATGCCGAGCAGGACGAGGCCTGTATAGAGGACCGAATTGCGGAGAGCCAGCCAGAAGTCTCCGTCGTTGAGCAGCTGGCTGTAGTTGTCGAGCCCGGTAAATGTCCCGGCACCGAACACCGGAACGTTCATGAAGCTCTTTACAAACGTGGAGACGAAAGGCCAAAGGTAGAGCACACCAAGGCCGAGCAGAGCGGGGGCGATCATCGCGTACGCCCACCAGTCGATTCGCTGACGCCGTCGCTGTTGCGGCACTGTGACTCGGGTCGGACCGGGGCGACTGGGCGCCAGCCGCCCCGGTTTGTTGAGAGTGGTGGACATTATTTCTGGGCCAACACCTTGTCGATCGCGTCGGCGTACTGCTTCGTCGCATCAGCCACGCTGGTTGTCCCGTTCCAAGCCCCGGTCAGATATTTGGTCTGGTCGCCCTGCCATTCGGCGGCGTTGCCCTGCACGGGGAGCGGTACGGAGTATTTCTTCGCGTCGATGAAGACCTGCAGGTTCTTGAAGTTGGGCATTGCCGCCATCCACTCGGCCTCGCCGCCTTCGTACGCGGGGAGAACCGCGCCGGTCTTCGCCTGGATGTCGGCCGCTTCCTTGCCGCTGGCGAAAATGAGGAACTTCTTCACGGCGTCCGGGTGCTTGGTGCCAGCGTAACCGACGTTCTCGATCCCGCTGGTCACAGTCGCCTGCTTCTTTCCCGTCGGCATCGGGGCGATATCCACGTTCGACGCGATGGCTTTGTTGTTGTAGAGCTGCAGCGCCCAGTACGCCCCGGACATGTACATCCCGATCTTCCCCTGCTCGAACATGGTCTCCGCCTCGGTGTCGGAAAGCTGCTTGAGTGTCGGGGATGACTTGTCGGCCTGCAGGTCGGTCCAGAACTTGATGCCGGCCTGTGCTTCTGGCGAGTCGATCTCGGCCGTCTTGCCGTCCTTGGAGATCACCTGGCCGCCAGCTTGGAAGATGGTGTTGTAGTAGCCGCCCTGGTAGTCGATGGGTGCAGCAACGCCCCAGACGCCCGCGGCCGCGTTGGTGAGCTTCTTGGCGGTCGCCCGGAAGTCATCCCAGGTCCAATCAGCCTTCGGGTAGGCGACACCGGCTTTGTCGAAGATCGCCTTGTTGAACCAGACCGCATTGGTGTCGAAGTCTTTCGGGAGTCCGTAGATCTTGCCGTCACCCTGGTTGTACAGGTCCAGCACCGCTTTCGGGTACTTGCTCAGGTCGACGTTCTCCTTCTTGATCTCGTCGGAGATGTCGAGCAGCTGTCCGCCGGCTGCGTACGGCCGGATATTCTGGGCGAGCATCCAGAATGCGTCCGGCGCTGTTCCCCCGGCCGCGCCGGTCTGCAGGGTGGACCAGTACTCGGGCCACGGGCGCTCTTCCACTTTGACGGTGATGTTCGGGTTTTCCTTGGTGAAGGCCGCTGCGATCTGTTTCATCGCTGGGGTCTGAGTACCCGCCCATACGCCATAGGTGATGGTGACCTTCTCGTTGCTGCTGGGAGTTGAACCGCTCGTGCAGGCCGTCAACAGCGCTGCTGCTGCGACGATCGCCGGGGCGATGAGCCATCTCTTCTTCATGGGTTTCCTTTCGTGTGCCGATCGTCAGCGATCGGCTCGTGATGTGATTGCGTTGGATTGGTTGGTGGTCAGATGGATCGCCGCCCAGTCGACATGCGCGGCGACGGGCGAACGCTGCTCGGTACGGAGAGTCAGGATCGTCACCCCCTGCACGTCGATGTCATATGCGTCCGCGGCGGAACCGTGGACGAGTTCGGTGCTGAACAGCAATCGGCCGTCGCCGAGGATCAGGGCGCGGGCCGAGGTGTGTGGGGTCTCTGCGTCGATGCCCACATGACCGACGAGCCGGTCCGCGTGAGGGCCGATGTGAACGTCGAACGACGAGGGAGTTGAGACACCGAAGCCGGTCTCGTATTCAACGCCGGCGATGTTCATTCGTTGACCGTCGTTCGGGTTCCCGCCGCCGTTGCTCTGGTTGCGTTCAACGGGACCGCTTTCATTCATGAAGGCGAGCATCGGCAGTGTGGACAGAGGGGTCACGGTCGCGATGACCGGTTTGATGAGTCGTGCGTGGTTGACGACGGCAACCCCTCTGTGTCCCGAGCGTTCGACGGTCACGACACCGAGCGCTCCCTCGCGCAGCGTCTCGGGTGCGGTCACCGTCCACGACCCGGCCCCATTGTCGGCCGCGTGCCATCCGGGCGGCACCCGGAGCGCGGCGTCGGGTGAGACCGTTAGGGAGGCTTCCCCGGAAAAGTCGAGCAGCGCCAGCTTCGGTTCCACAGCCGGTGCTGCTTCGGCGGATATCGGTGTCGACCTGAAGAGAGCGGCGCCTTCCGGGGCGAGTATCGCAGCGAACCCACCGTCGACCGCGACCTCTACCTTCAGGACGCCATGTACGACTGACTGTGATGCCGCGAGACTTCCAGATTCTGCATCGTCGGTGACGATCCAGGATTGCCAGGTGCCGAGGCCGAGCCGCTTGAGCGGTACATCGATTATGCGAGCCGGACCGCTCGCGACGGCGCCGATGAACCAGCGGTCTCCCGATCGTCTGGCCAGCACCGCCTCGGTGTCAGGAGTGCCGGTGAGCATCTTCGTTTCGTCCCAGGACGCCGGCAGTTCGCTTAGCAGCCGCGCGACGAGCGGACGCGCCTGGTAGGCGTCGACGCTGTCTGCGAAGTGGGTTATTCCGCATTCGAAGGCGACGCTCATGCCGAGTTCGTGGCCGTCGCTTGTTGTCCGGCCCGGCGCGGTGAGGGCTATCGGTGTGTAGTCCATCGCCCCCACGATGTTGCGGGTAAACGGCTGAATTACGTTGTGTTCCGCAGTGAGCGGGAGGTCGTTGTAGAAGACGTAGTATTCGGAGCCACGGATGGCCTCGTACCCGATCACCTGCGGCCACGTCCGCGCCCAGCCACGCGGAATGACCGACCCGTGGAAGTTCACCATCAGCCCGAGACGCGCAGTCTCTTGGAGGACGGAGTCATACCAGCGGTACCGGTCTTTCGATTCCGATTCCATGAAGTCGACCTTGATGCCGGCGACTCCCCACGACCGCCAGAGCGCCAGCTTCTGGAGCTTCTCCGAACCGTTGATGTCGTGCCAGATGGTCCAAAGATGCACCTGGATACCGAACCGGCTGGCGTACGCGACGATCTCGGGCACCCAGGTCTCTTCCCACCCGCAGTCGATGAGCAGATGCTCCCACCCCAGTTCAGCTGCGACGTCGACGAAGTGCTTCTGCCGGTGGAGCTGCGCACTGGAGTAGAAATCCGACCACCACGACCATGCGGCACGACCCGGCCGCACCCAGGACGCGTCCCGCATCATTGGATGTGTCGGCGGAGCGAGCTCGTCGACGAGCTGGCTCTCCACGATTGTCGCCAGGTCGCCGACGATGAACACGCGCCACGGCGTGACGTTTCCCCGGACGATCTCGACCGCCGTGTCGGCCTGCTGGAAGCGAAGGGTCTGGGCGCTCGCGTCGATGACGGCATGGGCACCGCTGAAACTACCGTCGATGTCCGACTCAGTCACCAGCACGTAGGTGTCCCCGCCGTCTCGCAGCAGAATTGGGAGGCCATAGTCGCCGTCATCAAGTTCGGAGCAATCCCGACCGAACCGAGGCGTCTCGTACCAGGTCTGGTAGTCGAGCAGCCAACCGCGGTCGAAGGCCGACAAATCGAGAGTCGTCGTATCGATGTCGAAGGATCCGACGCCTTGGAGATCAGGAATCGCGTACCGTACTGCAACGCCGTCGTCGGCCACGCGGAGCAGTACCTGCCATTCCAGGCCGGTCTGGTGGACGAAAGTCGCAGTAAGCTCGTCCATCTCATGGCTGCTCGCTGTCGTGGTCTTCCCTGACACCGGATACAACTTCTCTGTGACGGTCGACACCGATGAACGGACAGGGACGCTATCGACAGATAGGTCCATGTTTCCGATGGTCACGCCCAACCGGACCCGCAGAATCTCCGCAGCATCGCTCTCAACTACCAGATGAATCCCAGCCCCGCTCGATCTGAGCATCGCAGTGAGATTCCCGCGCGCGAGAATTGTGGGGGGAATGAGGCCTGTGATCACTCTGTCTCCGGGCTTGATGTGTGCGGGGGTTGGTCCGCCTCCAAGGAGAGTAAAGGCCCGAACGGCACGACTCTAGGACCGTTTAACTCGAACACCTGGACATTTGTACGACGCTCGCCGACCCGCAAGTTCGTCCGGATGCTTGTCGCGCCCACGCTTGGCCGTATTTTGCCTCAGCTAGCGCTTCTGGGGCTGGACGAAGCGCCTAGCTTCGATGACCAAGACGGCGGACAATGAGGTTCGTATCCGCACCGTTGGTTGTCAGTTCGTTGTCATTTCACGAGTGAAGGCGGAAAACAGTGGCGAATGTTAGCTCCGGAGAGGATTCAGATTCGGTCGAGCCAGGTCAGCTGCGAGCCGTCCTCTTCGATCATGTCGGCGAGCGCCGCGTTGAAGGCCAGCCCGTAGTCAGCCGTGATGTGCTTCTCGAATGCTGCCGCGTCCCGATAGGCCTCGTAGACGAAGAACGCCCGATGGTCCGCTGTCATACGGTGCGCGTCGAACCTGGTGTTTCCCGGCTCGGCGCGCACACTCTCGACAAGGTCAGTCAAGAGTCTCGCGACTTCGTCTTCGCGACCTGGCTTGGCCGTGAATCTCGCGTAGAGAATGCGTTCTTCGCTCACTCGTCGGAGTTGCCGATTCGCTTGGCACCCGTCATGATCGCCACAGCCTCGGTCATCGAATGACTCGCGGGCGTGATCGTCGCGGCCCGCTTTCCGAGCCGTTGGATGTGGATACGGTCGGCCACTTCGAACACGTGCGGCATGTTGTGGCTGATGAGGATGACGGGGATGCCACGATCGCGGAGATTCTTGATCAGCTCGAGCACTTGGTTCGATTCCCGCACACCCAGCGCGGCCGTCGGTTCATCGAGCACGACCACCTTGGAGCCGAACGCCGCAGCGCGGGCTACCGCGACGGCTTGGCGCTGGCCGCCGGACAGGTTCTCGACGGGAACGGTGACGTCCTGCAGGGTGGTGATACCGAGGGCGGCGAGTTCGGCCTTGGCCTTCTTTCGCATACCCTTCGTGTCCATCATGCGAAAGACGGAACCGAGGATGCCCTTGCGGCGCTCTTCGCGCCCGAGGAAGAGGTTGGAAGCGACATCGAGCGCGGGCGAGACAGCGAGGTTCTGGTAGACCGTCTCGATCCCGGCCGAGCGCGCATCCTGCGGCCGCTTGAAGTGCACGGGCTGCCCGTCGAGGAAGATCTCCCCCTCGTCAGGGATCTCCGCCCCTGTCAAACACTTGATGAGAGTCGATTTGCCGGCTCCGTTGTCGCCGATGATGGCGAGTACCTCGCCTGGGTAGAGTTCGAGACTCACCCCGTCGAGGCCGACCACCTGGCCGAAGGTTTTGACGAGACGGCGCGCCTGGAGCACCGGCGTGCGTGTTTCGACCGGCTTCGATGCCGGGTTGTCCGTTGTGAGGGTCACTTTCGTACCTTTCGAATCCACTGGTCGACGGCGACGGCGACGATGACGAGGATGCCCACGGCGAGCACCTGATACAGCACATCGAGACCGGCGACAGCCAGGCCTTCTTCGAACACCCCGACGATGAGCGCTCCGAGCAGGGTGCCCCAGACGGTGCCACGACCGCCGAACAGGCTCGTGCCGCCGATCACGACGGCTGTGATCGACTCGAGGTTGATGGAGGTGCCGTCGTTGGGACCGATGCCGTTGACGCGACCGATCAGCACCCAAGCGCCGATAGCGAGGATCGCGCCGGCCGCCAGATACACGCTGAGCAGGACACGCGATACCCGGATGCCTGCGAGGCGCGCCGCCTCGGGGTCGTCGCCGACTGCGTAAACGTGGCGACCCCACGAGGTGCGAGCGAGGATCGATGCGACGATCGCGTAGAGCACGATCATCACGACGACACCGTAGGTGATCTGCACACCGAAGACGTTGAACGTGTTTCCGAGCGACGTGATGAGGGGCGGCAGATCTTGTCCCTGGACCGACGCACTGTTCGAGTACAGGAGCAGGATGGCGGTGAAGATGCTGAGGGTACCCAGCGTGACGATGAACGGCGGCAGCTTCAGCCGCGTGACCAGGATGCCGTTGAGGAATCCAGTGGCTATTCCCACGACGAGCCCCAGCAGCAGACTCAGCACAGCAGGTACGTGGTTGGTCGACGCCGTCTGGGCGATAACCAGTCCTGCGAGAGTGGCCGCAGCGCCCACGGAGAGATCGATTCCTCCAGTGAGGATGATCAGTGTCTGGGCGATGCCGATCGTGCCGACGACCGCGACCTGCTGGGTGATCAGGGACAGGTTGGCCGGGTTGAGGAACCGCGGGTTGATCACGCCGAAGACGATGATCGAGATCACCAGCACGATCGCCGGACTGAGCGCTGGATAACGATGCAGCAGGCTACGGAGTCGGGAAAGCGGCGTAGTCCGGTGAAGGAATTCCTGCGCAAGATCGAGCTCGGATGTCGGTGGGCTGGCTTGGGTCGCCGGTTGGCTCACGATTTCTTCTCCTGAACTTCTCTGTTCTGCGTTGCGGTCTGAGGGACTTCTGGCTGAGTCTTTGTGGAACCGGGCCGGCCCGCATGCTGGTCGAGGCCGGCCCGGTGAGGGCTGTTACTTGCCCCAGCAGATCTTCGTGGCCTGGTCGGGAGTGATGCTCGTCACGCCGGAGACCGGCGTCTGGGTGACCAGGCGGGACCCCGTGTTGTAGAAGTCGAGGCCGGCGGACGTCTTCGGCTTAGCACCAGTCTTTGCGAGCTTGACGATCGCCTCCATTCCAAGCGCCGCCATCTTCGACGGATACTGCTGGCTGGTTGCACCGATGATGCCGGACTTGACCTGGCCGACCCCGGTGCAGCCGCCATCGATCGATACGAGGATGGTCGACTTGTCCTTGCCCGCAGCCTTGAGCGCTTGGTACGCACCATACGCCGCAGGCTCGTTGATCGTGTAGACCACGTTCACGTTCGGGTCTTTGGCGAGGATTGTCTCCATCGCAGTGCGGCCGTCGGCCGCGTCACCGTTCGTCGGCTGGTGGCCGGCGATCGTGTAGCTTCCGCCTTTGCCGCCCGTGTAGTTGCCGCTCTTCGCCTCGCTGCCGTTCTTCTTCGAGTCGGGGACCGTGATTCCCATGCCCTTCAGGAAGCCCTGGTCGCGGTTGAGGTCGACTGATACGACCTGGGTGTTGAACAGGTCGAGCATGGCGATGTCGGCGGACTTGCCGTCGAGCTGCGCCGCGGCCCACTTGCCGATGTCCTCGCCGGCCGTGAAGTTGTCTGTGGCGAACGTAATGTCGACGGACGACGGCGGCGTGGGAACCGTGTCAAGAGCGATCACGAAGAGGCCGGCCTTGCGGGCTTTGTCGATTTCGTTCTGCACGCCGGGCCCGTTCGGTGTGATCAGGATGCCCTTGTCGCCACGGGCGATGGAGGCTTCGATGGCCTGGACCTGGGTTCCTACGTCGCCGTCCTGTTTGCCTGCCGCGAGGGTGAGGTTGACGCCGGCTTTGGCCGCGTCGGCCTTCGCTGCGTCCTCCATCGCCACGAAGTAGGGGTTCGTCGTGGTCTTCACGATGAGTGCGACACCGACCTTGTCGGAGCCGGATCCGGATCCGGAACAGCCTGTGAACGCGAGTGCTGCGATTGCCGCGATCGAGCCGGCGGCGCTGAGGCGCATGGTGCGCGAGGTGCTGCGATTCAACATTGAACTTCCTCTGGTTGGGGGGATGTCAGATCCCCTGACAACGATGTCATAGCTAGTTCTAGAACAGAAATGCTATATAGTCAAGGGCAATCGCATCCTTGGAGATCAAATCGTGACATCGTTGTCAAGTGAATCGGTACCGGTCAGGGGCCGTCGCCCCACCATGAAAGACGTGGCCGCGCTTGCGGGCGTCGGCATCAAGACCGTGTCCCGTGTCATCAACAGGGAACCGAACGTCTCGTCTGCCACGATCGAGCGCGTCCAGTCGGCCGCCGACCGGCTGAACTACCAACCCGACATCCACGCCGGCAATCTGCGTCGAAGCGACCGCAGGACTCAAACGCTGGGGCTGCTGGTCGGCAGTGTTGCAAACCCGTTCTCGGGTGCCGTTCACCGCGCCATCGAAGATGCGGCCACGGCCCGTGGAGTCGCCGTCTTCGCGTCGAGCCTTGACGACGACCCTGCGAGAGAACGCCTTGCGGTCACCGCCTTCCTCAAACGCCGCGTCGACGGGCTCATCCTCACGGCCGTGAGCAAGAGCCAGGGCTACCTTCTTCCCGAGCAGGAGCGTGGCACCCCTATCGTGTTCATCGACCGGGAACCTTCGGGTATCGATGCCGATGCGATCGTCAGCAATAACGCCGAGGGCGCCGCGCTCGCGACCCGGCACCTACTCGAGCGCGGGCATCGTCGAATCGCATTCTTGGGCGATAGGCACGAGATCCAGACGGCGGTCGAACGTCGCCGCGGCTTTCTCGAGGAGCTGGGCCGGGCAGGGATTCCGACCGGGGAAGCGTGGGTTATCGAGGACCTGCACGACGAGCACGCGGCGCACGCGGCCGTCGCGGATATCCTCGCAGGCGATTCGCGCCCGACAGCTATTTTCAGTGCCCAGAACCTCATCACCATGGGTGCCATCCGCGGGCTGCGCGATCGCAACCTCCAATCATCCGTGGCGCTGGTCGGATTCGACGACGTCGAGTTCGGCGATCTCCTCGACCCCGGCATCACGGTCATCGCCCAGGACCCCGACCGCATCGGCCACCTCGCCGCGGAACGGATCTTCGCGCGGCTCGACGGAGAGGACGTCCCTGTCGAAATCGTCGTCGTCCCCACCACGCTGATCGAACGGGGTTCCGGGGAGATCGCGCCCACCGAATAGCCTGACCGAATCGCGAAACAGAGGGAACACGAATGCCAGTACTCGATCGCTTCGACCTCCACGGACGCACCGCCGTCGTCACGGGATCCACGCGCGGCCTCGGTCGCGCCTTCGCCCGCGCCCTCGCCGAGGCCGGTGCGAACATCGTCATCGTCGGACGGAACGCCGAGGCCGCTGCCCTCGTGAAGCAAGAACTCGAGGCGATCGGGACAGAATGCCTCGCTGTGCTCGCCGACGTGACCTCCCGCGCCGACGTCGAGCGGATCGCGCGCAACGCCATCCAACGCTTCGGCCGCGTCGACATCCTGGTCAATAACGCCGGGGCCTGCATCCACAAACCCGCCCTCGAGGTGACCGATGAGGAGTGGCGTCAGGTGATGGATGTCAACCTCGACGGCGTCTGGATCGCCAGCCAGGTGTTCGGGCGGCACATGATCGAATCCGGCGGCGGGACGATCGTCAATATCGGCTCGATGTCCGCATCCATCGTCAACCGGCCGCAATGGCAGCCGGCATACAACGCGTCCAAGGCCGCAGTGCACCACCTCACGCGCAGTCTCGCCGCCGAGTGGGCGCCACACAACGTCCGAGTGAATGCCCTCGCCCCCGGATACATGCATACCGACATGTCCCCCATACACGAGCCCCGCTTTCAGCGGTACTGGATCGAGGACACACCACAGCAGCGCGCCGGCGAACCCGACGAGCTCGGGCCGGCCGTTGTATTCCTCGCCAGCGACGCATCAAGCTTCATGACCGGCTCGGTGCTGACCGTCGACGGCGGATACAGCACCTTCTAGACCGACACTCACTCAGGGTCGGCGCCGGTCGCGTCGATGAGCGCCTGCAGGTCGATCTCGACAAATTCCTGGATACGCAGCAGACGTTCAGTCGGGTCCGTCTCTATTGACGCCTCACGCGCGACGAGACGTTCTTCGATCGAACGAGCGATGTCGAACCAGGCGTCTTCCCGCGCACGCTCGATGAGTTCGAGGAGGAAGGACTCGTCGTCCGCACGTTCGAGGAGGGCACTTGCGAGAGCACGCGAGAGCCCTTCCCGCCGTCGGAGGTTCAGGTCGTCGACGGGGCGGTAGTCGTGAACGTGTTCCGACGGCCCGTCCAAATGCGATGCCCACTCGCGGTCGCCGGCGACCCGGGCCGCAGCACGAGAAGACTCGGCCGCCAATCCGCGAAGGACATCACCGGCCTCCGGCAGGAAATGTCGGGCCTGGAACGGATCCCCGTGTCGAAGCGCACGGATCGTGATGGCGTTCCGCAAAGCCAGCCTGGTCGCATATTCGGCGATCATCAGCCCCTCCTCGAGCGCATGCTCGAGCGAGGTCGGTTTCGGCGAGTCGAGGCTGGACGCGTCGAAGCGTCTGAACTCGGGCCTTCGTCGTTTACGGAATCTCACCCACCACCCCACGCCGAGAACCCTAGCGCTCGGGTGCGTCGGACGCCTCAGTCCCGGGACCGGACGGGTTCGACGGGCAGCTCTCCCGCGCGTGGAGGGTTCGCACCGGCGCGCGCAACCGTGATCGCAGCCGACCGCAGGGCAATCCCAGCGACGTGCTCGACACCCGCACGATCGAGCCGGCCCGTCAAGACGGAACCTGTCAGCCCGGAGCCGAGAATCGCGTACAGGAGCCCGGACATGAAGGCGTCGCCTGCACCTACCGTGTCGACGACGGCGACCGCAGGTGCCGGCAGGACCACCTCCACGGCATCGGTGCGGATCAAGCAGCCGTCCCGACCGCGGGTCACAGCGAACAGCGTTGTACCGCCGGCGATGTATTGGTCGGCGATGTCGTCGAGGCTTCGCTGCGGGTAGAGCCACGCGGCGTCCTCGTCGCTCATCTTCACCACATGACATCGGGCGGCGAGGTCCTCGACGAGGCGCGTGACCTCGTCATGGTCTCCCATGATCGCGGGCCGGATGTTCGGGTCGAAGCTCAAGAGCACGGATGGATCCGCCGAGGCGAACACTGAGCGAACGGATTCCGCACCAGGCTCCAGGATGGAACCGATCGATCCCGTGTGGATGAGATCGGCCCCGCCGACGACGGGGACTTCGATGCCCCAGCGCAGGTCGAAATCGTAGGTTGCCGCTCCTGACGCATCGAGGTTTGCAGTAGCGGTCGAGGTCGGATCGACCGTTATCGAGCCGTCCTCGATGGTGACGGCCGAATCGCGGAGGTGCTCAACGATCATCCGACCGTTGTCGTCGTCTCCGAGTTGGGTCACAAGAGTCGTGTCGATGCCGAGACGACCCAGCCCGACCGCAACGTTCATCGGACTGCCGCCGGCATGACGCCGTATGCCGCCTGCGGCGTCCCGGATAACGTCGACAAGGGCTTCGCCGATCACGATCGCATGGGCACCGGTCATCTTGCCAGCCTCCAAAGCACCAGTGGACTCGTTGTTACAAAGTAACAGGCACCCGTCATGCGCACCGGTCGACGCCCATCCCGGACAGCTAGGCTCAACACTCGTCCTCGCCGTAGGACAATTCGAGCTACCTCGCCAACGTGATCTTGGACCTCCGCGTCCCCTTTAGAAGCGAAGGAGCTCTATGGCGCGGTGCTAGACAACCTGACTGCGCTCCGAATCGTTCCCGAGATGGAAGCTGCCGATGAGCAGCGGGCCCGATGGAAGCGAGGCGGGGATGGCGTCAACCCGCACCCAGTAGTTGCATACCAAGCTTTGGGCCTGTCTCTTCCGCCTCACCATCAATGGACCGCGGAGGTCACTCCGCGTGTGTCCTTGCTATTGACGGCCTCCTGCCGAAGTCGCCACTATCCAGTGTGTGCTCTCGTTCAGCCCTCATCGGCTGCTGGGTCGTCCGGAGATTCCGCGGAATTCCGTGGTTCTTCACACTCGCAATCACCTTTCGGTCATTGTGGCGGCACCTTCAGGCGCAGTAGCGTGAAGGTCTCGCCCAGACGCCCACCCGATCTGGAGGTAGTGCCATGTCCAAGCGATTCACCATCCTCGCCACGATCGCCGCGGTTGCGCTCGCCGGCACTGTCATGCCCGCGGCGGCGGCCGTGGGGGATGCCGGCGCCGGATCGTCCGGAAACGGTCATCCGTCGACCATCCCGGGCGGGTTCAAGCACCTCGTGGTGATCTACGAGGAGAACCACTCCTTCGACAACCTGTACGGGGGGTGGGGGTCGGTGAACGGCCAGGCCGTGAACGGCAGCCAGAGCGTCGCTCAGGTCGCGCAGAACGGTACGACGTACGACTGTCTGCCTCAGGTCGATGTGAACCTCGCGTCGCCGCCGCTGTCGGCGTCGTGCACGGACACCACGCACAACATCGTGAGCCACTTCGCCAACCACACGTTCACGATCGACGACTACATCGCGCCGACCGACACGACCTGCCCGCCAGCGGTCCAGGGCACCCCATTCAAGCCGAACGGGTGGCTGAACGGCACCGGGGCGTCCGGTGGGTGCACCCGCGATCTCGTGCACCGCTTCTACCAGGAGCAATACCAGATCGACGGCGGCAAGATGGACCGCTACACGACGGGTTCGGATGCGGTCGGCCTGACCCAGGGCCAGTACGACACAGCGCGGCTGCCGATCTACCAGTACCTGCACAGCGACGGCGCGCCGAACTACGTGCTCGCGGACGACTTCTTCCAGGGCGCCTTCGGCGGTTCGTTCCTGAACCATCAGTGGCTGATCGCCGCGCGGACACCGCTGGACACAACGGCGACGGTGAACAACTCGATCGTGGATGCGAACGGGATGCCGAACACCTACCCGCAGTACACGCCGACGGGCACCGTGAAGGACACGCAGTGGACGATGGCGTGCCCCGGCGGGGGGAACGACTACGCCGCCGCATGCGGCAACTTCGCAGTCAACACGATCCAGCCGGCGTCTCCGCCGCATGCCTCGGGTGCGCAGCTGCCGCTGATCGACGACACGAAGTATCCGAACATCGGCGACCGGATGACGGCTGCGGGCATCTCGTGGAACTGGTACTCGGGCGGCTGGGATGACGCGGTCGCCGGGCACCCGGGCGTCAACTTCCAGTATCACCACCAGCCGTTCAACTATTTCGCCGCGTACGCTCCCGGCCAGCCCGGTCGCGCACACCTGCAGGACGAGACGAAGTTCATCGCCGCTGCCAACGACGGGACCCTCCCGACGGTCAGCTTCGTGAAGCCCTATGGCGACGAGAACGAGCACCCCGGCTACGCGAGCGAGCCGGACGGCAGCGACCACCTCGTCGACCTGCTGAAGACGATCACGGACGGCCCTGACGGCAAGGACACGCTGGTCGTCGTCACATACGACGAGTTCGGCGGCCAGTCCGACCATGTCGCGCCTCCCGTCGTCGACAAGTGGGGTCCGGGCACCCGCATCCCCGCCCTGCTCGTGAGCAAGAAGTTCGAGGGGTCGGGCGTCGACCACACCTCGTACGACACCACCTCGATCGTCGCCACCATCGAGAAGGCGTTCCACCTCGCACCGCTCGGCACGCGCGACGCGAAGGTGAACCCGCTCTTCTCAGGAATCCGCATCGGTCTCGACGGCTGATCTCTGCTAAGAGACAGACGGATGCCCCCGACGTGTCCCAAACCCACCGACCTGAGCGCATGAAAAAGACCGAGATGGCGAGATCTCGGGGCCTTCAGTAGCGGGGCGGGACTTGAACCCGCGACACCACGATTAGGTTCCGATAGATCTGCTTGGGTCGGAGTGGGCGCGATTCCCTTGATTTTCGGGGGTTATCGGGTGTCCGGGCCTGATTAGAATCACGCTGGGTTTGCTTCAATGTGCGGGATAAATGCGGGGTGATCGTTATGTGTGGCTTCGCTAACCTTCCAAAATTGATCGACAATCGTGAACTCTGCTCGAGTTGCTCCTACGTCTACCTTGCTTTCATCTCAATCCTCGCGGCAGGCGTTGCAATCCAATCCATGGCCAGAATCAGGTGGTTAATCATGCCCACCCAGAGACACAAAGAGAGAAGGCTCCGATGAACACCGCCGAGTCAAACGCGCCCGCAGGACTGATGAAGGCCTTGCGTGCCCATGCTCGGGGTGGCGCCGAGCAGTTGGTGTACGAAGACGCTCCCGCTCCGAAGGCTCCAAGCGGCTCGGAAGTCTGCGTTCGGGTGAACGCGGCGGCCATCACCTTCGATGAGCTGACCTGGGACGAGACGTGGGAGGCCAATGGCGTTGACCGCACCCCGATAATCCCTTCACATGAGTTCTCCGGCGTCGTCGAAGCGGTGGGCCCCGCGGTTGAGGGGATCACAGTCGGGGACGAGGTCTTCGGCCTCGTCCCGTTCAACCGCGACGGCGCAGCTGCGGAGTATGTCCTGGTGCCCTCGGCCAGCCTCGCCTTGAAACCAGCTGGTGTCTCCGACGTGGTGGCCGCCGCAGCGGTGCTACCGGCACTCACCGCAATGGAAGCTCTGGAGGAGGCTCTGGGGCTCACATCCGGGCAGCGGCTGCTGGTGCGCGGTGGTACTGGGGCGGTAGCCTCCTTCCTCACCCAGTTCGCCCACCGCATGGGCCTGTCAGTCACCGTCACCGTCCGCTCATCGGCCTCTGTCGAGCACGCGAAGCGACTCGGAGCGGACGAGGTTCTCGTCGCCGACGAACCCGCAGAAATCGCAGCGGGGAGCTTCGACGCTTCGATCGACGCCGTCGGGGCCGGCACACCCGACTGGCTGTACCGCGCGGTTCGACCTGGCGGTCGGGTCATCACGCTCCAGGAAGCTCCCGACGCCGACCTCGCCCAGAAGTACGGAGTCGACGCAAACTTCTTCCTCGTCGAAGCTCGCACCGACGCCCTCAACCGCCTGGGGGCCGAGCTGGCGGCGGGAGACCTCGAAGTCGCGGTGGCACAGGTCTACCCGTTGGCTGAGGGACGCGCCGCATACGGCAGCAGGGGTCAGACGAAGAACTCCGGAAAGACCGTCCTGGACGTTGCAACTCGCGAGTCATAACGCATGACCTGGTTCGATGCCGGCTCCGCTGGCCTGGATGTGACACGTCAGTGAAGGATGATGGTTGAGCCAGCGCCAGAGACGAAGAAGGAGAGCCAGTCCGATGCTTCGAACGATGTTCAAGTCGAAGATCCATCGCGCGACAGTGACCGATGCGTCGCTCCATTATGTCGGTTCACTGACGGTCGATCTCGATCTGATGGATGCCGCTGACCTGTTACCGGGTGAGCAGGTCAGCGTTGTCAACATCGCGAACGGCAACCGTTTCGAGACGTACCTGATTGCCGGTGAACGAGGATCAGGCGTCGTCGGCGTGAACGGAGCGGCCGCGCACCTGGCCCATATTGGCGACTTAGTGATCATCATCTCGTACGCCCAGCTCGCGAGCGAGGAGCTGGACGGCTTCGAGCCCACAGTTGTGCATGTGGACGCCAAGAACCGGATCATCGCAGTGGATGCCGATGCCGCCGGCACGCACAGCGAGGGCCTCTACTCCCCACCACATACCGCGAGGCTCGAATGAGACCCCGCTGGCGAGATCCATGAATTCCGTAGTAGCAGCAGGACGTGAGTCCGGCAGACCGATTATGAGCCGTGTGCTCTAGTTCAGCGTCCGACGGGTAGTACCTCAGAGGCGAAATCCGCGGAATTCCGCGCATCTTGATGCCTCCATGATCACGCTGATAACACTCCCGCTTATTCAAGTGTGGACAAAATGTTGGCAAATCGCGCGGTCCTAGAAACGTGTGACGCGTTCTGCCTGCAGTGGGCAGCTGCGGCATGGAGGCAAGGGCTCTGGCTGGAGGGACCGGTCGCGACTAGCGTCAGACTATGAGCCCCTCATCGAAGTCGGAGACTTTCCTCGAGGCCGACGGGCACCAGGTGCGCATCTCGAGTCCGGACAAGGTCGTGTTCCCGGGCCCCGGGCTGACCAAGCTCGATCTCGCGCGCTACTACCTCGCCGTCGCCGACGGTGCGCTGCGGGGCGCGGGCGGCCGCCCTATGGTGCTGAAACGCTTCGTCAAGGGGCTGTCGCAGGAGCCGTTCTTCCAAAAACGCGTTCCGGACGCCCATCCGGACTACATCGACACCGCGACGTTGCACTACGCAAGCGGGACGTCCGCTGAGGAGGCGGTCATACGAAATGCCGCCGGGCTCGCCTGGGTGTCGAACCTCGGCTGCCTGGACCTCAACCCGCATGCCGTCCGGGCCGAAGACCTCGACCACCCCGACGAGCTCCGCGTCGACCTCGACCCGATGCCGGGCGTGGACTGGTCCCGGATCGTGGACGTCTCCTTCGTGGCCCGGGAGGTGCTCGAAGACCACGGCCTCGTCGGCTGGCCTAAGACGAGTGGTTCTCGGGGGCTTCACATCCTGGTCCGCATCGCACCTCTGTGGGCGTTCAGCGAGGTTCGGCTCGCAGCCGAGACGCTGGCCAGGGAGGTCGAGAGCCGTGCCCCCGGGCTGGCAACGGCGCGTTGGTGGAAGGAGGAGCGCGGCGAGAGTGTCTTTGTCGACTTCAACCAGAACGCGAAGGACCGCACGGTGGCGTCGGCGTACTCGATCCGGCCTCTGCCCGACGCTCGCGTCTCGACACCGCTCGAGTGGAGCGAAGTGCGGTCGTGTCGCGCGGAGGAGTTCACCGTTCCGACTGTTCTTCGCCGGTTCTCCGAGCGTGGGGACCCGCACGAGGGCATCGACGACGCCGCGGGCTCGCTCGACGCGCTCCTCGCCCTCGCCGAAAAGCTCGGTCCGGCCGAGAAGCCGCCCCGTGCTGGGGATGGCGCGGGTCGTCGCGTCTCGCAGATGCCTCTCATCGAAGTCGCGCGCACCAAGACGAAACCCGAGGCGCTCGAGGCGCTGGAACACTGGAAGTCCGCGCATCCGGTCGCCGCAGCCCGACTGTCTCCCGCCGATGAACTCGTCGACGGGATGCGCGGCTCGAGTTCGCAGTGGTATCGCGTGCGGGTCAACCTCCAGCACGTGCCCGAGTCCGACCGGCCCGAACAGGGCCGGCTGATCGCGGAATACGACCCGTGGGCCGGGCGTGAAGGGCCGCCGCGACCCACAAGCTGAACGCGAGAGGTCACGGGGGTCACCCCGGCCCGTGTGCAACTCAGGTAGAAGGGAACCTAATGATATGGATAGACAAGGTTGTCGGTGATTTCAGCGGCAAGAAACGCTACCTCCAATACAAGGAGCGTGTGAAGCAGCTGCCCGAGGGCTACCGCCAGGCCACCGAGGCGCTTCAGAGGTACGTCATGTATCTCGGGCCGAGCGATGACAGCCAGTCCCTGATGGCGATGCTCGACGACCTCGCCGACCTGATGGAGCGGAGTGCAGCCGACTCGTTGCCGATCCGCGAGATCGTCGGCGAGGACCCCGCAGAATTCGCTGAAGCCTTCATGGCAAACTACGAGGGCGGCAGCTGGATCCGCAAAGAACAACGCCGTCTCGCCTCCTCCATCGACGACGCGGTCGTCAAAGCGAACACGTAGTGTCCATCAGCGAGGTCAGAGTATGACCGGGCAGAGCGGGGATCGCGTCCCCCTCAGACTGCCTTAGCGAAGCAGTGAACCCGGAACACATACCTTGCTTCAAGGTGTCAGAATTCGGTCCGGGCAGTGACTAGTCAGAGCTCCCCGATTCCTCCGCCGATCCGTGCGGCGCCGATCAGCAGGAGCACGACGCTCATGATCACTGCGTTGTTGCGTACAAGCCAGGCTCGCGCGGCTTCCAATGGAACACGCATGCGGTCCGAACCGCGAAGGGAAGCACCGCTCCGACCGTCGCTAGCAATTGTCGTTGCGAAATGCACGCCTGATCAGGTATTTCATAGGGCGGAGGGCGTGGGATTCGAACCCACGAGACATTTCTGCCCACCAGTTTTCAAGACTGGCTCCATCGGCCGCTCGGACAGCCCTCCCGTGCCGGTGCGGAACCGGCTCGCCCGAGTCTATCGAAGGTCAGCGCCGACGCACTCCCGGAGCTACCTGCGCACAGTCCCCGTCGGGATGCGCGACACGAAGTCGGCGTCGAGCGACAGCACGGTCACCGGCTTACCTGCCGCGAGCCGCACAAGGGTCGCCCAGGCGGACACCGGATGCTTGACCCCGGACTCCAGCGTGTAGACGGTGGCCGAGGTGGCGCTCGTGATGAACACCGCAGTGCCGAGCGCGACCGCACTCTTCGGCAGCACGGCGAACAGGCTTGCCGGCAACGCCGACACCGGCAGCGAGCCGGTCACAGACGGGTCGATCGACCAGAGCTTGCCCGCACCGCCGATCCAGCTGGCGCCTGAACACGTCACCAGGTTGTTGAGCGGCACCGCCGAGACCTTCAGCGTGCTCATCGTCGCGGCCGTCGTGGTCACGTAATGGGCCGACAGGCCCAGGTCCGTTGCCGTCGTGAACGAACGAAGCGGCACCAGACCACCCGACCCGTCCGCGACGTAGATGCTCGTCGAGGTCGGCGACTTGACCAGCAGCCCCGGCGTCAGGAGGTCGGTCCCCAACGGCATGGACCCCAGGAACTGGTCATTGACTGTCACGTAACGCGCCGGATCCGGAGCGCTCAATTTCGCCACCGTCGCCATCGAGAACACCCGCTGCTTCTGGCCGGCCGCATTCAGGTAGTAGATGGTCGAATCGTTCGCCGACTTCACGAAGAGAGCGTGACCGATCATTGCAGTCGAGCGGGGAAGCCGGCTACAGGTCGACGCCCCGAGAGCGGTGGAGGGCAGCGCCGAGACCAGGGCAGCGGCAACCGGGTTCAGTCGACCGGCTCCGGCCAGGTAGGTCGCACCGTCGCAGTTCACGACGTTACGAAGTGGACTCGTGACGATCGTGTAACCCGCGAGCATCGTCGGAGCGACCGCTTCGTATGACGTGCTGATTCCTGCATCCGACGCCGTGCCGAAGGAGGTCAACGGTACGAGGCGCGAACCGTCCGTCACGAAGATGGTCGACGATGCAGACGACTTCACTAGCCTGGCCGGGGGAAACGCCGCTCCCCCCGTGCGGAACTGGTTGAGATAGTACGACGAGACCCCGAGGATCTGCGGCGTCTTCGGCGCCGTCACGGCCGCGAGATCCGCCATCGAGACGAATGGGCGCTTCGTGCCATCGGAGGCGATCATATATACGCTCGAACTGCCAGTCGCCTGCAGGAGAACCGGGTCCGGCGCAGTCGTTCCGATAGTGAGTCGGGCGCACGTCAGGTCGTCGAGGGGTGTCGTGCCGTGAGAGGTATGAGCGAGCGCGGCAGCTGCCGTCGCCGTGAGCTTGTGAAGCCGGCCTTGCGCGCCAAGATAGGTGCCGCCACGACACGTGACCGCATCGCTGAGGTGGGAGTGCGTTGTGGAGTAGGCGTCGAGCCGGGACTGCGGTAGAACCATGGTGGTCGTGCTGAAGCCGAGATCGGTGAGTGTGCTCATCGAATCGACCGGGATGAGGTTCGACGCGTCGACCAGGTAGACGGTCGCAGAAGTCGGTGACTTCACTGCCGCGCCCGACCGGATCGGTGCCACAAGCGTCATGGAGAGGGGAATCGTCTGGCCCTCCGCCGTGAAGGTCACCGGGGCCGACAGCTTGTGAACGACGGAACCGTCGAAGCCCTCGTAGACGAAGTCGAGGCGGTACGTTCCCGGTAGCAACGAGTAAAGCGACGCGGTTCCACCCCCCAATTCGACGTAGTACCACCGGCCTGTCTCGATCCACGCGTTAGACGACGGGTCGAGCTGCTGAAGGTGAACCGAACCATTGCCGTTATCGGCCTGCTCGAGCCGGTTCCAGCCGGCGATCTTGAGCGTTGCATCGACGGTGTCGGTCTTGAGCATCGTCAACCCGGCGTCCACGAGCTTGCCGCCCGACACCGTGATCAGATTCGGCGGGAGGTACGTGTTGCGCCCATAAAGGGACTCGGCCGCGTAGGGAAACCCCCAAGCGTACGTCGGACCGTATGCGACCGCGTAGGTTCCGTCAGCCAGACCCATGACCGAGAAGTGACCGGCGGAGTCCGTGTACGTACTCGCCTTGGTGAAGGTGCCGACGAAGTTGGGCGAAGACCCGCAGGCGAAGGGGCTGGGAGTCGTTTGAGCGACAACGCAGACCGCCAGACTTGCTACAGGATGCGACGCCGTGTCGACAACCGTTCCTGCAACCTCATTCACCCGCTGCATGGTTGCGGTGAGTGGTGGAACGGGGGCGCCGGCGGCGGCGATCGGTTTCGCGCCCGCCGACGTGCTGCCGCCACCCCACCACAGCGGCGGGTACGCGCTGCTGGCGCCCTCATAGACGAGTTCAAGGGTGAAGGCGAAATCGGCGGTGTCGACGCCAGGAATACTGAACGCCCCGTTTCCGTCGGTCGTCACATCCAGCGCCTGCCCTCTGCCGGGGCTCACGGGCTGTCCATCCTGCAGCGGAAACAGGTAGACGTGCACTTCCCCCGCAGTCGCGAGGCGAGGATGCACATTGTCGTCTCCGTTGACCATGACTGTCCCGGAAATGGTCGATTTGCCGGGGAGTACCACATCCACGCGGGTGTAGGGGTTCGGGCTGACGATGTCGATGGATTTGACCACGGAGCCCAGATTGGTGTTGGTGACGTCGGCGAACGTGAATCGATAGTGGCCGTACACGAGCGCCGGGAAGCTCATGGTCCCCGCGACGGTGTTGGTCGTGCCGGGCGTCGGCGGCTCCCAGGTCGTCCCATCGGTCGAGAACTCGTACGAGACTGAGACCTCCCCGACGGCCGCGGGCACCCAGGGAGCCCCGGCTTCCACGGAGAACGTGACTGCACCCGTGAGAGGTGCCGTCACGGCCTCGGCGGCCGCAGGACCAGCCAGGGCGCCTGCAAGCAATCCGAATGAAACGGCCGCTGCGACGAGGCTCGAGAACTTGCGCATTGGTGACCCTTCAGCACGCCGGAGGGACGGACTGAGCCCCGCGCACACTGTATAGGCGAGAGGCACCTCGTCGCTCTACCCCAAACCGAGTGTGCCGAGCACAGGGTTATTCACGTTATGCGCATGGAATAGCGGGAACAACCCTGTGCTCGGCGAAAAAGGGTGCGGAGTGCGGAACGGCTCAGCCGGAGAAGGGCTTCGAGCAGGTGTACTGGCCGGCGGTCTGGCCGTGCACGTCGCTCGGGAGGTCCACGCTCGAGCCCGAACCACTGCCCGAACCCGAACCGGAGCCGCTGCCCGAACCACCGCTCGACGGAGCGGTCGTCAAGGGAGCCGTCGTCGACGGAGCCGTGGTCGACGGAGCCGTCGACGCACCGGGCGCGTTCGGATCGGTGACCGACCCGACACCGGTGTCGCCGGTGACGACGACCGGCTTGTCGGCCTGCAGCGCTGTCATGAGCTGGTCTGCCGCGTCGACGGTCGGCGCGACACCGCCGTCGACGTAGTGGTTCGGGTACTGGACGAAGACGACCTTGTTCAGGTCGATGCCCTTCATCGCGATGGCCATCGAGGCGATCGTCGTGGGGTTGTTGAGGCTCTCGGAGAGACTCATGTTGCTCGCGGCAGCCTTGGCGAGCGCGTAGACCTTGACCGGGTTGCCCAGGGTGTCGGCGCTCTTGATGGTGCGCACGAGCGAGGAGAGGAAGACCTGCTGGTTGCTGATGCGGCCGAGGTCGGAGCCGTCGCCGACGCCGTGGCGGGTGCGCAGGAAGGCGAGCGCCTGGGCGCCCTGCAGGGTGTTCTGCCCGGCCTTCACGTTGAGGCCGGTGTACGGGTCGGTGATGTCGCCCGCGACGCAGACGGGGACGCCGCCGACGGCGTTCGACATCTCGATGACCCCGTCGAACTGGATGACGCCGGCGTACGGAATCGTGAGCCCGGTGAGCTTCTCGACCGTGAGCACGGTGCAGGCCAGGCCGCCGTAGGTGAGCGTGTTGTTGATCTTCTGGTAGCTCATCGCGTCGAACGACCCGCCCTTGGGGTCGGGGCACGAGGGGATGGCGACGAACATGTCGCGGGGGAAGCTGATGACGGTCGCGTTCTTGTGATCCGCGGAGACGTGCAGGAGCATCGTCACGTCGTTGAGGTTCTCACCGCGCGTGCCGTAGGCAGCGTTGCCGTCGCCACTGTCGCTGCCGGCGAGGAGCACATTGAAGGCGCCGTCGATGGCGCCGACCTGCGGAACGATGGCCTTGCCCTTGGCGTCGACGAGCGTCACCGATTTGTGGACGCTGCTGCTCACATCCCAGGCAGCGATCGCAGCGACGGAGACGCCGCTGACGAGCGCGACACCGAGCACGGCGGCGAGGATCTTCGCCAGCGCGGTGAACGGGTTGCGTCGCTTGAGCTGGCCGTGACGGGCGATCGTCGAGGCGTCACCACTGGCGGAGTATCTCCGGTTGGTGCGGGGTCGCAGGTCGCTCATTCACTCCCTTTCAGCTCAAGGCACAGGCCTTTCAGTATCCCAAACCAGTCTGGCAAAGCTCTGGACGGAAAACACAGGGGCCTGAGGAGGGCTTCGCGAGGGCCTTCAGAGTCCGTCGAGCGCCTGGGCGAGCCCGTCGTCGACCACCGGTCCGGTGACGTCCGTGGCAGCAGCTTTCACGTCATCCGGAGCCTGTCCCATCGCGAAACTGCGCCCTTCAGCGCCCGCCCAGCGCAGCATGTCGAGGTCGTTGCGCCCATCACCGACCGCCACGAGGTTGGCACGATCGATGCCGAGCCGCTCGCGCACGCGTTCGAGCGCGGTCGCCTTGTTGACCCCATCCGGTGCGATGTCGAGCCACGCCGTCCAGCCGATCGAATAGCTGACCTTGTGGAGGCCCATCCGCTCGACGATGGAGAGGAACTCCTCCTCGTCGTGCTGCGGCGAGATGACGACGACACGTGTCGCAGGATGCGCGGACAACTCCTCGAACGGCACCTCTTCGCCGTTGGCCAGCTCCCACTCGCTCATGCCGGCGGTGTACCGGCGGAAACCGGTCGGGTCCTCGACCATGAAGCTCCCGCTGGGCAGGTGCGGCCGGATCATCTCGAGCACGTCGGACGGGTCGAAGACTTCGACGAACTCGCGCCGGTAGCCGAGGGGCGCCTCGGGGTCGCGCTGCATCGTCAGCGCCCCGTTCGCGCACACGACGAACTCCGAGTCGAGACCGAACCGTTCGTGGATGGGTGCTGCGGTCTCCCAGCTGCGACCGGTCGCGAGCATCACCTCGTGGCCCGCCTCCCGGACCCGGGCCACCGCGTCGGCGACGGCGCGACCGACTGTCTCGTCCTCGTGGATCAGTGTTCCGTCGACGTCGAGCGCGATCAGGAGACGTTCGTCGGCCACCATCTAGCCGACCGGCTCGAGCACGTCGAGGCCGCCGAGGTAGGGCCGCAGCGCCTCGGGCACGACGACCGATCCGTCAGCGCGCTGGTGCGTTTCGAGGATGGCCACGATCCATCGCGTGGTCGCGAGCGTGCCGTTCAAGGTCGCGACAGGCGTGGTCTTGCCGCTCTCGGTGCGGTAGCGGATGTCGAGGCGTCGCGCCTGGAACGTCGTGCAGTTCGAGGTGGACGTGAGTTCGCGATAGGCGTCCTGGGTGGGCACCCAGGCTTCGACGTCGTACTTGCGGGCGGCGCTCGAGCCGAGGTCGCCGGCCGCCACGTCGATCACCCGGTAGCTGAGGCCCAGGGCCTGCAGCATGTCCTCCTGCCAGCCGACCAGGCGGGTGTGCTCGGCCTCGGCGTCTTCGGGGAGCGTGTACACGAACATCTCCAGCTTGTTGAACTGGTGCACCCGGATGATGCCGCGGGTGTCCTTGCCGCCCGAGCCCGCCTCGCGCCGGTAGCAGGTCGACCAGCCGGCATAGCGGATGGGGCCCCCGGCCAGGTCGAGGATCTCATCGGCGTGGTAGCCGGCGAGCGCGACCTCGCTCGTTCCGGTGAGGTACAGGTCGTCGGCCGGCAGGTAGTAGATCTCGTCGGCGTGGGCGCCGAGGAAGCCGGTGCCCTGCATGATCTCTGGTTTGACGAGGGTCGGCGTGATCAGCGGTGTGAAGCCGGCGGCGAGCGCCCGGTCGAGCGCCATGTTCATGAGCGCGATCTCGAGGCGGGCGACGACACCCTTCAGGTAGTAGAAGCGCGCGCCCGACACTTTGGCCCCGCGCGCCATGTCGATGCCGCCGAGCAGTTCGCCGAGCTCGAGGTGGTCGCGCGGCTCGAAGTCGAACGTCGGCTTCGCGCCGACCGTGCGGAGCGTGATGAAGTCTTCTTCCCCGCCGGCGGGCACGCCGTCGATGATCGGGTTGCCGAGTGCGCGGATGGCGACACCGAACGCGTCTTCGGCCTCGTTCGCATCCTGCTGAGCCGCCTTCACGCGCGCCGCGAGGTCCTGCGCCTGCGCGACGAGTGCCTTCTTCTCGTCCTTCGGGGCGGCGGCCACCTTCTTGCCGAAGAGGTTCTGTTCCGCACGGAGCTCTTCGAACGCGGCGATCGCCGAACGACGTTCGACGTCGGCGAGAAGTGCTGCGTCGACGAGTGCGACGGATTCGCCCCGCGCCTCTTGCGAGCGTTTGACCAGGTCGGGATTTTCGCGGAGCAGCACAGGATCGATCACGGGAGCCAGTCTAGTTCTGGGGCCGAGCGCGCCGGGTGCCGCCGGGTTACGAGTACCGTGGCCTCATGGAAGATCCGGGCTCGGAGGAATCCGACCAGGCTGCGGTGGTCTACAACCCGGTCAAGGTGGATGTCCACCGGGTCAAGGCAGCGGTACGCACTGCTGCGACGCATGCCGGGTGGCGCGAGCCGCTCTGGTTCGAGACCACCGAACACGAGCTCGGACAGTCGCAGACGCGCGAAGCGCTGAGGCAGGGCGCGACCCTCGTCGTCGCTGCGGGCGGCGACGGTACTGTTCGCGCCGTGGCGGAGGCGCTGAACGGTTCGGATGCCTCGCTCGGCATCCTTCCGTCGGGCACCGGCAACCTGCTGGCGCGCAATCTCAACCTGCCGCTGACCGACCTCGACGAGGCCTGCACGATCGCTTTCGCGGGGGACGACCGCGCGATCGACATCGGCCTCGCCTCCCTGACCCGCCCCGGCGGTGGCGACACCCAGCACGCGTTCCTCGTCATGGCCGGACTCGGCATCGACGCCGCGTTGATCGCCAACACGAACTCGACGCTCAAACGGCATTTCGGCTGGCTTGCTTACGTGGATGGGGGGTTCCGCGCACTCCCGAAGACCACGAAGGTGCGGGTCGGCTACTCGCTCGACGGCAACGAGGAGGGCAGCGCTCTCGTGAGCACCATCCTGGTCGCGAACTGCGGCAGCCTTCCGGGAGCCATCGAGCTCATCCCCGACGCCATCCTCGACGACGGCGAGCTGGACATCGCGGTGATGCAGCCGAAGACCTGGCTCGGCTGGCTGTTCATCTGGAGCCGTGTCACCTGGGAGAACCGCGTGCTGCGCCGCAGTTCGCTCGGCCGCAGCATCATCCGCTCCGCCGACCGGCGAGGCGGGCGCACCGAACTCACGTATTTCCGCAGCGGGTCGGTGCGGCTCTCGGTCGACGAGCCGGAGCCCTTCGAGCTCGACGGCGACGAGTTCGGCGAGGTGCTCGGCGTCGATTTCACCGTCGGCCGGCAGGCGCTGGTCGTGCGGGTGCCGCGCAAGGGCACCCGCGGCGCGAGCCGCGTCAGTCCCGGCGCACCCGCGGCCGGAGTGCCTGGATGAGCACCAGCACCACCAGGGTGAGCAGCCCCACCGTGATCAGGGGCGCCGCGAGCATCCAGCCGAGCTGACTGAAGACGAGTTGGACCACATCCGACCCGTTGGTGTTGGTGGTCGTGTACGACGTCGCCACCGACATGACGTACAGCAGGATGCCGAGAGCCACGAAACCGACCCCCATCACCCAGAGCGCGAGGAAGTACCGGTTGCGGCGCGGTGCGGTCTCCACCCCGGCGAGCAGCGGCACCCCCTCGTCGGTGTAGACCTCCTCGACGACCCCGCCCGACACGACCTCGACCACATGCGCGGCCGGCACGACCTCCGGTTCGGGTTCGTCGTCGGCCCAGGGAACCTCGTCTGAGGCGGACGAAACGGGGCGGGTCGGTGCGCTCGTGCCGGGCGGACTCGTCACCTGCTGCGGCGGCCGGACGCGCGTGCGCGGCCTCTCCCCCGGCTTGGGCTTGTACCCCCGCTGGAACGCCGGGTCGAATCTCGGGTCGATGTCGTTCCCCACGAAGCCTCCTCGCTCGAGGCCAGACTACTCGCCGGGTGGTGCGGTGAGACCTTTCAGCCATTCCCTCGCTTCGGTGAACACCTCGTCGCGATAGCGGTGGTCGTAGTCGACGTGGCGGCCGTCGGCACGCGGGTACGAACCCAGGAAGATGACGGCCGGGCTGAACCGGCGGAGGCCGAGGAGCGCATCCGCCACCCGTTCGTCGGAGATGTGGCCGTCGGCGTCGATGACGAACCGGTAGCGGCCGAGCGAATCGCCGATCGGCCGCGACTCGATGAGGCTGAGGTTCACCCCGCGGGTCGAGAACTGCTCGAGCAGGTCGAGGAGGCTTCCCGGCCGGTCGTCGGGCAGTTCGGCGATGATGCTGGTCTTGTCGGCACCGGTCGGGGCGGGGATGGCCGTGCCGCGGCTGACCAGCACGAAACGCGTGACAGCGTTGGGGTTGTCGCCGATGTTCTCCGCTAGCACCTCGAGGTCGTGGTGATCGATGATTCCGGGTGGCGCGATGGCGGCGTCGGCCGGGCTTCCGTCGAGCAGGGATGCCGCTGCCGCGACGTTGCTCGACGACGGAAGGTGGCCATGCGCGGGCAGGTTCGCGTCGAGCCAGAGGTGGCACTGCGCGTAGGCGACCGGATGCGCGTTGATGACCTTCACATCCGACAACCGCGTGCCCGGCCGCGCGACCAGCACGAAGTTGACCGGCACGAGGTATTCGCCGACGATGCGGAGATCGGGGATGGTGGCCAGGGCATCCTGTGCGACCGAGACGCCGCCCTCGATCGAGTTCTCGATCGCGATCATCGCGGCGACACTGCGCCCCGCGACGACGTCGCCGAGTGCCTCTCCCACGTTGTTCACGGAACGCCAGTGCTTGCCTTTCGCCTGCGGAACCTGCGCGAGCGCGGCCTCGGTGAACGTGCCCGACGGGCCGAGGAAGCTGTACACCTCGGCGTGGTCCTGCGGGGTGTGGGCCGGCGCGTGGTCCCCGGCGTGGTCCGGCGCGATGGGCGGCTGATCGGCGGTCTCGGGCATGGCCCACAGCCTATCCAAGGTGGTTGACTGTGGGGATGAACGATCGAGCAGGAACACCAGCCCAGGAATCCGACCTCGTCGACATCGACGCGTTGCGGGCGGCCTACTACGACCTCAAACCCGATGTGAGCATCCCGGAGCAGCGCGTGGTCTTCGGTACCTCCGGCCATCGCGGCAGCTCGCTCAACACCGCGTTCAACGAGAACCACATCGCCGCCACCACCCAGGCGATCTGCGAATACCGCGCCGGCCAGGGGATCGACGGGCCGCTGTTCCTCGGCGCCGACACCCATGAGCTCAGCGGACCCGCGATGACGACAGCCCTCGAGGTGCTCGTCGCCAACGAAGTGCGCGTCCTCGTCGACGCCTTCGGCGACTGGGTCCCGACCCCTGCGCTCTCGCACGCGATCCTCCGCTACAACAACGCCGGCCACCCCGACCGTGCCGACGGCATCGTCGTCACCCCCAGCCACAATCCGCCCGCCGACGGCGGCTTCAAGTACAACCCACCGCACGGCGGACCTGCCGACACGGATGCGACCAGCTGGATCGCCGCCCGCGCCAACGACCTCATCGCCGACGAGATGCGCGGGGTGCGGATGAGCGAGCCGAGCGGGGTGGAGACCTACGACTTCCGCGGCACCTACGTCGACGACCTCGAGAACATCATCGACGTCAAGGCGATCGCGGTCAGCGGGATCCGCATCGGCGCCGACCCTCTCGGCGGCGCCAGCGTCAACTACTGGGCCGCGATCGGCGAGCGGTACGGGCTCGACCTCACGGTCGTCAACCCGAACGTCGACCCGACCTGGTCGTTCATGACCCTCGACTGGGATGGCAAGATCCGCATGGACCCGTCGAGCCCGTCGGCGATGGCGTCGGTCCTCACGCACAAAGACGACTTCGACATCCTCACCGGCAACGACGCGGATGCGGACCGTCACGGCATCGTCACCCCCGACGGCGGCCTCATGAACCCGAACCACTACCTCGCGGTGGCGATCGACTACCTGTTCCGCACGCGGAGCGGCTGGCGGCCGGATGCGGCGGTCGGCAAGACCCTCGTCTCGTCGTCGATCATCGACCGCGTCGCGGAATCCCTCGACCGCCGTCTCTGGGAGGTGCCCGTCGGGTTCAAATGGTTCGTGCCCGGTCTCATCGACGGCTCCGTCGGGTTCGGCGGCGAGGAGAGCGCGGGCGCTAGCTTCCTGCGCTTCGACGGAACGGTCTGGACGACCGACAAAGACGGCATCCTGCTCGCGCTGCTGGCCAGCGAGATCCTCGCGACCACCGGCAAGACTCCCAGCCAGCACTACCGCGAGCTGACCCAGCGTTTCGGCAGCCCGGTCTACGAGCGGGTGGATGCTCCGGCCAGCCCCGCACAGAAGACGGCACTCGGCAAGCTCGACGGCGACGCGATCGGCGCGACCGAGCTCGCGGGCGAGGTGATCGTGGCGAAGCTCAGCCGCGCGCCGGGCAACGACGCGGCGCTGGGCGGGGTCAAAGTGGAGACCGCGAACGCGTGGTTCGCGGCCCGCCCGAGCGGCACGGAGAACGTCTACAAGATCTACGCGGAGTCGTTCGAGGGCGCGGACCACTTGAAGCGCGTGCAATCCGACGCGAAGTCGATCGTGGACGGGGCGCTGGACGGCGCCTGAGCCGGCGGTCCGCGTAAGCGCCTTGCCTCGGCTCTCGCGGTAGGCCATGTCCCCTTTCGTTGCCAAAAGGTCTCGGGTCGGCGCGGGGCCGCCGCGGAAGTCGGTCACACCCGTCCGGCGTTCGTAAAACAGGACATCGTGTGACGGGAGTGACGAAAGTCGAGCGGATGGGGGCCCGACAGGCCACATCCGCCCCATCCGTCGCACGAACTCCTGTTTTACGAACGACGGCGCTCAGGAAATTCAGCCGCATCCGCCACTTCTGTCACACGAATTCCTGAATTCCTGGCGCGGACGATCGGAAGTCAGCGGACGATCGGAAGTCAGTGGTAGACGGTGCCGCCGGGCAGGCCGAAGAACTCCTCGAGGGTCTTGACGCCGGAGCGGTGGAGCTCGGCGGCGAGCTCGGTGCCGATATAGCGGAAGTGCCACGGCTCATACGTGAACCCGGTGACCGGGACCTTGTCTGCCGGGTAGCGCAGGAGGAAACCGAACCGCCAGGCGTTGGCCGCAAGCCATTGGCCGTGGGGTGTCGAGCCGAGGCAGGCGGCCAGCGAGCAATTCGCCGGGGAAGCGCTGAGGTCGATCGCCAGCCCCGTCTGGTGTTCGCTGTGGCCGGGCCGAGCGGTATCAGTGTCCGCGTAGGCGCGGCCGTTGCGCGCGACATCATCGTTGTAGACGGCGGTCTGGGTCTGGAATGAGCGGTAGGCGCTCTGCACGGCGAACTCGAGACCGGACTGCGCTCGCGCTGCCGCCAGCATCGCGACGAGCGCGTCGGCCGCTTCGCGCCGCATGGGCTGCCGGTTCACATAGCGGACCGAGGGGTACACCAGGTCGGTCGGAACGAACGTGATCGGGTTCAGTGCTCGCGGCTTGTT
Organism: Leifsonia tongyongensis; assembly: GCF_010686705.1. Lineage (GTDB taxonomy): Bacteria > Actinomycetota > Actinomycetes > Actinomycetales > Microbacteriaceae > Diaminobutyricibacter > Diaminobutyricibacter tongyongensis. The sequence continues at coordinate 1,457,909 of NZ_JAAGWY010000001.1, read as the reverse complement.
GACCACCACCCAGATGCTCGCCGGGTCGTCGACCGATCGTGCCGTCTTGTCGAAAGCCGGCGGAGCTGCTGGCGTCGGTGCCTCGCGCGGCTCGCTCGGGCCGACCGTCGAACCGGACGACGGCACCGTGCTCGGCACAGGCCCGTCCGACGCCGACGCGCCACCCAGGGCAGGTCCGGGCGTCGCCGAGGCGGTCGAGGTCGACAGTGGCGACGGCGTGGTCTCGGATGCGCGGGGCGGCTCTGCCCCCGGCTGGGCACCGGTCGAACAGCCGGCCAGTCCCAGGATCAGGACGGCCGCCACGAGGCCGGCGCGGGTGGATCGGAAAGTCACGTGATGAGACTAGAGGGACAGGCTCCAATAATCCTCACAGACGCCTCCGGCGCGCGCGGTCCGCACCGGATCAGGCGGTGAAGCTCCAGAAGTGGCCGACGGCGCCCGGGTGGTCGACCGTGATCGCCGTGTCGAGGTCGCGGTAGTCGGAGTCGGTGTTGTGGCCGACCATCTTGATCAGGATCTTGCCGTTCTGGTGGATCACCTGGGAGACGATCTGCACGTGGTCGAGAGAGTCGTTGTCGTTCCAGTCGAACATCACGATGTCGCCGACCTTGATCTTGTCGCGATCATCGAACGGATATTCGTGCAGGCCGAGGCTCGGCGTGCTGCTGAAATAGTTGTCCATGGCGGGCACGTATCCCCAGGAGGGGCTCCAGCTCGCCGCGGCGTCGCGGTTGTACCAGTCGTCGTTCTGGGTCCAGCCGCGTGCGATCAGGGTCTGGCTGACGAAGTTTGCGCAGTCGCCACCGACCGGGTTGAGGTCGCCGTATTGGGCGGTGTTGTAGTTGTTCCAGTGCTGCATCGCGTAGTTGAGCTGCTTGTCCACTGGGGTGATGACCTGGTACTGGTAGCCACCGGCGAGGGTTGCGAGCGGCTTGCCGCCGGCGCCCAGCACGACGATGTCGACCTTGTTGGGCTGGAACGACGCGGCCTGCGGCACGACCACGGCGAGTTTGTCGGAACCGGTCGAGCTGATCGTGGCGGCCTGGCCGCCGATCGTCACCGACTTCACGTTCGCCAGCGAGGTTCCGGCCAGCGTTACCGTGTTGGTGCCCGAGACCGACCCGGTGGCCGGCGAGACCGATGTGATGGCGGTGGGCGCGGATGCCGCGGCAGGCGCCGGGGGGTTGCCTCCCGCGGCGGGGGCGTTCGAGCCCGCGCATCCGGTGAGCAGGAGAGCGGTCGCGGCAACGGCGCCGGCGAGGGCGAGAAATCGGCTACGGGTGGAACGGGGCAGACCAGAGCGCATGAAAAAACCTTGTGGTGGGAGAGACGTCCGTCCTTCAACGGTACGCGAGATTCATCGGCGTCACCTGAGAGGGGTTGGCGCGTCGGCGTCATGAGGTGTAACTTTGCAGTCTCCGCAATTTTCTATTTTCTGAGCCCACACCGGTGTGATGCCCGTGGATCGGGCGTCCCCTCCCAGCATTGACTCGAGGACACATGTCGCAAGCAACTCCGGCCGCCCCAGCGGCCCCATCGCAGGGGATCATGTCCCACAAGCAGATCCTCTTCGTGATCTTCGGCCTCATGGCGGGCATGTTCCTCTCGGCCCTCGACCAGACCGTCGTCGGGACCGCGATCCGCACCATCGGCGACGACCTGCACGGTCTCAGCCAGCAGGCGTGGGTGACCACGGCCTACCTCATCGTCTCGACCATTTCGACCCCGATCTACGGGAAGCTGTCCGACATCTACGGACGCCGCCCGCTCTTCATCTTCGCGATCGTCGTGTTCATCATCGGATCGATCCTCGCCAGCTTCTCGACCTCCATGGTCGAGCTCGCGTTCTTCCGGGCCATCCAGGGGCTCGGCGCCGGTGGTCTGATGTCGATGCCTCTCGCCATCATGGGCGACATGCTCGCCCCGCGTGAGAGAGCGAAATACCAGGGCTACTTCCTCGCCGTCTTCGGCATCTCGAGCCTGGTCGGCCCGCTGGTCGGCGGCCTCTTCGCCGGCGCGGACCAGATCCTGTGGATCGCCGGATGGCGCTGGGTGTTCCTCATCAACGTTCCGATCGGCATCGCCGCCCTGTTGATCGTGCTGCGATACCTGCACCTGCCGAAACACGAGCGCTACTCCGTGCGGATCGACTGGTGGGGCGCGACTGCCGTCATCGTGGCCCTGGTTCCCCTGCTGCTCGTCGCAGAAGAGGGGCGCACCTGGGGCTGGAACAGCCCGGGTGCGATCGCCTGCTACGTGATCGGCGCCGTCGGCATCCTGGCCTTCATCCTCATCGAGATGGCGATGAAGGACGACGCGCTCATCCCGCTGAAGCTCTTCCGTTCCCCCACCTTCTCCATGGCGACCATCATCGGTGTGTTCGTCGGTTTCGGGATGTTCGGCGCGATGCTGACCCTGCCCCTGTACCTCCAGCTGGTGCTCGGCTCCACGCCCACGGAGAGCGGCCTGCAGCTGCTGCCGATGATCCTCGGCCTCATGGTCTCCTCGATCGCCAGCGGCCAGATCATCGCGCGAACGGGGCGGTACCGCATGTTCCCCATCCTGGGCACCGCGTTCCTCGCCGGCGGGTTCTTCTACCTGACGTTCCTCAAGTACGACACCGGGTACTGGTTCATCGCCGGGGCCATGCTGCTGATCGGCCTCGGACTCGGCCAGCTCATGCAGACGCTGACGATCGCCAGCCAGAACTCGGTCGGCCTGCGCGACATGGGTGTGGCCACGAGCGCGTCGACGTTCTTCCGTCAGATCGGTGGAACGCTCGGCACGGCCGTGCTGCTGTCGTTGCTGTTCGCGCTATTCCCGACGAACCTCACGACGGCGTTCAAGGATGACGCGACCCTGTCTGCCGCGCTCAACGCCGCGCTCGATCCTGCTGTGGCCAACGCGCCGGAGAACAAGCAGATCATGGCGCTCGTCTACGACAAGCAGGTCGCTCAGATCACGGCGAACATACCGCCCGGCACCGACCTGTCCAACGACCAGACACGAGCGGCAGTCGTCGACCAGGTCATCGCCCAGATCAAGGCCAACCCCTCGGGCAGCGCCAGCTCCGCGAACGCCGCTGGTGGCGGCGCGCTTGACGACACGTCGTTCCTGAACGGCGCCGACCCGCGTCTGGCCAAGCCGTTCCTGCAAGGGTTCAGCGCTTCAGCTGTCACGGTCTACTGGGTCGCCCTCTTCGTCGTGCTCATCGCGTTCGTTCTCTCCCTGTTCTTCAAGACCCCCCCGCTGCGCTCCAAGTCGGCGCTGCAGGAGGCTGCGGACAACAAGGAGGAGGCCGAGCGGATCGCGGCGATGGAGGACGACGAGGAGGAGAAGGTTCCGGTCGTCGCCCGCGTGCTCGGTGCGGCGTCGGATGACATCGACTCGGAGGAGTACGACACCGGCATCATCGCCCATCGCGCCGCCGACGATTTCGGTGCTCTGATCGAGCCAGGAGCGGACACCGCGTCGCTTCGAGCGCAGCGCCCGAAGGCGACTCCCGCCACCGAATAGGTCACGATTCGGTAACGACGGCCCCGGCTGCAACTCCCCACCAGGAGTCGTGTGGCCGGGGTTTTCCGTTGAATTTCCGCGGATCCATGAGAGCGCTCTCACAGCTCGCGATGTTGCGAAACATCCGCCGAACGCAAGCGTGAGCGAAATTCATCTTGACAGCGCTCCACCACCTTGCCTACGTTGTGTCACAAGTCGTGAGAGCGCTCTCACGCATCTCGGTGAGAGCGCTCTCAGCGGCTCACCACCTGACCACACGCACACACACACGCACAAGGGAGTGACCGTGAAACTTTCACGACGCACCAAGGTCGTTGCAGCCGTCGCCGGCGCAGCATCCTTCGCTCTCCTCGCAGCCGGATGCTCATCCAGCAGCGGGGACAGCGGCAGCAGTACGAACCCGATCACACTGACCGTCACCACGTTCGGCACCATGGGCTTCGACAAGCTGTACGCACAGTACGAAAAGGAGCACCCGAACATCAAGGTCAAGGCGACCAACATCGACACCGGTGACAACGCCCTGACCGACTGGCAGACGAAGGAAGCGGCCGGCAGCGGCCTCCCCGACGTCCAGGCCGTCGAAGAAGGCTGGCTCTCCAAGGTCATGCAGGTCTCCGACCAGTTCAACGACCTGAAGTCCTACGGCGCCAACGACATCAAGAGCCGCTGGGTCGACTGGAAGCTGAAGCAGGCGACCGACAAGAACGGCCGCATCATCGGCTACGGCACCGACATCGGACCGGAAGGGCTCTGCTACAACAGCAAGCTCTTCAAAGCGGCCGGCCTGCCGAGCGATCGCGACGCCGTCGCCACCCTCTTCGGCGGCGACAGCGCGACCTGGGACAAATTCTTCTCGGTCGGCGAGCAGTATCACAAGGCGACCGGTAAGGCGTTCTACGACCAGTCCGGCTTCATCTGGAACGCCATGGTGAACCAGCAGCCCGAGGGCTACTACACCAAGGACGGCAAGCTGAACGTCGAGAACAACGCCGACCTGCAGGCCCTGTGGAGCAAGCTCGGCGCAGGAGCTGCGGCCGGCCTCTCCGCCAACCAGACCCAGTGGGACTGGGGCAAGGGCAAGGCCTTCACCGACGGAACCTTCGCCGCCTTCGTCTGCCCGGGCTGGATGCTCGGTGTGGTCCAGGGACAGGTCAAGGCCGGCGGCGGTGACGCCTCGACCGGCTGGGACTTCGCCAACGTCTTCCCCGGTGGCGCAGCGAACTGGGGCGGGTCGTTCCTGACCGTTCCCAAGCAGTCGAAGCACCCGAAGGAAGCAGCCGCCCTCGCAGCCTGGCTGACCAGCGCCACGTCGCAGGTCGCCACCTTCCAGGCGGCAGGCACCTTCCCGTCGGTGACCGCGGCGCAGTCCGACCCCGGCGTGACCGGTGCGAGCGACCTGACGAAGTTCTTCAACAACGCACCGGTCGGCCAGATCCTGGCTGAGCGCGCGAAGGGCGTCGTCGCACAGTACAAGGGCCCGGACGACTCGGTCATCCAGTCGCAGGTCTTCGGCCCCTCCGTCCAGGAGATCGACTCGAAGAAGAAGACGGCCGACCAGGCCTGGGCAGATGCGATGAAGCTGCTCAACCAGCTGGTCGTCAACAAGTAGTCGGTCGACAAGCAATCACACCCGCTCCACTGAGGCCCCCCGGAGACCCGATTCCGGGGGGCCTCGATCCTTGGGAGAATCACGCATGACCACCGCAGTCACCCCGTCCGTGCAGGGCACGGAGCCGCCGGAGCGACCGGCCGCGCAGGCATCCCGCGCGAAGCGATCCCCTCGCGCCCCGCTCGCGTTCCGCCAGAAGCTCAGCCGCTTCGATGTCAAGGCATCGCCGTACGTCTACGTCGCGCCGTTCTTCATCCTGTTCGGCCTCGTCGGGCTCTTCCCCCTCGGCTACACGTTCGTCGTCTCGCTGAACAACTGGAACCTGCTCACCGGCCCCGGCGAATGGGTGGGCCTCGGCAACTACGTCAAAGAGCTCGGCGACCCGTTCTTCTGGAACTCGCTCTTCAACACGATCAGCATCTTCCTGCTGTCGGCGATCCCGCAGCTGATCGCCGCCGTCGCCATCGCCGCGATCCTCGACCAGAACATCCGCGCGAAGACCTTCTGGCGCATGAGCGTCCTCATCCCCTACGTCGTCACCCCGGTGGCCGTGACCCTGATCTTCTCCAGCGCGTTCGACGAGAAGTACGGCCTCATCAACAACATCCTGCAGTCCTTCCACCTCAGCCCTGTCATGTGGAAGACCGAGACGTTCCCCTCGCACGTCGCGATCGCCACGATGGTGAACTGGCGCTGGACCGGCTACAACGCCCTCATCCTGCTCGCGGCCATGCAGGCCGTGCCGCGCGACCTCCACGAATCCGCAGCGCTCGACGGCGCCGGCTCGTTCCGCCGGTTCTTCTCGATCACGCTCCCGAGCATCCGCCCCACCATGATCTTCGTGATCATCACCGCCACCATCGGCGGCCTCCAGATCTTCACCGAGCCGAAACTGTTCAACCCGTCGAGTGCCGTGCCTGGCGGACCTCAACGGCAGTACCAGACCACCGTGCTCTACCTGTGGGACATGGCCTTCAACCGAGGCAACTTCGGGCGCGCATCCGCCATCGCCTGGATGCTGTTCCTCATCATCGTGATCTTCGGCGTGATCAACTTCCTCATCTCGCGGCGCATCGCCTCGACCGAGGCGCGCGTCACCCGGAAGCGGACGGCGAGGCGACTCGCGCAACGCCAGGCGGACAAAGCAGAAGGCGCACGCGCACTCGCTGCAGCAGCCGAGGAGGAAAGAGTATGAGCACCGCATCCACGCGCGCTGCACAGGCCGCGCCCGCCAAGACGCGCCCGCCCCGGCGCAAAGCCCTCGGCATCGATCGCCGCCCCGGCTTCCTCACCTACGGGCTGCTGCTCGCCGTCTTCATCGGCGGCGCCTACCCGCTCTGGTGGTCGTTCGTCGCCGGATCCAGCCCCAGCACCGTGCTGACCGCGACGTGGCCGCCGCTGCTGCCGGGGGGCCTGTTCTGGCAGAACGTCGGCCAGGTGCTCGACACCGTTCCTTTCTGGCTCGCCCTCGGCAACAGCATCATCGTCTCGTCGGTGATCACGCTGTCCGTCGTCTTCTTCTCGACGCTTGCGGGCTACGCCTTCGCCAAGCTGCGCTTCCGCGGGCGCGAAGGGCTTCTCGTCTTCGTCATCGCGACCCTCGCCGTCCCGACCCAGCTCGGCATCATCCCCCTCTTCATGGTGATGAAGCAGTTCGGCTGGACGGGCACACTCGGCGCGGTCATCATCCCGACCCTGGTCACGGCGTTCGGCGTCTTCTTCATGCGGCAGTACCTCGTCGACGTCATCCCCGACGAGCTCATCGAAGCCGCTCGCGTCGACGGGGCGAACATGATCAGCACGTTCTGGCACGTCGGCGTACCCGCAGCGCGGCCGGCGATGGCGATCCTCGGGCTGTTCACCTTCATGACAGCCTGGACGGACTACCTCTGGCCGCTGCTCGTGGTACCGCAGAACCCGACCCTCCAGGTCGCGCTGAGCCAGCTGCAATCCGCCAAATACGTCGACTACTCGATCGTGCTCGCCGGAGCGGTGATGGCCACGATCCCCCTCCTCATCCTCTTCGTCCTCGCCGGAAAACAGCTCGTCTCGGGCATCATGGCGGGCGCGGTGAAAGGCTAGGCATGACCGACATCGCACTCGACCGGTGGCCGGACGGCTTCATCTGGGGGTCGGCCACCGCCGCCGCCCAGATCGAAGGCGCCGCCCACGAAGACGGCAAAGAGGACTCGATCTGGGACCACTTCGCGCGCGTGCCGGGAGCCGTCGCGAACGGCGACACGCCCGAAATCGCGGTCGACCACTACCACCGGATGCCCGCAGACGTCGCCCTCATGAAAGGGCTCGGCCTCGACTCGTACCGGTTCTCCACAAGCTGGGCGCGGGTGAAGCCCGGCGATCGTCACGTCAACGCCGCTGGCCTCGACTTCTACAGTCGTCTCGTCGACGAACTGCTCGACGCGGGGATCCTCCCCTGGCTCACGCTCTACCACTGGGACCTGCCGCAAGCCCTCGAAGAGCGGGGCGGATGGGCGAACCGCGACACGGCGTACCGGTTCCGTGACTACGCAGAGGCCGTCTACGACGCGCTCGGCGACCGGGTCACCCACTGGACGACGTTCAACGAACCGCTGTGCTCATCCCTCATCGCGTACGGAGCCGGCGAGCACGCGCCCGGCCGCACCGACGGACGCGCAGCCCTCGCCGCCGTGCATCACCAGCACCTCGCCCACGGCCTCGCCATCCAGAGCCTGCGCGAGCGCTCGGGTGCTGCCGCCGGCGACGCGGAAGCGGCCGACCTCCGGTTCGGCATCACCCTCAACCTGACCAACGCGGTGCCGAACGACCCCGCCGACCCGGTCGATCTCGAGGCGGCGCGGCGCATCGACGCCCTCTGGAACCGGATGTTCGTGGAGCCGGTCCTGCTCGGCCGGTACCCGGAAGACCTGCTCGTCGACGTTGCGGGCCTCGGGCTCTCCGAGGTCATCGAAGACGGCGACCTCGAGCTCATCGCGCAGCCCATCGACTTCATCGGGGTCAACCACTACCACGACGACAACGTCAGCGGTCATCCCCAGCCGGATGCTCCCGGCGGCCTGCAGCCGACCGACCGGCCCAAAGGCTCACCGTTCCCCGGCAGCGAGCACGTCAGCTTTCCGCCGCGACCGCTCCCCCGCACCGCCATGGACTGGGAGGTCAACCCGGACGGCCTGCGCAGTCTGCTCGTGCGACTCGGCCGGGACTACCCGACCCTGCCGCCGCTGTACATCACCGAGAACGGTGCGTGCTACGACGACGAGCTCTCGCCGGACGGACGGGTTCACGACACCGAGCGAGCGTCGTACATTCGGGCTCACATCGCGGCGGTCGGCGACGCGATCGCCGAGGGAGCGGATGTGCGCGGATACTTCGTGTGGTCGCTCCTCGACAACTTCGAATGGGCGTGGGGCTACAACAAGCGCTTCGGGATCATCCGCGTCGACTACGAGACCCAGGAGCGGACCGTGAAGGACAGCGGTCTCGAATACGCAGCGATCATCGAGCGGGCGCACGCGGCGACCGCAGCGGCCGCGCGGTTCGCGAGCGCCCTCCCAGCAGACGCCTAACATGGAAACCGGACCGGGAGGAACCACGAGATGACCTCGGAGAAGCTCGACAGCCACGCAGTGCCGACGCTCGAGGCGGTAGCGGCTCTGGCCGGGGTTTCGCGCGCGACCGTGTCCCGCGTGGTCAACGGTTCGACCAAGGTCACACCTGAGGTCACCGAAGCGGTCACGAAAGCCATCGCCGATCTCAACTACGTTCCCAACCGCGCTGCGCGATCCCTGGCGAGCAAACGGACCCAGGTCGTCGCCCTCGTCGTACCCGAGTCCACGGCCAAGGTCTTCGCCGACCCGTTCTTCGCATCCATCGTGCAAGGCGCGGCGCTGCAGCTCGCCGAGACCGAGTACACCCTCAACATGGTCATCTCGTCGGAGTTCAAAGCCGACAAGACCCGCCGTTACCTGATGGGCGGCAACGTCGACGGCGCGCTCATCGTCTCGCACCACTCGGGCGACCACTCGTATGCGCACCTGGGGCAGTCGCTCCCTGTCGTGTTCGGTGGCCGGCCGGTCAGCGATGCGGAGCAGGGGTCGTACTTCGTCGACGTCGACAACGTCGCTGGAGCGGCAGGGGCGACCGAGCACCTGATCGCCCGCGGGCGGCGCAACATCGCCATCATCACGGGGCCGCAGGACATGCCGGCCGGTCTCGACCGTCTCACCGGATGGCGGCGGGCGATGGAGGCGCACGGCCTCGACCAGTCGCTCATCGAATACGGCGACTTCTCGCCGACGTCCGGGCGCGAGGCCATGAAGCGCCTGCTCGACCGTGGCGCGCCGATCGACGGGCTGTTCGCCGCCAATGACCAGATGGCGGCCGGGGCGTACGCGTCGATCCACGAGGCCGGGCTGAGCATCCCTGAAGACATCGCGGTCGTGGGCTACGACGACGACTACTTCGGCCTGACGGCGACGCCGCCGCTGACGACGGTCCACCAGCCGTCGATCGGCCTCGGCGAGACGATGGCGCGCGTGCTCGTGAAGCTCATGTCGGGCACGGCCGTCGACCGTGTCACGATGCTCCCGACCGAGCTGGTCGTGCGGCAGAGCACGTAACACGCGCCCGGCCGAGGGCGCCCGTTCCGGGCGAGTGTGCTCGCTGCAGCTGTCGCACTCGCCTGGAACGGTCACTCGGCAGCAACTTCCGCGAGAGTCGTCCTTCTCGCCGAGTGTCACCTCTATGCCCATGACACTCGGCTGCGCCGGTGACACGCGCCGGGCCGGGCCGGGCGGTCGGCCCGCCCGCCCGGGCGAGCACGCCCGTTCTGGGCGAGTGTGCTCGGTGCAGCTGTCGCACTCGCCCGGAACGGTCACTCGGCAGCAACTTCCGCGAGAGTCATCCTTCTCGCCGAGTGTCACCTCTCTGCCCATGACACTCGGCTGCGCCGGTGACACTCGCCGGGCCGCGCTACGGAAGCGCGGCGAAGAGGCGGTTGCCGGCGACGGCGATCGCGAAGCCGACCGCTCCCATCGCGGCGACTCCGCCTACGTACGCCACGAACAGGTGGCTGCCTCCGCTCTGGGCGGAGATGTACGTGACGATCAGCGAGATGATGCCGACCACAGCCAGGCCCACCGCGACCCAGAACAGCGGCCAGAGTTTTGCGCGCACCGGGATTTCGGCGGTGCGGACGTGCAGCCAGGCGAGCGCGCATCCGGCCAGGCAACCCCAGAACGAGACCACGAGCAGGCCGGCGACGACGTCGCTGGGCCGGTGCCACTGCTCGACAAGCGTAGATGCCCCTGTAACGATCGAGAACGTCGACCCGAGGACCGCCGCGAGCGGCCGGAACCGCGGGCTCGTCACCAGGAAGACGACCAGCGCAGCGGATGCGGCCACCGTCGTGTGCCCGGACGGCAGCGAATTGCTGAGCACGTCGACGCCCTTCTCGGGTCGACTGAGGATGCCGTACTTGAGCACCTGGGTGCTCAGATTCGCGAGGACGGCAGCAGCGACGGCGACCACGAACACCAGCCAGTTCCGGCGCACGACGACGATGATGATGACCATGATGGAGGCCACGACCACGGCGGCGATCGGCAGGATGTTCAGAAAGCTGTGCGCGAAGTCGACAAGGCTGCCTTTCCAGACATCCGCCCCGGCGAACGCCCGTTCGTCGACGACCTGGCCCATGTAGCTGCGCACGAACACGAGGTACACGGCGACGAAGACGGCAGCTGACGCGAGGGCTCCCAGAAGAAAGGGAGTAGCGCGCAGCTGCGTACCGATTCGCATATGTATGAGCCTTTCACATGAACCCTGTGAATGTTTGGACGACGGATGCACCGCTGCACGTTTTCGTGGTCGAATCAGCTATGACCTCATCAGTCCCGACTGTCGTCGACATCGACATCCCGTCGGATGTCGAGGGAACCAGCACCAACCTGCGCGGTGTCATGGCCGTCCCTGAGGGCGACGGGCCGTGGCCGGGAGTGGTCCTCGTTCACGAGGCGTACGACATCAACGAGAACATGCGGCGCCAGGTGCAGCGGATGGCGCAGGCCGGTTACCTCGCGATCATGCCGGACCTCTTCTCCGAGGGCAGCGCACGCACCTGCCTGATTGCGACCTTCCGTGCGCTGTCGGCCGGACGCGGCCGCGCCTTCCAGGACATCGAGGCGGCGCGCCGGATGCTCCTGGCACGCCCTGACACCACGGACAAGGTCGGCGTGATCGGGTTCTGCATGGGCGGTGGCTTCGCGCTCGCGCTGGCGAGCGGCACCCGCTACGACGTCTCGTCGGTCAATTACGGGCGGTTCCCGAAAGATGCGGATGCGGTCCTCGCCGACGCCTGCCCGATTGTCGCGAGCTACGGTGGCCGAGACTCATCACTGAAGGGCGCTGCGGCGAAACTCGACGCCCTGCTCACCCGCAACCGGATCCCGCACGACGTGAAGGAGTATCCCCAGGCGGGGCATTCGTTCCTGAATGAGGAGGACGAAGGTCCACGTGCCCTCCTGCCGATCATGCACGCGATCCTCGGAATCGGTCCGGACCCGGAGGCGGCGGCCGACGCGTGGTCGCGGATCGAGGCGTTCTTCGCCACCTACCTCAGGTGAACGCCCACCTCAGGTGAGGGCTGCCCACCGGCTCACACGAACTCGACACCGGGAACAGCGGCGAAACGCTCGCGCATGACCTCGATCGCCTCGGAGTTCCGGTCCACGAGCACGAAGCGGCGCCCGAGGGAGGCGGCCACCGCCCCGGTGGTGCCGCTGCCGGCGAAGAAGTCGAGCACCCAGTCGCCTTCGCGGCTGGACGCCTGCACGATCCGGCGCAGCACGCCTTCCGGCTTCTGGGTGGGGTAGCCGGTCTTCTCCCGGCCGGTGGGCGAGACGATCGTGTGCCACCATACATCCGTCGGCAGTTTGCCGAGCTCCGCCTTCGCCGCCGTCACGAGACCGGGGGCCATGTACGGTTCGCGGTCGACCGCGGTCGAGTCGAAGTAGTAGCGCGCCGGGTCCTTCACATAGACGAGGATCGTGTCGTGTTTGGTCGGCCAGCGGTTCTTCGACTTCGCACCGTAGTCGTAGGCCCAGATGATCTCGTTGAGGAACGACTCCCGACCGAACAATGCGTCGAGCAGCACTTTCGCGTAGTGCGCCTCCCGGTAGTCGAGGTGCAGGTAGAGGGTCCCGTCGTCGGCCAGCAGCCGCCAGGCTTCGATCAGCCGCGGTTCGAGGAACTCCCAGTAGTCGTCGAAACGATCGTCGTAGCGCAGCAGGTCGCCTTTGATCCGCTCGTAGCTCTGCCCCTTGAAGCCCGTCACGGAGCCGGCGCCGCCGTCGCTGCGCACCGACGTCGTCGTCTGCCTCGCCTGCTTGCGGCCGGTGTTGAACGGAGGGTCGAGGTAGATGAGCGTGAAGGATGCGTCATCCAGGGCGCGCAGCACCTCGAGGTTGTCGGCGTGTACGACTCTGCTCGACGACTCGGGTGTCCAGGCGGCGGGCATGGACCCATTCTCGCAGCGCTCCCGCTACGCTCGTGCCATGGGCATCACGGTCAGGAATGAACCGGAACTCAACCGTTACGTCATCTTCAAGGACGACGAGCAGGCCGGGTTCACGGAATACCACATTCAGGGCGACGAGATCGATTTCTACCACACGGAGATCGACCCGGAACACCGGGAAGGCGGCCTGGCGAGCATCCTCGTGCAGTACGCGCTCGACGACGTGCGCGAACACAGCGATCGCCGCCTGGTCGCGTCATGCCCGTACGTGCGTCACTGGCTTCGTGAGCATCCGGAGTACCGCGACCTGCTGAGTCGCTGACCCGCTCAGTCGCTGGGATGATGGGCCGATTACGCAGAAAGTGCGGGTCGACCGGATGGGCACCCGCAGTTTTCGACGATCAGCGCAGGTCGATGCGGATCTTGCCGTCGAAGATCCCTTTGTCGCCGTCGCCGGCGACGGGAGCCGGGGCCGGCAGCATCGTCTGCCGATCCAGTTCGACCTGGGCCTCGTGACGTGTCGGCGCGAAGACTTCGTCACCGATTCCGACGATGCTCGAGCTCGAGCCGCCGGCCTTCTTCGACTTGTTCGAGAGGTCGACCCAGCCGAGCTGCACCGCGATGAAGCCGAGCACGAGCGCTGCCGCGATTGAGCCGAAGATCCACCAGTTCACAGGCACAAGGGTACGTGACCTGAATGAATGTCACCTCCGTGCTGTCACGGAACGCCGGTCGACGGTCGGCGGCGCGTACAGTTTCGGCATGGACTTCCGGGTTGCAACCGCAGTCGACGTCGACGCTGTCACAGAGACGATCACGCTCGCCTTTCGCGACGATCCGATCTGGGGCGTGGCGCTCGTGGGGGCCGACGGCGGCACCGCTCATTGCCGACGGTTCTGGCAGCTCTACGTCGAAGGAGCGGTCCGCTATTCGACCGTGTTCATGGCCGACGACGCATCGACGGTCGCGGTCTGGCTCCCGCCGGGTGCGGGCGACCTCACCGCCGAACAGCAGCAGGAGGTCGACGAGCTCATCGCCGCGAACCTCTCGCCCGAGCACGCCCGCGCCTACGACGTGCTGTGGGAGCGCTTCGAGACCAGCCACCCCGACGGCCCGCCGCACATGTACCTGAGCCTGCTGGCGACGCATCCGGACCATCGCGGCTTAGGGATCGGGCAGCAGCTGCTAGCCGACAACCTGGCCGCCTTCGACGCCGACGGGCTCCCCGCCTACCTCGAATCGACGAACCCGGCCAACGACCACCGCTACGAACGCGCGGGATTCCGCCCCATCGGCCGCTTCCAGGCCGTCATCGACGACGCCACGGTGACGACGATGTGGCGGGATGCGCCGAACTCGCGGGATGCGCAGGATGCGCGGATGCGGGATGCGCGGGCCGGTTGAATCCCACAGCCCGGGAACCCGCTACGGAACCCGGTACAGCCACGCGTCGGTGCCGAACTTCTCGGCGACGAGCTTCTCGGCGGCCGCGTACTCCTCCGGCGTGATGTCGCCCGGCGTCGCCCCGTACAGGTTGGTGAAGGTCGCCTTCAGCTGGTCGATGATCTCGGCGCGGCTCAGCCCCGTCTGGCTGCGGAGCGGATCGACGCGCTTAGCCGCGCTGGCGATGCCCTTGTCGCTGATCTTCTCGCGGCCGATGCGCAGCACCTCGGTCATCTTCTGGCCGTCCATGTCGTAGCTCATCGTGACGTGGTGCAGCACGGCGCCCGACCCGAGACGCTTCTGCGCGGCGCCGCCGATCTTCCCGTGAGGGCTCGTGATGTCGTTGAGCGGCTGGTAGAACGCGTCGATGCCGAGAGACTTGAGCGCGACGATCGCCCACTCGTCGAGGAACGCATAGCTGTCGGCGAAGCTCATCCCCTGCACCAGGTCGGCGGGAGCATAGATCGAGTAGGTGACGACCGACCCGGCCTCCATGAACATGGCGCCGCCGCCCGAGATGCGGCGCACGACGTCGAAGCCGTACTTCTCGGCGTTGACGGGATCGACCTCGTTCTTCACCGACTGGAAGCTGCCGATCACGACGGCGGGCTCATCCCATTCCCAGATGCGCAGGGTGGGCTGGCGGTGGCCTTCGCCGACCGCGGTCGCGAGCACCTCATCCAGTGCCATCTGCATCACCGGCGGCACCGCCTTCGAGTGCACGAGCTGCCAGTCGTAGTCGCGCCAGCTGGTCGCCTTGGCGAGCGACCGGCGGATCGCGACAGCCACGGCCTCCGGCGAGAACCCGAGCAGGATGGCGTCCTGCGGCAGCGCGCTCTTGACCGCGGCGGCGATCGTGGCTGCATCCGCTTCAGCCGAGAGGCCGTTCACGGCCCGGTCGATCGCTTCGAGAGCGGAGTCGGGTTCGAGGAAGAAGTCCCCGGAGAGGTGGAATTCGGCGATCGCGCCGCCGACGACCTCGAGGTCGACTACGACGAGCTTGCCGCCAGGGACCTTGTATTCACCGTGCATGGCTCAAGCCTATGCCCGGCCGACGCGCCGACTGCGGGCGCCCTCTGCTGGGACCTTCGCGGTTCGCAATTCAGGAGTTTTCGGGGCCTTCGGGGCTGGGCCGCGCATCCCATCAGGGCTTCTTCTTCGTGTGCCGGCCCGCTAGCCACACCTGTCACACGATCTCCTGTATTACGAACGGCGCGCAGCGGCGTCAGCAGCTACAGCGGATGCGGTCAGCGTCGCGCGATGCGAGCATCCAGCCAAGCGGTCAGGTCGGCCATCACCTCGGCCTGGTTGGTCTCGTTGTAGATCTCGTGGCGCGCATCCGGATAGACGATCGTCGTCACATCCGTCAGCCCGGAACGCTCGCGGTACGCTCGCTCCAGTCTCCGCACGCTCCGCTCGCCGCCGACAGGGTCGCCGCCGCCCACCTGGAGGAGCAGCGGCAAGTCGCGGGCCAGGTGGCGTGCCGGCCGGCCGATGAGGCGCAGCGTGTCGGCTGGGCCGAACAGCTTCGCGAGCGGGACGGATGTGGTGAGCGGGTCGTCGAGGAACGCCTGGGCGACGGCGGGGTCGCGGCTGAGCCACTCCATCCCCGTCGTGCCGGTGTTCGCGTAGCGCTTGTTGAGGTCGCCGCTGTTGAGGTAACCGGGGATGCGGTATGCGCTGCCCGAGAGCACCGCGAGGTCATATTCGGCGGCGAACCTGTTGAGGATCAGCTGCACCATGAACGAGCCCCAGCTGTGCCCGAGGATGACGAGCGGAAGCCCCGGGTTCGCGGCGCGGATGATCCCGCTGAACTGGTGCACGGCAGCGGTGGCCGCGCGCAGACCGCCCGGGCCGAGGCGCCCGAGACGACTGCTGTCGCCACCCCACTGCTGCATGCCGGTGCGGCCATGCCCGCGGTGGTCGTCGGTGTAGACGGCGAACCCGTCGCCGTTGAGGTGTGCGGCCACGTGCGCGTAACGCTGGGCGTGTTCACCCACTCCGTGGGCGATCTGGACGACGGCGCGGGGGTTCGACACGGGCCAGACGTCATACGTGATGGCAATGCCGTGTTCGTCGGTGAAGGTGGGCACGCGCTCATTCTGTCGTATCGCGCCTGTTCGCGGCGAGCGACATCCCGACCGGTTTATTTAGCAAGACTAATTTGTTAGGCTAACGAATATGAGCAGCACCCCCGTCAGCACCATCGCTACCGATCGGCCGAAGCGCGTATCGACCCACGACCTCAGCACCGCCCTGCGCATCGGAGTCGCCCGGCTCGGACGCCGGCTGCGAGCAGAGAAAGCAGACGACGAGGTGAGCGACGCCCAGATCTCGGCACTCGCCCTCCTGGTGCGTGAAGGCGCCCACACGCTCGGGGAACTCAGCGAACGCGAACGTGTGACGCCGCCATCCATGAACCGCACCGTCAACTGCCTGGCCGACTCCGGATTCATCGTCCGCGTCGCCGACCCCGCCGACGGGCGCAAAGTCGTCGTGACGCCCACAGAGAAGGGGCGCGAACTGGTCGCAGAGACCCGGCGGCGACGCGACGCCTGGCTCTACCAGCGGCTGCGCACACTCACGCCGGAACAGCGCCGCACCCTGGCCGACGCCGCCGCGATCATGCGGGAGCTCGCCGACTCGTGAGTGCCATGTTCCGTTCGCTGAACGGCATCAACTATCGCATCTGGGCCGGAGGGGCGCTCGTGTCGAACGTCGGCACCTGGATGCAGCGCACCGCGCAGGACTGGATCGTCCTCACCCAGCTCACCCACAACAACGCCACCGCCGTCGGCTTCGTGATGGCACTCCAGTTCGGCCCGCAACTGCTTCTGCTCCCCGTCACCGGGTTCGCCGCGGATCACCTCGACCGCCGCAAGCTGCTGATGGCGACGCAGGGGATCATGGGGGCGCTCGGGCTCGGGCTCGGCATCCTGACCGTCACAGGCCAGGTGCAGCTCTGGCAGGTGTACGTCTTCGCGTTGCTGCTCGGCTGCGTCGCCGCGTTCGACGCTCCCGCGCGCCAGACCTTCGTGTCCGAACTCGTCGAAGGCCCCAACCTGTCGAACGCCGTCGCACTCAACTCGGCCTCGTTCAACGTCGCCCGCATGATCGGGCCGGCGGTCGCAGGGCTCATGGTCGCCGCGGTCGGCGCCGGCTGGGTGTTCCTCATCAACGCAGCCACGTTCGGGGCGGTGCTGCTCTCGCTGAAGTTCCTGCGCATCCGCGAACTGCACCCGGCGCCACGCGCGAGACGGACAAGGGGCGGGCTGGCCGAAGGCTTCCGCTACGTGTGGAAGCGGCCCGATATCAAGGTGATCCTCATCATGGTCTTCCTGATCGGGACGTTCGGCCTCAACTTCCCGATCTTCATCTCGACGATGTCAGTGAGCGTGTTCCACAAGGGGGCCGGCGAATTCGGGCTGCTGTCGTCGATCATGGCGATCGGGTCGGTCGTCGGCGCTCTCCTCTCGGCGCGGCGGGAACGGCCGCGCGTCGCCCTGCTCTTCGCGGGGGCCGCGTTCTTCGGCGCGGGTTGCGCCATCGCCGCCCTGATGCCGAACTACTGGCTTTTCGCCGTCGCGCTCGTCGCAGTGGGAATCGCATCGCAGACCCTGATGACGACGGCGAACGGCGTCGTGCAGATGACGACAGAACCGAAACTGCGCGGCCGGGTGATGGCGATCTACATGGCGATCTTCATGGGCGGAACCCCGATCGGAGCACCCGTCGTCGGGTGGGTGGCGGATGCGTTCGGCCCGCGCTGGGCGCTCGGCGTCGCTGCAGCATCCGGATTCGCGGCCGCACTGGTCGGCGTGTTCTACCTGATCAAATACCGCAACCTGCGGGTGGAGTTCCGCTCGTGGCGCCTGCAGTTCGTCCTCGGCGATCGCGAGGACGTGGAAGAGGCGCTCGGCGCAGGCGAGGCGGCGGCGCAACGCGCCTGAGCCGGCTGCCCGGGGCGCGCCCCGGGCGCCGCGTGTTGCGCTGCCGAGTGCCGTGCGGCCACGTGCCCTGCCGCCGAGAGTCCCCGTTGCGGGCGAGTGTGCCCGGCAGAGCAGACGTTCTCGGCCGGAACGGGCACTCTCGGCGGCGCGGCGCTGCGCGGCGCGCGGAGCGGCGGCGGCGGAGCGGAGCCGCGCGGGGCGCGGAGCGGAGCCGCGCGGCGCGGCGGCGGAGCGGAGCCGCGCGGGGCGCGGAGCGGCACGCGCTTACGCTCGCGTGCTCGCCCGCACGACCAGCTCGGGCTGGTACACCACCTGCCGCGGCTTGAGCTCGGCGTCGCCGGCTTCGTCGAGCAGCAACTGCACCGCGGTCGCGCCGATGAGCGCGCTGGGCTGCCGAATGGACGAGAACGGCACAACGGCGGCACTCGCGAAGTCGATGTCGTCGTAGCCGATGAGCGCGACCTCGTCAGGGACGCGGACGGTCCCGCGCATGAACAGCGCCTGGAGGAGCCCGGTCGCGATGAGGTCGTTGGCCGCGAACAGCGCGTCGGGACGCTCGTCGTGCGCACGTGCGACGATCGACTCCCCGGCAAGGCGGCCTTCGACGACACTCAGCGCCGACACCGGGATCACTTCGAGGGAGACGCCTTCGTGGCGCGCGACGGCAGCCCGCGCCCCTTCGAGCCGGTCGGCGACCTGCCGGATCTCGAACGGCCCCCCGACGAACGCGATGCGCCGCCGGCCCGTCTCGATCAGGTGCTCGACGGCGAGCGCGCCGCCGGCGACGTCGTCGACGGAGACGGAGCTGAAGGAGGTGTCGGCGCTGGTCCGGTCGACGAGCACGGCGCGGATACCGCGGTCCCTCAGCCGGCGGAGTCGAGGCTCGATATCGCCGAACGGTGAGATCAGGACCCCGCGAACACGCTGCTCTTCGAAGAGGTCGAGGTAGGCGGATTCGCGTTCGGCTTTCTCGTCGCTGTTGCCGAGGATGATCGAATATCCGGCCGCGGACGCCTGGTCTTCCGCGCCACGCGCCAGATCGGTGAAGAACGGGTTGCCCACGTCGAGGATGACCAGCCCGATCGCCCGGCTGTGGCCGGCCCGGAGCTGACGGGCGGCGTCATTGCGCACGAAACCGAGCTTCTGGATCGCGAGCTGCACGCGGCTGACGGTGTCGTCCGCCACCTTGTCAGGGCGATTCAGGACGTTCGACACGGTCCCGACGGAGACTCCTGCAAGGGCGGCGACGTCTCGGACGCTGACCGACGGCATGTCGCTCTCCTCGAGATCGAAGGTGGATGTACGGCGATTCTTGCACGTCTGCCTGATGAATCGTTCAATTTGTTATCGGGTACCGGCGAGCGGGCGGCTGGCTCCGCGCATCCGCTGACCGACGACGACCGGATCGGAGCCAATTTCCCAGCTTGACCCGAGTGCGTGCGTCGGTTTAGAGTGCTCCCGATCCTGATATTTGAACGTTTCATTTGAACGCCCTCTGGAGTCTGGAGACCCCTGTGACGAGCAGGCCTGGAAGCGCATCCCGGCGCGTGTGCTTCACCATGCGCCTCAAGCCCGGCCGCGTCGGCGACTACCTCGCCGCGCACGAGACCGTGTGGCCCGAGATGCTCGAGGCGCTGCGCGAGACCGGATGGTCGAACTATTCGCTCTTCGTCGACAGGCCGAATGCGCTGGTCGTCGGCTACCTCGAAACGGACGACTTCGAGCGCGCGGTCGCCGCCATGGCGGCGCGACCCGTCAACGCTCGCTGGCAGGCCGGTATGGCCGAGTTCTTCGCCGACGACGTCGAGCCCGACCGCACGATGGTGCAGCTCACCGAGTACTTCCACCTCGACTGAGCGCCCTTGCCCGCCGCTTCCCGCGGCTTCCCGCCCCCTTCCCGCCGCTTCCCGCCGAGAGTCGCCGTTCTCGCCGAAAATCACTGGTGTGCCGAGTCATCTGGGCGCGCCGGGTGATTCTCGGCGGGGCGGGGGCACGTGCGGACGGGCTGACGCGGGTCAGTGGGTGCGGACGGGGCGCGGCGCGTAGCGCAGCGGGTGGTGGGCGCGGATGACGAGGCCGCGCAACGATTCCAGGTCGCCGTCGACGAGGCCTTGTGCCCGCGCCTGGACGAGGACGTTGCCGATGGCGGTGGCTTCGACCGGGCCGGCCAGCACGGGCAGTCCGCTGCGGTCGGCGGTGAGCTGGCAGAGCAGCCGGTTGCGCGCGCCGCCGCCGACGATGTGCACGGTGTCGATGCTGCGCCCGGAAAGGTCGGCGGCCGTCCGGACGGCGGAGGCGAACGCATCCGCGAGGCTTTCGACGATGCTTCGCACATACTCCACCGGGTTGCTCGGGGCGGCGAGACCGCGCTCGGCGCACCAGTCGGCGATGCGGGCGGGCACGTCGCCCGGCGCGAGGAACCGGGGATCGTTCGCGTCGAAGACAGGCACGCGGTCGGCGTGTGCCTCGGCGCGATCGAGCAGGTCGACCAGTTCGACATCGAGGCCCTGGGACTGCCAGGTGCGGATCGATTCGCTCAGCAGCCACAGTCCCATGACGTTGTGGAGGAAGCGTACCCGCCCATCCACACCGCCCTCGTTGGTGAAGTTCGCCGCCCGCGCGTCGTCGGTGAGCACAGGGCTTTCGAGCTCGACACCGACGAGTCCCCAGGTCCCGCACGAGATGTAGGCGGCCGTCTCCGCGTGCATGGGCACGGCGACGACGGCGGATGCGGTGTCGTGCGATCCGACGGTCGTGACGCGCGGCCCGTAGCCACTGACCTGAAGCTCCGCCCGGAGGCTCGGCGCGAGCGGGCCGACGATCGTCCCCGGCTCGACGACGGGCCGGAACAGGCTTCGCGGCAGTTCGAGGGCGTCGATCAGGCCGGTGTTCCAGCCGCCGTCGGGTGTCAGGAGGCCGGTGGTCGACGCGTTGGTGCGCTCGGCGACCTGCTCGCCGCTCAGCCAGTAGGTGAACAGGTCGGGGATGAGCAGGAGGGCATCCGCGTCGTCGAGCCGCCCGGCGGAACGGTCGACGGCGAGCTGGTAGAGGGAGTTGAACGGCAGGTACTGCAGACCGTTCTGGCGATAGAGGTCGGCCGCACCGACGCGCGCGTGGACGAGGTCCGTGCCCGCGAGCGCGCGCTCGTCGCGGTAGTGGTACGGGATCGTGCCGAGCACGCCGTTTCGCAGCAATCCGTAGTCGACGGCCCACGCATCGACGCCGACGCTGACGAGGCCCGGCTCGGCACGAAGTGCGGCACCGAGTCCTTCGGTGACATTGCGGTACAGCTCGACGACGTTCCAGTGCAGGGCGGCGCGGTCGCCCTCCCACAAGCGCACCGGGATGTTCGGAAAGCGCGCCGCCTCCTCGAGTTCGAGCGTGTTCGGCCCGACCCGCCCGATCATCACGCGCCCACTGGTCGCCCCCAGGTCGACCGCCGCGACCGCGCCCGCGCCCTGCCCCGCGCCCGCGCCGCCGGCGCTCATGCGCGACCCATCTCGCCGAGAGTCACCGTTCCGGCCGAGATGCCCCGGCACAGCAGTGACACTCGGCCGTCGCGGTGACACTCGGCGGAAGAGCGCTCGGCGCGGGGCTGGGTGGCGGGGCAGCCGGCGGGGCGACTCATCGCAGGAAGGCGGCGGCTACGCCCGCATCGACGGGGATGTGCAGGCCGGTGGTGTGGTCGAGGTCGGACGAGCAGAGCACGAACACTGCGTTGGCGACATGCTCGGGCAGCACCTCGCGCTTGAGCAGCGTGCGCTGCGCGTAGTACTTGCCGAGCTCCTCTTCGGGCACCCCGTAGACGGCCGCGCGCTTGGCGCCCCAGCCGCCGGCGAAGATCCCGGAGCCGCGGACGACGCCGTCGGGGTTGATGCCGTTCACGCGCACACCGTACTCGCCGAGTTCGGCCGCGAGCAACCGCACCTGGTGCGCCTGGTCGGCTTTGGTCGCCGAGTATGCGATGTTGTTCGGCCCCGCGAAGACGGAGTTCTTCGACGAGATGTAGACGATGTCGCCGCCGAGCTTCTGGTCGATCAGCACCTTCGCCGCAGCCCGTGACACGAGGAACGAGCCCTTGGCCATCACGTTGTGCTGCAGGTCCCAGTCCGCGACGGTCGTCTCCAGCAGCGACTTCGACAGCGACAGCCCGGCGTTGTTCACGACCAGGTCGAGGCCTCCGAAGGCGAGCAGTGCCGCATCCACCGCCTGCTGGACCGCCGACTCGTCGGTGACGTTCGCCTCCACGCCGATCGCGACATCCGTCGACCCGAGTTCGGATGCGGTCGCCTGCGCCTTATCCAGGTCGAGGTCGGCGATGACGACGCACGCTCCCTCGGCGGCGAGTCGCGTCGCGATCGCCTTGCCGATTCCGGATGCCGCCCCGGTCACCAGCGCGACCCGCCCCTGCAGCGCCTTCGGCTTGGGCATCCGCTGCAGCTTGGCCTCTTCGAGCGCCCAGTACTCGATGCGGAACTTCTCCGCCTCGTCGATCGGCGCATAGTGCGAGATCGACTCGGCACCGCGCATCACGTTGATCGCGTTGATGTAGAACTCGCCCGCCACCCGGGCGGTCTGCTTGTTCGCCCCGTAGGAGAACATGCCGACGCCGGGGATGAGGATGATCGCCGGGTCCGCTCCGCGCATCGCCGGCGGCTCCTCGCCACGCGCTCGTGCGGCAGCCGCGCCGCGCTCGTAATAGGAGGTGTAGTCGGCCCGGTACGCTTCGTGCAGCTCTTCGAGCCGCGCGACGGAGTCCTCGACCGTCGCCGTCGCGGGCAGGTCGAGGACGAGCGGCTTCACCTTGGTGCGAAGGAAGTGGTCGGGGCAGCTCGTGCCGAGGGCGGCGAGCCGCGGATGCTCGGAGCTGGCCAGGAAATCGGTGACGACCTCGGCATCCGTGAAATGGCCGACCTGCGCGCGGTCGGTCGACGCGATCGCCCGCAGGTGCGGGGCGAGCGCTGCCGCCTTCGCGTAGCGCTCCTCGCTGGGCAGCGGACCGTAGCCGGCGAGGTCCTCACCGAACGGGTGGGTACGCCCGTGCTCGGCGATGTATTCCTCGGCCGTGCGGATGATCCACAGCGAGTTCGCTTCTGCCTCGTCCGACGTGTCTCCCCACGCGGTGATGCCGTGGCCGCCGAGGATCGCACCGATCGCCGCCGGGTTGTCCCGCTTGATCGCCGCGATGTCGAGGCCGAGCTGGAACCCGGGGCGACGCCACGGCACCCACACCACCTTGTCGCCGAAGATCTCCGGGGTCAGCGCTTCACCGTCGACGGCGGTCGCGATCGCGATGCCGGAATCCGGATGCAGGTGGTCGACGTGCGCCGCATCCACCAGTCCGTGCATGGCCGTGTCGATCGACGGCGCCGCACCACCCTTGCCATGCAGCGTGTAATCGAACGCCGCCACCATCTCGTCTTCGCGGTCGACGCCCGGATACACATCGACCAGTGCACGCAGTCGGTCGAGCCGCAGCACGGCCAGCCCCGCCTCGGTCAGGGTTCCGAGGTCTCCCCCGGAGCCCTTCACCCAGAGCAGCTCGACCGGCTCCCCCGTGACAGGGTCGGTCTCCGTGCCCTTCGCGGACGTGTTGCCGCCGGCGTAGTTGGTGTTGCGCGGGTCGGCTCCGAGCCGGTTCGACCGGGCGATCAGTTCAGATGGAGTGCTCATCATGCACCCCACCCTGCCTGGGTACCGCCCACGCGGTCCGCTTCGATCTTCTCCTGGTAGCCGCTGAGCGCATACGCGGTCATGGGGTCGCCGTCGAGGCCGCGCGACTCCCGCCATTCGGCGAGCGCCGGGCGGACATCCGTGTAGAACGCGTCCATCAGGATGCCGTTGGCGCCGAGCACGTCACCGGCCTCCTGGGCGGCGGCGAGGGCGTTCCGGTCGACGAGCAGAGCCCGCGCCGTCATCTCCTGCACGTTCAGCACGCTGCGGATCTGGCCGGGGATCTTCTTCTCGATGTTGTGGCACTGGTCGAGCATGAAGGCGACCTCCGGGTTGTTCAGCCCACCACCGCGGATGACCTCGAAGATGATGCGGAACAGCTGGAACGGGTCGGCCGCCCCCACGATCAGGTCGTCGTCGGCGTAGAACCGCGAGTTGAAGTCGAACGAGCCGAGCTTCCCGAGCCGCAGCAGCTGCGCGACGATGAACTCGATGTTCGTCCCCGGCGCGTGGTGGCCGGTGTCGAGGCAGACGAACGCCCGGTCGCCGAGCGCCACCGTGTGCGCGTAGCTGGTCCCCCAGTCCGGAACATCCGTGTGATAGAACGCCGGCTCGAAGAACTTGTACTCCAGGACGAGCCGCTGGTCCGCGCCGATCCGCGCGTAGATCTTCGCAAGCGAATCGGCGAGGCGATCCTGCCGGGCACGGATGTCGTCCTGGCCCGGATAGTTCGTTCCGTCAGCGAGCCAGATCTTCAGGTCGCGCGACCCGGTCTCGTTCATCACGTCGATGCACGCGAAATGATGGTCGATCGCCTTCTGCCGGATCTTCGGGTCACTGTGCGTGACCGAACCCAGCTTGTAGTCGTCGTCCTGGAACGTGTTCGAGTTGATCGTGCCCAGCGTCACCCCGTTGTCCTCCGCATGCTTGCGGAGATCGGCGAACGAATCGACGAGGTCCCAGGGGATGTGCAGAGCGACCGACGGCGCGAGCCCGGTGTAGGTGTTCACCTGGGCCGCATCCGAGATCTTCTCGAACGGGTCGCGCGGCGTACCCGGCGACCCGAAGACCTTGAACCGGGTACCCGAGTTGCCGAACGCCCACGACGGGAGCTCGATCGCCTGCGCAGCGAGGGCGGATGAGATATCGGTCAGGTCAGTCATGTCATCATTCATTTCTTGTTGCGTGCGAATCGGGCACCGGGCTCGATGGCTAGCGGGTGGCTCCGACCGGGGCCGGGAGGGAGGCCGTGGCCGACACGTGGCCGGCCCCGATGGCCCGGTCGTCCTGCCCCGGAAGGCGAAGCACGCCGGTGACGCCGGCGGGAACATCCGCTTCGACCGTGAACCGGTCGCCGGATACGCTCCACGAGACGGCGATGCGACCCTGCGGGATCTCGAGTGTCGTCTCCGCCTCCGTCAGGCCGCCGCCCGGCTGGGGAGCGATCAGCACCTCGGAATAGCCAGGGGCGAGCGGCGCGATGCCGCCCACCACCCGGTGCATCCAGTCGGCCACCGCGCCCAGGGCGTAGTGGTTGAACGAGGTCATCTCGCCGGGGTTGATCGTGCCGTCGGGGAGCATCGAGTCCCAGCGCTCCCACACCGTGGTCGCACCCATCGTCACCGGGTACAGCCAGGACGGGCACTCCTTCTCGAGGAGCAGCTTGTAGGCGTCGTCCAGGTGGCCGGTCGTCGTCAGAGCATCCGTGATGAACGGAGTGCCTGCGAATCCGGTCGAGATGCGGTAGCCGGCAGCCGCGGAGAGCTCGGCCAGGCGGTTGCCGGCGATGACCTCATCCGCCTCGCTGAGCAGGCCGAACACGATCGCGAGGGCGTAAACCGTCGTGCAGTCGCTCTTCACGACGCCGTCGGTCACGTACTCGCGGTTGAAGGCCTCGTACAGGTCGGCGGCGATCCGCTCGAACTCTGCCTGCTCGGCGCTGCGGCCGAGCAGTGCCGCGGTCTCGGCGACGATGCGCGCGGAGTGGTAGGCGCACGCCGTGGCCACGACACCCTTGTCGGCCTTCGCTTCGGCCGGATGCTCCGGCGGCGCATCCGGGTCGAGCCAGTCGCCGAACTGGAAGTTGCCGTCCCAGACTCCGGAGGGCGAGAGCAGTGACTTCACCCGGCGAACGTGGCTGGCCATCGAGCCGAACTGCTGGTTCAGCACACCCGTGTCTCCGTAGGCGTGGTAGAGAGTCCACGGCACCCAGACGGCCGCGTCGCTCCAGATCGCGGTCGAATCCGCCGGCCCGAACTCGGTCGGACGATCGCGGTCGACGTACTTGAGCACGTCAGGGATCACGAACCCGACGATCCCGTCGTGGTGCTGCTGCTCCAGGTCGAGGTCGCGCAGCCAGTCGCTCAGGAACGAGTCGACGTTGTAGAGGAATGCGGCGGTCGGTGCGAAAGCCGCGATGTCGCCGGTCCAGCCGAGGCGTTCGTCACGCTGGGGGCAGTCGGTCGGGACGTCGACGAAGTTGCCTCGCATTCCCCACACCACGTTCTCGTGGAACTGGTTCAGCAGCGGGTCGGAGGTGCGGAACGTGCCGATTCGCTCGAGCTCCGAACCGATCGCGACCGCCGTGAGGTCTTCCGGCTTCAGCTCGCCCGGCCATCCGGTGATCTCCGCATAGCGGAACCCGTGGAACGTGAACGTCGGTTCGAACACATCGTCACCGCCGCTCAGGATGTAGCGGTCGGTCGCCAGCGCGGAGCGCAGCGGGCGCGTACCCAGCTCGCCATGCTCGAGGACCTCGGCGTGCTTGATCGAGACCTCGCTGCCCTCCGGCCCCTTCACCGAGACGCGAATCCAGCCGACCAGATTCTGGCCGAAGTCGATCAGCGTCTTGCCCGACGGCGAGGTCGTGATCTCGCGGACCGGGAGCGCCGCCCACCGGGAGACGCGCGGGCCGACATAGGGGGCCAGCTTCGCTGTGTCGAAGTCGAGCGCATGCACGCCGGTCCAGGCGTCGGATGCGAACCCGGGACGCAGCCACGAGTCGTCACGCCGGCGGGCGTCGATCGTCTCGCCGTCGTACAGGTCGTTCGCGAGCACCGGGCTCGGTCCGGCTGCCCAGCTCTCGTCGGTCACGACGACCTGGGTCGACCCGTCTTCGAACGTGACCTCGAGCTGCGCGAAGGCGCCGAGCTCGTCGCCGTAGAACGAGCCGCGACCCGTCCAGCCGAGGCGGCCGCGGAACCAGCCGTTGCCGAGCGCGAGCCCGAGGACGCTGGTCGCGTCGAGAAGTTTGGTGACGTCGTAGGTCGCGTACCGGAGGCGCCATTCGTAGCTGCTCCAACCGGGCGTGAGCAGGTCGTCGGAGACCCGGCTGCCGTTCAGCCAGGCCTCCACGACGCCCTGGGCGCTGAGGTTCAGGGTCGCGCTCGTGACAGCGCCGTGGCCCTCCTCGAGGGCGAACTCGCTGCGCAGCAGCGGTGCCCCGTTGAAGTCGTCGTCGGCGGCGATCATGCGGGCTTGCCAGTTCATTCGTGTGTCTCCAGTGTGTTTCGGTCGTACTCGGTCAGCGGCCGCGGCGAGCGCGGCCACCCGTTTCGTATGTCGGAGGTTGGGGGCTTCGAGAGTTCCGGATGCGCGGGTCAGCCCTTGACCGCACCGCTGGTGATCCCGCCCACGATCTGCCGGTTGAAGAAGATGTAGGCGATGAGCGGCGGGATGGTGATGATGAAGATGGCCATGAACAGCAGGTTCACAAAGCTCAGGTTCTGACCCTGGAACGTGAACAGCGCGAGCTGCACCGTGACCTGGTCGGAGTTGGGAAGGAAGTAGAGCGGGCCGGCGAAGTCGTTGAACACGAAGACGGCCTGCACGACGATCACCGTCACGATCACCGGGCGCAGCAGGGGCAGCACGACCCGGGCGAACAGGCGGATCGGGCCGGCACCGTCGAGCACCGCCGCCTCGTCCAGCTCACGCGGGATGTTCCCGACGAAGGCCCGGAACAGCAGGATCGTGAACGAGAGTCCGAACGTCGTCTCGATGAGGATCATGCCGGGCATGGTCCCGAAGAGCTTGAGGCCCTGGAGCACCCAGATGGTCGGAACCACGGCCGGCGGCACGATCAGGCCGGCGAGCACGAAGAAGTTGACAACCGGGCCCCACTTGCTGCGCTTGCGGGCGAGCACGTAACCGGCCATCGCCCCGATGATGACCATCAGGAGGACTGAGCCGATCGTGAGCAGGGTGCTGTTGATGATGGCTCGCCAGACGACTCCGTCGTTCGAAGTGAGCGTGTCGATGAAGTTCTGGAAGAACTGAAAATGCTTCGGCCAGGAGAACGCGAGATCCGATGCCTCCGACGGCGACTTCGCCGCCTGGAGGAGGACGAACGCGAACGGGATGAGGAAGACAACTGCGGAGACGAGGATCGCAATGCTGCCGACGATCCAGGCGCGGCGGCGTTCGCGGGTCACAGTTCCACCTGCTTTCTGTTGAGGATGTACGAGAGCGGAACCATGATCGCCGTGACCAGGAGGAAGAGCACGACGTTTCCGGCAGTGGAGAGACCGAAGAAGCCGGCCTGGTACTGCTTGTAGATCACGGAGGCGAGCACGTCGCTGGTGAAGCCCGGGCCGCCACCGGTGGTGACCCAGATGATGTCGAACGACCGGAGGCCGCCGATCAGGGAGAGGATGATGACCGTCGCGGTCGCACCCCGGGTGAGGGGGATCGTGATCTGGCGCAGGATCTTCCAGCTGCCCGCTCCATCGATCCTGGCCGCTTCGAAGTACTCGTGCGGGATGGCGACGATACCGGCCATGAAGATCAGCGTCGCGATGCCGACGCCCTTCCAGATGTCGATGCCGGCGATGCTGTAGAGGGCCAGGTTGGGGTCCGTCAGCCAGCCGGGCTGCGGGAGCCCGAAGAAGCCGAGCACCGCGTTGACCATGCCGTGGAACGGATCGAGAAGCGCCTTCCACATGATCCCGACGCCGATGGTCGAGAGGAGCACCGGGAAGAACACGACCGCCCGGAGATAGCCACGGCCGAGGATCGGAGCCGTGAGCAGGAGGGCCAAGGCGAATCCGAGGATGACCTTCGCACCCGACGTGATCACCGCGTAGATCAGCGTGTGGATGAAGCTCGTGTAGAGCTGCGGGTCGCTGAAGAACTGGACATAGTTGTCGAACCCAATGAACGTCGAGTCGAAGAGGGACCAGCGAGTCAGGGAGAAGTAGAAGGACGAGAAGGTCGGCACCGCGAAGAAGATCACGTAGAGAACGAGGGCCGGTACGAAGAACCACGTCGGGTAGTACGACCTGATCCCTGGTCGCGCCTTCTTCGCCGGCAAACGACCTTCGGTGACGATGTCGTCCGCTTGTATCGCGGTCGCGGGTGTAGCAGTCGACATTGGTTTACTCCTCGTCGAGTTCGGTGCTGTGTTACGTGATGCGGGGCCGGCGACCGGAGGCCGTCGGCCCCGCACTGGTGACGCTACGCCTGGAGGCGCTACGTCGGGGTATGACTTACCAGCCCTTGAGTCCGAGCTGCTGGGCCTGGGCCTTCACGTCGTTGTCATACAACGCCGCGCCGGGCTTGGCCTGGGTGATACCGGAGCCGACCTGGATCAGGATCTTCTCGAGGTTCGGGCCCTTGATCGGCGAGATGAATTCGAGCGCGAGGCCCGTCTTCTTGTCGTTCTGATACTTCAGCTCATCTGCCACGAGAGCCGGAGCATCGCTCGGGACCTTGCAGGTACTGATCGCGAAGGGACCCGCAGCTGTGCCTGCCTGGTTCTGCGCGTCGCAGCCGGCGGGCGAGTTGATGAAGGCGATCAGCTTCTTCGCCGCGGTCAGCTTGTCACCGGTGGTCGACTTCGGGATGTACGCACCATTGGCCTCCCACACTGTGGCGTGCGGGTCACCGCTCTCGGTCGGCATCGCGAAGTAGCCGATGTCGTTGACGTTCGCCGGGTTCGACTGCACCACGTTGCCGATGACCACCGTGATCATCGGGTACTGAGCGGCCGCGCCGGTGGCGAGCTCCTTCAGGGCGTTGACGTTGGTCAAGGACGCGTAGTCCTTGTTCATCAGCTTCTTGTCGAAGATCTCCTGCGTGTGCGTGAAGCCTGCCAGCGCCGGCGGGTTCACGTACTTGCGCTTGTTGGCGGTGTACTGGTCGGCCCAGTTCGAGTCCTGTGCGCTGACGTTGGCGAAGTCGGCGAGCACGAACAGCTGGCTCGTCCAGGTGTCACCGTAGGAGACGAGAACCGGCGTGATGCCCGCGGCCTTGATCTTCTCGCTGTTGCTGATGAATTCGTCCCAGGTCTTGGGAACGCTCAGTCCGAGCTTCTCGTAGACCTTCTTGTTGTACATGACGCCGCCGTCGAACGTCGTACCCCACGGAGCGCCGTAGGTGCCCTTCGAGGTGCTGACCGCGGCCTTGAAGTCTGGTGTGATGTCCTTCACCCAGGCCTCGTCAGTAAGGGGCTGGAGCTGGCTGTCCGGATGGAGCGCCTGGAGCAGCGATCCCGAGTTGTACAGGAACACGTCGTCCATCGTTCCGGTGGACAGCTTGGTCTTGATCAGGTTGTCGCCGTCGGTGCCACCAGGGCGAGTGTCGACCTTCACGGTGATCGACGGGTTCGCCTTGTGGAATTCAGTCGCGAAGCTGTTGGCCAGCTTCGTGGCCACCGGGTCGTTACCGCCCGCCATGAGCCGGATCGTGGATGCGCCACCAGAGCTGCCGCTGGTCGAGCACCCCACGAGGGTAAGGCCCATCAAGGCCGCCCCACCGAGAATGGCGGCGGCGCGAACCGTCGTCTTCCGAGAGAACATGAATACCTCCTTGTATTGGCGCCGCTGCTTCCGGGGGGAATCCGGGTCGGCATTGAAACGCTTCACTCGAACCTAGGCGCAGAAAGGCGAACCGTCAAGGACCGATTGTAACGATTCAGCATCGGCCGGAATATCGGCATGTTGGGCGTGTCGGATTCCGCGGATGCTGAGCTCGCGATCGCCGCAATGTCCCGAGATTTCAAGGAACTATGCAGGGGATGTGACTGCCCTGCGCACGGCCATTGACCCAACTGGGAGGCGCATGGACCCCCACGGAAGGGCCAGTTGACGTTACAACCGGAACCGGCGTGAATTGCAGCCGGCCACAACATACTTTCAGTGAAGGTATATCGATTCAATCGCGTTCGTGTCTAGTATGTGAGGCGGAGAGGACACCATGGTCTCGTCTAGCGTCAAAGATGTCGCCGCCCTGGCGCACGTCTCGATCGGCACCGTATCGAACGTGCTCAACCGGCCGGAGATCGTCGCGCCCGAAACCGTCGAACGGGTCATGGCCGCCATGGAGAAGCTCTCCTACGTGCGCAACGAGGCCGCCCGCCAGCTCCGCGTCGGCCAGAGCCACGCGGTCGGTCTGATCGCGCTCAGTGGCAGCAACCCGTTCTTCACCGAGGTCACCGCCGCCGCAGAGGACGCCGCCGCGAAGGCGGGCTTCTCTGTGATCGCCGGCACCAGCGACCGCAAGAAGGAACGCGAGAACGGCTACCTCAACCTCTTCGAGGAACTCCGTGTTCGAGGCGTCCTGATCACCCCGGTCGGGAGCATCGAGGCACGTCTTCGGCGGATGCGCGACCGCGGCATCTCGGCCGTCCTGGTCGACCGCGTGAGCACCGACCTGTCCTTCAGCTCCGTCTCCGTCGACGACGTCGCGGGCGGCTCGCTGGCGGCGACCCACCTGATCGAATCCGGACGACGACGGATCGCCTTCGTCGGCGGTCCGCAACAGATCCGCCAGGTGAGCGATCGACTCCGCGGCGCCCGCCAGGTCGTCGCCCCGCATCCTGAGGTGACCCTCGAGGTCATCACCCTCGACGCACTGACCGTGCAGGATGGTCTCGCCGCGGGTCTCGCGATCGCCCGGCGTCCGCGTTCCGCTCGCCCGGACGCGATCTTCGCCGCGAACGACCTCCTCGCCATCGGCCTGCTCCAGGGCCTCTTCATGCAGGGCGGCATCGCCATCCCCGACGAGATCGCGCTCGTCGGCTACGACGACATCCAGTTCGCCGGCGCATCCGTCGTTCCGCTCACCTCTGTGCGGCAGCCGAGCCGCCTCATCGGCGAGTCCGCCGTGAACCTGCTCCTCGCAGAAGCAGACGACCCCGATCGCGCAACCGAGCAGATCGTGTACCAGCCCGAACTGGTCGTCCGGGCGAGCAGTTCGTCGCAGTTCGATGCGTCCACGCTGTTGAGCGAAATCGCGGACGACGAGCCCACAGCGGAGCCCACCACCGAGCCCACCGTGAAAGCAACAGTGAAAGCAACAGTGGAGCCGGCCTTGTGAAGCACCACGACGCCGCGATCGAGCGCTTCGTCGCACGGGTCTCCGCCGACCCCGAGGTGCTCGCCGTGGTCGTGACCGGCTCGGTCGCTCGGGGCACCGAGAGGCCTGATTCTGATGTGGACCTCTACCTCGTCGTGACCGAAGCCCGTTGGGACGCCGCGTTCGAACAGCAGCGCCTCATGTACGTGGAGCACGACGGCATCGGCTACGACGGCGGCTACTACGACATCAAGCTCGCCACGCTCTCCTACCTCGACGATGCCGCAGAGCGCGGCGACGATCCCGTGCGCGATTCGTTCGCGATCTCCCGCATCGCATTCAGCCGGGTCGACGACCTCGGTGCGCGCATCCGCCGCGTCGGAGAAGTCGACGACAACGCCTGGACCGGGCGCGTCGCATCCTTCGTCGCGCAGGCCCGGCTGCACGGGGATTACTTCCTGAAGGGTGCGCTGAGCAGCGGCGACCTGATGCTGGTGCGCCACGCATCCGTGCATTTCGCCACCTCGGCCGGTCGCGCCCTGCTCGCCCTCAACCACGCGTTCTTCTCGGGGCCGAAATACCTCGCGAAGCAGGTGGCAGCGCTCGAGACGAAGCCCGACGGCTTCGACGCCCTCCTGACCACCGTCGTCGCGCATCCCACCGTCGAGGCCGCGGACGCCCTGCTCGACAGCCTCGAAGCCTTCACCGGCGACGTGCTCCCACCCGACGCCACCCTCTCGACCTTCGTGCTCGACAACGAGCTCGCCTGGCGATACGGCACCAAGACCCCCGAATACTCGTGACCCGAGAATAAGCACCAAGGAGAAACCCATGACCTCCAGCAGCACCGTCGTCGTCGCATCCCCCCCAACCGCGTTCAGCGGGATCGGCTGGCATGCGCACTGGATCGGCTCCGAGCCTGCATCCGGCGGCTCGCCCACCTCGCTCGGCGCGATCGAAACCCCGGCTCCGTTCCATCGGACCATGTTCCGCACGACGGTTACGCTCGAAGCCGTGCCCGCGACGGTACCCGCACGCCTCACCGCCGATTCGCGGTACGTGCTCATCGTCAACGGTGTCGAGGTCGGCCGTGGCCCCGCGCGGTCGCAGCCGCGCAAGAAGCGGTATGACGAATACGACCTTGCCGCGGTGCTGCACGAGGGAACCAACACGATCGCGGTACTCGTCACCTATTACGGGCACCCGACGGCCTTCTGGCAGCCCGCCGTCGCCAATGGGGGGCTCGGGCTGGATGCTGTACTCGCGTTCGAGGCCCGGATCGGCGACGACTGGCTGGTCTCCGACGACAGCTGGAAGGCGCACAGCTCGACAGCCTGGACGTCCCCATCGCTCGAGGGCCTCGAAGGCGTCCCCGTCGAACTCGTCGACGCCCGCGAGCTTCCGGTCGGATGGGAATCCCCCGGTTTCGACGACAGTGCGTGGGACACAGCCCACCGCCGACCCGCGTTCCACATCGGCGGTTTCGGCCGCACCCAGCCGCCCACCGACCCGTACGGCGCGCTTCTGCCGCGTGGCACGGCCCCGGTCGGCGGCCAGCGAGTCACGCCGGCGGAAGTGCGGGTGAGCGGAAAGGTGACGTTCGCCGGCGCGCCGGGGGAACATCCGGTTACGCGGGTGAGCGCAGCCCTCCACGAGCATGCGGTGTCCTCCGATCCGGTCGCAGTATTCCCGGTCGCCGTGCCGTCCGGATACGGAGAGGCGACCATCGTCAGCCTCGACTTCGGCCGTGTCGTCGTCGGAACCGTCCACCTCGCCCTCCAGGCCGCCGAAGGCACGACCGTCGACATCCTGTACCGCGAGCGCCCGCACTCGGCCGACGAGTCCGAGAGCTTCTCGATCCCGAGGACCGGCGCCCGGTACATCGCCCGGGGTCATGACGACCGCTTCGACGCGGTCGAAGTCAACGGGATGCGATTCGTTCACCTCCTCATCAGCGGCGGGGATGCAGCGACGGTGATCGACAGCTTCGAGGTGCAGGAGCGGCTCTACCCGCACACCGGTGAGGCGTTCTTCCGGTCGGACGACCCGGAGATCGACGCACTCTACCGCGCGGGCATCCGCACCGTTCAGTGCAATGCGCAGGATGCGTTCACCGACTGCCCGACCCGCGAACAACGCGCCTGGGTCGGCGACGGGGTCGTCCACCAGCTCGTGCATCTCACGACCAACGCCGACTGGCGGCTCGCCCGCGCCTACACCGCTCTCGGCAATTCGCCGCGCTACGACGGGATCCTGCCGATGAGTGTCGTCGGCGAGATCGAGTCGTCGGGCGGGTACACGATCCCGGACTGGTCGCTGCACTGGGTGCACGGCGTGCACAACCTGTACCGCTACCTGGGGGACCTCGACGAGATCCGCGCGCTGCTGCCCACGGTCGAGGGGATCCTGCGCTGGTACCTGCCGTACGTCGACGACCGCGGCACCCTCGCCGACGTTCCCGAATGGAACCTCGTCGACTGGTCGAGCGTGTTCGTCACCGGGCGCAGCTCGCTGCTGACAGCGCTGTGGGTGCGCGGGCTCAACGAGTTCGCGGAACTCAGCCTGTTCGCCGGCAACCCGGGCGCAGCGCAGTGGGCCGCCGGACTCGCGGCTGCCGCCGCGCTCGGCTACGAGGACTTCTGGGATGAGCGGCGCGGCACCTACATCGACCACATCGCGGAAGGGGAGACGCAGGCGCCGGCATCACAGGCAGCTGGAGCGACAGCGATCGTCTCAGGGCTTGCGCCGCGGTCGAGGTGGGACCGCATCCTCGACGCGATAACCGATCCGTCGACGCTCGTCGTCCGCTCCTGGATCGGCGGCGACGACGGAGCGTACGACCAGCAGAAGATCGCCGACCAGATGCGCGGGGTGCAGCGCATCGACTGGGATGCCGACCGCGAAGTCGTCATCGCCGAACCGTTCTACTCGTACGTCGTGCACGACGCAGTGGCACTCGGGGGCCGCGCCGGCGACCTCGTGACCCTGATGCGGCGCTGGTCGCAGTTCCTCGTCGACGGGTACGACACCTTCGGTGAGTGCTGGGGATGGGGCACCCCGGTGCACGGGTGGAGCAGCGCGCCGACGCGCGACCTCGTCGCCTACGTGCTGGGTGTCGCGCCGGCCGAGCCGGGTTTCGCATCCGTGCGTGTCGCGCCTGCGCTCGGAACACTCGGGCGCGCCGAGGGGGCGGTGCCGACGCCGCACGGCTTCGTGCACGTCAGCGTGGATGGCGATGCGGTCGCGCTGTCGTCGCCCGTGCCGGTCGTGTTCGTGCACGCCGACGGTACCGAGGAGGCGCTCCCCGCGGGCTCGCACACGCTGACGCTGTAGTTCCGCCGAGTGTCACTGTTCTAGCCGAGAGTGATCGTTCCGCCGGTTACTCTCGGCCAGATCAGTGACTGTGGCCGCACGCGCGCGACCAGACAGGCAGGGCGCGTGCAGAGGATGCCCAGCGAGTATTGCTTAGGCTTGGGGGATGACTTCCTCCCCCGAAACCTTCGACCGCGTGACCATGTTCGGCGGCGACTGGTGCCGCGACTGCCGCCGCTCGAAGGCCGTCTTCGAGCGACTCGGCACCGAGTACGACTACATCGACCTGGAGTCCGTGCCCGGCGGAGCCGACCGCGCCTATGCGATCAGCGGCCGCACGAACATCCCGGTGATCGTCTTTCCCGATGGACGCCACCTGGTCGAGCCGACCGACGCCGAGCTCGAGGCTGCGCTCGAAACCGCGCTGACTGTCTGAGCTCGGACAGGGATTCCCTGACGACATGAGTCCGTGGGAGCCCGCCGGACGGTATGACGCCGGTCTGCTCGAGTCGCTGACGACTCGAGCCGCCGCGCTGGTTCGGCCGGATGAGCGGGTGATCGTCGGTGTCGCAGGGAGCCCGGGCTCAGGCAAGACCACTTTGGCCGAAGACGTCGTCGGTGCTCTCGGCGAGCGTGGCATCGAAGCCGCATACCTCCCGATGGATGGCTTCCACCTCTCGAACGCCACGCTCGACCGGCTGGGCAGACACGAGCGCAAGGGTGCGATCGACACCTTCGACGCGTGGGGATTCGTGTCGCTGCTCGAACGCATCCGCACCGAGCGCGACCATCCCGTGTACGCGCCGAGCTTCGACCGTGCCGTCGACGAGCCCATCGCCGGGGCGCTGACGATCGCGCCCGGCACCCGCATCGTGGTCGTCGAGGGCAACTACCTCCTCGTCGACGAGGAACCCTGGTCGCGCATCCGCCCACTGCTCGCGGAGGCATGGTTCTGCGCGGCATCCGAACCCGAACGGATGCGCAGGCTCGTCGAGCGCCATGAGCGGCACGGACGCACTCCCGCGGCCGCTCGCGCCTGGGCACGCGACGTCGACGGCGCGAACGCGCTCCTCATCGAGCCGACACGCGTGCGTGCCGACCTCGTCGTGGGGGCTGGCCGCGTCGACCCGATCACGTGGGCACGTAGACGCTGATGGCCACAGCGACCTGGCCGCCGGTGAACGCGATCCCTCCCAACGCCATCGACATCCTGTTCGTCCGCTGGCCGGGACTGCCTTCGACGTCATCCCGACCAACCGAGAACACCATCACCGCTGCGCCCAGGATCATTGCCGCGACAGAGAATGGCGGGACGATCAGCAGCATCAAGAAAAATGCGACCGTCCCACTTACGACGAGCAGACGATTCCTCAGCGCAAATGACATGGTCGCGACTATTCCAGGTCGATGCTCCGAAGGGACGCGGCCGCAGCTGTCACGTCACGATTGCGTAGTCGTTGCCGTCGAGTTCAGTAGTCGTGGCCGTCGAGTCGAGTAGTTGGCTCCCACTGCGTTTCAGAAGCGCGAGCGCACAATCCGATGGAAATCTCCTGTTGGACATCTGACCAGCGTCAGCGGAGAGTGGAGACATGACGAACACAGGAACACAGTTGAAGACCCGCACGATCGGCAGCGTCGAGGTGAGCGCGATCGGACTCGGCGGCATGCCGATGTCGATCGAAGGGCGACCCGACGAGGCCCGCTCGATCGCGACCATCCACGCCGCTCTTGATTCCGGAGTGACCTTCTTCGACACGGCAGACGCCTACCACCTCCACGCCGACGAGGTCGGCCACAACGAATCCCTGATCGCCCGTGCGATCGCGAGCTGGGGAGGCGACACCTCGGCGGTGCTCGTCGCCACGAAGGGCGGCCACCTTCGCCCCGGCGACGGCAGCTGGTACGTGGATGGGCGCCCCGAATACCTGAAGGAGGCCGCGAAGGCGTCCCTCGCACGTCTCGGCGGCGACGCGATCGGACTGTACCAGTTCCACCGCCCGGACCAGTCGGTTCCCTACGGCGACTCGGTCGGTGCCATCCGCGACCTGCTCGACGAGGGTGTGATCCGCATGGCCGGGATCTCGAACGCCAACCCGGAGCAGATCCTGCAGGCCCAGGAGATCCTCGGCGGCCGGCTCGCGTCTGTGCAGAACCAGTTCTCGCCGGCGTTCCGCTCCAGCGAGCCCGAACTCGAACTGTGCGACCAGCTCGGCATCGCCTTCCTGCCGTGGAGTCCGCTCGGTGGCATTAGCTCGGCCGGCCAGCTGGGCGACCGGTTCGCACCGTTCCAGCAGGTGGCGGATGCACGTGGCGTCAGCCCGCAGGTCATCGCGCTCGCCTGGCACCTGGCGAAGTCGCCGCGGGTGATCCCGATCCCGGGTGCGTCGCGTCCGGAGAGCATCCGTGACTCGGTGACGGCAGTCGACATCGAGCTCACACCGGAGGAGTTCGCGGCGCTCGACGCCTGACGCGTCGACGGCTGCAGGCTCGCGGTTCGCGTGCCCGCCACTTCGGGTAGATCCCGCCACCTCGAGCGGGAGGGGAATCACCGAACTGGCGGGCACGCTGGCGCGGGGGCGGCGGCACGCTGGCGCGGGGGCGGCGGGCACGCTGGCGCCGGGCGGCGGGCACGCTGGCGCGGGGGCGCCGGGCGGCGGGCACGCTGGCGCGGGGGCGGCGGGCACGCTGGCGCGGAGGCGGCGGGCACGCTGGCGCGGCACGCCGCCGGCCCACGCGCCTCAGGCGGGGTCGAGCTGCTGGAGGAACGCGATCGCAGCCGGGCTGGGCTCGTCCGCGACCGCGACCGCGACGGTCCAGGCGGGCACGTCCCCGCGTAGCGGGATGGCCTTCAGCGTCTCCGGCCGCTTCTTCGCAAAGCTGGCCGGAACGATCGCGACGCCCAGGTTGTACCCGACCAGGTCGAGCAGCGGATGCACGTCGTTGACTTCCAGCGCGGCGCGGTAGTCGAACCCCGCTGCGGCGAAGGCACGGCGGGCGAGCACCTGTGCACCCCACCCGTACTGGAACCCGATCAGCGACTCACCGCGGAGCTCGTCGAGTTCGACAGCCTCCAGCGAGGCGAAGCGGTGATCCGGATGGCACAGCACCAGCATCGCCTGGGTGCTGAGGGGCCGCAGCTGGACCCCCGGCGGCGTGTGGCCGGTGTCGACGACGAGGGCGACATCCACGCGGCCTCCGGCGACGCTCTCGACGAGGTCCACCGATCCCGAATAGCGCAGCCTCACCTCGACGCCCGGGTTGGCTGTGCGGAACGACGCCAGCTCAGCGGGGATGTCGACAGCGCCCAGGCACGGCTCGGCGCCGATCGTGAGCCGACCGCGCACCAGTCCGCGCACGGCGGCCACGGCGTTGCGGGCCGCCGCCGCACTTGCGAGCGTGCGAACAGAGTCGCCGAGGAGCGCCTGCCCGGCGGTCGTCAGCTCCACGCGGCGAGTGCTACGGATGAACAGGGAGGTGCCCAGCTCCTGTTCGAGCGAGCGAATGGATGCGGACAGTCCCGACTGCGAGATCTGGAGAAGTTCGGCGGCACGGGTGAAGTGCCGCTCCTCTGCGACGGTGACGAAATGCTCTAACTGGCGAAGCTCCATTGTGCGATTCTACTGGACAATGGTGGCGGATTCATCAGTTGAGCTTCGCCACCGTCTCGCGCAACTCGGGCGCGAGTCTCACGGTTCCGGCACGTTCGGCCGCATCGAGAGTGGCCGCCTGCTGAGCATCCGCCGCCGTGAACCACGACGCGACCGTCACCCCATGACCAGGTCTCGACACGACTTCGATGGGATCGCCTGCGGCGATCGTCCCACTGTGGACGACCCGGAGGTACGCACCGGGCATGCCTGCTTCGGTGAAGCGTCGCACCCACTGCCGCTCGCCCATCCGGCGCTGGAACGTGGCGCACGGCATCCGCGGGAACGTGACCTCCACCACCAGTTCGTCGCCGATGCGCCACCGCTCACCGATCTCGGCCCCCGACACGTCGAGCCCGGCGGTGCGCAGGTTCTCACCGAACAGACCGGGCGGGATGTCGCGAGCCAGCGCATCCGCCCACACCTGCGCATCCTCGTCGGCGTACGCGTACAGCGCCTTCGTCGCGCCCCCGTGGTGCGTGCGGTTCGCCTGGACGTCGCCGTACAGCCCGAGCGGCCGCACGCGCAGCGGCTCGTCGACGGGGCGCTTGTCGATCGCGGTCACTCCGACGCTGCCCGCGTCGGGCAGCAGCCGGTCGACCCGGCAAAGCGCAAGCAGCTGACCCATTTGACCCATTTAACCCATTCTGCCCGAGGTCGCGCGCTCCCGCGCGCCCCCGCCCCCGCGCCCCGTCGCCCCCTCGCCCCCTCGCCCCCTCAGACCGGTCGACTTGGCAGTCGTGGCTGTTCTGCTCGCCCCATAGCGACCACGACTGCCAAGTCGTCGCGCGCGGGACGAAAGCGGGGGCGAGGGCGGGGCGGGGCGGGGCGCGCGCTAGGCGGGGAGAGGGACCTCGCGCCAGGGGGTCGGCGCGAGGCCGCGTGCGCCGGAGCGCGCGACGAAGAGGCCGCCGGCGTGCGGCCAGCGCAGGCGTTCCTCCGGCGACAGGTCCCGGCTGGCACTTGTGATCACGAGCTGGTCGAGGTCCGATCCCACGAACGCCGCGCTCGACACGTGGGGCGCATCCACAGCGATGGTCGCGTCCTGGACGCGGCGCCCGGATGCGTCGTAGCAGCGCACCTCGAACCCTCCCCAGATCGCGACCCACAGGTTGCCGTCGGCGTCGACGGTCATGCCGTCGGGATGCGCATCCATGAGGTCGATGAATACGGAACGCTCGCCGACGCGTCCGGATGCGACGTCGTAGTCGCGGCGGAACACCGTGTTGCGCGGGGTGTCGATCGAGTAGAAGACGGAGCCGTCGGGCGACCAGCCGAGGCCGTTCGAGAGCCGGAGGTCGTTGTCGAGGGTCGTGACGCTGCCATCGTGTTCGAGCCGGAGCAGCAGGTGATCCGACCCCTCCTCGTCGAGGGCGAGCGTGCCGACGAGCAGGCGCCCCGCGGGGTCGATCTTGCCGTCGTTGAAGCGTGTCCCCTCGGGGGTCAGCGCGACGCTGCGCTCGGTCACGCCCTCTGCATCCACGATCGCGAGCTCGCGGGTGAGCGCAGCGAGGAACCGGCCGCCGCCGATCGGGAACACGCATCCGACCCGCTCGCCGACGGAGACGGATGTGACCGCACCGAGCGCAGCACGTTCATCGATCCACGGGGCGCTCAGGATGCGGCCTGCCTCGAGGTCGACCCAGGTGACCCGGCCGTCGACCGGATCCCAGGTCGGCCCTTCGGAGAGGATGAAGGCTTCGGTCTTGAGCGATGCGGCGACGGTCACGTCGCAACTCTATTTCGCGGCCGAGTCGTCACCAACTCCCCGAATGCAGCCGCGAAAAGGGGAGCTACCGCCGACTCGGCGGCGCGGCGACGTGCGGCGACGTGCGGCGACGAGCGGCGGCGCGCGGCGACGCCGTCAGCGGGTGAGCTCGTAGACGACCGAGCGATGGCCGGGGTACTCCGCCGCTACCGTGTAGCCGAGCGCGCGCAGCTGGGACATCCCCCACGTGTCCGCATGCTGGTCGGGCAGCCGGTATTCGACCGCCCACACCCGGTCGATGTCGCGGAACTTCCCGGCGACCGCCCCGATGGTGTGCACCTGGTCCCACCACCAGGTGTTCTTCTGGAAGGGCACCGCCAGGGTCACGTCGTTCAGCCCGGCGAACGCCGCTGGGTAGGTGCGGAGCGCGAGCCGCGGACGCCGCGACGGCTTGATGGTCTGGTCGAAGACGATCGCATCCCCCGCCTTCGCGTGGGTTTTCACGGTTTCGGCGATTTGGGCCCAGTCGCTCTCGTTCTTGGCGAAGGGGGTGCGCTGGTACACGTAGCTGGGGACGGATGCGGCGAGCACGGCGACGAGGCCGACGACCGAGACCCAGCGCCGGGCCGGCAGCGCGAGCGCGAGCCCGATGAGCAGCGCCACCGCGGGTGCGGCGAACGAC
Organism: Leifsonia tongyongensis; assembly: GCF_010686705.1. Taxonomy (GTDB): domain Bacteria; phylum Actinomycetota; class Actinomycetes; order Actinomycetales; family Microbacteriaceae; genus Diaminobutyricibacter; species Diaminobutyricibacter tongyongensis. The sequence goes on along the minus strand of NZ_JAAGWY010000001.1, from coordinate 1,416,555 downwards.
AGATAGCGGACGGTGTACATCGCGCTCACGAGGTCGCCGGCGAGCAGGAGCAGCATCGGGATGAACGCCCACGTCGCCGCGACGACGAAGAGGCTGGGCAGCCCGGGCTCGCGAGGCGTGAGGATTCCCGCCGCACGGAACGCCGTCGCCCGCCCGCGCGGCAGCTGGAGCGCATCCGTGGGTTCGCCGCGCCGCCGGCTGCGCGCACGGACCATGGCGCGGATCGCGAACACGGCAGCGACGGCGATGAGCCCCCACGCGACGATCGCGAGGCCGAGGTTGCCGAACCACTGGTCGACGCCCAGGCTCTGAGCGTTGACCGCATCTGCCGTCTGCAGGTAGGAGATCTGCTTGCGTTCCCGGATCGCCCAGTAGATGAGCGGGCTGAGCGCCACCACGGCTGCGGCGACGGCGATCCCCCACGCCCTGAGGACGCGTCCCGAGCGAGTGACCGTGAGGATCACGACCCCGTGTGCGACCACGATCAGCAGGGTGAACAGGAAGACGTACCCGGATGCGGCGAGCAGCAGCGCATACGGAGCCCACCGGATGAGGCGGGTGTCGCGCCGGGAGAGCGCACGCACCAGAAGCACCGTCAGCCAGACCGCGAAGGCGGCGCTCATCGCGTAGCTCCTGGCCTCTTCGCCCATGTAGGTCACGCGGGGCAGAAGCACGCACACGCAGCCGGCGAGCAGGGCGATCCGGTAGCTCGCGAGGCGTTCGGCGAGCAGCACAACCCCGAACACGGCAGCGCCTACGGCGAGCGCGCTGGGTAGCCGGACCGACAGGGGGGACGCCCCGAAGGCGCCGACCCAGAAGTGCAGGAACAGGTAGTAGGTGCCGTGGACCGCATCCACGTTTCCGAGCATGACGAACAGTGAGGGAAGCGGACGCTCCGCCGACATGATGCTGGCGGCCTCGTCACCCCAGAACGAAGGGATCCACGATCCGAGCGTAGCGAGGGCGAAACCGACGATCGAGAGGATGGCGGCGGTACGCAGGGTTCGCGGGTCGCGTCGTGACACTGCCGCCTGACGGGGCGGGGAAACGATGGGGGCGCGGACGCTCTCGAGCACAGTCTGTACGCCCTCCCCGATCGACACCTCATTCCATTAGAGGCGGAGGCGGATGGGAAGAGTCCGCAGATACCGAGGTTTCGCTGAGAGTACTCGAAGCCTCTGCAGGGTGTTCCGCCCGTCACTCGTCAGCGCGCGGAGAGCTCCAGCAGCACGGCCTCGAGCTGGTCGACGGCCCAGTCCAGGTCGGCCGGGTCGACGACGATGGGCGGTGCGAGGCGGATGGTCGAACCGTGCGTGTCCTTGGCCAGCAGACCGCGCTCCATCAGCAGTTCGCAGACGTCGCGACCCGTGCCGAGCGCAGGGTCGATGTCGATGCCCGCCCAGAGGCCCGCACCGCGGACGGCGACGACGCCACGGCCGACGAGACGTTCGAGGCCGGCGTGGAGGCGCAACCCGAGCAGTCGCGCGCGTTCCTGCGGTTCGCCGGTGGCGAGCATCCCGACCACCGTGCGGCCGATGGCGGCAGCCAGCGGGTTGCCGCCGAACGTCGAGCCGTGCTCTCCCGGCCGCAGGACACCGAGGATGTTCTCGTCGCCGACCACCGCCGACACGGGGACGATACCGCCGCCGAGCGCTTTGCCGAGGAGGTACAGGTCGGGGACGACCCCGACGAGGTCGCAGGCGAACGTGGCACCGGTGCGTCCGAGACCGGACTGGATCTCATCCGCGATGAACAGGACGTTCCGCTCGGTGCAGACGGCGCGCACCGCAGGAAGGTAGTCGGCCGGTGGCACCAGGATGCCGGCCTCGCCCTGGATCGGTTCGATCAGCACCGCGACAGTGTCGTCGTCGATCGCATCGGCCAAGGCGACGGCATCGCCGTACGGCACGATGCGGAAGCCGGGCGCGAACGGGCCGAAATCGTTGCGGGCGTCCGGGTCGTCCGAGAAGCCGACGATCGTCGTGGTGCGCCCGTGGAAGTTGCCGGATGCGACGATGATGTTCGCCCGCCCATCCGGTACGCCCTTGACGCGGTACCCCCAGGCACGTGCGACCTTGATGGCCGACTCGACGGCTTCGGCGCCCGTGTTCATGGGCAGCACCATGTCTTTGCCGGCGAGGGCTGCGAGCGCCTCGACGAACGGCCCGAGCTGGTCGTTGTGGAAGGCGCGGCTCGTCAGCGTCAGGCGCTCGAGCTGCTCGCGCGCCGTTTCGAGCAGCTCCGGGTTGGAGTGGCCGAAGTTCACCGCCGAATACGCGGCAAGGCAGTCGAGGTAGCGGCGGCCGTCGAGGTCCGTCACCCACGCGCCCTCACCGGACGCGATCACGACCGGGAGCGGGTGGTAGTTGTGCGCGGTGTGCGCTTCCTCGCGCGCGATCGCCTCCGCCTGGTGTTCCGTGGGCGCCGGAGGCTCCATACGCTCCTGTATCGGGCCGGACTCCTGCGTCTGGCCGGACTCCTGCGTCTGCTCGGTCTCCTGCGTCCGGTTGCTGGTCATCGGTGGTCTCCGCTCAACGCCGCAACTCCAGGGTGCAGCATTTGACGCCGCCCCCGCCGAGCAGCAGCTCGGAGAGGTCGACGCCGATCGGGTTGTAGCCGTGCTCGCGAAGCTGCCGGTCGAAGTCCGCGGCACGCGATGCGATCACGACGTTGTAGCCGTCCGAGAACGAGTTGAGGCCCAACACCGAGGCGTCCTCTTCGGTGACGATGATCGCGTTCGGGTAGCGATCATGCAGGGCTTTCACACTCGTTTCGTCGAACGCACTCGGCAGGTAGGCGATGTGCTCCTGGCCGGGAGTTCCGTCGAGCACCGCGACTGCGGTGTCCAGGTGATAGAAGCTGGGGTTCACCAGGTTGAGGGTGAGCACCTCGCGACCGTAGATGCGGCCGAGCTCCTCGTGGCTGTCGGTGTGGCTGCGGAACCCGGTTCCCGCGAGGATCGTGTCGCCGACGAGCAGGAAGTCGCCCTCGCCCTCGTTGATGTTCTGCGGCTCCGCGACGTCGAAGCCGTGGTCGTGGAACCAGCGCATGTAGGCCGGGCCTTCGGGTTGCCGCTCGGGATAGGTGAAGCTCGCGCCGTAGGCGACGTTGTCGATGACGAAGCCGCCGTTCGCCGCGTAGACCATGTCGGGCAGCCCGTCGATCGGGTCGATCAGCTGCACGTCGTAGCCGAGGTCGAGGTAGGTCCGGTAGAGCTGTTCCCACTGGCGCACGGCCAGGCCGGTGTCGGTCGGCAGATGCGGGTCCATCCACGGGTTGATGCGGTAGACGACGGTGAAGAAGTCCGGCCGGCACATCAGGACGGAGCGGGTGACAGGGGTACGCACGGGCAGCGCCGTCCGGGCGACCATCGCGCCCGCCTGCTCATCCTCGGATGTGATCGACATGGGTCTAGTGTCACACGATGGGCGCCGCGGATTTCTGCGGATCCACGCACGAAATCACTGACTCGATGGGGTCGCGCGGAGATTTGTTGCGTGACCTGCTTGCGACGTGCACGATCGGAGCGGAGTCATCAGGGCCCGAATGGCCGGACGCAACAATTCGCCGCAAAAAGCGGTCCTCGCGCAACGATCGACCATAGGATTTGCCCGTGGACAACCTCGATCGCAGCATCCTCGACCTGCTCCGCCAGAACGCGCGTGCCGGCTACGGCGACATCGGTTCGGTGGTGGGGCTCTCCGCCTCGGCCGTGAAGCGACGCGTCGACCGGCTCGTCGCCGACGGGGTGATCCGCGGCTTCACGATCCAGGTCGACCCCACGATCGACGGGATGAGCACCGAGGCCTACGTCGAGTTGTTCTGCCGGGGCACCGTCGCGCCCGACGAACTGCTGCGCATCCTCTCGGCGGTGCCGGAGGTGGTGGATGCGGGAACCGTGACGGGCAGCGCCGACGCGATCGTGCACATCCGATCCCGCGACATCCCGAGCCTGGAGGCCGCACTCGAGAAAGTGCGGCTCGCGCCCAACGTCGACCACACCCGGAGCGCGATCGTCCTATCGCGGCTCATCCACCGCTCGCACGACTGACGCCCTTCTCCGATCCCCGTCGGTGGCGGGGCGCATCATGGGATGGACGAAGGAGAGAACATGTCACTGACAGCAGAAGCCAGCGTGCACGTCGATGCAGACCGCGAGGCGGTCTGGCGCGCCCTCACCGACCCTGGGCTCATCGCCCAGTACCTCTTCGGCACCCAGGTCGAGACGGACTGGGCCGTCGGCAGCCCGATCACCTACAGCGGCGTCTGGGAGGGCAAGCCCTACCAGGACAAGGGCACCATCCTCGTGTTCGACGAGCCGAACACGATCGTGTCGACGTTCTTCAGCGCGTTACGCGGCAAGCCGGACATCCCGGAGAACTACCAGAACGTGACCTACCGGATCGACGACGCAGTGGACGGCGGCGTGACGGTGACGGTCATCCAGGACGGCAACGCCGACGAGGCCGAAGCCGCCCACTCGGCCCGCAACTGGACCATGGTCCTCGAAGGCCTCCGCGGCGTCGTCGAGCGCTGAGCCCGCGCCGCTGATGCGCGGCGCGGGTCAGCGCAGCGTGAGGATGAGGAACGAGCCGATGCCGGCGATCAGGCAGTAGATCGCGAACGGAGTCAGCGTGCGCGTGCGGAAATAGCGGTCGAGGAAGCCCACCGAGAGAAGGGCGGCGACGAAACTGGCCGCGCTGCCCGCAAGCACTTGTCCCGTGATCCCGGCGCCGAGCGGTCCGGCCAGGTCGGGGATCTTCAGCACGCCGGCCGCGAGGATGACCGGCGTGGCCAGCAGGAATGAGAAACGCGCAGCCTCGCGGTGGCTGAGTCCGGCGGCCATCCCGCTGACCATCGCGACACCCGAACGACTGATGCCGGCTGCGAGCGCCAGGATCTGCGAAGACCCGATGGCGATGCCGCGGCCGAATTTCATCCGCGAGACGCGTGCATCCGCCACCGTGTCGGACGCGTCGAAGTCGGCATTCGCCTCGGCGCTCTCAGCGGCCGCCACCACGATGCCTTCGCGCCTCACCTGCCGTCGCCGCAGCCATTCGCCGAAGAACAGGATGAGCCCGTTGATGGCGAGGAAGATGGCAGCCGGTTCCGGCTGGCCGAGCAGGGTGCGGAAAAGGTGTTCGAGCAGGAGACCGGCGATCCCGACGGGGATGGTGGCGAGGATGATCAGCCAGGCGAGCCGCTCCGGGCCGGTCTGCACGCGCCGGTACCGGATGGAGCTGAAGAACCCGCCGATGATGCGCACCCAGTCGCGCCAGAAGAACACGAGGAGCGCCAGTGCGGTCGCGACGTGGAGGCCCACGATGAACGCCAGGTAGGGCGACTCGGGCGCCGAGACGTTGAGGTCTTTCGCCCAGGTTCCGCCGATGAGGGCCGGGATGATCACCGAATGGCCGAGGCTCGAGATCGGGAAGAGTTCGGTGATGCCCTGGATCGCACCCATGACGATCGCTTCGGGATACGAGAGTTGGCTCATGGAGTCGAACCTAGCGGGCTGATCGCTAAGAAGCCGCCAAGAATGCGGAGCCCACTGCTACGTGAGGGCGGCCGGCCGCACCTTCACCGGCGCGAGCCAGGAGATCAGGAGTACCGCGGTGATCGTGCCGGCGGAGATCAGGGAGGCCAGCACGACGATCTGGAACCGCCCCGCCTCCAGCGGCGAGACGCCACCGAAGATCGCGCCGACGAACGCACCCGGCAGGGTGACGAGCCCGGTCGTCTTCGTCTGGTCCGTCGACGGGATGAGCGCTGAATAGACGGCACGCCTGGTGAACTCATGCGTCGACTGCCGGGGGGTCGCGCCGAGCGCAAGCCAGCCTTCGACCTCATCCCAGTGCTCGTTCACGCTCTCGCTGAAGCGGCGGCCCGCGAGCGTGGCGATCGTCATCGAATTGCCGATGACGATGCCGCCGATCGCGAGCGCGTAGCGAGCCGACAGCTGGATGGCACCCGTCGCGAAGACGATCGCGAGTGTGAGCACGATGCCCGCCGCCATCGACGCCGTCACCATCCAGAGGTGCTGCGGCGTCGGGCCGAGGCGCCGTGAGACGGTGAGCACGGCGACCGAGAACATCACCAGCAGAGCGAGCGTCACCCACACCGGATCCTGGATCACCCCGGTGAGAATGATGCTGATGATCGCGAGCTGCAACCCACCGCGCAGCACGGCGAGCGCTGGGGAGAACGGATGCGGCGCGCGGTAGAACCAGAGGACGGCTGTCGCCAGAACGATCAGAATGCCGACCCCCAGAAGGCTGGGAAAAAGGTCGGAAGGCCAGGTCATGGTTCGAGGGTACAGACCACGACAAGCAACCCGTGGCAGCATGAACCCATGAAGCTCCTCGTGGTGGAAGACGATCCAGAGATGGGCAAGCTCGTCGAACGCGGGCTCGCCGCAGAAGGTTACGACGTCACGCTCGTCACAAACGGCATCGATGCGCTCATCGCCATCGGCAAGTCGACGTTCGCGGCAGCGGCGATCGACGTGATGCTGCCCGGGATGAGCGGGTTCGAACTGTGCCGGCACATCCGCGAGGCCGAGAATCCCGTCCCGATCCTGCTCCTGACCGCGCGCGACGCGATCGAGGACAGGGTGCACGGCCTCGACTCCGGCGCCGACGACTACCTGACCAAGCCGTTCGCGTTCGCGGAACTGGCCGCGCGCATCCGGGCTCTCCTCCGTCGCGAGCCGACCGGCTCGCGACCCCACGTCACCGTCGGCCGGCTCACCATCGACTCGCATGAGCACCGCGCCCTCGTCGCCGGGCACGAGATGCCGCTCAGCCGCCGCGAATTCACCCTGCTGCGCCTGTTCGCGACCAACCCGGACAAGCTGCTGTCGCGCACGGAGATCCTCGAAACCGTCTGGGGCGGCACCGAGAACATCGGGCAGAACGTCATCGACCAGTACGTGTCGTACCTGCGCAAGAAACTCGACATGGCGGGCGCCGGACTCTCGATCGTCACCGAACGCGGTCGCGGCTACCGGCTCGACGCCAAACACGCTGTGAATTCTGAGACATCCCGCCCGTGAACGGGCTGCGCCGCCTGTCGATCACCGCCCGCATCACGATCGGGAGCCTCCTCATCGCGACGCTCTTCGGCCTGGTCGCGGTCGCGGTGGTGCGCATCGGAGTCGCGACGATCCTGCACAACGCGACCGTCACGCTGCTGATGAACGACATCGCGCCGTACGTGACCGAGTTGGAGACGAACCCCGCGGGCAAGCTCGACGCACCGGTCGGCGGCCAGGAGATCGCCGTCGTCGCCCCTGACGGTCAGGTGGTGCAGTCGACGCTGCCGCGCAGGCTCGAGGCGCGCATCCAGCACCTGGAGACCTTCGGCACCGAAGCCGCGTCGGTCAGCGCAGGCGGCCAGCAGTACATCGTGCTCAAGCACAACGTGGAGACGTCGGCGGGAACCTACGTGGTGATCGCCGCGCGCAACACGGAGACAACCGACCTCATCCTCGACCGCCTCACCGTCGCGATGCTCGTCGGCGCCGGGATCGCCATCGTGGTGTTCGGCGCAGCGTCGTGGCTGCTGGCGCGCGCTGCGCTGCGCCCGGTGAGCCGGATGCGCGAAGAGGCCGAGGCCATCGCCGACGTGTCATCCACCGGCCTCCTGGCCGTCGGTCCGGCCAACGACGAACTCGCGGCACTCGCCACGACGCTCAACGATCTGCTCCGCCGGCTGCGCGCATCCGCCGATCGGGAGAAGCAGATGGTGTCGGATGCGAGCCACGAGCTGCGCACGCCCCTCGCGGTGCTGCGCGGTCAGCTCGAACTCGCCGAACTCGACGCCGGCGACGCGGATGCGCTTCTCGCCGACATCCGCGACTCCCACTCCACAGCGGTGCGGCTCGGCCAGCTCGCGGCCAACCTGCTTGAACTGTCGCGGATCGATGCCGGCGCCACTCAGGGCCAGGCGGACTGGCGGGAGCTCACCTCCGAACTGGCTGAGGCCATCGACCGGGCGCGCGCCGTCAGCGGCGACGACGCCGACCTGTCCATCGACTTCGACTATCGGCCGCGCAGCCGGGACGGCGGCGGCGCGACGGTCGCCCTTTCGCGAACCGAATTCGGTCGGGTCGTCGACAACCTGCTGAGCAACGCCATCACCGCGCTGGAAGGGTCCGGGGAGATCGGGGTTGAACTCGTTGCCGTAGCCGGACGGGTGACCCTGACAGTTCAGGATTCGGGTCCGGGGATGCCGGAAGACTTCATCCCGATCGCGCTGACCCGGTTCACGCGCGCCGAAGGCCCCCGCTCGGCGCTCGCAGGCGGCGGGCTGGGCCTTGCGATCGTGGCGGCACTCGTCCGGTCGGCCGGTGGCAGCATTGTGCTGGCCAACGCGAGCGCGGGAGGATTGCTGGCAACGGTGGTGCTTCCCGCCACCACGACCGAGGGAGCGCCTGCATGACATTCCGGATCGACGACGAGTCCGGGGTGCCACCGTTCGAGCAGGTGAAACACCAGGTCATCGAGAAAATGCGTTCGGGTGAGCTGCCGGCGGGCGCGAAACTGCCCACCGTGCGGCATCTCGCGGACGAGCTGGGACTCGCCGCCAACACGGTCGCGCGCGCTTACCGCGAGCTCGAGCAGGCCGAGGTCATCGAGACCCGCGGGCGCAACGGATCGTACATCGCAGCGAGCGGCGACGGGACTACGCGCCAGGTGCAACTCGCGGCGGCGGCCTTCGCGGACACGGTGCGGGAGCTCGACGCGGACCCGGAGCTGGCGCTCGATCTCGCGGCCGCGGCGCTGCGCGTCGCGCGGTAGCCGCGCCCGCTGCACTCTCCCTGGGCGTCTTGCCGCACTCGCCCTGCTGCGTCTCGCCGCACTCGTTTGCGGCAAGCGCACTCGTTTGCGGCAAGCGCACTCGTACAACGACGTGCGCTCAGAAAGAACACGTGCGGCTGGGAGCGTCGCCGAGCCCGAGCGCGGCCGCGACCGCACCAACCGCATCCTGCCGCACTCGTTTGCGGCAAGCGCACTCGTACAACGACGTGCGCTCAGAAAGAACACGTGCGGCTGGGAGCGTCGCCGAGCGGGAGCGTGCCGCTAGTGGCCGCCGCGGTCGGAGTCGACCCCGGCGTCGGGACCGTCGGAGAGCGAGTCGATGACGGCGCGATCGTCGGCGTCGAGCGCGAAATCGAAGATGTCCATGTTCTCGGCCATCCGTGAGGGGTTGCGCGACTTCGGGATCGCGACGAGCCCGAGCTCGATGTGCCAGCGCAGCACGACCTGCCCGGGGGTCTTGCCATGTTTCGCCGCGATGCTCGCGAGTTCGGGTGCGTCCAGAAGATCGGTGCCGGGACCGAGCGGACTCCACGACTCGGTGACGATGCCGTGTTCCGCGTCGTACGCACGCTGCGCCGGACGGGTCACTTTCGGGTTGAGCTGGATCTGGTTGACCGCTGGCACGATGTCGGTTTCGGCGAGCAGGCGGTCGAGATGCGCCGGCTTGAAGTTGGAGACGCCGATCGAGCGCGTTTTACCGGCGGCCAGCAGCTTCTCGTAGGTCTTCCACGTCGAGACGAACTGGTTGCGCGCCGGCAAAGGCCAATGGATGAGCAGCAGGTCGACGTAGTCGAGGCCGAGCCGCGCGAGCGAGCCGTCGAGTCCTTCGATGGCCCGGTCGTCGCCCTGGTAGGTCCCGTCGAGTTTGGTGGTGACGAACAGGTCTTCGCGGGGTAGGCCGCTGGCCCGGACACCGTCGCCGATGCCTGCTTCGTTGCCGTATTTCGCTGCGGTGTCGATGTGCCGGTAGCCCAGAGCGGTGGCTTCGACGATGGCGCGCGCCACTTCGGTATCGTCGAGTGGCCAGGTTCCCAGCCCCAGCTGGGGAATGGTGGTTCCGTTGTTGAGTTCGATGAGCGGAATGGTCACACTTTCAGGCTAGCGCGCCCCTCCGCTCAAATGACCCCTTGCGACAGCCGTGACGGGTTGCCGAACCGGTGTGCCGTGATCGAGATCGCCTGTTCATGGAGGAACGGGAGAAGCTCGACGCGGCCCGACGGGGTGACGGGGTGCGCATAGATCGCCGTGTCCGGCGTTCCCTTCAGCGCCGCGGCGAGCGCTTGCGCATCCCCTCCGATCAAGCGGATGCGGTGGGCGGCCACCTGCCCGCCCGCGACCCGCGCGAGCCACCGCTCATCATTTTCGACCACGACGGGAACGTCCCGCTCGCGCAGCACGCTCTGCAGCGGCTTCGGCAGGGCGATGGCCGTGCTGACGGAAAACCTCGAACGCGCGACGGTCGCGGCGGCCATGATCCTGAGCAAGGGGGCGAGCTCTTCGCCGTCGGAGAGCCGGATCGTCACCGGGACCGGCCGGTAGCGGAAGAGGTTGCGTTCCACTCCGAGGGCGGACACGTCTTTGGTCTGCAGGTATTCGGTGCCGGCAGCGATCGCGTCACTGAGCGCCGAACGTCGAACGAGGTCGAACGCGGCGTAGTCCATCGCCGCCTGGCCCGATTCGATGAGCCGGGAGACCTGGGGGTCCAGTCCGCGCAGGTGCAGGCTCGCGCTGGAGGTTCCCGTCTCGGGTTCCCATGAACCGAGTCCGATGAGGTAGTTCGGGCCGCCGGCCTTGGTTCCGGCGCCGACGGAGGATCGCTTCCAGCCACCGAACGGCTGACGCCGCACGATTGCTCCAGTGATCCCGCGGTTGACGTAGAGATTGCCCGCCTCGACCGTGTCGAGCCAGTGCGCGAGCTCTCCGGAGTCGAGGGAGTGGAGCCCCGCCGTCAGCCCGTATTCGATCGCGTTCTGGAAACGGATCGCCTCGTCGAGGTTGCGGGCGGTCATGATGCCGAGGACCGGGCCGAAGAATTCGGTGAGGTGGAAGTACGAGCCCGGTTGCACACCCGTTCGGATGCCGGGCGACCACAGGCGGCCGGTGTCGTCGAGCTGGCGCGGTTGAACGAGCCATTCCTCCGAACCGCCGAGGGTTGTCAGCGCGTGCAACAGCTTTCCCTGGGGCGGCTCGATCAGCGGGCCCATCTGGCTGGTGGGGTCTTCGGGGTAGCCGACCCGCATGCTCACCGTCGCGTCGACGAGCTGGTGGCGGAACCGCTCCGACTTGGCGACCGAGCCGACGAGGATGACGAGGCTGGCGGCCGAGCATTTCTGCCCAGCGTGCCCGAACGCGCTCTTCACGATGTCGGACACTGCAAGGTCGTAGTCGGCGTTCGGGGTGACGATGATCGCGTTCTTGCCGCTCGTCTCGGCGAGCAGCGGAAGGTCGGGACGCCAGGAGCGGAACAGCTTCGCCGTCTCGTATGCCCCGGTGAGGATCACCCGGTCGACACGCGGGTCGGAGACGAGCTGCCGCCCGAGATCGTTCTCGGCGACGTCGACGAGGACGAGCAGGTCACGCGGGATTCCCGCCTCCCACAGCGCCTCGACCATGACGGCGCCGGACCGCTTCGCCTGGTGTGCCGGCTTGATGATCACTCCGCTGCCCGCCGCGAGCGCAGACAGCACCGAGCCCGCAGGGATCGCGACCGGAAAGTTCCACGGCGGAGTGACGACGGTCAGCTTCGACGGAACGAACCGGGCACCCTGGATGCTGTCGAGCTCGCGCGCTCGCGCCGCGTAGTAGTGGGCGAAGTCGACGGCCTCGCTGACCTCCGGGTCGGCTTCGGCGATCGTCTTGCCCGTCTCGGCTGCCATCACTTCGATCAGCCGATCGCGGTTGGCCGCCAGCGCGAGCCCTGCTCGATCGAGGATCGCGGCCCGATCGAAGCCGCTGAGCTGCCCCCAGGCCTCACCCGTGACCTGTACGCGAGAGATGACCGTGTCGAGCACCTGAGCGTCGGTCACTGCAGCGGCAGCGACGGTGTCGACACCGAGTTGCGACCCCGGCACCCGGGCGAGGATCTTCTTGCCCCAGGCGCGGTTCGCTCCGAGCGACGGGTCGGTGTCCGCTGCGTTGTGGAAGTCGACCGGCGCGTCCGGGACGGCCGCGGTCATCGGCTCGGCGGGGGCGTCCACGACGTCCTCCTCCAGTTCGAGCAGCTCTCCGTCCGACCCCCGGCTCAGCCCGAGGACGACACTCGTGAGCCGCTCTTCCGGAGGCGATGGCACGGAGGCGACCGCAGGCAGCGTGAAGGCCTCGGCCCCGGCGTCTTCCCATTCACGGGCGCGGTCCTGCTTGCGGTTCGGGAGCGGAGCGTAGCCGTGGGGGTTCGGGTCGGCCGCGAGTTCGGCGACCGATGCGAGGAAACGCTGCTTCTCGCGCTCGAACAGCGCAGGGTTCGAATCGAGTTCGAACACGGCCGACATGAAGTTCTCCTGGCTGGCGTTCTCTTCGAGCCGGCGGATGAGATACGAGATGGCGACGTCGAACTCGGCCGGGTTCACCACGGGTGTGTAGAGGAGCAGGGTGCCGACGGTGCGTTTCACGGCTTCCGCCTGAGCTGTCGCCATGCCGAGCAGCATCTCGAAGTCGATGCGGTCCTCGACCCCGCGCTGCTGCGCCAGGAGCCAGGCGTAGGCGACGTCGAACAGGTTGTGCCCGGCGACACCGATCTTCACCGCGTGCGTGTGCTCGGCCGTGAGCGCCCAGTCGAGCACTCGCTTGTAGTTGGTGTCGGTCGCCTGCTTGGTCGCATAGGTCGCCAGCGACCAGCCGTGGATGGCTGCGTCGACGCGCTCCATCGCCAGGTTCGCGCCCTTGACCACCCGGACCTTGATGGGCGCTCCACCACCGGCACGGCGATTCATCGCCCATTCGGTGAGCCCCTGGAGCGCATCCAGCGCATCGGGCAGGTAGGCCTGGAGCACGATTCCCGCCTCGAGGTTCGCGAGTCTCGGCTGGTTCAGGATGCCCGTGAAGACCGCGATCGTGAGATCGAGGTCGCGGTACTCCTCCATGTCGAGGTTGATGAACTTCGGCTTCGGCGACGATGCGGCGAGCTCGTACAGGGGCGTGAGTCGTGCGATCACCCGTTCGACGGTCTCATCGAACGACCACATGGACAGCTGCGAGGCGATGGACGACACCTTGATCGATACGTAGTCGACATCGTCGCGCGCGAGCAGCGCGCGCGTTCCCTCGAGGCGACGCGCTGCCTCCTGTTCGCCGAGCACGGCCTCACCGAGCAGGTTGAGGTTGAGGCGGGCGCCATGGCCCTGCGGATCACTGGGCGCACGGAGGTGGGCGATGGCCGGCCCCAGCTTCTCCGGTGTCGCATCCACGACGAGGTGGCCGACCATCGCACGGAGGACGCGGCGGGCTATCGGGATCACGACCCACGGCAGAACCGGCCCGAAAACACCGCCGAGCCAGATCGCCAGCCGCATGTACCACGGCAGGAAGGCCGGGATCTTCCTGGCGACGCGCTGCAGGTTGTAGCCGGCCACGAACAGGTCTTGCGGGCGCGCAACGCCGTCGACGAAACCGACCGCGAAGTCGAGCCCGTTCGGGTCTTTGAGCACCCCGGCGAGTCGCTCTGCTGCCGGGTCCTGCGCCGGCTTGCGGCCACCGACGTCGGCGGGCGCGCTTTCGGCCAGCCACTTCTGCACGAGCGCCACCGCGTCCTGTGCGAGGTCGGCCGGGCGCGTTCCTGGTTCGTCCGTCTGATTCGCCATGCTCACGACTGTATTCCTCGCTGTTGAGTGGTTGCTGTCGCGCGACCGATCTGTCAGGAACCGCCCGCTGTGGATAACAGTGTGCGCGTAATCTTTCATTAGAAAAAGCGAATGTTTACGAACAATATTGTTCACATTCACTGAAGTATCCGAGAGGAACCGACGACGATGCTCGACGTACGCAAACTCCGCCTCTTGCGCGAACTCGCCATCCGCGGCACCATTGCCGGGGTCGCCGAGGCCCTCTCGTTCAGCCCGTCCTCCGTCTCCCAGCAGCTGTCCGCGCTCGAGCGCGAAGCCGGGGTGACGTTGCTGCGCAAGGTGGGCCGCCGTGTGCAGCTCACTCCCCAGGCCGAGCTTCTCGCCGCGCGGACAGCCGACCTCCTCGACCTGCTCGAGCAGGCCGAATCCGAGCTCGACGCCTCCCTCGACACTGTCACCGGGGTGGTCAGGATCGCCGTCTTCCAGTCGGCCGCGCACGCTATCGTGCCGGGTGCGCTGAGCATCCTCGCCGCCGAATACCCCGATCTCCGCGTCGAAGTCACCGAGCGGGAACCGGAACGGGGCCTGTTCGAAGTGTCCGCCCGCGACTTCGACCTCGTCATCGCCGAACAGTATCCCGGCAGCACGCGGGGTCTCCGCGCCGACCTCGACCGCGTCGACCTGGTGACCGACGCCATCCACCTCGCCGTTCCTCCCGTTCCTCCCGCTCCTCCCACTCCTCCCATTCCTCCCGTTCCTCCCCGCGCATCCGGCCGCGCTACCGTCCGCGAGCTCCGCGACGCTGCGGAGCTGCCATGGGTGATGGAGCCCGAGGGCACGGCGGCCCGCACCTGGGCGGTGCAGCTCTGTCGCTCCGCGGGCTTCGAGCCGGATGTGCGTTTCGAGACCGCGGACCTGATCGCGCACATCCGCCTGATCCGGTCCGGGAACGCGGTCGGACTCCTGCCCGACCTCGTCTGGGCGGGGGACGCACCGTCGGTCGCGCTCGTGGAGCTCCCCGGCTCGCCGCGACGCACCATCTTCACGTCGTCGCGCCGGTCGTCTGCCGCACGTCCCGGCGTTCTCGCCTGCCGGGACGCGCTCACCCGCGCCGCCCAGGATGCAACGCGGCCTAGGCTCGGATCATGAGCGACCCCTCAGCCACGAGACCGACGACGACGGACCAGCCGCCCGCAGAGCCGCCCGCAGAGCCGACCCACGACGTCGTGATCGTCGGAGGCGGCCACAACGGGCTGACCGCCGCCGCCTACCTCGCCCAGGCCGGGCTGAGCGTCATCGTGCTCGAGCGCCTCGATTCGGTCGGGGGCGCCGCCGTGAGCGCGCAGGCCTTCGAGGGTGTCGACGCGTGGCTTTCGCGCTACTCCTACCTGGTCAGCCTCCTCCCCCAGCGCATCATCGACGAGCTCGGACTGCGCATCGGGCTCGCCCGACGGCGCTACTCCTCTTACACTCCGGTGCCAGGCGACCCGGATGGCGCCGGTCTCCTCATTGACACCACGGACGAGAACGCAACGGCCGCATCCTTCGCCCGGATCGAAGCGGACGGCGACGCGGATGCGTTCACCCGCTTCTACGAGGACACCGCGCGCGTCGCCCGCGCGCTCTGGCCGACGGTCACCGAACCGCTGCTCACCCGCAGCGAGGCGCGCACGCTCGTCGGCGACGACGACCTGTGGGATGCCCTGATCGAGCGCCCCATCGGCGAGCTGATCACCTCCCGGCTCGGGAACGATCTCGTGCGTGGCGTCGCGGTGACGGATGCACTGATCGGCACCTTCGCGAGTGCGGACGACCCCGGGCTGGCGCAGAACCGGTGCTTCCTCTACCACGTGATCGGCGGCGGGACCGGCGACTGGGATGTCCCGATCGGCGGCATGGGAACGGTCACCTCCGAGCTCGCCCGGGTCGCACGCGACTCGGGCGCGCGCATCGTGACGCGAGCCGAGGTCACGTCCATCGACCCCGACGGCACGGTGCGTTACCGGCGCAAGAAGCATGAACGCCGCGTGATCGGCCGGTTCGTTCTCGCCAATGTGGCGCCCGAGGTCCTCGACGGGCTGCTGGGGTCGGCCTCGCATCCCGAGGGGGCGCCGGGGCCGGCAGCGCATCCGGAGGGAGCGCAGGTGAAGGTGAACCTGCTCCTGAAGCGGCTGCCGAACCTGCGCGACGCATCCGTCGACCCTGCCGCCGCCTTCGGCGGCACCTTCCATGTCAACGAGACCTACACACAGCTCGAATCCGCATACGCCGGCGCGGTGCGTGGGGTCATGCCCGAGCTGATCCCGTGCGAGATCTACTGTCACTCGCTCACCGATCCGAGCATCCTGGATGCCGACCTCGCCGCCACCGGCGCCCAGACTCTCACGGTGTTCGGCCTGCACACCCCCGATCGGTGGCTGAACGAGGAGAACAACGACGCGACACGCGAGCGCCTCCAGCAGGCCGTGCTGGCCTCCTTGAACTCGGTGCTCGCCGAGCCGATCGAGGACCTGCTGCTGACCGATGCCGACGGGCGCCCGTGTATCGAGACGAAGACGACGCTGGACCTGCAGCACGCCCTCAACATGCCCGGCGGCAACATCTTCCACGGCCCGCTCTCGTGGCCGTTCGCCGAAGACGGGGATCCGCTGGTGACCCCGGCTCAGCGCTGGGGCGTCGCGACGCGGCACGAGCGCATACTGCTCTGCGGCGCGGGCGCGCGCCGGGGTGGAGGGGTCAGCGGACTCGGCGGCCACAACGCGGCGATGGCCGTCCTCGAGAGCTGAGTCGGCACGCATCCGGCCGTGTCCCCGCCCGTTCGGGACAAGCCGGCCCGCATCCAGCCGTGTCCCCGCCCGTTCGGGACAAGCCGGCCCGCATCCAGCCGTGTCCCCGCCCGTTCGGGACAAGCCGGCCCGCTCGAGGTGGCGGGCACGCCCCGTCCTGGCGGGCAAGCGCTCGGGGCGCGCACCAGAGTGCGCTGCGCCCCCGTCAGAAGGCGAAGAGCTGGCCGAGCACGATGACGAGGATGAGGAACACCGCGACGACGCCCGCCAGGATGCCGACCGTGCGGTTCGACAGCTTCGCGATACCGAATCCGACGATGAACGGCAGTGCCGCGCACATGATCGCGATGATCCACCAGAAGGCCTGGTAGCCGCCCTGCGACGCCGACTCGAGCCGGCCGCCGAACAGGTTCTGGGTGGCGGGATGCGTAGCGAAGGCGACCGACGCGGACAGCGGGTACGCGATCAGCACGGCCACGATGAGGCCCGCGAAGAACCCCCACAACCCCCTGTGCCCGCCCTCGATGTCGAGTCCGCGCTCCTCCTGCTTCGGTCCCTGCCTGCTCTTCGTGCTCATGGGCACAGCCTAGCGACGGACCCCACGCCCACCGCTAGTGGGAGTTTTGGATGCACGCGCTGGGATTCTTCGAAGGATCCCCCGATTCGCCCTGCCGTTTCCGGAGCGACGTGGCTACTCTGAAAGCTAGCGGGAGGTGCAGATGATGCCACAGCCGACTGGTCGACTCGTTCGCAAGGACGACGGGGTCTTCGTTGTTCTCGACCGGATCTTCAAAGCCCCGATCGAGGACGTCTGGTCCTGGTTCAGCAGATCGCCGCGGCTCGCCGAATGGGTGGGCGAATACAAGGGGCTCCCCTCGACGGGCGCGCTCAAGTTCCGGATGAACGCCGAAGGCGACGGCGCCGAGTGGGGTGATGTCAGCATCCTCGAGTGCGATGCGCCGCATCGTTTCGCCGCCGATGTCGGACCTGCGGGCGCGTCGTTCCGCGTGTTCTGGCACCTGAAGGAGGCGAGTTCGCACACAACCCTGACGTTCGGCCAGCGGCTGCGCTCGCTGAAGGACGAAGCTCCGAGCATGGGCGTCGGCTGGGACTACTACCTCGACCGGCTGCTTGCGGCTCGCGCCGGCAAGCCCATGCCCGACTGGAACGACTACTACCCTGACATGCTCGACCACTACGAGACCCTGTGCCGGGAGCTGGACCAGGACATCCGCCGTGAGCAGGTGGCTCTGCACGCGGTGAACCAGCGCGCGGCCGGCGACTGAGTTCGCGGTCCGAGCCGGCGGTCCCGGTCGGAGGTCGCATCCGCACGCGCTCCTTCTGAGCGCACGCCATTGTACGAGTGCGCTCGCGCCGAATGCGTGCGCTCGCGCCGAACGAGTGCGCTCGCGCCCAACGAGTGCGGTCGCGCCCAACGAGTGCGCTCGCGCCGAACGAGTGCGGCGCGCGCTCAGTGGTTACGGTGGTCCTGGATGGTCATCCGCGGCCCGTGGCGCTCGTCGCGATGCCCGCTCGCAAGGATCAGCCGGATGACCCGCTGCCGCTGCCCCGCCCACGGCTCGAGGAGTTCGAGCATCCCGTCGTCGTCGACCCGGCGGCCGATGAGTGCCGAGCCGACATAGTGCGCGAGGTGGTAGTCGCCGACGCTCACCGCATCCGGATCGCCGTGCGAACGCTGCAACGTCTCCGCCGCGGTCCACACTCCGACACCGAGCACCGTGCGCAGCCGCGCGGCGGCTTCGGCCAGCGAGGCGGCGGATGCGGTGGCCCGCTCGAGCGAGTCCGCCACGGTCGCCGATTCGACGACCGCACGCGAACGCCGAGGGTCGACGCCCGCCTTATGCCACTCCCACGACGGAATGCGGCGCCAGGTCACCGGTGACGGGACAACGCGCATCCCCTCCGGGGCCGGCCCGGGCGCCGGTTCGCCGAACCTGCGCACGAGGCGGGCCCAGGAGCGGTACGCCTCCACGCTCGTGACCTTCTGCTCGACGATCGCGGGAGCGAGCGCCTCGAACACCCTGCGGGTGCGGGTCAGGCGGATGCCCGGGTTGCGACGCCTGCTCTCACGCAGCAGCGGCGATGCGCTCACGTCGAGAGCCGACCAGTCGTCGTCGCCGCCGAGAAGCTGCGGCACGCCGGCGATCGCCCAGTCCGCACCGGGACCCCAGGCGGTCGCCCGGAAGCCGTCGGAGGTCGCCTCCACCCGAAGGGTGACGGGGCCGTCGGGGGTGCGGAACGTCCGCCACAGCCCACGCGCATCCCACACAGTCGTCGGGTCGTACGGGCCGCGGCCGAGGGGGCCGAGCGTGTGCCGCAGGTCGACCGGTTCGGAGGGTCGGTAGACGGTCGTCACCGGCTGCGATTCCGGTCGCCCCCCGGGTTCAGTGGGGATGCTCGCCGGCGCGGTCGCCGTGGTGACGGGAGCGGCCTCGGCGAGTGGAACCATGCTGGAATCGTACGTCAGCGTCCCGGGAAAACCGGGGGCGCGTCCGGGGCGGCGGTCGAGTGGGCGCGAATGTGCCCGTTCCGGTCGAGCGTGCCTGGTGTGCCGGGAACGCTCGACCGGAACGGACACATTAAGCGGTCTGGGATCAGTCGGCCCAGACGCTGGGAGCTTCGGCGCGCGTCGACGGGAGTGCGGCATCCGCGCCCCACTCGATGAGCCACTCGGGGACCTGTGAGTCCCGGGGCGCCGGGCCGACCGCCTCGAGGAGTTCGTCGATGCCGACGACGCCGCCGCTCTTCTTCAGGAAACGGCCGCGGATGAACGCCTGGGTGTAGATCTCACCGTCGACGGTGAACCGCTGCTCGACATAGACCGCATTGTCGTCGAACCCGAGCAGACGCGACTCGACGACGAACGGCTGCCACAGTTCCAGGGACTTGCGGAACGAGATCGTCTCCGACGCCACCACCGGGTACCAGCCGAGCTTCTTGAAGATCGCCCACACCCCGTTGCGGGTGAGCAGGTCGAACCGGCCGATGTCGGCGATCGACAGGTACACACCGTTGTTCATGTGGTTGAGGATGTCGAGGTCCGTGGGGAGGACGCGGAACTTCGTGTACGCCACGTCGAAGTGTCCGAGCCGCGGGCCGAAACGCGAAATGACGAAGTGAAGCATCGTCCGGAAGATCATGTGCACCGCGTCATGCTACCCATCAGCCAACGGATGCTCATCTCGGCTGTCGAAACTCTCCAACGCGGTGCCGCGTCCCCGGCCGCGCGCTTGTACCCGCTGCACGCCCCACCGCGCACGAAAGTCACCGATCGCGCCGAGATGACCCGACCTAACGGCGACACTCGGCCGGACGGGTGACTCTCGGCGAGCCGTGCGGCAACCTACGACAGGTGCCGCTCGGGCTGGCCGGTGTACTGCGAGAGGGGCCGGATCAGCGAGTTCGACGAGTACTGCTCCATGATGTGGGCGGTCCACCCCGCGATCCGCGCTGCCGCGAAGAGCGGCGTGAACGTCTCGGTGTCGAAACCCATCAGGTTGTAGGCGGGCCCCGAGGGGTAGTCGAGATTGGGTTTGATGCCTTTGCGCTCATCCATCGCCGTTTCGAGCGCCGTGTAGAGCTCCAGCATCTCGGGCCGGTCGTAGTGGTCGACCAGCACTTCGAGCGCCGCCCGCATGGTGGGAACGCGGGAGTCGCCGTGCTTGTAGACGCGGTGGCCGAAACCCATGATCTTGCGCTTCGCGGCCAGGGATTCGTCGAGCCAGGCCGCCGCGCGGTCGGCCGAACCGATCTCGTCGAACGCGTGCATCACGGCCTCGTTCGCGCCGCCGTGCAGCGGCCCCTTCAGCGCACCGATCGCGCCGGTCACAGCCGAGTAGATATCGCTCAGCGTGGATGCGATCACTCGGGCGGTGAACGTGGATGCGTTGAACGAGTGCTCCGCGTACAGCACGAGCGAGACGCGGAACGCGTCGACGACCACCTCATCCGGGACCTCGCCGAACGTCATGTAGAGGAAGTTCTCCGAATAGTTGAGGTCGTCGCGCGGCTCGATCAGGGCGAGCCCGCGACGCCGGCGCTGCTCGTACGCGACGATCGTCGGCAGTTGTGCGAGCAGGTACACGGCGCGGCTGTCGTTCAGTTCGGGGTTCAGGATGCCCCCCGGCTGCAGGAGGGTGGCATCGAAGGCGCCGAGCTGGCTGACCGCGGTGCGGACCGCATCCATCGGATGCGCGGTGAGCGGGATGTCGTCGATGATCCTCAGCGTGCGCACGTCGAGGCCGCGCAGCGAACGCTCGAGCGCCTCGAACGCGACCAGCTCATCCGCGCTCGGAAGGTCGCCGTGCAACAGCAGGTAGGCGACCTCCTCGTAGGAGCAGCGCGCGGCGAGCTCCTGCACCGGGTAGCCCCGGTAGAGCAGGGAGTTCGTCTCGGGGTTGACGCTCGAGATCGTGGTCGTATCGACGACGACGCCCGCGAGTCCCTTGTGGATCTCTGGATCGGTCATGCTCTGCTCCCTTGCCCGAAACGCCTCGTCAGCGCGCAATGTCGAAGTTGTACACCGAAGTGTCGAACGTGTTGTAGCCCTCGTAGTCAATCAGGTCGTACAGGTCGGCGCGATGCTGCATTTCACCGAGTTTGGGCTCGAGGGTTCCTTCTGCGAGGAGCTGGTCGAGTCCGCGCTCGGCCGCACCCATCGCCAGGCGGAGGAGCGAGACCGGCCAGATCACGATGTTCACCCCGACGTCACGCAGCTGGTCCGTGGTGAAGAGCTCGCTCTTGCCGAATTCGGTCATGTTCGCGAGGATCGGCACGTCGATCGCGCGGCGCACCGCTTCGAATTCGGAGAGGTCGGCCAGGGCCTCGGGGAAGATCGCGTCGGCCCCCGCGTCGACGAGCGCCTTGGCCCGGTCGATAGCGGCCTCCAGGCCGTCGATCGCGCGAACGTCGGTCCGGGCCATGATCAGCAGGTTGGCATCGCGACGCGCGTCGGCGGCGGCCCGGATGCGCTTCAAGGCGGTGTTCTCATCCACCACCTGTTTGCCGTCGAGGTGACCGCAGCGTTTCGGGTTCACCTGGTCTTCGATGTGGAGGCCGGCGACGCCCGCATCCTCGAGAGTCTGCACGGTGCGGGCGACGTTCATCGGCTCGCCGAACCCGGTGTCGGCGTCGACGAGTGCGGGCAGGTCGGTCATCCGCGCGATCTGCGCAGACCTCCCCGCGACCTCGGTCAGCGTGGTGAGGCCGATATCCGGCAGACCGAGGTCGGCGCTCAGCACCGCGCCCGAGATGTAGACGCCCTCGAAACCCTTGCGTTCGATGAGGCGCGCGCTCAGAGGGTTGAACGCGCCCGGAAGCCGCAACAGCTCACCGGTCGCCAGCCGGGCACGGAATGCGGCACGCTTCTCGTGCGCGGGAACGGTCGAGTACAGCATCAGAAGAGTCCTCTCGGAGTGTGCACCGAGTCGAGCAGGCCCGGTTTCGCCGTGATCGTGAGCCCGCCGAGCTCGTCGGAGGCGAGCGACGGCAGACGCTCCGCGACGTCGAGGAACCGCTCGATCTCCGACGTCTCGAGGACGCCCTCGGCGAGCGTGCGGAACTTGTCGATGTAGTCGGCGCGGCCGAACGGACGGGCGCCGAGTGGGTGGGCATCCGCCACCGCGATCTCGTCGACGATGGTCGAGCCGTCGGTCAGCCGGATCTCCACGCGACCGCCGAATGCTTTCTTCGCGGGGTCGAGCGAGTGGTAGCGGAGCGTCCACTCGCGGTCTTCGGTGGTTGTGACCTTCTGCCAGAGGGCCACGGTGTCCGGCCGGGCCGCCCGCTCAGGTGCGTACGAGTCGACGTGGTGCCAGCCTCCGTCCTGCAGCGCGACCGTGAAGATGTACGGGATGGAGTGGTCGAGCGTCTCGCGCGACGCGGTCGGGTCGTACTTCTGGGGGTCGTTGGAGCCGGACCCGATCACATTGTGCGTGTGGTGCGACGTGTGGATGACGATGCTCTCGACATTGGCCGGGTCGGCCAGTTCCGGATGCGCATCGTGAAGCCGCCGCGCCAGGTCGATCAGCGCCTGCGCCTGGTACTCCGCGGAGTGCTCTTTCGTGTAACTGTCGAGGATCGCCTTCTTGGCCTCGCCCCGCTCGGGAAGCGGTACGTCGTAGGAGGCGTCGGGCCCGTCGAGGAGCCAGGCGATCACGCCGTCCTCGCCCTCGTAGATCGGGGTGGGGCTCGTCTCGCCCCGCATCGCCCGGTCGATCGCCTCGACCGCCATCTTCCCTGCGAACGCGGGCGCGTGCGCCTTCCAGGTGGAGATCTCGCCCTTGCGTGACTGACGGGTGGCCGTCGTCGTGTGGAGCGCCTGGCCGACCGCCTGGAAGATCGTCTCGGCCGGCAGGCCCAGCAACGTGCCGATGCCGGCCGCGGCGCTGGGGCCCAGGTGGGCGACGTGGTCGATCTTGTGCGCGTGCAGGCTGATCGCCGTCGCGAGATCGATCTGGATCTCGTAGCCGGTCGCGATGCCGCGGATGAGGTCGCGGCCGGTCAGCCCGAACCGAGCGGCCGCATGCTGCGCGACCGCCGTGATCGGGGGGATGTTGTCGCCCGGGTGCGAATACTCCGCCGCGAGGAAGGTGTCGTGGTAGTCGAGCTCGCGCACCGCGACCCCGTTCGCCCAGGCCGCCCATTCCGGCGAGACCCGCACCGTCGCGGGCTCTCCGAAGACGGTGGAGCCGCGCTGCAGCGCCGCCGCAGGATCCGTCAGCTCGGCCAGCTCCTCCAGCGGGAGCTTGTGCGCGAGCGCCTGCGACCGGGCCGACACGACAGGTCGGCGGGTGAGCGATGCGGCGGCGACGGCCGCGTTGTCGATGACGCGGTTGACGACCATGTCGGCCACGTCATCCGTCACCTCCACCGGGTCGGTCGCGACCTGGGCGATCGCCCAGGCCAGCTGCCCTTCGCGGGGCAGGTTCTCTTCACTGGTGTGGACACGAACGTTGTGGAGCTTCACAACAGAAATCTACCGTGAATGGCCGGGCGGCAGAGGGGCCGCCGACGCCAGCATCGCGCTTGCCGCGCCGAGAGCCAGAAGCCCGGAGTCGGTGTCGACGGCCACCCAGTCGAATCCGTGTTCGCGCAGGTGCACGGCACGTTCGGGGGCGCCGGCGAACGCGCCCGCGACGATTCCGGCTTCGGAGCACGCGGCGACGACGCGGCGAAGGGGCGAGCGCTCGGACGTGTCGGCGATCAGTTCGTTCACCTCGAGACCGAGCGCGAGGCTGAGGTCGAACGGGCCGACGAAGATCATGTCGACGCCGGGGGTTGCCGCGATCCCGGCGACCTGCTCGAGCGCATCCGCCGTCTCGACCATGACCGCGCACATCGGGGGGCGTGCCAGGTCGATCTCGTAGCCGGCGAGCGGCCCCCAGCTGCGTGTGCCCCTCGGCGGATGGTGGGCGGCGGCCACCGCGGCGGCAGCCTCCTCGGGTGAACCCACGAGCGGCACGATCACGCCATCCGCCCCTGCGTCGAGGGCGCGGCCGATCATTGTCGGGTCGTTCGCCGCGACCCGCACCAGCACAGTCGCCCTGGGCTCGCGCCGCAGGCTCAGGATGTCGCGGATGCTGCGGTCGTCGTGATGCCCGTGCTGCGCGTCGATGCCGACCCAGTCGAAGCCGAGGCCCTCGAGAGCGGCGGTCAGGCGCACGCCGCCCAGCGACGCCCAGACCCCGGCGTGCATCAGCGGTACTCCGGGTTCGCGTCGTACCCGAACCGTTCGCCGTTGTCCCATTGCGCACGGAGGTTGCCGAACGCGGGGAACCCGCCGGCGTCCTTGAGGATCCTCGCCATGTGCAGCAGGTTCCAGGTCAGGAAGGTCGTGTTGCGGTTGGTGAAGTCGTTCTGCGGACCGCCCGAGCCCTCGTCGAGGTAGCTGGGCCCAGGCCCGATCTCGCCGATCCAGCCCGCGTCGGCCTGCGGCGGGATCACATAGCCGATGTGCTGAAGGCTGTACAGGAGGCTCATCGCCGAGTGCTTCACACCGTCTTCGTTGCCGGTGATCACCACTCCGGCGGTCTTGCCGTAGTAGACGTACTGGCCCTTGTCGTTGAACATGCCGCTCATGGCATACAGTCGTTCGATGATCTGCCGGGTCACCGATCCGTTGTCGCCGAGCCAGATCGGACCGCCCAGCACCAGGATGTCCGCAGCCTCCACTTTCGGCCACAGCTGCGGCCAGCCGTCGTGGTCCCAGCCGTGCGCGGTCATGTCGGGGTAGACGCCGGTCGCGAGGTCGTGGTCGATGGCGCGAACAGCCGTGACATGGACGCCCTGTTCGCGCATCAGGGCGATCGAACGGTCGAGGAGACCTTGGGTGTTGCTCACCTCCGGGCTGCGTTTCAGTGTGCAGTTGATGTAGATCGCCTTGAGATCGCTGTAGTCCGTCACACGTCGGATCGTACGCCGCCGTTCGCAGCCGGGTCTACGATGTCGGAATGGTTCCTGCGCCCTCGCTCCTCGCGTTCGCGCTCACCTCGCTGGCCCTCATCGTGATCCCCGGGCCGAGCGTGCTCTTCGTGATCGGCCGGTCGATCGCGCTCGGTCGCCTGGGCGGTCTGCTCAGTGTTCTCGGGAACGCGCTCGGGATGCTCCCCCTGATCGTCGCCGTCGCCGTCGGGGTCGGCGCGGTCGTGGCGCAGTCGCTCGTCCTCTTCTCGATCATCAAGTTCGCCGGCGCCGCGTACCTCGTCTACCTCGGGATCCAGGCGATCCGTCATCGGAGGCACACCGCGGTGACGCTGCGCGCTGGAGCTGAGGGGATTGCACCGCAATCCGGCGACGCCAGCGCCGAGGCAGCTGCGCTGCCGAGGAGAAAGTCCAGCGTTCGCATCCTCGCCGAAGGGTTCTTCGTCGGGCTGACCAACCCGAAGACGCTCGTCTTCTTCGTCGCCGTGCTGCCGCAGTTCGTCGACTACAGCGCCGGGTTCATCCCGCTGCAGATGTTCGAACTGGGGCTCGTCTTCTTCGTGCTCGCGCTCCTCAGCGACAGCACCTGGGCGCTCATCGCGGGGACGGCGCGGCATTGGTTCGCGCGCTCACCCCGGCGGGTGGAGCATCTGGGCACCGCCGGCGGCGTCATGATGATCGGCCTCGGCGGCGTGCTGGCCCTCACGGGCAACAAGCACTAGCGGCGTCCGAGCACGCTGGCGTCGCTCGATCGCGCTCGGGGCGTCCCAGCACACTCCTCAGCGCACTCGCTGCGTCCCAGCGCACTCGTACAACCACGTGCGCCGGGAACAAGCTAGTGCGGATGCGCGCGGTCGGTGCCGGTGCCGCCCGCGCACACTCTCTGAACGAGCGCACACGCTGCAACCTGTGCACAGGTTCAGAACCTGTGCGCAGACCTCCCGCGCGGCGCCCGCGCCGCCCAAAGTCGCGCGCCCGCACGGGCGCCCCTTCTTCAGGCCGCCCGTCGTGCCCCTAGCAGGCCTGGCGGCAAGCCACGTTCACCTCAGCGCACTCGTTGCGTCCCAGCGCACTAATACAAACGAGTGCGCTGGGAAGTAACAAGTGCGGATGCACGCGGTCGGCGACATCGCCGCCCGCCCGGCAAGCCACGCTCGCCTCAGCGCACTCGTTGCGTCCCAGCGCACTAATACAAACGAGTGCGCTTGGAAGTAACAAGTGCGGATGCACGCGGTCGGCGACATCGCCGCCCGCCCGACAAGCCACGCTCGCCTCAGCGCACTCGCTGCGTCCCAGCGCACTCGTACAACGACGTGCGCCGGGAAACAGCTAGTGCGGATGCGTGCGATGGACGCTCGCGCGGCTCGCGCGCCCGACTCAGATGTCGCCGGCGGTCGCGATCGGTACGAGCACGGCACGCGCCAGCGAGTGGAAGTGCGCGTTGAAGCCGAGGATCGCGGGCGTCGACCCGGGGTCGAGCTCCAGTCGCGCGATGTCCAGCGCGTGCACCACGGTGTTGTAGTGGTGCGTTCCGGTTCCCGGTGGCGGCCCCGCGCCGGTGTAGCTCTTGGCGCCCATCTCGTTCGAGAGCATGGCCGCGCCGACGGGCAGGTTCGCTCCCCCTTCCGCGCCGGCACCGGTCGGCAGCGACGTCACCGTGACCGGGATGTTGTAGACGGCCCAGTGCCAGAATCCCGAGCCGGTCGGCGCATCCGGGTCGTGGATGGTCACGGCGAAGCTCTTCGTCTCGGCGGGGAAGCCGCTCCAGGACAACTGGGGCGAGAGGTCGCCTCCGCCGTCGCCGGCTCCCCATTGCGCCCAGGCCAACGGGGTGTCGTCTGCAACGTCGTCGCTCGTCAGGGTGAACAGGGGCACCACGCCGAAGCGTGCGAATGGGTCTTCAACTGTCATGCCCGCAACGCTACGCCGGTGGGTTCGCCTTCGTCCACGATCCTTGCGGAGCTCCTACAGCTCGACGGGTTCCTCGATCGGCGCAGTCGGCTCCGGGCGCCGCCGGAACCGTCGCGGAAGCCCCATGATCCCCCAGCCGGTCACGCGGAGCATCGCCTCGACGACGATGCCGGTGGTCATCTTGGACGCACCGTGCTCACGCTCGACGAAGGTGATCGGAACCTCCACGATCCGCAGGCCCTCGTCGTATGCCCGTCGGAGCATATCGATCTGGAAGCAGTAGCCCTGGCTGGCGACGTCGGTGAACCGGATGCGCTCCAGCGCACGAGCCGTGAAGGCGCGGTACCCGCCGGTCGCATCCTTGACGGGCACACCGAGGGCGAGGCGCGAGTACGCGCTCCCGCCGCGTGAGAGCAGACGCCGGCTCGCCGGCCAGTTCTCCACACCGCCGCCGGGGACCCAGCGTGAGCCGAGCACGACATCCGCCGTTTCGACCGCCTCGAGCAGGCGGTGCAGTTCTTCGGGGCGGTGCGAGCCGTCCGCATCCATCTCGACGATGCGGTCGTAGCCTGCGGCCAGCGCCCACTGCATGCCCTCGCGGTAGGCCGCGCCCAGGCCTTCCTTGCCGGCTCGGTGGAGAACCCTGACATGGTCGTCTGCCGCGGCGAGCGCATCCGCGATCTCGCCTGTGCCGTCCGGTGACGAGTCGTCGACGACGAGAACGAAGACATCGGGGGTGGACGCCCGGACGCGCCCGACAATCGAGGCCACGTTCTCGCGCTCGTTGTAGGTGGGGATGATGATCAGCGTGCTCATGGCATCCCTCCCCCGTCGTTTCCCGCGTCGCGCCTGTGGCATTCTTCAACTATCCCATCGTGGCCGCCTGAGCATTCCCCCTTCTGTGCGAGAAGCGCCGCTGAGAGTGTTCTCAGCCGTGCGCGCCTACCATGGTGCGGTGCCCGTTCCGAAGATCCTGCTCTTTTACGTCTTCACGCCGCTCGCCGACCCCGACGCCGTGCGCCTGTGGCAGCGCGACCTCTGCGAGTCGCTCGGGCTCCGCGGGCGCATCCTGATCTCGAAGGATGGACTGAACGGCACCATCGGTGGTGAACTCAGCGCGGTCAAGCGGTACCTGCGCAAGACGAAGGACTACCCCGCATTCAAGAACCTCGACGTCAAGTGGAGCGAGGGCACCGGTCTCGACGACGAGGGGCGCAGCGTCGACTTCCCGAAGCTGGTGGTGAAGGTGCGCGACGAGATCGTCAGCTTCGGTGCTCCAGGCGAACTGACGGTCGGCGCCCACGGCGTCATCGGCGGTGGCACGAAACTGCAGCCGCACGAGGTCGACGCCCTGGTCGCCAGCCGCGACGACGTCGTCTTCTTCGACGGCCGCAACCGTTTCGAGGCGCAGATCGGGCGATTCCGGGATGCGGTGGTCCCCGACGTCTCCACGACCCGCGATTTCGTGGCCGAACTCGAGAGCGGCAAGTACGACCACTTGAAGGACAAGGCGGTCGTCACGTACTGCACCGGCGGGATCCGCTGCGAGGTGCTCTCCGGGCTGATGAAGTCGCGCGGCTTCGGCGAGGTGTACCAGCTCGACGGCGGCATCGTCCGCTACGGCGAGACGTTCGGCGACGACAGTCTGTGGGAGGGCTCGCTGTACGTCTTCGACAAGCGCGGTTCGCTCGATTTCAGCGACCACGCATCCGTTCTCGGCCACTGCGTCATGTGCGGGATGTCGACGAAGCGGATGCAGAACTGCGGCGACCTTTCGTGCCGCGAACAGCTCGTGGTGTGCGAATCGCACGCCGGCGAGGCGCGCTGCCCCGTGCATCCGGTCGCCGCCTGAGCTGATCGCTCTCGGCGGAACGCGACGCGCAATCCCGCGGAAGCAATAGCGTCCGGCGCGCGTTGCGGCCATCATGGGCAGCATGGATCCGGTCGCCACCATCGTCTGGATCGTGTCGTTCGTGCTGGTGACCGTCACGGTCACCGGGCTTTCACGCCGGGTCGGATGGTCGGCTCCGGTCGTGCTGGTCGCGGTCGGCGCGATCGTCTCCTACATTCCGGGTGTGCCGCAGGTGCAGATCCAGCCGGAGATCATCCTCTACGGCCTGCTCCCTCCGCTGCTGTTCGCCGCTGCCATCCAGACGTCGTTCGTCGACGTGCGAGCCCGCCGCGACGGTATCCTCCTGCTCTCCGTCGGTCTCGTGGTGTTCACGGTGATCGTCGTCGGCTTCGCCACCTGGCTGGTCGTCCCGACCCTCACCCTCGCGGCGGCCTTCGCGTTCGGGGCGGTGGTGGCACCCACGGACACCGTCGCAGTGACCGCGGTCGCGGGCCGCCTTCATCTGCCGAGACGTCTCGTCACCCTGCTCGAGGGCGAGAGCCTGCTCAACGACGCGACCGCTCTGGTCGCGCTGAATGCGACCATCGCCGCCATCGTGAGCGTGGTGAATCCGATCGCGATCGCGACCGATTTCGTGCTCGCCGTCGTGGTGGGCGTGGCTGTCGGGCTGCTCGTCGGCTATGTGCTGTCGACGATCCGCAAGCAGTTACGGGCGCCCGTCCTCGACACCTCGATCGGTCTGATCACGCCGTACCTCGCGTTCATCCCCGCGCAGTTCCTCCACGGGTCGGGCATCCTCGCTGTCGTCGTCGCGGGCCTGTATCTGGGCTACCGTTCGCCGACGATCCAGACGGCGGAGGCGCGGATCGCCGAGACGATCAACTGGCGCACGATCTCGTTCCTGCTCGAGAACGCGGTCTTCCTCTTCATCGGCCTCGAACTCGCGGGCATCGCCACCGGCGCGTTCAACTCGGGCATCACCATCGGGCGCACCATCGTGACGAGCATCGTCGTCCTGGTCGCGCTCTTCGTCGCGCGGTTCGTCTGGATGATTCTCACGACGGCGCTCTACCGGTACGGCCCTCAACGACTGCGGGAACGCGGCTGGAACTGGGCGACCGGCATCGCGGTGTCGTTCGCCGGCATCCGCGGCGTGGTCACGCTGGCCGCGGTGTTCCTGCTGCCTCCGGGAACACCCGATCGCGAGTTCCTCCAGTTCCTCGCCTTCATCGTCGTGGTCGGCACGCTTCTCGAGGGGCTCGCGCTCCCGTGGGTCATCCGTCGTCTGAAGCTGCCGCCACCCGACTTCCAGCAGGAGTCCGGTGAGATGCAGCGCCTGCTGGCCGAGGCGCAGACCGCGGGCCTCGCGAAGCTGGAGCAGGAGGTCACCGGCGACGAGGACCAGCGCGTGGTCGAGCGGCTGCGTATCAACGCGGTGTTCCTCGCCGACGCACTCGAGAACCCGACCCCGCCGGACGGTGAGGATGCGGCGATCGCCTACCAGCGGCTGCGGCGGTCGATGATCAAAGCCGAGCGCTCGGCCGTTCTCGAGGCCCGATCGGAGGGCCGGTACCAGGAGCTGGCGGTGCGTTCGGTGCTGGCGTTCCTCGACGCCGAGGAGTCCGCCCTCAAGTCGTCGGGGCCGAGGAAGCCGATGGCGTGACGCGCGCGCTCGCCGTCGCAGCCCGCGGCCGGCGCGCCCACGTCCGCGCCCGCTGACTCGACAGCGCGATCACGACGAGGATGTCGAGCGGCAGCCCCAGGATGTTGTTCTGCAGATTGAGCTGTGGCCCGCCGCTGAAGAAGACGATGGCCGTCGCGATGATCGCCAGGCTGCTGAGGCTCATCGCGAACACCCGTGCGCGATCGCTGCCGCGGAAGACGAGGATGGCCACCCACAGGTACAGCAGCAGCCAGAGCCCGACCACCACGAGGAAGATCGCGATGACCCAGGTGCCTGCCGCAGGCTGTTCCGGCGTGGGCGCGGATTGCGAGACCACGTCCGTCTGAAGGAAGCCGCGGACGTCGGCGAGGGTCAGCCCGATGTAGACGAAGCCTGCCACGACCCGCAGCAGCATCAGCAGGAACCCCAGGGTGGTGGGGATGGGCCGCGCCGCCTGTTCCGCTGCCCGGCTTGCCGCCACGTGCGCCGCGACGTCGATCGACTCCTGCCCGGGAACCACACTCCGCAGGTCGACCACGGGCAGGTCGCCGTCGGTCTCGATCGTGTCGCCGCCGCCGTTGCGCGCGTGGTAACCGCTCGAGAACTCGCGCAGGACGTCGACCGCGATGGGCGCATCCGCCGACCGGAGCGTTGCGACGATGTGGTCCCGTTCGACGTCGGTGTTCGCGTCGATCTTGTGGGTGATCTGCAGCGTGAAGAGGGAGAAGCCGACCGCCCGGTCGAAGGTGCCCGCCGCCAGCCATTCCACGCGGCGGCCGCCCGGGAGCAGCCAGCCGTCTGGCGTCGGCCAGAACCGCACATGATGGCGCTTGGCCGGGTTGCCCTCCACCTCCTGCTGGTAGGCGAGCTCCTGCTGGTGGCCGAACAGGAACAGAGGACTCACCGGGGCCTCGTCGTAACTGCGGCGCCCCAGCGTCGACGTGATGATCCGCCAGCTGCTGGCGAGGGTGATCTCGTCGGCGCGGATCCAGTTCGCGCGCCGCATCGCGGCATCCACCTGCGCCTCCGACCCGAGAAGCGCGAGGTTGATCGGGTCGCCGAGCAGGCCGTCGCTCGTACGGGTGCGGCCGATGAAGTAGTCGGGCACGTAGATGGAGGTCAGGATGCGGTGGAGCCGCGGCAGCACCAGGTACGCGAGCACCACCCAGAACAGCAGGAAGAAGAGGATGAGGAACCAGCCCCACCGGAAACTCTCGGTGAGCACGAGGACGGCGAGCCACACCGCCGAGATCCCGCCGAAGACGAAGAAGAGATTGTCCGCTACGACGTGTGATGACCCGGCACGCACGATCGGCGTCCTCGTCTTGCCCACCGTCGTCCGTGGCATGGCCTCATCGTATGCCCGCGAGTGCCGCTGAATCACGGTGGCCGGGCTGTACGCTGGCGGCGAGCGCCGCATTCTGGACCGACTGCATCCTGGACCGGCTGCATTTTGTACCGAACGTGCGCGCCAATCGAGGGGGGTTCCGTTGCCGACCGGTGTACCGATCGAGATTTCCGGGTTGACCAAACACTTCGGGCCGGTCGCGGCCGTCAGCGACCTGAGCTTCACGGTCGAGCCCGGACGGGTCACCGGCTTTCTGGGGCCGAACGGCGCGGGCAAGACCACGACGCTGCGGATGCTGCTGGGCCTGATCGCGCCGAACGCGGGCACCGCGACGTTCGGCGGAGTCCCGTACGCCCGTCTCGAGTCCCCGCTGACCTCGGTCGGCGCAGCGCTCGAAGCGTCGAGCTTCCACCCGGGCCGCAGCGCGCGCAACCACCTCCTCGTGTACGCGCAGGCCGCGCGGCTCCCGTCGGCCACGGTCGACGTCGCCCTGCACAAGGTCGGGCTCACGGACTATGCGGACCGCCGCGTCGGCGGCTACTCCCTCGGCATGCGCCAGCGCCTCGGCCTCGCGTTCGCCCTGCTCGGCGACCCGGGCGTGCTGGTGCTCGACGAGCCGGTCAACGGCCTCGACCCTGAAGGCATCAAATGGATCCGGCTCTTCCTGCGGGAGCTCGCCAACGAGGGCCGCACGATCCTGGTCAGTTCCCACCTGCTCTCCGAAGTGCAGCAGAGCGTGGACGAGGTCGTGATCATCGCGAAGGGCGAGCTCGTGCACCGCGGGACACTCGCCAGCCTCGACCCGGCCGGCGGACCGCAGACGATCGTCGAATCGCCCGACCGGCCGGCACTGGTCGGCGCTCTCCGCGCATCCGGTTTCACGGTGTCCGAACTGCGCAGCGGCGTGCTGGTGGAGAATGCCGAGCCGGCGCAGGTCGGACACGTGGCGTTCGTTGCCGGCATCGAACTGAGCTCCCTGCATCGCCATCGATCGGGTCTCGAAGAATCGTTCCTCACACTCGTCGGCGAAGGAGGCTCGCTGTGAACGCCTTCCTCGCCGGGGTGCGCTCGGAATTCACCAAGATCGGTACGACGCGCATGTGGTGGCTGCTGGCCATCGTGCTCTTCCTCTACATCGGGCTCATCTCCGGAGGGCTCGGCACGCTGTTCGGTCTGATCTCGACCGGCAAGATCACCCGGGGCACCGGAAATGCGGGGGCTGCGGCCGCGGCCTTCCACAACCTGGCACCTCTCGTGTACAGCTTCGCGACCTCCGTGGGTTACGTGTTCCCCGTGCTGCTCGGTGCGCTGGCGACCACCGGCGAGTACCGGCACCAGACGCTCACGCCGACCTTCCTCGCCAAT
Organism: Leifsonia tongyongensis; assembly: GCF_010686705.1. Classification (GTDB taxonomy): domain Bacteria; phylum Actinomycetota; class Actinomycetes; order Actinomycetales; family Microbacteriaceae; genus Diaminobutyricibacter; species Diaminobutyricibacter tongyongensis. The sequence continues at coordinate 1,383,588 of NZ_JAAGWY010000001.1, read as the reverse complement.
CCACGACGCGGCCAGGTGCTGGGCGCCAAGGTCACCTCGACCTTCGTCGTCGGTGCGGTCTACGGGGTCGTCGCCCTGGTCGCCGCGGTCGGGGTCGGCGCCCTCGCGCTGGCCATCGTGGGTGTCGACACGGCACTCGGCGACTCGGCGACGTGGGCCCAGGTGGGGCGGTCGATCCTGGCGATGGCGCTGTGGGCGCTGATCGGGGTCGGGCTCGGCACCCTGGTGCCCAACCAGGTCGCGACGATCGTGATCGTGCTCGCGTTCACCCAGTTCGTCGAGCCGCTCCTGCGCCTCGCGACCTCGTTCTCGGAGGTCACGGCGAACATCGGCAAGTTCCTGCCCGGGGCCGCCAGCGATGCCCTCGTCGGCTCCAGCGTCTTCACGATCTCGTCGCCCGCGGCGGCGACAGCGGCGGCACTCGAATGGTGGCAGGGCGGCCTGGTGCTGGCCGCTTACGCCGCGCTGTTCGTGATTGCGGGCTATTTCGTGAGCTGGCGACGCGACATCAGCTGAGGCGCGCATCCGGCGCGTGCCCTCCATTTAGAGGCATCCCCGCCCGGTCGAGCTGGCGGGGATGTCCCGAAGTGGCTGACGCGCTGGAGCTGAAAGGATCGCACTGCGATCCCGCGACGCCAGCGCCGCGGCAGCTATGCTGCCGAGGGTCGAGCGTCCGCGTATCGTGAGGCCATGACTGAGTTCCGTGCCATCGTGATCGAACAGGAGACGGAGTCGGGCCGCATCCTTGCCCACACCGCCGAGGTGAGACGCCTGACCGACGCTCTGCTGATGCCGGGAGCCGTGACCATCGCGGTCGAATACTCGGGCCTCAACTTCAAGGACGGCCTCGCCATCGCAGGCAGGCCTGGGGTCGCCCGGATCTCGCCGCTGATCCCCGGCATCGACCTCGTCGGGACGGTCGAGCTGTCGGATGACCCCCGCTGGTCGCCCGGAGACCGGGTGGTGCTGAACGGCTCCGGCATCGGCGAGCGCCACCACGGTGGCCTCGCGGAGCGTGCGCGGGTGGACGGCGCCGCACTCGTGCGGGTTCCGGATGCGCTCACCAGCGAACAGGCGGCTGCGATCGGCACGGCCGGCTTCACGGCCATGCTCGCCGTGCTCGCTCTCGAACGGAACGGGGTGACGGCGGCGACAACGAAGGACGCCGGACTGAGCATCCTCGTCACCGGAGCCGCCGGAGGTGTCGGCTCCGTCGCCGTCGCGATCCTCGCGAAACTCGGGTACCCGGTCACCGCATCCACTGGCCGCCGCGTTGAGGAGTCCGCCTACCTCGAGCGCCTCGGTGCCTCCACGATCATCGACCGCGCCGAACTGAGCGACCCGGGCAAACCGCTGCAGAGCCAGCGCTGGAGCGGGGTCGTCGACGCCGTCGGAAGCCACACGCTCGCCAACGCGCTCGCCCAGACGGTGTACGGCGGAACGGTCGCCGCGTGCGGGCTCGCGCAGGGCAGCGACCTGCCCGCCACGGTCTTGCCGTTCATCCTGCGCGCCGTCACCCTGGTGGGCATCAATTCGGTGGATGCGCCCCTCGCCCAGCGCGAGGCGGCGTGGGCCAGGCTCGCCACCGACCTCGACCCCGCACTGCTCGCCGAGATGACGACGTCGATCCCCCTCGCCGACGCCGTGCCCATGTCGGCCGAGATCCTCGCAGGCCACGTCCGTGGCCGCACCCTCGTCGACGTGCGCGCCTAGGTTCTGCGCTCGGGAGTGATCTCCGGGGCGGCGAGGATGCGCGTGAGGGTGCTATGGCCGAGCGAAGCCATGCCCGGGTTCGAATCCCGGTAGTACCACGGGAGCCCCATCGCCTGCTGGAACGCCCAGGCGGCACCGCGCTGCCACTCGAGGTCGCCGCATCCCAGGTCTGATCGAAACACCCTGCGCGCGTCCGCGTCGAGCAGATGCCAGGCCGCGACCAGGTCGAGCGACGGGTCGGCCGGCGCGAAATCGCCCGCGTCGAGCACCCCGACCAGCTGCTCGCCGTCGACGAGGAGGTTGGCGGGGATCAGGTCGCGGTGGCTCATGACGTCATCGCCCGCCCGCGGCAGGGAGCGGAAGCCCGCCCACAGTTTCCGTAGCCGTGCGACCGGAAGCAGCCCTTCGCTCTCGCGGAAGCAGACCTCCATCCACTCGTCGGAGTCCCGCAGCCGTCCACCCCGGCCCGTTCCAGGGAAGGTGCGGCCTCCCGTATCGGCGCCGCGGAGCGCGCGCACGAGCGCGGCGAGGTCTCGAGCGAACTGCGAGGAGTCGGCGAGACCGCCGGGCGTGGCAGCGTCGCCGGCGAGCCACGTCTGCACCGACCACGGCAGCGGGTAGCCGTGGCCCGGCACGCCCACGGCCACGCGGATCGGCGTCGGGAACGGACAGCATGCGCCGAACTCCTGCATCGCCGCTGCCTCGCGCGAAAGGTCTGCAGTCACCTCCCGCGGGTCGGCCTGACGAAGTGGGAAGCGGGCCGTGAGCTCGGAGCCGATGCGATAGATGGCGTTGACCGTCCCGTCCGTCACGATCCGGCGGATCGGCTCCTCCCGCCACTGCGGGAACTGCTCGGCGACCAGCCGTGCGACGACCGCGTCGTCGAGGTGAAGCTCGTCGGCGTGCATGGCCATACGGGCGACCCTAGCCCAGCCGCTCGCGTCGAGCCGACCGGGGAGCGGACGGATGCGCCATTAGCATGAGCGCATGATCATCCTCGCGACCGTGTTCGTGACACTCGCCGCTGCGCTCCACGTCGCGATCTTCGTCATGGAGAGCATCAGCTGGACGCGCCCGTCGATCTGGAAACGCTTCGGCGTGGCCAGCCAGGAAGCGGCCGACACCACCAGACCGCTCGCCTACAACCAGGGGTTCTACAATCTGTTCCTCGCGGTCGGCGCGGTCCTCGGGCTCATCTTCTACGGGATCGGGATGCACGCGGCCGGCCTCGCCCTCATCCTGTTCACCACCGGATGCATGGTCGCCGCCGCCATCGTGCTAGTCACCACAGGCAGGGGCTACGTGCGCCCCGCACTCATCCAGGGTGTCCTTCCCCTGGTCGGCTTCGTCCTCATCCTCCTGAGCTGACGGCGGGCGGGCGGACTCGCTCCCCCAGCAACCCCCCAGCGTATGCTCGCACCATGGCCATCATCGGTTCGATCCTGATCTCGGCCGCTGTGCTCATTCACGTCGTCATCTTCGGCATGGAGAGCGTGATGTGGTCGTCGCCGAAAGTGTGGCGCCGGTTCGGGATCAGTTCGCAGCGCGACGCCGACGCAGTGCGGCCGATGGCCTACAACCAGGGTTTCTACAACCTGTTCCTCGCCGGCGGCGCCGCTGTCGGGCTCGTCCTCTACTGGACGACTCTGCGCGAGGTCGGATTCGGCCTCGTGTTCTTCTGTGCGACCTGCATGGTGCTCGCATCCGTCGTGCTTCTGACGACCGGGCGGATCTACGTGCGTGCTGCCCTCATCCAGGGCCTGCTCCCGCTCGCCGGGCTGGTGTTCTTCATCCTGGCGTGACCCCTCGGCAGCGCAGCTGCCTCGGCGCTGGCGTCGCGGGATCGCAGTGCGATCCTCCTAGCTCCAGCGCGCTATTCGATGCGTTCGCCGCCGGGCTCGCGGCTCGCATCGTCGACCACTCGGAGCGCCTCGATCAGCTTCGCCGCATGAGGCGTCGACACGATCACACGCGCGAAATCCTCGCCTTCGAGGTCGAGCACGACCGCCGCCCGCTGCTTGCCTTTGAGCAGCAGGAAATCCTTGCCGCCATGGAACTTCCACGTACCGGCGGCCAGCGTCAGCGGCACGGCGGCGCCAGGCGAACGGACCCCCCGGATCCAGATCCACGGGTCGTCGGTGATGGCCACCGAACGGATGCTGTCACGCGGAATCACCAGGTCGTCGCGTCGGAACGCGAGCACCTTCTCTGCCGGTGTGAGGCGGATCTCCAGGCGGTCGGGGTGAACGTGCAAATCGGCCATGGTCCTAGTCTGCCGGGTCGCGAACACTCGTCCGGCAGGGTTACCGAACCGTTACGCGCAAGTATGTTGCCAACGTCACCAATTTGGCCCAAACTTTAGAAGCCATCGCTCACAGCCGAGCGTGGCCATCGAGGAGTGTCCTCCTTCAAAGAAGAAAGGGAACGACGTGAAGAAATCTTCATGGATCCCCATCACGGTGGCCGCTGCCGCAACAGCACTGCTGTTGAGCGGTTGCAGCGGCTCCGGCGGCGGATCAGGCTCCACTTCAACCACAGCTCAGCGAGCTTGTGTCATCCTCCCCGACTCGGCGTCCTCGCCGCGCTGGGAGAACGGTGACCGCCCCGCCCTCGACAAGGCCTTCACCGACGCCGGCTTCACCGCCGACATCCAGAACGCCCAGGGTGACCCGAACAAGTACGCGACGATCGCCGACCAGCAGCTCACCAAGGGCTGCGGCGTGATGATCCTCGTCGACTACAACGGCGCAGCCGTGGCAGTGACCCAGAAGGCCCAGAAGCAGGGCATCCCGGTCATCGCCTACGACCGCCCCATCACCACCGGCTCGGCATCCGCCCCGTCGATGCTGGCCGACTACTACGTGTCGTTCGACAACACGAAGGTCGGCGCGCTCGAAGGCCAGTCCATCGTCGACGGCCTCAAGGCCGCAGGCAAGGACCCGAAGACGGCCAAGGTCGTCTATATGGGTGGAGACCCGACAGACGGTAACGCCAAGCTGTTCCATGACGGCGCCGTCGCGGTCATGAGCGCCGCGGGCATCAAGCCGGCTGCAGAGCCGACCGGTGTCTGGGACGGCCAGAAGTCGGCGACCAACTTCGAACAGGCTCTCACCAGCCTGGGCGGCAAGGTCGACGCAGTCTGGGTCGCCAACGACACCAACGCTGCCGGTGTCATCACCATTCTGGACAAGAACGGCCTGAAGGTCCCCGTCTCCGGACAGGACGCTTCGACCGCCGGCCTCCAGAACGTGTTGCTGGGCAAGCAGACCGCCACGGTGTACAAGCCGTTCAAGCTCGAGGCCGACGCGGCATCCACGCTCGCCATCTCGCTCCTGAAGGGCCAGAAGCCGCCGACGCAGCAGCAGCTGTACGGCAAGCCGTTCATCGCTGTCACCCCGATCCTGATCACACCTGACAAGGTGGAGCAGGTCGTGACCGCGGGCGACGCGAAGGCTTCGGACATCTGCACCGCAGAGGTCGCTGCAGCCTGCACGAAGTACGGCGTCAAATAACACCTAGGAAATGAGAGCCCGCTAGCGGACTGTCGATCCCACCGAAGGCTCCGCGTCAGGTTCAGAATGAACCCAGACGCGGAGCCTTCGTCCTTCGGCAGCAGCGCCGGCAGTGGCAGACTCTTCGTTGAGCACGCAATTGGGACACGGTCGCCCCGAGCAAAGGAACGCACATGGATTCACCCATCATCGAAATGACTGATGTGAAGAAGAGCTTCGGGCCGGTGAGCGTCCTCAAGGGCGTCTCGCTGAAGGTGTACCCGGGCAAGATCACCGCACTCGTCGGCGACAACGGCGCCGGCAAGTCCACCCTGATCAAAGGCCTCGCGGGCGTCCAGCCCTACGACGAAGGCGTCGTGAAGTTCGAAGGCGAGGTCGTCGGACTACACAACCCGCGCGAGGCCTCGCATCTCGGCATCGAGGTCGTGTACCAGGACCTTGCACTCTGCGACAACCTCGACATCGTCCAGAACATGTTCCTCGGCCGCGAGGAGACGGAACTCGGCACCTTCGACGAAGGCAAGATGGAGCGCGAGGCCTCGGAGACCCTCCGGTCGCTCTCCGTCCGAACCGTGAAGTCCGTTCGCCAGAAAGTCTCGTCACTCTCCGGTGGCCAGCGGCAGACGGTCGCGATCGCGCGCTCCGTGCTGAAATCGGCCAAGGTCGTCATCCTCGACGAGCCGACCGCGGCACTCGGCGTCGCGCAGACCGAACAGGTGCTCTCCCTCGTCAAACGACTCGCAGAGCGCGGCGTCGGCGTGCTCATGATCAGCCACAACCTCGTCGACGTCTTCCAGGTCGCCGACTTCATCAACGTGCTCTACCTCGGCCAGATGGTCGCAGAGGTCGAGACCTCCAAGACGAACAGCGACGATGTCGTCGGCTACATCACCGGAAGCAAGACCTACACGGGAGCGACAGTATGAGCGTCACAACGAAATCGGACACCCCGGTCCCGGAGACCCCGGCTCCGGATATGATCGGGAGCGGCCAGGACGGCACGCTTCGCGACCAGACGGTGGCCTACTTCCAGCGGGTGCGGAACGGCGACATGGGCGCGCTGCCCGCGATCGCCGGGTTCGTCGTGCTGAGCATCCTTTTCACCGCACTGAGCCCGTTCTTCCTGACCGAACGCAACTTCGCCAACCTGCTCACCCAGGCGGCCACCCTGGTCATGCTGGCCATGGCGCTCGTCTTCGTGATCCTCCTGGGTGAGATCGACCTGTCGGCCGGTGTCACCTCCGGTGTTGCGATGTCGCTCTTCGTGGTCCTGTCCGATCCGGGCGGACTCAACATGAACTGGATCCTGGCGGCGGTGGTAGCTCTGCTCTCCGGCCTCGTGATCGGTCTCTTCATCGGGTTCTTCGTGGCCAGGGTGGGGGTTCCATCGTTCGTCGTCACGTTGGGCTTGTTCCTCGGCCTGCAAGGCCTGCAGCTCATCATCATCGGGAACGGCGGCCTGTACCGCATCCAGCAGCCCGAGATCCTCGCGATCCAGAACAGCAACATGCCCCCGTGGGCGGGCTGGGTCATGCTCGTGGTCATCCTCGGCATCACCGCGGGCCAGGCGTTCATCGACCGCCGCCGCCGCGCGCGCGCCGGGGTGGCCAGCCGCACGATCATCCTGCTGTGGATCCGGCTCGGCGTCATCGCCGTCATCGGCGGAATCGTGATCGCCCTGCTGAACCAGAACCGTGGCACCGGGTTCCTGGCGGTGTCGGGTGTGCCCATCGTCGTGCCGATCGTCCTCGCGATCCTGTGGATCGGAACGTTCGTCCTCGACCGCACCCGGTTCGGCCGCTACCTGTACGCGGTCGGCGGTAACGCTGAGGCCGCCCGCCGTGCCGGTATCAAGGTGGTCGGTATCAAGTGGGCCGCATTCGCGATCTGTTCCACGCTGGCGGTGGTCTCCGGCTTCTTCAGCGCCAGCAAGGTCGGGTCGGTCGACGCCGCATTCGGTCGCGACATCGTCCTGAGCGGTGTGGCTGCAGCCGTCGTCGGTGGTGTGAGCCTCTTCGGTGGCCGCGGACGACTCCTGCACGCCGCGATCGGCGCGCTCGTCATCGCCGTCATCACCAACGGCCTCGGCCTGCTCAACCTCCCCGGCGGTGTGAACTTCCTCGTCACCGGTGGCGTGCTGATCCTCGCCGCAACGGTGGACGCGCTGTCGCGGAGGAGGTCCGGCGGGACCGTCGTGAGATAGCGGGCGCGTCCGCGCGCGAGCATCGTCTCGTCGCACTCCTTTGGCCCGAGCGCACGTGGTTGTACTAGTGCGCTCGGGCCGAATTAGTGCGCGGGCTCGTGCGCGGGGGCGGGCGTGGGCTCGTTCGCGCTGGCTCGTGCGCGGGGGTGGGCGCGACAGAATGGGGTGGACGAAAGGACATCCGTGGCACGCCACCTCACCTTCTCGGCGCGACTGCTCAGGCGCGACGCGACACCGCAGACCGTGGTCGTGCGCGGAACCTCCGACACTCCGCCGAAGACACTCCGCCGCGCGGCCGGCGGTGGCGGGCAACTCGCCTTCGACGTCTACGCGCTGGTGGATGCGGATGGCTGGCCACACGAGGCCACGTACACGTACGTCGAGACCGTCGAACGGGCATCCGCGAACCCCGACCTGTAGCACTCGGCGAATTCGCTCCCCACCGGACTGCGGCAGCCCCTACGATCGGTCTCGTGGACCAGCTCACACCCTCAGGCCGACCCTGGCTTCCCGCGGACACGGCGCTGTGGACGACATGCCGGATCGTGACCGACATCCGCAGCGGCCAGGTGCCGGACGAGCGGGTGCCGACCTACTTCCCCCTCCGCGACGGTGAGGTGCCGTTCGCCGGGGGAATCGTATCGGTTGACGAGTTCCGGGCGGCGGGCGACGGATCGTATTCGACATCGAACGCGTTCGCGTTCGGCACCGGCACGCTCGGCCTTGCGCTCGCGGCGACGACACTGGCGGTGAATTCGTCCAACAACAATGCGCGGCGCGCGCAGGCCGAGGCAGACGCCCAGGTGACCTGGCGCCCGCAGGTTCGCGGGCAGATCGTCGTCACCGACCGGGGCTTCTACCTCGTCGACCAGTTCGGGGTATTCCCCTGGGGCTGGAATTCGATCGACATGATGCAGCTCGCGGCCTTCGGCTGCGTGATCGTCAGCGGGCGTTCCACCCGCGGGCCGCTCACCTGGCGCGTCGTCACCGACTGGGCGGAGCTGGTGTTCGTGCTCTGGGCGACCAACCGTCACCCGCAGCATCCGCAGCTCGTCGACGGGAGCTGGATGCCCGCGGGCTGGATCGCGTGGGCCACCGCGCAAGGCTACCCGCCTGCGCTGAGCCGGCCGGAACTGAGGCCGTAGCTCCTCTGCTCGGGGCTCCTCTGCTCGGGGCTCGTCAGCTCGGGGCTCGTCTATCCGGGGCTCGTCTATCCGGGCGTCGCCGCCGCGGCCGCCCGTGCCGCTGCCGGCAACGCCTCGAGGATGCGAGCCACAGCGGCCTCGTCGTGCGCCGCCGTCACGAACCACGCCTCGAAGACGCTCGGCGGGAGCGAGACGCCCGCGTCGAGCATCGCGTGGAAGAACGGGCGATACCGCCACGCTTCCTGACGGAGCACGTCGGCGTAGGTGCGGGGTGCCGTCTCGAACGACCCGAACACGAAACTGAAGAGGTTGCCCGCCCGCTGGACGCGATGGGCGACGCCGGCGTTCGTCAGCGCATCCGACACGGCCTTCGAGATGATCGCAGCCGTCTCGTCGAGTCGCGCATAGACGGCGTCGTCGGCTGCGGCGAGCGTCGCGAGTCCGGCGGCGACAGCCACCGGATTGCCGGACAGCGTCCCGGCCTGGTACACCGGGCCGCTCGGCGCGAGGTAGTCCATGATCTCGGCTCGTCCGCCGAGAGCCGCCAGCGGCATTCCTCCGCCGATCACTTTGCCGAACGTCAGAAGGTCGGGTGTGTACGACCGGTCGAGCCCCCAGAACCCGGCCGGGCCGACGCGGAAGCCGGTGAGCACTTCGTCCAGGATGACCAGTGCACCGTACTCGTGGGCGAGGTCGACGAGCGCGGCGTTGAATCCTGGGTCGGGCGGAACGACGCCCATGTTGGCTGCCGCCGCCTCGGTGATCACGGCCGCGATGTCGGGTCCGTGATGCTCGAAGGCTGCCCGGACCGCGGGCAGGTCGTTGTAGGGAAGGACGAGGGTCTGCGCCGCAGTCGCCTCGGTGACCCCGGCGGAACCCGGCATCGCGAGGGTCGCCAGTCCGGAGCCCGCCTCGGCGAGCAGTCCGTCGGAGTGCCCGTGGTAGTGTCCTGCGAACTTGATCAGCAGGGGCCGGCCGGTGAAACCGCGGGCGAGCCGGATCGCGGTCATCGTCGCTTCGGTGCCGGTCGAGACGAGGCGCAGCTTGTCGACGATCGGGACACGTGCCCGCACAGCCTCGGCCAGCGCGGTCTCCGCGGGCGTCGATGCGCCGAACGAGAGCCCCCGTGCGGCGGCCTCCTGGACGGCGGCCACGACGGAAGGATGTGCATGGCCCAGGATCGCAGGACCCCACGAAGCGACCAGGTCCACGTACTCGCGGCCGTCCGCATCCGTGATGTACGGGCCGCGAGCGGACACCATGAACCGGGGGGTGCCGCCGACGGAGCCGAACGCGCGCACCGGCGAGTTGACGCCACCGGGGATGACCCGTCGGGCCCGCTCGAATTCGACCAGATTCACGTCGGCCAGCGCTGCACCGTCGGCCAGCGCTGCACCGTCGGCCAGCGCGGCACCGTCGGCCAGCGCCGCACCGTCGGCCAGCGCATCCTCGTCGCTCCCCCTCAGCGCAGCCACCGTGCCACCTCCGTCGCCCAGTAGGTGAGCACCGCATCGGCTCCGGCCCGGCGGATGCCCGTCAGCGACTCCTCGATCGCACGACGCCGGTCGATCCAGCCGTTCGCGGCGGCCGCCTCGATCATCGCGTACTCTCCCGAGACCTGGTAAGCCCAGACGGGAACATCGCTGAACGCCGCGACGTCGGAGAGCACGTCGAGGTAACTCATCGCCGGCTTCACCATCAGGATGTCGGCGCCCTCCTCGAGGTCGAGCCGCGCCTCGCGCAGGCCTTCCCTGCGGTTCGCCGGATCCTGCTGGTAGCTGCGGCGGTCGCCCTGCAGCTGCGAGTCGACCGCTTCGCGGAAGGGGCCGTAGAAGCTCGAGGCGTACTTCGCGGCGTAGGCGAGGATGGCGGTGTCGTTGTGCCCGGCGGCGTCGAGGGCCTCGCGCACGGCGGCGACCTGACCGTCCATCATTCCGCTCAGCCCGAGCACGACAGACCCGGCTTCGGCCTGGACGACAGCCATCTCGCGATACCGCTCGAGGGTCGCATCGTTGTCGACGACGCCTCGGGAATCGAGGACACCGCAGTGGCCGTGGTCGGTGAACTCGTCGAGGCAGAGATCCGTCTGCACGACGAGAGCGTCGCCGACTTCGGCGACGACCGCCCGGGTGGCGACGTTGAGGATGCCGTCGGGGTCCGTCGCGGCCGACCCGATCGCGTCACGCGTCTCGGGGACGCCGAACAGCATCACGCCGCCGACGCCCGCTTCCGCTGCATCAGCGGCTGCCCGGCGGAGTGAGTCCAGACTGTGCTGCACGACGCCGGGCATCGACTGCAGCGGCAGCGGCTCGGGGGTGCCCTCGCGCACGAAGGCGGGGAGGATCAGCTCGGAGGGGTGGATGCGCGTCTCGGCGGTCAGCCGGCGCATGGCCGGGGACTGCCGCAGGCGGCGGGGACGGACGACAGGATGCGTGAATTCGCTCACCGCCCAAGCCTACGCGGCCCGCGCACCGCATCCGCCGCGCTCCGTTCCCGCCTCGGGCTCGAGTTGGCGCCAGTGGTCGTTATTCGACCGGCAGAGCGACCACAACAGTCAAGTCGACCGCAGGTTCGACGACGACGCGGGCGTGAGTGGCGCGCGCGTCAGCGGGCGGCGCGTCAGCGCGGGGCGCGTCAGTGCGCGGCGCGTCAGCGCGGCGCGCGTCAGTGGGCGGCGCGAGCGCGCGCGACGTCGGCGACGGCGTCGATGAGGGACGCGGCGGTGCGTTCTTCGGCGATGAGGTCGACCCGAAGGCCGAAATCGCGCGCGTCCCGTGCCGTCTGCGGCCCGATCGCGGCGACCAGCGTCTGTTCGGGTATCGGCCCGAGCTGCAGCTGCACCTGTTCCGCGACGGAACCGCTCGTCACGAGGATCGCCTGCACGGCACCGGCGGCCACGTCGGCGGCCACGTTCTCGGGCACCGGCACACCGATCGTGCGGTACGCCACGACGGACTCGACGGAATGGCCGATCCGGCGCAGCCCCTCGGTGAGGAGCGGCTTCGCGATCTCGGACCGCAGGGTCAGGATGCGCAGAGGCACGACACCCTGCGTCGCGGCCTCCCATTCGGCAAGGAGTCCGCGAGCGGAGTTCTCCTCCGATGGCACGAGGTCGACCTTGTACCCGGCGGCGGTGAGCGCCGCCGCGGTGGTCTCCCCCACCGCTGCGACCTTCGTCGTCGGCGGCACGACGGCCCGCTGCGCGCTCAGGACATCCACCGTCGTCGCACTGGTGACGGTCATCCAGTCGAATCTGCCCGCCGCGAGCGAGGTGAGGGCGGCATCCAGCGCGGGGGCGTCGGCCGTCGGGGCGAAGTTGATCATCGCCGCGACGATCGGCGACGCCCCTTTCGAGCGGAGGTCGGCCGCGACGGCGTCGCCCCAGGGGCCTCCCCGGGGGACCAGCACGCGCCAGCCCGCGAGCGGCTTGGCCGATGCGGACCCGCGAGCCGAGCCGTGGGCCGAACCGGATGCGGACGCCGCGTTCATCGGATGCCCCCGAGGGGTGCCAGGTCGGCGGCGCCCAGCGCGAGCAGTTCGGCCACCACCCGCTGCGCGACGTCGTGCGCAGCGACGGCGAGGTCGCGGGCGTTCATGCCGTCCGGCGTTGCCGCGTGCGAACTCGTGAGGTGGTCGGTGCCGTCGGGCCGGTAGACCGTCGCCGTCAGGAAGAACAGGCCGTCGTCGATCTGGGCGTGCGCGCCGATCGGGGCCGCGCATCCGGCTTCGAGGCCTGCCAGCACGTCGCGCTCTGCCGTGACCGCGGCGTGCGTGGTCACATGGTCGACGGATGCGAGCGCTTTGGCGAGTGCGCCCTGACCGCGTTCGTCACCGGCGCGCACCTCGATGGCCAGCGCTCCCTGACCCGGGGCGGTCGGAGCATCCGACAGCGAGAAGTATTCCGTGATGGCGTCGGCGCGTCCGAGGCGCTCGAGGCCCGCCGCAGCCAGCACGACCGCATCGAGGTCGCCACCGGTGACCCGGCCGAGCCTCGTGTCGACGTTCCCGCGCAGATCCGCGATCTGCAGGTCGGGGCGACGTGACAGCAGCTGCGCCACGCGGCGGGGTGAGCCCGTGCCGACCCGAGCGCCCTCGGGCAGCGTGTCCAGCGTCATCCCTTCGGCGGCGCACAGCGCATCGCGCGCATCCGCCCGCCGGGGAACCGCGCCGATGACCAGGCCGGGATGCGCGCCCGTCGGAAGGTCTTTCAGCGAGTGCACGATCAGGTCGCATTCGGATGCGAGCAGCGCATCCCGCAACGCACTCGCGAACACGCCGGTGCCCCCGAGCGACGCCAGGGACTCACGCGAGGTGTCGCCTTGCGTCGTGATTGTCACGAGCTCGACATCCTTGCCGCTCGCCTTGGCGATCGCGTTCGCCACGACGGTCGTCTGTGCGACGGCGAGCGCACTCCCCCGCGTTCCCACGCGCAGGATGCCCGAAGCGGATGCGGCACTCACGGCGCGACCCCCGCCACGGCCGGCCTGAACCCGAGCCTCGTGTTCTCGCAGCACCCGGGCCGGCAGACGTCGTACCACGGCCCGAGCTCAGTCATCGCAGGGCGGTCCTCGACCGGCACACCGTCGCGGCGCTCGAGCACGAGATCGACCAGACCCGAGACGTAGGCGTGGTGCACGCCCGGTGTCGGTACCCGCACGGCCACGAGGCCGTTCTGTTCGGACGTCTCCATCGCCTCGTTGTCGAGATCCCAGAGGACCTCCATGTGGTCGCTGACGAAGCCGATCGGAACGATGATCACGGCGCGGATGCCCGCGGCGGGAAGTTCAGCGATGGCGTCGTTGATGTCCGGCTCCAGCCACGGCATGCTGGGCGGCCCGCTCCGCGACTGGTAGACCAGACGCCAGGGCACCTGGCCGGCGCCGGCCTCGTGCACGACGACTTCGGCGACGGCGAGGTGCTGCGCGGCATACGCGCCGCCCGCGCCGAAACCGCGATCGGACGGGCCCGACTTCTCCGCGTCCACCGACGGGATGCTGTGAGTAGTGAACAGCAGTTCGACCTCGGTCGCCGGGTCGATACCCGGCACGCGCTCCCGCACCTCGTCGAGTGCCCGGCGGACACCCTCGACGAACGGGGTGACGAAGCCGGGATGGTCGAAGAACTGGCGGACCTTGTCGATCTGGACGGTCCCCTGCAGCCCGGTCTCCTGAAGGGCCAGGGCGAAGTCTTCGCGATACTGGCGGCAGCTCGAATAGGAGGAGTATGCGCTGGTGGCGATCGCGAGCAGCTTCGAGAGACCGCGCTCGTTCGCCTCGGTGAGAGCGTCACGCAGGTACGGATCCCAGTTGCGGTTGCCCCACAGCACAGGCAGATCGATGCCCCGTGATGCGAGTTCGGCTTCGAGTGCCGCCTTCAGCTCGCGGTTCTGGTCGTTGATCGGGCTCACGCCGCCGAAATGGCGATAGTGGTGCGCGACCTCTTCGAGGCGCTCCTCGGGGATGCCCCGGCCACGCGTCACATTGCGGAGGAACGGGATGACGTCGTCCTGGCCTTCAGGACCGCCGAAGCCGGCGAGGAGGATGGCGTCGTACGCCACGGGTTCGGTGACGTATTCCGGGCCGGCCGCCGCGGCATCCGTCGCCCCGAGAACGCGCGTCAGCGCTTCGGTCACTGCAAGACCTCCACGAGTTCGGCTGGGGCGACCCGGCGTCCGGTGAAGAAGGGCACCTCTTCGCGAACGTGCATCCGCGCGTCCGTCTGGCGGAGGTCGCGCATCAGGTCGACGAGGTCGACGAGCTGATCCGATTCGAGGGGAAGGATCCACTCGTAGTCGCCGAGCGCGAACGAGGCGACGGTGTTGGCGATCACCGACCGGAACGCGGCCCCCTTGCGACCGTGCTCGGCGAGCATCCGGCTGCGTTCCTCGTCGGGAAGCAGGTACCAGTCGTAGCTGCGCACGAACGGGTAGACCGTCAGCCATTCCTTCGGCTCGACGCCGCGGAGGAAACCGGGCACATGCGATTTGTTGAACTCGGCGTCGCGGTGAACGCCCATCGCGTTCCACGTCGGGAGCAGCGCCTTGAGGAGCCGGGTGCGACGCAGCTGGCGGAGCCCCCACTGCAGGGCCTGCGCGTCGGGGCCGTGGAGCCAGATCATGACGTCGGCGTCGGCGCGCAGCCCCGAGACGTCGTACAGCCCGCGGGTCGTCACGTTCTCGAGCTCGATGTCGGCGATGACGCCCTCGAGCTCCTGCACCGCGCGCGGCACATCGGTGCCGTCGAGGTCGTCGGGTCGGGCGGGATCGCGACGGAGAACAGCCCACAGAGTGAATCCGCTCGGGCTGTCGACAGGGGTGCTCTCTCCTGCCTCGAAGGCAGCCGGGTTAGTCATACCCCACAGTCTCTCTCGCAATCCTGTGAGCGCCAAAAGCGCGGTAGACGCCTCGCTCTACTTTCGGGCGACCCTGACGATGAGCCACACAGCACCTCCGATGAGGACGGCCGCAACGGCGGCCACGGCCACGAGCGCCGTCGGGTTCTCGCGCAGGCCCTGGACGCGGCGACGCGCCCGGTCGACCGCGAGGCGCGCCTGCTTCGGCAGGTTCAGCTTGTCTTCGATGGCCTCGAGGGTCGCGGCCAGATCGGCGCGGGCCTTCTCGACGTCGCTCGCATCAGTTGTCATAGCGGCCCATCCCCTTGACGGCCTCGACGTCTTCCTGGATGCTCGCAATCGTCTTCTGCGGAGCGGCGCCGTCCATCCTCTTCAGGGACTGCACACCGATGAGCGCCAGAACGGCGGCGATGAGAAGCAGACCGCCGAAGACGATCAGAGCCGACGCCCAGCCGGGGAGGACCAGTGCGAGCCCGAGGATCGCCGCGGCGACCAGGCAGCCGAGCGCGAAGAAGCCCAGCCCTGCAGCGAACGCGAACAACCCTATGCCGACACCGGCATACTTCGCCTTCGTCGTCAGCTCCTCTTTGAGCTGGGCGAGCTCCGCTTTGAGGAGCGCTACGAAGAGGGCCGGCAGGTCGGCGATCAGCTGGAACAGCGAACGCCTGGCCTTCACGCCGTCGTCGTCAGTCATCGATCGTCACCGTCCTCTCGCCGAGCACGCTCACGCTCCGGCGTCGTCGGCCTCGTCGATGTCGTCAGACGCGGTCGACTTGCGCTTCTTCGCGCCCCCGCCGGAGGCTGCCGGCTTGCTCGCCGCAGCCGAAGGCGGTGTGACGGGCGCGTTGGCCGTCTCCTCGTCCGGCGGCGCGGCGATCGTCACCGACGAGGTGTACGAGCGCGTGGGCGCAGGCGGTGCACTGGGCGCCCGGTTCGCCGCGTTCTGCTTCTGGGCGGCCTGTGCCCGGTTGACGACCTGGGTCACGACCTTCTTCGTGCCTTCGAACAGCGCGCCGGGGAGCTCACCGAACCGTGCCGCGGCATAGTCCTCGACGGCGTTCACCTGCTTCTGGATGCCCGGCGTCTCCCACACCTTCGTCGCAGCCGACTTGATCTGCTCGTACCGCTTGCGGCCGGCACGTGCACCCAGCACGTAGCCCACTGCCGCACCGGCAACGAATAGAAGCTTTCCCCGCATTGAACGCCCCGTTCGTCAGAGATTCTCGGTCAGTTCTTTCCAGCGTAGACCCCGAACGCGCTGGGCCGCCTCCTTTGCATCCGGAATGACGGATGCAAGGCCGGTGCCGGTCAGCCACGACCCGGTCACTTCGATGCCGGTCATCCCTTCGACCGCGGTGCGGACCGCGTCGATCCGTTCCCGTTCGCCCAGCGCCGCGTAGGGAAGGGCGTTCGTCCAGGTCGTCCGGGCGAACCCCGTCACGACGGATTCCGAGATCGGAATATTCAGGAGAGCGGATGCGTCCCTGACCGCGAGCGCGCGCAGCTCCGCGTCGTCGAGGCCTTCGGTCTCGCTCGCCTGACCGGCCCTTCCGTACGACAGGCGCACCACGTGCCGCCCTGCGGTGACGTCAGCCAGCCACGCCCACTTCGCTGTGGAATGCGTCATCGCTTTCGCCGTGACACCCGTGCCGGGAAGGTCGGCGACGAGCACGCCGGTTCCGCGTGGAGCGGAGTCGAGGGCCGCGTCGTCGATGACGAGGGTGACGAGTTCGACGCTGGACGCATCCGGCCATTCGAGCGTGCCGAGCGAGGCGAGCTCAGCGGATGCGGCGGACAGCAGGGCCAGCGACGTGGCAGCGGGAGCGGCGATCACGACGACATCGGCGGGGAGTGTGCGGCCGTCGCCGAGGCGAACGGTCCAGCGAGGGTCCTGGGTCGGTTGTGCGCTTGCCTCGGCGCCGGTGACGGCATCCCCATCGACGGCCGTTGCGGCGCTGACGGGCTCGGCCACGTCGGCGTGGCCCTCCTCTGGGGCGCCGGCGCCGGCGTCAGCGTCGGCGTCGGCGTCGAACCGTTCGACGGACGCCACGCCCACGCCGGTGAGCACGCGCCCGCCTCGATCCGTGACCGCCGTCTCAAGCGCCCGGGCGAGCATCCACATGCCTCCGCGCAGGCCGCCGACGGCGCTGCCCGCCCTGGCGTTCGAGCGCAACTCGGCGACCGCTCCGGACAACGAACCCTGACGGGTCAGCGCTGCGTTCAGGCCGGGGGCGACGACCGCGATGTCGAGGTCGTCCGGCTGGGCGGAGTAGACCCCGGTGGCGACAGGGGCGACGAGCCTCTGGAGCACGCGGGCGCCCATCCGCTTGCGAACGAGCGTGCCGAGACTGCGCTCCTGCCCGATCGTCAGCACGGGCAGGATCCGATCCAGGTACGCACGCCACGCGCCCGCCCACCCGATCGCGCGCACCACGTCGGCGGCGAGCGGGGAGCTCGGGATGCCGAGCAGGCCGGCCTTCGGAAGAGGGACGGTTCCCGACGGCAAGCGCACCCACGCCCCCTCGGGGTTCGGCTGCACGACCAGGTCGGCGAGACCGAGCTCGTCGATGAGCTCGCCCACATGGCCGCCCCTGGTCGCGAAGCTCTCGGCACCCGCATCGACGGTGATGCCGTCGACCACGATGCTCGCGACCGAGCCGCCTACGCGATCCGCCGCGTCGACCACGGTCACCTCGAACCCGGGCCGCGAGCACTCCCGCGCCACCACGAGACCAGCGATGCCGCCGCCGACGACGACCACCCGCGTGGCCGGCGCGTCGATCGCATGCCGGAGGTCGTCGCGACGCGGCTCGCCGGCTGCCGCACCGCCCGCCTTCTCGCCGCCTGCGGCGCCCGCGGCGCCCGCAGGCGCCGCGCCCGGCTCAGAGCCCATGGACGAACTCCACGAGCCGGGTGAGCACGGCGGGGTCGGTGTCCGGGGGAACGCCGTGGCCCAGATTGAGCACGTGCGACGGCGCGCTCGCGCCACGCCCGAGCACATCGAGGACGTGCGCTTCGAGCACAGGCCACGGCGCGTCGAGCATCGCCGGGTCGACGTTGCCCTGCACCGGGACCACATGCCCGAGCCGGCGACTCGCCTCGTCGAGGGGCACCCGGTAGTCGACCCCGACCACGTCGGCGCCGATCTCGTGCATGGCCTTCAGCAGCTCGCCGGTCCCGACGCCGAAGTGGACGATCGGCACGTTCCGCGACGTCGGCAGGAGCGCGTCGTCACCCTCGGTGAGCTCAGCCGCCGGAACCTCGAACGTCAGGTCGCGCACGTGCGAGAGCGCGCGAGCGGATGCGGGCGCCACGTGGGTCACATAGTCGTCGAGCGAGAGGGCGCCCGCCCAGGAGTCGAACAGCTGAGCGGCGCTCGCCCCGGCGAGGACCTGCGTGCGCAGGAACGCCCCGGTGACATCGGCCGTCCAGTCCATCAGGCGCGCCCACGCGCCGGGATCGGCGTGCATCATCGTCCTGGCACGGATGTGGTCCTTCGACGGACCGCCCTCGACGAGGTAGGCGGCCAGGGTGAACGGCGCACCCGCGAAACCGATGAGAGGGGTGTCGCCGGTGCCGAGCGTCGCGAGTTCCGCGGTCGTCAGGCGCACGGCCTCGATGATGGGAGCGAAAGCCGTCGCGTCCAGGGAGGCGGGGTCGACCGCGGTGAGCGCATCCACATCCGCAGCCGTGCGAACGGGGGCGCTCAGCACGGGACCCTTGCCGGGGACGATGTCGACATCCACGCCTGCCAGGCGCAGCGGGATGACGATGTCGCTGAAGAAGATGGCGGCGTCGACCCCGTGCCGGCGTACTGGCTGCAAGGTGATCTCGCTCGCGAGCGCGGGATCGAGGCAGGCGTCGAGCATGCGCGTGCCGACCCGGAGCTCCCGGTACTCGGGAAGCGAACGCCCCGCCTGCCGCATGAACCACACCGGCGTGACCGGCTGCCTGGTGCCCTGGTAGGCGCCGATCAGCCGCGACGAGGCGGTCGTGCCGGAGCTGAGCGGGTGGGCCGGAGCGAGCGTATTCACCCCCCGATTCTGTCAAACCAATCTGAAGATGCTGCTCGGGGGTCATCCTGCGGCATCTCGATTCGAGGATGCCGCCGGGCAAGCGTAGGCTTCCCTCGTGCTTCTCTGCTTCACCTCGAGTCACCGCACCGCCGGTTTCGACCTCCTCGACCGGCTGGAGCGGCATGCGGCAGCAGTCACCGCCGCCCTCTCGGAGAACACCGAACTCTTCAGCGGAACCGTCGTGCTCGCGACCTGCAACCGCTTCGAGGCCTACCTCGATGTCGACGTCGAGGCAGCGGGTGCGGAATCCGACGCCGGTTCGGCCGCGGCTGAGACCATCATCGAGGCGGTCAGCGCGGCATCGGGCGTGGATGCGCGCGAGCTGCGTGCATCCAGTGCCGTCATCGTCGACGAAGGCGTCGCCGAGCACCTCTTCGCTGTCTCCAGCGGACTCGAGTCCGTGGTCGTCGGCGAAGGCGAGATCGCCGGGCAGGTGCGGCGTGCGCTCGACGCCGCACGCGCATCCGGAACCGTCAGCAGCGAACTGGAACGACTCTTCCAGGTGGCATCGCGCACGTCCCGGGGCGTGAAGAACCGCACCGGCATCTCGAGCGCCGGGCGGTCGATCGTGCGCCTCGCCCTCGACCTCGCCGAAAGCCGCATCGCGGACTGGAGCGCGACCCGGGTGCTGCTGGTCGGCACCGGGGCCTACGCGGGAGCAAGTCTCGCGGCGCTCCGCGAGCGGGGCGTCACCGACATCCACGTGTACTCGCCTTCGGGTCGCGCCCAGAAGTTCGCCGTCGCCCACGCCGCGGGCGCTGTTCCTGCCGGCGGTCTGGCCGAGACGATCGCCGCATCCGGCCTCATCGTCACCTGCAGTGTCGCGCCCGACGTCATCCTCGGCGTTCCCGAGCTGGAGGCGGCGGATGCGCATCCGGGCGCGCTCACCCGGCGACTCGTCATCGACCTCGGGCTCCCCCGCAACGTCGACCCCGCGGTCGCACACCTCGACGGCGTCGAACTCCTCGACCTCGAGACGATCAGCAAGCATGCGCCCCTCGAAGAACTCAACGCCACCGACGAGGCACGCGCGATCGTCGGCGACGCCGCTGCCGAATTCGCCGCACGGGCCGCCGAGCAGTCGGTGACTCCGGCGCTGGTCGCGCTTCGCACCCACGTGTTCGAGGTGCTGGACGCCGAAATCGCCCGCGCCCGCAGTCGAGGCGACTCGAGCGAGCAGACCGAGGCGGCTCTCCGCCACCTCGCGGGTGTGCTGCTGCACACCCCCTCCGTCCGCGCCCGCGCACTCGCCAGGGACGGCGAGGCCGACACGTTCACCGAGGCGGCCAACACCCTCTTCGGCCTCGATGTCGACCTGACCGGCGACCAGACCCGCAGCCAGGGCGGACTGACGGCGCTTCCGAGCCCCGGCGAGTCCGCCGCATCCTGACCCAGCCCTTCCCGAAACAGCACCTGGAGGACACAGTGAGCAACGGAGCACACTCGACCGAGGCCGAGACCGAAGAGACCGAGGTCGAGACCGAGGCTGCGGAGGTCGCGGCGGCGTCTGCATCGTCGGATGCGTCGGCGTCGGCGTCTGCAGCGTCGGATGCGTCGGTCTCCGAGGCGCAGGCCGAGGAGGCGCACGGACTGACCGGCCTGCCGTACGACGCCGTCGAGCTCCGCACCGAGCGGCTGCTGCTCCGTCCGCTCACGAAGAACGACCTCGACGACGTGCACGCCTACCAGAAGCGCAAAGACGTGGTGCGCTACCTGATGTGGGAGGTGCACGACCACGAAGAGTCCGCCAAGCACCTCGAGAAGCGCATCGCGATGACCGAACTCGCCGACGACGGCGACGGGCTCATCTATGCGGTCGAGCTGCCCGACCCGGCCGGCGGCCACGGGCGTGTCATCGGCGACATGAGTATCTTCCTGAAGAGCGCCGCGCACGCGCAACTCGAGGTCGGGTGGGTTTTCCATCCCGCCGTCCACGGGCGGGGGTATGCGACGGAGGCCGCCGAGGCCGTGCTCGCGGTGTGCTTCGAGACGATGCGCGCCCACCGGGTGTTCGCTCAGCTCGACCCGCGTAACGAGGCGTCCGCTCGCCTGTGCGAACGGCTAGGGATGCGCCAGGAAGCCCACCTCCGCCAGAGCGAGATCTTCAAGGGCGAGTGGGGCGACACGGTCATCTACGGAATGCTCGACACGGAGTACGCCGCCCGCGCCCGCTAGCGCCCGAACGCGCTTCCCCCCATCCTCGACCGCCCGCGCCGCGCCGCCCGCCCCGCCCGCCCGCTGGCGCCGAGTTGGCACGAATGGCCCACTAGGGACGCTCCGATTGGGCCAAACGCGCCAACTCACAGCGGGCGCGTGGATGAGCATCCATCACTTGGCGGTAGCGGTCGTTATGAGCGCGCCAGAACGACCGCTAGCGCCAAGTCGACTCGGGCGGCGTGAGCCGCCGGACGCGCGGGCGGCGAGTGGTCACGAATGGCCCACTGGGAACGCTCCGAATGGGCCAAGCGCGCCAACTCACAGCAGGCGCGCGGATGAGCATCCATCACTTGGCGGTAGCGGTCGTTATGAGCGCGCCAGAACGACCGCTAGCGCCAAGTCGACTCCCGCAGCGCGAGCCCCCAGCGCGCGGGCGGCGAGTTGGCACGAATGGCCCACTGGGGACGCTCGGAATGGGCCAAGCGCGCCAACTCACGGCGGGCGAGTGGATGAGCATCCGCCCGTCGGGGGAGCGCGGAGCGCGCGGGAACGGGAGCGCGGGGAGCGCGCAGGAACGGGGGCGCGCACCGAGCGCGGGAACGGGGGACGCGCCCCGCTACGCGCCGAGCAGGCGCTCGGCCAGGTAGGCGCGCAGGTCGGCGAGCGGGATGCGGTCCTGCGCCATGGTGTCGCGGTCGCGCACCGTGACGGCCCGGTCTTCGAGCGAGTCGAAGTCGACGGTCACGCAGAAGGGTGTGCCGATCTCGTCCTGGCGGCGGTAGCGGCGGCCGATGGCGCCGGCGTCGTCGAAGTCGACGTTCCAGTACTTGCGGAGCTCCGTTGCGAGCTCGCGGGCGACCGGCGACAGCGCCTCGTTGCGGCTCAGGGGCAGGATCGCGACCTTAACCGGCGCGAGACGCGGGTCGAGCCGCAGCACGGTGCGCTTGTCGACGCCGCCCTTCGCGTTCGGCACCTCTTCTTCGTCGTACGCGTCGACGAGGAACGCCATCAGCGAGCGCGTCAGGCCGGCCGCCGGCTCGATCACGTACGGGATCCACCGTTCGTTCTTCGTCTGGTCGAAGAAGCTGAGGTCCTTGCCCGAGGCGTTCGAGTGGGTCGTCAGGTCGAAGTCGGTGCGGTTCGCGACACCTTCGAGCTCGCCGAACTCGCTTCCGGTGAAGCCGAAGCGGTATTCGATGTCGACCGTCCGCTTCGAGTAGTGCGACAGCTTGTCTTTGGGGTGCTCGTAGAGGCGCAGGTTCTCGGGGTCGATGCCGAGGTCGACGTACCAGTTCCAGCGCTGGTCGATCCAGTACTGGTGCCACTCTTCGTCGGTGCCCGGCTCGACGAAGAACTCCATCTCCATCTGCTCGAATTCACGCGTGCGGAAGATGAAGTTGCCGGGCGTGATCTCGTTGCGGAAGCTCTTGCCGA
Source organism: Leifsonia tongyongensis (assembly GCF_010686705.1). Lineage (GTDB taxonomy): Bacteria > Actinomycetota > Actinomycetes > Actinomycetales > Microbacteriaceae > Diaminobutyricibacter > Diaminobutyricibacter tongyongensis. The sequence continues at coordinate 1,360,997 of NZ_JAAGWY010000001.1, read as the reverse complement.
TCTGGCCGATGCCGAACGGCGGCTTCTGGCGGCTCGCCTGCAGCACGTTCGCGAAGTTCACGAAGATTCCCTGCGCGGTCTCGGGGCGCAGGTACTGGAGTCCGGATTCGTCGTCGACCGGCCCGAGGAACGTCTTCAGCAGGCCGCTGAACGCCCGCGGCTCCGTCCACGTGTGACGGTTGCCGCAGTTCGGGCACGCGATGTCGTCGAGACCGTTCTCGGGCGCGCGGCCCTTCTTCTCTTCGAACTCCTCGACGAGCGTGTCGGCGCGGAAACGCTTGTGGCAGTGCGTGCATTCGACGAGCGGGTCGGTGAACACCTCGACGTGGCCCGACGCCTCCCAGACCTGCCTGGGCAGGATCACGCTGGAGTCGAGGCCCACGACATCGTCACGGCTCTGCACCATGTAGCGCCACCACTGGCGCTTGATGTTCTCTTTGAGCTCGACACCCAGGGGCCCGTAGTCCCACGCCGAACGCGATCCGCCGTAGATCTCTCCGGCCTGGAAGACGAACCCGCGGTGGCGAGCGAGAGCGATGACGGAATCGAGACGGGTGGGTGCTGCCACGGTGGCTCCAATGGTGCGTGAGGGGATGGTGCGTGATGTCCGGCGGCCGTGCCGTCGAAGCGCTCAAGCCAGTTTACGGGGTCGCGCGGACTGCCTTGGCTGTACCGTGGGGTCATGGAGGCGGAGCACGCGCGCACGGCCATGATCATCGGTGGCACGGGCCAGCTCGGTGCGGCCACCGCCCGCAGACTCGCCGTCGACGGCTGGTCGGTGCTCGTCGCCCATCGGGGACAGCATGCCGGCGACACCTCCCTCGCCGACCTGGATGTGACGACCATCCGCCTCGACCGCGACGACACCGTCAGCCTGCTCGCCCGCGCACGAGGACACGACCTGGTGGTCGACACGGTCGCCTACGACGAGCGGCACGCGGACCAGCTCGCGCAGCTCGCCGGCGAGGTGGGTTCGCTCGTCGTCATCTCGACTGGCTCGGTGTACGTCGGAGCGAACGGCAGCTACCTGGATGTCGTGACCGGGCCCGAGGATTTCCCCGACTTCCCCGTCCCCCTGCGTGAGACCGACCCGATCGTCGACAACGCTGAACGCACGTACTCGCCGCTCAAGGCTGCGATGGAGCGCAGGCTCCTCGAAGCGGACGACCTGCCGGTGAGCATCCTGCGACCGGGCGCCATCCACGGGCCGTTCAGTCCTGCCCTGCGCGAGTGGTACTTCGTGAAGCGCGCGCTCGACAAGCGCCGCAGAGTGGTGCTCTCCGACAACGGAACGAACCGGTTCAGCACGTCCTCCACGGTGAACGTCGCCGAACTCATCTCCCTCTGCGCGGACAAGCCGGGGCGTCGTGTGCTGAACGCCGTCGACCGGGACAACCTGAGCGTCGCCGAGATCGCGCACACCATCTTCGAGACCATGGGCCGCCCGGTCGAGATCGTCACCTACCCCGGGCCGCCGGTCGGGAACCTGGGTTCGACGCCGTGGTCGGTCACGCATCCGCTGGTCATGAGCATGGATGCGGCGACGGTCGAGCTCGGCTACCGGCAGCCGGTGAGTTACGCGGATGCGGTGGCCGAGGACATCGACTGGGTCACCAGGGAGGTGGCGGCCGCCGAACGCCGCGAGGAGAGCTGGCAGGATGTGTTCCCCAGCATGGTCACGCGCTCGAAGGCCGATGGATGGTTCGACTACGCCTCGGAGGACGAGTATTTCGCCAGCCGGGCGGCCGTCCGCCATTGAGCCCGGGCGCTCGACGGGTCAGTGCACGTATTCGAGCAGGTCGAGACCGACCGTGCGCATCCCCTCGAGGACGGCCAGACGGGATGCGAGGGTCGCGTCGTCGAAATACATCGAGACCGCGTAGGTGATTCCGGCGCGCGGTCCGCGGAGCACGCCGACCTCGCTGCGAACACCCGCATCCGTGCCGGTCTTGTTGACCAGAAGTGTGCGATGCTCGACGGCCCGGTGCGACAGCGGGTCGAGTCCGAACGCGCTGGCGACCATCGACAGGTCGCTGTTCAGCGACAGCCAGGAGATGACTCGTTGGCTGGTCACCGAGTTGACGATCTCGCCGCGAGCGAGCGAGGAGAACAGCCAGGTCAGCTCGTTGGCGCTGCCGACGGACAGCTGAGGGGCGTCGTCCGGTCCGCGGTGGTCGCGTACCAGGTCGAGCAGAGCCGTGCGGGTGAGGCCGAGCGACTCCGTGCGGGAGCTCACCGCTTCGAGGCCGATGTGGCGAAGCAGCACGTTCGTCGCCAGGTTGTCACTCGTCGCGCCGACGATGGCGGCAAGGTCGGCCACGGGCAACGACGGCGCCTGCAGGTGCTGCCAGATCCCGGAGTCCCCCACCGCATCCTCGCGGGAGCGGTCGAGTAGCGCGAGCGGGCTGAGGTGTCCGCTCTGGATGCGGGCCGCGACCTCGACGAGCAGCAGCACCTTTCCGATGCTGGCCGTCGGCATGACGACGTGGTCGTCGACGGAGAACAGCACAGCACCCGTCGCCAGGTCGGTCGCCCGAGCGGAGACCTGCACCCCGTTCAGCGCGAGCTGGCCGAGGGCGGCGAAACCGCGGCTGAAATTCTGCGACGCTTCCGCGCCACGGTGCCGGCCGCGCCTGATCGCGCTGTGCCGGCTGCGGCGTTCGGAAACCTGTCTGGGGATCGTCACGGCGGGGGGCATTCCTTCTCAATCCTTGTCTGGAGGGGTCCCCCGGCCTGTCCCCAGTCTTCCATTAGATCACCAGATCGACACGCGCTCCGACGGGTCCAGCCAGAGAGAATCGCCCTCCGACACAGCGAACGTGTCGTAGAACTCGGTGATGTTCCTGACGATCTGGTTGCAGCGGAACTCGTTCGGCGAATGCGGGTCGATCGCGAGCAGCCTGATGACCTCTTCGTCGCGTCCCTTCTCCTGCCAGGCCTGGGCCCACGACAGGAAGAAGCGCTGCGCGCCGGTGAGCCCGTCGATCACCGGGGGCTCCTGTCCGTCGAGCGAGATCAGGTACGCCTTCCACGCGATCGCGAGGCCGCCCAGGTCGCCGATGTTCTCGCCTATCGTGAGCGCGCCGTTGACATGGTGCTGCGGGACCTGCGCCGGTGCGAGGGCGTTGTACTGCTCGATGAGAGACGCGGTGCGCTTCTCGAACGCGGCGCGGTCGGCGCTCGTCCACCAGTCGGTGAGGCGGCCGTCGCCGTCGTACTTGGAACCCTGGTCGTCGAAGCCGTGACCGATCTCGTGGCCGATGACCGCGCCGATCGCCCCATAGTTGGCGGCGTCGTCGCGGGCGGCGTCGAAGAAGGGGTATTGGAGGATGGCCGCCGGGAACACGATCTCGTTGAAGCCCGGGTTGTAGTACGCGTTGATCGTCTGCGGCGTCATGAACCATTCGTCGCGGTCGAGTGGCTTGCCGATCTTGCCCAGCTCGCGGTTGAACTCGAACAGGCTCGTGGCGCGCACATTGCCGAGCAGGTCCGTCGGGTCGATCACGAGGCTCGAGTAGTCGCGCCATTTCACGGGGAACCCGATCTTCGGCGTGAACTTGTCCAGCTTGTCGAGTGCTCGGTCGCGGGTGTCTTCGCCCATCCATTCGAGGGTGCGGATGCTCTGCCGGTACGCCTCGATCAGGTTGGCGACCAGCACATCCATGCTCTCCTTCGCCACCGGGGGGAAGTGCTTCTCAACATAGATGCGACCGACGGCCTCGCCCATCGCACCCTCGACCAGCGACACTGCGCGCTTCCAGCGGTCGCGGATCTGCGGCGTGCCCGTGAGGGTGCGGCCGTAGAAGTCGAAGTTCTCCTCGACGAAGTCGCCGGAGAGGTAGGGCGCGGCACCATGGATGACCTGCCAGGCCAGCCAGTCCTTCCAAGACTCCAGGCGGTCCTCCGTCAGCAGCGACGAGACGCCGCTCGTGAAGCTGGGCTGGCGCAGGACGACCTCGGCGAGTGCGCCGTCCGGGGCTCCGAGGGCCTTCTCCCAGTCGTCGAGCGAGGCCCCTGCGGCGACGCCGCTGCCGATGTCACCGTGGGCGAACAACGCATCCGCGTCGGCCCACGAGTACAGGTTGTACGTCTTCTCGCTGTCGCGCGACGCCACGTTGTCCCAGTGGTGCGACGCGATCGCGGTCTCGAGCTCGAAGACCCGCTGCGCGCGCTCCGGTGCGTCCTCGACGCCCGCGAGTTCGAACATCCGCTGGATGTGGGTCAGGTACGCCGTGCGCACCGAGGCGAACTTGTCTTCGCGGTAGTAGCTCTCGTCGGGAAGCGAGATACCGGCCTGCTCGACGAACACGAGATAGCGTTCCGGGTTGCCCGGGTCGTTGTCGACGAACAGCTGGTAGAACCCGCTCAGCCCGTGGCGCTCGAGCCGGCCGACGGTGGAGAGGAGCTCCGCGATGCTGCTGACATCGCTCGCGAGGGCGAGCTGCGACGCGATCGGGGTGGCGCCGCGTTCCTCGATGCGATCCTCATCCATGAAGCTCGTGTACACATCGCCGAACTTGCGTTCCTCGGTACCCTCAGGCGCATCCGTCGCACCTTCGATGATCTCGCGCACGGCTGCTTCGGCCTCTTCGCGGAGGATCAGGAAGGACCCGTATCGCGCTTTGTCGGCCGGGATCTCGGTGCGGGCGAGCCACTTTCCGTTGACATGCCGGAAGAGGTCGTCCTGAGGGCGGATGGCGGGGTCGATTTCGTCGAGCTTGATGCCGGATGCAGGCGCCGCGTCAGTCATTCGACCAGCCTATGGTGTCGCCGGGGTCGCGTGCGATGGACTGTGGACGAAACATCGCCGCTGAAATGATGACATCCCGGGCCTTCGGGAGGTTGACTAGGTTCGACAGATCGTTCACCGATCAACAAGGAGCATCGAATGTCTTCGCAGCAGCCTCCGTACCAGCCACCGGCCGGCGGTCCCCCCTCGGCTCCGCCCCCGCCTCCACCGCCGCCGCCCATGCAGCCGATGGGTCAGCCGTACCAGCAGCCCGGCGCTCCGGTCCCCGACTGGGCCCCGTATTACGGCGCCTCGTTCGGCGTCGCGTTCCAGCGGTTCTTCCGCAAGTACGCCGACTTCACCGGTCGCGCCAGCCGCAGCGAGCTGTGGTGGTGGGTGCTCGCGTGGGTGGCGATCGAGTTCGTGATCAACATCATCGGGAACGCCACGGGGAACATGGGCGCGGCCATGTACCGGAACGGCGAGTTCCACTTCACGCCCGGGTACTGGCTCTTCGCCTCTCTGAGCGGCCTCGTCTGGCTTGCGACGATCGTCCCGTGGCTCGCGATCACGTGGCGGCGACTGCACGACGCCAACCTGGCGGGGCCGTTCTTCTTCCTGTCGCTCATCCCGTTCGCAGGCATCATCATCCTGCTGGTGCTGCTCGCCCTGCCTTCCAACCCGCAGGGCGCTCGGTTCGACCGGCCCCGGACGTACGCCACGCCGCCCGCGGCCTACCCGCCCGCTGCGCCGCCCGCACCGCCGGCGGTCTAGACCGCGAGTGTTGCCGTTCCGGTCGAGTGTGCCCGTTCTACGAGGCACTCTCGACCGGAATGGCGACGGTGGACGACGTAGCCGCTCCCGAAGCATCAGTCGATGCGGTTGCGCACCGCCTCCCACTCGATGAGCAACTGCGGCATCCGGGTCTCGAGGAACCGGTAGAACCGCGCCATCTCGGTCAGGCGCGCCGTGGCGACGGATGATGGGTCGTCGATCGCCGCCACCCCCGCATCCGCCTGCGCAGCCAGCACACCGTAGATCGGGCTCTCCGACGTGAGCGCCGTGTACCAGGCGTTCTCGGGGAGTTCGTAGCGGTCGCGTCGACTCCCGGTTTGCGACAGGCGTCGGACGATGCCGATGGTCTGGAGGTAACGGACCGCTCCCGAGATCGCGGCCGCGCTCACCCCCAGCTGTTCGGACAGCTCCTGCGCGGTCAGCCCCCCGGTGGTCGACACGGTCAGCGCCATGAGCACGCGAGCCGGCTGCTTGGGGAACCCCGCGGCCGTCAGAATCGCGGCGGTGTGCTCGACGACGTCATGCAGGGCCTGCTCGTCCGTGGCCATCCTGGCTCTCCTCTCGTGGTCACCGTGGGCCGCCTTCACGCGATGGCGAAGTCCCGTCTCCGGATGAGGGCTGCCGCGGCCAGCGTGGCCACGATCGCGATGGCGATCATCCAGATGCCTCCCGACCAGTCGACGGTCCCCGTCACGACCGGAGTGTGGGTGAACGGCGAGAGCTGGTGGATCCAGTCAGGGATGCCGACGAACGCACCGAAGATGCCGATGAACGCGCCGAGACCGAGTGTCGCCCACGCGATCACGATCGACCAGTTCGGCAGGACGACGAACACGAGCGACAGGACGCCCAGGTAGATGAGCGAGACCGGCAATTGCGCCGCGGCCGCGGCAAAGGAATTGCCGATCATCGACGAGGGGTCTCCCGCGGCGACCGCACTCAGGCCCGAGGCGAGCCCCGCGGCCGCGAGAACGATCACGACGGCGATCAGTCCGACGAGCATGAACTCCAGCAGCCAGCGCACCCGGGAGAGCGGCGTAGCGAGCAGTACCTCCGCTGTTCCCCCGGCCTCCTCCTGCCTCAGGCGCACGACAACTTGGGTCGCGCAGGCTGCAGAGAGCACCCCGACTATGGCGAAGATCGCGGAGATGAAGATCTGGGTGAGCGAGCCGCTCCCGCCTGAGCCGATCCCGGCGAGGGCCTTGCGCATCGACGCGAGAGTGGGGTCGTTCGAGATCGATGAACTGAGGATGCTCCCGAGCGAGCCCGCGAGAACACCGGTGGCAGCGCCACCGGCCGCCCAGCCCAAGACCGTCGGCCACTGCAGCCGCCACGCCAGGCCGAGCGGACCATTCAGGGCGCGTCCCGCATCCGCACGCCCCGAACGTTCGGCGAGGAGGCTCGCGCCCGTGTCACGCTGCGACTGGAGGACGAAGACGACCGCGACCACGGCGGCTGCGAAAGCGAGGTCGAGCAGGAGGGGCCACCAGTTGTCGCTGCCCCACGCATCCATCTGTTCGCCCCAGCCGATCGGCGACAGCCAGGTCGGCCAGCCGCTGGTCATGTGGACACCGTCAGGCTTCACCGTCCCGATCGAGTCACCGATTCCGCGGACGAAATAGGCGAGCACCACGATCGCGGCGGCGAGACCGTTCGCCCCGCGCGAAGTGGACATCAGCTGCGAAGTGAACAGCCCGACCGCGAGGAATGCGATGCCGGCGCCACCGACGGCGGCACCCGCGACGAACGAGCCGTAAGCGGGGAGACCGCCCGCGATGAAGGCGAGCCCGAGTGCGAGGGCGACGAGGATGTTCGCGATCACCCCGTGCGCGATCGTCGCGACCGTGGGCGTGATGCGTGCGGCCTCCGTCGCTGCGAGGAGTTCGGCGCGGCCGGACTCCTCCTCTGCGCGCGTGTGCCTCACCGCGAGGAACGTGCTCATGAGGCCGGCGAGGAGGGCGAGGAAGGTGTAGATCTCGAAGAACGTGAGCGCAGCGAGGGTAGTCCCCTGCGGGAGTCCACGAATAACGACGATCGCCGGGTTGGCGATTGCGAGGTGCATCACCTCGAGGCGACTCGCGGCGGTCCCGTACGTGTTCTTGAGCGAGGCCTCGGAGAAGAGCGCGAGCAGGCCGATGACGAGCACCCAGATGACGAGCTGCCAACGGTCGCGACGCAGACGCTGGCGCAGCAGCACACCGAAAGTCTTCATCGCCGCGTCGCCTCCGTGCCGGTCTTGCCGGTGTCGCGAGCCGCATCCGGAACGCCGGCCGACTCTTCGGACGCGAGCTGGTCGCCGTAGTGGCGCAGGAAGAGCTCCTCGAGGGAAGGCGGTGCGACCGTCAGGCTCTTGGCGTCGATCGCGGCGAGCGCGTTGAGCACACCGGGCAGTTTGTCGCTGTCTGCGGTGAACCGCACGCGGCCGTTGTTGGTGATGACGTCATGCGCTTCGGGGATGCGGGCGAGATCGGCATCGGTGACGCCGTCGGCCGCGAACGAGATCTCGGTCCGGGTCAGGTGCCGCATCTCAGCGAGCGTCCCCGTTTCGACCGTCTTGCCCGCGCGGATGATCGTCACCCGGTCGCACAGCTCTTCCACCTCCGACAGGATGTGGCTCGACAGCAGAACGGTGGCGCCGTCGCGCGACACCCGGGCGATCTCGGCGTTGAACGTCGCCTCCATCAGTGGATCGAGGCCGCTCGTGGGCTCGTCGAGGATGTAGAGGTCGGCCGGCGTCGCGAACGCGGCGACCAGGGCCACCTTCTGCCGGTTGCCTTTCGAGTACGCCCGACCCTTCTTTCGGGGATCGAGCTGGAAGACGTCGATCAGACGCGCCTTGCGCTGGGCATACACGGCGTGGTCGACGGTTCCGCCACGCAGCCGGCTGAGAAGGTCGATCGCTTCGCCGCCGGTCAGGTTCGGCCAGATGCTGACATCGCCGGGGACGTACGCGATCTGGCGGTGGAGGTCGACGGCGTCCTTCCAGGGGTCGCGACCGAACACGGTCGCGGATCCGCCGCTCGCTTTCGCGAGGCCGAGGAGGACGCGGATGGTCGTGGACTTCCCGGCGCCGTTCGGGCCCAGGAAGCCATGCACTTCGCCCGCCGTCACCGACAGGTCGAGCCCGTCGAGGGCGCGAACGCGGCCGAAGCGCTTCTCGAGACCTGAGGTCTCAATCACAGTGTTCATACTTCTGACGATACGCCGAATTCACAAATTTGTGAATCTTCCTAACGCGATTCTCATGATCTGCGCATCGCGCATCCCGTTTGGTAAAGTCGGGACGCTGCCGCTGCACCCCGAAGTCCGGTCGCTCGTACTCCATGATCGCTGCTCAGGCGCATCCGCAGCAGACCCGCACGGGACTGCACACGATGCGCGCAGACGAGTAACCCCCTCCCCCGGCGCCCTGTTGCGCCCCCGGGACGGGACGGTTGCGTTTGGTGTTAGGGATCGACTGTGCGCAAGAGGAACCATCCGCTGATCGGGCGCGAGAACAGTCTGGCCATGGCCATGGAGTTGATCGCGTCGGGGGCCAGCATCGACGTGGTCGGAGGGCGCGGCAGCGGGCGCAGCGCCTTCCTCCGCGAGTTCCGCGCGCGGCTCGAGGAGGCCGAATGGACGGTCGTCGTCGTTCGCGGCGTCGCGTCCCTTCGCCCGCATCCGCTGGCCGTCTTGCACATCGCGGGGATCGGAGTCCCGGTCGACCTTCGCAGCGCCTCCATCCCGAGAGCCGCGGATGCACTCACGAACGCGCTCAAATCCAGCCGGTCGGTGCTGTTCCTCGACGACTGGGATGACCTGGACGAAACGTCGTGGGGGATCGCCGAGTCGGTGCGCCGCCGCTACGGAATCCCGATCGCGATCTCGCGGCTGCACGGGCTGCGCGCCCGCCACACCCCGAGCGGGCTGCCCGCATCGGCGCTCGAACCGTCGGTTGTCATCGACATGTCGCCGCTCAAGTACGACGAGCTGGAACAGGTCGTGAGCGATCACCTGGGGGGCCCGGTCGACTCGGGCACGATGAGCCGGATCTACGCGAAGTCCGGGGGCGTCCCGGGCCTCGCGCTCAGCGTCATCGATTCGGCGGTCCGGGAGTACCGGATGGAGGACGTGGACGGGGTCTGGACCGCGACCCGCGACCTGTGGAGCCCCGGCCTCCGCGGAGTGCTGGAAGCGCATCTCGAGAGCCTCGACACGACGGCGAGGGATGCGATCGAGACGATCGCGCTCGTCGGGGCGAGCGACACCGAGACCATCCGCCAGCTCATCGGATGGGAGACGCTCGAAGAACTCGAAGAGCGGTCGCTGATCCGGTTCTACGCCTCGGGGCGCCGCCTGCTCGCCACCGTCGTCCCACCACTCCTCGTCGAGTACTTCCGCCATACGCCTCTCACGGCCCGGCGCATCCGCCTCACCGAACGGATCGTCGAACGACTCGGAACGACGGATTCGGTCGATGCGATCCTCGCCGGCCTCGGCGCGCCTCGCGACAACGTGGCCGACTCGGACGCGATCTTCGCCCGGCTGCTTCAGGAGCACGCCCGAACGCGGCGGATGATCACCCGCGCCGAGTGGAACCGCACGCCTTCCGCCGCCACTGCCATCGCCTACGTAGAGGCGCTCCTCAACACCGGCCAGTCCCGCGATCGCATCGAGGAGGTGCTCGGGACCGAACCGACCGCCGATCCGGATGCCGACGAGAGCGACCTCGTACGGCTCGCCGTACTGCGCGCGCAGTGGCGCGCCTACGTGCACGACGACCTCGACGGAGCCGTCGAGGAGCTCGCCACGACAGCCCGCCTGCACCGTACCTTCGGCGGAATCGCGGATGCGGCGGCAGTCACCCTGGAAGTGGACCTGCGCAAGCTTCCGGCTGACTGGGCCGGGCGACTCGACGTGCGGGACGATCTTCCCGACTCCGTGAAGATCGCGCTCTGGGAGGCGCAATTCGGCGTTCTCATCGGTCTCGGCAGGTTCGTCAACGCGCGACGCGTCTTCGAACGCATCCGCTCCGGGGATCGCTCCCTGGCCGGCGCGCACACCGGCCTTCTCTACGGCCTCCTCCTGCTGGGCGAAGGCGATCACGCCGCAGCACTCGCCTGGTCGCGGCGTGGCTTCGACGAAGCGCGCGCGACCCTCGACATCGGATCGGCCCGGACGCACGCCTGGGTCATGGCTCTGTGCCTCGCGCTGCAAGGGAACTACGACAGTGCCGAGACCATGCTCGCGACGGTCTTCGCGGCGGGGGATCCGTCCCCGCTCCGGCTGGGCACGCACCTGGCGCTTCTCAACATCGCGGCCGTCGTGGCGGCACGGCGCGGGCACGGCACTCTCGCCGAACGGTACCTGCAGGAGCTGCAGGCTCTCCGCATCCCGGACGGACCGCTGCCCGGCCAGTCGCGCTCCTGGGCGATCGCGCAGCTCGAGACCTCCAGCGGGCGCTCGGATGCGGGCGCTTCGGAGCTCTGGAGCGCATCCGACGCACTGTGGAAGCGCGGCGCGAAGTTCGCCGCGTGCACGGGCTACCTCGTCGCCCTCGAGATCGAGCCCGACCGGACCCGCCTCGCTCAAGCCGTCAAGCGAGCCGCACAGGTGGGGGGCGACTTCATCGGCGCGCATCGCCAGTACCTCGAGGCCGAGCTGGCCCGCGACCCGGATGCACTGATGGATGTGATCCCGCGGCTCGCGAAGACCGGCCGCCCTGGTCACGCGATCAGTGCCTTCCAGCTCGCGGAGAGATGGCTGAGGCGCGCAGGGCGCACGGGCGAGGCGCGAGCGGTGCGAGCGGAGGGCGCGGCCTTCCTCGACGCCCTGGACAGCCACGAGTACGACGCCAGCCGCTTCCTTGCGACGCCGATCCGGCTCACGGAACGCGAACTGGAGATCGGCCGGCTGGTTTCGATCGGGCAGACGAACCGGGAGATCGCCGGGCAACTCGTGCTCAGCATCCGAACGGTGGAGAGCCACGTCCAACGCATAGCCCGGAAGATCGGGGCCAAGAACCGGCATGAGGTGAAGGAATTCGTGTTGTCGCTCGACCGGATCACCGTCCGAACGCACTCCGACGGCTCAACTACGTAATTCCACCCGAATCACTACTGCAATCTCATGAGCGACTACTGAAACGGCGTGAGTCCGCACCTACGCTCGACATGCGTTCATGAAGTTCCGCGCGGCACGATGTTCGGGTGCAGCGGCCGCGCATCCCGCAAACGGGTCGTCAGACCTGGCGGCGGCGAAAGGAACGATCGCGCATGCGGGGCGGCTTCACCCGCCGCCCCGCATCTCCCGGTCAGTGGCGCGCAGCTAGCGGCGGACCCCGTCGGGTCCGACCGTACCGGGGGCCGGGTTGGTCGAGGTAGGTGGCGCTGCCGCGGGCGGGGCTGCCGCGGGTGGCGCTGCCGCGGGCTGCGCCGTCGTGGGCGGAGCTGCTGCGGGCTGCGCGGCCGCAGGCGCAGCCGTGGCGGGAGCGGCCGCGGGGCTCGCGCCGTCCGCACGTCTGTTCATCCGCTCCTCCGGAACGGTGCCGTCGCCCTTCACGTCAGGGTCGATCTTGTCGGCGTGACGAGCCTGCTCGGCGGCCCGTGCCTGCGCATCCTGCGCCTCGTTCTGGCGCTCGGTGGCCTCGCGGCGCAGACGCTCCGCATCCACCTCGGCCTGTTGCGCATCCGCCTGCGCTCGTGCCGCCTTGGCCTGCTGTTCGCGCGCGCCGAACGCATCCGCCTCCGCCTTCTGGCGCATCTCGGCCGCTCGGACGCGGTCCGCCTCGCGGCGCCGCCGGCCCGACATCGTGATGATGAGGATGATCACGACGATGGCGACGACCGCGATGATGATCGCGATCCATCCGGCCGCGCTCATGCTGCCCACCCCGTCTCGTGAAGGGCGGGCCGGAGCCCGAATGGGACTTCGATCTGGGTCTTCTGCTCATTCATGTCGCGGAACGTACGCCCGTCAAGCGCTTGCAGCAAGGCCCCCGCCCGTTTCGCCGCCGCGGGCGATAGTGTCGTCCCATGCGACTCGGAGTGCTCGATGTGGGTTCGAACACGGTGCATCTCCTGGTGGTGGATGCGCATCCCGGCGCCCGCCCCATCCCTGCCGCCGCGCACAAATCCGTGCTTCGCCTCATGCGGTACATCACTCCTGACGGCGCGATCAGCGACGAGGGTGTCGCCGCGATCCTGGACGCGATCGGGGCGGCTGTGCGGACCGCGGCCGACGAGGAGATCGACGAGCTGCTGCCGTTCGCGACGTCCGCGATCCGCGAGGCGACGAACGGGCCCGAAGTCCTCGCCCTGATCACGGAACGGACCGGTGTCGACCTTCAGGTGCTCTCCGGCGCGGATGAGGCGCGGCTGACCTTTCTCGCGGTGCGGCGATGGTCGGGCTGGTCTGCCGGCAGCATCCTCCTCCTCGACATCGGTGGCGGGTCGCTCGAGATCGCCTCCGGCGTCGACGAGATCCCGGATGTCGCCGTGTCGGTCCCGCTCGGAGCCGGGCGCAGCACGATCGGCTTCCTGCATGACGACCCCCCGCTCGAATCGCAGGTGGAGGCGTTGCGCGTCCACGCGCGCGCCGTCCTCGCCGAAGCGGTCGGCGCCTTCGCGGCCCGACCCGACGACGAGCATGTCATCGGCACGTCGAAGACGATCCGATCCCTTGCCAGGCTCGCCGGTTCCGTGGCGCCTGGCCCTGGCGGCACCGAACGCAGCCTGCTCAAACGCAGTGAGCTCCGGGACTGGGTGCCCCGCCTCGCGCAGCTTCCGCCTGAGGCGCGCATCGCCCTCCCCGGCATCACGGCCGACCGCACGTTCCAGATCGTCGCCGGCGGCATCGTGCTGCGCGAGGCGATGCGCGCGTTCCGCGTCGACGAGCTCGAAGTCTCGCCGTGGGCGCTGCGGGAAGGCATCATCCTGCGCTACCTCGACCACCTCGCGTGACCCGCGCGATTGCTCGCCGATTTCCCGATTGGTCGCCAATCTTTGTGGCGAGCAATCGGGCACAACGGCGACCTTGTGGCAACCGATCGCGCGCGGATCGGCCGACGAGGACAGCCCTAGCCGAGCCACTCCCGCGCCGCGACGACGAGCGCATCCACACCCGCGTCGATCGTCGGCTGCGGCAGCGGCGCGAAGAACGGCGAGTGGTTCGACGGGATGTCCGTGTCGAGTGTCCCCGCAGCCTCCGCCGCCGCATACGCCGCGGGGTCCGCTCCGCCGAGGAACCAGTACACGAGCGGCACGCCTGCGGCGGTCGCGAGGTTGCCGACGTCTTCGCTGCCGGCGATGAGCCCCGGGTCGAACACACGGTCGTCACCGAACGCGGCACGGAACGCGTTGTTGGTGCGTTCGGTCGCATCCGGGTCGTTCACGGTCACCGGATAGGCCTCGGTCACCGAGAACTCCGGTTCGCGGGTCGCCCCGGAGGCCTGCGCCTCGGATCGCACGATGCGCTCCACCGCACCGACCACGCGCTCGCGCACGGGATCGCTGAAGCTCCGGATGCTGATGCCGAGGGTCGCCTCAGCCGGGATGATGTTGCTCTTCGTGCCCGCTGAGACGAAGCCGACGGTCACCACCGCGGGGTCGAACGCGGCGACCTCACGCGAGACCACGCCCTGGAGACGCATGACGGTAGCGGAGGCCATCACGACCGGGTCGATGGTGGTCTCAGGCCGGGAACCGTGACCACCACGCCCGAACATCGTCACGTCCATGGCGTCGACAGCAGCCATGGCGGGGCCCGAATGGGCTCCGACGATGCCGGCCGGGTAAGGAGCCACGTGCTGGCCGAGCACGATGTCGGGCTTCGGAACCTTCTCGTACAGGCCGTCCTCGACCATAACCCGGGCGCCGCCGCCGTGCTCCTCGGCGGGCTGGAAGAGCGCGACGACGGTTCCGCTCCATTCCGAGCGCGTCTCGATCAGTCGCTCCACGGCGCCGATCAGGCAGGTGATGTGGATGTCGTGCCCGCACGCGTGCATGACCCCGACTTCGTGGCCATGTTCGTCGACCACGGTCTGGGTGCTCGCGTAGGGCAGGCCGGTCTCCTCCGTCACCGGAAGGCCGTCCATGTCGGCGCGGAGCAGCACGGTCGGACCGTTGCCGTTCGCGAGGACACCGACGACGCCGGTGCCGCCGATCCCCTCGGTCACATCGAGCCCGAGGGCGGTGAGGCCGTCGGCGACCACTCCGGCAGTCCGATGCTCCGCGAAGGAGAGCTCGGGGTGGGCGTGCAGGTCGTAGTAGAGCTCTTCAAGCGCAGTCATGGTTTCACACTATGTGACCGGCGGGCGCGCTCGCTGACGACGCCGCGCATCCGGTCACCGCGACGGCGGGGCCGTCGTGTTCCCGGTGTGGAACTCGCTGGTGAACCCGATGGGCTCCGGCGCCTCGCCGTCGAGCATCTCGACGATCGCGGCACCCGCCGCCCGGCCCTTCTCGACCGCCGGCTGGACGAGCGTCGTCAGGTCGTACGGCCACAGTCCGTCGACGCGCACCCCGTCGAAGCCGACGACGCTGAGGTCGCCTGGCACGGCGATCTCGAGCTCCTCGGCGGCGCGGATCACCCCGGCCGCGAGCAGATCGCTCTGCGCGATGATCGCGGTCGGCCGGTGATTCGGGTCGTCGAGCAGCGCATGCCCGGCGATGGTTCCTTCTTCGACGAAGCTCCCGCGGGCCGTGAACGCGACCGCATCGGGAAAGACGTCGCGGGCGCCGGCGAGTCGCTCCATCGTCGTGTTCGAACTTCCGTGGGCCTCACGTTCCGGCGTGAGAGGCCCCCGGATGCGGTCCCGGTCGAGCGGGAGCGTCACGAGCGCGACATCCCGATGTCCGAGATCCCAGAGATGCTGTGCGGCGAGACGCGTCGCTTCGCGGTTGTCCTGGCCGATGGTCAGCACGTCGCCGGACGGGTCGCCCTCGATGGCGACGAGGGGGATGCCGCGCTGGCGGAGAGCGGCGATCGACTCGTCGAGGCGGGGGCTGCATCCGATCAGTACCACCGCATCCATCGAAGCGTCCTGGATGCGCCCAGCAGCCTCGCCCGTGTCGGTGAGGATGAGAAGGCCGGCGTCGATGACGGCGAGCTCCTGCGAAATGCCGTCGAGGAGTGCGATCTTGATGGGGTCGCGGAACGCGTCGCGCACGTGCTCCTCGATGACGACGCCGACGATTCCGGAGCGACCCGTGCGGAGGGAACGCGCTCGAGGGTCCGGCCCCGCGTAATTCAGTTCGCGCGCGGCGGCGAGCACGCGTTCGCGCGTCGCGTCGGAGACCGGCCCGGTGCCGCTGAACGCCAGCGATGCGGTGGAGTTGGAAACCCCTGCGAGCTGCGCCACCGCGGCGAGGGTGGGGCGTGCGCCGGTGTGCGTTCTCGACTCGTCGCTCACGGATGTTTCCTTCCACGCCGGTTGAATTCGGCCGCTTTCTCCGATAGCTTAGTCGAATCGATTCGATCGAATCGATTCGACGGCCTCTTCACCCAGACGTCCAACCGCTTTCGAACCATCAGGGACATCATGTCGCAGTCGACACCGGCACACACCACGCGCAGCCGGCGCGAACTCTCGGCGTGGCGCAACGCGGTGTTCGTCATCTTCATCCTCAGCGGTCTCAGTCTCGCGACGTGGGTGGCGCGCGTCCCCGGCGTCCGCGACGGGCTCGGCCTCGACACCGCCCAGGTCGGCCTGCTGATCCTCGGGATGTCCGTCGGCGCCATCCTCGGCCTCGTCGCATCCGCGCCGTTGCTCGCCAAGGTCGGCCCGCACCGCGGCATGGTCATCTCCCTCGGTGTCGTGGCGGCCGGCATGGTGCTGATCGGCAGCGGTGTGTCGTTCATCCACTTCGTGCCCGTCGTCGGCTTCGGCCTTGCCCTGCTCGGCTTCGGCAACGGGATGGTCGACGTGATGATGAACGTCGAAGGCGCGGCCGTCGAGCGCGAGATCGGCAAGACGCTGATGCCGCTCATGCACGCGTGCTTCAGCCTCGGCACCGTCGTCGGCGCGGGAATCGGCGCCGCCGCCGCTGCCCTGCACGTCGACGTGTCATGGCATCTCATGGGGATCGCCGTACTGGTCATCGGTGTCGCGATCGTCGCGGTGCGGTTCATCCCGAACGAAGTCGAGCTCGGCGATCCCGAAGCGGGCGTGCCCGAGAAGCGTCCGTGGGGCGAGCGCCTGCGCGAGAACCTGTCCGTGTGGGCCGACTGGCGCCTCATCCTGATCGGCGTCGTGATGCTCGGGATGGCGTTCGCCGAAGGATCCGCCAACGACTGGCTGGCCCTCGGCGTGGTCGACGGACACCACCAGTCCAACGCCACCGGCGCACTCGTCTTCGGGTTCTTCGTCGCGGCGATGACCGTGGGCCGGATCCTCGGCGGCCCGCTCGTCGACCGGATCGGCCGGACCAACTCCATCCGGCTCACTGCGGGGCTGGGGGTGCTCGGCCTGCTCCTGTTCATTCTCGGCGGCCCCCTGTGGCTGGTCGTGGTCGGGACGGTTCTGTGGGGCTTCGGCGTCTCGCTCGGCTTCCCGCTCGGGATGTCGGCGGCTGCCGACGGCACCGACAAGCCGGCCGCCCGCGTGAGCGCGGTGGCGATGATCGGCTACTGCGCCTTCCTCGTGGGACCGCCGCTGATCGGGTTCCTGGGGCAGGCGTTCGGGATCCTGAACGCCCTGTATGTGCTGCTCGTGCTCATGGTGGCGTCGGCGCTCGCAGCGCCCGCCGTGCGCGAGGCGTCGCGGGCTCGGGCGCCCCGCGTGCGCGCCGAGGCTTAAGGGTCGGTCGCCGGCCAGCATCCGGCGGCGTGCCCGCCAGCTCGGGACGTCCCCGCCCGCTCGACGTGGCGGGGAATGCCCGAACGGGCGGGCACACGAGAACGCGCGAGGACGCACGCGTCGGCGGCGTGCGTTAACCTCGAGTGGTGCGTCTCGTCATTGCCCAGTGCTCCGTCGACTACGCCGGGCGTCTGAGCGCGCACCTTCCGCTCGCGACCCGGCTCCTCATGCTCAAATCCGACGGCAGCGTTCTCGTGCACTCCGACGGAGGCTCTTACAAGCCGCTGAACTGGATGAGCCCGCCGTGCACCCTCACCGTGCTCGAGCCCGACGATGCGCAGACCGAAGCCGGCGTGACCGAAGTGTGGCGTGTGAGCCAGGCGAAGACGGCGGACATGCTCGTGGTGTCCATCCATCACGTGCTCCACGACTCGGCGCACGAACTCGGCATCGACCCCGGATTGCAGAAGGACGGCGTCGAAGCGCACCTGCAGAAGCTGCTGGCCGAGCAGATCGAACTCCTCGGCGAGGGGCATACGCTCGTGCGCCGCGAATACATGACCGCGATCGGGCCGGTCGACATCCTGGCGAGGGATGCGAACGGCTCATCGGTCGCCGTCGAACTGAAGCGCCGCGGGGACATCGACGGCGTCGAGCAGCTCACCCGCTACCTCGAACTCATGAACCGCGACCCGCACCTCGCCCCCGTGACCGGGGTCTTCGCGGCACAGGAGATCAAGCCGCAGGCGCGCACACTCGCCGAGGACCGCGGCATCCGCTGCCTGGTCCTCGACTATGACGCGATGCGCGGCCTGGACGACAGCGGGAGCAGGCTCTTCTGATGAAAGCCGGCCGGTTCCCGCAGAGTTACGAGAACGTCCCTGTGCGCAAAGCACTGGATGCGATCAATGCCGAGCCGACGCGCGAGTCGCTGGATGCTCTCCTCGACGCCGCGCTCACGGGTGGCCTGGTCGTCGATGTCACTGGGTCCACCCAGGAGTCCGGCACGCGCATCCGCACCATCGCCTCGACGGCAGGGGAGCCGGTGCTTCCCCTGTTCACCTCCATGAAGGCACTGCGCGACGCGGTCGGGGCTGCGGTCAAGAAGGGCGTCAAAGTGCAGGCGATCATCATCCCCGCGCGCGACGCGCTCGCACTCATCGAAACTGCGGATTTCGTAGCTGTTCAGTTCAATCCGGGAACGAATACGATGGTCGTCGCGCGCTCACACATCGAATCCGCTCTCAGCGGACGTTGAGCAAACACCGAATTCCGGAACCTACTATTGGACGGTTATGACTAACCCGACCCTGACCGTCACTCGAACCTGGACCTGCGTCCTGTTCGATCTCGACGGCACCATCACAGACTCCGCGCCCGGCATCACCAAGTCGATCGCAGCAACGCTTCAGGCCCTCGGCCTGCCCATCCCCTCGCCGGCCGAACTCGTCGAATACGTGGGGCCGCCCCTGCTCGACTCCTTCCGCGACTTCGCACACATGAGCGAGAGCGAGGCCCGCGACGCGCTCGCCATCTACCGCGCCAGCTACCACGAGGACGGCGCCTTCGACTCAGCCGTCTTCCCGGGTGTGCGTGGCGTGCTCAAGCGACTCAAGGATGCGGGCATCCCGCTCGCCGTCGCGACCAGCAAGCCTGAACTGCAGGCGCGGCGCATTCTCGACCACTTCGGGCTCACCGAATACTTCGACGTCATCTGCGGAGCATCCGAGGATGAATCGCGCAGCGCGAAGGGGGATGTCGTCGCCGAAGCGCTGCGACGCCTCACCGAGCAGGGCGTCGACCTTTCGCAGACCGTCATGGTCGGCGACCGGTCCCACGATGTGGAAGGCGCGACCGAACACGGCCTGCCGACGATCCTCGTCGAATGGGGCTACGGTTCGCCTGCTGAGGCCGCCGGCGCGATCGCCGTCGTGCACTCGACCGACCAGCTGAGCACGCTGCTGCTCGGCTGAGCCGAAGGCTGTGCGCTGGGCGCACGTGTTTTGTCCCACGGCACTACGTGGTACTGGTGCGCTCGCAACGAAGTAGTGCGGCTGCGCGAAAGTAGTGCGTGAGGTACCCACCCGACCCTGGAAGTGTCGGACGCCGGTGTCACCATTGGTTGTGTAGAGCACCTCTGCGCGCGTAGAGGGCCGAGGGTAAACTTCTGTGTTTGCACCACACGTATTTCATATGCGAAACCAGTAGAAATCATCGATCACCGGTAGGAATCACCATGCACCTTTCACGCAAGAAACTGTTCGTCCCGGCCGTAGTGGCCATCACGATCGCGTTGGGGGGTGGGCTCGCCGGCTGTTCGACCGGCTCCACCTCCGGCAGCTCGTCCACCGCGAGCGCAGGCGCGAGCTCCGACACAGCGACCATCCCGTCGAGCTTCCCGAAGAGCGACGTCCCCATCGTCGATGGCAAGATCCTCGTCGCGAAGGGCGACGCGAGCACCGGCTGGAGCGTCACCGTCATCCCCACCTCGAAGACCGGTTTCGCGGACGCGAAGGCCGCCCTCGAGAAGGCCGGGTTCAAGGCGGAGCCGAATGCGAAGGCCACCGACACCAGCACCACGATCTTCGATGGACCGAAGTACACCGTGATCCTCAGCACGCCTGGACAGGCGGTCACGTACGCCGTCAGCCCGGTGTGAGCTGAAGCAGACCGACTGAGCTGAACAGAGCCGGCCGGATCATCCGCCTCCGTCAGGAGTGTGGACGATCCGGCCGGCTCGTTTACACCCCTCGAGCGTCGGGCTTCGCTCGTCAGAACCCGATGGGACGGCCCGGTGTGAGCGGCTCTTCGCCGCCGGCGAAGTGTTCGCCGAGGTTGTGGATGCGCTCCCTGCGCTCGACCTCGGCCAGGAGTGCCTTGCTGAGCATGTCCGACCAGCTGGCGTCCTGTTCCTCGAACGAGGTCACCCGGTACGCCGCGCGCGCCCGGTTGCGCAGAACATCCGAGAGGTAGAACGTGATGGTGGTGCGCCGACGCCGGCCCGCCCATTCGTCGGAACCGGAGCTGTCGCCGGAACTGTGGTCGGCTTCAACCTGGCTCATCGATGTTCGTCCTTCTCCCGCATATTGAATAACAGCCGTACAGTGACGCACTAGTACAAGAAATACCGGTTCATCCTGAGAAGGGCACGAAAATCGCCGGTTAATATTTCTTATAAAAGCATTCCAAGTATTGTGAGACCGGCTGACCGTGCGCGGGAGTGCGCCGCTCAGCGCGCGAGACGATCGACGATCCGCCCGAAGAGCGCCGGGCTCGCCACCGCCGCCGGCACGATCCGCTCGCGCAACGGGGAACGCGCCGCAGCGACGAGAGCACTCGTGAGGATGCGGAAATCGCGCGTGTCGCGTGACCAGGCGCGTTCGTAACGCGAGGGGTCCCCATCCGCGATGCTGTGCACGGCGGAGCGCGCCTGCGCGAAGCCCACACGCAGCCCTTCGCCGGTGAGGGCGTCGACGTACCCGGACGCATCGCCCGCCAGCAGCACCCGACCGGCGACCCTGCGTGTCGTCCGCTGGCGCAACGGCCCGGCACCGCGGGTCGAACTCAGCGCGGCCGCGCCGGCGAGGCGGCGGGAGAGCTCAGGGATGCGGGCGAGCGCTTCATCGAAGTCGACGTGCGGCGGCCCGAGGAGCGCGACCCCGACAGACCCGGCGTCGACGGGCGTGACGTACGCCTCCACGTCCGGCGTCCAATGCACTTCGACGAGATCGTTCCACGGCGCGACCTCGAAATGGCGGCGGATGCCGAACCGCCGCTTCGCCGCACGCACGGGCGGCCGTTCGCATCCGACCAGCCGCCGCACCGTCGAGTGCAAGCCGTCCGCAGCGATCACCCAGGCCGCGCTCGCCCCACCGCCTTCCCAGTCGACGCGCACCCGCCCGTCGCCCTGGGTCAGTGCGCCGACGCGTCCGCGCAGGACGGGGATGCGCAGTTCGGCGACCCGGTCGGCCATTGCCGCGTGCAGCACGGTCCGGCGCACACCGCGCCCGACGTCGCCGTCGAATCGGTGTTCGACGCGCTGGGTCGCGCTGACGTAGGCGATGCCGTGGAAGTCGTGGCCCACGGGGTCGACTCCGAGGCGGTGCAGCGCGGCGAGCGCACCGGGCATCAGGCCTTCGCCGCACGCCTTGTCGATCGGCCCACTGCGCTGCTCGACGACGAGCACGCCGAACCCGGCGGCGCTGGCCTCGATCGCGGCGGCGAGGCCGACCGGCCCTCCACCCACCACGAGCACGTCGGCGTCGAGCGCGCCCGAACCGTGCCCCGTGCTCATCGGACGGAGGTCGCGTGATCCGTCGCAGGTGGGAGCGACGCGAGTGCCGTGTCCTCGCACGGCAGGCGGAACCTGAGCAGCAGCACGGCGTTCAGCACCGTGAAGGTGAGGGCGGTGATCCACCCGGTGTAGATGAGCGGCAGCGCGATCCCCTCGACCACGACGGCCACATAGTTGGGGTGCTTGAACCACCGGTACGGGCCACGATCGACGAGCGGCAGCCCCGGAACCACGATCACCCGCGTGTTCCAGCGCGGCCCCAGCACGGCGATGCACCAGTAGCGAAGAGCCTGGCTCGCGAAGACGAGCACCAGCATCGGCCACCCGAGCCACGGGATGAACGGACGCTGCCCTATCCACACCTCGGCGAGGCAGGCGAGCAGGAATCCGACGTGAAGTGCGATCATCGGCGCAAAATGGCGCCGGCCGTACTCGACGCCGCCTCGCGCGAACGACCACTTGGCGTTGCGTGTGGAGATGATCATTTCGAGGATGCGTTCCAGCCCCGTCGCGAGGATGAGGACCGTGTACCAGATCATGTGGCTGCCCCGATCATGAGTCCGCCCCGGGTCACGCGTCCACCCAGCGCAGCAGGACGAGCTCGGCCGTGACCCCGGGGCCGAGCGCGAAGAGCAGGCCGTTGGTGCCGGCCACAGGATGCGCATCCATCAGCTCCGCCAGGACGTGCAGGACCGCCGCCGACGACAGGTTGCCCACGCGCGCGAGCGACCGCCAGCTGGCGTCCAGCGCGCCATCCGGAAGGTCGAGCGCGCGGGAGAATGCTTCGAGCACTTTCGGGCCACCCGGATGCGCAGCCCAGACGCCCACATCCGCGATCTCGAGTCCGTGCCGGGCGAGAAGGCCGGCGGCGTCATCCGCGAAATTGCGGTCGATCACATCCGGGACACCGGCGCTCAGGACGATGCGGAAACCGGTTCCACCGATATCCCAGCCGATCACATCCTGCGTGTCGGGGTAGATGCGGCTGCGGGTGTCGACCACCTCGGGGCCGCCCATGCCGAGCTGCTGGGCGCGCTGGTCGCCGACCATCACGACGGCTGCCGCGCCGTCGCCGAACAGACCGCTCGCGACGATGTTCGCCATGGAATCGTCGCTCGCCTGCACCGTCAGCGAGCACAGCTCCACCGACAGCAGCACGGCGACCTCGTTCGGATGCCCGACCAGGTAGTCGTGCACGCGGGCGATCCCCGCGGCGCCGGCGACGCATCCGAGCCCGAACGACGGCAGTCGTTTGACGTCGGGCCGGAGGCCCAGCCGCGACACCAGCTGGGCGTCGATCGACGGTGCGGCGATGCCGGTCACGGATGTGAAGAGCAGGAAGTCGACATCGG
Source organism: Leifsonia tongyongensis (assembly GCF_010686705.1). Lineage (GTDB taxonomy): Bacteria > Actinomycetota > Actinomycetes > Actinomycetales > Microbacteriaceae > Diaminobutyricibacter > Diaminobutyricibacter tongyongensis. Next base: position 1,338,048 of record NZ_JAAGWY010000001.1, on the reverse strand, counting down.
AGGCGACGAGACCCGCGAGCGCGAGCGCATCCCCGAGCGCCCGTTCGGCGAGAGTGGTGCCTTCGGCGATGAAGAAGTCGTTCGACTCACGGAACGACGCGATCGTGCTGTATTGCTCGAGAGGCATGACCAGGTTGCGTGTCTCGACCCCGCTGGCGGCATGGATGCGCTTCATCACGGCCTGTCGACCGGGATCGGTGGTGATCATGGCCAGCAAGGCCGCAGTGATCTCAGCCTGTGTGTAAGTACGGGCCGGGAGGGCGGGAGCGACCGCCACGATTCGGGTCACAAGCGCAACGTATCATTTCTGACTCGACAACGCTGCGACGACCTTGACGGCGTCGGCCCAGTACGCCGTGTAGTAGTTCGGATCGGCGTTGACCTGCACAGCGTGCGCGGCCTCCGCGGGAGTGAGGCTCTTCCAGTCGGGCAGGTTGACCAGCTTCGTGAAGAAGTTCGTGGCAGCGGTGTACGGATCCATCCGGTCGGCGAGCGTTCCCCAGGCGCCGTTGTCGCGTTGCTGGAAGATGCCGCGGCTGTCAGGGCCGGCGGCGTCGCCGTAGTTCAGGTTGTGCAGGCCGGACTCCCCCATCGCCGTCATGACGCCGATCGCTTGGGTGTGCGTCCCGATCCCGAGGTTGCGGGCCGCATTGATGATGTGCGCAGCATTCACGAGCTGGTCCTGGCAGTAGCCGGCGATCGGGCCGGCCGGGACCCGGATGGTGCCGACGGTGACAGTGGGAGCAGCCGGACACGTCACGGCGACCGCTTTGGCGGGATTCTGCGAGAGCAGTGCAGGGATGACGGACGCGCCGGCGACGATCAGCATGGCCGCGACGATCACGGCGACGAGCGTTCCGAACAGTCTGCGCATCGGCTCTCCCCCATCCGGTCTGGTACGCGGTCGCCTCTCAGAAGGGGAAACTATCGATGCGGGATGCGCGCGCTCTATGGATCGGCTGGGAAGACGCGGTGGGCCGTCGGTGCGCCCGGGCGGGTCACAGTGGGAGCGCGCTACTGCGGGTTGCCGTTGACCGTGTTGTTGCTGCCGCGCACGCGCACGCTCGGTCCGCCGCTGAACGAGACGTCGTTGCGGGACCCTTCGATGCGCACCGTGCTGCTCACGCCGCCCGCCTTCACGACGTTTCTCGAGCCGTACACCTCGAGCCAGTCCGCGTCACCGGAGGTGACCATGTTGTTCGAACCGGTCAGGATGAGGTCGCCCACGTTGCCCGAGACGGTCACGGTCAGGCCGTCGCCCTGCAGGATCAGCTCACCGCCCGACGCCTTGATGTTCACGGTGACGTCGTCGCGGGAGACGTGCAGCACCTGGCCGTCGCGCACGAAACCCGTGACCGGCCCTTCCGACGCCGTGGGCGCGACAACGGTCTGGTCTTTCGAGTCGGTCGACGTACAGGCGGAGACGCCGGTGACGACGAAGAAGGCGGCCGCAGCCGCTGCCATGAGCTTCGACGATCTACGCATTCCAGAACCCCTCTGTGGACGCCTGCAACCACGGTAGCGTCAACGCGCGGAAACACGAATGGACGCGGCACATCCGGCCGCGCAATACAAGTGTTTCCGGTGCTTCCTGCCCGGTGTCTGCGCGAGCGGGCGGGCCGTGCACACGCACCAGGCACGGCCCGCCGGCTCAGCTCACTCGAACGGCCAGATCGCACGCACCTCGATACGGCCGAACCGCGCCATCGGGTGACGCGACGCGATCTCGACGGCCTGGTCCATGCTGTCGCAGTCGAGCACGTCGTACCCGGCGATCCACTCCTTGGTCTCCGTGAACGGGCCGTCGGTCACCTCCAGGCGTCCGCGCCGGATGCGCACGATCTTCGCATCCTGCGGCGGGCGCAGCCGGTCTCCGTGACCCCGGATCCCCTTCTTCTCGAGGTCGTCGACCCACTCGCCGATGTTGTCGAACTGGGGGTCGTACGGCTCGGCGTCCGGGTCGTTCGTGATCAAGAGCATGTATTCCATGTCGTCCTCCTTGTCGTAGACGTTACGTGGGAACGTCGAACGGCCGCACGACGAATTCGACTAACACGGCCAAATCTTTCATTCGGTTCGAGCAGCGGCCTTCCACCGGTTTGAGAAGCGGATGTTCGTGGGAGGTCCAAAGGGCGTATAACGGTCGCATGAGCGATGCGATTGCGACGTGGATCGACGGGTACCGGCGGGCGTGGGAGTCGAATGATCCCGACGACATCCGCGCGCTTTTCACCGAGGATGCGTCGTACCGCACCGAGCCTTTCGCCGACCCGTGGGTCGGCCATCTCGAGATCGTCGAAGGCTGGCTGGATGCGCAGGATGAACCCGGCGCCGCCGACTTCGAGTGGCGTGCACTCGGTCGCGACGGCTCGCTGGTGTTCGTCGAAGGCGTCACCGAGTACCACGCCGGCCCGACCTACAGCAATCTGTGGGTCATCCGCCTCGAACCGGATGGACGCGCGAGCGAGTTCACCGAGTGGTGGATGGACCAGACCGACTCTTCCGACGTCTCCGACTCGGAAGAGGAGTGAGGGTCATTCGATTCGGGTGATGCCCGGCCCGAAAACGCTCGGTTACGCTTCGGGCACAGCCCGCTTGAAGCACGTGCGATACGGGTTCGTGTTGGCGGGCACAACCATGAAGGCGGTGGAAGATGTGTCGTTGGCTGGCCTATTCAGGGGAGCCGTTGGTCCCGGCGGAAGTGATCCTCAACACTGAGCATTCACTTGTGGCGCAATCGCTGAATTCTCCTTTGGGCAAAGAGACCGTGAATGGGGACGGTTTCGGTTTCGGCTGGTATCCGACAGGCACCCCGGGCGCCAACCCCGCCTTGTTCCACAGCACGGAGCCGGCGTGGAACGACGAGAACCTCCGTGAACTGACCAGCACGATCGAGAGCCCGCTCTTCTTCAGTCACGTGCGGGCGGCGGCCGGGCCGCCCATCCAGCAGTCGAACTGCCACCCGTTCCGGTACGAGAACTGGCTGTTCATGCACAACGGCTACCTGAAGGATTTCCACAAGGTGAAGCGCGATCTCACGTTCGCCGTCGACCCGTCGCTGTATCCGCGCATCATGGGCACCACCGACTCGGAGGCGCTCTTCCACCTCGCACTGACGCTGGGGCTGGTCGACGACCCGGTCGACGCGATGGCCAAAGCGATCCGGATGGTGGAAGAGGTCGGTCACGACCACGGAATCGACTTCCCGATGCAGGGAACCATCGCTATCTCGGACGGAGCGACGGTGTGGGCGTTCCGGTACTCGACGCAGGGCCGGAGTCGCACCCTCTTCCACTCGGCGGACATGGGAACCCTGCAGGAGATGTACCCCGACATCGAGCGCCTGCGCTCATTCGGCAAGCGAGCGCGAGTCATCGTCTCCGAGCCGCTCAACGACCTGCCCGGCCTGTTCCTGGAGGTACCCGAGTCGAGCGTCTCCGTCCTGGATGCCTCCGGCTACTCGACCGAACCGTTCCTCCAGTCGTAATCATGGACCGCTCGCTGACCAGGACCGGCCGAAGCCGGCTCCCCTCGCGCCGATGAGGACTCTCGGCGTCGAGGAGGAGCTGCTCCTGGTCGACGAGCGCACAGGCATCCCCATGGCGGTCGCCCCGCAGGCGGTCGCCGACGCACCCGACTGGGCGGCATCGACCTCCGGGCCCGGGGTGGAAGAGGAGTTCAAGGAGGAGATGCTGGAGGCCCAGACCCGACCTCACGAGTCCGCTGCCGACCTGTTCGACGAGATCGTGGCCGGCCGGGCGCTGGCGGACCGTCTCGTGAAGCCGTACGGGGCGCGCGCCGTGGCCCTGGCGATGTCCCCGATGTCGTTCGTGCCGCATCCGACCCGCGAACCGCGGTACGGGACGATGATGGAGCGTTACGGCGCGACGGCGCGCAACGTGCTCGTGTGCGGCTGCCACGTGCACGTCGGGATCGACTCGCGGGATGAGGGTGTCGCGGTCATGGACCGCATCCGCAACTGGCTTCCCGTGATCCTCGCCCTCAGCGCCAACTCGCCCTTCGCCAACGGCGACGACACCGGCTACGCCAGTTACCGTTTCGCGGCCTGGCACCAGTGGCAGAGCGCTGGTCCGACGGAAGTGTTCGGGTCGGTCGCCGCCTACGAGGAGTTCGAACGCATCCTCGTCGCCACCGAGGTCATCCTCGACCGGCGCATGATCTACCTCGACGCCCGGCTCCCCCACCAGCTCCCGACCGTGGAGGTGCGGATCGCCGACGTCTGCCTCGACCCGCGCGACACGATCGTGCTGGCCGCCCTCATCCGTGCGCTCGTCGACACCGCCGTCGACGAGTGGCAACACGACGTCGCCCCGGTGGCGGTGCCCGCTGCGGCCCTTCGGCTGGCCGAGTGGCAGGCAGCCCTCACCGGGGCGGCCGGGCGCCTGCCGCATCCGGAGCACGGGCGCGGGGGAACCGCGGCGGATGCGGTGGCGGCCCTCGTCGCACACGTCGACCGGGCGCTGGGGGCGAACGGCGACCGCGAGCTCGTTCGGTCCGGCCTGAAGCGGATGCTCGAGAACGGCGGTGGTGCCGGCATCCAGCGGCGGGCGTTCGGTGTGCGGGGCAGTCTGCTGGACGTCGTGACGGATGCGCTCCGCGTGACCCACGCGCAGGAAGCGGCGGGCCACGGGACCGGGTAGGCCGCTCTCAGAACAAGGAACCGAGCCACAGGCCGAGGCCGGCCGCGAGGAGGGCGAGGACGAGCATCCCGAACCCGTTGACGAGCGCCGCACGGTACCGGCGCTGCTGCGCGAGACGCACCGTCTCGTAGCTGGCCGTGCTGAATGTCGTGTAACCGCCGAGGAATCCCGTGCCGAGAACCACGCGCCACTCCGTTGGCAGCCCGTGCGCGAGGGCGAGCGCCGTGACGAGCCCGAGCAGGAACGAGCCGGTCACGTTGATGATGGTGGTCCCGATCGGGAACGCGATCGCGATGCGACTGCGCAGGAAGCCGTCGAAGACGAGGCGAGCGACAGCCCCGAGGCCACCCGCAACGGCGACGGCGACCACGAGGAGCGGCGTCACTCGTCACCGCCGATCACCGAGGAGCGCCCGGGACCGACCGACCCGTGGTGCCACGCCGCCAGCGCGATCCCGGCAAGCGAGGCGAGCGCACCGACCAGGATGGTCGCGACGGCATAGCTGAGACTGCCGGCCAGATTGTTCGACGTCAGCAACCCATCGGTGTCGACGGCGAACGCGCTGTAGGTCGTGAAGCCGCCCAGGATGCCGGTGCCGATGAAGAGGCGCAGGTTGCGACGGATGCCCTCGTCGGGTCCGCGCAGCGCGAGCGCTTCGAGCAGCACACCCAGCACGAACGCGCCGGAGACGTTGATCAGGAAGGTGCCGAGCGGCAGGCCGAGCCACGGCGGGATGACGGCCGAGATCAGGTAGCGTGCGGTCGTTCCGAGCGCCCCGCCGATGAAGACCAGTCCGATGTAGCGCCAGTGGAGATGGATGGGCACGCCGTGGTCACTCCCACGGCAGCTTCTCGCCCTTCGTCAGCGGCGCGAGAGGCACGACGATGACGGGGCGGTGCTGGCGGTGGGCGAGATGCACGGCGACGGAGCCGTTGAAGAATTCGCGAAGGCTCCCCCGGAATCCGGCTTCGCGCGTTCCGACCACGATGTAGCGGGCGTCGATCTGGTCGGCGAGACGCGTCAGCGCCCAGGCGGGGTCGCCGGCGAGCTGCTCGAGCGAGTAGCGCACACCCTTCGGTTCGAGGACCGCCCGGATGTTCGCGGCGAGCTCCGCATCGAAGGTGGCTTTCTCCACTTCGGGGAGGTCCGGGTCGTACGGGAGGGCGACGACGCTGCCGTCGACGTAGCTGGAGACCAGATAGCGGTTGACGTCGACGTTGGCGCAGACGAGGTGGACGTCGAGGTCGTCGGCCAGGGCTGCGGCGTGTTCGATCACCGTTGTCGGCTGGCCCGGGACCACGGCGACGATGATTCCGCCGCGCTGTTCGCCGTTGTTCGCGCTCATGAGGGGCCTCTCCCTGGCATTCCGCCGTTCCGCCGGCTTTCGCCGCTGGGTCAAGTGTGTCAAAGGCGGGGCTGTGAGCAAAGCAGGCGCGGTTCGGGTGTTGACACTCGCCGGCGGCAGTCGTAACGTGATAGTCAACACATTAGTTGATAAAGAAATGTGTTGATTATAAATCGACATCGACGATACGGACAGGTCAATGATCACGGATGCGGCTGCCGACGACCACCTCGACCGGGCGTTCCTCGCCCTGGCCGACCCGGTGCGTCGTGCGATCATCGCCCGCCTCTCCCGAGGTGAGGCGACGGTCAACGAGCTCGCCGAGCCCTTCGCGATCACCAAGCAGGCGATCTCGCGGCACATCCAGGTGCTCGAGACCGCAGGACTGATCACCCGAACACGCGACGGTCAGCGCCGTCCGTGCCACCTCGATCCGGCCGCCCTCGAAGCACTGACCGCCTGGATCGACACCTACCGGCTCGTCGCCGAGCGCCGCTTCCGCGCACTCGACGGCGTGCTCGCCGACCTGAAAGAGGCCGACCTCACCGAGAAGAAGAAGGAGAAGGAGAAATGAGCACCACGCAGAACCCCACCACCATCACCGCAGAGCCCGGGACGCCCTTCGTCGACCTCGTGCGCGAATTCGACGCGACGCCCGACCAGGTCTTCCGCGCATCCACCGACCCCGCACTCGTCGCACAATGGCTCGGTCCGCGCGAGATGGAGATGATCATCGACGAATACGACGTGCGCAACGGCGGCCGGTATCGCTACATCCACCGCAACCCCGACGGCGACGAGTTCGCGTTCCGAGGCGTGTTCCATTCGGTGGAGCCGGCAACCCGTGTCATCCAGACCTTCGAATGGGAGGGCGCGCCCGGGCAGGTGTCCCTCGAGACCGCGACCTACGAAGACCTCGGCGGTCGTACCCGTCTGCACACCCACTCCGTCTTCCCCTCCATCGAAACACGCGACGCCATGATCGAGTCCGGGATGGAGCGCGGCGTGCGGGACTCGATGGACAGGCTCGCCGAACTGGTCGCAGCACAGGGTTAGCAGGCACCCGCCGGGGGTAGTCGAAACCGGCGGAGTGGCGTAGGTTCGCGGCAGGACGACGAACGGAGACCGATGAGCGACAAGCCACCGCTGCCCCGCGAACGCCGCCGCACCACCACGGGCCTCCGCCCTCTGTCGGTGCTGGTCCGCGACCTGGTCGCCGAGATCCGACGGCTGATCGCCGCAGAGTTCGCGCTGTTCAAGGCGGAGATGACCGCGAAGGCGAAGGAGGCGGGCGTCGGGGTCGGACTCCTCGTGGCCGCCCTCGTCTTCGTCTTCTTCGCCCTGGCGGCGCTGGTCACGACAGCCGTCCTCGCCTTCGCCCTGATCGTCCCCGCGTGGCTCGCCGCCCTCATCGTCGCGGGGATCCTGCTGCTCATAGCCGGCATCGCCATCCTCATCGGAGTGGTCAGCCTCAAGAAGGTTCCCCCGATCATCCCGGAAGAGACGGTGGAGAGCCTCCGCGAAGACGTGCGGGCGCTGAAAGGGGACCGCCCGTGACCCAGGACAACCCGCCTGCCGTTCCGGCCGTGCCGAGCATTTCGCGACCGCCGCTTCCGCCTGACGCCGGGGTGCACAGTCTCCAGCTCGACATCGACCAGACACGGGACGAACTCGCGGCGACCCTCGACGACCTCTTCGCCACGTTCAACCCGGCTGTGCAGATCCGCTCGCATCCGGTGCTGTTCGCGTCACTCTTCCTCGCCGCCGTGGCCGCGGCGACCGGCGCCGTCCTGACCTTCCGGCGCGGACGGGCCCGTGCGCGCCGCTGAAACCGTGCGTGCCGCTGAAACCGTGCGCGACGCCGGCTCCGTGCGCGACCGTGGCAGCTCGCGCGGCACCGGCGCAGCATCCGGATCCGAGGCCGGGAACGCGCATCCGGTGCCCTGGAACGAACTGCCGTTGGCCTTCATCCTGCGCCGTACCTTACGGAGCTTCGGCCGGCACCAGTGCACCGACCTGGCCGCCGGGCTCACCTACTTCGCCGTGCTCTCGCTCTTCCCGGCGCTGCTCGCGCTCGTCTCGATCCTCGGCCTGGTCGGGCAGAGCCAGAAGGGGATCGACGCCCTCTTCGCGATCGTCGCACAGCTCGCGCCCGGCGCCGCACTCGACACCGTGAAAAGGCCGATCGAACAGCTGGCCTCCTCCCCCGCCACCGGGCTGGCCCTCGTCATCGGGATCGTCGGCGCGATCTGGTCGGCATCCGGCTACGTCGGCGCGTTCGGGCGGGCGGTCAACCACATCTACGGCGTCCAGGAGGGCCGCACGATCTGGAAGCTGCGTCCGGTGCAGCTGGGCGTCACGATCGCGACACTCCTGCTGGTGTCGCTCATGGCGGTTCTGCTCGTGATCTCCGGACCCATCGCGACAGCCATCGGCGACGCCCTCGGTCTGGGAGACACGGTCCAGGTCGTCTGGTCGGTCCTCAAATGGCCTGTGCTGATCGTCGCGGTGATGGTGCTGACCGCGCTGCTCTACTACGCGACCCCCAATGTGCGGCTGCCGCGATTCCGGATGCTCACGTTCGGGTCGACCGCGGCCATCATCGTCCTCGGTGTGGCGTCGGCGCTGTTCGGCCTCTACGTCGCGAACTTCGGCAACTACAACCGCACGTACGGTTCGCTCGCGGGGATCATCATCTTCCTGCTCTGGATGTGGATCGCGAACGTGGCCCTGCTGCTCGGCGCGGAACTGGACGTCGAAGTCGAGCGCGCCCGCGAACTGACGGCGGGAATCGAAGCGGATGAGGGGGTGCGGCTTCCGCTCAAATCGAGTGCGGCGATCGTGAAGGCGCAGGATGCGGTGGCGGCCGACCTGCTCGCGTCTCGCGAGGTGCGCAGGCGCTTCGCCCGCGCCCGCAAGTCCTGACGCGCCCGGCTCTCGCTCGCTCTAGCCCGGTTCTCGCTCGCCTCCCGCCCGGCTGACGCTCGCCTCCCGCCCGAGGATCGCTCACTTGTCGGGAGTGGCCGCTCTGAGCCGTGCCAAAACGGCCACGTGTGCCAAGTCAACGAGCCTCGCGTGGGAGTCACGACCGGGCGAGCGTCGCGTGGGAGTCATGACCGCGCGAAGCGCAGGGTGACGAGCTGGAAGGGGCGCAGCTCGAGAGGGACGCGGGCGGGCGAGCCGGCGGTGGCGCCGGCGACCGCCGACGGGGCGACCTCCTGCTCGTGCAGGTCGGTTTCGACGACGACAGCGAACGGGAAGCGGATGACGAGGCCGGCGGATGCGCGCGCCCCATGTGACTCGTAGAGCCGCACCACCACATCCCCCGAGCGGTCCTCCGCGAGTTTGACGGTCTCGATGACGACGGCCGGGTTGTCGCTGGAGACGATCGGCTCGATGGCGGATGCCGGTCCCGCGACCGCGCGCAGCGGCAGGTTCAGCCGGTACCCCTCCTCGATCGCCTCCCCGACACCGCCGACGACGAGGGATGACCGCAGCGTGTGCATCCCCTGGTCTGCTTCGGGGTCGGGGAACAGCGGCGCCCGCAGGAGCGTCTGGCGCACAACGGAGTACGTGCCCCCACCGGCCCGCTCGTGCCTGGTGATGTCGTGACCGTAGGTGGAGTCGTTGGCGACCGCGATGCCGAATCCCGCATCCGCCACGTGCACCCAGCGGTGCGCTGACGTCTCGAAACGGGCGGCATCCCAGCTGGTGTTGGTGTGCGTCGGCCGCACGATGTGGCCGAACTGGATCTCGGATGCGGCGGATGCGGTGTGCACGTCGACCGGGAAGGCGAGTTTGAGCATCCGCTGCCGTTCATGCCAATCGACGTCCGTGGTCAGGTCGAGCGCGGCAGAGCGGGCGGACAGCGCGATCGTCTGGGTGACAGTGGATGCGCCGAAGCTGCGGGTGATGCGCACGGCGACCCGTTCATCCGTCTCCTCGGTGACCTCGAACTCCATGACCTCGAGCGCGTCGACGCCGGTGATGGGCTCGCCGGTGCGGCGGTAGTCGAGGTCGATGTCCCAGGCGTCCCAGTTGCGCGGGGTGTCGCGGAACAGCTGCAGCAGGTTGGCCCGCTCGCCGGTCGGCACGACCTCGCGACCGGATGCGACGTCGACGAGGGAGTCGATGAGGCCGTCGGAGTCGATGCCTACGCGAAGGCGATCGTTCGCCAGCACGAGCCCGCCGCTGGTCTGTTCGACGCGTGCCCGGCCACCGGTCGCGCGGGGACCTGCGCCGAACGCCGGCACCCCGTCGACGGGGAGCGGGGACGCGTTGAAGACGATGCCCGCGCCGGCCTGGGGCACGTGGCCCGCACCCGGCTCGGCCGCGCCCGCACCGGATTCGTCGCCGGCCCCGGGCACGCCGCCCGCCTCGGCGAGAGCACCGACGGCCTCGCCGATCAGCCGCTCCAGCTTCTCGCCCACGATCCGGTAGTTCTCGACGGCCTGGTCGTGCACCCAGCCGATCGACGACCCGGGGAGGATGTCGTGGAACTGCTGCAGCAGCACGGTCTGCCATGCATCCCGCAGGTCGGCGTACGGGTACGGGCGACCGAGGCGGATGGCCGCCGTCGCGCACCACAGTTCCGCCTCGTGGAGCAGGGCCTCGCTTCTCCGGTTGCCACGTTTCGTCCGGGCCTGGGAGGTGTACGTTCCGCGGTGGAGTTCGAGGTAGAGCTCCCCCGCCCACACCGACGGATCCGCGAGTTCTGCGCGGGCCACGTCGAAGAATTCGGCGGGCGACGCCATCCGCACGGTCGGGGAGCCCTCCAGGGAGCGGGTGCGGTGCGCGGCCGCGACCATCTCGCGGGTCGGGCCGCCCCCACCGTCGCCGAACCCGAACGGAACGAGCGAGGTGTTCGCCCGGCCCTTGTCCGCGAAGTTCTGTTCGGCGTGGGCCAGCTCGGCGCCCGAGAGCATCGCGTTGTAGGTGTCGACCGGCGGGAAGTGCGCGAAGATACGCGAACCGTCGATGCCCTCCCACAGGAATGTGTGGTGGGGGAAGCGGTTCGTCTCGTTCCACGAGATCTTCTGCGAGAGGAAGTTCTCGGCCCCCGCGGCGCGCGCGATCTGCGGCAGGGCGGCGGTATACCCGAACGTGTCGGGCAGCCACACCTCGCGGGGATGCACCCCGAACTCCTCCACGAAGAACCGCGTGCCCTCGACGAACTGACGCGCGAGCGCCTCGGCGCCGACCAGGTTGGTGTCGGATTCGACCCACATCCCGCCGACCGGCACGAACCGGCCTTCGGCGACACGGACCCGGATGCGTTCGAAGAGCTCGGGGTAGAACCGCTTCATCCACGCGTACTGCTGCGCCGACGATGCGGCGAACACGAAGTCGGGGTCCTGATCCATCAGGTCGAGCACGTTCGAGAACGTTCGCGCAACCTTGCGGATCGTCTCGCGCACCGGCCACAGCCACGCCGAATCGATGTGGGCGTGGCCGACGGCGAAGACGCGGTGGGCGCTCGCAGCCGCGGGGGCCTCTAGTGCGGCGCGGAGTGCGGCGCGGCCCTGCGAGGCGGTGGCCGATACGTCGAACGGATCGACCGCATCCGCCATCGCCTCGAGCGCAGCGAAGACCTGGGCCCGGCGTGGTGAGGTCGGCGCCAGCTGCGACGCCAGGCCCTGCAGGGTCCACGCATCCTGGATGAGCTCCCAGACCTCGCCGTCGCGCTGCACGAGCTCGATCCGTCGCAGAGCGTAGAGGGGGTCCGCCGGTGCGGTCGCCTTGCGGCCGAACGGCGTCGGCCGGAACTCGACGAAGCCGTGGCCGATATCGGGATTGGCGGCCGCTTCGATGAACACCTCGACGTCCTCACCGGGCGCCGCCGCCAGGCGAACGTAGCCGTTGAGCGGCTCGATCGCTTTGAGGATGCTGCCGTCACTGGCGTAGACGAGACCTTCGGCCTGGAAGCCGGCCTGCGCTCCGGTGAAACCGAGGTCGACGACCAGTTCGACATCGCCGGACGCGGCCCAGTCGGCCGGGACCGTCCCGGTCACCCGGAACCAGACGGTCCCCCAGGGCCGCCCCCACGCCTGCCCGATCGAAAACGGAGCGAACGGATTGCCGACGGCCTGCGCAAACGGCACCGGCTCATCCGGCACCTCCCACGCTTCGACGGTGACGGATGCGCGGGCCCGCTCGACAGCCGGAGCCAGCCGCTCCCGCACCAGCCGTTCGACACGCTGCTCGACGATGCGCGAGGAATCCTGTCCGGTCATAGACGGAGTCTAGGGTTCCGGTTGCACAATGGAGCATGACCGACTCGAGCGTCATCGACGTCGCCGTCCTCCCGAGTGGCACCGGCTGCGTCGAATGTCTGGCAAGCGATGGCTGGTGGTTCCACCTGCGGCGCTGCGCGACCTGCGGACACATCGGATGCTGCGACAGCTCGCCCTCGCAGCACGCGCGAGCGCACGCAGCAGCAGCAGGGCATCCGCTCATCCGCTCCTTCGAACCGGGCGAGCACTGGTACTACGACTACTCGACGGATGTGCTGCTGCGTGGTCCGGAGCTGGCGCCGCCGGTCTGTCACCCGGAAGAGCAGCCCGCGCCCGGCCCGGAAGGGCGCGTGCCAGCCGACTGGCGGGACCACCTGCACTGACCCGGGGTCGCTCGGAGTGGCCTCGATAGACTGGGGGGACGAACGCGAAGGCAGGAGCGAGATGGCGACGCGGTGGGCGAGGGTCGTGCGCGGCCTCCTCGCGGCGACCTTTGCGACCTTCGTTGCAGCGCTCTTCCACGTCGCCGGCGGCGGTGCGACCCCGAGCGCACTCGCTCTCACACTGAGCCTGACCTTCTCCGGGCTGGCGGCGCTCGCGCTGACCGGCCGGCGCGCATCCCTCTGGCGGCTCACGGCATCCGTCGTCGTCAGCCAGACCGTGTTCCACGCGCTGTTCAGCCTCGGATCCGGCACGACCCGGTTCGTGGCTGCGGATGGGATGGCCCACATCCACGCGGGATCGCACCTCATCGCGATGGCCGGCCGGCACATGCAGGACAGCGGCGTCATCCCGGACAGCCCCGCGATGTGGCTGAGTCACGCCTCCGCTGCTCTCGTGACCATCGTCGCCCTGCGCTTCGGCGAGCAAGCGTTCTGGGGGCTCTTCGAGACGGCACGCATCCGGCTCGGCCGTGTCGTCCGGCGGGCGGTCGTCCAGGTCGTTGCGGTCGCCGCACCGGCCGCCGTCCACGGTGACTCGGACGCGCCCGTGCTGCGCGACCTCGGCATTCTCATCGGCCGGATGCGTCACCGCGGTCCACCTGCATCCCAGCTGCGCGCTCGCCTCAGCTGACGCGCGCGGCACTCGCAGTTTTCGCGTCTTCCGCGATCCGAACCCGTGCCTGCTCCGAATGACGTGCAGGCACACGATCGCGACGACACCCATGCAACCCGGCCACCTCGCGGCCGAGATGAGGACCAACATCATTGTGAAGAAACGCTTCACCGCACGACGTCTCGCCCTGGCCGCCACGGCTGCCACGGCGACCGCTGTGCTCGTCGTGGCGGCGCCGCTCGCGGCGAGCGCCCACGTGCACGTCGACCCCGACCGGGCCACGCCCGGCAGCTACACCGCGCTCACGTTCACCGTTCCGACCGAGTCGGCGACCGCCGGAACGGTCAGACTCGAAGTCGACCTGCCGACGAAGACACCGTTCGGCTCCGTCGCGTACCAGCCCATGCCGGGATGGAAGACGATCGTCGTGACCTCGAAACTGGCGACGCCTGTGAAGACGGACGACGGTACGGTCACCGAGGCGCCGACCCGAATCACCTGGACCGCCGATCCGGGCGTCCAGGTCGGACCGGGGGCGTTCGAGACCTTCGTCGTCCAGGTCGGTCCCGTTCCGGACACGGGGAGCATCGTCCTGCCGGTCACGCAGACGTACTCGGACGGAACCGTCGTCCAGTGGAATCAGCCCACCCCTGCATCCGGACAGGAGCCAGAGCATCCGGCGCCCACCCTGTACGTGAACACGGCATCCCCGGCCGACCCGACGGCCGTGAGTTCGCTGGTGACGAGTACGCCGACCACAGCTCCCGCCACCGCGTCGGGCACGAGTCAGGCGGAGACGGTCGCCATCGGTCTCGGGATCGCCGGCCTCGCGCTCGGAGCGATCGCGCTCGTCGTCGCGGTGATCGCGATGACGAGGCGTGGGCGGCCCGTTGCTGGTGGCGGCTCGCCGTCCGGCGACGGAGCGGGAAAGGGAGTCTGACATGACCAGGTCTGCATCGGGCCGGGGAACGGTCGCCGGCGGTCTGCTTGCTGCGCTCGTCGCGGGCCTGCTCGCGTTGGCGCCGGCGACCACGGCGAGCGCCCACGACTACCTCGTGGACAGCACGCCGAAAGCCGGTTCGGTTCAGACCCAGCCCCTGGACTCGGTGACGCTGACGTTCAACGACATCATCCTCGACCTCAAGGGGAACGGCAGCGGCGCGCTGATGCAGGTCACCGGCCCGGATGCACGGCACTACGAAACCGGATGCGCGACGGTGCTCGATCGCGTGCTCTCCGTTCCTGTGTCTCTTGGCGCAGGCGGAAAATACCTGGTCACGTGGCAGATCGTCTCTGCCGACGGGCACACCGTGTCCAGCTCGATCGAGTTCACGTACCGGCCGCCCGCCGGTACCGTCGCCTCGGCTGGCAACGCCGTCGGGCCTCCGTGCGGGCAGCTGGAGACCGCTGCGCCCGGTGCGAGCACCGGCAGTGGGACGGGGGGCGGCTCGACCGCTCAGACCAGCGACCTGGGCATCGTGCTCGGCATCGCCATCGGGATCGTCGTGCTGGCCCTCGCCGGCGTGCTCATCGTCGTGCTCACCGCCCGGCGGCGTCCCCGCGGCGAGTAGCTTCGGGCCGCGCCCTGGCGCCGAGAGTCACCGCTCGCGCCGAGAGTCGCCGTTCCAACGGCGATTCTCGGCGACAGCGGGTCATCTCGGCGGCAGGTGTGGCGCCGACCGCTCAGAAGCCGACAACGGGATGCGGCACGTAGGGCGATTCGAGCTCGGCGCGCTCGTCTGCGGTGAGTTCGATGTCGAGCGAGGCCACCGCATCCTCGAGATGTTTCCCCGTGCGCGCACCCACGATCGGCGCGGTCACCACCGGGTTCGAGGACACCCACGCGAGCGCGACCTGGGCGCGCGGGACGCCGCGGGCTTCGGCGACGCGGGCCACGGCATCCGCCACCGCCCTGTCCGCCTGCTGGACGTACAGGGTCTTGCCGAACTCGTCGGTCTGCGACCGCTCGGTGATCGCATCCCAGTCGCGGGTGAGCTTGCCGCGAGCGAGCGGGCTCCACGGCAGCGTTCCGACGCCGAGGTCGGCGCACAGCGGCAGCATCTCGCGCTCCTCCTCCCGGTTGAGGAGGTTGTAGTGGTCCTGCATGGTGACGAAGCGCGTCCAGCCGTGCTCCCGCTGCAGGTACACGGCCTTGCTGAACTGCCACGCATACATCGAGGATGCGCCGATGTAGCGCGCCTTGCCCGCCTTGACCACGTCGTGGAGCGCCTCGAGCGTCTCCTCGATCGGGGTGTGCGGGTCCCAGCGGTGGATCTGGTACAGGTCGACGTAGTCCGTGCCCAGCCGACGCAGGCTGTGGTCGATCTCGGTGAGGATCGCCTTGCGCGAAAGACCGCGGCCGTTCGGGCCCGGGCGCATCACGCCGTGCACCTTGGTCGCGATGACGACGGCGTCGCGATCGGCGAAATCGCGCAACGCGCGACCGACGATCTCCTCGCTCGAACCATCGGAGTACACGTTCGCCGTGTCGAAGAAGGTGATCCCGGCTTCGAGCGCCTGCTTGATGATGGGGCGGCTCTCCTCCTCGGGCAGCGACCACGGATGATTGCCGCGGTCGGGCTCCCCGAAGGTCATGCAGCCGAGGGCGAGAGCGGAGACGTCGAGGCCGGTGGTTCCTAGTTTCGTGTAGCGCATGGTCCCAGTATCCGTCGTCCGGCATCCGTCGTCGGGCATCCGCTCTGCACGTAGACTGCCGCGGCCCCTGTACCCCCTGCAGCGGCCGCGGCAGTCAGACGTTGCGGGGAGCCTCCGCGCAGCCGGCATCGCCGGCGACGGCCCCCGCAGACTCGCCGAACATCGCGACTCTATCGAGGCGGTTCGGACCTGCGGAATGTCCCGTTGGTCACATTCGCGGCCGCCCCTTCATCGAGCACAGGGAAACTGGTCGAAAGCGCGCCTTGGAACGGGCGAGTGGCCGGGGGCGCGGGGATGCTCGATCAGAGGTCGTCGCGGGCGAAGATGCCGAGCAGGAAGGCTTTGCGGACGGCCTCCATCCGCGATCGGGCACCCAGCTTGGCGTAGATGCTGCTCGTGTGCCGCTTGACCGTTCCTTCGGCGATGCTCATGGCATCCGCGATGTCCCGGTTCGAGCGTGCCTGGGCGAGCAGGTGAAGCACCTCCTGTTCACGCGGCGACAGGATCGACGCACGCTGGCGCGCCGGGCGAGCGCTCGCCTCGGGCACAGCGCGCACGCCGCGCGCGACCGCGCCGGCGAACAACATGGTCTGCACGAGCCCGGCGGTCGGCGTCGCCTTCGTGAGGTACGCGAAAGCGCCCGCGGCGAGAAGCTCATCCTTCAGCAGGGTGTCGCGGTGCATCGTGAGGATGACGATCCGCGTCCGCGGGGACGAACGATGGATGCGCGCCACCGTCGCGCGCGCCGAACCGCCCGGCAACTCCACATCGAGCAGCAGCACATCCGGGTCGAGGGCAGCGGTGAGGGACACGGCATCGGGCGAACTGCTGCCCTGCCCGACCACGGCCATCCGTGGGTCGTGCCGCAGGATCGCGGCGACGCCTTCACGGAAAAGGTCGTGATCGTCGACGATCACGACCGAGACAGGTCCGGTGGGATCCGACTCGGGCGGGACCTGGCGCGCACCACGCACAGCCCCGATGACGGCATCCGCCGCCGGGTCGTCGTTCGCCATGATCCCCCTGCCCCCTGCACTCTAGACCACACTGTCTACCTGACGCCAAACCGGCCCGCATTCATCCGCGTCCCTCCCGCGCGCCCGCAGCGTCCGCCCAGAATCGTGCGCCAGTGTGAACACGTGGAAATCGTGGTTGACGCCGTGCTCATCGTGCTCGCCGTCGTCGCGTTCGCCGTCGGATGGCAGAACGGGGCCATCCGCCAGGCCGGTTCCCTCGTCGGCCTGATCGTGGGGCTCTGGCTCGGTCTCGCCCTTGCGCCGATCGTCGTCGGCTGGCTCGCCGGGATCGGCTGGAGCGGACTCAGCCAGCGCACGATCGTGGCCGCCATCGTGATCCTGGTGTGCGCATCCGTCGCCTACGGTCTCGCGACAGCGCTGGCCGGGATGCTCGGCAGACTGGTGCGCCACGGACCGATCCGCTGGCTGGACTCGCTCGGCGGGTCGATCCTCGGACTACTGACCTGGGCGGTGCTCGTCTGGCTGTTCGCCGGATTCGCACAGGCGACCAATCTTGCCGCGGTCGTGCAGGCCGCTTCGACATCGCGCGTCGTGGCGACCCTCGACGCGGTCGCACCCATGCCGTCGTCCACGGTGCTCGGTGCGGTCGACGATGCGCTTTCGCAGGCCGGGCTTCCGCAGGTTTTCGAGGGCGGCGAATCGATCCGCGCCATCGCTCCGCCCGACGCGAACGTGCCCGCCGCCGTCAACAGCGCCTCGGCGTCCGTCGTGAAGATCCTCGCGGCGAAACCCGGCTGCGGCGTGGACTCCGAAGGAAGCGGCTGGGTCGAAGCGCCCGGCCGGGTCGTCACGAACGCGCACGTGGTCGCCGGGTCGAGCGTGGTCTTCGTCAAGGATGGCAACGGCGGCCGGGCGCTCCGGGCGACCCTCGTCGCGTTCGACCCGGAACGCGACCTCGCCGTACTGCGGGTGAACGGGCTGACGGAGGCGCCGCTGCCGCTCGGCCGGGACCTCGGCTCGGGCGCCCCCGCCTACGCTGCGGGCTACCCGGGCGACGGGCCGTACACGGTGAGCCCGGAACGCGTGCGCGAGAAGCTGATCGCGCGCGGCGGCGACATCTACCAGCAGACGACGGTCGACCGCGAGATCTACTCGCTGCGCGGTTCGGTACGACCCGGCAACTCGGGCGGTCCGCTGTTCGATGCGTCGGGCAAAGTGGCGGGCGTGGTGTTCGCCCGCTCGACCACCGACCCGGAGACGGGGTACGCGCTGACGCTCGCAGAGCTGCGGCCGGTGCTGGCGAAGGTCGGCTCGGCGCCGGTCGGTTCGGGCGGATGCGCGACCGAGTGAGCGCGTGCGGCGGCGTTGCGCGCCCTCGCTCGGCGCGAGCGCACTCGTTCGGCGCGAGCGCACTCGTACGTACGCGTGCCGAGGGGTGTAACGAGTGCGGCGGGACGCAACGGGTGCGGCGGCGGGCGCGCTGTGATTGGCTGAGAGCATGAAGGCCGTCAGCTACCGCACCACTGGTCCATCGTCCGTTCTCGAGTTCGGCGATCGCCCCGAACCGCATCCCGGGCCGGGCGAGGTGCGGGTGCGCATCCAAGTCTCGGGTGTGAACCCGACCGACTGGAAGGCGCGCTCGGGAGGTCGGCGGCCGACCGGGCTCGCTGCTGCGCAGGTGCCGAACCAGGACGGCGCCGGCGTCGTCGACGAGGTCGGCGCAGGCGTCACGGAGTTCGCGGTCGGCGACCGCGTCTGGGTGTGGGATGCCGCCTTCCAGCGACCCGACGGAACCGCGCAGGAGCTTGTGGTGTTACCTGTGCGACAGGTGGTGGCCCTGCCCGATGGAGTGAGCTTCGACGTGGGCGCATCGCTCGGGATCCCGGCACTGACCGCGCACCGGGCGCTCACAGCGTCTGACCGGGCCCCGCGCGAACTCGCGCCCGGCACGCTCACCGGGCTGATCGTGCTGGTCGCCGGTGGCGCTGGCGCGGTCGGGCATGCGGCGATCCAGCTCGCCGTCTGGGCCGGCGCGACCGTGATCACCACCGTGAGCAGCCCGTCGAAAGCAGAGCTCGCGCGAGCGGCGGGGGCGCACCACATCGTCGACTACCGTGCGGAGGATGCGGTGGCCGCGATCCAGGGTCTGGCCCCGGCCGGTGTCGACATCGTCGTCGAGGTCAACCCGGCCGCCAACCTGGGGCTCGACGCCGAGGTTGCCGCGCTCGACGCGACCGTCTCGATCTACGCGGACAACGGCGAGCCGGTCGTGGTGCCGGTGCGGCCGAGCATGACCAAGAACATCCGGTACCAGTTCATGCTGACGTACACGGTTCCGGTCGACGAAAAGGATGCGGCCGTGCGGTCCGTTGCGGCGGCGGTCGCGGATGGGGCTCTGCCCGTCGGCGCCGAAGCGGGCCTGCCGATCACGCGGTTCGCGCTCGCGCAGACCGCCGCCGCGCATGACGCGGTCGAGGACGGGGCCGTGGGCAAGGTGCTGATCGACGTCGCAGGGTCGGCGAGCTAGCCCTGGCCGCGTGCTACTCGGCCACGTGCTACTCGGCCGCGGCCACCGCAGGCACGGCACCCGTCGCGCGGGCGGAGCGCGTTACGTGCGCACGCCTCAGCTGCACCATAAGGCCGACCGCCGTGGCGACAGCAGCGGCGATCCCGTAGCCGATCACCGCATCCAGCAGCCCGACCACGCCGATGAGCTCACCCACGATCAGTGCGGGGATCCCGTAGGCGAGGTAGTTCACCAGGTACACCGCCGCGAACAGTTCGGCACGCTGGTGCACGGGTGCAAGGGGGGCGAGGATGCGCAGCGCGCCCGAGAACGCAGCCCCGAATCCGGCACCGCCGAGCACGCCGCCGACGAACAGCAGCGGGAGAAGGCCGAATGCGACAGCCGAGAGGGTGACGACGATCCCGGCCACAACCGACGCCGCACCCCAGATGACTGACGTTCGTGCAGGCACTCGGCTGAGGACGAACCCGGCGACGGCACCGGCCGCCGGCGTCAGGGCGACGATCGCCCCGTTCACCAGGCCGCTGTCGATGTGGAACACGCCGCGGATGATCGACGGTGCGAGTCCGAGGAACAGGCCGGCGAGCATCCAGGTTCCGACCAGCACCGGGACGATGGCCGCGAACTCGCCACGCGCGTGCGGTGGCACGGACAGGCGTGGGATGAGCGAGCGTACTGCTCCTGCGCGCCGCGACACCGTCTCGGATGACAGAGCGATCACCACGATCCCGAGTGCGAACACCACGGCGAGGAAACTGAACACGATCACGGTGGGGATGGTGGTGAACTGGACTGCGGCGCCCGTGATCAGCGCGCCGAGAGCGAGTCCGCCGACCGGAGCGGTGCCGCCGATGACGGCACCCAGCTTCTTGTGCCGCTCCGGGGCGAGCTCCACGATGGCGGCTGTGAACGTCCCTGTCGCAGCTCCCGTCGCAACACCCTGGATCGCGCGGGCGACGATGATCCAGCCGATGTCCTGCGCGAACAGGAAGATGAGCATCGAGACGATTTCGAGCGCAAGCGCGCCGATCAGCACCGGGCGGCGACCGATGTGGTCGGACAGCGAACCGGCGATGAGCAGCGTCACGAGCAGGGTGATGGCGTAGATCGCGAAGGCGATGGTGAGCACCCAGGCGGGGAAGCCCCACTCCTGCTGGTAGAGCACGAACAGGGGGCTCGGCGCGCCGGCGGCGAACGTGACCCCGACGAAAGCGAGGGCAGCGCCGACGAAGGCGGCGACCGGTGAAAGCCCGCGGCGGGTGGATGCGGTCACGGCGGCCTTCGCGCGCTCCATGGCCTCGTGGCAGTTCGCGCCGATCGCTCCGGTCGTCCCGGTCTCGTTCACTGCGGACATGTGACTCCTTAACGCAAATTCCATTGCTTTACGGCACGCTATCGCGATCGCACTATAAAAGCAACCAGATTTGCGTTAAGCTACTTGTATGGATACGAAGACCTTGCCGTCGAAGAGGACGGGCGGTCGCAGCGCCGCGGTCATGCACTCGGTGCGCACAGCCGTCGAAGAACTCGTGAAAGAGCGGGGCCGCGAACGCGTGACCGTGCCGATGATCGCGGAACGCGCCGGCGTGAATCCCACGAGCATCTACCGCCGGTGGGGCGACCTGCCCACCCTGATCAACGACATCGCGACGTACCGCCTGGACCCCGAGCGTCCGCTTCCGGAGAGCGGCGACCTGCGACGAGACCTCACGGAGTGGGCGCGCGAGATCGTCGAGCACTACCGCAAGCCGGTGAACGCAGCACTCCTGCGCGGGGGCGCCGCGAACGCGGGCGCTAACGAATCCGATTGCCTGCGCAATCGACGCGCGGAGGCGACGATGTTCCTCGACCGGTACCCGGGCTCGGCCGTGAGCTCAGACGAGATCATCGACGTCGTCGTCGCTCCGATCATCTATCGCGTGATCTTCCAGCCGTGGACGCTGGACGACCAGACTGCAGACACTGTTGTGGGGCGCCTGTTCGACTGAGCGTGGTTCCGGCGATTCGGCGACTCGGCCGCTCGGCGCCCTAGCTTCGTCCCAGCGCACTCGTTCTACATAGTGCGCTGGGACGGAAGTAGTGCGGATCCGCCGCGAGGAGCCGGGCCACCGCCGGGCAGACTATCCTCGGCTGTTATGAGCCGAACGCCAGCCCAGTCTGCCGCGCTGCGTTCGGGGATCGCTGTCGGCGTGGCCACCGCGGCCTACGGCATCTCGTTCGGTGCGCTCGCGACGGCATCCGGGCTCGACGTCTGGCAGGCGTGCGTGCTCAGCCTGGTGATGTTCAGCGGCGGCTCGCAGTTCGCCCTGATCGGCGTGCTCGCCTCCGGGGGAACAGCAGCCGCAGGCTCCGCCATCGCCGGCGCCGCCCTCCTCGGGTCGCGGAACACCTTCTACGCGTTGAGGCTGTCGCGCATCATCGGGCCGGGCCTCCTCAAGCGGGCCGCCGCAGCGCCGCTCACGATCGACGAGTCGACCGCGGTCGCGACCGCCCAGACCGAACCCGCAGCACAGCGCCTGGGCTTCTGGGTGACCGGCATCACCGTCTACGTCGGCTGGAACCTGATGACCCTCGCCGGTGCACTCCTCGGCAACCTGATCGGCGACGTCCGTGCGTACGGTCTGGATGCTGCTGCCGCGGCCGCATTCCTCGGCCTGCTCTGGCCGCGGCTCAAGGCCCGCCAGACGCAGGCGGTCGCCGTCGCAGCAGGCTTCGTAGCGACCATCCTCACACCGTTCCTCACGCCAGGCCTTCCGGTGCTGGCGGCTGCCGTCGTCGCGATCGTCGTCGGTGTGCTCAACCTGTTCGGCACGCGCGGCGGGCCGCCCAGCCCTGAAGCCATCCCGATGGAACGCGAGGTGGAGCCGTGACCACCTGGAACATCATCCTGCTCGCGTCGATCGCCGTGCTCGGGCTCAAGGTGCTCGGCTGGCTGGTGCCGCCGAAAACGCTCGACCATCCTACGGTCGCCCGTGTCAGCGACCTGCTGACCGCGGCGTTGCTCGCCGCGCTGATCTGCGTGCAGACGTTCGGCGCAGGCCAGGGACTGCAACTCGACGCACGGCTTCCGGCCGTCGCCACCGCGGCCGGACTGTACGCGTTGCGGGTGCCGTTCATCGTCGTCGTGCCGGCCGCCGCCGTCGTGGCCGCCCTCATCCGCCTCTTCGCGTAAGCGCTGAGCGCCGCCGCGCCTTTCCCGCCACGCCCCCTCCGCAGTGCCCGTGATCGCGAGCACAGGGTTGTTCCCGAAAAGAGCAACCCATAACGGGAAGAACCGTGTGCTCGGCGGCAGCGAGCGGCAGCGAGCGGCAGCGAGCGGCAGCGAGCCGCAGCGAGCGGCAGCGCGACGCGCGACGCGCGACGAGCGACGAGCGCAGCGAGTGTCGGCCGCGGCTCATACACTCGGAGCGCAGCGGGCCGGGCTGCGGACAGCTGGAGGGAGAGACGTGTCCGCATGGCACCCGGTCGCGAATGCGCACGCGTCGGAGTGGACGCTGCGGCAGGGCGAGCAGGGCCAGCCGTACGCGGTGGTGCGGCGGTTCGTGTTCGGCGACCCGAACCATCCGGAGGTCTGGTTTCGCGCCGTGACCTGGGCGCCCACATCCGACGGCCGTGAACTGATCGGATGGTGCCGCACCCTCGAAGCTGCGGCCTCGGCCGGGTGGGATCACCGCTGCGCCTACGAATCGTGGCGCCACCACATGGCGTCGAAGCGAACGGATGCCGCGACCATGTCGCGCTTGCGCCCGCCAGCCGCCGAGCTGGTCCGCTTCTATCGCGCAGCCCTCCGGCGCCCGTCCGCCGGGCCCCCGCTGCAGCCGCACTAACTCCGTCCCAGCGCACTAAGTAGACCTAGTGCGGCGGGACGGAATTAGTGCCCTGAGTCACCGAGCGGCACTGCAGTGAGCCGCACGGCCATGTACTGGCGCGCGGGCAGCGGCACGCGGAACGCCCCCTCGAACACCCCGTCGAGCCGGGTGACGGTCATGTTCCACGTGTCGATCACGTCGACGTGATACTGGCGGCCGCGCGGTGCCGTGACCATGCGGAAACTCGGCCGGTTGAAGCCGAAATACGCGATGAGGTAGTCGCCGGCGACGCCGCCCCAGGGAACATCCCAGTCGCTCGGCAACGGGTCGAGCACGCCGGTCGGCGACTCTGCGACGATGTCGGCGAGGAACCGGATGCGCTCCGGCGACTCCCCGACGAGCTCGCCGCCTTTCGACCACCACAGCTCCTCGCGGTCGTTGAGGTAGGTCTCGCCGTGTCCGACGTAGCCGCCGCGCACCGCGCCCTCCCAGAACCGGCGTGTCAGCTCTTCGCCGGTGATGTTGCCCCAGCCCTGGTCGATGTCGCCTTCGTAGGCGCACTCGTCGATGACGACCGGCTTAGCCCATTGCTCGCGCCACGCATCCGTGTTCTCGGCGGTGCGGTACGCGTCGATGCGCTGGATGCTCGCGTGGGTGATCCACGGCCGGCTGTAGTCGTAGAACCCGAAGCAGTTGTGGATGGACAGCAGGTGTCTCGCCGGGTCTTCGGCGACGATCACGGAGGCGAGCCGCTCCCAGTCGTCGAGGTTCTTCGACCAGAGCAGGTCGTATTCGTTCGCGAGCGACCACCAGACGGAACGGTAGGCTCCGAGCCTCCGGACGACGTAGCGCACGTAGCGGTCGTCGGCGGCACGGCCGAGTTCGGAGAACCCCCACCGGTCGTACGCATGGAACAGGATGAGGTCGGCTTCGATCCCGAGTTGCTGCAGTTGCTGGATGCGCCGCTCGAGCACGTCGAAGTAGGCCGGGTCGAACCGCGTGCTGTCGAAGGTGCCGTCGTCGCGGCGCACGAACGGGTACAGTTCGGGGTCGTTCGAGTTGTACAGGTACGATTTGGGGAAGACGCACATGCGGAGCTTGTTGAACGGTGAGGTCGCGAGCGTGTCGAGCGTCGACTCCTGCAACGGCTCCGGCTGGTGGGTCCAGGCGTACGCGGTGGTGCCGATGGGGAGGTACCGCGTGCCGTCGGCGTACGCGAAGTGGAAGGTGTCGGCGACGCGCACCGGGCCGGCGTTGCCCGCATCCGGCGCTGTGACCGCAAAGGTCCCGCTGAGCCCGTCGAGGGAACGGGCGGTCGACGACGTCGTGAACGTCCAGTCCCCGTCGGCCTCGGGCATGAACCGCACCCGGTACCGGCCGTCGCCGTCGTAGAAGCCCCCGACACGAACGGCTGCGGAGCCAGACGACGTGAACGTCGCCGTCAGCTCCACGTCGACGAACGGATTCCCGTGCTCCGGCCCGTCGATCTCGAGTTCGAACACGCCCCACCGTTCGACGACGGGCGGATGCGTGCTCCGCGCCGACCCGAGCGCAACGGTGTCGGGCTCGTAGTCGGTTCGGGGTTCGATCGCCGGCTCTTCGCTGCGCACCGCCACGGAATCCGCGTCGATCCCGGCCAGCTCCTCCCAGAGCGTCTCGAGTTCGGCAGGCTCGACGCGCTCGAGCCCGGCCGTGGTGATCCGGCCGATCGAAAGGTAGCGCAGCTGGGTGATGAGCGGCGAGTCGAGCACGCCGGGGAGGGCGCGCTGGACCGCCCCGCGCGCACGGGGGTTGTCGAGAAGGTCCAGCAGCAGCGATTCTTCGGTGAAACCCGCCATCGATCGCGCCTCCCCTAGTCTTCGGAGCCGCGGTAGCGCAGGCCCGCGAAGGCGACGCGTCCGCTGGTCGCGTACAGTCCGACGACACGGCCGGTGAAGGATGCGGCCGTCTCGGCGGAAAGGTAGCGTCCGTCGACGTCGGCGAGGGTCAGCGTCTTGCCGCCCGCCGTCGCCTGGAGCAGCACCCGGTCGCTCGTCATCATGCCCGGCCCGAATCCGCCGCTGGGGCTCGGGGGTACGGCGTCGATGGTCAGCTCGACGGGGCCCGCCGGCAGCATCACGGACCATTCCTGCACCAGGCTCGCCAGCCGTGCCCGCGCGACGACGACGGTCATCTCGGGGCCGGTGGTCGCCTCGAGCTCGTAGTGGTGGTCTTCGTCGTACCGGCTGGCGATGCCGCCGGAACCCTGCGTCGCGTCGAGGGTGGTCGAGAAGCGCGCCGTCTGGTTGAGCTGGCGGCGGCCGATGAACTTCGGGCGCGGATCGTCGAGCGTCGAGCCGTCCCCCGTGATGACGAGGCGACCGTCGACGTCGAACTTCGCGACGTTCGCGGGCTCCTGCCGGATGGCCAGCCAGCCGTCGTCGAGGCTCCGGCCTTCGACGTCGTGGAAGGTGATGTCGTATTCGGTGACACCCGGCCGCGGTCGCAGCTCGACGGGCTGGGCGACCGGCCAGTCGTCGACCCAGTCGATGCGGGTGACGAAGGTCTCACGCCCGAGTGCCGAGAACGCCTGCGTCATGCCGCGGGGGCGCATCCCGAGCAGCACGATCGACGTGCCGCCGTCCGGGGTCTCGACGAGGTCGCCGTGGCCGGTGTTCTGGATCGGCCGCGAGGTGCTGCGGGCGCTGAGGAACGGGTTGGCCTCATACCCTTCGAACGGCCCGTACGGCGACGACCCGCGAGCGATGCTGACGCCGTGCCCACGCTCGGTGCCGCCTTCCGCGATCATCAGGTACCAGTAGGCGCCGCGGCGGTAGAGGTGCGGCGCTTCGGGGAACTTGAGCCCGGTACCCGACCAGAGCGAGCGCGGCTCTTCGAGGGCGCGGCCGGCGTCGAGGTCGACCCGCACCTGCTGCACGCCGTGGTGGGCCCCCGCATCCGGACCCGTCGTCGACAGCCCGGAGAATGTCACCAGCGCCGTGCCGTCGTCGTCCCAGGCCAGGTCGGGGTCGATTCCGCCGATGCCCTCGATGATCGTTCCGTCGCTCCACGGTCCGGCAGGGTCGGTCGCCGTGAAGACGATGCAGCCGCGGCCCATCGCGATCGTGACGATCACGTAGAAGACGCCGTCGCGGTAGCGGATCGTCGGCGCCCAGACGCCGCCACCGGTCGTCACGTCTTCGACGCCCAGCTGCTCCATGCGGGTGGCCACGTTGCCGATCTGTGTCCATTCGACGAAGTCGGTGCTGTGGTAGACGGGGATGCCGGGCAGGTATTCGAACGTCGACGTGACGATGTAGAAGTCGTCGCCGACGCGAACCACGCTCGGATCGGGATTGAAGCCGGGGATGAGCGGGTTCGGGTAGTCGACGCGGGTACCGTTCGTCGCTGTCGCGGTCACTGTCGCGGTCGTCATGGTCAGGCCTCCAGTTTCACAGTGGTGTCCAGCGGCAGCTCTGCCACTGAGGTCCCGACGCGCAGGGTAAACGCGCCCGGCTCGTACGTCCAGCCCTCGCCGGTGTTCTCGTCCCAGTGCGCGAACGCGCGCACAGGGATCCGGATGCTCACGGATGCGGTCGATGCGGCATCCACCTGCACCGGCGCGAAGCCGACGAGCCAGCGCACGGGTCGCTCGATCGACGAGTCGGGACGCTCCGCATACACCTGGACGACCTGCTTGCCGGCCCGCGCGCCGCGGTTGGCGACGTCGACGGTGACGGTGAAGTCCGTGCCGGATGCGGCTACCGCGGCCGGGGCCGAGATCGTCGTCGGCACGATGTTCGTGTAGCCGAGTCCGTGACCGAAGGGGTAGGCCGGCGTTCGCTCTGCTCTCAGCCACGCCCGGTACCCGATGTGGATGCCTTCGTCGTAGACGAGCACGCCGTCCGTCGGCGTCGTCTGGATCACCGGCACGTCGGCGAGCTCGGCCGGCCAGGTCGTCGGGAGGCGGCCGCCGGGTTCGACGTCGCCGAGCAGGATGTCGGCGATCGCGTTGCCGAACTCCTGCCCGCCGAAGTAGCCGACCAGCACGGCCGCGACCTGGTCACGCCACGGCAGCAGCACGGGCGCTCCGGCGTTGACGACGACCACGGTGCGGGGGTTGACGGCGGCCACGGCACGCACGAGGTCGTCCTGCCTGCCCGGGAGCGTGAGCGAATCACGGTCGTAGCCTTCCGACTCGACGCGCGAGTTGGTGCCGACGACGACGAGTGCCACGTCGGCGTTGCGCGCGGCGTCTACCGCTTCGTCGATCAGTGTCTGCGGGTCGGCGTCGCCGGGCTCGAGGCCGAAGGTGAAGGCCATCGCGTTGGCGAGCGGGCCGACCCGGTCGAGAAGGTCGTATTCGACCCGGATGCGCACCGCTTCACCGGCGCGGACCTCGACGGGCGCTGACGCGGAAGGCGGGGCGAGCAGGGCGGCGCCCAGGTCCGTCCCCTCGGGGACGATGGTCGCGTCGAGCGTGAGCACGTCGTCGACCCAGATGCGCGCGGTCCCGGACGCCGCGAAGCCGAGCCGGATCACGCCGGTCGCGTCGGGCTGATACAGCGTCTCGAGGTTGAGGGTGGTGGACTCGCCGATCGGCGCATCCCCTCCGAACCAGACCAGCGAGGTCGCGCGGCGGTCCTCGGCGAACAGGTCGGTGCCGTCCGCATCCCGGAAGCTCACCCGGATGCCCGGCTCGCCCGTCAACGGGTTGGTGAGCTGGGCGAGCGGGAACGGGGCGATGCCCTCCTGCACGACGGCGCCGATGGAATAGGAGACGGATGCGTCGGGCAGCGCATCGCGGATCCCTTCGAGCGGCGAGACCACGTGCTCGGGGAGCACGGTGGCGCTACCTCCGCCCTGGCTGCGGGCCAGGTCGGCGTTGTGTCCGATGACGGCGACCGATTCGAGCGAGGTTCGTCGCCACGGCAGCTCGGAGCGGTTCGTCAGCAGCACCGTACCGGCCGCTGCGGCTTCGCGCACGAAGGCGATGCCGTCCTCGAGCTCGGTCGGCTCGGCGGCGACGGGTTCGAACCCCTCGAGCGCTCCGACGCGTGCCGCGAGCTGCAGGATGCGGAGCACCTTGCGGTCGATGTCGGCCTCGTCGACACGGCCGTCGCGGACCGCGGCGACGAGTGCCTCGCCCCACGGGCCGTCCGGGCCGGGCATGACGAGATCCTGGGATGCGGTGGCGCTGTCGAGGCTGCGAACCGCCGTCCAGTCGCTGATCACGACGCCGTCGAAGCCCCATTCGCTGTTCAGCGGCGTCTCGAGCAGGTCGTTCTCGGTGGCGGTCACGCCGTTGATCGAGTTGTACGCGCTCATCACCAGCCACGCGCCGGCGTCGACGATCGCCTTCTCGAACGCGAGCAGGTACAGCTCGCGCAGCGGCCGCTCGGCCACCCGTACGTCGACGGTGAAGCGGTCGGTCTCCGAGTCGTTGGCGATGTAGTGCTTCGGGGTGGCACCGACGCCGTTCACCTGGACACCCTCGACGTAGGCCGCGGCGAGTTCCGCCGTGAGCACGGGGTCTTCGCTGAACGCTTCGAAGTGACGGCCGCCGAGCGGGGAGCGGTGCAGGTTGATGGTCGGGCCGAGGACCACATCCACCCCCTTGCGCCGCGCCTCGACGGCGGCGACCGCGCCGTACCGGTGGGCGAGCGCCGGATCCCAGGCGGAGGCGAGCGCGGTCGCCGACGGAAGGTTGAGCGACGGATCGCGCTCATCCCACACTTCGCCGCGCACACCCGACGGACCGTCGGAGACCAGGATGCGCCGCAGCCCGATCCTCTCGATCGGCCAGGTGTTCCAGAAGTCGCGCCCGGTCAGCAGCTGCACCTTCTCTTCGAGGGTGAGTTCGTCGAGCAGGGTGCGGAGGCGCTCGTCCGTCGTCGTGCTGGTCGTGCTGGTCGTGCTGGACGTGGTGCTCACGGTAGTTACCGTCTCTCTGTTTCTTGTCGGTCGAACGCGGAGGCGACGATGCGCACATCCCACGGCCCGAGCTCGATGGTCTCGCCGACCCCGTAGGAGTGGTCGTCGAGTAGGTCTGTGACCGCGAATGGCACGTCGACCATCGCCGGTGTCCACGACCAGTTGTGCAGGTAGTGGATACGGTCCCCGTCCGGCGCCGTCGAGCTGGTCGCCGTCACGGTCTCGGGCAGGTCGCCCCACGCGCCGAGCGGTTCGGGTACCAGCC
The DNA here is from genome assembly GCF_010686705.1 of Leifsonia tongyongensis. GTDB lineage: Bacteria > Actinomycetota > Actinomycetes > Actinomycetales > Microbacteriaceae > Diaminobutyricibacter > Diaminobutyricibacter tongyongensis. Next base: position 1,308,607 of record NZ_JAAGWY010000001.1, on the reverse strand, counting down.
ATTCGGCCAGCGAACGCGCAAGGGACTGACCGGGGACCGTGCCGACGACCGTCACCCGTCCTGAGCCGAAGGCGTTCGTGGTGACGGCGGGCCAGCGCCCGAAATGCGGGTGCCGGTAGTGGGCGAGGGCGGTGGCGCCATCGAGGGTGAGACCGTCGATCCAGTCGATGGCCACCGCATCCGCTGCCACGGCGAAGCCGTCCGCGCCGTCCGCTCCGCCCGCGCCCTCTGTACCCTCGACGGGAACCGGATTCTCGAGGTTCGCGAACTCGTCGTACGTCACGCCGGCCGCCCCGGTCAGCCTCGACGGCTTCACGTCGATGCGGGCGCGACCCTCGCGGTCGGCGTAGGCGGTGCGCGGCCCGAGCACGAGGTGGCCGCCGGCCGCGGCGTACGCGGTCAGCCAGTCGAGGTCGTCGTCGGCGGCGGTGAAGAAGGCGGCCACGATGAGCACCGGATGCGTGGCCGCGAACTCCTCGGGGCTCGTCTCGCCCCCGCGGGAGGCGAACAGCTGCTGCGGCCGCACCAGCCGGGTCTGGAGTCCGGCGTCGAACGCGCCGCGGTAGAACGCCGAGACGATGCGCCGGTAGGAGTCGGGGTCCAGGTACTGGCCAGGGGCCGAGAACGGGGCTTGCGACGAGAGCGCGAACGTGCTGTCCGAGTCGTAGAGCACCGCGACGTCCGCATCCGGGACCGAACGCGCGACGCGCTCCCCCGCCCGAGCGAACTCGGCGCCGAGCCGGGCGAGCTCCGCGTAGGTGCGGCCGGGAACCTGGCTGTGCGGCAGCACGCCGCCCCAGTAGGTCTCGGTTCCGAAGTGCAGGGTGTGCCAGTGCCAGTACTCGACCATGCGGGCGCCGCGGGCGACGAGCGCCCAGGCGGCCTGGCGCCACTGCCCGTCGTAGGGCGAGAAGTTGAGGGAGGAATGCCCGATCGACGAGGCGTTCGTCTCGGTGATCAGGAACGGCGCCTGCTTCGACGAGAACATCAGGTCGGCGAGCTGGTAGAGCGCCCACGTGCCTTTCACGATCCAGCCGGTCGACCGTTCGTCCGTGCTGGGGTGGGCGAGCGCATCCTGCATCTCGTAGTAGGCGTTGCCCGACGCGATGTCGAGCTGCGCCGAGAGGTCCACATCCTCGACGCCGACCTGGTCGTATGAGATGCACGTGGTGACGAACTGGCCGTCGTGCGCGAATTCACGCACGATGCCGGCCTGCCAGCCGATGAACTCGGTCACGAGTCGCGCCTGGAAGCGCCGCCACGCAAGGTCGTACTGGGGCTGGAAGTTGCCGTCGGGCCGCCACAGGTCGGCCCAGGTCGACAGCCGGTGCGACCAGTAGACGAGGCCCCACTCGCGGTTCAGTGTCTCGACGTCGCCGTAGGTGTGCCGCAGCTCGTCGACGAACCGCTGGAAGATCCCCTCGTTGAACAGCAGCCGCAACCCGGGCTCGTTGTCGACCTGGTAGCCGATGATCGCCGGATGGTCGCGGAAGCGGCCGACGACCGCGCGGATGATGCGCTCGGCGTAGAAGAGGTACGCCGGGTTGGTGAAATCCATCTCCTGCCGGCTCCCCCACGGGATCGGGACCCCGGTCGCACTGTCGCCAGCGACCTCGGGGTGGAGGCGTTTCATCCACATCGGGATCGCGTACGTCGGCGTGCCGAGGATGACACCGATGCCGCGGGCGTGCGCCGCATCCAGTACCGGCTCCAGCCAGTCCAGGTCGAACGCGCCCGGCTCCGGCTCCCAGGTCGACCAGACCGACTCGCCCACCCGGATCACCGTGAATCCGGCCGCGGCCATCAGCTCGAAATCCTCCTCGAGCCGAGGCCCCGGCTGGTACTCGTGGTAGTAGGCCGCCCCGAACCTGATGCCGGGGCCGGCCGCTTCGTTGCTCACCTAGACGCCCGCCTGCAGGTTCTGCTCGGCGTGCGCCGCGAGCAGGCGCTCGCGGTCGGCACGCCGCTGCTCCTGGCGGTCCGGGTCGGGCACCGGAGCCGCCAGGAACAGACGCTGGGTGTACGGATGCTCGGGGTGGGCGGTGACCTGGTCGCCGGAGCCCCACTCCACGATCTCACCGTGGTACATGACCGCGACCCGGTGGCTGAGGTGGCGCACCACGGCCAGGTCGTGGGAGACGAACAAGTAGGCGACGCCGGTGCGGTCCTGGATGTCCTTGAACAGGTCGAGCACGCGCGCCTGCGTCGACAGGTCAAGTGCCGACACCGGCTCGTCGCACACGATCAGCCGCGGTTCGAGCGCGAGGGCGCGGGCGATGGCGATGCGCTGACGCTGGCCGCCGGAGAACTCGCGGGGCAGACGGCCCGCGGCACTGGCCGGCAGGCCGACCTGGTCGAGCAGGTCGCGCACGCGCTTCGAGGCCTCCTTGGCCGGGACTTTGCGCACGGTGAGCGGCTCGACGAGGATCTGCTCGATCGTCAGCGACGGGTTCAGCGAGGTGTACGGATCCTGGAACACGACCTGGATCTCGCTCGACAGCGCCCGGCGGTCCTTGCGGCCCAGCCTGCTGATGTCCCTGCCCTTGTACCGGATGGCGCCGCCGGTGACCGGGGCCAGCCCCAGCACCGCGCGCCCCAGCGTCGTCTTGCCCGAGCCGGATTCGCCGACCAGGCCGACGGTCTCGCCCGGCCGGATGTCGAGGGAGACACCCTTCAGGGCACGGAACGGCTCCTTGCGGAAGCCCTTCACCGGATAGTCGACGACGACCTCGTCGGCGTCGAGGAGCAGCTCGCTCATGACCGTTCTCCTTCGATGGTCGCGCTGGTCGTACTGATCGCGCTGGATGTGACGAGCTCGCCGCGGGCTTCGCCCTCTTCGAGGATGTCGGCGAACAACGACTTGGTGTACTCGTGCTCGGGGTTCGCGAAGATCGCGCGCACCGGACCGGACTCGACGATGCGCCCGTTGCGCATCACCGACACCCGGTCGCACAGGTCGGCGACGACGCCGAAGTTGTGCGTGACGAGCACGACGCCCATGTTCAGTTCGGCCTGAAGGTTGCGCAGCAGGTCGAGGATGTCGGCCTGGACGGTCACGTCCAGGGCCGTCGTCGGCTCGTCGGCGATCAGCAGGTCGGGGTTGCACGAGATGGCCCCGGCGATGAGCACACGCTGTGCCATGCCGCCGGACACCTCGTGGGGGTAGGCCGCGTAGGTGCGCTCCGGGTTCGGGATGCCGACCTTTGCCAGCAGCTCGAGCGCGCGTGCCTTCGCCTGCTTCTTCGAGATCCCCAGGCAGACCCTCATCGGTTCGACCAGCTGGCTGCCGATCGTGAACGACGCATCGAGGTTCGACATCGGCTCCTGCGGGATGTAGGCGATGGTGCGACCGCGGAGGCGAGTCATCTCCTTGTCCGATGCGTGCGCGAGGTCCTTGCCCTCGAACGTGATCGAGCCGCCGGTGACGCGCCCGCCTTCGGGCAGGAGCCGCAGGACCGACCACGCGGTCTGCGTCTTGCCCGAACCGGACTCGCCGATCAGGCCGTGGACTTCGCCGCGACGGACCTCGAGCGAGACGTCGTTGACGACGTGCTTGATGGTCCCGTCGGGCTGGTCGTAGCCGACCGAGAGGTGTTCGATCGCGAGGAGCACCTCGCCGACACCGTCGAGGGTGCGGGCGTCGTCCGGGTGACGCACGACCGCTTCGTGCACGATGCCGGTGTCGGTCTTCGCCTTGCCCTTGCGCTTCTTCGTGGTGGCGCTGCGCTCGAGCTCGTCGCGCATCGCGTTCGCGAGAAGTGTCAGCGCGATACAGGTCAGCGCGATCGCGAGGCTCGGCCACAGCATGAGCAGCGGATCCTTGTAGATGTTCGCGAAGCCGTCGTTCAGCATCGAGCCCCAGGTGGGGATGTTCATGTCGCCGAGACCCAGGAACTCCAGTCCGGCTTCGACCGCGATCGCGATCCCCGTGATCATCGCGGCCTGGATGATGACAGGCGCGCGCACCACGGTCAGGATGTGGCGGCCGATGATGCTGCCGTCGCCCAGTCCCGAGACGCGTGCGGCGTCGACGTACAGCTCGTTGCGCACCGCGGTCACCGAGGCATACACCAGCCGGAAGAACGCGGGCGACAGGATGATGCCGAAGATGATCATCGACGCCCAGAGCGACGGCCCGATGACGGCGCGCGCCGCCAGCAGCACGACGATGGCCGGGAGCGCCATCAGCAGGCTGGCCAGCCAGGACGACACGGCGTCGAACCACTTGCCGTAGTACCCGGCGAAGAGTCCGCCCGTGACGCCGATGATGGCGGCCACGATGAGGGAGACGAGTGCGCCGGCGAGGCTGTAACGGTTTGCCCAGAGGAGCCGGCTCAGCACATCCCGGCCCGCACTGTCTGCGCCGAGAGGGTGCTTGGCGCTCGCAGGGGCGAGCACATCGTTGAGGGATGCGGCATTCGGGTCGTGCGGCGCCAGCCACGGAGCGAAGATGGCGCTGAGCACGAGGAGCGCGAGGAAGATCATCGCGATCAGGCCGATCGGATTCTTCAGAAGCCGGCGGAACAGGGATACACGAGCACCGCTCTCCTCGACCGCGACGGTCAGGGACGGGTCCGGCATGGGGGCTGATTGGGTCATGAGAGACGCACCTTCGGGTTGAGCCAGCCCTGGAGCAGGTCGATGAGGAGATTGACGACCACGACGATGATCGCTGTGATGACGACGAGTCCCATGACGAGCGGGATGTCGCCTTGCGTGGTGGCGCTGACCGAGACCTGGCCGAGACCGGGGATCGCGAAGATCTGCTCCACGATCACGGCGCCACCGAGGAGGCCGATGAACTGTACGGCCAGGATGGCGAGGGCAGGTCCTCCTGCGTTCCGGAGGACGTGCTTGTAGATGACGCGGCTGGATGAGAGGCCGCGGCTGCGGAGGGTCCTGACGTAGTCCTGGCGGAGCGCGTCGATCACCGAACCGCGGATCTGCTGGGTCACGCCGGCGATGCTGCCGATCGCCAGGGCGATGATCGGGAGGGTGACCGACGAGAGCCAGCCCGACGGTGAATCAGTGAACGGGATGTAGCCGGTCGGCTTGAACCAGTGCAGGTTGATCGCGAAGATGAGCACGAGCCCCAGGGCGATGAGGAAGCCGGGGATCGCGAAACCGAGCACCGAGAGCACCTGGACGCTGCGGTCGACGCCGCCGCGGCGGACCGCAGCCCACACTCCGAGGATCACTGCGACGATCGCACTGAGCACGGTGGCGCCGATGACGATGGAGAGGGTGACAGCGGCACGGGAGCTGATGGCGTCGGCGACCGGCTGCCCGGTGAACCACGAGGCACCGAAGTCGCCGTGGAGCGCGTTGCCGAGCCAGTCGATGTACTGGACGATGAGGGGGCGGTCGAGGCCGAGGCTCGCGGCTTTCGCCTGCACGTTCGCCTGGGTGGCAGACGTCCCGAGGATGCGGCGGGCGATGTTGCCGCCGCCGAGGTAGAGCAGCACGTACGCGATCGTCGTGATGACGAAGAGCAGCACGATGCCGGAGAACAGGCGTCGGAGGATGAATCTCAACATTGAAGTTCCTCTGCTGGCTTAGGAGTGTGGGGACCGGGTCGCGCCGACGGGTGGCGCGACCCGGTCAGGTCACCTCAGGAGGTGGGAACGATGTTCCAGAGGTAGGGATAGGCGTTACCGGTCTGCACGGTGACCTTCGTCTTCGCGTCGCTGACGAAGCTCGACTGCATGCGGTACCAGGGGGCGAACCACGCCTGCTCGACGACGTACTTGTTCAGTTCCTTGACCGCTGTGTCCGACTCGGACTTCGAGCCGTTGTGGACGGTGGCGATCAGTGCGTCGACCTTCGGGTCGTCGTAGTGGAACGGGTTGAACGTGGCGTTCTTCGAGATCTGGAAGTTGATCAGGGCCCAGTCGGGGTCCTGCTGCAGGATCATGTAGGTCGCCGGGTACTTCGGAGCGAGCATGTCGGTGATGAAGTTGTTGCCGGCGTCGGTGAAGTTCACCGTGATCCCGACATCCTTCAGCTGCTGGCCGATGAGCGTCCAGACCGTGGACCCGAGGAGGTTGCTCGACGGCATCGACAGCGTCAGACCCTTGGCGTAGCCGGCTGCCGCGAGGAGCGACTTCGCCTTCGACGGGTCGTACTTGTAGAACGAGTCGAGGCTCGGGTCATACGCGACCGAGCTCTTCGGGAAGACCTGGGTCGTCGGGGTTCCGAAACCCTGGCCGACCGCCTTCAGCAGCGCCTTGGTGTCGAAGGCGTAGTTGATGGCCTGGCGGACGCGGACATCCTTCAGCGCGGGGTTCATCGTTCCGGCGCGGTCCAGCAGGATCAGGCCGTTCCAGTTCAGTTCGAGCGGCCACACGGTGAAGCCGGTCGCCTTGATCTGGTCGAGGTCGTTGTTGTTCGGCGTGTTCGCCGCGTTGACCTGGCCGCCCTTGATCGCGTTGAGGAGCGCGGTCGGGTCGCTGTAGACGTTCATCACGATCTTGTCGTAATGGACACTCGACTTGTCCCAGTACTTCGGGTTCTTGTTGAACACGTAGGAAGTTCCGACGACGGTCTTGCCGGTGTCGAGCGTGTACGGTCCGGATCCGACCGGGTCGGTCTTGATCGTGGCGGCCGTGAACGCCTTCGGGCTCTCCTGGAGGCCGGCGTTCTGCGTCAGGTAGGTCAGCAGCGCGGGGTTGGACTGCTTGAGGGTCAGCTGCACGGTGGTCGGGTCGACCGCCTTGGCGCTGGCGAGGTCGGCGAGGTTCGACTTGTTGGGCGAGTTGCCGTCGCGGAAGCGGATGAGGTTCTGGGCGGCTGCGTCGGCGGTGAAGGCCGTGCCGTCCGTGAACTTCACGTTGTCGCGAAGGGTCAGGGTCAATACCGTGTTGTCGGCGTTGTACGCCCACTTGGTGGCAAGACCCGGCTTGACGTCGCCGTTCGGGTCCGCCTTGAGCAGGGTGTCGTAGACCGCCTGCATGTAGGGCGACTCATTCGCCCAGTTGGCGTCCTGCGCAGAAAACGTCGTCGCAGGTACGAGCACACCCAGCGTGAGGGTGGGCGATGAGCCGCTCGTGGAGTTGGTGGAAGAACATCCAGCAAGTCCCAGTGCGACGACGGCTGCTAGGGCCGCCAGCCTCTTCCATCGGAACATCTTTGTCTCTTTCGGTCGGGAGGTCCGCCGTCGGACCCTCTGTTGGGAATTGAAAGTAACACGAAAACCGAATAAGCACTAGGTTTTTGTTTCAATCGTTTCAATGGACTGCTAATCTGCCCTCATGAGCACCACAGGCAAGGTCCGCGGATCGTATGCGAAGACGCCCGCGCGACGCCGCGAGATCCTCGAAGCCGGCATCGACGTCTTTTCGACGTCCGGCTTCCGAAGCGGGTCCATCCGTGAGATCGCGGAACGCGTGGGAATGAGCCAGGCCGGCCTGCTCCACCACTTCTCCAACAAGAGCGAGTTGCTCGCCGCGGTCCTGCAACTGCGCGACGACCGCTCGGCCGAAGTCGTACCCGTCGACGACGAGCATGCGGGGATCGCGACCATCCGCGGATTCGTCTCCCTCCTCGAATACAACGCGACCGTCCCCGGTCTCGTCGAACTGCACTGCACCCTCTCGGCCGAGGCGACCGGGGCCGAGCATCCGGCCCACCAGTACTTCGTCGACCGGTACGCGTTCGTCGTCGGCCAGATGCGGCTCGCCTTCGAGCGGATGCGCGACGCCGGCCAGCTCACCGAGAACACCACCCCCGAGGGCGCGGCACGCGCGATGGTCGCCCTCTCCGACGGACTCCAGGTGCAGTGGCTCCTCGACCGGTCCAGCGTCGACATGGCCGAAGAGATGCGGCGCTACCTGCGCGGCATCCTCACCGTCGAGCTGTAGCCGCGAGCTTGGCGAAGAGGTCCTCGAACATGAGGCGGAGGTCCAGTCGCGTGTAGACGCGGATCGGCCGGCCGACACCTCCAGAGCCGGCGCCCGCACCGAAGTCGCCCGCACCGAAGTCGGCGGTGCCGTCGTCGCGGATGCGCGGGGCCGGCCGCACGGCGTACTCGCTCGACGACGGGTCCGGCTGGAACGAGGACTGCAGGGCGGTGAGCAGCACCAGCGGGCTGTCGCCGTAGACGTAGGTCTCACCGAGCGGGAGCCCGTGGCGCCCAGCCAGGTCGGCGACCCGGTCGATGCTGTCGCAGAGCAGACTGCCGATCGCGCCATGCGGGCGGATGCGCATCCCGGCCTCCGCGTTGGAGACCAGCGCCTGCCGGTAGGCGTTGCGCGGCACCTGCCAGATCGGGATGCGCGACTCGTTGAACACGACCTGCGCCGCGACCACGTCGATGTTCTGGTTGTATTCGACCGGGTCGGCGACCGGCGGCGGCACGGCGAGCGCCGGGTCTTCGAGTCCGCCGATCCAGACGAGCGTGAGCCGGTCGGCGATGCGCGGCTCGAGCAGCCATGCACTGGCGAGCTCGGTGAGGCCCGCTCCACAGCAGACGTACAGCGACCGGTCGTCGTCGCGCATGGCCTCGTCGACGATGGCGCGCGCGCCGGCGGACGCGATCGGGGTTGTCCTGTCGACGAGGCCCGTGTTCGAGCCGACGGCGATCGGGGGCGCATCCGCCACCATGCCGAGCGCAACGATCACGTCGCGGATGCGGTCGCACGCGTTGTCCGCGGTGCGATCCGAGGGGTCGAACGGGTCGCCGGGCCGCAGGTGCGACCCGATCACCGCCCTGATGTCGACCGACGGCGACAGCAGGTGGTGCGCGAGTTGCACCAGGCCGTCCGGGTCTCCTGAGTAGTCGTTGTCGATGATGACCCGGATGCGCTGGTCGGCCATGGTCTCTCCTGTCCTGTTGACAGTATCCTCTCGGTCATGCAAAGCTATTGCAACTCTCGTCACCACTGAATAGGTATGCACATCATGTTGACCACCGACTCCCGACAGGTCGAAGACTGGCGCGAACTGCGGGCGCGACTGACCGCATCCGCCCCCGCCGAGCGCTCGCGACTGCTCGCCGACACGGCCCGCCGCACCCGTCGCAGCGTCGTCCAGATGATCTCGAAAGCCGGGCAGGGCCACATCGGCGGCGACCTGTCGGTCACCGACATTCTCACGACACTCTTCGCGTACACGCTCCGCATCGACCCCGCCCAGCCCGACCTGGCGGGCCGCGACCGGTTCATCCTCAGCAAAGGCCACTGCGCCGCCGCGCTCTACTCGACGCTCGCCTTCACCGGGTACTTCTCCCCCGCCGCGCTCAGCACGTTCATGGCGCCGCTCTCCGAACTGAACGGCCACCCCAACCGCAACAAGATCCCCGGCGTCGAGACCAACACCGGCCCTCTCGGCCACGGGCTGCCCGTCGCCGTCGGGCAGGCGGTCGCCGCTAAGCTCACCCGGTCCGGCGCACGCGTCTTCGTGGTCATGGGCGACGGCGAGATGCAGGAAGGCAGCAACTGGGAGGCCCTGATGGCCGCATCCCATTTCGGTCTCGACAACCTCGTCGCGATCGTGGACCGCAACCGCCTGCAGCAGGGTGCACGCACCGAAGACACCAACGCGCTCGACCCGCTCGACGAACGCCTCGCCGCCTTCGGCTGCGAGGTACGCGAGATCGACGGCCACGACTACGACGCCCTCATCGATGCGTTCCGGCCGTCGACCACCGGGAAGCCGGTCGCGATCGTCGCCAACACCACCAAAGGCAAGGGCATCTCGTTCATCGAAGACCGCGTCGAATGGCACCACAAGGTGCCGTCGGCCGAGCAGGTCGAACTCGCCCTGGAGGAACTCGCATGACCATCGAAGCCCCGTCCACCTCGCTCGCCGACGCACCCGTATACGACAACCGTGCGGCGTTCGCCGACGAACTCATCCAGCTCGCGCGACGCGACGAGCGCATCGTCGCCGTCTGCAACGACTCGGTCGGTTCGAGCAACCTGACCGCGTTCCGCGACGAATTCCCCGACCGGCTCATCAACGTCGGCATCGCCGAGCAGGACATGGTCGGTGTCGGGGCGGGCCTCGCGAGTTCGGGGCTCATCCCGTTCGTCTGCGCGGCAGCGCCGTTCCTCACCGGGCGTTCGCTCGAGCAGGTCAAAGCCGACGTCGCGTACAGCCAGCATCCGGTCATCCTGTGCGGCATGAGCCCCGGCATGGCGTACGGGGAGCTCGGGCCGACCCACCATTCCGTCGAAGACCTCTCCTGGCTGCGCGCGCTGCCCGGGCTCGACATCGTCGTGCCGGCCGACCGCAGGCAGACGCGGGATGCGGTGCGCCAGGCGGTCGAGCATCCGCGCCCCACGTTCATCCGGGTCGGCCGCCACAAGGTGCCCGACGTCACGGTGGAAGGCGACCGCCTGGTCCGGGGCCGGTTCACCACGGCCCGCGCGGGCTCCGACCTCACGATCATCGCCACCGGCACCCTCGTCTCGCGCGCGCTCATCGCCGCCGAGCTCCTGCAGGCCGCCGGTCTCGACGCGCGCGTGCTGAACGCGTCGTACATCGCTCCGCTCGACGTCGAGGCGATCGCGGATGCTGCGCGCACCACCGGCGCGATCGTCACGGCCGAAGAAGCCAACATCGCCGGCGGGCTTGGCGCCGCAGTCGCCTCTGTCGTCGGCCAGCTGGAGAGCGCGGCGCGGGTGCCGCTGCGTATCCTTGGGCTGACGGAGTTCGCTCCGACCGGCAGCACCGACTTCCTGCTCGGTCATTTCGGACTCACCGCCGACCACATCGCCGACGCTGCCAGGGAGGCACTCGCGCATGGATGAGCCTGCCGGATCGGCCGTCATCGTCGCGGTCGACCAGGGCACCAGTTCCACGAAAGCCCTCGCGGTCGACGCGTCGGGGAACGTCGTCGGGTGGGGGGCCGTCGCGGTCGCCCAGACGCATCCGCGGCCCGGCTGGGTCGAACAGGATGCGCGTGAGATCGCCGACAGCGCGTTCGAGGCCGTCCGGCTCGCGGTCGCAGGCATCGAGGACCGCGTCGCCGGGCTCGCGCTCAGCACACAGCGCGAGTCGGCCGTCTGCTGGGACCGCACCACCGGCGAACCGCTCGGGCCCGTGCTCGGCTGGCAGGACCGCCGCACGGTGGCCGCCGCACAGGCGATCACCGCGCGAGACGACGGTGCGGCCGAACGCGTCCGGCAGCTCAGCGGCCTGCCGGTCGACCCGATGTTCTCGGCCCTGAAGTTCGCGTGGCTGCTCGACCAGGTCGACCCGGGGCGCGAACGCTCCAACCGCGGCGAGATCGCCCTCGGCACTGTCGACGCCTGGCTCGTCCACCGGCTCACCGGCGAGTTCCGCATCGAATCGGGCAACGCGAGCCGCACCGCACTCCTCGACCTGGCGACCCTCGACTGGAGCGACGAGCTCCTCGCTCTCTTCCGCATCCCGCGCGCCGCCCTTCCACCGGTCGTCGCGTCGAACTCGGTGACCGAGCCCGTGACCGGCCTGCCGATGCTGCCACGGGGGACGCGCATCCACGCGATTCTCGGCGACTCGCACGCCGCCCTCTTCGGCCACGGCGCCCGGACCGCCGGTTCGGTCAAGGTCACCCTCGGCACGGGTTCGTCGATCATGGGGCTGCTCGAGTCGCGAGCATCCAGCCCCGGCGGCCTGGTGACGACCGTCGCGTGGAGCGACCCGGAGCCCAGCTACGCGTTCGAGGGCAACATCCTCTCGACCGGGGCGACACTCGTCTGGCTGGCCGAGGTCCTCGAGACGACACCCGCCGAACTCGCTGCCCTCGCGGCCGAAACCGACAGGGATGCGGACCCCGGCCGCGGCGTCGACCTCGTGCCCGCCTTCTCGGGGCTCGGGGCTCCCTGGTGGGACGACGACGCCCGTGCGATCATCAGCGGCTTCGACCTGAGCACGACCCGGGCCGAACTCGCCCGGGCGGCCGTGGAGTCCATCCCGCTCCAGATCGACGACGTGCTGTGCGCAGCCGAGAAGGCGACCGGGCGGCGGTTCGACACCATCCTCATCGACGGCGGACCGGCCGCCAACGACTGGCTCGCCCAACTGCTCGCCGACCTGAGCCAGCGACGGGTGCGACGGCCGGATGTAGCGGGACTGTCCGCGCTCGGTGCGGCCCACCTCGCCGGCATCGGCGCCGGCATCTGGACCGCGGATGAGGTGCTCGCGCTCGACCGCAACGGCACCATCTTCGACCCGATCATGAGCCCGGAGCGGGCGCGAGCCCGCCGTGACCGGTGGCACGCCGCCATCGACCTGGCCTGCAGCTCGGACACACGCAGTGCCGCTGCACCGCATCCCTATATATAAGGAGAACACCAATGCCCAGCACTCAGCGTTACGGCGCCGGAATCTGGCACTTCGCCACCTACGTCGACCGTTACGCCACCGACGGCTACGGCGACCCGCGCAGCGTCATCGACGCGATCGACCTGGCCGGGCAGGTTCGCGACCTGTCCGTCGTCGACCTCAACTACCCGTTCTTCGGTGGATCATTCACGAACGAGCAGGTCAAGGAGGCGCTCGACCGCAACAACCTCGGCGTCATCGGGATCACGCCCGAGATCTACACGCGCGAGTTCGCGAAAGGCGCGTTCACGAACCCCGACCCGGGCGTGCGGCGCCACGCCCACGAACTCATCAGCGAAGCCGCCGACGTCGTGCGGTACTTCGGCGCCGACTATGTGAAACTGTGGCCGGGTCAGGACGGCTGGGACTACCCGTTCCAGGTCGACCACGGCGCGCTCTGGAAGAACTCCCTCGACGGCGTCGGCCTGCTCGCCTCGGAGAACCCCGACCTGAAGTTCGTCATCGAGTACAAGCCGCGCGAGCCGCGCGTGCACATGTCGTTCGACTCGGTGTCGCGCACCCTCCTCGGGATCGAACGCATCGGACTGCCCAACGTCGGCATCCTCCTCGACTTCGGTCACGCGCTGTTCGGCGGCGAGTCGCCAGCCGACTCCGCGCAGCTGGCCATCGATTACGGTCGCCTCTTCGGCATGGACGTCAACGACAACCTGCGGCAATGGGATGACGACATGGTCGCCGGCACCGTGCATCCGATCGAGCTGTTCGAGTTCTTCTACACGCTGCGCAAGAACAACTGGGAAGGCGTCTGGCAGCTCGACCAGTTCCCGTTCCGGGAAGACAGCGTGGAGGCGGCGAACCACGCGATCGACTTCCTGAAAGCTGCCGACCGAGGGCTCGACAAGCTCGACTTCGCGGCCGTGCAGGCGGCGCAGGATCGGCACGATGCTCTCGGGGCGCTCGCGCTGGCGCAGCAGGCGCTGTTCTCGAGCTACGAGTAGGCGCGGGGCGAATTCCTGACGCGCGCGGTTCATAAAACAGGAGATTGCAGGGTGGGGAGCGCCTAAAGAGGTCGGATGCGGCCGATCTGGGCCACATCCGTCACTCCCGTCACACGAACTCCTGTTTTATGAACACAGGTGAGAGGATGCGCGTCAGTCGACGAGGCGGTGGGCGGTGCCGACATCGGTGATGAGCACGTCGATCCAGCCGCCGAGGGCTGCCGCACGGATCGCATCCACTTTGCGCGCGCCGCCGGCGATGCCGATGGTGCGCGGGATCGCGCGCAGCTGCGCACCGGAGATGCCGATGACCCGCTCTTCGAGCTCACTGTCGACGAGCGCACCCCCTGCGTCGAAGAAGTGCAGGCAGACGTCGCCGACGGCGCCGAGTTCGCGCAGCGAATCCTGGTCTTTGTCTGAGATCGCATTGCCCGACGACTGGAGCAGGGGCGAGGGCCGGAGGCTTCCGATGCCGACGAGTGCGACGGTCAGGGCGTCCCATGCCGATGCGACTTCGCTCACATAGGGATCTTCGAGCAGGGCATCCCGGACCGATTTGCGCGCGACGATACCGGGCGCCGGAAAGTAGCGGGCCTGCGCGCCGGTGACACGTGCGAGCCGGTCGGTGAGGTGGGTCGCCTTGACCTGCACGCTGGGGTCGCCGACGCCGCCGAGGAGTTGCACCGCGCTCCGGGCGAGGCGCGTGCGCTGCGGCGTCATCGCATCCACCACCGCGAGCAGTGTGGACGACCAGGACGAGACGCCGATGTCGTCCTTCTCGGAGAGTGTCGTCTCGAGGTAGGCGGCGCCCGCGCTCCCGAGGGTCGCGAGCAGGGCGTTGTCGTCGAGGTCGCCGCCGTCGCTGCCGCCGTCGTCTCCGCCGACCACGACATCGGCTAGGCCGTAGCGGTCGCGGATGGCGTCCTCGAGCTGCGAGTGCACCCCCGGCGGCGTGACCACGATCGTGCGGACGACGCCGAGGTTGACCGCCTCTTTGAGGAGTCGCGAAACCCGGGACTGCGAAATGTGGAGCCGCTGCGCGATCTCAGGCTGGCGGATGTGCTGCTCGTGGTACATGCGCGCGACTTTGGTCAGCAGGGACATGCGGTCGGCGGGCAGTCTGCTCCACTCCGCGTTCCCGATCGACATGACGCGAGTCTATTGCATAGCTATTCACTCGGGACCGGGCGGGCGGATACGCGGATGCGCTAGCCAGTGTCACCGGTCGGGAGGAGCATGGACCTGTCCATCGCATCCACCGAAAGGAACAGCCATGGCCGAAACCGTGACGTCAGCCGACGGCTCGACGATCGCCTACGAGGTCCAGGGCAGCGGGCCGACCCTTCTCGTGATCGGCGGGGCGTTCAGCACCCGCCAGTCCGCTGCAGCGGTCCTGCCGAACCTCACCCCGCATTTCACCGTCGTCGCGTTCGACAGGCGCGGGCGCGGGGACAGCACGGATGCGAGCAACCCGCCGCCATACGAACGGGAACGCGAGATCGAGGATGTGCGGGTGCTGCTCGACGCGGTCGGCGACGACGCGTTCGTGTACGGCCACTCGTCAGGGGCGGCCCTCGCCTTCGAGGCGGCCGCGGCCGGCGCATCCATCGCCCGTGTCGCCGGGTACGAGGCGCCGTACATCGCGCAGAGCGAGCCGACGGAACAGGTCGCCGCGGCTCTGGCGGCCGGCGACCGCGAGCGCGCGACCGAGCTCTTTTTGGTGACCACCGGGAACGACCCCGCGACCATGCGAGACACACCGTGGTGGCCGGGGCTGGTCGCGGTCGCGCACACACTCCCCTACGAGTTCGCGCTCGTGGATGCGGGTGTGCCGGTCGAGCGGTTCGCGACGATCCGCATCCCTTCGCTGGTCTTGGACGGCGGGGCGAGCCCCGCCTGGGTGGCGGAGGCGGCGAGCGCGCTGGCCGCGAGCATCCCGGGTGCGACGCGCCACACGCTGCCGGGCCAGACGCACGGGGTGTCGTACGAGGTGCTCACGCCGGTGCTGGAAGAGTTCTTCCTCGGCTGACGCCGGCGGGCCGCGCTAGCAGGGACCTCGACGCGACGCGGCGGCGGGACTACCGTTGGCGGCGCAGACGAACGGAGACGATGGCGATGGTTCCCGGCACACCCGAAGACGATCGCGATGCCGACCCGCGTGACGGCCGCGACGAGACGCGCAGCGAGCGGTCCGATCGCAACTGGTCGGACATCCTCCAGGAGTTGCGGGTCACACAGACCGGTACGCAGATCGTGAGCGGATTCCTTCTCACGCTCGCGTTCCAGCAGCGTTTCGCCGAACTGAACGGCTTCCAGACCGGGACCTACCTCGGGCTGGTGCTGATGGCGGCGGCGTGTACTGCGCTCGGCCTTGCGCCGGTCGCCTTGCACCGCACCCTGTTCGGCCGGCACGAGAAGCCCGAGGCGGTCGCCATCGCGGACGGCCTGCTGCGCTCCACGCTGGTCCTCGTCGCGCTGCTGACGACAGGCGTGGTGTTCTTCGTCTTCGAGGTGACGGTCGGCCTGGCGCTGGCGATCGCCGCCGGGCTGCTCGTGCTGATGCTCATGATCGTGCTGCTGCTGGCGATGCCGCGCATCGTGCGCTCGCGGTCGCGGTCGGAGACGGCGGCTTCGCACCGGTTGACGTAGCCGCCGAGCTCGCACCGATGGGGGCGGCCACGGTGCATTTCTCCGTGGAAGCCCTGATGTGGCGCAACTTCCGCGGCCGTAACGTTGGGTTCACGGTTTCGGCCGGGGGGCAGTGGGTCGGGATGGCATAGTCCATCCCGACCCACGTTGCGTTCGGCTGCCATGATGGATGGATGAAAGCTGCCGCGGCCTGGGCCGTCCGCTACTGGGCCGTGGTGGTACCTGTCATCGGGGTCGTGCTGCTGGTCGCGGAATGGAATGTGACCCTCGGCCCCGTTCTTGTGACACTCACCGCTATCGTGCTCGCCGGCACGGTGCTCGCGGCCGTGCAGCACGCCGAGGTCGTCGCCCACAAGGTGGGCGAGCCGTTCGGGTCGCTGGTGCTCGCCGTCGCAGTCACGGTCATCGAAGTCGCGCTCATCGTCACCCTCATGACCAGCGGCAAAGACACACCGACCCTGGCCCGCGACACCGTCTTCTCTGCGGTGATGATCACGATGAACGGAATCGTGGGGCTTTCCATCTTGCTCGGCGCATCCCGTCGCACCACCACTCGTTTCAACGCGGAAGGCACCGGCGCCGCGCTCGCAACCGTGACCGCGCTCGCCACCCTGACACTGGTGCTGCCGACATTCACCGCGACTCCCGGCCCGCAGTTCTCGCCGGCCCAGCTCGTGTTCGCGGCCATCGCATCCGTCGCCCTGTATGCGATGTTCGTGTTCACCCAGACGGTGGCGCACCGCGACTTCTTCATGCCGGTGAGGACCAACGGAAATCCGGTCGCCGACGAAGACGCGCACGCCGAAGCGCCCAGCACCCGCCAGACCTACACGAGTCTCGGATTGCTGGTGGTCGCCCTGGTCGCCGTGGTCGGCCTCGCGAAGCTCGAGTCGCATCCGATCGAGGTGGGTGTCGCGGCGATCGGGTTCCCGAAGACGTTCGTCGGGGTCGTGATCGCGCTGCTCGTGCTGCTGCCCGAAGGGATCGCGGCGGCAAAGGCCGCGTCACGAAACCGGATGCAGACCAGCCTGAACCTGGCGCTCGGCTCGGCCATGGCGAGCATCGGCCTCACCATCCCAGCCATCGCGCTCGCCTCGATCTGGCTGACCGGCCCGCTGCTGCTGGGCCTCGGCGCCAGCCAGATCGTGCTGTTCGTCCTGACCGTGATCGTGAGCGTGCTGACCGTCGTCCCCGGTCGGGCGGCCCGCCTCCAGGGCGGCGTGCACCTCGTGCTGTTCGCGGCATTCATATTCCTGTCGATCGTGCCGTGAGGCACGGTAGCCCGGAAGCCGGCCACGACACCAAAAGCGCCGCGCGTACACCCCCAGTTCGGGTGCCTAGCGCGCCTGGCGATCGCTGAAGATCAGGGTCTTTCCCGCTCCCACAGGGTGGAACGCTCGGACTACACATACGGGTATGCGATCATTAACGCGCGTTTCGCTCCTGGCACGTACGTCGAAGCTAGGATGCCGAAAGATGCTCGCGCGCCCTCAGACCCGGGTGCGAGGCAGCAACGCGGGTGGCTGTCTGTCACCGATCTTCTATTGAATTGCTTGTCGGGAGGCAACGTTGGAGCTGCGTGACTACGTGAGGATCCTTCATAAGAATTGGATCTTCATCGCGGTAGCCACCCTTCTGGGCGTCGCCATCGCGGCCGGCTACTCGTTGACGCTCACCCCGAAGTACCAGGCATCGACCGAACTGTACGTCTCCGTTCGTGCAGGTAATTCCGGTGCGGCAACTGACCTCGTCCAGGGCACGAGCTTCGCCCGACAGGCCGTCACCAGCTACGTCAGCGTGGTGAACAGCGCGAGCGTCCTCGATCGGGTCATCGACGACCTGCACCTCAAGACGACCGCCACGGCACTCGCTCCCAAGGTGACCGCCGACTCGCCCCTGAACACGGTGCTGATCGACATCACGGTCACTGACAGCAACCCGCAGCTGGCAGCGAACATCGCAAACTCGATCGGCCAGAACACCTCCTATGTCGTGACGAACGAGCTCGAGAAGCCCACAGGCGGAACAAGCCTCATCAACATCCAGACGATTCAGCCTGCTGTCGCCCCGTCGAAGCCGACCAGCCCGAACGTCCCCCTCAACATCATCCTCGGGCTTCTGATCGGCCTGGCCGTCGGTGTCGGCGTGAGCCTGCTTCGCAGCATCCTCGACACACGCATCCACAACTCGCACGACATCGAAGACGTGACCGACAGACCGATCCTCGGTGCGATCAGCTACGACCCGGGCGCGAAGAAGCGTCCGCTGATCGTGCACGCCGACCCGCGCAACCCACGCGCTGAGTCGTTCCGCAGCCTCCGCACGAACCTTCAATTCGTCAACTTCGGCAACGGACCGCGCAGCTATGTCATCACCAGCTCGATCCCGGGTGAGGGCAAGAGCACCACGGCGGCGAACCTCGCGATCAGCCTGGCCGAGACAGGCGCGCGAGTCGCACTGATCGACGGCGACCTGCGCCTGCCGAAGGTCGCCGACTACATGGGCGTCGAGGGCGCCGTCGGCCTCACCGACGTGCTCATCGGGCGGACGCCACTCGCCGATGTGATGCACAAATGGGGCCGCGGCGAGCTGTACATCCTGCCGGCCGGCCGCATTCCGCCGAACCCGAGCGAACTGCTGGGCTCGAACGCCATGTCACAGCTGCTCAACACACTGACCGCCGAGTTCGACTATGTGCTCGTCGACGCACCTCCGCTCCTGCTCGTCACCGATGCCGCCGTCGTCAGCAAGCTCACCGGCGGCGCGATCATCGCTGCAGCGTCCGGCGTCACGAAGAAGAACGAGCTCGCCGCGGCGGTGCGCGCACTCGAGCACATCGGCAGCCGGCTCGTCGGAGTCATCGTCACCATGCTGCCGACCAAGGGCCCGGACTCCAACGGCTACGGCGTCTACGGCTACGGCGTGCAGAACGAGTTCGAAGACGAATCGGTCATCGAGAAGCGAATCCGCCGGGCGGCACAGGTGTGAACGAGTTTCGCATCCTGACCGTGTGCACGGGGAACATCTGTCGTTCCCCGCTCGCCGAGCAGTTGTTGCGGGCGGGCCTCGACGGTCTCGCCGTCACGTTGAGCAGCGCAGGCACTGCCGCGCTCATCGGGCGTCCCATGGATGAGCGGGCAGCTGAGTACTCGCGGCAGTACGGCGGGATTCCGGATGCGCATGTCGCACGCCAGCTGACCGTCGAGCACCTGCGCGACGCCGATCTCGTGCTCGCGCTGAGCCGGGAACACCGGCGCGTTGTTGTTGAAACCCTGCCCCGCGCATCCCGTTCCGCGTTCACCCTCCGCGAGTTCGCGCGCCTGCTCGAGACCGTGAACACGGACGACCGCGACACCATCGCAGCGCAGCCCGACGCGCGGGCACGACTCAGCACGCTCGTGGAGATCGCTTCTGCGAACCGCGGCGTGGCCGAGCGCCCGGACAATCCTGAAGAGGACGACGTCGTCGACCCGTACCGTCAGGATGACAACGTGTACGCCGAGTCGACCCGGCAACTCGTGCCCGCCGTCCAGTCCATCGCCCTGACGCTCACGCGCGCAGCAGCGGGATTCGAGTAGGACCGATGGCAGCCGCAGCAAAGAAGAGGGACCCGGCTACGCAGCCCGGGTGGAACCGCCACCACGTCGCCATCGCCGGCGTGATCGTGCTCGCCCTCCTCGACGTGATCCTCGTGGTGTGGGCGCTGGTCGCCGCGCGCACGCCACCTGACGCCACCGTACCGGTCGCGACGAGTTCGACGACGGTAGCGCAGACGCCTTCCGCGACGCCGAAGCCGACAGCGAGCGCGACCCCGAAACCGACCAGCACGCCGGCCGCCGACGCCGTTGCGCCCACCCGGGTGCTCGC
Source organism: Leifsonia tongyongensis (assembly GCF_010686705.1). Lineage (GTDB taxonomy): Bacteria > Actinomycetota > Actinomycetes > Actinomycetales > Microbacteriaceae > Diaminobutyricibacter > Diaminobutyricibacter tongyongensis. The sequence continues at coordinate 1,288,823 of NZ_JAAGWY010000001.1, read as the reverse complement.
CGCACTCGACGGTTCGACCGCGTGGCGCGCATCCACCGGGCCATGCCCTGCCACCCCCGCGTCCCCCGAGATCACGACGGACGGCGGCGCCAACTGGAAGCCCACCGACGCGGCAGGGCCGACCGGTGCATCCTCGATCCTCGCCATCTCCGTTCAGTCCGCGAAGCAGGCCAGCGCTATCACGCTCGCGTCGCAAGGCTGCGCGCCCCAGTACATCCGCACCTATGTCGCCGGCGACAACTGGGCGGCCTACCCCGACCAGCTGGCCGGTTCGTGGTATGTGGATGCGACAAAGCGCAGCGTCGTTCACACGCCGACCGGTGACGTACAGGCCCCGTGCGCGGCCGTCATCGGTGTGGCCGTGCGCGACCCCGCCAATGCGGCAGTGCTGTGCGCGAACCACGACGTCCACGTCACCGGCAACGCCGGCGCGGCCTGGGGTCAGGCGGTTCCGGTCACTGGAGCGGTCGCGATCTCCACGGCCGGCAACGGATACGTCCTGGCGGTCACGGGTCGGCAGGGATGCGCCGGCACCGCGACGACGAGCTTCGACGGCGGCACCGCTCAGGCCGCCGGCGGTTGTGCCACAAGCACCAAACCGCCCGCGGGAGGGGTTTCGGTCGCAAACGGCGGCGGTACGTTGTGGATGTGGTCGGGTGACACAGTGGTCAAGTCGACGGATGGTGGCGTGACATGGCGGTGATGGGCAGACTTTTCAGCGACCGGGTGCGGGCAGAGACTCGCTCGCGCGGTGAGACGCTCTTACGGCGCTTCGGTGCGCAGTTCGTCATTGACGCCGCCGCCTGGATCGTCGCGATCTATTGCGCGGCTGTCCTCCGTTACGACTTCGACCTCGAGTTCATGGCGTATGTGACGCTGGCATTCGTCGCAGCCGGAGCGGTCGCCTGCCAGCTGCTGATCGGCCTCGCCTTCTCGCTCTACCGTGGCCGCCACACGTACGGCAGCTTCGAGGAGCTCCGTTCGCTCCTGTTCGTGGCGTGCCTCGTCGCCCTCGCGCTGGGCCTCCCCATCGCCATCATCGGTAACGAACTCTGGCTCCCGCGCAGTGTCATGTTCATCGCCCTGCCTCTCGCGCTGGTGCTGATGAGCGGCGCTCGTTATGTGAAGCGCCTCTATGTCGAGCACCGCATGAAGCCGGGCGACAGCGCCCAGCCGACCCTGATCTTCGGGGCGGGCTACATGGGGCGATCACTCGTGCAGTGGATGCTCACTGATCGGGATTCGCCCTATCTCCCCATCGCCCTCCTCGACGACAACCCCGTCAATGCGAAGCGGCTGATCCGCGGCGTTCCCGTCCTCGGCGGGCTACGCGACCTCCCGGACGTGGCCGACCGGACGGGCGCGAGGGTCGTCATCGTTGCGATCGCACGTGTGGATGCCGCCCTGTTGCGCACGATCACGGACATAGCCGAGCCCGCTGGGGTTCAGGTGAAGGTGCTGCCTACACTCAACGATGTGGTCGACGGGCGGTCGAAGTTGTCGGATGTGCGCGACATCGCCATCGAGGACCTGATCGGGCGGCAGCCCGTCGAAACGGATGTCGCAGCCATCGCGAGCTACCTCACTGGTCGTCGCGTACTCGTCACCGGCGCCGGCGGTTCGATCGGATCGGAGCTGTGCCGCCAGATCTCGAAGTATGCTCCTGGCGAGCTCATCATGCTCGACCGCGACGAGACCGGCCTGCAGAACGCCCAGATCGCGATCTCGGGTCACGGCCTGCTGGACACGAGCGACGTCGTACTTGCGGACATCCGCGACGCGGATGCACTGCGGCAGATCTTCCACCGCCGTCGCCCCGAGGTCGTGTTCCATGCCGCGGCCCTCAAGCACCTGCCGATGCTCGAGCAATACCCGGATGAGGCCTGGAAGACGAACGTGATCGGCACGTTGAACGTGCTGGATGCGGCGAGCGATGTGAACGTTTCCACGTTCGTGAACATCTCCACGGACAAGGCGGCGAACCCCACGAGCGTGCTCGGGCATTCGAAGCGGATCGCGGAGAAGCTCACGGCCGGCACCGCGTTGAACGCGCAGGGTCGCTACCTCTCGGTACGGTTCGGCAATGTGATCGGCAGCCGCGGCTCGATGCTTCCCACCTTCCAGTCGCTGATCGACGCGGGCGGACCGCTCACGGTCACGCATCCTGATGTCACCCGCTACTTCATGACGATCCCCGAAGCGTGCCAGCTCGTCGTGCAGGCGGGCGGGATCGGCGAACCCGGTGAAGTGCTCATCCTCGACATGGGCGAGCCGGTACGGATCCTCGACATCGCCGAGCGCATGATCGCTTTCAGCGGCAAGGACATCGAGATCCGTTTCACGGGGCTCCGCCAGGGGGAGAAGCTGCACGAGGACCTGATCGGCAGCGCCGAGTCGGACGCGCGACCGAAGCATCCGAAGATCTCGCACACCCGGATCGCCCCATTGTCCGTCGGCCAGCTCGACCACGACCTGTGGCTCAGGCGCGTGCGCGAGGGCGCAACCGACACGATGGGCCTCGCCTTGGGGTCGCCACAGGAGCAGCGCCAGTGAACGATCGCATCCTCATGTCGTCGCCTGATGTCGGCGAGCTCGAGGAGACCTACCTCGTCAACGCCTTCCGGTCGGGTTGGATCGCACCGCTCGGTCCTGATGTCGACGCCTTCGAACGCGAAGTGGCCGACCGCGTCGGCGTCACCCACGCTGCCGCCCTCTCGTCCGGCACCGCAGCCCTGCACCTCGGCCTCCTCTGCCTCGGGGTCAAGCCCGGTGACGTGGTCGTCACCTCGACCCTGACGTTCGCGGCGACAGCCAACGCGATCACCTACACCGGCGCTCGCCCCCACTTCGTCGACTCGGAGCTCGAGACGGGCAACATGGATCCCGACCTGCTCGAGCGAGCGCTCGGCGAGCTGCGGATGGCCGGAGAGGATGTCGCCGCCGTCGTACCGGTCGACCTGCTCGGAAAGGCCGCCGACTACACGCGCATCGAGCCGATCGCTGACGCCTACGGGGTGCCTGTGTTCGCGGATGCCGCGGAGGCGCTCGGTGCATCCCATGCCGGCAAGCAGGCGGGTGCGTTCGGTGCAGCGTCAGCGATCTCGTTCAACGGCAACAAGATCATGACGACCTCCGGCGGAGGGATGCTGCTCACCGACGACGCGGACCTCGCCCGCCGGGTGCGCTACCTGGCCACCCAGGCGCGGCAGCCTGCCGTGCACTACGAGCACACGGAGATCGGCTACAACTACCGGCTTTCGAACCTGTTGGCCGCGGTCGGCCGCGCCCAGCTCACGCGCCTCGACGGCATGATGGCGAGGCGCCGCGCGACACGGGACCGGTACCGCGCGTTGTTCGCAACAGTGGACGGCGTCGAGATCTTCGGCGGCGCCGACGACCGCGACGACAACTGCTGGCTGACCTCGGTCGTCGTGGACGCAGAGGTGACCGGCTGGTCGGCCGCGGATCTCAGCGCGGCCCTCGCGGCCGACGACATCGAGAGCCGTCCGCTCTGGAAGCCCATGCACCTGCAGCCCGTGTTCGCGGGGGCCCAGTCCACCCTCAACGGCAATGCGCAGAGGCTGTTCGAGACCGGCGTCACCCTGCCGAGCGGGTCGGCCCTGTCGGATGCGGACGTCGCGTTCGTGATCGCGGCCCTTGAGCGATTCGCGTGCGCCCATGAGTGAGCGAGTTCGGTACTCAGTGGGGCGAACCCGTTGAGAATTCTGATGATCACGCAGTGGTTCGACCCCGAACCGACCTTCAAAGGGCTCCTCTTCGCGCAAGAGCTCATTCGGCAAGGTCACGACGTCGAAGTCGTCACCGGCTACCCGAACTATCCGGGTGGAAAGCTCTACGACGGTTATACGATGACCGGTTTCCGTCGGGAAGTCGTCGGTGGGGTGCGGGTGCTTCGGGTACCGCTCTACCCGAGCCACGATGGGTCAGCGGTGAAGCGCATCGCCAACTACGTATCTTTTGCGGCTGCGGCCTCCGTCGGTGTCCTCGCCATGGGCCGGCCCGACGTCGCGTACGTGTACCATCCCCCGGCGACCGTCTGTCTGCCCGCCGTTGTGCTGAAAGCCTTGAAAGGCGTTCCCTACGTCTACGACGTGCAAGATCTGTGGCCCGACACCCTGGCTGCGACCGGAATGCTGACGCATCCCCGTGCGCTCGCCATCGTCGGACGTTTCATGAAGGGGGTGTATTCGGGCGCAGCTCGAATCGCCGTCCTGTCAGACGGCTTCCGCGAAGCGCTCTCCACTCGCGGGGTACCGAGGTCGAAGGTGGAGGTCATCCACAACTGGGCGGACGAGGCACAGATCGATGTCTCTGTCACATCCGACAAACCAGCAGAAGATCTCGGATTCGGTGACGACTTCATCGTGACCTTCGCCGGCAACCTCGGCAAAGCGCAGGGACTTGAGTCTGTTCTCGACGCAGCAGGGTTGCTGCGCGAAAAGACGGGCCTCCGTTTCGTCTTCGTGGGTGGCGGCCTGGAAGCGGAGAACCTCCAACGGGAAGCGCGGCGAAGAGGGCTCGCGAACGTGACCTTCCTTCCGCGCCGGCCCATCTCCGAGATGGGCAATATCCTGACCCGATCGGATGCGCTGCTTGTTCACTTGAGGGACGAACCGCTGTTCGAGATCACGATTCCTTCGAAGACACAGGCATACCTGATGGCCGGCCGGCCGATCCTGATGGCCGTCAGAGGGGATGCAGCACGCCTCGTGGAATGCGCCGGAGCCGGAAAGGTGTTCGAGCCCGAAAGCCCCGCGCAACTGGCCGACGCTGTCACGGAGCTCATGTCGCTCACCCCCGAAGCGCGAGCAGAGCTGGGGCGAGCCGGCGCCCGCTTCTACCAGGAGAAGCTCTCGCTGAAAGTCGGCGCAGCACGATTCGGCGAAGTCCTGAGGACGGCCAGCTTGTCGAAGCCGTGGGTACTCGGGCCCAAGCGACTGGGCGACATCGTCGTTTCAGGAGCCGCGCTTGTGCTCTTCTCCGTGCCGATCGGGGTGATCGCCATCGCTGTCCGCCTCAAACTCGGTCGACCGGTGATTTTCCGGCAGTTGCGCCCTGGGCGCCATGGTGAACCGTTCGAGATGATCAAGTTCCGCACGATGACGGACAAGCGAGATGCATCCGGCACACTCCTGTCCGATGCAGAGCGGCTCACTTCTTTCGGGCGCCTTCTCCGTTCGACGAGCGCGGATGAGTTGCCCAGCCTGTGGAACGTACTTCGAGGGGACATGTCCCTCGTCGGTCCCCGCCCCCTTCTTCTCCGGTACACCGAGTACTTCACCGACGAGGAGTCGATCCGACTCCACGTTCGCCCGGGGATCACAGGTCTCGCCCAGATCAACGGGCGCAATACGGCCTCGTGGGATTCCCGGCTGGCTGACGACGTCACGTATGTCGAGAATCTTTCGCTGGCACTCGACCTCCGCATCCTGTGCCGGACGGTCGCGCGAGTGTTCAGACGGTCGGGTGTCGTCGAAGATCCCGAGTCGTTGATGGCGAATCTCGATGTCGAGCGCTCGACCGCCCGAACAAAGGCCTCGGTGGAATGATCCGTCTTCTTTCAACAGAGGATGTGCCGGCCGTCACCGACATGGTGAAGAACTCTTTCGCACCTGCCCTCTGGCCGTTCATGACCTACGCCCAACGGGGAATCGGTCGATTCCTCGAGGTCGCGCTGCGTTATCCGCTGTCTGTCGAGCCTCGTTTCCTCATCGTCGCGACGGACGAGAGCTCGGATGCGCCCATCGGTTTCGCTGATTTCACAATCAGAGGCGACGGGGTCGGCTTCCTGTCATACATCTGCGTCGACCCGGCGGCGCGTGGCAAGGGTGTCGCCACGATGATGTTCGACCGCTTCCTTGCGGAGCATCCGCACCTGACCACGGTCAAGCTCGACACCTTCCGTGACAACTCGGCGGCTCGTGCTCTCTACGCCCGTTGGGGATTCACGGTGGAATCCGCTTCCTGCTGGGTCACTCGCGCGCTTCCGCACGCCACCGACCCGCTGCCCATCAGTGCCCTCGCCGTATCACTCGCGGCGTATGAGGTTTATGGGTTCTGCGAGCTGAACGTGGTCTCGTCGGAGCGTCCCGTCCGCGTCGGGCTGATGGGTGACCGCGTCCTGCGGTGCTTCGACCGAGCGACATTCGAAGACGACGCGATCCTCGGGGGCGTCTCCGCGGTCTTCGGCCGACTGGACACGGCATTCGCAGTGGTGGCGGAATCCGAGGTCCACGAAATCCTCACCCCGCACGACGTTCTCCTGGTGTCCGACCGGATGTCGCTAGCCCTCGACGAAGGTCGACCAACACGATGAGGAACGAAACCGTGCGGCCGATCGTGACCAAGACCGCCCGCGACCAGGACACCGGCCGGAGGCCATCGCTCTTCTACGGGTCGGCCCGCGAAGGAATGCGCGACTTTCTCGCCCACACCCTTGCCTCACCGGACGACGGAGTGCTGTTGCCGGCTTTCATCGGCCTTTCGCCGCGCGAGGGCAGCGGAGTGCTCGACCCCGTTCTGAGCGTGGGCGCCCAGGCCGGCTTCTACAACCTGAACCCCGACCTGACGGTCGACGTCGATGACCTTGAGCGCCGCCTCAGCACGGATTCCTACCGGGTGGTCGTGATCATTCACTATTACGGGCGCACCGAGCCCCGTCTCGCGGCCATTCGTACGCTCGCCGACGCCACCGGTGCGCTCGTCGTAGAGGACCTCGCCCACGGATTCTTCACGGCACTGTCGGGCGGTACGGCCGGACGCCACGGGCACCTCAACCTCTTCTCCCTTCACAAGATGTTCCCGTTCGACGACGGCGGAATGGTCCAGTATGCGACCACGGACCTCCTCCGGGGTCAGGCCCAGACCCGTCCCGAACTGGCGCAGCGCATCCTCGACTATGACTGGGCGACGATCGCCCGGGCTCGACGGGAGAACTTCCTGGTCCTGAGTGAGCGTCTCGCCGCCCTTCCCGAGTGCGGGCGCGATTTCGACTTCTTGTGGGAGCACCTCGGCGACGACGATGTCCCTCAGACCCTTCCCGTCCGGATCCTCAGCGATAGGCGTGACGCGATCTATGCAGGGATGAACGCGGACGGTTACGGCATGGTGAGTCTGTACCACACGCTGATCGAGCAGGTTCGCGGCCGTTTCGAAGTGCTCGAGGAGCTCTCCCGCCACATCATCAACTTCCCCGTTCATCAGGATGTACGTGTTGCGGATGTCGACGGGATGCTCGAATCCTTCCGGCGCCACCTGGCGATGGGCGATCAGTCGTGACCACGGCATCCCTTCGTGTACTGGATGCGACGAAACCGTCCGAACGTCCCGACTGGCTGCGACTCTGGGAGAGCTGGCCCCAACGGGAGGTTCACGCCCATCCGTCGTATGTGTCGCTCTTCGCGGAAGGCGTGGGGCGTCCATATTGCGCCGTGTGGGAGTCGCCGACCGGGTCTGTACTCTTCCCGTTCATCCTGCGTGACGTACGCCTGTCAGGGGTCGACGAGGACGACACGGCTCTCACGGACATCGTGACACCGTACGGCTACGGAGGCGCCTACGCATGGAACGTCACTGACGACCAGTCGCTTTCCGGGGACTTCTGGGGGGCGTTCACCGAGTGGTCCGAGCGGCAAGGCGTCGTTTCGGAATTCCTCCGCCTCAGTGTGCTTGACGAATCCCTGCTGTCCTACCCGGGAACCGTCGAGGTGAGACAAGACAACGTCGTGTGCGATCTCGGGCTCGAGCCGGACGCGCTGTGGATGAGTTTCGACCAGAAGGTGCGCAAGAACGTCAAGAAGGCGCAGCGCTCGGGGGTAGTCGTCGAGGTCGACACGACCGGGAGCCGGTTCGACGAGTTCATCGCGATCTACGAAGCCACGATGGATCGGCGCGGTGCGGATGGCGGGTACTACTTCCAGCGGGAGTTCTTCGAAGCGATCCACCGCGAAATGCCCGGTCAATTCGCCTACTTCCACGCGTTACTCGACGGCGCGGTCATCTCGACCGAGTTGGTGTTGCTGTCGCAGGAGAGCGGGTATTCGTTCCTCGGCGGAACGCTCGACCACGCCTTCGCCGTACGACCGAACGACCTGCTGAAGTACGAAGTCATGCGCTGGTTGGCAGAGAGCGGTCGGCGCTGGTTCGTTCTCGGTGGCGGCTACGAGGCCGGAGACGGGATCTTCAGGTACAAGCGGGCGTTCGCCCCGAACGGGATCCGCCCCTTCGCCGTCGGTATGCGGATCATCGATCCGGACTCCTACCGTAGGCTCGTTGAGCATCGCCAGGCCGAACAGGCGGAGCCTCTTCGCCAAGGTTTCTTCCCGGAATACCGGGCATGAGCGCTCGATGGCGCCCCACGAACTGAACCAGATGAATCACGCAACAAGCATGGAGAAGGAATGACTACGACGGACTACGCAGGCAAGCGAATCCTGATCACCGGCGGTACCGGTTCGTTCGGTCACACTGTCGCGCGCAAACTCCTCACGCGCGATGTCGCCGAGATCCGGATCCTCAGCCGTGACGAAGCCAAACAGGATCTGATGCGCCACGAGCTCGGCGACTCGCGCGTCCGCTTCTACGTCGGCGACGTGCGCGACTACCTGAGCGTCGAGCGTGCCTCGAAGGACGTCGACTACGTCTTCCACGCTGCGGCACTGAAGCAGGTGCCGTCGTGCGAGTTCTTCCCGATGGAAGCCGTCAAGACGAATGTCATCGGCAGCGAGAACGTCGTCAGGGCGGCCGAGGCCTCGGGCGTCAAGTCACTGGTGTGCCTCAGCACTGACAAAGCGGTCTACCCGGTCAACGCCATGGGAATGACAAAAGCCATGATGGAGAAGGTCGCGCAGTCGCATGGCCTGAACAACCCTCATGCTGAGACCGTCGTGTCGTGCGTTCGCTACGGCAACGTCATGTACTCCCGCGGGTCGGTCATCCCGCTGTTCATCCGGCAGCTCCGGGCCGGCGGGCGTCTGACCGTCACCAACCCGGCGATGACGCGGTTCATGATGTCGCTCGAAGATTCGGTCGACCTCGTCGAATTCGCCTTCGTCAACGCCGAGCAGGGCGACCTCTTCATCCGCAAGGCTCCGTCATGCACTATCGGCGATCTCGCCCAGGCCCTGTCGAACCTGTTCCGCGTGAAGGCCGACATCAACGTGATCGGCACGCGCCATGCAGAAAAGGTGTCCGAAGTTCTGGCGAGCCGCGAGGAGCTTTCACGGGCAACTGACATGGGAGAGTACTTCCGTATCACGGCCGACAAGCGCGACCTCAACTACAGTGTCTACGTCGAAGAAGGCGATACGAAGCAGACCGAGTACAGCGACTACGACTCCCACACCACTGTGCGCCTGTCGGTCGGCGAGGTCGAAGACATGCTGCTGGGTCTGCCCGAAGTCCAGGAGGAGCTCTTCGCGGCCGGCCTGACGCCTGAGCGATCGGATGCCGTGTGACCAGCGTTTCACTGACCGGAGCGAACGGATTCCTCGGGTGGCATACCCGCTGCGCCGCTCACGCGCAGGGAATCCCGGTTACGACCATCGCTGTCGGAGACGGCTTCAACCTTGCCGCTGCAACTGGGGCCATCTCTGGGACCGACCGCCTCATCCACGTCGCCGGCGTTAATCGCGCGTCGGACGAAGAAGTGGTCGGTGGGAACGTCCGCTTCGCCGAGCAGCTCGCGAGCGCTCTTGAGCAGGCGGCACCAGCACCGTCCGTCGTCGTATTCGCCAACTCGATCCAGGCCGACAATGACAGCGCATACGGCACCGCGAAGCGAGTGGCGGCCGACATCCTGCGCAGCGCTGCCGAACGTGTGGGCGCGACCTTCGTGGACCTGCGCCTGCCGAACCTGTTCGGCGAGCACGGCCGCCCCTTCTACAATTCGGTCGTCGCCACGTTCAGCCACCTGCTGGCCACCGGCGGGCGTCCGGTGATCGACCAAGACCGCGAGCTGTCGCTCCTGCACGCGCAGAACGCAGCGGATGCCCTCCTCGGGTTCGTCGAGGCCGATCAGCTCTCCGATCTGGAGGAACGCGAGACGGTGACCGGCCTCCTCGCAAGGCTCGGCGACATCGCGAGCGTGTATTCGCGCGGTGGCGAGATCCCCGACATTGCGCACCCGTTCGAGCGTGACCTTTTCAACACCTACCGTGCAGCAGCTTTCCCCGAGGGAACGCCGATTTCGCTGCAGCGTCACGCGGACAACCGCGGGTCGTTCTTCGAGATCGTCCGTTCCCAGGGCGGTGCCGGCCAGAGCTCGTTCTCGACCACGGTCAGCGGGGTAACTCGCGGCGACCACTATCACCGCCGTAAAGTCGAGCGGTTCACCGTTCTGTCGGGCGAGGCGACCATCAAGCTGCGCAAGTTGTTCTCGACGCAAGTCCACGAGTTTCGTGTGGTCGGCGAGTCCCCTGCGAGCATCGACATGCCGACGATGTGGGCACACAACATCACGAACGTCGGCGAAGCAGACCTGTACACATCTTTCTGGTCGAACGAGCTGTTCGATCCCGAGCGCCCAGACACGATTGCGGAGCCAGTATGACCAACAAGCGTTTGAAGGTGCTCACCGTCGTCGGCACACGACCGGAGATCATCCGACTGGCCGCGACGATCAAGCTTCTCGATCGGCTCACCGACCACGTGCTCGTGCACACCGGCCAGAACTACGACTACGAGCTCAACGAGGTCTTCTTCGAAGATCTCGGCCTGCGCCGGCCGAACCACTTTCTCAGTGCGGACACGAGCTCGCTCGGCGCCGTGCTCGGCTCGGTCCTTACCAAGGTCGAGGCTGTGCTCGCCGAGGAGCGACCGGATGCGATGCTTGTGCTCGGAGACACCAACAGCTGCATCTCGGCCCTAATGGCGCGACGGATGAAGATTCCCGTCTACCACATGGAGGCGGGCAACCGCTGCTTCGACGAGAACGTGCCCGAAGAGGTCAACCGTCGCATGGTCGACCATGTGGCTGATTACAACCTCGTCTACACCGAGCACGCCCGACGCAACCTGCTCGCCGAGGGCATCCACCCGTCACGCATCCTCCTGACCGGTTCGCCTATGCGCGAGGTGCTCGAAGCAAATGCGTCGGCGATCGCGGCGAGCGACGTCGTTCAGCGTCAGGGGCTGGCTGAGGGTGAGTTCTTCCTCGTGAGCCTGCACCGCGAAGAGAACGTGGACAACCCCGCGCGCCTTGCCTCGGTGTTGGGGGGCCTAGGCCTGCTCGCCGACGAGTATGGCGTGCCCGTTCTGGTGTCGACGCACCCAAGAACTCGCAAGCGCCTGGAAGCCCAACCGGACGACCTGAAATCAAAACTGCTGTTCCACCCGCCCTTCGGCTTCAACGACTACGTGAAACTGCAGCAGTCGGCGAAGCTGGTGCTCTCCGACAGCGGGACGATCAGCGAGGAGTCGAGCATCCTGGGCTTCCCCGCCGTCACACTGCGCGACTCGATCGAGCGGCCCGAGGCGCTGGACACCGGATCGATCCTGACCGTCGGTGTGCGCGGCTCGGACATGTTGGCTGGTGTGAAGCTTGTTCTCGCCCGCCGCGAGCTGGCTTCGATTCCCGACATCCCCGCGGAGTATCAGATCGACGACACCGCATGGCGAACTGTCTCCTTCATCATGTCGACGGCAACTCGTCACCATGAACGGGCAGGGATCCGAGGGTGAACCCACGCACAACTAACGCGCGAGCAAATGCGGGCCTGGACCGACTAGGCGTCCGATGAAGTCGCAAGTTGTCGCCCTTTTCGCCCCCCTCTTTCCGCCGGCAAAGCTCGGCGGAGGACCCATTCGAACCCTGGAGGCGTTAGTCGAGGCGGCCCCGAGCGGCTTCCCGCTGAGCGTGCTCACGTCAGACCACGATCTCGGCTCAAGGGACCGCTTGCCCGTTAGGAGCGACCAGTGGCTGAAACATCATGATGCGAGCGTCTACTACGCGTCGGCCACTTCGATCAGAGGGCTGTTTCGCGGCTACCGGGCCCTGAAATCCCGTCACCCCGAAGTGCTGTATCTCAACGGCTTCTTCGACTTCAAGTTCTCAATCCTGCCGCAACTACTTTGGCGTGTCAGGTATTGGGGTCGCACCGTCAGACTTCTCGCACCCCGAGGCGAGTTCGGGTTGAACGCACTGGGTCGACGTTCGCTCAAGAAGAGAACTTTCCTCAGCGTCTACAGAGCGCTCGGCCTCCATCGCGGTCTGTACTGGCACGCGTCGTCGGAATTTGAGGCGGACGACATCCGTCGGCTATGGGGCGGTCAATCAACGATCCTTATTAGACAGAACGAGACACTTCTTCCTCAAACCGCTCTGTCGCCAAGAATCACTTCTGGAGCCGCACCTGGGCTTCGGGCAGCCTTTCTGGGTCGCCTGGTGGAGCACAAAGGTCTGCATATCGCATTAGAAGCCCTCTCGCAGGTGGAGTCGACAATCGAGCTCGACGTCTACGGGCCGACCGAAGATCCGCAATACGTCGAGTTCTGCCGCCGACTGATAAGCGAGCTCCCGGAGAACGCGTCGGTTCGCCTGCTCGGGATGCTCGACCCGGCAGACATCCGCTCGACACTTTCGGGCTACGAAGTGCTGCTGATGCCGACAGCGGGTGAGAACTTCGGACATGTGATTGCCGAGTCGTTGTCGGCCTCTTGTCCGGTCATGTGCAGCCCTCACACGCCGTGGAACGCTCTTCTGGAAGATGGCGGCGGATGGGTTCTCGATCGATCCGGTGAGGTATGGGCTGCCGCCCTCGACGACTACGCCTCACTATCGCCGGCAGAACGCCTCATCGCGCGTGAACGGGCTGGCGAGGCTTTTGCAAAATGGCGCGCTCAGCCGGGTGATCCCCACGTACTGGAACTCCTTGCGTCGCGCCTGGCGACAACGGGCGAGTGATCAGAGCCGAACGACTTTCGGACCTCGAAGGCGGTTCTTGGTGTCCAGGACCGGCAGGATCGCCGTCCCGAGGCTCGTCAAGTCAAGATCATCGTGGTCAGTAACGAGAATGGCGGCATCCGCCCCGTCGATCGCAGCCGCGACATCATCGGCTCGGCTGACTTTCGCCGGCCAACGGTTGGGTTCGACATGGCCGTCCACCGCGGTGAGAGTTGCTCCGTACTCGTCGAGCAATTCGATCAATCGCAACGCAGGGGATTCGCGAATGTCGCCAGAGTTCCGCTTGTAGGACAGTCCGATCAAGGCAATGCGTGAACCATTGAGTGCACGCTTTTCGCCGTTCAACATCGCCATGAGTCGCTGCACCACATAGTCAGGCATGTGGTCATTCACATCGTTCGCCAACTCGACGAACCGGAAGTTCTGTCCGAGCTTGCGGCGGACCTGCCAAGAGAGATAGCTCGGGTCCACAGGAAGGCAATGTCCACCGACTCCTGGACCGGGAGTGAATTTCATGAACCCGAAGGGCTTGGTCGATGCTGCCTCGATCGATTCCCAGACATTCACCCCGAGCTGGTTGGCAAAGATCGCCAGCTCGTTCACCAGAGCTATGTTTACGTGGCGGAAGGTGTTTTCGAGAAGCTTGGTCAGCTCTGCCTCTTTCGGCGAACTGACCGGGACGGTCCGCTCGACGAGGTCGTCGTAGAATCCCTGAACCTTTTCAAGTGAGGCAGCGTCGATACCGGATACGACCTTCGGGGTGGTCACGAAGTTCCACGTGCGGTTGCCCGGGTCGATTCGCTCTGGGCTGTAGCCGACGAAGAAGTCGACGCCTGCCGTGAGTCCTGATCCTTCCTCGAGGATAGGCACCATCAGCTCTTCAGTCGTGCCAGGGTAAGTCGTCGACTCGAGCACGACTGTCGCGCCGCGCTTCAATTTCTTCGCTAGCGATCGCGATGACTCCTCGATGAACGTCAAGTCGGGGAGACTCTCCCGGAGCGGCGTTGGTACGGTGATCACGGCGAAATCGAAATCAGCGGTGTGCTCGTAGTCCGCCGTGGGCAGGTACCTTCCGCCGGCCAGCGCATCCCTCAACACATCTGCGGAGATGTCGTCGACATATGAGACGCCATCCTGCAAGCTCGCGATGCGGACGGTGTCCAAGTCGACACCTATGACGTCATACCCGACCTCGACCGCGCGCATCGCGACGGGAAGCCCGACGTAACCCTGGCCGACGACGACTGCTTTGGGCGCGGAACTCTCCATTTTTTCCTGACCTCTTGACCGGCGAGTACGTGCCGAGCTGGCCCGCTGCCTTAGGAACCTTACCAAAATGGCATTCTGGCCAAATGGGGGACACCCGCCAACAGCGGCGGTTCAGCTTCCCTCTGATTGAATGGTCGAATGTCTTCTGAAGCCGATTCGCGCATCGCGCGACGCTATGCCGCCGCGCACCGCAGACGTCGGCGCAGCCGGTTCTACTCGCGCTGGTGGTTCTGGCTTATCATCGCTCTCGTCCTCATCCTCGTCGCATGCGCATCGTGGGTAAGCGTTCGTGCGTTGCAGGCAAAGCAGGACCTTCAGAGTTCCACGCCGTTGATCAGCACGCTCAAATCTCAGGTTCTGGCTCAGAACGGCGCAGGCGCAAAGGCCACCTATGCGAAACTCGAACCCAAAGTCACGAGCGCGCGTGAGCTCACGAGCGATCCCCTTTGGCGATTCGCCGAGGTCGTGCCTGTTCTCGGTCGCAACCTGGCCGCGGTTCGCATTCTCGCGAACGAGACGGATGCGGTCGTCACCGGAGCAGTCCATCCCCTGGTCACGGTAAGCAGCTCGCTCTCGCTCGAATCCCTGAAACCACACAACGGGCGCATCGACGTGACAACGATCGAGAAGATCATTCCTGCCCTCACCAGCGCATCCAGTGCCATCGACAAGGCGTTGACTGCGGTAAACGGCGTCGACACGAGCGGGACGCTCAGCCAGGTGGTCGCCGCCAAGACCAAGCTGCAGACGATGCTCGCCTCGACATCCACTCAGCTTCACTCGGCGAATTCCGTCCTCGCCATCATGCCTGGCGTGCTCGGCGCGAACGGCCCACGCAACTATCTTCTGATTTTCCAGAACAACGGTGAGCTGATGCCCGCCGGCGGCACCACTGGTTCGATGGCCGTGATGAACGTCGACAAGGGCGCGATCAAGCTGATTGCACAATCGTCTGCCGCACCGGCCGAGTTCCCGATGTTTGACAGCCCGGTGATCTCGGTGCCTGCGGACGCGAGTGCTCTGTACCCGACGAGCCTCGGCCGTTTCGTGCAGAACCTCACCGAGACCCCCCGGTTCCCGCTGACCTTCGACATCGCGAAAGCCATGTGGATGAAGGCCAAGGGCATTCAGATCGATGGCATGATCGCGGTGGACACGGTGGCGCTCAGCCATTTCCTCGCCGTTACCGGACCGGTCCCACTGATCGATGGAACCCAGCTGACGAGCGCGAACGCAGTTCAGACCCTCCTCTTCGGTCTATACGAGAAGCATGATGCCGCGACCGTCGACCTCATCAACCAGGCAGTCGCCGGCTCGGTGATGAGCAAGCTCCTCGACGGCGGCATCGACCCCAAGGCACTTGCGAGCTTCGTGGCTACGGCGTCAAAGGAGCACCGCATCCTTCTGTGGAGCTCCAACAAGGCCGAACAGGCCGTCATCGAGAAGTCCAGCTTCTACGGGGCGCCACCGAAGAGCACCGCAACGACGGATGCGTTCGGCGTCTACTTCCGTGACATGACCCCATCCAAAATGGCCTACTTTCTGAAGCAGAACGTCGACCTGTCACAGGCAACCTGCAAAGCAGGCGGCCCGACGGATGTTCGCATCACCGTGAAGCTGACCAACACCGCAGCCGCCGACGCGGGCGCCACCCTGCCGAGATATGTGACAGTGGCAGACGGTCATATCCGTCTCGGGGTCACCGCCTATTCTCCGCATGGGTACAAGGTGGCGGCCATCAAGGTCAGCAACGGCGGTGAAGCCCCACTCACAGGCACGGACGGCGAGTACACCGCTGCCCAAGACCGCGTGACGATCATGCCTGGCCAGACCCAGACGATCACGTTCGACCTGATTGCCGATCATGCCGACAAGCGCGCCCTTGCGGCTCAGGTGACGCCCGCGGTCAGCCCGACGACGATCACTCAGGGAACGCTGAACTGCGCCACCTGGCCGTCGAAGTAGGGTTGGCGCATGGAGAGTCCAAGTGCGGCTGCGTAACGATCGAGGCGAATGGCGTGTCACTCCGAAGAAGCTCTCCGCGTTCGCGCTGAGGAACGCGGTGGGATGGTTCTTGCGAGCAGGGTACGCAACGACCAATCGACTCGGCCGGCGAGGAATCACCTCTCCCCGAACCGACGGAGTAGTTTCGATTACGACTTACGGGCGACGACTTCGGACCGTACATATCGCCATCGAGTCGATCGCTGCAGGACACATGCGCCCAAGCAGAATCATCCTCTGGGTCGATACGGAGCAGTACGAGGCCGCCGGGCAGTTGCCCACACTAAAACGTTTGGTCGGCCGTGGGCTTGAACTGCGGTCGGCGAACGCATCCCTACGCTCGCACAAGAAGTACTTCCACTTCGTTCACGACTCTGAGCTCTCAGCTCGTCCGCTCATCATCGCCGACGACGACCTCCTCTATCCGCATACGTGGTACCGGGACCTTTGGGAGGGATTCACGGCCTCCGGGCGCAGCGCCGTCATTTCGGCATGGGTGAAGCGACCAGCAGTGGCTGACTCAAAACTGATTCCTTACGAGGACTGGCCCACTGCTCACGACACCATCCTCAGACGCGAGAACTACTTCATGGGAGGTTCCGGCACGGTATTTCCGGTCAGCTTCAATCACGTTCTGGCAACTGACGGAGACCGGTTCTTGAGCGTTGCCCCGACCTCCGATGACGCGTGGCTCAACAATCGGGCACACCGCGTTGGACTTCTCATCGGACAATCGACGGAAGGCGCGGTCCCCATCCGAGCTATCCCTGGGACTCAAGCACAGAAGTTGTCTAACGAGAACCTAGGCACTTCCGGGACCAATGCGCAATTGGCGAAACTCTACGAATCCGACGACCTCCTCCGGCTCTGGAACCCCGAAGCCGAAGCCCCGACGACCGCCGAACCTTAGACATCGTGGCTGATATTCTCGTGAGCATGCACACCCGGAGCAAGCTACTAGGTCTGAGAACCTGGCTGGCTGCGCTGATGGTCATTTTCTCGACCATGGACCCAGGCGCGCTGGTGAAGTATGGGCCGTATTTGGCGGTCGCGCTTTGGCTCACCGGAAATCCGGCCCGGTTCCGCGTGTCGTCCACGATCTGGTTGACGATCGCATTCGGTGGATGGATCGCTTTGTCCTCGAAATGGGCGATCAACCCGCTTGCCCATCAAGACGTATTGATCTGGATATCGTTACTGGTCATGTTCCTAGGCGTACAGGACCTCATCAAGTCAACCCGTCAGCTGCGGTTCCTGGCCTGGTCGTACCTGGTTGGCCTTTTGATCACTGTAATTGTGACGGTGGTGTCGAACTGGAGCGCTATCTCTTCGGCCGGTGTTGGCCGATACTCGGCTGATCAACTCAATGCGAACTATGTTGGGTACTCACTCGCTGCCGGATTCGCCATGATCGTGCTCCTTTGGGAAACAAAGGAGAATTCGTTTACCGCGAAGCTCGGACTTGTCGGGGTCGGGGCTGCAATCATCGTTGGCATCGAATTGACAGGCACGCGCGGTGCAGAGTTGGGCGTCGTCTGTTTGCTGGCGTGGTTGCTGCTTTGCAGAACCTTTAGGACCCCACCCATCAGGCTGCTGACTGTGACGCTCACCGCTATAGCGATAGGGATTACAACAGGACTGCTCGATCCTGTGATGGGTTTGCTGGACTTCGGCTCGCGGGGCGGAGGAGGGTTGTCCGGCAGGCTCAGTCTCTGGCCAATCGCACGCGAACTCTGGAACTCGAGCCCCTGGGTTGGCAATGGCATGTGGGCCATGCGTGCGTCGAATCCGTGGGGCGTCGACGCTCACAGCGTGTTCCTTGAGATCGGCTCCGCGCTGGGGATAATTGGCGTCGGCCTGTTCGTCGCCCTGCTCTGGTCAATTCTTGTCACCGGTACGCGCAGTGTCGAGAAGCGTGTCCGGTTTCTGGTGATCGGCTCACTCTTGGCAGTGTCCGCTCCCGCCTATTTCTCTGGCGCATGGGAGGCGACACCGACCGCCTGGATGATTCTTGCGATCTTCTCCCGAATCAGCGTGCTCGCGGCATCCGACTCGTCGGGAGGCATTGTCGTCCCAACGCTGGACGCATTCGTGAGCCCACGTGCGAAAGTGTCTAAACCACACGCCGGTGTGGCCCGTTTCGCCATTACACCGGCATCGGAGATCCCCGCCGTTTCGAACTACTAATTAGACAAGGGACTCCGGCCCGATGTCATTTCTTCCCGCCCTCGACAACGAAACCTAGCAATTCTGATAACGCTTCGACGTATGCGTCCGGCGAGAATACGCCGCGTGAATCAGCGGCGATCTTCTGTCGGTCCGGCTCGACCGAATCCATCCACTGGGCTGCTCGCACTACTCCGTCGACCAGCGAGTCATATGAATCCGAGGCCAGAACTATGGCGTTCTCCTCGTCGCGGAGAAACTCGCGCAGGTCGCTCGACAAGTTGGACAGAACAGGCGTTCCGAGCAGGAGGCTCTCGGCGATCTTCGATGGAAACCCGGTCCTTGCGAAGCGCCGGGCAGGATCACGCTGCAGAACTGTGAAATCTGCGCCGGACGTGAGCGCGAGGACCGTTTCGCGGGGCACTCTCCCGTGGTACCGAACCTTCACGGTCGAATCGTTGCGTCGCGCGGGCTCCTCAGGGGATTCGACGCCGATGACATCAATTTCAATATTCAGGCCGGCCATCGCCGAACTGTCGGTCAGGCGATCGATGTTCTCGAGCGTCTTCCGGTCCCGTCGTCCCGGTGTGCCCGCGTAGATGAGGCTCAGGGCGCCCGCGCGCGGCTGTGATCCGAGATGCGTCGGACTGATCGTGTCCATGATCGCGGGGATGCGAAGACAAACCAGCCCGCGATCGCGGAAGTAGTCCTCGAGCGCGGTACTTGCAACGACCGCAGCATCGCACCGCGCGGCTTCCCGTGGCATCGACCAGAGATTCGTCAGCCCAATGAAGAACTTCTGGCCCAGGTTCACGCCGTCGCGGATTTCATACCAGTCGACCACCTCGACAACGATGGGAATCTTACGACTCCGAGCCCACCTTCGCGCTGGCCGCAGGAAGCGTGGGTCGGCACCGTAAACGAACACCACGTCTGGCGTGGGGTTCAGCCCGCTCAGCCACGAGCTCACATCGGAGCCCATCCCCAACGTCCGGAGCGCGGGGATTTTCGCAATCGTCTTTCGCATCCAACCCGTTGGCCGCAGGCCGTCGCTGTCGCCACCCATCTGTCGGACGCGGTGCCCGGCCAACTCCAGCGACCGAATTACCCCGTTCGTGCGGGTGTTGTTAGCTGCTCCGCTTGCATATGAGTATGAGCTTACGTAAGCGATTTCGAGCGGCTTCACAGGGCCGCCGCTTCGACCGGGGCCGCTACTTCAGATGGTCTGTTCAACGCTCGCCGATAGCCGACCCAGGCGGCCGGCCAGATGATCAGGACATACGCGATGGATGTGACCAGCGGTAGCCACGCAAAGCCAAGGGTTGATGCGACTATCCATTTCACGGGGAATATCGCCAGCAAGACTGCATAGCCAATCATCTGGGGACGGAGCACTCCGGCAGCATTCTGCACCATGAAGGCTGGCGCAACACACGCCTGCACGACGTTCCAGAGGGCGAGCCCGGCAAGCAAAAAGAAGTCGATCGGGACCTTACCGCCCAGCCAGACGTTGAACGCGAATGGTGCCGCGACCACCGCGATCACTGACGCGGCGCCAACGATAGCTGGCGTGATCATTGTCATACGTCGTGCCGTCCGACGGACCCATGCGGTGTCACCAGCGCTGAGCGCCTCGGCACTGGTTGGCCAGAGCGGAATGGTGAGAACCGAGACAAGGGTTCCCACCATCGCAAAAACCCGGGCCGGAATGGCATATTCAGGGACCTGGCTCAGCGACGAGGTCTGAGCGACGATCCAACTGTCCACACCCAGCGCGACCGACATTGTGATGCTGATCGTGAGGAACCGCCCACCGATAGACGCGAGGTCCCTGGTAGTCGATAGATGGAAGTCGCGAACGGACGGCCGGAACTGCTTCCCCACTTTTCCAGAGAAGAACAGGACCGCGTTCATCCCGGCAACCAGAATGGGCACGAACGCGGCTACCGCAACAAACACGGCGCCCGTTGCTCCCAGCGAAGCCGCGACCAAAACAGCGATGATCCCGGCGACGCTTCCGCTCGCCTGCCAGAGATTCGAACGAGCGACTTCTTGGGCCGCGTACTGGACTCGAACGATCAGCCCTGCAATGACGTTAAGGATGAAGCCAGTGAGTGTCACGAGGGCGATAGCCCCAACTTCACCGTTTGCCTCCGAGCCAACACCGCCCACGACCCTCGCCCACGGAACGAACGCACTCGATGCCCATAGGAGAATCAGCGCCAACGTGACGACGAGACCAAGGGCGGTGTACGCAGACGACACCAACCGGCGGGATCGGACAACGTCTCCGCTTGCGATAGATGCTGACAGGCGGGTCATCAGGCCGGCACCGATTCCCAGGTCGGCAAATGCCGTGAACGCGGTCAATGCGAGGGCAGCCGACCATGCGCCATAGCCCTCGACTCCCAGCGCGGTGAGGGCCACCGGCACGGTGATGATCGGGGCGATGGCGGCGGTACCGCGTGAGACCGCCGACGAAGCGATCCCACCGAGAAGTCGTTGTCCTCTATTTTTCATGTACGCCTGCAGGACGAAGGGGATCCCGATTCACTTCCGAACTCCAGTCCCGCTGCCATGGCATTTGCCGTCGAACGATGAATGATACGACCCTTGAGACGCTCCAGAAACCATGCAAGAGCTAGCTCTTCGGCAAGGCTCGCACGTAGTCGCGCCGTTCCCTGTGAGGTGTTATACCGCGGGTCGATGGCTGCAGACGCAGACCATACCTTCGTATTTTCGCATATCGTTCGGAGAGTGTTCTGCGAGGCCGGCGCGTCATCGGGCGAAATTCGCCTCATACCGCAAATGGTCCCTCCTATTGGGGGCGGCCTGGGATGCAGCTCACTGCGGCGTCGTGTACTCGATGAGCGGCCCGCGGGTCACCTTGTGGTCGACGACGGCGACCATGCAGAGTACGTACGCCTTCTTCGGCCCGTACAGTTCGCCCATGAGCGCCGCGACGACGCGGGTGCCCCGTGCCAGGACCGCAGACCTCAGGTCGGCGAACGCGCTCACGTCGTGCGACAACGCGATCTGCTGGGCGATCGTCGCGTGGCTCTCCCAGCCCTGGACCGCATCCCACGCTTCGATCGTGCGCGATCCGTCGACCACGACGATGTCACTGAACCGCACCGGAAACGACCTCTCGAAAGAAGCCGCAGAGAAGCAGGTCTTCTGAGCAATCGACGAGTCATCGGGCGCGCGCCCCACAACCGCGGCGCCCACCCCGGTCGCGCCCGCCACGACGAGGATCGCAGCGGCCGACAGCACCCAGGCGCGTGCAGCCTTCACGGCGATAGTCTCCTCCGAAAGACGCGCCTGCGCACGGCTACCAGATGTACGGGATGAGGCGGTATCTCGTCGCGCTGAACTGCCGGTACGGCTCACCGATGCCGGCGAGCAGCGCACGCTCTTCGACGCGGATGCGGTAGACGATCGCGATCGTCGTCGGAACGACCGCGAACAGCAGGGCCAGCCAGTTGCCGAGAGCCAACCCGATGCCGAGGCAGGTGCACAACAGGCCGGTGTACGACGGATGCCGGAGTACGCGGTACGGCCCGCGATCGACGACAGGCTGATGCTCGAGCACCCGCACCACGACGGTGAAATAGCGTCCGAGCGTGATCACCGCCCAGGCCCGGAAGGCGATGCCGAAGACCATCGCCGCGCATCCGGCGACGAAGAACGCCTCCCGGCCGAACGGTATCGCTGCCGCCGTCACCTTGCCCGCGATGAGCATGGCGCCGACGATGCCGATCACGAATCCGAAGGCGACGACGATCAGGCTGGCGACCTCGCGGGCGCCGGCATCGCGGTTGCGGAAGGAAACCACGCGGATGCCCACCTCTGACGCCGCGAAGAGGAAGATCAGCGCGTTGAACACGATCTTCGCCGGGAGCACATCGAAGGGCAGCGGCTGCACAGGTGCGACTCTACGCGGCACGGACGGGCCGACTACTTAAGGCAAGGGCATCCACTACTGAACTCTTGTGCCCGGAGTACTCAAATCACGGCAAACGGACGAGTTCGCGGATTCTCAGTGCGGAGCATGGACTAATGAGACGAGCATTTCGAGCCCTCGGCGCCTTCGCCGCCTTCATCGGGATGAGCGCGGTAGCGGCAATTCTGGCCACCATCGCTGTGACCCCGGCCATCGGCGTCGTCGGCGGGGCCGCGAGCCATACGCTCGGCATCTTCGAGGGCCTCCCCGAGTACCTGACGATCGACGAGCTCGCCCAGCCCACCACCATCTATGCGAAGAACGGCGACGCGGAGGTGACCCTCGCCACCTTCTATTCGCAGAACCGCCTGCCGGCGACCTTCGACCAGATCTCGGTCGCGGCGAAGGATGCGGCCATCGCGGGCGAGGACCCGCGCTTCTACGAGCACGGCGGCATCGATGTCCCCGGCACGCTTCGCGGCGCGCTCAGTACCGTCACGCATCGTGGTGTGCAGGGCGGATCATCCATCACCCAGCAGTACGTGAAGAACGTGCTGCTGCAGAAATGCGAAGCATTGCCGCTCAAGACCACGGAGCAGCGGGCCGCGTATCAGGAGTGCGTCGACGAATCCACCGGCGTCACGCCCGAACGCAAGCTGAGGGAGATCCGGTACGCGATCGGCCTCGAGAAGAAGTACTCGAAGGCGACCATCCTCACCGGTTACCTCAATATCGCAGGGTTCGGCGGATCGGTGTACGGCATCGAGGCCGCCGCGCGCTACTACTTCGGCACGACGGCCAAGGACCTCACGGTCGCCCAGGCCGCGAGCCTGATCGCCATCGTCAACGAGCCGACGGGTCTCAAGATCGACGATCCGGGCAGCACGACCAACGGCGCCGCGAACGGCTACGCGGCCAACAAACAGCGCCGGGACTACATCCTCGGCAAGATGCTCGAGCACAAGAAGATCACGGAGGCCCAGCACAAGGCCGCCGTGGATACCCCGGTCGAACCACACATCACGCCGTCGGTACGCGGCTGCCAGACCGCAGGGGGCGCCGCCTATTTCTGCGATTTCGTGCAGAAGACCATCCTGAACGATCCGACCTTCGGAGCGGACCCGGATACGCGCGCATCGAACTTGAAGCGGGGCGGCTACAAGATCCACACCACACTCGATCTGGAACTGCAGCACACGGCCGAAGAGACGATCGCGAGCTACGTGCCGCCGACCTACGAACACGCGAACCTCGGTGGCGCGCTCGTGGGGGTCCAGCCTGGCAACGGCCGCGTGCTCTACATGGCGCAGAACAAGCAGTACAGTCAGGACCCGGATGTGCTCAGCACCGGTGCGCAATACACGTCGGTCAACTACTCCACCGACCAGGCCTACGGGGGGTCGGGCGGCTTCCAGGTCGGGTCGACCTACAAGGTGTTCACCCTGGCCGAGTGGCTCAAGAACGGACACTCCCTCGGTGAGACCGTCAACGCTGACATCCGCACGTATCAACAGTCCACGTTCACCGACTCGTGCGGCGGAGGGTGGGGCGGGCCCTGGAAGCCGGTGAACGACGCCCCTGGGGAGGAGGGACACCAGAGCGTGCTCAATGCAACCGCCGAATCGATCAACACGGCGTTCGTCGCCATGGCGCGGGAGCTCGACCTCTGCGACATCCGCAAGACGGCTGAAGCGTTCGGCGTCCACCCTGCGATCGGCGGCGACCTCGACACCAACCCCGCCAGCGTGCTGGGCACGAACAACGTCTCGCCGCTCACGATGGCGACGGCGTTCGCCGGCATCGCCAACGGTGGCAAGACCTGCACGCCGATCGCGATCGACGCCATCGTCGACGCGACAGGCAAGAAACTCCCCGCCCCCACATCCGAATGCACCCAGTCGGTCGCGCCCGAGATCGCTGCAGCGATGGCGTATGCGCTCCAACGGGTCATCTCGTACGGCACGGCCGCCGGGATGAATCCCACGGGCACGGACATGCTCGCCAAGACGGGCACCACCGACGGCAACGAACAGCTGTGGCTCGTCGCGGCGACGACGAAAGTCGCCGGCGCTTATTGGGTCGGCAACATCGACGGCCATGCCGACATGCGCAGGATCTATCCCACCCACGGCACCACACCCGCACGGGCCCGCACGTCGGTCATGCGAGCTGTGATGGGCGCCGCGGTGGCCAAATACGGCGGTGACGCCTTCGCGGCGCCACCGGCATCGCTCAGGCTCGGGAAGGCGATCGCGGTTCCCGACCTCACCGGCACGACCATCGCAGAAGCCCAGCACGCGCTTGAGGCGATCGGCTTGAACTATGAGGATGGCGGGGTTCAGGATGGCGGCGAGCCCAGCGGGACGGTCCACGCAACGTTGCCCGCGGCCGGCTCGTCCGTGTACCGGGGAGAGAGCGTCACCGTCTACACGAGCACGGGTCCTCCTCCGGCACCGGCTCCGACCCCGGTACCGACCCGACCGGCGACCCCGGAGCGCGGCCGTTAGGCGCTGAACGGATGATTCAGGGTCGGTTGGGGGGTTTCCCCGATAGCCACCACGCCGCATCCCGAGCAGGCTGGAACCATGAACACTCTCTACCGACCCATCAACGGCCGCATCATCGGCGGCGTCTGTGCGGCGTTGGCCCAGCGTTTCGGCTGGAGCCCGACGACCGTGCGGATCCTGTTCCTGCTCTCGTGCCTGCTTCCCGGGCCGCAGTTCATTGCGTACATTGCGCTCTGGATCCTCATCCCCTCCGAGTCGCCCGCGCGCGTCTGACCGCGGCGCGTGGCCGCGGTTCCGCTCTGCGACGCTCGTCGCACGCGTTCCGTCACCTGTTGTCGCGCGCATCGACCGGGGTTGCTCCCCGCACTAGTAACTTCCGAGCGCACTACGTAGACCACGTGCGGTGGGAAGGAAGTAGTGCGGCGAGCGCAGCGGCTCGGCCGAAGTAGTGCGGCGAGCGGCCGGTGCGTCCAGCGCGAGGGGCCGGTGCGTCCAGCGCGACCGCCCGGCGAGAGCGGCTACCGCGAGGCGCCCAGGATGCGCAGCGCGAACTCGACGTAGGTGTCGGCAACCGCATCCGCGGTCATCCGGGCGCCTGGGCCGAACCAGCTGGCGACGCGCAGTCCCATGCCGCCGATCGCGGCAGCGGCGAGCCACGCATCCGGGGTGCTGAAGCGCCCGAGCTCGATCCCGCGGTCGATCGTCCCCGTGAAGAGCCGCTCCGTCTCGGACCGCGGCCTGATCGAGCCGGCGACGAGTTCGGGCGACAGCGCCTCGAGCTCGGCATTGGCGACGATGGCGAGCATCGCGAATTCGGTGTGGAACAGCACATGGGCGCGCACAAGCGCGGCGAGCTGGTCGACCGGGTCCGCGCCTGCGCCGGCCATGGCATCCGCCAGCCTGCGCCGGTGCGCTTCGTGCCCGGCCTGGGCGAGTTCGGCGAGGATGTGCTCCTTCGACGGGAAGTGCCCGTAGAGCGTCGCCGACTGGATCCCCACTGCACCGGCGATGTCGCGAATCGAGGTTCCGGCGTAGCCTCTCTCGGCGAACAAGCCGAGCGCTGCCTCGAGGATTCTGCCGCGCGTATCCGGTGTCGCCATCGCGTCGGGCAGGACGATCCGCTCGGATGCGACCCGTCGAACGGATGGTGGCGCGGCCGACGAACTCATGCACATCCTCCCCTATGGCGTTCGAGCAGCGTAGCACCGTCCGATCGATCGATCGATAGTTATGTACAATCGACCGATCACAACCACCTTGTCACGATGGAGTGTCATGAAGTCGGTCCGACGTCCCGTTGTCGCGGTGTCCACCATGCTCGCCCTGGTCATCGTCCAGGCGCTCGCCGACCCCACCGGCCTGCTCGCCCTGGTCGGCTGGTCCGGAGCACAGCCGCGGCTGGAGGCCGGCGTGTGGCCCTTCGCTCCGTACGTCGTGTTCGTACCGGTGCTGCTCGGTGTGGTGTGGTGGGCGGCGGCAGGCGCGGGCGACCGCTTCTGGACCCTCACCGCTGGGGTGGTCCTCGCGGTACTGCTGGCGCAGGCCGCTGCGTGCCTGGTCATGACAGGGAACCTGCCTGTCGCCGCGTGGTCCGCCGGCTACGTGACGGCGAAGGCCATCCCGGCCGCGCTCATCGTCGCGGCGTTCGCCCGCTGGTTCGGTGGCCCGACGAGGCGCGAGCTGTACCCGGCAGGAGCGCTATGGCCGCTGTTCCGCACGCGGAAGACCGCCGCCGCGGGCTCGGTCTGGATCCCGGCTGCAGTCTTCGCGGTCGTCGCCCCGGTGCTCTCCGGGGTGTGGTGGACGGGCGCCGTGTACGCACCCGGCGTTCCGGCCGCCCGGCCCGACCGCGGCGCTGTGTCCGTGATCGTCGCCATGCTCCTGATCGCTGCCGCCACCGCACTCTGCGTCCGCTGGATGCGCGCCCGCGTCCCCGGCCTGCTGGGCGGATGGCTCGCGGCCCTCGTCGCCGGCGGAGTGGTCGGTCTCGTACAGGCGGTCATCGCCTTCGCCGTCGACGGGGGCCTGAACGGCGACCTGTGGCCCCTGATGGGCTCCTACGTCGCCGTCTCCGACGGGCTCGCGTTCGGCGCGTGCATCGGCTGGATCGTCGGCGTGAGCGCGATCGTCGCCGACCGGATGCGCGCCCGAGGCTGGTCACGGGTGCCGCGGCTCGCCGCCGCATCCGCCGCTGCAGTGGCTGTGATCGCGGCGCTCACGCTGCCGGTGACGACACCGGAGGCAGCCGCCGCATCCGCCGCATCCGCCGCATCCGCCGCATCCGCCCCCGCTGGTTTCCTCCGCGCCGACGGGCGAATCATCACCGACGGCCACGGAAACCAGGTGCTGCTGCGCGGAGTCAACGTGAACCAGCTCGTGGACTTCTACCAGCCGCGCGCCGGCGTGGCCGCGACCCGTCCGCTCACCGAGCGCGACTTCGCGGGCATCGCCGCGCAGGGGTTCAACGTCGTGCGGCTGAACCTGTCGTGGTCGGCATTGGAGCCGTCGCGCGGAAAGTTCGACGAGTCCTACCTGAAACGGATCACCGAGGCGGTCGGCTGGGCGAAAGAGCACGGCGTATACGTGGTGCTCGACATGCACCAGGACGGCTGGTGGAACGGAGCGACACCGGACGGCACCTCCTGCCGACCGGGCACGGACCCGATGTGGGGCTACGACGGCGCACCCGCGTGGGCGACGATCACGGATGGCGCACCGCGCTGCCAGTTCACCGGTCGCGACATCTCCCCCGCCGGCGACCGCGCGTTCCAGAACTTCTACTTCGACACCGAGGGCGTCCAGAGCGCGCTCATCCGCACCTGGCGGATGCTCGCCGCCACCTTCCACGACGACCCGACGGTCGCGGGCTACAATCTGCTGAACGAGCCGGGCTTCGGCGAGACGGCGCCGGTCACGACGTCGTACCAGCTCGGCCAGTTCTACGACCGGGCGATCAAGGCGATCCGCGCATCCGGCGCCCCGCAGATCGTGTTCGTGGAGCCGAGCATCCTCTGGTCGGGGCTCGGCTTCGACAGCGGCCCGACGCCGGGCTTCACCAGCGACCGCAACATCGTGTTCTCGCCGCACCTCTACGCCGAGTCGATCACCATGGACCGGTCGCTCGGGATCCCCGCGATCGTCGGGCTCGAACGCCAGTTCGGCCTCGCGCAGCGCGTCGCCGACGAATACGGCGTGCCGCTCTGGTCGGGCGAGTACGGCTACTGGGGTGACGTCAAAGACGTGGATGCGCGCCTCACCCGCTACGCGAAAGCCGAGGATGCGCGTGCCCTGGGCAGCGCCTACTGGGTGTGGAAGCAGGCCTGCGGAGACCCCCAGAACGGCATCGGAGACACCGGAAACGGCATCATGGTGCAGAACTGCGCGACCGGCGGAGACGGCCCGGCCCGCGACGACCTGCTCCGGATTCTGGGTCGGGCCTACCCCCGCTCGGCGCCCGGACGCATCACGACGCTCGCAGCGCAGGGCTCGGACATCCTGCTCGCCGGGCGGGCCGACCGGCGCGCCTGCGGACTCGACGTGTGGGTTCCGGGCGCGAGCAGGCCAGTGGTGCACACGGTGGGTGTCACGAACGTCGAGCTGACGGAGGTGCCCGGCGGCTGGAGCGTCAGCGGATGCGCATCCGGGCACTACACCCTGACGACGAGCTCGTAGCTCACACGGCGCGACGGGCGGCCTGGCGACGCCGCCGGGCCCGGAGGATCACCTTCAGCAGTTCGCCGAGGAGTAGCAGCACGACACCGGGCACGATGCAGATCCCCCACTGCGTCGCGGACAGCGGAACCGTGTGGAACACCCCCTGGAGCGCTTTCGTCTGCGTGATCAGGATGGAGCCGAGCAGGGCCCAGCCGAACGCCCACAGCAGCTTCGGGTTGCTGAAGGTCGACGACCCGAAGGCGCTCTCCTCCGGGTACCTCAGGTTCAGCGCGAGGAAGATGTTCATCACCGCCAGCCCCACCATCGCCATCGTCTGGCCGACCTCGAGCGAGCCGTAGGTCGTCTTGCCGATCTGAACGATGATCAGCGTCGCCGCCGCCATGTACAGTCCGTCGACGAGCAGCCGAACCATCATCGACCGCACGATGATCGGCTGGTTGAACGGGCGGGGCTTGCGGTCCATGATGCCCGGCGTCGCGAGGTCCAGGCCCATCACGGCGCCGATCGGCGCGACGATCGCGAGGTGGATCCACAACACTTGTGCGGGGCTGAGCAGCGCCGTGCCTGCGATCGCGAAAGCGCTCGAACCGATGAAGGCGAGGATGAACATGTACAGGTTGGCGACCTGGATGCGGATGAACTTCTGCAGGTTGTCGTAGACGAGCCTGCCTTCCTTGACCGCAGCGATGATGGTGGCGAAGTTGTCGTCGGCGAGGATCATCTTTGCGGCGCCTTTGGCGACATCGGTGCCGGTGATGCCCATGGCGATGCCGATGTCGGCGGCCGCGATCGCGGGCGCATCGTTCACGCCGTCGCCGGTCATGGCGACGATGTTGCCCTTGCGCTTCAGGACCTCCACCAGCCTGACCTTGTGCTCGGGGGCCACCCGGGCGATCACGCCGATGCTGTCCACCGTGGCGTCCGCCTCCGCGTCGCTCATCGCGGCGAACTCGGCGCCGGTCACCGCCCGACCCTCGATGCCGAGCTCATCCGCGATCGCGGCCGCCGTGACCGCGTGGTCGCCCGTGATCATCCGGACCCGGATGCCCGCCCGTCTCGCCTCCCCGATCGCGGCGACGGCCTCGGCCCGCGGCGGGTCGACCTCACCGATCAGCGCGGTCAGCTCGAGATCCTGCATCAGGGCCATCATGTCGCCGGACGGGTCGAAGGTCGCTGCGTCGAACTCGCGCTGCGCGAGGGCGAGCACGCGACGGCCCTGGCCGGCGATGCGTTCGTTCTCGGCGAGCACCTGTGCGCGCATCCCGTCGGTGAACGGTTCGTTGTGGTCGGCTGACATCCGTGCCGTCGATGACCTGCTGAGCAGGACGTCGGGCGCGCCCTTCACGTACGCGCGGATCACCGGGAGGCCGTCATCGCCGGGCATCCGATGGAACGTCGCCATGAACTTGTAGTCGGAGTCGAAAGGCACGGATGCGACCCGCGGGTTGTTCTTGCGGAACTCGCGGACATCCACCCCGCCCTTCTCGGCGAGCACATACAGCGCACCCTCGGTCGGATCGCCGACCACCTGGCCGTCGGTGATGTCGGAGTCGTTGCAGAGCGCGCACGGGTACATCACGAAATCGAGGTTGCGTTCCTCCTCGCCGCTCGTGAGCTGCACCTGGCCGTCGAAGCTGTAGCCCTCACCGGTCACCGTGTAGCGGTGCCGCACGGTCGAGATCTCACGCACCGTCATCTGGTTCAGGGTGAGGGTGCCGGTCTTGTCGGAGTTGATCGCGGAGGTCGACCCCAGCGTCTCGACGGCCGGCAGCACCTTCATGATGGCGTTCTGCTTCGCCATGTTGATCGAGCCGACAGAGAGGATCGTGGTGACGACGGCAGGGAGCGCATCCGGAATCGAGCCGACGGCGAGCGCCACGCCGATGCTGAACAGCGCCGCGAACGAGTTGCCCTGGGCCAGGCCCATGATCACGATGGCGACGAAAGCGAACAGCGCGGCGATGATGATGAAGATCGTGAGGCGGTCCACCTGCTTGGTGAGCGGGGTCTTCTCCACCTTCTGCTCCGAGAGCAGGCCGGCGATGTGGCCCACCTCCGACCCCATCCCGGTGGTGGTGACAAGGATCTCGCCGTGACCGCGCGTCACGTTGGTGTTCATGAACGCCATGTCGAGGCGGTCGCCGATCCCGACATCGGGATGGTCGATCGTGGCAGCATCCTTCTCGACCGCGACGCTCTCGCCGGTCAGCGCCCCCTCCTCGATCTGCAGCGTCGCGGCGAGGATAATTCGCCCGTCGGCGGGGACCCGGTCGCCGGCGTCGACGACGACGATGTCGCCCGGGACGATCTGGGAGGACTCGATCTCGACGATGTCACCGTCGCGGCGCACCTTGGCCATCGACTTCATCATCGTGCTCAAGGACGCCGCGGCCGCCTCCGCCTTGCCCTCCTGGTGGTAGCCCAGCCACGCATTGAACAAGGTCAGGATGAAGAGGCCCACGGCAGTGCGGTATTCATGGATGACCAGGCTGACGGCTGCAGCGACGACGAGCACGATCTGCATGTAGTCGCGGTAATGCTTCAGGAACCGCCGCCAGACCGGCTCGGGCCTGGCGGCCTCCAACTCGTTCGGGCCGTACTGCTGAAGTCGTTTCTGGGCTTCGGCCGACGTCAGGCCCTGAGCCGGGTCCACCTCGAGCCGGGTGGCGGCCTCATCCGGGGCGATCGAGTACCACGGTGTCTCAGCAGTTGCCGTCTCCATGACTTCCTCCTCAACGCTGGTGGTGCGGGGCGGTGGTGCTCAGAACGGGGTCGGGATCCGCCGAACGGTCAGGGCCGGTTCACGGTAGTCGCCGGCCTTCTGGCGTTTCGGCAACTCCACATCGTGCTGCCGCGGAGCTTCGTACGGCACCTGGCTGAGCAGGTGGCTGATGATGTTGAGGCGGCCGCGCTTCTTGTTCTCGTTGTCGGCGACGAACCACGGGGCCCACGCCGTGTCGGTCGCCTCGAACATGGCGTCCCGTGCGCGCGAATAGTCGTACCAGCGGCTGTACGACTTCAGGTCGATCGGCGAGAGCTTCCACGTCTTGCGCGGATCGTTGATGCGGCTCTCCAGCCGGCGGGTCTGCTCCTCTTCGCTGACTTCGAGCCAGTACTTGAGCAGGATGATCCCGGCGTCGACCATCGCTTTCTCGAACGCGGGCACCATCCGCAGAAACGCGTCGGACTGCTCGGGCGTGCAGAAGCCCAGCACCCGTTCGACCCCGGCCCGGTTGTACCAGCTCCGGTCGAAGATGACCACCTCGCCGGCGGCCGGGAAATGCGGCAGGTACCGCTGCACGTACATCTGCGACTTCTCGCGATCCGTCGGCGTCGGGAGCGCGACGACGCGGAAGACGCGAGGGCTCACGCGCTCGACGATCCGCTTGATCGTGCCGCCCTTGCCGGCCGTGTCGCGACCTTCGAAGACGATGCAGATCTTGGTGCCGGTCGCCTTCACCCACTCCTGCAGTGCGACGAGTTCGCCTTGGAGGACGGCCATCTCGGCCTCATACTGCTTGCGACCGAGCTTCTGTTGGCTGCCGTCGCCGCTCTTCTTGCCCACGGATGACCTCCCTGTCGACCGGTGAGGACGTCCGAACGCGCTCGCGGGCGATACTGCTTACCCAATACCCGCGTCCGCGTGCGCGTCAAGAGGCCGGTGGGCGTCGGCCCGCCGGGGCCGAGGGTGCACGTTCCGGTCGAGTGTGCCCGGTGTATCGGGCACGCTGGGCCGGGAGTGTCACGCTCGCCGCGACGAGACCAGGCGGAGCGGGCGGGCGTTGCGCGCCTCGACGTGCGCGTCGACGTACGCGTGGACGGCCTGGTTGAGGTGGTACTGCGTGTGCGCGAGCCGGGCTGCGTGGGTGGCCAGCACCGTGCGGGCGGCGGCACGCCGCGCTCGCGCCCTGAGCAGCGACGCCAGTGCCCCTGCGAGGACGCCGAGCAGGAGCGCAACGGCGAGCCATTGGACGATGGTCATCCACCCGGCGGGCACTCGCGCACCCACCGCGGCCCAGTAGCCTCCGGCGATCACGAGCAGAGCGACGAGGCTGACCTGGGGCGTCTTGCCCGCGAGCGCGAGCGGTTTCGCTTCGAGAAGCCGACGGGCTTCTTCGATCTCGCGTTCGTGCTGGCGGCGGCGATCCTTCGCCCAGCGCAGGTCGCGCTCGAGACGGCGGACGAGCAGCTGTGCGCTGTCATGGGTCGGGTTATGAACCTGGTACACAGACGTTGTCCTTCGGGTTGACGTGACTGTTCCAGACGCCAGTATGTCCGTAGACCGCTTGGTTAGCTAGACCATTCTGTCTGTCCGCGCCAAATGTGCCGCGAACTGGGGGTGCGCGACGTCAGCAATCTGGCAGTTATAAGATAGGCACACGGCTCACGATAGCGTTCATCCGAGCAGACCCTGAGGAGGTTCCCGTGGCCCGTCGCCTGACCCCCGAGGCCCGTCGAGCGGAGATCGTCGAGACCGCGCACCAGGTGATCGCCGAGAAAGGCTACCGGTCCCTCAGCCTCCGCGCCGTGGCGACGCGGTGTGGGATGAGCGCCCCGGGGCTGATGTACTACTTCCCCGACATGCAGTCCCTTCTCGAAGCGGTGCTCGAGCACCGCGACGAGGTCGACATCGCGGCGATCGTGCCCGAAGACCTCGGCGAGCAGTCCTTCGCCGACCTGATCGACGCCGCCGCCGCCTACTACGTCGAGCGAGTCGACGACCAGCGCAGTTTCGACGCACTCGAAGCCGAGGCCCTCGACCCGAACCACCCCGCACACAGCTGGTTCGCCGCTCGAAACGCGCGGAACATCGAGCTCCTCCGCCCCGTGATCGAACGCGAGTTCGCCGACCCCGACACGGCGATGAGGATGCTGCGCTACCTGTTCGACGGCCTCCGGCTCAACTGGCTGCGCAACCCGGACACCCGGGCCTTATTCGAGGATGTGCACGCCGTGCGGTCGTTCCTGCTGAACGGCCTCGAACGCAAGGTGCCCGCCGCCGGCTGACGCGCATCCGGTCACGAGGCGGTCGGCGCGAGGCCGGCGAGGTACTGCGCGTACCCGTCATGCACCCGGCCGGTCAGCCGGCTGGACGTGACGACCGGATGCGCATCCGAGGCCGCGATCCGGACCTGTCGCTCGCGCAGGCGCCCGACGATGTCGACGTCCTCACCCGTCTCGAGGAAGGTGAAGCCGCCGATGGCCGTGTAGGCGGACAGGCGCAGGCCGAGGTTCGCGCCGTGGACATGCCCGACGGTCGCGCCCGGCGGGTGGGTGCGCATCCAGACGCGTCGCCGTTCGGGGTCGAGCTCGTGGAGCACGGGCACGACCGCTCCCACGAACGCGTGCGCTCCCTCCTCCGCCGCACGCAGGTGCTCGGTGAGCCAGCCGACCGGCACGACGCTGTCGGCGTCCGTCGTCGCGAGCCAGACCGCATCCGGGTCGGCCTCCGCCGGCACGCGTGCGTGCGTGACGCCCCACGCACGGCTGCGCCCCACGTTGGCGAAGTCGGTCGTCGTCACACGAACCTCCGGGAACGTGGCGGCGATCTCGGCGGACGAGTCGGTGCAGGAATCCAGCACGAGAACGACGGTCGCCGGCAGGCCGGCCCTGTCGACCGCGTCCTGCACCGACTCGAGGCAGCGCGACAGCGTGCCGGCCTCGTCGCGCGCCGGAACGACGACGACGATGCGCTCGATCGTCGCCGTCACGCGAAGACCTCCAGGAGGAACCCGGGCTCGCGATGCGCGACCACCTGGGTCAGGCCCGACCTCGCCCGGAAGGCCTCGTGGGCGGCCTCGCCGGTCTGGGCGAAGTCGTCCGAGTCGCCGAGCCAGTGGCACAGCAGCACGTTCCCGCGCGGCGCGAGCGACTCGCGACAGCGGTCGATCGTGCGCTCCCACTGGTCGGCCGCGAGGTAGTACGCGAGCTCGGAGATCACGATGAGGTCGAAGTCCCCGTCGGGCCAGGCGGCGGGGATGCGCATCCGTTCGACGCTCACCTGGGCGAAGTCGGCCACCCGCTCGGATGCAGTCGCCACTGCCGCCGCTGCGTGATCGACGGCGACGAGCGCGTCGCAACGCTCGGCGAGGGATGCGGTCGTCTCGCCGATCGAGCATCCCAGTTCGAGCGCACGCCCGTAGCGCTCGCGCGGGAGGGAGGCGACGGTCAGGGCGCGTTTGCGCCGCTCATACCAATCGGTCCTGACGGACCAGGGATCACCGAGCCGCCGGTGGAGGTCCTCGAAGTGCGCATCGTTCACCGACCATTCCGGGCGGATGAGAACCTCGGGCGCGGTGGCGGCATGCAGCACGAACTCCGGGGTGAGCACGCCCGACGGGTTCGACGGTGACTCCAGCTGGCTCGTGAAGCGGTCGATCGCCGCGGCCTTGATCTGCTGCTCTTGCGCCGACAGCGCGGCGTCGATCAGCCGGGCCCACGGCACATCGTCTGGCGTCCCCCACTGCCACAGCCAGACCGGATAGAACAGCAGGGTCGCGTTCGTCGCCTGAAGAATCTCTCCGACCTCGCGGCCGAGCGTGCGGTGGTCGCCGTGGCGGTCTCCCGGCCACGGGGCCAGGACCAGCCACCGGTCCGTGCAGCCGCTCAACACGCTCTCGACGTGTGCTCGCAACCGGTCGGACTCGTTCTTGAGGTCGCCGTCAGTGAGCCCGAGCGCCTCGACCTCGGCAGGCACGCCCAGCTCGCTGAGCGCGTCGCGGAGCTCGGCGATGCGCTCGCTCCCGCCTGTCGCCACCACCACACGGACCGGGATGCCGTGGCCGGCGACCCGCGCAAGAAGTCCGCCGGCGCCCAGCGTCTCGTCGTCCGCATGAGCCGAGAACACGACGACCTGGTCGAGCGCGCCGAACTCGGTTCCGTCGAACGTCGGGATGCCCGCCCACTCCGCGCACTCGTCCCAGGCTTCGGGGCTGGTCACGGCCGCACGGGCGTCGAACGTCACCACCACGCGGCCGATCCGCCGAGGTGCGCGACAAGGGAGACGTCGTCGGGGCCGCGATGGTATTGAGAGACATACATCTCCAGGTCGGCCGCGCGCCGGGCGAGCGACTCGTCGAACCCGAAGACGGCCGGCCCGAGAAGATCGTGGGCCGCAGAGATGGTCTCGGCCACGGCATCCGCCGCTGTTCCGCGAACCGAGTGGGCGAGCACCGCCGCGGCGTCCTCGCCGACCGGGCCCCCTTCGACTGATTCGACGCTCTTCGCGTCAACGACCTGTGCTGCACGCTCGAGTGCGAGGCGTGTGCTGTCGAGCATCCGGAACAGCCGCCCGACGCGGGCGCACAGCAGCGGGCTCGCCGACTCAGGCTGCGCGCGCGTGAGCAGCGCCGAGAACAGTGGAAGGCATCCGCCCCACCAGGCGGCGGCGACGTCGATCGAGCCCCAGCGGAAGCCGGGCCTCGACAGGTACCAGCCAGAGTCTCCGATCGGTTCGGCGGCCGCTCGCTCGAAGCGGAGAGGGCCGCTTTCCACATCGGCGAGACCGCGCGACACCCAGGTCGCCGGCTCGGCGATCACGGTCACCGAGGTGAGCTCGACGTGGAACATACGACGCTGGCCGGATGCGGTGCGGGCGGTCACCAGCGCATCCGTCAGCCGGCCGCCGAGAGAGCACCACGGCTTCACGCCATCGAGCACCCATGACGAATCGTGCTGCGTGGCGACGAGGACGGCGTCGCGCGCCTCGGCGGCGAACACGCCCCAGGTGTGCCCGGGCTCGTTCTGCGGGAGCCCGGCTTCGGCGAGGATGGCGAGAGCGTCGAGGTGCGGCTCGAGCACGCGGGCCGCGGTGACGTCGGCAGCCGCGGTGCGTGCCAGGAACCGATGACGTTCCGCGGTCGCGCCGGGTCTCGAGCCGGCACGAGGCGCGAGCGCAGCCGGGTCGGCGTCGCGGAGCACACCGAGAAGCGGCGCCACCTGCCCGTCGCAGATGGCGGCCGCCTCCAGGTAGCGCTCGCCCGCCGATGTCACTTCGAGGCCGGCGTACGGTTCTCCGCGCTCACCATCCACGCGTACTGCTCGAGCGTCGCGATGATCTGGTGCAGGAGGTCCGCGCTCGTCGGGTCTTCGTCGTCCACCTGGTCGTGCACGTCGCGGGCCGTCCCGGCGACCGCCTCCAGGCGCTCGGTGATCAGGTCGACCGCCGCTGCCGTATCAACTTCGCCGTTCGGGAACTGCCGCAGGCTCGTCGCCTTCGCGACGGTTCCGCTCCGGCCGTCCGGGCTCGCGTGGAGCGCACGGAGTCGCTCCGCGATGACGTCGCTGAACTCGCGCGCCGACTCGACGATCTCATCGAGCTGCAGGTGCAGGTCGCGGAAGTTCTTTCCGACGATGTTCCAGTGCGCCTGCTTGCCCTGCAGGTGCAGTTCGATCAGGTCGGCCTGCACGCGCTGGAGGCACTCCGCGAGTGCCGGCGACGCGACGAAGCCGTGCTCGGAGCGCTCGCGCTTCGTCCGATGCACGCCCGCCGAAGCGCTCGCCTTGCCTGATGCCTTCTGTGCTGACTTCGTCTGCCCTGTAGCCATGATGGTCCTTTCGGTCGACCCGACCTCGAACGGTAGGCCGACCGGCGGACGAAGTTAACGGGGTTGACAGCCGACGGAAAGGCGGGGAGGGCGCGCCGCCATCACTTGGCGAGGCCCGCGACGAGGTTCACGGCCGAGGCGAGGATGACCGCGCCGAACAGGTAGGACAGCAACCCTTGCCGCAGCGCGGTCGCCCGGATAGGGCGCGTCTTCAGGTCCGTGTCCGAGACCTGGTAGGTCATACCGAGGGTGAACGCGACGTAGGCGAAGTCGAGGTAGTTGGGAGGCTCGTCCTCGTTGAAGTCGATTCCGCCGTTCGTCCCCGTGTAGTAGAGCGAGGCGTAGCGGAGCGTGAAGAGCGTGTGGATGAGGAACCACGACAGCGCAACGCTCAGGAGAGCGACGATCGGGATGATCAGCTTGCCCGCTCCTGGTTCGTTCTTGGCGCCGCCGATCAGGATCACCACGGCGACGATGCTGCCGACGCTGGCGATCAGGAGGAGGACTTCCGCGATCCCGCGGTTCGGGTCTTCGCGCGTTGCGTAGCGCTCGGCCTGGTGCGCATCCAGCCGCCCTACCGAGACCCAGGCCCAGCCGATGTACAGCGCACAGGCCGCCGCCCACCCGGCCGTGATCCCGTACTGCGCGCCGGCCGTGAGGGTGACGACGACCCCGACGACGATCCCGACGATCGCCATGATGAGCAGACGGAGCCGGGTGTCATGCCAGTGGCTGAACTCCGATGCGGGTGTCATAGCTCCCTGACGCCCTTCAGGTCGTTGGGGCGGGTCGAGTTGGTCGGGCTGGTCCGGCTGCCCGAGTCGTCGCTGTCGGCCAGCGAAACGTCGGTGCGTTCGACCAGTGCGTCGACGACTTCGGCCGGCACGTCCTCTTCGTCCTTCTTCTTCGCGTCGTCCTGCTGCTTCACTTCGACACGCGCCGCCTGCCAGGCGGACCAGTGACCGGACACCAGCGCCCACAGCGACAGGGCCGAAACGTAGACGACGCTGTTGACCCAGCCCGTTGCGATCGAAACGGGGATCATGATCACCCAGAAGATCGCCAACCAGCCGTTGACGCGGCGCATGAACACGGGGTCCCCACGCACCATGTCCCACAGGGATTTGACCGCATTCATTTCTTGAGCCTTTCTCGCGACCGCCCACAGTACGTGCCCGAGCCGCGGGAAGATACCCCTTCGGTCTGAAAGAATCCACAGGTTCGTGGCCGCAATCCTTAGTGGATTTCCCCTGCTGAGGCCACACTTATCTCATGGGCATCCTCCAATATGGCAGTGACCAGTACGAGTTCGACGACCGTCTTCTCGCGCACATGAAACTGGCCATCGTCGCGAAGCTGCTGCGTCACGAAAGCTTCCTGCTCAACTGGACGATCCCCGCCGAGAAAGGGTCGGGGCGGATCAGCTTGTGGATCAGCCGCGAGTCCCACCTCACGTTCCGGTTCGCCGGCAGCAGGCCGCCGAACATCAACCCGAGATGGGTCGAGGCGCTCTCGCTGAAGGCGGCGCGCACCGGCGGGATGCAGGTCATCAGCGAGGATGAGGTCGATGCGGCGTTCGCGGAGCATCGCGACCAGGGCGGCTCAGGTGGGCCGCTGACCACCCAGGGACCCTCCTGAGCTTTCCCGGTGCGCCTGGCGCACAGCCGTGCCCGATGCGCGTGACCCCCCGGTCCGCACATCGGGCACGCTTCGGCATCGCCCGGGCTACTGCGGGTTCCAGCCCTCGCTTGTGCTGGGCGACGCGTTCTCCTTGACCGCATCCTTACTGGCCTGCGCCTGCTCCTTGACGCCGTCGGCGGCGTCGGCCGCCTCCGCCTTCACGGACTCGACCGCATCCGTAGCGGTGAATTTCACAGCGTCGAGCGCTTCCTGCGCAGGTTCCTTCAGGTTGCCGGCGACGTCCTTCGCCGTCGTCGCCAGATCGTCGATCAGCGGCTGGGCCGCATCCTTCGCCGATGCCGCCAGCTTCTCCTCGGCATCCGTCGCGGGGATCAGGGATGCGGCGAGCCAGCCGATACCGACGGCGATCAGACCCACAGCGAGCGGGTTGCCCTTGACGGTGGCCTGAGCCTTGTCGGCTGCATCGGACACAGCGCCCGATGCGGAATCGTGGACATCCGACACGGAGCCCATCAGGTGTTCACGAGCCGACCGGAGCGCGCCCTTCACCTTGTCCGCCTGGCGTTCGGCGATCTTCGTGGGGCTCACCTTGTCGGCCAGCGCGTCGACGTTCTCGCCGAGGTCGCGGCGGGTCTCTTCGATGTTGTAGCGGATTTCATCCGGATTGTTGCTCATCGGTTCTCTTCATTTCGTTTCAGTGTTTCGGGGATCTCTTTGAGGGTGTCGACGGTCTGGGGCGCGCCCTGGATCGACTTGATGGCCGTGCGGCCGCGAAGATAGAGCACGAGGGCGACGATCAGCCAGACGACGGCGACGATCAGCCCGGACCACGCGTTGCCGACGAGGTAGCCGAGCGCCCACCAGACCGCGATCGAGATGAACAGGACGCCCATCGCCGCCGAGTACCCGGCGCCGCCCAAGAGCCCTGCGCCCTTGCCTGCGCGCTTCGCGGACTGGGTCAGCTCTGCTTTCGCGAGCTCGATCTCTTGCCGCATCAGGGTCGACAGGTCGCGGGTGACCTCGCCGAGGAGGTCGCCGAGCGACGTGTTCGCAGCCTTCTGCTCAGAAGGAGTGTGGATGTCCGTCATCAGATGGCATCCGGGTTCTGAACGTCATCGCGGTCCGTGATGAGCGCGGAGTACAGCGGCGTGGTCGCATCCGTCGGCGTGGTCGCATCCGTAGGCGCGCCCGGCGTCGTGGTGTAGGTCGAGGCGTTCTGGATGGTCGGCGTGCGGACCTCAGGAGGCCGGACCGGGGTCTGCTCACGCAATCCACTCGGAACCGAGGATCCCTTTGCGGGCGATGCATCGTCGGCCGGACCGCTGGCGAGTGAACGCGTCAGGCGTCCGGCTACCGCGCCGACGACGACGGCCGCCGCGACGAACGCACCGGGTCGACGGGCCGCGTAAGCCTTGAGTTCGCTGACGAGCGAACCGGGGTCGCGTGCATCCAGGTACGAAGCGACACTTCCGGTCCGCGCCGCTGCGCGCGAAACGAGATCCGAGGCGAGGCCACCTGACGAGTTGCGCGCCATCTGGTTCAGCTCGTCGCTGACAGCTTTGAGGCCATCCGCCACACGCTGCTGCTGAATGGTCGCCTGCTCACGAAGCTCGGCCTGGGTCTGGTGCAGCAGGTCGGTCGCCTGCGACTTCGCCTCGTGGACGACGTCTCCGGCTTTGTCCTTGGCGGTGTCGAGAACGCGGCCGCCACCTTCGACGACCTCGTCCTTCAGGGCGCCGGCCTGCTCGGCGACGACCTCTTTCGTCGACTCGTCCTGGGTGTCGTCGATCGGGTAGCCGTTCGGCGCGGCCTTCGAGTAGATGTCTGTCATGATTCGTTCCTTACAGTCGTGGGCGGTCGACAGTGTCGAGTCTGACCGCGGGGATGCACTCAGTGTTCGTGCAGCAGACTCATACATCAAGGGGTTGCCCTCGGGCGCGTGTGGGGGTACCCGCGGGTGCGGACAAGGGGTCGACAAGGGGTCGCTGAGTCCTTCGTCCGAGTCCTGTTCGGCCGGCCCGGACGCAGCTACACTTGGTGTACTACGGGCCCAGACCTCGCCCCCCAGGGATGGAGAAGTCATGGGAACCCTGATCTACGGAGCGAACGGACGCTCGATCGAATTCGACGATCGCGACCTCGCACACCTGCAATTCGTCATAGCCGGCAAGCTGCGGCGTTCCGAGAATTTCCTCCTGACCTTCCGGGGGCAGGATGACGTTCTGCACGTGCTGTGGCTCAGCCCTGCGGTGGCGCTCGAGTTCATCTACTCGTGCCCGGTCTATCCGAGCCTGAACCGGAAATGGCTGGAGCAGCTGACCATCTCAGCGAATCAGTCCGGTGTCCTCCTTCTTGCACCGGAGCCCGTCGGAGCAGCCGAGCGCGCTCTTGAATTCGCCTGAGACCTTTTCGGATGCCGTCCAGAGTCTGTCGCAAGCTTTCGAGAACGGGACCAGCTTCTGCACGCCGTTCCTGGATGCGCTGCCCGTGAGCCACGCTGCCGTCTCCACGCTCGGCCCACCCTTCGGGTCGGAGACCGTGTGCGCCTCCGACGACGAGGCGGCGCGTCTGGATGAACTCCAGATCGACTTCGGGATCGGGCCGGGCTGGGATGCGCTGGCAACCAAGGCGCCTTCGATCGATTTCGACCAGCACGATGAATCGACGTCGCGGTGGCCGCTGCTTCAGGAAGCGATCGGCCGGGCCGGCATCCACGCGGTCTACGCCTTCCCTCTCACCTTCGGCCCCCTGAACGTCGGTGCCGTCGACCTGTATGCGACGACCCCGGCGCCGATGACGCCCGCTCTGATCTCCCAGGCGCTGGTTCTTGCCGACGTGGTCGCCACCCAGGTCGTGCGGCTGGCGATGCACCGGCTTCCCGTCACCGACGACGACAAC
Source organism: Leifsonia tongyongensis (assembly GCF_010686705.1). GTDB lineage: Bacteria > Actinomycetota > Actinomycetes > Actinomycetales > Microbacteriaceae > Diaminobutyricibacter > Diaminobutyricibacter tongyongensis. The sequence continues at coordinate 1,247,252 of NZ_JAAGWY010000001.1, read as the reverse complement.
TGGGAGAAGGCCGACTTCTCCCGTCGTGAGGTTCACCAGGCGACCGGGATGATCATCGCCCAGATGCAGCTCAGCGCCGACAACGCCCTGGCACTGCTGCGCGCGCATGCTTTCGCCTCCGGACGCACCGTGCGGGAGACAGCCGCCGACCTGGTGGGCAGGCGGATGAATTTCACCGATGAAGGAGGCGATGGAGTGTGAAAACCCGGACTCCAGGCGGCAACGCGAACACCAAGCAGTCCGACCCGACGGCTCCGACCCGGGAACGTCAGCTCGCCGAGGCGTTCGTCACTCTCGCCGACACGCTGGTCGACGACTACGACATCGTCGACCTGCTCCACGTCCTCGTCGAACGCTGTTCCCAGTTGCTCGAGGCCACCGACGCGGGCATCCTGATCCCGGACGCCGACGGAAGGCTCGAAGTCGTCGCGTCCACCAGCGAGCGCAGCGAACTCATCGGTCTGCTGCAGCTCGGCGAAGGCGAGGGGCCTTGTGTCGACGCCTACCTGACGGGTCGCACCGTCGACGTCGAGAACATCGCCGCAACCTACGCGCGATGGCCTGCGTTCGCGATCGCATCCGCCGACGTCGGCTACGCATCCATGCACGCCATCCCGCTCCGGCTCCGCAAGGAGACGATCGGGTCGCTGAACCTCTTCCGCGACCGCACCGGGGGCTTCTCCGACGACGATGAGGTCACCGCGCGTGCACTCGCCGACGTGGCGACGATCGGGATCCTGCATGAGAGATGGATCCGCGAGGCGGATGCGGCACGCAGCCAGCTCCAGTACGCCCTGAACAGCCGGGTCGTCATCGAGCAGGCCAAAGGCGTCATCGCCCACACCGAGAATGTCGACATGGACACCGCGTTCCAGCTGATCCGGACTCGCGCGCGCAACAGCGGGAGGCGATTGTCCGACATGGCCCGCGCGATCGTGGAGTCGTTCTCCGAACGGGCTACCTGACACGTCCGCGGAAGTCAAGCACTTACCCTGCGTTCCGTCTGCGGGTTGTGTAGCGTGCACGCCCCTGGAAGGAGAAGCCCGTGTCCGATGTCGGTGCCAGCGAACGACTGGTCGATGCCCCCTCCCCTGACGACCCCCGCAAGCCGCACACGCCCGCGCAGGTCGAGCGGCCGTCCTGGAAAGTCGTCGCCAAGCGGACCTTCCGCGAATTCAGCGTGGACAAGTGCACCGATATGGCCGCTGCGCTCACCTACTTCGGCATCCTCTCCATCTTTCCCGCGATCCTCGCCCTCGTGTCGCTGCTCGGGGTCATCGGGCAGGGGCGAAAGGCGACGGATGCCCTGCTCGGCATCCTCGGCAGCGTGGCACCGGGCTCGACGGCGCAGCTGCTGCGCGGACCCATCGAGAACGCCGTCAACTCGCCGGCATCCGGATTCGCCCTGGTCTTCGGCATCGTCCTGGCGATCTGGTCGGCCTCCGGCTATGTCGGGGCGTTCTCGCGCGCCATGAACCGCATCTACGAGATCGACGAAGGCCGCCCCTTCTGGAAACTGAAGCCGCAACAGCTGCTCGTCACGGTGATCACCCTGGTACTCGTCGCCATCGTCGCTCTGATCCTCGTCGTCTCCGGACCGGTGACGCGCGCTATCGGCGACACGCTGGGACTCGGAACGTTGCCCCGTCTCATCTGGGAGATCGCGAAGTGGCCGGTGCTGCTCGTCGTGGTCGTCGCCATCGTCGCCCTGCTCTATTACGCGACCCCCAATGCCAGGCAGCCGAAATTCCGCTGGATCAGCATGGGAGCACTTCTTGCGATGATCGTGCTCGGTGTCGCGACCCTCCTCTTCGGCCTCTATGTCGCCGTGTTCTCGAACTACGCCAAGACCTACGGATCGCTGGCGGGAGTGATCGTGTTCCTCCTCTGGGTCTGGATCGCCAACCTCGCGCTGCTGTTCGGGGCCGAGTTCGACTCGGAGCTGGAGCGGGGCCGCGAACTCCAGGCCGGAATCGCGGCCGAGGAGACCATCCAGTTGCCTCCCCGCGACACGAGACTGAGCGAGAAGTCGGTCGCCAAAGAGAACGCCCTGATCGCTGAGGGGCGTCGCGTCCGCGAAGACGCGAGCGCCTCCGACGACTCGTGAGGCTCCGTCGACCCATGGATACACGAAAGGACAGCGAGCGCGGGCGCCTGGCCGCGGTCGTCTTCAACCCCTCGAAGGTGCCCGTGACGGCGCTGCGCGATGAGGTCGCCACCGCCGAAGCCGACCACGCCTGGGAGCCGACGCTCTGGTTCGAGACCGGCGAACACGACAACGGCACCTCCGCGGCCCGCGAGGCCATCGCTTCGGCGCCCGACGTCGTGCTCGTCGCCGGTGGGGACGGCACGGTCCGCGCCGTCGCAGAGGAGATCTACGAGGCGGGGGTGCCGCTCGCCCTCCTTCCGGCCGGCACCGGCAACCTCCTCGCCCGCAACCTGCGTCTCACCCTCGGCGACCTCCCGCATGCCGTCCGCACGGCGTTCACCGGCGTCGAGCGCGACGTCGACATCGCGTTCGCCACCACGCGTGAACCGGGCGGAGCGACCGTCAAGCGCGCGTTCGTCGTGATGGCCGGGATCGGCCTCGACGCCCACATGGCCGCGAACACCGATGTTGCGTTGAAGAGCCGGATCGGATGGCTCGCCTACGTCGACCCCATCGCCCGGTCGGTCATCGGCAACAAGCAGGTCCAGTTGCGGTATCGCATCGACGGGGGACGCTCTCTCTCCCTGCGCGCCCACACGGTGATCGTCGGCAACTGCGGCACCCTCACCGCCAACATCCTGCTCCTGCCTGACGCGATCGTCGACGACGGTCTTCTCGACGTCGTCGTCTTCCGGCCGCGCGGGGCGATCGGATGGGCCGGGATCGGCTCCCGCCTGGCGACGAACGGACTGTTCTCCAAAACCAGGCCGGGCCGGTGGATGATGCGCAATTCGCCCGACCTCAAGGGACTCAGCTACGTCCAGTCCCGCCGCTTCGACGTGCATTTCAGCATTCCGCAGGAGATCGAACTCGACGGCGACAGCATCGGCCTCGCCTCCGCTGTCACGCTGACGGTATTGCACAGAGGGCTGACACTCCGGGTGCCGGCGACGTGACGGACTCTCTGGAACCTCCCACGCAACGCGCAGGTGGCCCCGATAGTCTTTACTCGGTTGCCCTAGACCCGGTTGCCCGAGCTTTCGCTCGCACGATTGGGGGCCCAGTGTCTACTGCAACAGTTCCGACGTCGTCTTCGACGGTCATCTTCACCCGCCCGAAACGCGGTGGCGACAAGACCAATCCGACGACGGAGTATTCGGCTCTTCTGAGCACGGTGCGGGATGCCGGTCTGCTGGAGCGCCGTCGCGGCTTCTACATCGGGATGTTCGCCGCACTCGTGGCCGCCCTCGGTGCCGTCGGGGTCGGCTTCGTGCTCCTCGGTGACTCGTGGTACCAGCTCATCCTCGCCGGAGTGCTGGGGATCATCCTGACGCAGTTCGCCTTCCTGGGGCACGAGGCGTCGCATCGCCAGGTGTTCACGTCGGGCAAAGCCAACGACGTGGCCGGCCGGACCATCGCCAACCTGATCGTCGGCATCAGCTATTCGTGGTGGATGTCCAAACACAGCCGCCACCACGCGAACCCGAACATCGTCGGAAAAGATCCCGACATCGCGCGTGACTTCGTCTCGTTCACCGAGACGGATGCGTCGAAAGCGCGCGGCCTGTACGCCTGGATCACGAGGCGGCAGGGTTACCTGTTCTTCCCGCTGCTCGCTCTCGAAGGGCTGAACCTTCACCTGCACGGCTTCCGCACCGTCTTCGGTCGCGGCAAGGTCGACAAGCGCTGGCTGGAAACGATCATGCTCGTGTCGCGTATCGGCGCCTATCTTGCGGTGCTGTTCCTCCTTCTTCCGCCCGGCCTGGCATTCGCGTTCCTGGGTGTGCAGCTCGCGGTCTTCGGCATCTACATGGGAGCGTCCTTCGCCCCGAACCATAAAGGGATGCCCATCCTGCCGCACGACGCCCGGGTCGACTTCCTGCGTCGCCAGGTGCTGACCTCGCGCAACGTCGCCGGCGGCGTCGTGATGGACACGTTCATGGGCGGGCTCAACCACCAGGTCGAGCACCACCTGTTCCCGAACATGGCCCGGCCCCACCTCAAGCGCGCCCGTGAGATCACCATGGAGTACTGCGCAGACAAGGGCATCGCCTACACCGAGACCACCCTCACGCAGTCGTACGGGATCGTCATCCGCTACCTGAACCGGGTCGGCCTCGCCGCCGGCGCGGATCCGTTCGACTGCCCTGCTGCGCAGCGCTTCGGGCGCTGACGGCCGCCCGCCGCTGCGCAAATCACGTCGGCGCACTAGCAAAGTCCCAGCGCACTAAGTAGACCAAGTGCGCTGGGAAACAACACGTGCGGCGAGACAGCGTCCGCCGCGTCTGCGCGACCCCTATCCCTCGTTCGGGGCCGCGCGTAAAATCGCGCACAAAGGCTGCAGTCGACCCAGGGAGATTCGCATGGACATGAGCATGATGATGAGCACCTCGATGATGGAGGGCATGGACATGGTGGCCGCGCAGAATCTCGTGGAGGCGTGCTCGGCCTGCGAGCAGGCCTGCACGATGTGCGCTGACGGTTCGCTGGGCATGGCGGGCATGGAGAAGTGCGCTTCGATGTGCATGAACTGCGCCGACATGAGCAACACCATGATGCGGATGATGATGCGCCCCGCCGCGATGGACATGGACAGCATGATGGCGATGATGCAGGCGTGCATGGTCATGGGGACCGCGTGCGCCGCAGAGTGCACGATGCACGTCGACATGAACGAGCAGTGCCGGATGTGCGCGAAAGCGTGTCAGGAGATGGCTGCAGCGTGCGAGGCCATGATGACCTCGATGAAAGCGATGAAGTAGCCGCTTCTTACAGAGCGCCGGCGCGGAGGACGTTGAAGTTCGCGCCGCCGACGGCCAGTACGTCGTAGACCGAGTGCACGGCCACAGGGTCGCCGACGCTCACCGAACCGGTGCGGTCGGCGTGGTTCCACAGCACGTGCGTGCTGTCGTCTGCGAGCACAGCCACCTCGATCCAGCCCGCCGCCGACACGGCGACGACCACCGCATCCGCCCATTTGCCGGGCGTGGCCGAGGCCAGCCGCTCCTGGATCAGCGACAGCCCGTGCCCCGGAGCGGTCGCTGCGCAGCCGTCATGGCACTCGAGCAGAGTGTCCTGAAGGCTGTGGTCCAGCGGTTGCGTCATGCACGCCAGAGTACGTAAGGCCGGCGGATGCACGCCACCCGCCGGTCACACAGCGCAACATTCACGCCTGCCGCACTACTTCCTTCCGAGCGCACTACGTAGACCTAGGGCGACGGGACGAAGGTAGTGCGACGCTTCCGTCCGTCAGGGCGAGGTGCCCGGCAGGCCGGGCACGGCCAGCTCTTAGCGCAGTGCCTGGTCGAACTCGTCCGTCGTCGCACTGACAGCGGGCTCGGGCCGCTCGGCCGGCAGCAGCGGCAGCACCGCGCCTTCGAACGTGAACACCGGGATGCGCTCGAGCGGCGCGTCGACCATCACGATCTGCCCGCCGGTCAGGGTCTCGCCGGTCCACGCATCCGTCCACGTCCCGCCGGCGGGCAGGTAGACCGCTCGTGAGGTCTGGCCGGGGGCGAGGACCGGTGCGACGAGAATGTCAGGCCCGAACATGAACTGGTCCTCGATCGACCACGCGGCCTCATCGGAGGGGAAGTCGACGAACAGCGGTCTCATCGGCGGGAGCCCGGTACGCGCCGCGAGCTCCATCTGCTCGTGGACGTACGGCCGCAACCGCTCGCGAAGCCGGATGATGCCCGCGATGATCTCGTACGCCTCATCGCCGAACGACCAGGGCTCGTTTGGCCCACCACTCGCCGCGTAGCCGTTGGAGTTGCGCGGTTCGCGGTCTCCGTGCAGCCGGAAGATCGGACAGAACACGCCGAACTGGAACCACCGGATCACCAGTTCGCGGTAGCGCGGGTCGGATGCGTCACCACCGTGGAAGCCGCCGATGTCGGTGGTCCACCACGGGATGCCGGAGAGCGCGATGTTCAGACCGGCCCGGACCTGGATCGCCAGGGACTCCCAGGTCGCCGGGATGTCGCCCGACCAGACGGCCGTGCCGTATTTCTGCGAGCCGGCCCACGCCGAACGGGAGAACAGCACAGTCGGGGCGAGACCGTCTGCCGCCATCCCCTCGGCGAAGAGCCGGGCGTTGTCGCGCGGATAGATGTTGACGACCTGCGCGCCGGGGCCGGCAAAGAGCGACAGATTCGACGGATGCGACGGGTTCAGCTCGGGCTCGGAGGCGTCCAGCCACCAGATCCCGATGCCATGCGACACGTAGTTGCGCCGGATGAGGTCCCAGACGTATTCGCGGGTCTCCGGGTTGGTGGGGTCGTAGAAGCTGACGGCCATCGGCTCCGCCATACCCTTGTCGCGGACCGACTGGTGCGCCTCGATGCCCTGGTCGCTGGCGACGAGCAGACCGCGATCCCGGTAGTCCGCGTAGTTCTCGGAGAGCGGCGACACGGTGGGCCACACCGAGACCATGAGCTCCACGCCGAGTTCGCGCAACTCGTCGACCATCGCCGTGGGGTCCGGCCATTCCTCAGGGTCGAACCGATAGTCACCCATTGCCGTCCAGTGGAAGTAGTCGGAGACGATCACCGAGAGAGGCAGCTCGCGTCGTGCGAATTCGCGCGCGACGTCGAGCAGCTCCGCCTGCGTGCGGTAGCGCAGCTTCGACTGCCAGAAACCGCTAGCCCACGACGGCAGCTCGGGAACATGCCCGGTCGCATCCGCGTAGGACGCGAGGATGTCCGCCGGCGTCGCGCCGGCCGTGATCCAGTAGTCGATCTGACGACCCTGCTCCGCCTGCCACCGTGTTCCGTTCACGGCGAACTCCACCCGGCCCACTGCGGGAAGATTCCACAGCAGGCCGTACCCGCGATTGGACAGCACGAACGGAATGTTGACCTCACCGTTGCGCTGCACCAGGTCGAGCGCGAGGCCTTTGAGGTTCAGCCGCCCGTGCGTCCGCTGGCCCATGCCGAAGAGCAGCTCGTCGTCGTAGGACGCGAACTGCTGATGGAGTTCGTAGGCTCCGGCGCGATTGCCGAGGTAGACGCGCGCTCCCGGTGACCAGAAGTGCTCCCGCTGCTCACGGAGCAGCTCGCGACCGGTCACGGCGTCGACGAACGCGAGCAGCACCTCGGGGTTGGCCTCCGAGCGGTCCAGCGTCGCGACGACCCTGATCCGGCCCTGCGTGATCTCGGCCCGATCGACGCCCACCTCGACCGTCGGCCCGTCGGCGAGCGGCGGATGATCCAGTGCACCGTGGTCGTCCGGCGAGATGGTGTGGAGCGCGGCACGCACTCGGAGGCTGTCGCGACCCCAGGACTGGATACGGATGACCTCATGGCGGTGACGGATTTCGAGGCCGTCGTCGAGACGCTGAAACAGGGGCATGGATGATGTCCTTCGCTGTCGTCGTGGAGGGATCGTCGCTATGCGAGACGTTCGAGTCGTGCGGCCGGATCCAGCCCGGCAGAACCGGATCCCCACCCGCGAAGCTGGTCGTGAACGGCGGCCCGCTCGTCGGCGGCGAGCGCCTGGGAGTAGGCGAGCTCGACGACGTCGGCGATCAGGATGCGCGTCCTGGTGGACGCCGAGCGGACCGCGGCCTCGACCATCGCGAGGCTGCCGACGTTGTCGTGGATCTCCCCCCACGGAACGGCTCCCGAGCGCAGTGCGGTGACGAATTCGGCGAGGGCCCCGGCGATCTCCTCGGGGGCGTCGTCCGCAGCGATGTCCGCAGCACCAGTCCCTTCGATCACGGGTGCGCCTTCGCCGTCCCAGAGAACAGTGGCTCCTGCAGTGCTTGCGCGCCAGGATCCGTTCCAGGATGTCTCCGCCCCGGGGCTGCACCAGCTTCCGGTGTACTCGAACCGTGCATCCCCTTCGAACTCGAAGAGCGCGACAGCGGATGCGTCGCCCGCATACCAGCTCCAGCTGGGATTGAACGAGTCGCAATAGACCGCCACCGGCTCGCAGCCCAGCAGATAGCGGGCGACGTCGAACGGGTGGATGGCCATGTCCACGAGCAGGGGGTACGCCATCTCCTCGCGGAAGCCCCCGAAATGCGCTGCTCTGAAGAACTGGTTGGACAGGAGGCCCACCGGTCCGGTATTGCGAACCTCCCTCCTGAACGCGGCGAGTTGACGGAAGTAGCGCCGGGACTGGCTGACCATCAGGAGCTGTCCGGTCACCTCCGCAGTCGCTGCGAGCGAGAGCGCTTCGGCGACGGTCGGCGCAGCCGGCTTCTCCGAGAGCACCGCCAGCCCGAGCAGAAGTGCCTGGGTGGTGACGGCGTGATGAGCGGCCGGGACGGTGACGTTGAGCACTGCATCCGCGCCCGGGTCGATGGCGAGGTCCGTCAGGCTGCGTGCGATCGGCAGGTCGGGTCGGCCGATCGATGCAGCGGCCTCCCGTGCGGAGCCGAGATCGAGGTCGACGAGGCCGACGATGTCAGCGTCGGCGGATCGGACGAGCGTTTCGAGCCAGGCTCGCCCCATCCCTCCGGCCCCGATCTGGACCATCCGCACAGGGCGATCGATGTCAGCGAGCGTGTTGAAGTACGTCAATTGTGCATCGCCCCCTCATAGCCGTGACCGGTGTAAAAGTCGTCGCGGTCGTACCGGAGAAGGGTGGGCGTGGCCCGATCGGCACGCACCGTCCTCACCCACTCGACACCGTTCGCGATGACCTTGCGCACGTCCTTGTGGTGGTAGACCGGGTAGTCCTGATCGCCCGGGCTGAAGTAGAAGATCCTGCCGAATCCGCGACGGTAGGTGATCCCGCTCCTGAACACCTCGCCACCGGTGAACCCGCTGACGAAGATGATCTCGTCGGGCTTCGGCACGTCGAAGAATTCGCCGTACATCTCCTGTTCGGGGATGACGATCGGATTCGGGATGCCCTGCGCGATCGGGTGGGTCGGATCGATCGTCCAGACCAGCTCGCGATCGCGATCGCTCCGCCAGCGCAACGTGCAGGTCGTCCCCATGAGCTTGCCGAAGATCTTCGACCAGTGACCCGAATGCAGCACCACCAGCCCGAGCCCCTCGAGAACGTGGCGATGCACCCGCTCGACCACCGCATCCGCCACCTCGTCGTGGGCTGCGTGACCCCACCAGACGAGGACGTCGAGGTTGGCGAGAACCTTCTCCGTCAGTCCGTGCTCGGGGTCGTCGAGCGTCGCCGTCTCCACGTTCGCGCCGTCGCCGAGGTTCTCGCGGATGCCTTCGGCGATCGTCGCGTGCATTCCGTCGGGGTAGATCGCGGCCACGTTCGGCTGAAGCTTCTCGTGGCGGTTCTCGCCCCAGACCAGAACGCGGATCGGGCGGTCGGTCGGTGCTTCAACTGGCATGTCGGGTCCGTTCGGATGGATGGGCGGATGGTCGGCTGGGCGGGCGCGGCTACTTGAGGGCGCCGCCCAGGGCGCCCTCAGCGATGAAGCGTTGGGCGAAGAGCAGGAGAAGGATCGCGGGAACGGATGCGAGCACTGAGGTCGCCATGACGGGAGCCCAGCCCTGCACGTTCGCTGTCAGGTAGGTATAGATGCCGAGAGTGATCGGCCGGACGGTCGTTCCGGTGGTCAAGGTGAGTGCGAAGAGGAAGTCGCTCCAGGCGAAGAGGAAACTGAACAGCCCCGCGGTGATGATCGAGTTGCGGCTGATCGGGACCACGATCGAGCGGAACGCCCTGAACTGGCTCGCCCCGTCGACGCGAGCGGCTTCGATCAGCGTCACCGGGATCGACACCATGAACGCCCGGAGGATGAGGATGGCGAACGGGATCGAGGTCGACGCATCGGCGAGGATCAGACCGGGAATGCTGTTGAGCAGACCGAGATCGTTGTAGACGGTGTACATCGCGTTGGCGATCACGATGCCGGGGACCATCTGGGTGATCACGAGTGCGAGAAGCACGACGTTGATCCAGGGAAGCCTGAACTTGGCGAGGGCGTAGGCGGCCGGAGTCGCGATCACGAGCGTGAGCACCACGCTGCCGATGGCGATGACGAGGCTCGTGCCGAGGTTTCCGAGCTGGTCGCGGAGCGCGATCGCGTAGGCGCTGAAGTCGGGGTTCCAGGGGAAGAACGTCGCGTTGGTCGCCGCCGAGCCGGACTGCAGAGAGGTGTTGATCATCCAGTAGACGGGGAAGAGCATGATCGCGACGAACACGACCCCGAGGATCGTCTTCGGGAGGCTGCGGGTGATGGAGGTCTTCATCTGATGGCCTATTCGTCGATCGCGCGCCGGTTCGCGCGGAGGTAGATCGCGGTGAATGCGAGCGAGATGATGATCAGGATGTTGCTGAGAGCCGCGCCTTTGCCGAACTCGAACAGCGCGAACGACTGGTGGTACGAACTCGTCGCGAGGGTGTCCGTCGCATTGGCGGGTCCACCGCCGGTGAGGCCGAGGATGATGTCCAGCACTTTCAGGGTGTAGACGACACCCAGCACCAGCACCACGCTGACCACCGGGCGCAGACTCGGCAGCGTGATGAAGCGGAACGCCTTCCAGCCCGTCGCACCGTCGAGTGCGGCCGCTTCATAGAGCTCGGCCGGGATGCCCTGAAGCCCGCCGTACAGGATCGCGACGTTGAACGGGATGCCGAGCCAGATGTTGACGAGGATGACCGAGACGAGAGCGACATTCGGGCTGCTCAGCCACGGAATGGCCGAGGGCGTGAGATGGAGGGCGAGGAGCGTCTGGTTCAGGACACCGCTGTCCTGGTCGAGGATCCACTTCCAGATCGCGCTCGACGCGATGAGCGGGAGCAGCCACGGAAGCAGGAGCAGGGAACGCAGGACGCCGCTCAACGGGAAGTTGCGTTGGAAGAAGATCGCCAGCGCCAGTCCGATCACGAACTGTCCGGCGATGGAACCGATTGTGAAGAGGGCGGTATTCACGAGCGCGGTGGGAAACAGGCTGCTGGTGAGGACACTCACGTAGTTCGCGAAGCCGACCCAGGGTGCTTCGCCGGTGTAGAACGTCTTCGTCGTGTAGTCCTGGAACGCCATGATGACGTTCTGGACGATGGGGTACGCGAAGAACAGCACGACGTACGCCAGCGCGGGAACGATGAAGAGCCATTGTGCCGCCCGCTGCCACGTGAGCCTGCGGCGCCGGGGTGGTTGAGCACCCCGGCTCGACGTCAGATCCTGCGTCTCGGTGCCGATAACGTTCGTTGCCGTCATGGCCTCGTTTCCTCTCTCTGACGTCGATGCCGGGGTGCTCTGTGCGTTCACTACTGGCTGGCAGCCTGCGTGAAGGCGTCTGCCGGAGTCGCCTTGCCGGTCAGCGCGAGCTGTTCGGCCGTGTAGATCTTCGTCGCGGCGGCCGGCCAGTCCGGCCCCAGCAGCGCAGTGCGCGCCCGGCCGTTTCCGACGATCGTCACGATCGAGGCGAGGTCGGGATTGGCTGCGGCGAACTCGGATGCGAGAGCCTTGTTCGAAGGCACCTCCATGTTCGCGACGGCGTTGGCCTTCTGGTTCTTGTCGCTGTTGAGGCACGCGACGAACTTCGCGGCCGCTGCCATCTTCGCCTTGTCCTTGTTGAGGGGCACGGTGTAGGCCTCGCCGCCGAGCGGCGCCTGCGAGGTCTGGCTCGCGTCCCGCGGCGGGATCGGCACGGACGCCCAGTGGAGCTTGGTGGCCGCCTTGAGGGCCGGGATGTTCCACGGACCGTTCTCCATCATGGCCGCTTTGCCGGCGATGAACTGGTTGTTGACGTCACCCTGGTTCCACCCGACGACGCTCTTCGATGCGGAGCCACTCTTCACGAGGTCGGTGAGGAACTGCAGTGCCTGCGTGTTCTCCGAAGAGTTGAGGTCCTTCTCGCTGCCCCCGTTGGTCCACATGTACGGCATGAACTGCCAGGTTCCTTCGTAGGTGTTGATGCCGCTGAACGCGAATCCATAACGTCCGGGAGCTGTCAGTGCCTTCGCGTCGGCGGCCAGCTCAGCCCACGTGGTGGGCGGGTTGAGGTTCGCCGCCTTGAACAGGTCGGTGTTGTAGAACAGCGCGAGCGAATTGGCGACCGGCTGCAGACCGTACAGCTTGCCCTTGTACGTGCTGGCGGCGAGTACACCGTCGGCTTCGCCGCTTCCGGTCATGCCGTAGTCCTCGAGCGGAGCGAGGACGCCGGTCGAGGCGAACTGCTGAACATCCGGGTTGTCGAGCATCAGCACCTCGGGCAGGGTGTGCGACGAGCTCTGCTGGAGGACCTTCGTGATGTAGCTGGCTCCGGGAACGTGACTGATCGTGATGCTCACCTTGCCGTCGGCCGCGCACGACTGGTAGATCGGGTCGATTGCCGGCTTGGGTGCGGTGAAGTAGTCCTGGACTGTCAACTTGACGGTGCCGGACGACGTGCCGGAACCACTGGACGAGCAGGCTGCGAGGCCGAGGGGAACAAGCGCTGCGACCGCTACGGCCGCCGCCATCCTCATCATTCTCATGTGATTAGCTCCTTTGCTGATACTTCTTGGGGGGTGCCACGCACGCCTAGGATGTTGCGTACGCGGGTGGTGTGCCACTTGAGGGTGTTCACGCGCGTCCAGCGGGAGCTGGCTGCTGCGCTTCGTTCGACGGCTTCCAGCACACGTTGAACCCCCGGCCCATCCCGAAACGATGGGCTGGGGGCCGTGCCGTGTGCGATCCCGGCGACGAAGTCTTCGTTCGGGTGCGCGGAGGCGTTGATCGTGTTGCGGGACACCGCCGCCTCCTACCTGCGCATCATCGAACAGTAAAGCGCTTTACCGCTTGAGTGGAATTATTACTTCGGTTCATCTTCGGTGTCAACAGAAAAGTTATGCGCTTTACCAAATCGATTCTTTTGGGGCAGAATGAGGTCGACGCCGAAGCGGGCGGGACTCTTGCACTCTGGGGAAGGAGCACCTCGTGACGACCATGCGTGACGTAGCAGAGCGCGCCGGGGTGTCGACCGCCACCGTCTCATTCGTCATCAACGGGACGAAACGGGTCGCACCCGACACCCACGCGCGAATCGTGCAGGCGATGGATGAGCTCGGGTTCCGCCGGAACGTTCTGGCACGCGCACTGGCGAGCCGCCGTACGCGCATCATCGCGCTGCTCTCCCCCGTGCTCGATCACCGCATCGGCCGGACCGGCATGTCCATCGTCACCAGCGCGGCCGTCGCCGCGAGCGACCGCGGCTATCGCCTCGTGCTCTCGCCGGTGAGCAATGACGGTCGCGAGATGAAGGAACTCCTGACCGACGGACTCCTCGACGGGGTCCTGCTGATGGAGGTGCAGATGGACGACCAGCGCGTCCAGAAGCTCACCGAACTGGGAGGGACGTTCGCCCTGATCGGCCGGACAAAGGATCCGTCCCAGCTCGCCTACGCCGACATCGACTTCGACCGGACGGTCGCCGAGGGTCTCGACTATCTCGTCGGCCTCGGGCACCGGCAGATCGCGCTAGTCCTGGGCCAGCAGGAAGGCACGAGCCTCGCCGGCTACGGTCCGTACGTCCGCACCGAGGCGGCATTTCGAGAGGGCATGGCGGCTCGCGGACTCGACCCCATCGTCACATCGACGGAGCCGAGCCAGAGGGGCGGCATGTCCATCGTCGACACGCTGCTCGAAGAGACGCCCGGCCTCACCGCGATCATGGTCCTCAACGAGGATGCGGCCCCCGGTATCGTGAGCCGGCTGGCCGAAGTGGGCCGGCCCGTGCCGCTCTCCGCATCCGTGCTGTCGATCGCGACGACGCCTGCGCTGGGCGCCATGTCGCACCCTGTGCTGAGCACGATGAACGTCCCTGAGGTCGAGCTTGGAGAGCACGGCGTGGCGGCTCTCATCGACCAGCTCGAAGGAACGATGAAGGAGCTTCCGCAGGTGCTCATCCCGTGCACGCTGCAGATCGAAGGGACGACGGGGCCGGCTCCCGCGCTGTAGGCCCATCGCCGCACTTGTTTGGCCCGAGCGCACTTGGTTGTACTAGTGCGCTGGGAACGAATTAGTGCGGAACAGCCTCAGCTCATTTGTTTGCTTGCGCGCGCAAACAAAGCTGGATAGCGTGGATACATGACTGATCCCACACGGTTCCACATCGGTTCCCATGACGTCGCGCGCGCCGGCTACGGCGCCATGCAGCTCGCCGGCCCCGGAGTGTTCGGCCCACCCTCGGACCGCGGCGAGGCCATCCGGGTCCTGCGCCGGGCGGTCGAACTCGGCGTCGACCACATCGATACCGCCCAGTACTACGGGCCCGTCGTGGTCAACGAGCTGATCCGGGATGCGCTCGCACCGATCAGCGACGAGATCGCGATCGTCAGCAAGGTGGCCGTTCGGCGTGGACCCGCGGGCGAGATCCTAGCGTACGACGCACCCAGGGAGCTCCGCGCGGGGATCGAGGACAACCTGCGCACGCTCGGCGTGGAGCGTCTCGCAGCGGTGAACCTCCGGATGCCCGACCCGACCGCCCGGCCGGATGCACGGTTCGACGATCAGCTGGCGGCGATGGTGCAGGCGCGTGACGACGGGCTGATCGACGGCGTCGGCCTGAGCAACGTGAGTGCCGCCCAGCTCGAGCGCGCGCTCGAACTCACGCCGATCGTCTGTGTGCAGAACTACTTCAGCCTCGCCAACCGCGACTCCCTCGACGTCCTGACGATCACGGCCGACCACGGAATCGCCTTCGCGCCGTACTGTCCGCTGGGATGGCCCCGCTCCGACCGTGACCGCATCTTCGCGCATCCGACCGTCCAGCGGATCGCGCGGAACCACGACGCCACCCCTGCACAGGTCGCGCTCGCGTGGCTCCTGGGCCTCGGTCCTCACATCCTGTTGATCCCGGGCACGCGGTCGCTGCAGCACCTCGAGGAGAACCTCGGCGCCACCGGCGTGAACCTGAACGATTCCGACCTCGAGGAGCTCACGAACCTTCGACTGAGCCCCGTTCACCAACTGAGCTGAGCGACAACGCCCCGTCGTGGATGCGCGTCGTCAGTTCGACGTGCCACGCGACGTCCTCCCACATGCCCACGTATTGAGGGCCGCAGAAGTTGCTCGTCGCGATCCCGCGCCAGCGCTCGTGCTTGATGGCCTCGTCGACGCCGAATTCGCAGAGATCCTTGACCCAACCCCATTCGAGTCCCGGCCCGTCCTTCCAGCACACGATCGCCCACGACTCGGTGGTCACGAGGGGAAGGTTCCTCCACCGGGACCAGTCCGCCATGTCCGTGATCATGTTCGACAACTGGATTCGCCACTCATCCGCACTCGATTCATAGAGTCGCCGGGCTTCTGCGGCGAGCAGTTCGTACTGACCGGGATCGCTCCCGTCGTAGCCGAATTCTTCATAGAAGTTCCGAGGCCCGGCGAGCACCATCCAGACGTGGGGTTCGAGCAGGTCGTAGTGCGAGACATCCTCCGCGAGGACCGTATCGAACTGCGCCGAGATCGAGAAACACAACGGGATGTGAGGATACGCGCGTCGCACGCGGTCCAGCGCCGTGTTCGTCCACTGCTGGCCCTCCGTGGATGTTCGGAGCATCTCCGCCGGCGGGTCGTCACCATCGGCCGAGGTGAACGGTGCCCACATCAGCTGCGGCCATTCGTTGCACAGGTCCACGTACCAGAGCGCATCCAGGAGCCCAGCATCCCGGATATGGTCGAGCGTCGCGACCCAGATGTCAGCCAGGACCTCGGGGCCTGTGATCTTCATGCGGGTGTCGGCGACGTCCCGGCGGAACCAGGTCGACAGGGCGACCTTCAGACCTCGGGCGTCTGCCAGGCGGATGAAGTCGACGAGCGCAGGCATCGGCGAGACCGTCACCTCGAAGGGAGCGCCCCAGTCGTGCATGACCCAAGCCGGGACCAGGGTGAAGCTCCCGCCGGGGTCCTCGGCCACGAGGTGCGGATACGCGTCGATCCGGACCACGTCGTAGCCGCGCTCGACCAGCTCGTCGAGCGCGCGACCCCAGTCCTCGTACCCTCCTCCCGGCCACCGTCGCTCGAGCCACGAGAAATCCCACATCGCAATCGCGAGCGCATTCTTCGAGCCTGTGACCAGCTCAGTCATTCGTGCATCCCATCCGTCAGTTCTGGTCCGGCGCGCCGGCTCCACCCCAGGTCGCTTCCCACCCGACACCGATCGCATCCCCGGCCCGGACGAACCCGTCAACGTCGACGGATGCTTCCCGGACGACCGGGTTCTGGGTGACGAGCGACTCGAAATACGTCGTATTCGGGATGCTCATCGCGAGCTGGACGTTCACGGGACCCCCGGCATGGATCTCGGCACGCAGGTTGAACGCCTCTGCAAGGTGCGCGATGCGCAGAGCCCCTGTCACGCCGCCCTTCAGATGAGCTCCCGTGCGCACGGCGCCAGCGCACCCGGACGCGATGAAGTCGGCCGTGTTCATGTGGACACCGTCGCTCGTCTCGGCGACGAGGAGGGGAATGTCGACCTGCTCGGCCAGACGCTTGTAAGCCGTGATACTGAACTCCCGCATCGGCTCCTCATACCAGCGGTATCCCGCCTCGGAGAGCGCCCTGCCGAGATAGACGGAGTCGTGCAGGTCGAACCCGGCGGACCCGTCGTACATCAGGTCGACATCCGGGCCGACGTGGTCGCGCAGGGCCTGCGAGAGCTCGGCATCACGCTTCGCGTCACCCCACGCGTGCAGCTTGATCGCGTGATACCCGAGTTCCAGGCACTGATCGGCGACGTCGAGATATTCCGGGATGTCCCTGAAAGTCGTCGTCGAAGCGTACGCGGGCAGCGCATCCCGATACGAACCGAGGAGCCGGTGAAGCGGGAGCTCGGCTCGCTTCGCCGCGATGTCCCAGAGGGCGATGTCCGCGAGTCCGAGAACGTAGATCGGGAACTCCTCGATCCGGTCGAGCTCCCACATCCTGTGCCACAGCCATTCGCGGGCCAGTGCGTCCGCACCGACGAGCTCGGCACGAAGACGGCGTTCGACAAGGTCCTTGAGAATGACTCCCCGGGTGCAGTGGGCATAGCCTCGCAGCCCGGACTCGGTCGTGATGACCAGCCAGCCGCCGATCGACTCACCCCGATCCGACCCGGGCAGACCCTGCCTCCACACGAAAGGCGGTGAGGCAGGAGGCTGGGCCACCAGGACGACGTCGACATCGACGATCGTGTCGCCGCCCGCGCCGCTCATGACTGCAACTCGAAGTACTGCCGGATGTCAGGCGCGACGGCCGGGATGCTGATGGAACACCCGTCGGTCCGCAACGAGATCGTCGCGGCCTCGCCGGCGGCGACAGCATCCCGCGCTGCCACCGGAGAGGTCTCCGTGGGCCCGCCCTCGCGCACGAAGCGCAGGAACTCAGCGACAAGCGCGCTGTCCGCGCCCCCATGTCCGCCCTCGGCGGCCGGGATCGGGATGATCTCATCGGGTTCGGCGTAATCTCCGCGCGTCGTCCAGACCTTGATGACACCGCCGTCGCCGTCGCCGAAGTTCTCGATGCGCCCCTCGGTTCCAATGACGGTGTAATTGCGCCAGTAGTCCGGCGTGAAATGGCATTGCTGGTAGCTGGCGTAGACGCCGTTCTCCAGCTGCATCAGCATCATCGAGACATCCTCGACATCCACCACGGGGTTCAGCCCGGTCAAAGTGCGGGGAGGCCAGTTGTCGTGACTGATCCACTCGCCCATGCGCTCCTCGGAGCGGTCGCGCCGGTCCTTGATGTCGCCGTAGACGGTGAGTCCGCCCATGCCGACGACGGTCTCGCTGCGCGAGTCGGCCAGCCAGTGGATCACATCCAGGTCGTGGGCGCCCTTCTGCAGGAGCAGCCCGGTCGACTTGGTGCGGTCGGCGTGCCAGTCCTTGAAATAGAAGTCACCGCCGTTGCCGACGAAATGGCGACACCAGATCGCTTTGACCTCGCCGATCCGGCCCGAGCGGACGATGTCGCGCATCGTGCGCACCAGCGGAAGGTGTCGCATGTTGTGACCGACATACAGCCGGGTGCCGGTCACGCGCGCCGTCTCGAGAACGCGGTCCGCATCCTCAGCCGTGATCGCAAGCGGCTTCTCGCAGAACACCGGAACACCGGCGCGCAGGGCCGCGATTGCGACCTCGGCGTGCGTGAAGTCCGGTGAGAGCACCATGACCGCATCGATACCCGAGCTCAACAGGTCGTCGAGCGACGTCGCGATTCTCGCATCCGGAAGTTCTTCGGCGACACTGCGCTGTGCGCGCTCGGCCGGGTCCCAGACCGCCGCGATCACCGCGTCGTTGCCGGGAACCACGACGTCGCGCCAGAGTGCCGAGCGGGCGCCGAAGCCGACGATTCCGATTCGTAGTGACAAGTGGTTCTATCCCTTCGTGCCTGTCAGCGCGATGCCCTGGATGAACTGGCGCTGGAGGAAGGCGAATGTGATGAGCATGGGGAGGCACGCCAGCAGTGCGGCCGCCATCAATACCGGGAAGTCCGTGAAGTGGAGGCCGATGAGCTGGGCCATCCCGACGGTGAGGGGCTCCTTGGCGGGATCCGACGTCACGACAAGCGGCCACAGCAGGTCGTTCCACGACCACAGCGCGGTGAAGACGGCGAGCGCGATGATCCCCGGCTTGGCGAGTGGAAGCATCACCTTGTAGAAGACCTGCCAGGCGTTCGCGCCGTCGACCCGTGCCGCCTCCTCGAGCTCGTTGGGGAGCGCCATGAAGAACTGGCGCATGAGGAAGCATCCGAACGCGCTGAACATGCCGGGCACGATCAGCGCTGCGAGGCTGTTCATCCAGCCGAGGTGGAGGATGAGTTCGAACTGTGGGAGCAGGAAGAGCTGCGAGGGCACCATCAGCACCGAGAGGAACGCCAGGAAGATCACGTTGCGTCCAGGGAACCTCAGCCGGGCGAATGCATAGCCCGCCATCGTGCACAACACGACCTGGCCGGCGACCCGTCCGATCGTGAGAAGCACCGAGTTGGTCAGCATCGAACCGAACGGGAGAGTGGCGAACACCTTCGCGAAATTCCCAAAGTCCCACGGACTCGGGATGATCTGCGGTGGCACGGCGTGCGCCCCGTCGAAGGTCTTGAATGCGGTGAGCGCTTCCCACACGAACGGGAAGATCATGACGACGGCGCCGGCGATGAGAAGAGTATGGACGAGCCACGGCTGACGGGCGCGGCGACGCCTGCGGACTGACACAGCGACGGCCGCCGATGATTCGCCGGCCCTCGGCGCGGTTCGCGTAACGGTCGACTCAGTACTCATAGTGAACCCACTTCCGCTGGAGCCGGAACTGTACGGCGGTGAGAATCAGGATGATCACCATCAGTACGAGGGCGATCGCTGCCGCGAGGCCGCGCTGATTGCGGATGAATCCGACCTGGTAGAAGAGCGAGACGATCGTCATCGTCGCCTCGCGTGCCGGACTCCCCGTGGGGATCATGACATAGAGCAGGTCGAAGACCTGGAGCGCTCCGATCACGGTGATGACACTCACGAAGAACACGCTGGGGCTGAGCAAGGGCAGCGTGACGGAGAAGAACCGGCGGATCGGGCCGGCGCCGTCGAGGCTGGCCGCCTCGTAGAGGGATGCCGGGATGCCCTGCAGTCCGGCCACGAAGATCACGATGTTCGTACCGAGCGTCGCCCAGATGCCGACCACTGCGACCGCCATGAGCGCGGTCGACGGGTTGGCCAGCCAGCTCGTCCCCTGGATCCCGACCAGGTGGAGGGCCTGGTTCAGTACGCCGTAGTCACCGTTGTAGATGAACGTCCAGACCAGGGCGATCGCCGCCGGCATGGTGACGACGGGTATGAAGTAGAGCACGCGGTAGAAACTGCGGCCCTTGAGTCCCGGAGTGTTGAGCAGGCTGGCGAGGACGATCGCGAGCGGGATCCCGAGGAGTGCGACTGCGGTGTACAGGGCGGAGTTCCCTGCAGCCCTGAGCAGATCGGGGCTGTTGAAGAGCTGCGCGAAGTTCGCGAGGCCGACCCACGTTTCGCCGCCGAAAGCGCCGGTGGTGGTGAGGGACATATATCCGGTACGCAGGAGCGGCCAGAAGTAGAACGCGGCGAGCCCGAGGGCCGTCGGGCCCACGAACAGGAGCGCCCACCAGGCGGAGTCGCGCAGCGGCTTGCGACGACGAACCGCAGGTGCCGGGGTTGTGCCCGGCACCTGCGTCCGTGTCATCGTCGATGACTGGGACACGTCGTTATTCCTTGGCGAGATCTGCGTTCATCTTCGCCGCCAGGTCTTTCAGACCCGTCTCGACGTCGACCGCGCCGGTCCAGATCTTCGTCATCTCCGCTGTCTCGTCCTGTCCCCATGCGGCGGAGTTCTTGGACACGGGGTAGGCGACAGCCGTCTTGACCTCGTCGATGTAGGCCTGCAGGTTGTAGTTCGGCAGGGACTTGACCCACAGGTCCTGCGTGCCGTTGAACGCTGGGATCACTGCGCCGGCTTTGGCCATGTAATCAGCAGCGGTCTTGCCGCTGGCGAAGGTAGCGAACTTCTTCGCTGCATCGAGGTGAGCGCTCTTCGCAGAGACGACGTTCGCCAGGCCGTGCATGATGGACTGGTTGCTGACCGGGCCCTGGGGCAGCGGCGCGACATCGATGTTGCCCGCGATCGACGACTTGGCGAATGCACCCGGGTTCCACGATCCGGCCCAGTACATGGCGATCTTGCCCGAGGTGAAGAGATCGGCCGAGTAGGTGTCGGTCATCTGCTGGAGTGTCGGGGAGGCCTTCGCCTTCACCAGGTCGACCCAGAACTTGACACCCTCGATCGTCTTCGGGTCGTCATAGCCGGACTTCTTGCCGTCCGGGCTGATGATGTATCCGCCGGCCTGTGCCACCGTGTCGTAGAAGTTCTCCTGGCCGTACGGGGGAGCTGCGACACCGAAGGTGCCCGGCGTCTTGCCCGTGAGTGCCTTCGCGTCGGCGGTGAAGTCATCCCAGGTCCAGCCGGCCTTGGGGTACGCCACACCCGCAGCGTCGAACAGCTTCTTGTTGTACCAGACGCCGACCGTGTCGAAGTCCTTCGGCGCCCCGTAGAGCTTGCCCTGGTAGGTGTACAGGTTGATCAGGGCGTCGGGGTAGTCGCTCTTCTTCACGTTGTCGAGCGGCGCAAGCTGGCCGTTCGATGCGTAGAGCTGGAAGCTCGGGCCGTTCATCCAGAACACGTCCGGAGCGGTTCCCGCCGAGGCTGCGGTCTGCAGCTTCGTCCAGTAGTCGGCGTTCGCCGTCAGCTGGATGTCGACTGTGATGTTGGGGTTCTGCTTCTCGAAGGCCGAGACGATCTGCTGCATCGCGGGCTCCTGGTTCTTGTCCCAGATGCCGTAGGTGAGGGTGACCTTCTCGTTCGAGGCCGGCGCGCTCGAGCAGGCGGTGAGGCCCATGAGCCCGAGTGCGGCGATGGCCACTCCCGCCCCGATTGCACGGATGGTACGTCGCTGCATTGAATCTCCTTTGATTGGTTTGCGTGTGACTGCGGAACTACTAAAACGATTAAGTAGCACATGAATACAAGTTCGCGCAAATTGTGATCAACGGAGTTGGCTAAGTGGAAATCGGCTGAACATTTGCCGCACAATCGCGACACGGTACCGCAGCCTCACGGCAAGAACGCGGAACGTCCTGGCTCAGGCGCGGGTCGACTCCCGCTCGATGAGCACCCAGTCGAGCTCGTGGAGCGTGCCGTCGCCGACCTCGCCCGGCCCCTCCAGGGCCCGCTTGACGATGATGTCCGCGACCAGGGCGAACTGGTCGATCGGGCCGACGGTCGAAAGGGAAGGTTCGGTCAGGCCCGCATCGGGGGTATTGCCGACGCCGATGACGGCGACGTCCTCGGGCACACGTATGCCGAGCCGATGTGCCGCGTTGATCGCCGCGATGGCGGCGAAGTCGGTCGTCGCGTAGATCGCCGTAGGCCGGTCTGACGCCGAGAGGAGATCCAGCGCCACCGCGTACGCCTCCGCCTGGGTCTCTTCGTAAACCCCAATGCGGTCCTCGCGAACCTCGAGGCCCGCTTCGGCCATGACTTCGCGGTAAACGGTCAGACGTGAAGGCGTCTCCCTGAAGTTGTTGCGCGAGGTGAGACACGCGATGTCGGTGTGACGTTCGATCAGGGATTCGACGGCGATGCGGCACCCCGGTAGGGACTTCGAGCGGATGACGTCGAAGCCTGCAGGTTCGAGAAGCTCGTCGAAGACGACCACCTTCTGGCCGCGTTCGACCATTGTGGCCAGCCTGCGTTCATCATCCGCACGATCCGGCCCGAGCCCGATGTAGGCGACGTCTGCGCCCTGGAGCTCGAGGGCGGAGAACCAGTCTCCGTCGGCGAGGATCATCGTCGTCAGGCCGGCCGATTTGGCCGCGGAGTTGACGGCATCCGCCAGGGCGAGCGACCACGGGTCGCTCAGCATGTTCAGCGACAGCAGCACGAGACCAGTGCGGCCGGTCCGCACGGCTCGAGCCGAACTGTTCGGGTAATAGCCCAGGCGCCTTACGGCCTCATGGACTCGCTGGGCGGTGGCCTCGCTGATCCCGGCGTCGGGGCGACCGGAGAGGACGAACGACACGGTCGTCGTGGAGACGCCGGCTTCTCGCGCGACCGTCTTAAGGGTCGGGCGAGCCGCTCTCGGCCGCGATCCGTCTGCCATCGTTCCACCTCCCACCGCTTCGCAACGCTATACCAGCGATAAGTATTTCACCCCGGAAACACAAGGAGCCACGCTTGCTTTATCGATTTAGTAAATGTAGCCTCAGACCACACGAAGCGCCTCGAACAGATCAGGCGTTCCTCGACTACGGCCCGCTGCTCGCGCGGCTTCGGGGCAAGCAGTGGGTCCTGTCGCCGCGCCCCGTCTCCGTGACAGATGACCTCGCGATCGCCAACGTGTTCGAGGTCGCCGACGGCTACGCTGTCCCGATCGTCTTCGCGGAAGCCGAGACGGTTCGTGTCGCACTTCGGCTTCCTGGTTCGCCATCGCCGATCAGTCGGCCATCTGGGAGGTCATGCACCCGGGAATCGACGAAACGATCCCGATCTCGCCCGAACGAAGCGACGGAGCCATCGAACTGGACGTTCCGGTGCGCAACGGATGCGCGCTACTGACTGTTCGCATCCGATCGACCGCCTAGAGACGGTAGAAGGAACGCGCCGTGCCCGCGAGGATCGCGGCCCGGTCGTCCTCCGCCAGGCCGGCGACCAGCTCCGCAGTGCCGTTCCACACCCGCGTGTACCCGCCCGCGATGAGCGACACCGGCCAGTCCCCGCCGTACATGAGGCGGTCCGCACCGAACACGTCGAGCGCTCGATCGAAGACGGGGCGTATGGACTCGACCGTCCAGTCCCCCGGCTCACCGACCGCCGAATACAGTCCAGAGACCTTGCCGAAGACGAGCGGATTCGAGGCCACCTCGCCGAGCAGCGACGACCAGGGCTCCCGCTGATCCGATCCGATCGGCGGTTTGTTGAGATGGTCGAGCACCATCCTCAGTCGCGGATGGCGTTCGGAGATCGCGAGGACGGCGCGCAGGTGCTCCGGGAGAACACCGACGACATCGAACGGAACGTCGGCGTCTTCGAGGAGGCCGAGTGTCGCATCCACGTCGGCTCGCAGGATCCAGCCCGGGTCGGGGCGATCGTGGATGAGGCTGCGAATGCCGCAGAACAGCGGATCGCGCTGCAGCTCGGCGAGACGGGCTGCGGCACGCTCGGGGTCGTCGAGCGGGAGGTACCCGACGACGCCCACCACGACCGGGTTCGCCCGCGCCACCTCGAACATGAAATCGGTGTCGTCGTCGTTGTCCGCGGCCTGGACGAGCACGGTCCCGGTGACGCCGGCCGCCTCCAACTCCGGCAGGACCTCATCCATGCCGAACGAGCGGTACAGCGGGCCGGCCGCGGGCGTCAGCCAGGAATACTCGGCTCGATCCAGATCCCAGACGTGCTGGTGGGCGTCGATGATCCCGTGGGACGATCCGTCAGACATCGCGCACCAGGCCTCGTTCACGGAGTGCGGTCCAGAATTCGTCGGGGATGCTCGCACCGTAGCGCCGGACCGTCTCCGTGACCTGCGCAGCCGTGCGCACTCCGACGACGACCGACACGACCGCCGGGTGGCGAAGCGGGTAGGCGATGGCAGCCTCCGGCAGGGTGATGCCGAACTCCTCGCAGACGTCGGCAAGCGCGTTCGCCCGTGAGATGACCTCGGCCGGCGCCTGCGCGTAGTTGTAACTCGCATCAGCGGGCGGCCGAGGCTGCGCGAGCAACCCGGAGTTGTAGACGGCGGCGGCCACGATGCCGACACCCCGCTCCTCGGCGAGGGGAAGCAGATCGTCGAGCGCTCCCTGCTCGAGCAGTGTGTACCGCCCGGCCAGCATGATCACGTCGACGTCGTGGCGGCGCACGAATTCCGCCGGCATCGCGGATTGGTTCATGCCCGCGCCGACGGCCCGCACGACACCCTCGTCGCGCAGTTCGATCAGAGCCGGGATCGCCTCGGCGTGCGCCTGTTCACCGAACTCGTCCGGGTCGTGCAGGTAGGCGATGTCGATGCGATCGAGCCCGAGTCGTTCGAGGCTTTCGGCGATGGAGCGGCGGATGCCGTCACGGCTGAGATCCCACTCGCGTCGCAGGGTCGCCGGGACGGCGAACCCCTCGTCGTCCATGACACCTTCCGGATAGCCGCTCGGGACGAGCAGCCGGCCCACCTTCGTGGACAGCACGAATTCGTCGCGCGGCCGTGCGGCGAGCGCCGCGCCGAGGCGGCGTTCGGAGAGCCCGAGGCCGTAGTGCGGTGCGGTGTCGAAATACCGGATGCCCGCATCCCACGCCGCGTCGACGGCCGCAGACGCGTCCTCGTCGGTGGTCTCGTGGAACAGGTTGCCGAGTTGGGCGGCACCCATCCCGACCTCGGTCAGGGGGACGGACGAGCGCAGGGAGCGACTCAGCATCGAGGAACCTCCATCGGGGACAAGGAATACTAAAGGTTAGACCAAAACGTCCGTTGGAGCCATTTTTCGCGGCATATATGGCACATCCGACCCGATTGGTCGGACCAAAGGCCGCTAGGTGCGTTCCTCACCGATGCTGTTGCCGCCATCCACCACGACCACCTGACCGGTGACGTACGAGGCTCCGGGTGTCGCCAGCCACGCGATCACCGACGCCACCTCTTCTGCGGTCCCGCTTCGTCGCAGCGGCACCCGGTGCCCTTCCTCCTCTTCGCTCGCGAGTTGGGAGCCGGTCGCGATCCACCCAGGGGCGACCGCGTTGGCGGTGATCCCGAATGCCGCCTCGTCGACGGCCAGCGCTCGCGTGAGACCCACCATGCCTGCCTTCGCCGCGGCGTAGGCGACGTCGGCTCGCGAAGCCATCACCGGTCCGCTCACGCTGGAGACATTCACGATCCGGCCCCACCGAGCGGCCCGCATCCCCGGCACGACCATGCGGGTGAGCAGGAATGCGCTCGTCAGGTTCATCTCGAGGCTCCGCCTCCAGTCCGCGACGTCGCCGGTCACATCACCGGACAACATCTGCGCCTGCGAGACGTTCACCATTCCCGCATTGTTGACGACGATCGTCGGCTCGAGCGATGCCGCCTCGAGTTCGGCCGCCAGCCGATCGACGCCGTCCTCAGAGTCGAGGGTCGCGATGAATCCGACGGCGTCGATCCCGGCGTGCTGCAACTCGGCGACCCGCTCATGGATGCGCTCGGTGGTCGACGTGATCGCCACGCGTGCACCCAGCTCGCCCAGCGCCCGGGCCGCGGCGAATCCGATTCCTGTCGCGCTGCCCGCGCCGCTGATGAGGGCCAGCCGCCCCTCGAGGTCGAAGGTTGCAGGAACGTGCCGCGGGCGTGTGCTCATGGCCCCAATGCTAGAGTCCGGTCGGCAGGACGTGCTGCAGCGCTCCCCCTCACCGGCGAAGGCGGTCGAACCTGGTCGGGTATAAGCATTGTGGCGGATCGATGGAACCGTTTCGGAGGCTGCGGACATAAGTGGACATGGGGATCCCGTTGGATGAGGGGGCGTCGCTGTGGCAGAGAGCCATCGGCGGCGATACGGAGGCGTTCGGCGCGCTCTTTGAAACACACCGTGACCGTGTCTTCGGCCAGGCGTTGCGGCTCATGCGGTCGCGGCACGACGCCGAGGACGTCACGGCACTCGTCTTTCTCGAAGCATGGCGGCGCAGGGAGTCGGTGCATGAGGTAGACGGTTCGATCCTGCCCTGGTTGCTGGTCACGACGAACTACGTGGCCAAGAACGCGGCACGCGCTATGCGGCGTCACCACCTGGCGATGGCGTCGATACCGGCGCCATCGCCGACACCCGACTTCGCCCCGGACGTCGACGATCGGCTCGATCGCTCAGAGCGTGAGGTGGCCGCGCGCGCCGGGTTCGCCCGGCTTTCCGCAAGCGACCAGGCCGTAGTGACCCTTTGCGTGATCGAAGGCCTCACGACGGCTCAGGCGGCGGCCGCCCTCGGAGTGCCGTCCGGCACCGTCAAATCGCGGTTGTCCCGGGCCAAACGAAGACTCGCCGAATTTCTGCCGGAGACTGCGGCCTCCGAGAACGCGCTGGGAGGTGCATGATGGACGGCCAGCCGACATTCGACGCTGCACGCAGCGCAGCGATGAAGACCATGCTGATGAAAGTGGCGGGAGAGCACACGACCCCTCCGCGCACGAAACGGATCGCACTGATCGTCTCGCTCACGGTGGGGGCCCTCTTGCTGGCGGGTGGCGGCGCCGCCTGGGCCATCACCGGGATGCCGTTGTTCCAGGCGCCGGCACCAGCACCTGTCGTGGTGTCGCCGTCCCCCTCCGTCACTCCGACGCGCACTCCGACTCCGAAGCCGGCTCCCGCACCGAGCCCGATCGCGGATCCGGGGCCGCCGTATTCGACCGTGCCGGTCGACTGCGCCACGTTGGCCGCACGAGCCGGACTCGACAGCATCGTGTCCAACCCGAAGCTTTCGGATGTCACGAAATTCGACGACCCCGGCGTCATCCAGTCCGGTGTTCTCGACTGCAACTGGTTGAGTTCGGGACTCCAACTGCTCGTCTCAACCGACACGAGCACCGGATCGGCGGACATCGCCGATCAGCGCAAGGTCGACGCATCCAATCCGGACATCGGCGACCTGTCGGCGCTCCGGTGCATCGAGATCCACGACTGCACGGTCTCGGTGATCAGCGGCTCGTACTGGCTCAATGTCCGCGCGACAAGTGCATCCGACGCAACGTCGATCGACAGAGCGACCCGTTCAGCCCGCGGCTTCACAGAAGCCCTGGCGCAGACACCGCAGCCTCGGGCGCCGTGGACTTCGCTTCCAACGTCCTGGTCGACAGTCACCGATTGCTCGCAGGTGACGACCGAGCCGCCGGTGCCGCAATTCCTCGGTTCTCCGTTGCTGACGGGACCGCAGCCCGTCGTCCAGGGCACGATGGATTCGATCAGCTTTCACGAGAATCAGAGCGTCAGCTGCGCCTGGGGTCCTCCATCCGGTGTCGCGATACCAGCAGGAAGCGTCCGTAGCGTCAGTCTGAGCATCACCCCCGGCGCCGTGTGGGCTTATCCGACCTGGGCCGCCGGTGGCATGCCGGTCACCGTGGCGGGTGCCCAGGAGGCCTCATTCGTGTGCGGAAATCCCGAGGCGCTATGCATTTTGTACCTGGTGACGGACAACACTCTCATGCAGCTGACTTTCAACGAGTCGACTCCCGACCTTCTCGACAAAATGGAGGCGTTCGCCGCCGCCTTGATCGCCCAGCACTCCCGGTAGCGGCTCGCTGCCGACGGCCCGTGCAGACGAGCTGAGTCGATTACGGCTTCGGCGGCTTCTTGACGTGACCGGGTGCCGTCGCGCTCTTTCCGGGCGCGGAGGCGGGGCTGTCGCTGGGCGAAGGCGACGTGCCCGACGACGAAGCGGGGGCAGGCGCCGGCCCGGTCGTCGACTCCAGAATCGGTGCAACGGGAGCGGGAGCCTGCGGTACATCCCTGCGCGGGTACGGAATGGCCGGGCGGATGGGGAACGGGACCGGCCGCGGATCGGGATGCACGGTCGCGGTCTGCTCCCTCGGCCTGGTCCTGCTCGAATGCTTCACCGGCACCGTCTCCTTTCCGGGGACGCCGGTTCAATCGGCTCTGTCACGACTCGAGCGCGACCCGGAGATACCCGATGCGATCCCCGAGCGGTGGCGCGAGCTCATCGGCTGGATGACCCAGCCCGGAGCATCCGACCGGCCATCGGCGGCAGACGTCGCGACCGCAGCCCGCGGAGCGCTCCGGGCGGACAGGGAAAACGAGGCGGACTGAGCCGCGCGTCGCAGGATCAGGCCGGACGGCATAATATCGACACGCCTGCTGCGATCCGCACACGGCGCCTGCGGAGGGAGAAGGCCGGTTGGGCAATCTGATTTACGGTTCACAAGGCGCGAAGATCGAGATCGACGACCGCCTGCTTGCGCACCTTCAGCTGGTCATCATGACGAAGCTCAGACGCAACGAGCAGTTCCTGTTCGCCTGGGACCACGATGAGGCGTACGCGCGCGGCCACACCGCCCTGTGGATCAATCCGTCCATCCCCTTGCACTTCCAGTACGTCGGTAGCCGAAGGCCGGCTCTCAATCGGGCGTGGACGGAGGCGCTGATGGATGCGGCCAACAGCGCCGGCGGCTTACGCGTCGTTCCCGAACCTGCCGAGCACTGATGGGCACGCTCCACTACGGCGACGCCACGTCGGCCATCGAGTTCGACGACCGCCTTCTCGCCCACCTGCAGTTGGCGATCGTCACGAAGCTGAGGCGGAGCGAGAGCTTCGTCTTCTCCTGGGATGTCGGTCGCGGGAGCGGAAGCGGCTACAACTCGGTCTGGATGTCGCCGACCGTCCCCATCCGCTTCACCTATCCCGCCGGCAAGCGGGGACCCATCAACCGTGCCTGGGTGGAGGCGCTGCTGCACACTGCGAACAGTGTCGCCGGGCTCCGCGTTGTCGATGAACCCGCGGCGAGCGTAGAGTCGCCAGCGCAGGCCCCAGAGTGAACGACCGAACGGACGAACAGTGATTGTCAACAGGCTTACCGTCGACGGCAGAGACTACTTCCTGCCCGAGCCCGTGACCGAGCTGCGCGAAAAGATCAAGGCCGCGATCCAGGCGGGCGGCGACTATGTCAACATCCCGCCGCTGCGCTCCGGTCCCGGCATCGACATCCTGTTCTCCCCCGGCATGCCGGTGGTGTGGAGCCAGATCGACGTAGGCGGCGACCCGGCCGAAGCGGATGGCGCGGATGTCGCCGCATCGGACTCGAGCATCGACGACGACAGCTTCGGCGGTCTGTGATCTCACGCGCCGATCAGGGAATCGATTCCTGACTTGGAGATGGGCCGCGACACGTAGAACCCTTGCGCCCGCTCGCAGCCGAAGTCACGCACGCGACGAAGCTGGTCGAGCGTCTCGACGCCCTCGGCGACGACGCGAACGCCCCGGTCGCGAATCAGTCCCACCATGATCGCAACGAGCGCCAGCCTCGTCTCGTCGTCGTCCTGGACGAAATGCTGGTCGATCTTGAGTTCAGTGAACGGCAGCTCCTGCAGCCTCGACAGCGACGAGTGCCCGGTGCCGAAGTCGTCGATGGAGATGCCGACCCCGAGGTCCGCGAGCTCGCCCAGGCGGGTCGCGACCATGGGGATGTCCTCGATGAGCTGCGACTCCGTTATCTCGATGGTCAGCAGCTCGGGCGGCATCGCATGCGTCTCGAGCAGTTCCGAGAGGCCGCCGAGGAACGCCGGGTCGGTCAACTGAACCGCTGACACGTTGACGGCGACCTCGAGATCGAGCCCGTGGCCGTGCCATCCGGCGCCGCTCTCGCAGCCGGTCTCCATCATGAAGTCCCCGATTTCGTGGATGAGACCGTTCTCTTCCGCCCGGGTTATGAAGTCGCGCGGCGGAAGCAGGCCCCGCGTCGGATGCTCCCACCGGGCCAGCGCCTCGACGGCGACGATCCGGTCGGTGCCGAGATCGATCTGCGGTTGGTAGTAGGCCGTCAGCTCACCGCGCGCGACCGCACCCTGGAGATCCTCGTCGAGGCTCATCGGTCACACCCTGTCTGTACAGTCCGCAGAATCGCGTCGCGGTGACGCGCTTACGGCTGTCGGTTCGTGGCCCACTGTTAGTCCCCTGCCGTGCAATGTCAATGCTCAACATCAGCCCGCTCGTAGCCATATACTGCCCGCCAGTCAAGCCCCCCTCAATCGTGTTGTGCGGGCTCTCGCGTGCAACTATCCTGTGCAAGCCGGGCGTCGAACATGTGGTCGACGCGTACCCGAGCGCAGACCCGGGAGCACCAGCATGACAATGGTGGCGAATCGCCAGAGCGACGTCCGTCGTCGCAATAACGTCGTCGTCTCAGGGACGGCAGGCGGTCGCCCGATGCTCTTCGCGCACGGATTCGGCTGCAGCCAGGAAATGTGGCGTGCGGTCGCGAAGGACTTCGAAAAGGATCACGAAGTCGTTCTGTTCGACCTCGTCGGAGCGGGCGGCTCCGATCGTGCCGCCTACGATCGCGCGAAATACGATTCACTGAACGGCTACGCGGACGATGTGGTCGAGATCGTCGAAGAACTCGACCTGCACGATGTGGTGTTCGTCGGTCACTCGGTCAGCGCGATGATCGGTGTCCTCGCCGCGATCAAGGCGCCCGCGCGCTTCGGTGCGCTCGTGCTGGTCGGTCCCTCCCCGCGGTACATCGACGATGCCCCCTACGTCGGCGGCTTCTCCAAACCCGACATCGACTCCATGCTCGACACTCTCGACCTCAACTACCTGGGCTGGTCGGAGGCGATGGCTCCCGTCATAGCCGGCAACGCCGACCGGCCGGAGCTCGGCCAGGAGCTCACAGAGAGCTTCTGCAGGGTCGATCCGGCGATCGCCCGCCATTTCGCCCGCGTGACGTTCCTCTCCGACAACCGCCGCGACCTCGCCGCCGTCACCACACCGACCCTGGTGCTCCAGTGCACCGACGACCCGATCGCACCGCTGCCGGTCGGAACCTACGTGCACGAGCAGATCGCCGGTAGTGAGTTCGTCGTGATGACGGCGACCGGTCACTGCCCGAACCTCTCGGACCCCGAGCTCCTCACGGAGGCGATTCGGGCCTACCTGAGATGACCGACGAGAGCGTTTCGGACGAGGCGTCGGACGACTCGTCCTTCGTCGATCTCTACGAGGAGGCACCCTGCGGCTACCTCTCGACGACAGCAGAGGGCGTGGTCATCAGAGCGAACGAGACGTTCCTGCGCCTGACGGGCCGCACACGCGAGCGCGTCGTGGGTCGCCCGCTCGCCGACCTGCTCGATTCCGGAGGCCGGCTCTTCTACGAGACCCGCCTGCTGCCTATCCTCCGGCTCAATGGCGAGGCCCGTGAGGTGTCGCTGGCGATCCTGCGCGCCGATGGGTCCGCATCCCCCGTGCTCGTCAACGCTGTCGTCGTCCGCGGCGACGACAGCGACATCCGCTTCCTCCGTTTTGCGGTCTTCGACGCCTCGGCACGCCAGGACTATGAGCGTCAGCTGCTGGCCGCCCGTCGTGCCGCGGAAGAATCGGAAGCCCGCGTCCGGGTGCTTCAGGATGCCGCGGCGTCGTTCAGCGGTCTCGACAGCGAGGCGCAGGTGGATGCGGCGATCGTCTCGATCTTCGGTGCAGCCTTCGACGCGTCGGATGTCGTGATCCTCAGTGTCGACCGCCGCGGTTCGCTCCAGCTCAAGTCCGGGCCGACGCCGCTCGACCGCTATCTCGGCGACACTCCCGAACGTCCGATCGCGAATGCGGCGTTGCTGGGTGAGATCGTGACCGTCTCCAGTCCGGCGGATGCGGAGACCAGGTTCCCCGGGTCAGCGGCAGCGATGCGCACGGCCCGGTACGGCGCCCTCACCGCCGTCCCGATGATCCACGACGGTTCTGTGCTCGGCGTCATCTCGTGTCTGTTCCGTCGAGAGCGCGAGTTCGATGAGGCCGCCGTCGAACTCCAGTCCGCTCTCGCGCGTCAGGCGGCCCAGGTTCTGGTGCGCCTTCGACTGCAACAGCAGCTCGAAGCGCTCGCTCTGAGCGACCAGCTCACCGGCCTCGGCAACCGCGTGATGATCGAGGGCGCCATCCAGCAGGCTCTGCACGGCGCCGCCGAGATCCGCCGGCCCGTCGCGCTGATCTTCATCGACCTGGACGGGTTCAAGGTCATCAACGATGAGCTCGGACACGGGGTCGGAGACGACGTGCTCAAAGAGGTCACGCGCCGGATGAGCGAAGCGGTGCGTCACGAGGACAGGGTCGGTCGGCTCGGCGGGGACGAATTCCTCATCGTGTGCGAGGACACTGACGGCGACGACGCCCGCGCCATCGCCGAGCGGGTGTGCAACGCGATCCGGCAGCCGCTCGACGACGCGCAGACCTATCCGATCACAGCCAGTGTCGGCATCGCGGTGAAGGCGGCGGACCGCGAGAGCTCGGTCACCGTGGCGACGATGATCGAGCTTGCAGACCAGGCCATGTACGCATCCAAACAGGCCGGCAAGGACCGCATCACCGTGGTCGAGGCGTAGCCGGTCGGGGGCGTTTGCCGGAGAGGCCCTCAACCGTGTCCTCGATTCCGATCGCTTCGGTTTCGACGTCCTCCATGTACAGCGTGCCCGCGACGATCAGGTCGTCCCGGATCTGGAACAGGGCGACGCCTCGAGACTCGAACGGCAGACCGTCGGTCCGCGTGCCCGACCAGGCCCATTCGCACCAGGCCGTGTCGCCCTCCCGCGCGACGTGTCGCAGCTCCATCCGGATGTCCGGGATCCCCTCGAACATCGCCTGCCAGTTGGCCCGCACCTGGGCGCTCCCCACGAAGGTGCGCGCCGGATGCGCGGGTTGCTCACTGCGATAGTCGGCGTCGAAGAGCGCGACCATGGCATCCAGATCGTGCGCGTTCGCTGCCGCCATGAGTTTCTCGATGACGTCGCTCATTGCTCCCCCTCGTGCCGGCCTCTTCCATCTTGGACCCGATCACGCGTCTCCGGAGGAACTCTCTTGTCGCGGAGTAGCGCCGATCGTTACCGGCGCACCGCGAGGAAGTCGGCAAACAGCGGAACAACGCGCTCCGCGAAGTCCTCATAGTCGCCGGCAGTGTTGTAGGCGTGAACGGACAGCCGCAAGAACCCTGAACCGTTCCAGCAGGTGATCGCCGTTTCGACGCGCGCCACATCGGACAGGTAGGCGCGGAACTCTTCGGCTTCTTCCGGGGTGGTGACCAGCCCCTTCGGAAGTCGGATGAGGCGCATCGCTCCGACGGGCATTCCCACATCGACCCGCGCGTCGAAGCCGAACAGGTCCGACACCGACCGACCGACGATGTCTTCGGCATAATCGCCGAGGGTGTCCATATGGCCCAAGACGGATCCCCACCCGAAGCGCTCCTCGATCGTTCCGAAAGCGCTGCCTGCGGCGAGATGGCCGGTGTTGTCCAAGGTCCCCTGGTGGTCGAACGACGCCGGGAACGGATACGGAGCGCCCCAGGAGTCGATGAGGGGGCTCACGTCGGCACGATGGCCTTCTGCGACCACCAACGCCGCGGTGCCGCGCGGCGCGCAGGCGAACTTGTGGAGATTGCCGACCCAGAAGTCGCCGTCCATCTTCCCCAGCGGCTCCGCGAAGACCCCCGGCGCATGCGCTGCATCAACGAGTACGGGCACCCCGATGCGGCGGGCCGCTGTCGTGATATTCGCGATGGGGAACCTGCGGGCCGTGGCCGACGTCACAGCGTCGATCACGATGAGGGCGGT
Organism: Leifsonia tongyongensis; assembly: GCF_010686705.1. Classification (GTDB taxonomy): domain Bacteria; phylum Actinomycetota; class Actinomycetes; order Actinomycetales; family Microbacteriaceae; genus Diaminobutyricibacter; species Diaminobutyricibacter tongyongensis. The sequence continues at coordinate 1,213,367 of NZ_JAAGWY010000001.1, read as the reverse complement.
TCTGGGGCCGACGTGAGCCATGACCGCCTCCTCGACCTCCTTCGCGCCGGCCGCCAAAGGAACGTGCACGTCGATGACAGCACCATCCCACCGCCGTGCGAGCCTCTCGGCACCCATGGCGACGGCACCGTACGCATGATCGGTCGTCACGACCTCCATCCCCGGGAATCCGTGGATGCTCGAGAAGACGACCGTCGCGCCCGCACTCGCATTGGGAACGAGCCCCAGACTGTCCTGCTCCGCGCCGAGGAACTCCTCGACCTCGCGCCGCGCCGCCGCCACCCTCGCGGGAAGTCCCTTGAACCAGGTGCTCGGATTCGCCTCCATCGCCTCGATGAACGCGCGCTGCACCTCCTGAGCCGCGATCGGAACCGCGCCGAACGATCCGTGATTGAGATGTGTGACAGCGGGGTCGAGGGTCCACTCGGTCCGCGCCGGACGCCCCTCCCGCGTCAGGAGGTCAGCTGGAGCCGTCACCGCTGGTTCTCGCGCTGCCGTTCGAGTTGCCACACCTCAGGTAGCACCATGCCATCCCAGCCGTCGCCCAACTGCTCGAAGTGGTCAACGTGATCGTTGATGAAGCCCTGCCACCGCTGGTTCGCGGGGTCGTCCTGAAGCGCCGCCATCGCTGCATCGAAATCGTCGCATTCGACGAGGTGGAACAGGTTCCTGCCGCTCCGCCAGATGGTCCAGTCGTGGATGCCGAACCGGTCGAAGGACGCAGCGAGGTCATCCGGGATCGTGGCGTGGGCCTGGAGGTATTCGACTTCGCGGCCTTCGCGCAGGACGGAGTGCAGGGCGATGCGCATCCCGGTCAGCCCACTTTCTCTTCGGACTCCAGGCTCGCAGCAGTCCGAAGGTACGACTTGGTGATGTGGTCGAGCATCGCCTTCTCGGCCGCCGCAGGCTTGCCCGAGCGCAGCGCCTCCAGCACGGCCTCGTGCTCGCCGCTGGTCTCCTCCACCATGCCGTGCTTGAAGTAGATGCGGTACTGGTGCATGTGAGCGCGCAGCCGGCTTATCGCGTCGGCAAGCAGGATGTTGCCCGAGTGCTCGGCGATGATCCGGTGGAAGTCGGCGTCCTGGTTCGCGAAGTCCTTGTAATCCTTGAACCGATCCTCGCCGGTGTGCGCCGCCTGACCGCTGCGGTGCATTGCCTCGACGAGCTCCTCGAGCTCGTGCAGCGTCTCCGCATCCAGTTCACCGGATGCGTTGCGTGCGGCGTACGGTTCGAGCAGGCGGCGCATTTCAAACAGCTGCCGGAGGCCCTCGCTGTCGAGCAACGAGCTCGCTGTGTAACCCTTGAGCGCCTTCTTGACCACCAGGCCTTCCGACTCCAGCCGCACGAGTGCCTCACGTACCGGTGTCGGCGAGACATTGAGTTCGCGCGCGATCCCGTCGATGCTGGCGCGGCTGCCCGGCTCGATCACCTGGTCCATCAGCAGGCCGAGCACGGCGTCATAGACGTCGTCAGCCAGCGCGCGACGAGCCGGCAGGAAGTGCTCTCCGCTCAAGCCGTTGCTCATAAGGCCATCCTAGTTGTCCGGGTCGTATAAAAGAGGATACAGGATGCAGGATCGTGTCAGGCTACCCGCAGGTCGTCGACCGCATCCATATCCCACTCGATGCCCAGGCCGGGCGCGTCCGACGCGACAGCGTGGCCGCCGCTGATCGTCATTTCGCTGCGGGTCACCGAGCGGAGTTGCGGGATGTGTTCCAGGTAGAGCGCGTTCGGGACGGCGCAGCAGAGTGAGACGTGCAGCTCCATCAGGAAATGCGGCGCCACTGCGACATTGAACGACTCTGCGAGGTGCGCGACCTTGAGCCAGGGAGTGATGCCTCCGACTCTGGCGGCGTCCACCTGGACGATGGAGGCGGCCCCGGCCTGCAGGTACTCGCGGAAGTGCCCGATCGAGTACATCGACTCACCCACGGCGATGGGGAGTGTCGTCGATTCAGCGAGGCGGCGGTGCCCTGCCATGTCTTCGGCGGGCAACGGCTCCTCGAACCAGAAGATGTCGAGCGGCTCGAGCAGTGCAGCGCGGCGGATCGCCTCCGCAGCCGTCATCGACTGGTTGGCATCGATCATGATGTCCATGCTGTCACCGACGGCCGCGCGCACAGCGGCAAGACGCTCCAGGTCTTCGTGTCCACGTGGCTTTCCGACCTTGATCTTCACACCGTTCAGCCCGTGGCGCTGCGACTCCAGCGCCTGGGCGACAAGTTCGTCGGTCTCGAAATGCAGCCAGCCGCCTTCGGTGTCGTAAAGCGGAATGCTCTGCCGCGAGCCGCCGGCAGCGACCCACAACGGGAGCCCGGAGGCCTTGCAGCGCGCGTCCCACACGGCGGTGTCCGCGGCAGCGAGCGCAAGCGACGTGATTGCGCCGACTGTTGTCGCTCGAGTTGCCGAGAACAGTGCGCGCCACACGGCCTCCGGACGATTGGAATCCATCCCGACCAGCACGTCCAACAGGCAGCTGCGAAGCATGCTGAGCACGGCCGCTCCGCCGGTCCCGATGGTGTAGCTGTAACCGAGCCCCTCGACGCCGCCCGCGGTCCGGATGCGCACGAAGATCGTCTCCTGCTTGAGGAATGACTGCACAGCGTCGGTGCGGACAGTCTCGACCTCGAGGTCGCTGAGCCACGCCTCGGCGCTGACGATCGTTCCGTCCACGGACGTGCGGGCGATGGGCGGGGCCAGGGTCATGTTTCTTGTGCCTTCCAGTGGTGGTGGTGGTCGTTGGTGTTCAGCGGCCGCCGAAGCCACCGAGTGCCACGCCCTTGATGAGCTGGCGCTGGAGGACCGCGACGATGATGAGAGACGGGATGACGGCGATGGTCGAGGCGGCCATCATGAGGCTCCACTGGGTCCCGTGCTCACCCGTGAACATGGCGAGGCCCAGCGGAACCGTCGCGAGCTCCTGGGTGTTGATGATGATGAGCGGCCACAGATACGAGTTGTAGTAGCCGACGAATGCGAAGACGCCGAGCACCGAGATCGGGGCTGTGAGCTGAGGGAGCAGTACGGACCACAGCGTGCGGAACCGGGAGGCCCCGTCGATGATGGCCGCTTCTTCGAACTCGATCGGGATGGTCAGGAAGAACTGCCGCAGCAGGAACGTGCCGAACGCCGTGAACGCGAAGGGCACGATCAGGGCCACATAGGAGTCGACCAGCCCGAGCTGGTTCATCATGATGAACAGCGGGACGACCAGCACCTCCTGGGGAAGCACGAGCGTCAACACGTAGAGCAGGAAGATGCGGTCGCGATACTTGAATCGGAGTCGCGAGAAGGCGTACGCGGAAAGCACCGCGACGATGATCGACAACAGCGCCCCGCAGGTTGCGACGAAGAACCCGTTGAAGATGAACCGGCCGAACGGCACGAGAGTCCAGGCGTCGACGAAGTTGGACCACTTCACCTCAGAACCGATGAGCGTGGGCTTCGGTGCGAACACCTCGGACTCGGGCTTCAGCGCCGTGAAGAACATCCAGATGAAGGGGAACGTGAAAACCAACGCCACGATCGCCACGGCGAATGTGTTGAGCCACGTCTTGGCCGTGACCACCCGCTGAGCGGGCCGAAGTCGGCGGCGGGTGCGCGTATTACTTCTCATAGTTGACCCACCTCTTCTGTCCCGCGAACTGCAGCGCTGTGATGAGCATCACGATGATGAACAACATCCAGGCCAGCGCGGATGCGTAGCCGAGCCGGTCGAACACGAATCCGTTGCGGTAGAGGTAGAGCACGAATGTGTTCGTGGACTCGCCTGGTCCGCCCTGGGTCAGGATCTGCGGCTGCACGAAGACCTGGAAGGCCCCGATCATCGTCATGGTCATGGTGAAGAACAGCGCGGGCGAGATCATCGGCAGGATGATCGAGCGGGTTCTCTGCCACGCGTTCGTTCCATCCATCCGGGACGCCTCGAGCAGTTCCCTCGGGATGCCCGCGATGCCTGCCGAGAGCACGATCACGTTGTAGCCGAACGACTGCCAAACCGACATCACGATGACCGAAGCGAGCGCGAACCGCGAGTCGGAGAGCCAGCTCGGCCCGGTGATCCCGATGGATGCGAGAGCGCTGTTCACGATTCCGTCGTCGCTGAGCATCAGGCGCCAGACCAGCGCGTTTGCGACCATCGGCGTGATCGCCGGCAGGAAGAAGATCACACGCCAGAAACCGGCGGCTTTGACCCGCGTGTTCAGCCACAACGACACCGCCAGCGCCAGCGCCAGATTCAGGGCGGTGTAGACGAACGCGAAGACGACGGTGTTCATCAGCACCGTGTAGAAGGTCGGGTCACTGAACAGCTTCTGATAGTTCGCGAACCCGACGAAGGTCGGAGTGCCGAAGAGCGGCCACACGAAGAGGCTGATCACCAGCGAACCCAGCAAGGGCACCAGGATGAAGAAGGTGAAGCCGGCGAGCCCCGGGCCGAGGTAGGCGAGTGCGACGAGGCCTTCGCCCTTGCGCTTGCGCTTGCCGCGCGGCGGCGTGGGATGCGGAACGTTGAACGGCCGAGTCGGAACCCCGGCGGATGCCGCCGTCTCTTCCGAGACGACGGCACCCGTGATCAGTGGCGAGGACATGCGCCTACTGCTCCACCGAGTTCTGAATGGTGGTCAGCACATCCTTGGCCGTCTTGTCACCCCTGTAGCCCTCGACGCCGTATTGGGTGAAGAGGGTTTCGACCTGGTTCCAGGTCGGGGTGGTGAGCTGCGCGGTCGCGTTTCCCAGCAGCGCCTTCACGGCCGCATATGCCTCGGGCGTCTTGCCCACGGCCCATGCATCCTGTGCGTCGACGCGTGCCGGGACGATGCCGCGCTTCGCGGCCTGGGCCTTGAGAACGCTGGTGTCCGTCATGGCCACGATCGCCTTGAAAGCAGCGTCGGGGTTCTTGCAGTTCTTCGCGATACCGAATCCGGAGCCGGCGGTCATGCCGTGCGCGTCGCCCGAGGTGCTCGGAACGATCGTCACGCCCAGCTTGAACTTGGCTGCGGAGGCGAAGGATCCGTACATCCAGGGTCCCTCGATCAGCATGTCGGCATTGCCCGAGGTGAAGGCTGCCTGACCGACATCCGAACCGTCTGCGTTCGCCGGAGGCTTTGCGATGCCTTCCTTAGCCGACAGGTCGAAGTACGACTGAACCTGGTCGACGAGCTTGGAGTTGGTCAGGTTGAGCTTGCCGCCCTTGACCGCCTGCGCGCCATCAGCGATGGCCCATGCATTCGGGAAGAAGAAGCCTCCCTCGATCGCCAGCGCCTTGTGGTCGCCCCTGGTCAGCTTCTTCGCGTCGGAGAGGAACTGATCACGCGTGTACGTCGCGCCCGGGAGCGTCAGGCCGGCCTTCGTGAACGCGTCCGCGTTGTAGTAGAGGACGATCGGCTCGGCGTCGTAGGGGATGGCGCGGATGGTGCCGTCCACCGTCATGCCCTTGAGCATGGACTTGTCGAACCCCGAGGTGTCGAGCTTGTTCTTCTTGATCAGGTCGTTCAGCGGGAGCAGGAGGCCGGAGAGCTCCTGCGCCCGAGCCGCCTGGGTGGTGAGCAGGCACGGCGGGTTAGGGCCGCTCAGTCGCGTCTTCACCTTGGTCCAGTAGTCGGCGAAGCTCGGACCCTCGATGGTCACATCGAGTTTCGGATCGACCTTCTTGCCGAGGGTGATGAAGTCCTGCCACTGGTCGTGGTCGCTCTGGCTTCCAACCCAGGTGTACAGGGCGATCGGGCCGGCAGCTGAAGTGCCGCCTCCCCCGCTCGCACATCCCGCGAGCGCCGTGAGCGCTCCTGCGAGCAGAATTGCGGTTCCGATCCGGGTTGCGCCCCGTTTGTCTCGTAGTGTCACTTGCTGTGCCTCCTCCATTGGATTCATCATGTGATCGCCGTGTATCCGTGATCCTATAGGGTGTTGGCTATAGAATGCAAGAGAAGATTAGCCGACTCACGAATTCTTGATTTCCGAGGCTATCGAGCGTCCTTGAAGCGAATGAGGGTGGGCCCGGCAACCGTCGGCTCCGGCAACGTCGTGACGAGCGCGCCACGGTCGAACGAGACCCCGATCCGGGTGCCATCGGCGAGCTGGGCGCTCGACGTCGACACCTCGAGTGGGGCTGGGATGCGAACCTCGCCGACCGCGTCGACGAAGGCGTTGACGACGTCTCCGGTTCGCGTCCAACGCACCCATGGCGCGTCGGCGGCGGTGTTGGTCGAAGCATCGAGCGGCTGAGAGCCGAAAACGGCCTCCCCGTTGATCGCATTCCAGGCGGCGAGATGTTCCAGGGTGCGGCGCTGGAGGTCCGGCACGGTACCGCGGGCAGTCAGGCCGATATTGAGGAGGAGGTTTCCGCCACGCGAGACGATGTCCACGAAGGACTTCACCGCATCCGGGCCACTGAGCATGTGGGACTCGTCTTCGACCTGGTTGTACCCGAACGAGAAGCCGATGCCGCGGCAGTTCTCCCACGCGCCGGAACCTTCAACGGAGGTGCCTTGCTGGTACTCGCTGGTGCGGAAGTCCCAGTGCGTCTCGCCCCAGCGATCGTTGGAGACCCCATCCGGTCGAATCGCATAGAACTTCTCGAAGAGATTCTCCATGCTGAACGGGCCGGAGGGCTTGCCCGCATCCGGCCACTCGATGTCACCCCACAGGATGTCGGGAGAGTAGCGGTCGAGGAGGTCGTCGACGTGCTTGTATGCGTACTCCGCGTAGGCCGCGTCGAGAGGCCGCGCGAACTGAGCGCCCTCGTCCGTGATCGGCGGCAGTTGCGAGAAGTGCCAGTCGAGACCGCCGGAATAGTAGACACCGAACCTCAGGCCGGCGTCGCGCGTCGCCTTTTCAAAGGCGCCGATGAGGTCGCGCTGAGGACCTCGGGTGACGGTGTTCCGCCCACCGGTGCCCGGCGCATCCCAGAGAGTCACTCCGTCGTGATGTTTTGTGGTCGGCACGAAGTAGCCGGCGCCGGTGCTCTTCACGAGTGCGAGGAGTTCGTCGGGGGCGAAGTCGGCTGGGTCCCACTGGTCGAGGAAGTCGTCGTACGGCGCGCCACCATGGACCTGCTTCTGGTGCTCGGCGGCCGGACTGCCCTCGATGCGGATGGTATTGAAATACCACTCCGCATAAGGATTGTGCTTGAACCAGTGACCCTTCTCGATGGTCCCGAGCTCGCCCAGCGGCTCCGCCCAGGCGGGAACCGAGTACGGACCCCAGTGCACGAAGACGCCGAGCTTCGCGTCACCGAACCATCGCGGAACCTCGCGCTCGAACCTGCGATAGTTCTCGGGGCGGACGGGGTCGTCAGTGAACATGGCCACGCGAGGTTCTCCTTTTCGCTGGGCGGATTGCAGATTGCGGTCTGTCTCAATATCCTATAGGCAATAGGTATTTCTACAAGGTCCACTCGAAGGAGAGTCTCGCCCCGTGTCTTCCACGCAAGCTTCGATACCCGATTCCTTTATCCGCCCCGCTGATGTCCAGTTGCAGGGTGGCGAGTGGTTCACCGGGGCCGGCTTCGGTCTGTTCGTGCACTGGGACCAGGCCAGTCAGCAGGGCATCGAGATCTCGTGGCCTCTCGTCGGCCGTTCCATCATCCCCGGTTCCGAAAACGTCGAGGACGACGTGTCCGTCGAGCAGTACCAGTCGACTGCGGCAACGTTCAACCCTGTCGAGTGGGATCCCGTTGCGCTTGCCCGACTCGCGAAGCAGGCCGGAGCGCGCTACGTCGTCTTCACTGCACGGCACCACGCGGGCTATTCCATGTTTCACACCGCATACTCCGATTTCGGCATCCAGAATTCGCCGTTCGGACGCGACATCACCCGCGAGCTCGTAGAGGCGATCCGCGCGGAGGGCATCCGTGTCGGGATCTACTACAGCCTCTCCGACTGGCACCACCCCGACTATCCGGCATTCCAGATGAGCGACCGGCCCTACCCTGCTGAGCATTGGCCGGCGGCCGGCGAACCCGCCAATGCGGGCACTCCGGTCGCCGAGGATCGGCACCGCCGCCCGACCCCCGAGCAGTGGGCTCGCTATCAGGACTACCTGCGCGGCCAGCTGACCGAGCTGCTGACGGACTACGGAACCATCGACCTCCTGTGGTTCGACGGGGAATGGGAGCGCTCCGAAGAGGAATGGGACAGCGCCGGGCTCCGGGCACACATCAAATCGCTGCAGCCGGATGTGGTCATCAACGACCGCCTGCTCGGCCAGGGAGACTACAAGACGCCGGAGCAGGGCTTCCCGGTCACCCCACCGGCCGGCCCGTGGGAGCTCTGCCTGACGATCGGCGAGATGTGGGCCTGGCGTCCGGACGACACGAAGAGCAAAAGCACGGTTTCGCTGATCACCACGATGATCGAGGTCGCGAGCCGCGGTGGCAACCTCCTGCTGAACATCGGCCCGAAGGGCGACGGGAGCCTCAATGAGTCACAGGTGCGCACTCTGACGGAGATCGGCGGCTGGATGGACGCGCACGCCGAAAGCGTCATCGGCGTTTCACCCACACAGGGCATCGACTTCTACGGTCCCTCCACGGCGCGGCCAGGCACGCTCTACCTGCACCTCGTCATGCGTCCCATCGAGCAACTCGTCGTGCGCGGCATCCCGGTCGATCGCGTCCGTTCGGTGCGACTGTTGGCGACCGGCGAGGAGCTCCCGTACACGGTCAACGTCGAGGTTCACGAAGCGGCGGAACAGGTGGGTGAGGCGCTCGGCGAACTGCATATCCCCGCGCCTGTCCCGTCTGGAGCGCCGATCGATGTCGTCGCCATCGACTTCGCACACATCGGGTAGAGCGCGGGGCTGAAGCGGTCAGGCGGCGAGGTGCCAGCCCGACGCGGCCAGCCAGGCCGGCAGATCGAGGGCGTCCGGGACGAGTGCGCGGGTGGCTTCGAAATCGGCCTGATACGCGGGCGTCTCAGCGAACCAACGGAACATGTCCGCAGTGTCACCGAAAGCGGCGATGGCCTCGAGCGGGAGAGCTTCGTACCGTGCCGGCAATCCTGCGTATGCCCCGATGGTCTTCGCAATCTGAGATCCGGTGAGGGTGTCGCCAGCGATCTCGATGCTCTCGCCTTCGACTGCCGTCCCACCGAGCAGGATCGCGGCGGCGGCGCGGCCGATGTCGCGCACTGCGACCATCTGCAGCGGGATGCCATCGGGCAGCGCCAACCGGACGACAACCTCCCCACCCTCGACGCTCGTCGCGAATCCGGACAGGTTGTCCATGAACAGGACGGGCCGAAGGAAGGTGTGATGGATCCCGAGGGCCTCGATGTGCTCCTCGACCCGGCGTTTGCTCTCGAAGTGCGGCACACCTGATTCGCGCTCAGCACCACCGACCGTGCTCAATACAAGGTGCGGAACACCGACGCGTGCCGCGGCATCGGCGATCGCAATGCCGACCTCGGTCTCCCGTTCCGTACCGCCCTCGAGCGGCGTCGTCATTGCGAACGCGGCATCCACCCCGTCGAACAGCGCATCGAGAGACGCGGCGTCACCCAGGTCACCGATCGACAGTTGGACCCCTCGATCGGCCAGACTCTGCGCCGCGGGCTTGTCGGGATCACGCACCAGGGCACGCACCCGAGCACCGCGCGCGAGCAGCGCGTCGACGACTGAGCCGCCCTGCTTTCCTGTCGCCCCCACTACGGCGATCAAAGGCGAGCCGGTGGATGGTGTGAGACTGGTAGACATGATGTTCTCCTCTTCGATTGTCGGACACCGAGAGAAAACGATAGCCGGCTAATGAATATTCCGAAGGCGCCCCCGACGACAACGAGGCCCGCGGATTTCACTGCGGAGATCGACGGCGTCATCAGTCCGCTGATCCCGACGCTCGCGCGTGCACATCGCGCGATGTCGCAGGAACTGCTTCGGGGCACCGGGCTCAGCGCCGGTCAAGAGCTGCTGATCATGCGGCTCTTCGACGGCCCTCCGCAATCGCAGGCCGAGCTCACCCGCTGGCTGGGGGTGGAGCCGCCGACGACCGCAAAGATGCTCGCCCGCATGGAGAAGGCGGGAGTCGTGGAGCGTGTGCGGTCGGAGAAGGATCGTCGCCTGACCCTCGTCAGTCTCACACCGGCCGGGCGCGCACTGCACGAGCGCGTCTCGAGCGTCTGGGACGACCTCGAAAACGTGACGACAGCCGGCCTCTCCGACTCCGAGGTTCAGCAGCTGGAAAGCCTCCTGCGTCGACTGATCTCCAACCTCCTGGACGACCAGGGGTCACCAGACGTTCCCTCCTAAGGGTGCACCTGCGAGCCGAGGCCTTTGTCCAGGCGTAGCGACTGCATGAGCATGAAGGTCGTCGTGTAGGTGAGCGGCTCGATGTCCGCCGCGGCGAGCACCCCGGTGTACTTCTCCACGACCGGCCGAGTGGCGGTGGTGGTGATCTCCGTCAGATAGCCGTTCACCCATCCCCACGCGTTCTGGCCGTACTTCCCGAAGTACTTCGTGGGGTCGACGGATGCCAGGGCCGCCTGCGATGCGGCGACCACGTCGGCGATATAGGCCTGGTGCAGTTCCACGTCGGCGCGGGTGCCGAGTCGTCCCAGATGGCCGGCGATGAGGTGCGTCCAGGAGAACTCGAGCGCCTGGCCGGCTGCGGCGATGTATCCCGGCATGTCCTCGCTGAGGTTCGAGTTGAAGATCGGCACCCATCCCGGGTTGACGATGTCGATGAGCATGAGCGCGTCGTGATCGGGGAAGTGGATGAAGATGTTGTCCTGGGTGTGATTCGGGCCACGGAACACCAGTTCAACCCGCTCGCCGCCGACCTCCAGCGTGTAACCGTCGGTGAAGGTCACCTCCGGTGCGGGCCGCGTCGGGTCGTCATCGCGGAGCAGCAGCCGCCTGGTCTCGGCGTGCCCGATCAGGGTCGCGCCGGGGAAGAGGCTCGCGGCGCCGGCATGGTCTGCGTGATGATGCGAATACACCAGGTGCGTCACCGTGTTCGGGGTGCCTTCGGTCTCGGCGATCTCGTCGATCGCGCGTTGCAGGTTGTGGCCGAGGGTCGGGGGTGCGTCGAACAGGACGACGCCATCGGGGGTGGCGAGGAACGCCGCCACGTAGACGCTGTCGGTCACCCAGAACAGGTTCCGCTCCACTCTTCCGACGTAGTAGCCCTGCTCATTGACGGCGGGGCCGAGGGCGGATTCGGGCAACGGCGCGTAATCCGGGAGAGCCAGAGTGTCGACTGAATCGGACATCGTGTACTTCCTTCGCGGTTGGTGCGGGCCGCGCCCGCACGGGGTCTGTCATTCGCGGGCAACATTAGACCTTTTTATTTGCGTGCGCAAGCATTATTATGGCTCTCGTTGGATGAACTGCAGCCATCGATGAATACGGAGGACATGATGGATGAAGAATCGGTCGCGATTGTCGTCGGCGCGGGCGGCGCGCTCGGCAGAGCGGTAGCGATCGGCCTCGCGGCCAAAGGCCATTCGGTCGTTGCCGTGGACCGAAACGAGGCGGGCCTCGAACAGCTTCCCGACGGCATCCGTCGCGAAGTCGCCGACGCCACCGATCCCGCTGCCGCTGCGGCGGTCGTCGAGAAGATCGCGAGCGAGGTCGGTCCGCCGAGGGTGCTCGTGAACACGGTCGGCGCGTTCGCCCTGGACGACCTCGGCAGTGCGACCCCCGACGCTCTCACGCGGATGATGGACGTCAACCTCGGCGCCGCTCTCTGGCTGAGCCAGGCCGTTGCGCCGCACATGCGCGAGCTCGGCTCCGGCTCCATCGTCCACGTCGCGGCGCGCAACGCGCTGGAAGCGTCCACGGGCACGCTGACCTACAGCCTGAGCAAGGTGGCCCTCGCACACCTGGTGCGCATCCTCGACATAGAGCTGCGTCCCGCGGGCATCCGCGTCAACGCCGTTGCGCCGCAACTGCTCGACAGTCCGTACGCGAGAGCATCCCTCCCTCCCGAGGTCGTGCAGCACGCCGTAGCTCCCGAAGCCATCGCCGAGATCATCGTCGCCCTCTCCGGGGACAGCACGGCGCCGGTGAGCGGTGCGATCGTGCCCGCCTACGGCAGCTGAGGATCAGGACTCCCCACCCGCCTGTGGAGCGCGACGAGGCCGATCGACGCGATGAGGGCGAACACAGCAGGGATCACGAACACGAGCGGGAGCCCGATCGTGCCGGCCCCGATACCGCCGACGAGGCCGCCGAGCGCTGAGCTCAGTGCCGGCGCGGTGATGAAGATCGCCGACGCGGTCGCGATGGCGGTCGGCAGGAGCCGCTGGGCCACGATGATGCCGAGCCCCGCGAACACCCCCCAGACGCCGCCCATCAGGACCTGACCAGCGAAGAGGCCGACCGCTGTCCCGGTTGTCGCGAAGAGAAGGTTCGCCCCGACGCCGAAGAGCGCTCCGATCGCCATGAGCGGGATCATGCCCATCCGTCGGGCGACGACCACGGCCACCGGCATGAGGGCGAGTTCGACGAGCGGCTGGATGCCGATGATGGCGCCGCTCAGCGCTGCCGGAAAGTGCAGCTGCTCGTTCATGTAGATCGGCAGATAGGCGTACTTGATGGGCTCGCCGGCGTAGACGAGGATGAACAGCCCGGTGAACGCGAGAAGCGGAGCCATCGCCCGCAGGGGCACGTGGGGGCGCGCACTGTCGGTGCCCGAGTCGGTATCGGGGATGCCCACAGCGCGCGCTGGGCCCGCGTCCTCGCGCAGCCTTCCCAGGGGAACGATCTGGGCGAGGGTGCAGGCCGCGGTCGCGACCAGCATGACTCGGAGGCTCGACTGCGCTGCGAGGTAGGACCCGGCGACAGGGCCGATCACCCACCCGAAGGTCAGGGCCATTCGAACGATCGAGACGACGCCGTCGCCGTTCGGAGTCGGGTGCGCCGCCAGCTCGTCGTGGATCGCGGCGAAGAGCTGAGACGCCGCTGACCCGGCGAAACCCAGGATGACGGCGCTGATGACGAACGGCATCCAGAGCTGACCGGAGAAGGCGATGGCGAGCCAGCCGAGTGCACCTGCTACCGCGCTCAGCCTGAAGAGACCGAGCCTGCGACCGGTGCGGTCGGAGCGGCGTCCGATCAGGTAGCCGGCGATCGGCGCCGTGAGGTTGGTGAGGTAGTACAGGCCTGCAACCGTGAGCGAGCTGCCGAGATCGCGGACCAGGAACTGCGCGATCTGCGGCGCGGCCGCCGACGTCCCGAGCCCGGAGAGGAACAGAGCGATGGTCGAACCGCGGTAGAGCCGGTTCTGGAGCACGACTCGCACGGCCGACGGTGTGCGGGTGAGCTGGATTGTCATCGGTCTCCATCGAGCGAAAGGCGTGAAAAACCGTTCAATGATCGGTTTTATGCGATGGTACTCCTCTAAGCAGACTTGCAGTTACGCAGGTATGCATTCGTGTATTATTGCGTAGTCTGCAAAAATTGCACTAACCCATTGAAGGATTGTCTTGTCTACAGCAACCGCGCCCGCGAAGGCGCATCCCGTGGCACTTCCGCCGCAGGAATCGAAGCCGATCATGTCCCACCGGCAGATTCTCCTCGTCATCTACGGCCTCATGGCGGGCATGTTCCTCTCCTCGCTCGACCAGACGATCGTCGGTACGGCGATCCGGACGATCGGTGACGACCTCCACGGCCTCAACGACCAGGCGTGGGTCACCACGGCCTACCTGATCACCTCGACGATCGCCGTTCCCATCTACGGCAAGCTGTCCGACATCTTCGGCCGCCGCCCGCTGTACATCTTCGGAATCGTCGTGTTCCTGCTTGGCTCACTGTTGTCGTCGCTTTCGACGTCGATGCTCATGCTCGCCGCGTTCCGCGCCTTCCAGGGAATCGGTGCCGGCGCACTCATGTCGCTCCCGCTGGCGATCATGGGAGACATCCTGGCACCGCGTGAGCGCGCCAAGTACCAGGGCTACTTCCTGGCCGTCTTCGGCATCTCCTCGGTGATCGGCCCGCTGATCGGCGGCCTGTTCGCCGGCGCCAACCAGATCCTCTTCGTCACCGGGTGGCGCTGGGTCTTCCTCATCAACGTCCCCATCGGGATCATCGCCCTCCTCATGGTGCTGGCGTTCCTGCATCTTCCGAAGTTCCACAAGTCCGCGAAACCGCGCATCGACTGGTGGGGTGCGACCGCGGTCATCGTGACACTCGTTCCGGTGCTGCTCGTCGCAGAGCAGGGGCGCGACTGGGGCTGGAGCTCAGCCGGCTCGATCGCCTGCTACGTGATCGCCGCCGTCGGCCTGCTCACGTTCATCCTCGTCGAGCGCCACATGGGCGACGACGCGATCATTCCGCTCCGCCTGTTCCGCTCGCGGGTGTTCTCGATGGCGACAGTCCTCGGTGTTCTCGTGGGCTTCGGGATGTTCGGCGCGATGCTGACCCTCCCGCTCTACCTGCAAATCGTCTTCGGGCTGAGCCCGACCGCATCCGGTTTCGCCACGCTGCCGATGATGGCCGGCCTGATGCTCGCATCCATCGTCTCGGGCCAGATCATCTCGCGCACCGGCAAGTACCGCATCTTCCCGATCACGGGAACGCTGTTCACCGCAGGCGGGTTCTTCGTGCTCACGTTCCTCACGATCGACAAGCCGCTCTGGTACCTGATGATCGCGATGTTCCTCATCGGTCTCGGCCTCGGCCAGATGATGCAGACCCTCACGCTGGCCAGCCAGAACGCGGTGGCCCCGAACCAGATGGGCGTGGCCACGGGTGCCTCGACGTTCTTCCGCCAGATCGGCGGAACGCTCGGTGTCGCCGTGTTGCTCTCCGTGCTGTTCGCCGCCCTGCCGACCAACATCGTCAATGCGACAGCCGACAAGGCGACGCTGAGCTCGGCGCTCGACGCCGCGCTCACGCCGGCCGTAGCGGATGCGCCGAACAACAAGGCGATCGTGAAGCAGCTCTGGACGCCGATCGTCACGCCGATCGAAACGCAGATCCAGGGTGAGCTGACCTCGGCGACCACCAAGGCGAAGGCTGCTGCGGACGCCGCCGTGACGCAGAAGGTCACCGACGCCGTCAACGCCCAGGTGGCCGCCGGTGTTATCCCGGCCGAAGCCGTGCCGACGATCATCAGCCAGCAGGTCGCTGCCGCGACGCCGACTGCAGAGACAGCGGCACTCGCCGCGGTCGCGAAGGCCGCACACGCGAGCGTCGTCAACGGCACCGTCGAGGTGAACTGGGCCAACGACAGCCAGCGCGGTTACTACGTCGACAAGCTCACGCCGACCCTGGCGACCGAGCTGAAGAAGGGCGACTCGAAGGCGAACAGTTCGAGCAACAGTTCGACGAGCGACACGTCCTTCCTCGACGGCGCCGACAAGCGCCTCAGCAAGCCGTTCATGGTGGGCTTCAACAGCTCCGTGATCACGGTCTACACGATCGGTCTCGGGGTCATCCTGCTCGCGTTCGTCCTGAGCATCTTCTTCAAGGTGCCGCCGCTGCGGAAGACGTCGGCTCTGCAGCAGCGCGCAGACGAAGCGGGTTCCACCGCGACCGGGAGCATCCGGGCGGTGCCGGTCTCCTGACCCGGGAGCGGGCGGCGTCCCAGCGACGCCGCCCGCCTTCGGCAGTAACGGATTGAGATCATGACGATTCTTGAGACCAGCCCCGAGGCCGTCGGCCTCCGTGAGCGTAAGAAGCAGCAGACCAGAAGCACCATCCACGAGACCGCGTTCCGTCTGATCGACGAACAGGGCCTCGACGCAACCACGGTCGACCAGATCTGCCACGAGGCGGATGTGTCGTCGCGCACCTTCTTCAACTACTTCCCGTCGAAGGCCGCCGCAGCGCTCCGCTTCCAGGGCGCATCCATCGATCCTGACGTCGAGGAGGCGTTCCTCTCCGCCCGCGGCAGCCTCGTCCTGGCCCTCTGCGACGTGATCGGCGGCAGTGCTGAGCGTGGCCCCAACGTCACGCGCGTGAAGCAGCTTCTCGCCCACCGCCCCGAACTCCTGACGACCGCGACGCAGATGATGGTCGAGGCACGCGAGATGTTCATCGACCTCGCGGTTCAGCGCGCGAAGGACCGGGAGCAGGCCGAACTCGCCGTGGGCCTGGTGCTGGCCGCCTTCAACATGACGCTGCGCGACGGCAGCAATTCGGATGCGCCCATCGCCGAACAGTTGAAGGCCACGGTGCACCGGCTCCTTGCGGTCGGTGACGCCGAGCTGACGTAGTCGTACTCTGAGTCACCGCGTCTTGAAGTAGCGAAACAGGTGTTTCTCTTTGATGGTGGTTACGCCGAGCGAAGCGCCAGCAAAAGCACCGAGCCAAAGCGGTACTGCCGCGGAGAGACCTGGGACAAGCGTGGCCGAGACCCCTCCATTGAGAGTGGAAGCAGCCAAGACTGCGATCGGGACGATGAGAGCTGCCGACAGCAGGACCAATGCGAGCGCCTCGAGGGTAACGATTGCCAGCAACGCTCGTCGTGACACCCCCGCATGGAGTGCAGACGCGAGGGAGAGTCTCCTGGTGCGCACGCCGACTAGCCCCAGAACGAATCCACCAAGGGCTGTGCAGGCACCGGCACATCTCGTGATTCTCTGTTGGAACAGGACGTTCCCGTCGAACGATTTTCCTCGGGTCGGATTCAGCTGCGCGATGGCGGGCTGCTTCGATTTGTCACTCGACACGTGCATCGTCGACAGCAATGCGGTGGTCATGTCCTTCGCAGGCCACGTGTCCACCCAACACTCATCAAAGGTGCCCGCAGAGTTTGTGGGAGCGATGGCCGCGTACGAGAAGCCCGGCCTTCTTCCGTCGTCGGGATAGGCATAGGTAGCCGCGACACGCACGCGGGTCTCAGAGGTTGGAATCGAACCCTGGCCGGAGAGTCCGAGCGCTTTAGACGCTTCCGGGCCAAGCAGAACGCCCGGGGTCCGAACTTCAGCACCAATTACCGCGACGAATCCCGGCGAAGCATCACTGACGGGTATCGGTGAGCGCGGCAGGACGACCGGTTTGAGCTGCTTCGTCGTTGTCCGCAAAGCGCCGGAGGCGCGAACGCCTGGCATCCCGGTCAGGCGGTCGCAACGGTCGCCATCGATCCGGCCTTCAGCAGTCAGGATCGAAATCGAGGCTCCGCTCCGGTGGTAGTCCTGGGCCTGCTCGAGCAGCTGTTGGATCGACGTGATGTCCGCGCCCCCGACAAGGATGGCGACGATGACTGCCGACGCTGCCAAGCCACGGGTGCGTGCCGTTCCCGAGACAACATTTCGCCACGCCTCGCGAACAATCGCGCGAGACCTCATGCGTCGCTCTCAGGAGCCTGAAGTCGCAGGTGATCCGTGCAAGCGTCGCGGGTGTCGAGGTCATGTGTCGCGACCACGACAATCGTCTCGGTGGCTACAATCGCACTGATCGCTGCGTTGACCGCCGTCGCCGTTTTTCGATCCAGCTGCGCTGTAGGTTCGTCGACCAGGAACAGATCGGGGCTGGATGCGAGCCCTCGAGCGAGCATCAGTCGCTGAGCCTCACCTCCGGACAACTCGCGAAACGGTCTGTCCGCCGAGGGAAGCAAACCGAACGTGTCAAGCATGCTGTCTGCACGGCGATCCGCCTCGCGCGGAGACAGTCCCTGTGCCAGGTACGGGAGCGCGACATGGTCTCGTGCTGACCGATGGGGGCTTCCATGCGGGTTCTGAAAGACCCAGCCAGCGCGTGAAAACTTCGGGACGACGATGATGCCTTCCGCAGGCTTGAGCCATTGCGCCAGGAGGGCGAGGAGCGTGCTTTTTCCTGTACCGGATGGACCGGTGAGCGAATAGACGCGTCCAGATCTCAGCTCCACATTGAGACCCCGGAAGAGCCAGGGACCACCGTCAAAGCGGTGGCCGACGTCCGAGAGAACTATCTGCACGATGGGTGGCGCTCCGGTGACACGTCCACGCGCGCGGGCGCCAGTGCCTTGACGAACTCGACCAGGGTCTCGCCCAGCTGAGAACCCAGGATGTGGACTCGGTAGGGAACGCCCTTGGATGCGACGCAGCCGTCCGTCCCCTGCAGGTCGTAAACCGCGCTCGGAGGGACGACGGACACGGCAATCGGGTCTGCAAGCACAAGCTGAGCGGGAATCGGCGCATTCGCGTCGGAAGAATCGGAGGTTGCGTGGACACCCAATGCAGCGACATCGGAGACGTGAACGTCACCGTTCGGATCCGCCGGAAAATGAGCATTCCCGGCCTTCACGATCCGTGAGCCTCGGAGTAGATCTGTTGGTAGGTCGGTGATCGTGACCTTTGGAGACATGCTGGTAAAGGCCGCCAGCGCCGCCCCCTTCTGCACCTCCGCTCCGATGGAAGCATCGCAGCTCGATATCGCTACTGTGGCTGCCGGAATCCAGATGAAAGACGCGGCAGGCACACCGCCCGGCTGAAGGGTCACGCCAATTCGCGCGAGTGCCGACTTCGCTGCTGCAAAGGTCCGTTTTCCCATCACCCCGTCAGACGTGAGCTGGAAACCGAGCCGGTTCAGTTCGTCCTGGAGCGCCCGAACGTCCTCACCCCGTGTCTCCGGAGTCAGATCCCGCCAGAGAGGGGCCGCCGTCGCCAACGCCAGTTTCGGGATGCCGTCCAGAGACAACGGTGTATCGCCCGAGCTGACGGTCGCCCCTTGCGCGCAGGTGAACGCGGTTACTGTGCCCGCGCCGGGCGCGAAGAGCTGAGCGGGCGCCGCACCCGCAAGGGACAGTTGCACGTCGCGCGCGTCGTCGAAATGGTCGTGTCCGACGGCGATCTCGCTCGTTCCAGGGGCTGCCCTGAGGTCTTCGGGGGGACTGGCTAGCGTGGCCCCTGCAAGTGCTGCGCCGGCAGAGGCAGCCACAGCGACGAGTACGGCCAACCAGCCAACCAGATTCGCGTGCGACCGACTACCCACCAAGGCGTCCCTCGGGATCGGTGGTGCACGACGTGACCGAATTGTCGTCCGACGACGGAATGTCTCCCGCCTCATAGTCCTTGACCCCGTAGCCCGGCCCCACCAGCCCCTTGCGCTTGAAACAGTCGATCATGGCCTGTCGCAGGTCTTTGTTCGACGGGTTCACTCGCATCTGTAGGTAGAAGTAGGCGATGGGCCACTCTCCGGAATCATCAGAGCATCTCGTTAGGTTGTTGTGCGTCTCATCAGCCGTCATCGAAGGAGGTTGATTGAGAACGGCTCCGCCGAAGTCGTACTTCGTCAACGCTATTCCGGCCGCCGAGAGACAAGCGGCGTATCGCTGCTTCATCTCTGCATACTCTTGGTCGGAGATCACACCGTCCCGAAGTGCTTCTTTGATCTCGGGCGACGACGCCTTCTCGTACTCCTGGCGAACTTCGTCCGACCAGGACCCGGATTGCTGCGCCCGTTCGCCTTCGGGTTGCCGATTCGGGCTGGCGCACCCGGTCAGGACTAAGGCCGCCAACGCTAACAGGGCAGGTACCAGAACTCTGTGCTTGCTCAATTTGGTCGCTCTCGATTCGAAGGAAACGAATGGTGTCGCGCTTGTCACGCGACACCATTCGTTATTACTGCACGTCGTAGTAGGCCTTGTTGCCACCGAGTGCCGAGATTGCCTGTGTATACGACCAAGACCCTGGCTTGATCCAGTAAGAAGACACAGTGTTCACGCCAACCGCTGTAGATCTGTGCACGCGCGAGTTGTGGAGGTAGTCCGAGGTGGTGTATTTCCCGGACACACCGTATTTCCAGGTGCCACCCTCGGGGTACGCGGTCGTGATGGCGGCTTGGGCGCCCGTTACGCCGACGGTGAGCAGCGCGGCCGTCGCGGCAGCGAGAGCGAGCACCTTGGTGAGTGATTTCATGTGTGTCTCCTTGTGAAGGTTTTCCTGTGACCCCTAGTTGAAGCGACCGAAGGCCGCGACATAACTACGCGTCGGCCTTAGATAACCAGTTGCCGCAGGCCAACAGACCCAAATTTCAGCTGATCTGGGTGTTCTTCAGTAGTGCCTGCGGGGTTCTTAAGTAGTGCCCGCGGAATTATTAAGTAGTGTTTGTGCCTCAAGTACGTAGTCTGGGTCGCCGAGTTCGACTCCTACGAGCGGCGGCCGGGGCAGCTACTCTGCGGCCTGGACGGAACGGAACGTCTCCACGAGCGGCGTGAACAGGGGATGCGCGGACTCGATGCCGGTGATGTCGGCGACCAGCTCATCCGCTGAACGCTCCTGCAACATCGCCTGCAACTCGACGCTCTGCGAGTCGTCGGGTACGTCGAACCGCAGAACCGCTGCCACGGCGGCCAGCAGGGCCGCCGGTGTCGTTCCGCTCTCCGCGAGTTCCGCCGCCGGACCGATGAAGGGGACTGGCTAGCGTGGCCCCTGCGAGTGCTGCGCCGGCAGAGGCAGCCACAGCGACGAGTACGGCCAACCAGCCAACCAGATTCGCGTGCGACCGACTACCCACCAAGGCGTCCCTCAGGATCGATCGTGCACGACGTGACCGAATTGTCGTCCGACGACGGAATGTCTCCCGCCTCATAATCCTTGAGCCCGTAGCCCGGCCCCACCAGCCCCTTGCTCTTGAAACAATCGATCATGGCCTGTCGCAGGTCTTTGTTCGACGGGTTCACTCGCATCTGCACGTAAAACATGGCGATGGGCCACTCCCCGGAATCATCCGAGCATCTGCTTTCCATGTTGTGCGTCTCATCCGCCGTCATCGAAGGAGGTTGATTGAGAACGGCTCCGCCGAAGTCGTACTTCGTCAACGCTATTCCGGCCGCCGAGAGACAAGCGGCGTATCGCTGCTTCATCTCTGCATACTCTTGGTCGGAGATCACACCGTCCCGAAGTGCTTCTTTGATCTCGGGCGACGACGCCCTTTCAAACTGCTGGCGAACTTCGGCCGCCCAGGACCCTGACGCCTGGCCCCGCTCGCCTGCCAGCTGTCCATTCGAGTTCGCACACCCGCTTAGGCCAAATGTCGCCAACATCACGAGGGCGGGTACGAGAACTCTGTGTTTATGCAATTGCCGTCGCTTTCGATTAGTTGAAGCGACCGAAGGCCGCGACATAACTACGCATCGGCCTTAGACAACCAGCTACCGCAGACCCGCCGACCCGAATTTCAGCCGATTTGGGTGTTCTTCAGTAGTGCCTGCGGGGTTCTTAAGTAGTGCCCGCGGGATTCTTAAGTAGTGTTTGTGCCTCAAGTACGTAGTCTGGGTCGCCGAGTTCGACTCCTACGAGCGGCGGCCGGGGCAGCTACTCTGCGGCCTGGACGGAACGGAACGTCTCCACGAGCGGCGTGAACAGGGGATGCGCGGACTCGATGCCGGTGATGTCGGCGACCAGCTCATCCGCTGAACGCTCCTGCAACATCGCCTGCAACTCGACGCTCTGCGAGTCGTCGGGTACGTCGAACCGCAGAACCGCTGCCACGGCGGCCAGCAGGGCCGCCGGTGTCGTTCCGCTCTCCGCGAGTTCCGCCGCCGGACCGATGAAGCGTTCGTGACGGCCCAGCTTGCGTAACGGTTCGCGCCCTACCCGGCGGACCTCGTCGCGGAGGTG
This sequence comes from Leifsonia tongyongensis, assembly GCF_010686705.1. Taxonomy (GTDB): domain Bacteria; phylum Actinomycetota; class Actinomycetes; order Actinomycetales; family Microbacteriaceae; genus Diaminobutyricibacter; species Diaminobutyricibacter tongyongensis. The sequence continues at coordinate 1,191,882 of NZ_JAAGWY010000001.1, read as the reverse complement.
CGGGTTCGCGAACCGCTCGAGGATCTTCGCCCGATACGCGCGCATCATCTCAGGGTCCAGACCGTGTTTCGAGATGAGAGCGGTCGACGTCTCCGCGAGTGCCTTCTCAGCACCAGCCCGCACGCTCTCGATCGCGATCGCGTCGGCGATGGTCGTGGCGCCCTGCGTAAAGCCGAGGTAGGCGATCGTCGCGTGGCCGGTATTCACGGTGAACAGCTTCCGTTCGATGTACGGCCCGAGGTCGTCGACGAACGTCACGCCGGGAATCACCGGAGCCTTCTCGCCGAACGGCCTGCTCTCCACCACCCACTCGTAGAAGGTCTCCACCGTCACGTCGATTCCGGCACGGGGGTCCTGAGCCGGAACGATGCGGTCCACCGCCGTGTTTGCGAACACTGCCTTCGCACCCGCGCTCGGCACTCCGGAGCTTTCCAGCACGGAACGAACCTCTTCAGCGAGGAGGTCGGTCGCGCCGATCGCGTTCTCGCATGCCATCACCGCCAGGGGCGCCAAATCACCGTCGCGAAGCTGCAGTCCGGCGGCGATCGCAGGTGCGACGAATTTCAGGATGCGCGGCCCCACCGCGGTGGTCACGATGTCGGCCGTCGCGATCTCGGCGACCAGGCGGTCCACATCCGTCGCGCTGTTGATGGCCCGGAAGTTGTCGACGACCCGCGTACCGGAGACCTCGCCCACCTCGTGCACCTTGTACTCCGTCGCGGCCGCGAGTGCATCGATCAGCTCTGCGTTCACGTCGGCGAAGACGATCTCGTACCCCGCCTCGTGCAGAAGGAGACCGACGAACCCGCGGCCGATGTTGCCGGCGCCGAAGTGGACGGCCTTCATTCGTCGTTCACCGCCTGCAGGATTGCGAACAACTCATCCGCATCCACGGCCTCGACCAGAGACTCCACGTCGTCGTCTTCCGAGAAGAGGATGGCGATCTTCGACAGGATCTCGATGTGCTCGTTGTTGAGACCGGCGATGCCGACGACGAAGCGCACCTCGTCGCCGTCCCAGTCGATCGGTGTCTGATACCGGATGAACGAGAGCGCAGACCGCACGATCTCGCCTTTCGCATCGTTGGTGCCGTGCGGGATGGCGAGGCCGTTGCCCATGTAGGTGGAGACGGTCGCCTCCCGCGCCAGCATGGAATCGACGTAGGCCGGGAGCACGGCGCCGGTCTGGACGAGGAGGCGACCTGCCTCCCTGATCGCGTCCTCCCGGGTGGAGGCGGTGCCCGCCTCCACCACGTTCGTACGGTCGAGCACGCTCTCGGTCATGTGTTCGCGTCCTCCGTCTGGTTCGCGTTCTGCCTCTTGACCTGGTCGACGACCTCGTCATAGACAGGGCTGTTCATGAAGTTGTCGACCGAGACGTGCTGCGAGTTCGGCGACTGGCCTTTCGCCCGCTCGGTCAGTTCCCTCTGGGTGATCACGAGGTCGGCGGTGCCGTCGAGGTTCGCGATCGCCTGGTTGGTGACCGTGACTCCCTCGACGCCCGCCTTCTTCATCTTGTTGCGCAGCACAGTGGCACCCATCGCGCTCGACCCCATTCCGGCGTCGCACGCGAACACGATGTTCTTCACGAGACGATCGGTGGCGTCGCCCTGGGCGTCACCGGTATCGGTCTCGCCTTCCTTGACCAGGCTGCCGAGAACGCTCGACTCCTTGCCCTTGTTCGCTTCGGTCTGTGCGACGGCGGCGCGGAGGTCACCGGCGTTTCCCGTCGCGAGGTCACGCTTGCGGCTGGCACGGAGGATCACCGAGCAGATCAGGAACGAAACCGTCGCAGCGCCGATCACCGAGAGCAGAACCCATGGCAGGTCCGGCAATGGCGATTGCGCGATCACCGCGAAGATCGACCCTGGCGCCGCCGGCCCACGAAGACCCGTGGCGAACGCGACGTTGATGGCGACACCGGTCATGCCACCGGCGATCGCGCCGATGATCAGGATCGGCTTCATCAGCACGTACGGGAAGTAGATCTCGTGGATTCCGCCGAGGAACTGGATGATGATCGCGCCCGGTGCGCTGGCCCTCGCGATACCGAGACCGAAGAAGGTGTAGGCGAGAAGGACGCCGAGACCCGGACCGGGGTTCGCTTCGAGCAGGAACAGGATCGACTTGCCGGACTGCTGCACCTGTTGCGCCCCGAGCGGTGTGAAGACACCGTGGTTGATCGCGTTGTTGAGGAACAGCACCTTGCCCGGTTCGATCAGGAGGCTCGAGAGCGGCAGCAGGTGAGCGGTGATCAGCCAGTTGACCGCGACCTGGAGCGCGTTGCTGAGCGCCTCCACGAGCGGCGCGATTCCGAAGAATGCGCCGATCGACAGAGCCGCGCCGACGATACCGGCCGAGAAGTTGTTGACCAGCATCTCGAAGCCCGCTTTGATCTTGCCGTCCCAGATGCTGTCGATCTTTTTCATCACCCAGCCGCCGAGCGGGCCCATCAGCATTGCGCCGAGGAACATCGGGATGTTGCTTCCGACGATCACACCCATGGTCGCGATCGTGCCGACGACTCCACCTCGCACGCCGTAGACCATTCGGCCTCCCGTGTTCGCGATGAGGAGTGGCAGCAGGTAGGTGATCATCGGACCGACCAGGCCGACATAGGTCGTTATGGTGTGCCCGTTCGGATCCAGAGACAACTGCGTCATCGCCCCCGTCCAGCCGATGTCGTTGACGTTTCCGCCGCCACCGAGGATGCTGTTGGGCGCCCAACCCGTCGCGATGAACAGGGCGGTGATGAACCCCCAGGCGATGAACGCCGGGATGTTGGGCATCACCATGCCCGAGAGGAATGTTCCGAATCGCTGCACGCCTACGCGTGCCCGACCCGGTTTCTTCGCAGCTGCTGGTGCTGCTGCTGACGTCGTTGTCACTGGTCTGCCTCATTTCTTGACTGGTCGTGATTGTGGTTGAGTGCCTCGGAGATGGCGGCTCGCACCGCATCCCGGGCTTCTGCCGCGCCATCCGCGGCGAGAGCGAGCTCGGCCAGACTCCTGGCCTGATCGAGGGTGAACCGGGCGATGGACACCCGCACGTCGGCTATGGCGGCCGGCGACATCGAGAGCGTGGTGGCGCCGAGGCCGATGAGGACCACAGCGAGCAGAGGATCTGCCGCGGCCTCGCCGCACACGCCGACCGGCTTGCCGGCCGCGGCCCCCGCAGAACCGACGTCGCCGATCAGGCGGAGCACGGCCGGATGCCACGGGTCCTGGAAGCCGGCGACCGAACCGAGCAGACGGTCGGCAGCGAGTGTGTATTGCGTGAGGTCGTTGGTGCCGATCGAGGCGAAGGCGGCGTGCTTCAGGATGCGGTCGGCCAGAAGGGCGGCGGACGGTACCTCGACCATGACTCCCGCGGTCTTGACGCCGAACTCCGCGGCGGTTCGCACGAAGTATTCCGTCTCCTCGACCGTGGACACCATCGGGGCCATGACCCACAGGTCGGCATCCGTCTCCGAGTCCGCCTCGGCGAGAGCCGTCAGCTGCTCGCGCAGGATGTCTTCGCTCGCCCTGAGCGCGCGCAAGCCACGGAGCCCGAGAGCCGGGTTCTCCTCGTGCGCATCGTTCAAGAACTCGAGTGGTTTGTCGGCGCCGGCATCCAGCACACGCACGACCACTTTGCGGCCCGCAAAGGCTGTGAGCAGCGCGACGTAGTGCGCCTTCTGCTGCTCGACGGTGGGCGCCATCCGCTGATCGAGGAAAAGGAATTCCGTGCGAAACAGGCCGACACCTTCCGCCCCCGCCGCGAGTGCCGCGGTGGCACCCTCGGCCGACCCGAGGTTTGCGAGCAGGGGAACCCGCGTCCCATCGGCGAGAGTCCCAGGCCCCGTGCCGCCCTGCAGCGCAGCAGCGCGCTCCGCGATCCGCCGCTCGGCCTCGGCCTTCTCGGCGACATCCGGGCCGACCGTGACCCGGCCGTTCGCCGCATCCACGATCACCTCGGTTCCGTCGGCCAGTGCATCCGCTCCGGCAACGCCGACGACGGCGACGATCGACTTCTCACGGGCGAGGATCGCCGTGTGCGAGGTGGGGCCACCCTCAGAGGTGACCAGCGCAAGCACCTTCCCGAGATCGAGAAAGGCGGTGTCCGCCGGCGCAAGGTCGTGAGCGACGAGCACGAACGGCGCCTCGGAGTCGGGAATGCCCGGCGCCTGCCGCCCCGACAGGGACGCGATCACACGCTGGGCGACATCGTCGAGATCACTCGCCCGTTCCCCCATGTACCCGCCGAGCTCGGCGAGCAGGTCGCGGAAGACGGCGAAACCCTCGAATACCGCGCGCTCGGCGGTCTTGCCGCTGGCGAGACGCTCGCCGATATCGTCGGCGAGCGTCGAGTCCTCCGCCATCATCGATTGAGCTTCGAGCACCTCCGCCGCGGTCCCACCGACGCGTTCCGCGCGAGAACGCAAGTCTGCAGCGACAGCGGTGACGGCCACGACGACCCGGGCGCGCTCGTCATCCGGACTGAGTGTGCTCGGTTCGTCCGGCGGTTCGGGAAGCGGATCGGACATCCGGAGTACGCGGCCATACGCGACTCCCTGGCCGATGCCGGCGCCGGCGAGAGTCGTCGCGATGCCGAGCCCGGCGCTCACCGCATGCCCCCCGCGCCACCACGTACGCCGCTAGGCGTCGCGCCATCCGGTACGCCGCTAGGCGTCGTGCCACCCGGTACGCCGCTAGGCGTCGTGGTCGGTGACCAGCACCTCCACGAGCGAGTCGAGCACGACGTCGCCATTCGCGTCCTCGGTTGCGAGGGTGACGTAATCGCCATGGTCGATGCCCAACGAGATGACGCCGAGAATGCTCGCCGCATTGACGGCCTTTCCGGATCCCTTGGCGATCGTGATGGCCGCTCCCGAATCGGCGACGGCCTGCACGAAAAGCTTCGCGGGACGGGCATGAAGCCCGTGACTCGACCCGATCCGGATGGTCCGCTCGGCCATGGTGTTCTCCTTATTGCCGTGAATCCGTTATTTCTCATAGTGCCGCTCCCATTGCATCGAGGGCCAGATCGAGAGCCACATCCCCAGACAAATGAGCGGGCGCGAGAGCCGGCAGAAAAGCCATCCGTGCTCCCGAGGCCGCCACACGGGTGCGCAGGTCGAGTTCATGGTCGGCCAGGTGTGCCCCGACCAGTACGACATCCACATCCGTCAGCTGACTTTCGAGCTGCGACGCGCTCCCCGCCTCGACCCGCACCGGAAGCCCGCGGTCGCCTGCCACCTTGCGCACTTTGCTGGCGACGAACGTACTCGACGCGCCCGCACCGCAAACGACCAGGATCTTCATCGATCTGCCTTTCGAGTACCGCCGGTGAATTCATTGCCATGCTGGCCCCGCCCAGCCGGACACTCCAGCAGGGTTGCTTCCGCATCCCCGGAAACGTGGCCGAAAAGCCAGCGCACGAGGGCCCGGAAGTGCTTGACTCGGGGAATTCGAGCGCAGGTGCACGGCGCTCGACCTGGCGCGAGGAGGTGATGGTGCTGCAGGGCAGGCAAGCGAAGGTGCTTGAGTTCCTCTCCCGCGCGGGGACGTGGGTCACTGCTGCCGAACTCGCCGACCATGTCGGCGTCACCCCGCGCAGCATTCGCACCTATGTCGGCGAGATCAAAGAGGCCGCCGAACCGCTCGGTGTCATCGAGTCGGGGCCGCGGGGCTACCGCCTGAACGCCGACGCCTATGCGTCGTTCGTCGCCCGCGAGAACGTGGATGTCCCCGCATCCGGCACCAATGCCGGCTCACCACAGGAGCGTCTTGTTCAGCTCGCCCGTCGTCTCATCGACGAACCGGAAGGCTTCGATGTCTACGAAACCGCCGAAAGCCTCTTCGTCAGCGACTCGACGATCGAATCGGACCTCACGCGGCTGCGCGGCCTCCTCGCCGACACCGAACTCACCCTCACACGCCACGGCAGCCGAGTCCTGCTGACCGGTCCCGAACTCGCTCGCCGCCGGCTGCTCAGCCGGCTGTTCCGCGACGAAACCAGGCAGGGCGTACTCGACCTCGCCCGCATCCAGGCCGCGTTCGCTTCGTCCGGGCTCGGCGACTTCAAGACCGACCTCGTCGAAATGTTGGACGCGCGCGGCTTCTTCGTCAACGAATACGGCATCAACGATGTGCTCCTCCACATGGCGGTCGCCCTCGACAGGGTGCGCAAAGAGCGCGTTCTGCCCGCGATCGCCGACCCGGATACGAGCGACAACATCCGCCGGCTCGCCGACGACCTCGGCACCCTCATCGAGCAGCATTTCGGCGTGCGACTGGACCCCACGGAGTTGCACTACCTCGCCATCCTGCTGCGGACCCGCGTGATCGCGCCCGGCGCGGGCACGGATGCAGTGGCCGACTTCGTGCGACACGACGACCTCGAGATCGTGCGCAGCATCATCGCCCGGGCCTCGAGCGAATACCTTGTCGACCTGCGCGACGAAGACTTCATCGTGCGCCTCACCTTGCACGTGCAGAACCTCGTGGACCGCGCCCACGAGAACTCGTTCTCCCACAACCCGTTGACCCGCTCGATCAAGAGCTCATACCCGATGATCTACGAACTGGCCGTCTACATCGCGAGCCGACTGCAGCTCGCCGAAGACATCATCGTCAACGACGACGAGATCGCCTACATCGCGATGCACGTCGGTGGGTACCTCGAGCAGCAGTCCCGACGTCGGGATGCGGTGACCTGCGCCGTCATCTGCCCCAACTACTACGACATGCACATCCTGCTGCGCGAACGGCTCGATCGAGCACTCGGTGACGAACTCGACATCACCAGTGTCATCACGTCGACGGATGTCGACTGGGAGGCTATCGATACCGACCTCGTTCTCACCACCATCGACCCGCGCGGGCGCCGGGAGAACGCACTGATCGTGCAGCCGTTCCTCACCGAGAACGACGTCGATCGCATCCGCCAGGCGATTGCGCGCATCCGACGCATCGAACGGCGCGCCCGCATCAAAGGCGACCTGCTCGAGTATTTCGACGAGACCCTCTTTCTGCGCAATTTCTACGCTCGCGACCCGATCGCGATGATCCGGGCCCTCGGCGCGCGAATGATCGCCACCGGTGCGATCGACCAGGAATACGTCGACCACACCATCGAACGCGAACACATGTCATCGACTGCCTTCACCGACTCGCTGGCCGTCCCGCACGCGATGGCGATGACGGCGAACCGCACGGCGATCGCGATCGTCGTCAACGACACCGCGATGGACTGGGGGGATGCCCGCGTCAACGTGATCGCGTTCATCGCGTTCGACGAAACCGGGCGGGGCAGCTTTCAGACGGTGTTCGACCAGTTCGTCGACGTCTTCTCCGATCGCGAGGTGGTACTGCAGCTCATTCGGCGGTCGGACTCGTTCAGCGCGTTCATCGACGAGTTGGTGCGCATCATCGACTCGTGAGCTTCCCTCCGTTCGGACGGAGGAGCAGACGTCCTCAATCGCGTGGTGAGCCCTCCGCTTCTGTTCCTTCGAGATGCTGGATCCGGCGGTCGATGCTCTTCCGGATATGCTGGCGCATCGCGTCGCGCGCGGCTTCGGCGTCACCTAAGGCGATGTAGTGGGCGACGAGGGCGTGCTCGGCCGCCGCCTCCGCGAGATCGGCTGGTCCGCGATCGGACTCGCTCATCAACCGTCGCATCGTCGGGTAGCCCAGGTCGATCGCCTGCGTATAGATCGAATTGTGGGATGCGGCGGCGATCGCCCGATGGAACGCGATGTCGTGCTCGTAGACCTCCTCGGAGCGTCGGACCGCGTCCTGGTATGCGGCGAGGCTGTTGCGTATCTCGGTGAGTTCCGCATCCGTCGCCATTTGTGACGCGAGGGACGCCGTCTCTCCCTCGAACAGCAACCGGAAATCGAGGATGTCCTGGAGAGCGGCCTCGTCCATGTCGACATCGCCGAGACTGTGGGCGATCGCCGTTCGCCCGTCCGAGCCGGTGACTGTTGTTCCGTAGCCGGCCTTCACCTCGAGCCGGCCGAGAGCGACAAGACCCTGCACCGCACCGCGGACCGTGTTTCGCCCCGCCGAGTACCGCACCATCAGTTCACGCTCGGTCGGGATGCGCTCCCCCGGCTTGAACTCGCCGCCATCCAGGTCGCCGCGTAGCCGCTCCAGGACTTCCTGGGCTCGCGTCTGATTAGGCATGCACGCTCCTACTGTTCGGCCTGTGGTGCCCCACCATTGTGCACTGCACCGCTCAAGCATCCCATCTTTGGGACCCCCGGGCGTGCTTCACTCCGGTTCGATGGGCGCAAGCCCGAGAACGTGGCTGTAGCTGTCTTCGCCCAAAAGGAGCCCGTCGCCGTCGAACGGCCAGAAGATGGTCATTCGCATGGTCAAGGCCACCAGGCCGCCGGTGTCGGGGAATCAGAAGGCACCGAGCGATCGGGCCGGGACGTGGCTGACCATGACGCCCTCAGTGACGATCACGTCCTCGTCGACGAGGAGCCGTTCGATGTCGTACTGGAAATCGAGGAAGCCCTCTTCCGCCTTCTTCGTGTAGAAGGCACGCACCTCGGCGGGGCCGTCCGGGCTTTGGCTCTCGCCGCCGGGCGCCCAGGTGTGGTACTGGACAGAGTCGGATACGGTGGCGAGGAGGGCATCGATGTCCTTAGCACTCTCAGCCCGCATATGGGCGAGAAGCGTCAGCAGCATCTGGACCTTCCTGGGGTCGGTCTCGCGGGCGACGCGTTCCTCGACCGTGCGTACCATCCCCTGCGGGTCGAGCCGTTCCTGGGTTGTCGTCGTTGACATGCTTGTTCTCCCTATTGTTTGTCAGTCGCGGCATCGGCAAGCCGCCGGTCCGCCTCAGGCCGAAGTTCTCGCAGTTTGCGGCGCATCAATTTCCCGCTCGACGTGGTCGGAAGAGAGTCGACGAAGTGCACGGCGCGCGGCACTTTGTATGCAGCGAGCTGCGTTCGGCAGTACTCGATCAGCTGGCTTTCTGTCGCCGATCGCCCTGTGGCGAGAACGACGTAGGCGTGAGCGACTTCACCTTTGATGTCGTCCGGTTCGCGTCCGACGGCGACGAGCGCGACGGCATCGTGTCCGATCATCACCCGCTCGATCTCGGCAGGGTAGACGTTGTAACCACCGGTCAGGATCATGTCTTTCAGTCGATCGACGACGAAGAAGTGACCGAGGCCATCATGCATTGCAACGTCTCCGGTGTGAAGCCAGCCATCGGGCCTGATCGCTTCTGCCGTGGCCTGATGGTTGTTGTAGTAGCCCATGGTCACGAGGGGTCCCCGGACCATGAGTTCGCCCGGGCGGCCGGCCGGGAGCTCGATCGCCGGGTCGTCGATGTCGGCGACCTTGAGCTGCGTCCCAGGAAGAGCGACCCCGATCGACCCATGCACATTCGGCGCATACGCGGCGTGGGTCGTTCCCAGGCCTGAGAGCTCCGTCATCCCCCACAACTCGATGAGGGGCGCACCACTGATGCGCTCCCACGCCTCGATGACCGTCTCGGCGATCGTCTGTCCCCCTACCGTGCACCGCGTCAGGGAACGAAGGTCGGCATGTGCCAGCTCCGGAGAGTTCAGGAGCATCGCGTACATCGTCGGCACGCCCTCGAAGAGCGTCGCCTTGCGTTCGCTGATCAGCGACAGTGTCTCGACGATGTCGAAGCGCTCCATGAGGGCGACAGTCCCACCGACCATCAGCGTGCCGTTGATTGCCACGTTGCCGTAGACGTGCGTGCACGGCAGAGCGGTGACGATCAGGTCGTCGTCCGACCGAGCGTGCATGATCGCTGTGTACGCGCAGTTGAGCACGAGCGAGCGGTGCGACTGCATCGCGCCCTTCGGATGCCCTGTCGTTCCAGAGGTGTAGGCAATACATGCGAGGGAGGCCGGCTCCACCTGCACGGGGGCGAAATCGGGCGCCTCCTCCGCGATCAGCTCCGTGAACGACAGGGCTTCCCCGACCGTCGCGTCAAGACAGATGCAGAGCTCCAGGCTCGCGATCTCGTCGAGGACACCCTGGATCGCCGACAGGCGCTCAGCAGAGGCGATCAGCACGGAGCTCTCGGCGTCGTTCATCACGAAGCGCGCCTCCTCCGCCGTGAGCATGACGTTGAGCGGGTTGACGACGGCCCCGGCCTTCAGGGCCGCGTGGTAGGAGACGATCCACTCCCACCGGTTCGAGGCGAAAAGCGAAACCGTGTCTCCCGCGACCACACCCCTCCTCACCAGAGCCGCGGCCAGATTGGAGGATTCCCGATCGAGTTCGGCAAAAGTCACTTCGCGTGTGCTCGTGATGAGCGCGACCTTATCGGGATGGAGCGCCCGCAGCCGCGGGAAAAGCTCGCCGAGGCCGTTGAGGTCATAGCGCTGCGCACCAGGTGTTCCAGAGATGACCATGTTGCTAGCGAACCCGCTTGATGGGGATGATCAGCACCGTGGCGACGAGCACCATCACGCAGGCGACCAGCCAGATCGGTCCGTACGCTCCGGCGAAGATCGTCACGATGACACCGGCCAATGCGGGCCCAAGGGCCTGGCCCAGGTTGAGCCCGAGACCGGAGAGACCGAGGTCGCGGCCGGCCGCATCCGGGTTCGGCAGCACTTCGATGAAGAGCGCCTGATCCACCACGATGAAGGCGCCGAACCCGATGCTCATGACGATGGACTGGATGAACATGGCCGGCAGCGTCGGCCACACGAACGGCACCAGGAACGAGACGGCCATGATGGCCGACGCGGCGATGACGAACGGCTTGCGCCGGCGGATCTTGTCGGACCACCTCCCGACGATGGCGATCCCGATCAGCGCGAACGGTACGCCGATGAACGTGATCAGTGGCGCGGTGACCGCGGCCTGCGAAGCACTCATGGCAGGGGTGATGTAGCTCTCGAGCATGTACACGGCATAACCGGTGGCCATCGCATACCCCGAGTAGAGGAGCACTTTGGCGATCCAGGCCCATCGGTAGTCCGCGTCACGCAGTGCGGCGACGAAGGCGAGGAGGAATGTCTTCAGGTGCAGGCGGGAACTGACGATTCCCTTCGATGACTTGTCGGGAGCCAGCAGCGCGAACATGACGACGGCGACCACCACGATGATCGCGAACGGGACGTACGCCCCCAGACCGATCAGGTTGAACAGGATCCCTGCGGCGAGCGCTCCGACCACGGCCCCCAGGTACGCGAGACCTCCGGTCAGGGCGGATGCGAGTCCGATGCGCTCCTGCGGGACGCGGTCGGCGACTGTCGTTGCGCCTGATGCCTGCGAGGAGTTGATGGTGAGCGAGACGAGCGAGTAGAGCACGACCAGGACGGCGAGGTTGGGTGCCAGCGGCAACACGACCAGAAGTACGGCGCCCGAGAGCGCTCCGCCGAGCATCCACGGCACGCGCCTACCCCAACGCGAGCGCGTGCGGTCCGAGAGTGTGCCGACGATCGGAAGGCAGATCATCGTGACGACGACCGCCACCGAGAACACCGTCGACAGGCCACTCGCCTTGGCGGTGTTGAACTCGGTGAGCAGCTTGAGCAGGTGCTCCTGCGATGCAGTGGGCGTTGCGGTGTTCGCGTTGACCTGGGCCTGGAGCGTGGTCAGTTTCTGGATGTCGACCGAGGCATCCGACCCCGTGAAGATGCGCGCGAACTCGAGAGCCTGGACCTGAAGCGACAGCAGCAGGTTCGATGCTCCTCCGATCAGTCCGTACCCGAGTGCCGCGAACGTGTAAGCGGTCAGGTACCGCCGCAGAGCCGGCGTTCGCGGCTGATATCGCGAAGAGATGGAGGAGTCGGTCACCCCTGTAGTTTGCTCGGACATTTCACACTCCTATGTGTGGTTGGGTTTAGTGGATGAAAGGGCTTCGACGGTCGACTACCAGTCGTGGACGGTCCCGTCGAGAAGCCGGTTGACGGGCAGGTAGGCACGTTCGTACGGATGCGCCGCAGCGACATCGTCGTCGTAGTCGACACCCAGCCCGGGCGCGTCGGATGGCGCAAGCGAACCGTTCTCGAAGGTGTACGTCGTGCGGAAGACCTCGTGGGTCGTCGGCGAGTGCTGCATGTACTCCTGGATGCCGAAGTTCGGGATCGCGATTCCCAGATGGATCGCCGCCGAGAGCCCGACCGGCGACACATCGGTGGGCCCATGGGCGCCCGATTTGATCTGGTAGACCGAAGCGAAGTCGAAGATCCGGCGCAAGCCCGTGATTCCGCCGGCGTGGGTCACAGGACTGCGCACGTAGTCGATGAGCTGCTCCTCGAAGAGCTCCCGGTAGTCCCAGATCGTGTTGAACACCTCGCCGATCGCCAGCGGGGTCGTGGTGTGCTCGCGCACCCGCCGCAGCGCCGCCTGGTTCTCGGCCGGGGTCACGTCTTCGAGCCAGAACAGGTCGTACGGTTCCAGCGACTTGCCGAGCTTCGCCGCCTGGATCGGCGTCAGCCGGTGGTGAGCGTCATGCAGCAGGATCAGCTCCGGGCCGAACTCGTTGCGGACGGCCTCGAAGACCCCGGGGATGTGCCGAAGGTATGCCCGGGTGTCCCAGGTCTCCTCCACCGGGAGCGCGCTGCGCCGCGCCGGCTCGTAGTCGTAGCGCGCATCCGAACCACTGCCCGCGCCCTCGGCTGCGTTGCGGCTGTGCGCTACGCCATAGACGGACGGGAGACCCGGAATGCCGGTCTGAACACGGATGGCGCGGTATCCCTCATCGAGATGTTCGCGGATGGAGTCGAATAGTTCCGGCAGGTCGACGCCGGATGCGTGCCCGTACGTCAGGAGACCGGTGCGGGAGCGGCCACCCAGCAGCCGGTAGAGCGGCAGCTTCGCGACTTTGGCCGCGATGTCCCAGAGAGCGGTGTCCACTCCGGCGATCGCCGCCATCGTCACCGGGCCGCGGCGCCAATAGGCGCCCCGATAGAGGTATTGCCAGGTGTCTTCGATGTTCGCAGGGTCCCGCCCGATCAGCAGCGGGACGACGTGCTCGGAGAGATAGGCCGCGACCGAGAGCTCACGGCCGTTCAGTGTCGCGTCACCGAGACCGGTCACACCGTCGTCGGTGGTGATGCGAAGGGTCACGAAATTGCGACCGGGACTCGAGACGAGTACCTCAGCGGACTCGATCAGCATGGATGAACTACTTTCCTGAGGTTGTGAAGACATCCGTAAAGATGGGATGTTTCATGCGTATATTGCACATTGTGGGACACAATTTGTCAAGCAATGGGTCAAAATCTACTCAATGTTGCCGTCATAGCGGAACTTGACTATCGATCTCGGCGAATCTACTATCCCATCAATAGGGAATCTTCCCATATTCATCCCATCTATCCCCAAGGAGGCGGACGTGGAACTCGACGCCCCAGTACGCGAATTGCTTGATCGCTACCACTCGATGGGCGGGGCAGGCCTCGACCTCGACGACCCAGCGGTTCTGGCGATGATCCGGGCGACCGCGATCCAGACCGACAACGACTTGTCGGATGGCCCTGTGGACGGGGTGGAGATCAGGGATGTCGTCATCGGTGACGTGCCCGTGCGCCTCTATCGACCGCCCTCGGAGCGCACACTTCCGCTGCACGTCTACTACCACGGGGGTGGCTTCATCCTCGGGTCCGCACTGTCGGGAGAACTGGACGGCCTCCTCGCCCGCCGCGCCCTCGATGCCGGATGCCTGGTCGCATCCGTGGAGTATCGACTGGCGCCGGAGCATCCATTCCCGGCGGGGGTCGATGACTGCTACTCGGCCTTCGCCGGCCTCATCGCGCAGGCAAACGAATACGGGGTCGACGTCGACGTCGTGACCGTGGGAGGCGGATCCGCAGGCGGCAATCTCGCCGCCGTCGTGGCACTGATGGCGCGCGACAAGAACGGTCCACGGATCGCCCTGCAGCTGCTCGAGATCGCGGGCCTCGACCTCACGAGCTCGTCGCATGCGTGGCGCAACCCCGGCCCTGGGCACGACTCGACCCGCGAAGCGGATGTGGCGTGGAATGACCGGCACCTCTCGTCACCCGCGGAACGTGTCCACCCTTATGTCTCCCCCTACTTCGCCGCCGACCTGGAAGGGGTCGCGCCGGCGTACGTCATGAACGCAGAGTTCGATCCACGCCGGGATGAGTGCGAGGCCTACGTTGCCCGGTTGCAGGATGCCGGTGTCCCGGCGGTCAGCCGCACGATGGCGGGTCACGTCCACGGATCCGTGGCACTGCCGGACTGGCAGCCGGCGCGTGACTGGCGGGCCGAGGTCAACGCCGTCCTGGCGGCGGCCAACCGGGCTGCGCTGGCCGGACGCCCCATTGAACTGCCGGAGTAGACAACGCCATGATGCACAGCACCCGACCGGGCAGCCCGCAGTATTTGCGAGCTGAAGGAGAGCGGCTGCTCGCCTTTGCGCGCAACGCCCGACTTCCGGAGTGGGGCTACGGCTGGCTGGACTCCGACGGCTCACCGATGGCGGACGACACCGTCCACACCTACCTCACCGCCCGGATGACCCATGTGTTCTCCCTCGCGGTTCTTCTCGGCCACGAATGGGCGGCCGAGTACGCAGACCACGGCATCGCCGCACTCACCGGCCCGTTGCACGACGACCGACACGGTGGCTGGTATACGGCGACGGATCGGGCAGGGCGTCCGCTGACGGACGAGAAGGCGGCCTACCCCCATACCTTCGTGTTGCTGGCCGCGGCGAGCGCGACCAGCGCGGGCCGACCGGGCGCGGCAGAGTTGCTCGCGCAAGCCTTGGGAGTCATCGAGCGACGGTTCCGCGAACCAGAGTCCGGGCTCTTGCGCGAACGGTGGGATCGCAGCTGGAGCTCGTTGGACACCTACCGTGGAGGCAACAGCAACATGCACGCCGTCGAGGCATTGCTGGCCGCAAGCGATGCAACGGGCGACCCGGCGCTGGCCGATCGGGCCCTCGAGATCGCCGCATTTCTCGTCAACTCCGTTGCGCGGAACACCGACTGGCGGATCGTCGAGCACTTCGACTCGAACTGGTCACCTGCGTTGCGCTACAACGAGCAACACCCCGCCGACCCCTTCCGGCCCTTCGGGTCGACGGTCGGTCACGGGATCGAGTGGTCCCGGCTGCTCCTCCACATGCGCGCCGCCCGACCCGACGCCGACTGGCTTCTTCCCGCCGCACGTCAGCTGTTCGCGCGCGCTCAACGGGACGGATGGAATGCCGACGGCCACGAAGGTTTCCTCTACACCGTGGATTGGGAGGGCCGACCGGTCGTCACCGAGCGCCTCCACTGGGTGCTCGCCGAGGCTCTCGGGGCGACCGCGGCGATGCACCAGGTCACCGGCAACGAAGCGTACCGACTCCGCTACGACGAATGGTGGCACTGGGCGGAGGACCATTTCATCGACCGAGGCGCGGGTAGCTGGCACCACGAGCTCGATGCGACGGGCCACCCGGCATCGACGGTCAAGAAGGGAAAGGCCGATGTCTACCACGCCTTCCAAGCGACGCTGCTGCCTCGGCTTCCCCTGACAGCCTCGCTCGCATCCGCGATCCGTTCCTCCCGCGCGGTAGCCGCGCTGCAACCTCCCTCTTGAAAGGCAACACAGATGTCCCACCGCCCGAGCACGGACGAAGCTCAACCGGATTACTCGCAACTCGAGTCGATCGGGCCACTCACGGCCGACAACATCGCTGAGGCGAGAACCGCGATCAGTGCGTTCCTCGTGGCTTCGTCACGGCCATGCCGACCCGATATCGACATCGACGACACCGCAGCCGGCGGCGTACCGGTGCGTCTCTATCGTCCGATCGGCACGAACAATCCCCTCCCTCTTCACCTGTACCTCCATGGCGGCGCGTTCATCTTCGGTTCGGCGTTCGACGGAAGCCTGGATGCGGATCTTGCAGATCGCGCCATCGAATCCCACTGCCTGGTTGCATCGGTCGAGTACCGGCTCGCTCCTGAGTACCGGTTCCCGACAGGGATCGAGGACTCCTATGCGGCCCTCGGCGCGCTCGTCGAAGAAGCCGACGAGCTGGGCATCGACCCGACGAGGACATCGGTGGGCGGCGCATCCGCCGGCGGCAATTTCGCCGCGGCCGTCGCACTTCTCGCACAGTCACGACGGTCGCCCGTAATCGGCTTCCAGCTACTCGAGATGGCCGGCACCGATCTGACCAAGTCCTCCAACGCCTGGAGAAATCCGGCCCCGGACCACGACACCACCCGCGAGGCGGACCTCGCGCTCATCGACCTGTATCTGTCTTCTGTCGCCCAGCGAGCCGATCCGCTGGCTTCACCGCTCTTCTCTCCCGAGCTGTCGGGGGCGGCACCTGCCCTGTTCATGAACGGTGAGCTGGACCCGCGCCGCGACGAATGCGAGGCCTACGCCGCTCGCCTCAGCGACGCAGGGGTCCCTGTCGTCACCGCGACGTTCGCTGGAGTCACCCACGGGGGGATTACCGCCGAGTGGCGCGCGTACGCGAATGCAGCGCTCGGCGCGTTCCATCGGGGCGAGCAGCTCGTCAGTCGGTGAGCTGCGCGAAGGCCGGCCCTACGGGACGCTCGGCCGCTCCTCGTCATCGAAGGCTTCTCTAACAGGTGCAAGATATCGCCATATCTTACAGATGACAGATTGAGCGTCAAATCGCGACTCAGCCGCTGGCTCTAGGTTTGAAGGGCTATGAAACCAAACAGGCGAGCGAGACCACGAAGCAACGATCACCACGGCCAGACCGCGCTGACGCTGCTTGTCGCCGGGGTCTTCTTCATGGAGATCCTCGACGGCACGATCATCGCGACGGCGGCGCCCAGTATCGCTCGTTCGTTCGGAGTCGATTCCGCGTCGGTGAGCATCGCGATCACCGCCTACCTCCTCACCCTGGCCGTGCTGATTCCGCTGAGCGGATGGCTGGCTGACCGCTTCGGTGCCCGTCGCGTCTTCCTCGTCGCGATCGTCATCTTCACCGTGGCGTCCGCGCTATGCGCGACGAGCACGAGCCTCACCGAGTTCACCGTGCTGCGGGTCTTCCAGGGAATCGGCGCGGCGACGATGGTGCCTGTCGGCCGGCTCGCGGTCCTTCGGGCCACCGGCAAGCAGGACCTGATCCGGGTGATCGCCCTGATCACCTGGCCGGCCCTTCTCGCACCCGTGATCGCCCCTCTGCTCGGCGGACTGATCACCACTTATGCGACCTGGCCGTGGATCTTCCTGATCAACGTGCCACTCGGAATCGCGGCGTTCATCGTCGCGGTGAAGGTCGTCCCCCACGAGCAACGCGGGACGCCCAGAAGGCTCGACCGCCTGGGATTCGTGCTCGTCTGCGTCGGCCCGGGCGCGCTCGTCTACCTCGGTGCGCTGTTGGTCTCGCCCTCGCCATCGTGGATCGCCGTCGTCATCGCCGCCGCGGTGGGCGTCATCGTCACGGCCTGGGCCGTGTTCCACCTGCTCCGGGCAAGGAACCCGCTGCTGAACCTCCGTGCCTTCCGCATCGAGACCTTCCGGGTGACCCACGCCGGCGGATCGTTCTTCCGCCTGACCATCTCGGCAGTCCCGTTCCTGCTCCCTCTCTTCTTTCAGGATGCGTTCGGCTGGACTCCCGTCCAGGCCGGTGCTCTCGTACTGTTCCTGTTTCTCGGCAACCTCGTGATCAAACCCGCGACCACCCCGCTCCTCACCCGCTTCGGATTCCGGAACGTGCTCATCTGGGCGACGATCGGCGCCGCGCTCAGCATGGCCCTCGAAGCCCTCCTGACTCAATCGACCCCGATCGCCGCGATCATCGCACTGCTGTTCTTCAGCGGCGTGGTCAGGTCGATCGGGTTCACCGCATACAACACGATCGCTTTCGCGGACATCCCGGATGCGGACATGACGGATGCGAACACGCTCGCCTCAACGGTGCAGCAGCTGGCCGCCAGCTACGGTGTCGCGATCGGCGCCGTCGCCCTCACCGTCGGCCAGCCGATCGCCGGCTGGTTCAACGCATCAGGATCGGTTGCCGAGTTCCAGGTGGCATTCGCGATCATCGCCCTGTTGACCCTCGTTCCCGTGGTCGAGGCGCTGATGATGTCGCGATCGGCAGGCGAGAACATCAGGCCCGCACGTCGAGCAAAGCCCGACACGGTCGTCGACCAGGTGGTGGAGTAGTCCGTCGCAGGTCAGATGCCCTCTTCCTCCGCCTCTTCCCGCGTCAGGACGGCTTCCTCCGGGTCGCGCTCGAGCACATGCTCGTGTTCGTCGAGTATGGGCTCCGGCTCAGGTGGCTCACCGCCGAACGGCCCGCCGGCGCCGGGCCAGACGGTCTCACCCGCCACGGCGTCATTGGTGACGAGCTCGTCGGCGAACTCCTTTTCCGCGATCGGGTCGTTGAGCGCGTAGTCGACTTCCCCCTCAGTGGGGTCGACCCAGCCGGGGGTCTCGCCGGCGTCGGCCTCGCCGATCTCGTCGTCGTCGAAGATGCCGTCCTCCGGGATGCGGTCGTCCATGATTGTCCCCTCCGCGCCGGCCAGATGCCTCGCCTCCCCCGCACGCTACACCGCACGACGACACCGCAGAACCCGCCCCATCCGTCGACCGATCAGCTCAGTGTCCGCGCCTCGTGGGTTAGCATTCGGGAATGACGAACGCGGCTCCGATCGAAGACGTCCCGATCGGTGGTGAGGGCATCCGCCTCGGGCAGTTTCTGAAGTTCGCTGGGCTCCTGGACTCCGGTGGAAACGTGAAGGAGGCCATCGTCGACGGCTTCGTGACCGTGAACGGTGAGGTTGATCGCCGCCGCGGACGGCAGCTTCAATTCGGCGACATCGTCACCTTCGAGGGACGCAGCGTTCGCGTCCGCCCGTAACAACGTCGTGGTCGTGCCGATCCATGATCCAAGAAGGTCTTTTTGTGAATATCACCCTGCTCATTCGGTTTGTCGCCGTGGCCGAGGAGTTGCATTTTCCGCGTGCAGCAAGCGCACTCAACATCCCACTCGCTGCTCTCTACTCGTCGATCTCGAAGCTTGAAGACGAAGTGGGATCTCCACTCTTCATCCGTGACCCCACAGGAACCCGACTGACCAAGGCCGGAACCCTGTTTCTTGCGACGGCACGAGACGAGATCGCGGCAGCCCCGGCCGCGGTCGAGAAGCCCGTCGTTCCGGCCGGCGGCAAAGCCAAGGCCTCGAAGGGCAAGGGCCGTGCCCCCGCCGTGAAGGGACAGCCGAAGCCATTCAAGAAGCGTCAGGGCCGCTAGCGCGAATCACCGCCGGCTTCGTGCGCCCGTTCAGCGAAGACCTGCTGCGCTATCGCGTAGCTGTCGAAAGCGCGCGCCGCTCCGGCGTACGCCTCGATGTGAATGAAGGCTTCGACGATCTCCTCGGGTGTGACCCCACTGTTCAGCGCGATTCGCAGCTGCCCGCGAAGCGGCTCCAGGATGCCGAGCGATGCGGCGATGGTGACCGAAACGAGGGCACGGGTACGGGTGTCGAGATGCTGGGTTCGCGGCCATGAATCGCCGAAGGTGTGGATGGTTGCCAAGCGTTTGAAATCACCGCTGTTCTCTGGTTCGCCTTGACCCCTGCCGAGGAATCGCTCAAGTCGGAACCCGAGGAGCTGCTCCGCCGTATCGAGGGCATCCTCGTACCGGCGCTCATCCGAATTGTCCTGTGCCATGGTGTTTCCTTCCTCCCGGCGTTACGCCCCCGATCCTCTCAGGGCCGGGAATCACCGGCAATCAGCTGCTCTTGCGCAGCGCCGAAACCTGCAGCCGCGCGGCGACTAGAGTCACAGCGACGATGACCACAGCGAACGCGCTGAGACCGACCTGAGGGCTCACGAACGAGGTAGCAATCGCCAGCAGTACCGGCGGCAGGCCCTGTCCCAGGTAGGTGATCGTGAAGAAGATGGCGATCACGCCCGCCGTCGAGGCCGGATCGGCGGTCGTCACCGCGACGGCCAGAGCAGACTTGAACAGCAGGCCCAGCCCCGCGCCGGCGATACCCGCGCCGATCAGGAAGAGGGTCAGCGACGGGTTGAACAGTCCGACGATGATGACCAGGAACCCGACCGCTGCGGCGCCGGTGCCCAGGCCCAGCATCCAACGAGGCGAGAGCCCTCCAAGGGCGATCTGCGAAACGGCGGATACCCCGAGCGCCACGAATGCCGCGAATCCCCAGACGACCGGTGCTGCGACATGCAGCTCGTTCTGCACGATCAACGAGCCGAGGGACAGAAGCACTCCGAACCCACCGAACGAGCAGAACGCCACCGCGGACGCTCCGATGAAGGCCAGGCGCTGACCATCCCGGAGTCGGAATCGCCGCGTCTCCTCCTTGCGGAGCGCCCGCCGGTCAACGGTCTCCGGGCTCAGCAGGACCGCTACTGTTCCGACGCTCATCGCCACGATGAAGATGACATACGACGTCGTCAACGGGGCGGTGAACCACTGTGCGATCACTCCCGAGACGAGCGGGCCGAGCGACAGGCCGCCGAGGACCGCGATGGATGCGACGGTAGCGGGGAAACGAGACAGCGCGTTGGATGGTCGTGCGGCCCGGTAAAGATCCGACAGGTAGGTCGTGGCGGTGGATGCGACCAGCCCCACCGCGAGCCCCGTGAGGAAGCGCCCGACCAGGAGTCCCGGATACGCGGGCCACACCATCATCACGACTGCGGCGACGAGGCCGACGACCAGGGCCGGCACGATGATGCGACGTCGACCGAAGCGATCCGACAGGTGCCCGAAGAAGACGAGCCCGGCGACCGTGCCGACGACCGTGATTCCGAATGCCACGGTCACCAGGGTCGAGTTCAGTCCGTCCTGCTGTGCGTAGAGCGGCCAGAGCGGAGTAGGAAGCGTAGCGAACGCCTGCAGGATGACGACTGCACCAGTCACCAGCCAGAACCCGGTGAGGTGCCGTGCTTGCGACCGGGCGTGTGGCAGCCCTGCGTCGTCCGCGGTTGCGATAGCCATGGTGAGTTCTCCAATCAGAAGGCAATCTGCCTCCGAGAGAGTAAGGATGAGGCCGGCTGATTTCATCCCTCGTGGAGTACGCCCAACGAATTACAATCTGTAGAACAGATGGAAGGCGACCGATGGAATTGAGACAACTCCGCCACTTTCTGGCACTAGCAGAAGAACAGAATTTCACCCGTGCGGCCCAGCGTGAACACATCGTTCAGTCGGGGCTCTCCAACTCGATCCACGCGCTGGAACGCGAACTGGAGACCCCTCTCTACGTGCGCGGCAGTCGACCGATTCGCCTGACCACAGCGGGATTCGCACTCGAAGGTCCGGCCCGTCGCACGATCAGCAGTGCCGGGTATGCCCGACAAGCCGTACTCGATACGCGCGAGGCGATCACCGGCACCCTGCGCATCGGTGCAATGCAGTCGGCAGAGCACGTCGTGCCGTTGACCGAGTACGTCGCCCGGTTCGCCCGCGACTACCCGGGGATCACCGTCGAGATCCTGCAACTAGCTGCATTGGATATGTTGGCAATGGTCGAAACGGGCGAACTGGACTGCGCGATCGTTCCGGCGCCGCCGAGCGCGGGACACCGACTGCGCCTCGTGAAGCTGGGGCGCGAGCCCATGAAACTCGCGGTCGCGACAACGCATCCGTTGGCCGGCGAGAAGAGCGTGCGCTTGTCGCAGCTCGAACACGAGAGGTTCGTCGAAGTCCCCCCGACCTGGACGTCGCGCCTTCTCAACGACGCAGCGTTCGCCGGACGCGGCATCGGGCGAAGCGTCGTCTGCGAAACCAACTCCTGGGACCTCGTACTGCAACTCGTCGGCGCCGGCGTCGGAATCGGGATCGTCCCCGGCGGTCTCAGCCACCCCGCCATCGCCGAACCCACGCCGTCCGTTCTCCTCATACCGATCGCCGACGTTCAACTCGAGCGCCACCTCCATTTGGCGATTCCGTCGGTCGGCGAGCTCGAGCCAGCGGTGACGCGGTTCATCGACGAGGTCTGGCACATCCGCAACGACCCTCCGGCCGTTCCAAGATCGGCGAATGCGCTCTGAGCCACTCTGGCGCGCATCCCGGCTTCTACTGGTACGCCCTATCCTCACGCGTCCTCGGGTGCCAGCGCGGTGATCGCTTCAACCTCGCCGGGGTCGAGCTGAATGCCCGCGGCGGCGAGATTCTCTTTCAGATGCTCGATGCTTGTGGTTCCGGGGATCGGCAGGGCATTCTTCGTGCGGTGGAGCTGCCACGCAAGCGCGATCTGCTGAGGTGTTGCGTGATACCTCGCCGCGATCGGGTCGATGACCGCGTGGAACGAATTCCCGTCTTTCCCACCCGGGACGGCGCCAGGATGCCAGGGCGAGAACACGATGCCCTGTTCCTCGGCGACCGCGCGCACGGCTGCGCCGACCCGGACCGCGACGTTGTAGTGCACGGTGACCGCGGCGATGTCCGTGATGGCCAGTGCGGCTCGGAGCTGGTCAGCGCTGACATTGGATAGCCCGATGTGCCGGATCAAGCCATCCTGCTTCATCCCCGCCAACGTCTCGACCGCTTGCTCGAACGGCGCGTCGGTGAACGTCGGTGTGTGCAGGTAGTAGAGATCGATCCGGTCGAGGGCGAGGCGACGGATGCTCATGTAGGCGGCTTGGCGCAGGTACAACTTGCTGCCGCTCGCGCCCATGTCGCTGTACTCGGGCCCACCACGGATGAAGCCACCCTTCGTTGCGATCACCAGTTCGTCCGGATAGGGGTGCAACGCTTCTCGGATCAGCTCTTCGTTGGAATGCGGCCCGTAGACGTCGGCGGTGTCGATGAAGGTCACGCCTTCGGCGACGACCTCGCGTAGCAGTGCGACACCCTTGTCATGGTCGGGGTAATCGCCCCAGACCTTCGCGCCGGTGAGCTGCATGGCCCCGAAACCGACGTCGCCGACGGTCAGGTCGCCGCCGATCGTCACGGTCCGGCGCCTCGCGTTGGACTTTTCTGTCATGGGTTGCATTCCTTCCGGTGTCTGCGGATGACGTAGTCGGCTTACTTTAAAAGTAGGCCGCGATCACGCCGGGCGACGAGGCGCTCCTGACGGCCTTCCGCGCAGCGGACGAGCCCGGAGCCGTCGCGCGCGCAAGCCGGCTCGCCGAAGATCCCGCTGCGAGCATGCTGGACGGCGGCAGCGACGCGTCCCTCCGGGGTGATTCCGTCTGGTGACGGTGCGGACGATCACTCGGCCAGGAAGTCGACCGTCTCTGCCGCTGCTTCGCTCGCATACTGGAAGATCGAGCCGTGCGAGGCATCCGGGAAGATCGTGATCCTCGAGTTCGGGATGTGCTGGGCGAGGATGCGGCTGGCCTCGGTGGGAATCATGATGTCGTTGTCGCCTTGAAGGATCAGCGTCGGCGGCACGATGGCGGCCAGCCGCTCGGACACGCGTCCGTCGGGTTCACCCCAGGCCACGATCGCCCGGTACTGGGCGTCCTTCGCCTCGAGCGACACCCCCGAGTCACGTCCTTCCTGGCGCTCGAAGATCCGGCCCAGCGATGCTGCGCCCGCACCCTGGCTGGACGGCGTGTGAGCGTAGAACACGTACAGCACGTCCTCGCCACCCGGCTGTTCCCGCACCACTAGGCGCTCTACAACGTCAGGTGCCCATGCACCCATGCCGGGCGCCCCCTGCGGACCGGTTCCAGCCAGGACCAGGCGGCGCACGATGGCGTGCCCGCCCAGGGCGATGGCCTGCGCGACGAAGCCGCCAAGCGAGAAGCCGAACAGGTCCACCCGATCGAGGCCCAGCGCGGCAATGAATGCAGCGGCGTCCCGGGCCATCTCCTCGACAGTGTTCGGGACCTTTCCCGAGGTCGATCCGATGCCGACGTTGTCGAAGAGGATCACGTCACGGTGCATTGCAATCGGATTGATGAGCGCCGGATCCCAATTGTCGATATCACCACGGAAATGTTGCAGGAAGACCAGGGGTACCCCCTCGCCGACCTGGCCGAATCGCCGATAGGCGTAGCTCACGCCGTTCGGGCCCTGCACATGCCTGAGTTCCGTCTCGACCAGCTCGAGTGTGTTCGTCATTTCGTTCTATCCCTTCCTGATCCGATCTCGGTTCAATATGACCGGTCGTCTTGAATTCTAGACGCAGCTATCCCGCCAAGACAAGGCCTGGGCGCGACTAGGTCAGAACCCTGTTGAACGTGACCGACAGGAAGTCGGCGATGGGGCCGTCAGCCCTCAACGTCTTGGCCTGGGCGATGGCCCCCTCGAAGCTGGCGACAATATACCTGGCCAGAGTGTCGGCATCAGTGGCGTTCCGGATCTCCCCCGCAGCCTGGGCGCGACCGATCGCGCTCGCGACCGCCTCCGTCCAGCGCGCAAAGCCCAGCGCAACCGCTTCCCGGAGACCTTCATTGAGTGCGACGGTGTCTGTACTGAAATTGCCCAGCAGGCATCCGAATTCGATGCCGGCGGCCTCACGGGCCGTGATGTTCGCCATCAGATGCTCGCGGAGCTGCTGGATGGCGGAGCCCGCGGGGTCGGCGAGTTCGTCGAGCCCAAGATCGTCGACGTAGCGCCGCAAGACCTCGATCGCCAATTCTTCCTTGCTTACGAAATGGTTGTAGAACGACCCCTTCGGCACGCCCGCTGCCTGAACGATGTCATTGACGCTCGCAGCGTTGAAACCGCGTTCGAGGAATACCGGCGCGGACCGGGTTACCAGTTGCTCCTTCAGGCTTGCACGTGCCATCCATCCATCTTATATGACCAGTCATCTTGGAAGGCGAGAGTGTCAAATTCCACTCTCACGTGTTCTGACCTCCCCGCAACTTCTGCTGATAGTCGATCTCGAACGGTTCTCGCCGATTCATTCCTGCTTTCAGGTAGATCTCGTCGATGACCCGCATCATCGCCAGGGAATCATTGAGCCCGGACTTCAGAGGCTTGCCGAGTCGTATTGCGTCCCGGAACGCCGCGAGTTGCAGATCGTAGGTGGATGCTTTCGAAACGCGCCTCTTCATCCTTCCCGCACTGGAACGGATCCGAATCGTGCTCCCGAACTGCGGGTGGTACGGGCTACTCACGCTCAGCTGCCCCTCGGTGCCCGTGATCGTGAGTCGGGGCAGTTTGAAGAGAGGTGACCAGATGCTCGCGTGGATGATTGCGCGCGGGCCGTTGGGAAACTGAAGCGTCGCCACCATTGCCCGATCGATACCTTCGGACTTCAGCGCATTCGCGCTGAGCACGTGGGGTGTCGATCCGAACACGCTCTGCATCATTCGAATCGGGTAGCACCCGACATCCATCAGGGCTCCGCCACCGAGCGACTCGTTCCAGCGGGTGCTCTTTCCCGGTGGGATGGGGACGGAGAACACCCCGGACGCGCCGATGGGAGTACCGATGGTCCCCGAGGCGAGTATCCCGCGCAGATCATCGACGAGCGGATGAAACGCAGAATGAAACGCTTCCATTACGACCAACCCCGATTGTGTCGCCTTGGAAACCACGCGCGCGGCCTCGTCCCCATTGGCAGTGAAGGGCTTCTCGATCAACACATGTTTGCCTGCGTCCAGCGCCGCCGCCGTCCACTCTCCATGGAGCGACGGCGGAAGCGGAATGTAGACGGCGTCGATCTCTGAGTCTGCGAGCAGCTCAGAGTAGCTGCCATATGCCTTGGGAATCCCATGGCGATTCGTGACCTTCCGTGCGCGCGGGAGTTCGCGAGCAGCGAGTGCCACCACGTCCACCCCCGATGTGGCGCTTGCGGGCTTGATCATGGCCAGGTTGACGATTTGCGCTGCTCCCAGCACGCCGATACGAACAGAATTCATCGCAGACACCTATCTGACGGAGCGAATGGGAATGATCGCGACCGCACCAACTATCGTGATCGCTGCCGCGATCGGAAAGAGCGCGGCATAACCGCCGAAAAGGACGACGATGAGCCCGGCGACAGCAACGCCGAAGGTCTGGGGCAGGGTCGCGGTGATGTTGATGATGCCGAGATCCCTCCCGGCGTTCTCCTTCGATGGCAGGACCTGAGTGACGAGTGCGTAGTCGACGGCTTGGTAGGCGCCGAAGCCGAATCCACTCAGAAATGCGAAGGTGAGCATCCCGGCGACTGAGGGCCAGACGAAGGGGATCAGAATCGACACCGCGAGAACCGCTGAGGCGATGAAAATGAAGATCTTCCGTCTCCCGATTCTGTCGGACAGTGGGCCGGCGATGATCGTGGACGAGATGATGCCGACCAGCACGCACACTCCGACGATCGGTACCACGCTCACGGCTCCCGCGCCCAGCCCGATGTAGTCCTGCAGGATGTAGAGGCCGAAGGAGCCGACCAGGTAGTAGCCGGTGATGATCAGCAACCGGCCAGTGAATGCCCAGAAGAAGTCGGGGTATTTGATGGGATTTACCCAGAACGTGCGGAGCAGATCGGTGACGGCGAAGGGTTCCCGGGGCACACCGACGTTCGACTGCCCGGCATTGACAATCAGGAACACCCCGATCGCGACGCCGAAGGTCACAGCCACTGCGATGTAGCCCAACGGGATGGATCCGGAGAAGGCGGCACCCACAGCCTGACCAACGACGGACCCGATGAGCGTACCCAGACCGTTGATCGACGAGAACACCCCACGTCGCCCGGAAGGGACGCGATCCGGGATATGGGCGATGAGCGGAGAGGCGACGAAACTGGTGCCGACCTGCACGACCACGAAGGCGATGATCAGTTCGATAGTGCTGGTCGCGAAGCCCATGTAGACGGTCGCGGCGACAGCCACACCGAGGCCACCGATCATCCACGGGGCTCGGCCACCGATTCGCGTGCGCGTGCGATCGGACAGGGTTCCCGCGATCGGCGACGCGACCATGGCGCCGATTGCTCCAAGACCGATGGCCAGTGACAGCGAGCCGACCTTGTTGTCCGGATTGAGCGTCTGCAACTGCACCGCGAGGAAGATCGAGCCGATCGCTCCCCACAGTGTCGCCATTCCCAGGTTGGCAACGAACATCGTCCAGAGCAGGGCGCGCTGCTTGGGCAGGGCGCTCAGCTCGTGGTCGAACGCAACCGGGTTGGAAGGCGAGTCGGCAGCTTCAAGCGAAATCGGTGGAATTGTCATGTCTTTCTACTTCCTTGTAGAGGCGGTGAGGCGGAACTGGTTGGGGACGGATCGCTCAGTCGATCGAGGCAAGGAGGTTGTCCATCTCCTGCTCGGAGAAGTGGCCTTCGGTGGCCGTCACGAGGCGGCCCAGTGGCATCCCTTTGATCACTTCATCGACGATCTTCTGGGTCAGGACATCTGCCTGGGAGACGCCCGCGAAGAGTGGGATGCTGTCGGTCGCTTGCTGTATGACCTCTCGGGCGCCCTCGAGGCCCAGGAACTGACGAAGCGGCGACTTCGGTGTGAGCACTTCGGCGGTTTGGACGCCTCCCCGAACGGTCAGCGTTGCGGAGGAGCGGATGTCGCGCGACGAGGCTCCCGCCCGAATGTCGAACGCGCCGTTCTCGGTCGTCCACCTGGACCTCGCCTCGTCCCAGAACGAGAAGGCATCGGCCGGCAGGGTGAACCGCACCAGCTTGGACTCTCCGGGTTCGAGTGCGACCTTCTCGAACGCCTTGAGTTCGTTCTCGGGGCGCGGCGCGCTCGAATCGACGTCGTGAACGTATATCTGGACGACGGTCTTCCCTGCACGTTTTCCGACATTCGTGACGAGCACGCTCCCCGTCACGCTGTCGCCAGCCATCACATCCGTGGTTTCGAGATACAACTTTCCGAATTCGAACTCGGTGTAGCTGAGCCCGTACCCGAAGGGATACAGCACGTCGAGCTCGCGTTTGTCGTAGTAGCGGACCCGACCCAGATGCTCTCGTGGTAGACGACCCTGTTCTGCGATCCCGGATAGTTCAGATACGCGGGGGTGTCCTGCAGTCGAAGCGGCACTGTTTCCGCGAGGTGACCGGACGGGTTCACCTTTCCGAACAGGACGTCCGCGGTGGCGCCCCCGACGCCCTCTCCGCCGAGGCCGACGTCGATGATCGCCCGGACCTTGTCGTTCCACCCGGACATGTCGACGACGGACCCCTTGTGCAGAATGACGACGACGTTGTCATTCGCAGCGGCCAGTTCATGGATGAGGCGGGTGTGGGACTCGGGAAGGTCGAGGTCTTTGCGGTCGTACGCTTCGGCTTCGATGAGCTCGCTGAGTCCGACGAAGAGCAGGACGACGTCTGCCCTTTCGGCTGCGTTCCTTGCATTCGCGAGCAGGCTATCGTTCGTCACGTCGGAGTCGTACCCAGGTGCATAGACGACTGAGGCACCTCCAACCTGGTCCGTGATCTCGTCGAGGGCGGATGTCAGCGCGCCGGTGACGACTCCTGAACTCCCGCCGCCTTGAATACGTGGATGGGCGGCGAAGGCCCCGACGACGGCCAAGGTCACATTCGGCGAGCCTGTATCGAGCGGCAGTAGATTCCCCTCGTTGCGCAACAGGATGATGCACTCGCCGGCGATCTGGCGGGCGAGTTGCCGAAGTTGACCGTTGTCCTGGGTCGGATCGACCGGTTTGTTCTGGGCAAGCCGAAGGGCGGCATCCACAATGCGGGTGAACGACTCATCGATCAGCGACTCGTCGATCTCGCCGCTCTCCAGGGCGGCCCTTACTGCGCTGAAGCCGACACCGTTCGATCCGGGCATCTCGAGGTCGAGACCGGCACGAAGGGAAGCCAATCGGTCATCGACCGAGCCCCAGTCCGACATCACGATTCCCTCGAACCCCCATTCGGCTCGAAGCACGTTCGTGAGCAGGAAGTGGTTTGCGACGGCGGGAGTGCCGTTGACCGAGTTGTAGGCGGACATGACTGCTGTCGGCCTGCCCTTTCGGATCGCGATCTCGAAACCCTTGAGGTAGATCTCCCGGAGCGCCCGGTCGTCGACGACTGCATTCACCACCATCCGGTCGAACTCCTGGTTGTTGGCGGCGAAGTGCTTGACCGTCGCACCGACCCCGCCTGACTCGATGCCAGAGATCAGCGCCGCTCCGAGTTCCCCACTCAGAACGGGATCCTCCGAAAGGTATTCGAAGTTGCGGCCGCAGAGGGGCGTGCGTTTGATGTTGATACCCGGGCCGAGCAGGACGTTCACACCGAGCCGGCGAGCCTCCTGCGCGATGCCGGCGCCCTGTCTTCGAGCCAGCTCACGGTCCCAGCTGGATGCAAGCGTCGATGAGGTAGGAAAGGCGATCGACGCTGGAACCCCGTCCCGGCCGAGGACGTCGGCCACCGCCGCACTCCCGACGCCGTGAGGACCGTCCGAGAGCACGAGGTGCGGCACTCCCGGCGCCTTCGCGGTCTGCCAGAAGCTCTCCCCGCTCAGCAAAGAGATCTTCTCGTCGGTCGACGGAGGAGTACCGACGTTTTCGCCAGAGGTCATCTTCTGTTCCATATCTTCTGAAAGGTTTCGCATCTAGGCCCGAGCGGGTTCGGTCACGATCGGTTGGAGCTGCTTGACCCACGCGGCGTATCCATTGCCGTTCAGATGGAGCTTGTCTTCGGTGAATTCGGGGCGGAGTGCGCCTTCGGGGGTGGCGAGCGCCGGCCAGAGGTCGAGGTAGCGTACGTGCGCGGGAGCCGCCTCCACGAGCTCCCGATAGAGCTGGTTGAGCGCGAGGATTTCGTCCCGGAAGGCGAGTGCCCGCGGCATGACGCTCTGCAGCACAACGGGAGTACCGGGCGCCAGCTGTTCGATCGTCGTGACGATGGTCGCGACGTTGTGCACGATCTCGTCCCGTGGGATGCCGAACGCCAGGTCGTTCGTACCGATAAGAAGGAAAACCGCGCGTGGCCGGTCGATGGCCGAGTTCAGGCGAGTGAGAACCTGACCGCTGATCTCGCCCCCGATTCCTCGATTCGACATCGGTGAGTCCGCAAACCATTCCTCCCAGATACCGAACTCCGTGATGCTGTCTCCGAGCATCACGATGTGCGCTCGCTGCGGGCCGAGCGCCTTGAACTGTGCTCTCCGCGCATCCTGTGCCGTGCGAAGCAAGCGGCTGATGACGGTCCGCGAGAGTATTCGGCCGACACGACGTCCGAAAGCGCTCCTTGTGGTGCGCGTGCTCATGGGGTTTGTACTCCTTCATCGGCGTGGGCGGAGCGGATCGTAAGCGTGGCCTTGACCGCGTCGGGATCCCCCGCGAACTGGGTTGCGGAGATCTCGTAGTCGCCTGCGAGCACTCGCCATTCGTGGGATTCGCCGTCTCGTCGGCTGATTGGTGCCAGCGAACAGGCGACGTCCACTGTGGTGGTCCGACCGGCAACCGTGCGCACTTTGGCGAACCCGATGAGTTGCTTCGCGTACTCGTCCGGTGTGCGATGAACGTGTGTCGCGTAGACCTGAACGACTGAACTCGAGTTCGAATCCCCCGTGTTGGTTATCGTGACGGTCGCCACGATCGCGCCGTGAAGGTGGCGCACCGCAATGCTGTCGAGGGAGTGGCTGCTATACCCCAGGCCGAACCCGAACGGGTAGGCGGGCTGATGGTGGTCGCGGTCGAGCATCCGGTACCCCCACCACCGGTCGTAGGTCGCGCTGTTCGCGTCCGGGTCCCAGTGGGGCAGGTGTTCCGTCGAGGCGGGGATGGCGAAGGGCAGTCGGCCTTCCGGCTCGGCGTCGCCGAAGAGCACGTCTGCGATGGCGTTCCCGCCCTCCATTCCGGGGTACCAGGCGTAGAGGATTGCGGACACCTCACCGCGAATCTCTTCGAGGGTGATGGCGCTGCCCGCGATGATCACGACCACCGTGCGGGGGTTCACGGCAGCCACGGACCTGACGAGCTCGATGTCGTTCGGCTTGAGGCCGAGGTCGTGCCGGTCGCCTCCCATTGCGGTTCCGGTTCGCGCGGTGAGCGTGCCCAGCAGCGTGAATACCTTGCCTGTCAGCCCGGGGATCAGTCTGGCCGCGGCTTTGTCGGTGGCCAGCATCGATTCGCCTTCGTCCTTTGCCCCCATACCGACGACGACCACGGCAGCATCGCTTTCGCGGGCAACGCGAAGCATGTCTTCGCGACGCTTGGACTCGTACCGGACCTCGACGCCGGCGCGATTTCGCAAGCCTTCGAGGATGGAGACGGCGTACGGCGCCCGCACCTTCGAGCTGCCCGCATCGCCCAGGTTCGGCTCCGACGCGAGCTGACCGAGGACCGCGATCGACTTCACCGATCGGTCGAATGGGAGGGCGTTTCCGGAGTTCGCGCCGTAAGGAATGTTGCGCAGCAGGACGGCGCTCTGCGCCGCGGCGCGGCGCGCAAGCGCGGCATGGTTCGCCGATGCGACCACCGACATCGGCGGTGCAGCCTCCGCGTGGGCGGATGCCCACACGAGTTGGGCTCGGAGCAGTCGTTCTCCTGCCCGCCGGAGGTCGGAGCGACGAAGCCTTCCATCGGCGAGCGCGGACGGCAGCGCTTTGGCTCGTTGCTGCCGAAACGGCATCTCGAGGTCAAGGCCGGCGCCAACCGAACCGATCGGGTCGCGGTGCCCCCAGATGAAGTCGGACATGACGAACCCGTCGAATTTCCATTCGTCGCGCAGGATGTCCGTGAGGAGTACGGAGCTGTCGCCGGCCCACTGACCGTTAACCGAGTTGTATGCGCTCATGACGCATTCCGCGCCTTCTTCCACGACGCGCTTGAAGTGTTGCAGGTACACCTCGTGCAGATCCCGGTCGGTCGCCGTTACGTCGACCCGGAACCGCGCATTCTCCATGGAGTTGAGCGCGAAGTGCTTGACGCATGCCATGAGCTCTGTGCGGACGCCCCGTGTGAGGGCGGCACCCATCTCGCCCAGCACGATGGGGTCTTCGCCGTAGGACTCTTGCGCCCGCCCCCAGCCGGGGTGGCGCAGCAGATTGACGCAGACACCGCCGAAGAGGTTTGCTCCCTGGGCCCGGCCTTCCATTCCGATCGCTTGCCCGATCTCCTCTTCGAGATCGCAGTCGAACGTCGCGGCGCGTGCGATCGCGACTGGGAATGCGGTCGAGTCGCCCATGACGATTCCACGCGGGCCGTCTGTGAACCGGATCCCTGGGAT
Source organism: Leifsonia tongyongensis (assembly GCF_010686705.1). Taxonomy (GTDB): domain Bacteria; phylum Actinomycetota; class Actinomycetes; order Actinomycetales; family Microbacteriaceae; genus Diaminobutyricibacter; species Diaminobutyricibacter tongyongensis. The sequence goes on along the minus strand of NZ_JAAGWY010000001.1, from coordinate 1,159,888 downwards.
CCCGAGACGCTCGACCGCGCCAGCGATATAGGGCGTGTGGTTGTAACCGCCCTTCGCCATGCTCCTCAGGCCCTGCGCGAAGGTCAAGTCACCGTCGAGCAGTCCCAGTCTTTCGTCGTCAGTGAGCTGGTCGAACAGGCGGCTCGCTTCAGTGGGCGCTGAGCCTCCCCCACGAATGCGACCAACGGATGCAGCGAACTCGCGTGCGCTGAGCGCGGCCGGGGTTGCAGGGGATGACATGTGACTCCTGTGTCGACGTCCGTAGGAAAGTCGCTAACTTACCAATTGGTAGTTAGCGACTTTACGACGACATGGAGGCAAACGCAAGTTGGCGCCGATCACGCATTGGTCAACGCGACACCCGCGAAGCAAACGGGTGCCACGGCGTCGCGCGCGGGCTCGCGACGCCCCGGAAATTGGACCTCGAACGCTTGCGAAACGGCGCGTGCCGCCCCGTTACGAGTACTCGGCCAGGATCCGGTCGACGTACTGGAGCGCTCGGGCCTCGAGATCTATCGAGGGGTCACGTAGCCAGTTCAGCTGGAGGCCATCGATGAACGAAAGGAGCTCGATCGCGAATCCCTCAGGATCGGGATGCCAGGACACGGCCCCCTGGCGCAGGAGTTCGCGAGTCCAGTTCAGGCGCCGGATGAAGTACGCGTGGGCCGGATGCTCGGGGTCCAGCGCCTCGGCGCTCAGCACGGCATAGAGCTGAACGATTCCAGGGCGCGCAATGCTGCGCCTGGCGGATTCCCTGATCTCCTCGCGGAATCCCGCCCTGGTAAGCGACCTCGGCGCACGCCGGGTCGACTCCGCAAGATCGACTTCGTCGCGATACTCGAGCACCGCGACGAGGAGTTCGGCTTTGGAACGGAAATGATGCAGCAGTCCCTGCTTCGTAATCCCGCAGGCCTCGGCGATATTGTCGAGCGATACTCCGCGGTAGCCGCGCTCAGCGATGAGCTGCGTGCTCACCTCGATGATCTCCCGGCGTCTCTCACTCGCCTCGAGCCGCCGAGGGCGCGGTCGCGCTGTCTGAGCCTGCATCGATCCAGCGTAACGGGGAATCGGCATCAGCCGACCCGGATCCTGGGAGCGGTTCTTACGAGGCCGCCCGTGAGGACAGTGCTGCATCGATGAGCGTTGAGGCAGCCGCGCGGGCATGCGCGGCCGCATTAGGGCTCCCGCTGATCGCCGCCGTGGTCTGTGCCCCTTCGGCGAGGATGGCGAGCTGGTCGGCGAGGGCTGGCGGGGCACCGAGCTCATCGACGAGAGCGGAAACGTATCGCTGGAACCGTTCCTTCTGACCGCGCGCGATCTCGACCACGGCCGGCGAGACCGCGCTCATTTCGCCGAAGGCGTTGATGAAGCCGCATCCGCGGAAGTCTTCGGCTCGGAACCACTCGTCGAGGAAGTCGTAGATCGCCAACAGCTTGTCGCGCGGAGTCGTCGCGGCGGCCGCGGCGGTCGCTATCCCCGCATCCCAGATCCCCGACCGGTAATGCAAGACCTCCGCCAGTAGCGCATCCTTCGAGGCGAACTCGGCGTAGAGGCGCTTCAGAGGAACGCTGGCAGCCGTGCGAATGGCGTCCATGCCGACCGCGTGAATGCCGCGTTCGTAGAAGAGCTGGTCGGCCACCCGGACGATGTGCTCGTGCTCGATCGTGTCGTTGGTCATTTGTCGTTTGTCCCCTTGCGTTGAGAACCATCGTTCTCTAGTGTAGTCATCACGAGCCGAGAACGACCGTTCTCATCCAATAGCAAGAAGGGCATCATGGGTTACATCACTGTCGGTCAAGAAAACACCACACCGATCGAGCTGCACTACGAAGATCAGGGATCCGGTCAGCCGGTCGTCCTGATCCACGGCTATCCGTTGGACGGTTCATCCTGGGAACGCCAGGCTCGCGAGATCCGCGCAGCGGGCTACCGCGTCATCACATACGACCGTCGCGGCTTCGGACGTTCGTCCAAGGTCGACACCGGGTACGACTACGACACCTTCGCCAGCGACCTGAATGCGCTGCTGACCACCCTTGACCTGAACGACGTGATCCTCGTCGGCTTCTCGATGGGCACCGGCGAACTCGCTCGCTACACGAAGCTCTTCGGATCCGAGCGGATCGCGAAGTACGCCTTCCTCGCCTCACTCGAACCGGGCATGCTCAGCCACGGTGTGCCGCAGTCGGTCTTCGACGGCATCGAAGCCTCAGCGAAAGCCGACCGCTTCGCGTGGTTCACCGAGTTCTACACGAACTTTTACAACCTCGACGACACCCTCGGCTCCCGCATCTCCGAGCAGGCTGTCACAGCCAGTTGGAACACCGCATCCAACAGCGCCCCCGTCGCGGCATACGCCGTCGTCTCAAGCTGGATCGAGGACTTCACCGCCGATGTCGACGCGGTTCGCGCCACCGGCAAGCCTGCGCTGATCGCTCACGGCACCGCCGACAACATCCTCCCGATCGACGCCACGGGCCGGCCGTTCTACCAGGCCTTCCCGGAAGCCGAATACCACGAGATCGAGGGCGCCCCGCACGGAATGCTCTGGACCCACGCCGACGAGGTCAATGCCGTCCTTCTCCCCTTCATCACCCGCTAGGCGCGGGTCCGCGACGCCTTGTGAATGTCGGATGATGTAACGAGGAGCGCTCGAAGAACAGGAAAGGCCGGCCCGACGTTTCCGTCAGGCCTGCCCTTCTTCGTTCGCTTCGGCTATCTCGAGCTCACGGAGGATCTGCCTCGCGCGGCGGACAATTGCTTCGTCGACGAGTTGGTCGTCCACCCGGATCGCCCCTCGCCCACGGTTTGCAGGGTCGTCCCAGGCGTCGGCTACGTGCTGGGCCCACAACCGCTGCGCTTCATGGGGTCCGAATTGCTCGTTGACCGTGTGCAGCTGTGCGGGGTGGATGCACAGCGCGCCGCCGAAGCCGAGATCTCGGGCGTGCCGCGAAGCGGCGACCAGTCCTGCTGCGTCGTCGAGCGCGAAATGGGGAGAAGCGAGGGGCGCGGCCAGGCCTTGTGCTGCGCTCGCGACGACGAGGGTCGTCATGGCGAGTTCGGTATGCGTTCCCGACGGCTGATACGACAGCCTGAGGTCTGCATAGTAGTCAGCCGCCCCGAAGGCGAGACGCGAGAAGCGCGCGGGGAGAGTGACCTGACTCGACAGGCCGAGCACTCCGGCGGCCGATTCAATCAGCCCCACCACCGGCGCTGTTGATTCACCGTGAGCCTGCTCGATCGCCGACAACGCCTCGTCGACTTGGTCGGCTTGTCTTCCGGGAACGAACTTGGGGATCATCAGGGCCGCGGCGCCGCCCTCCAACGAAGCTGCAACGTCGTCGGCGAACTCGGGCGAGCCGAACGCGTTCACCCGTACAAGCACCAACGGTGGACGACCACCAGGACCGGTGCGAAGAGTGCGCACCACCGAACGGGCGGCCTGCTTCCGATCGGCGCGCACTGCGTCCTCGAGGTCGATGATGACCGCGTCGGCCTCCGAGGTGAGAGCCCGGCCGACCCGTTCCGGCCGGTCGCCGGGGACGAACAGGAAGGACCGGGCGGCGCGAAGGGCTTCTGTCACCTCACGCGTCGAGGTCATGGTGCGGCGACGGGGCCCTGCGTCGGGCCGAACCCGCGGCGGTAGACCATCACGGTGCGGTCGAAGGTGATGACAGGGACCCCGAGTTGGTTCGTTCCGGTGGTGTGGACCGTCACGATGCCCACCTCCGGTCGGGACCGGGATTCGCGCAGGCTGACCACTTCCGACGACGAGTAGACCGTATCGCCTTCGAACAGTGGATGAGGCAAACGCACACTATCCCAGCCGAGGTTCGCCATCACGTTGTACGAGACATCGCTGACCGACTGCCCCGTAACCAGAGCGATCGTGAACGTCGAGTTCACCAGCGGACGCCCGAACTCGGTCTGCTCGGCATAGTGCGCGTCGAAGTGGACACGCGCCGTGTTCTGGGTGAGGAGGGTGAACCAGATGTTGTCGGCCTGGGTGATGGTGCGTCCGAGACCGTGCCGGTACACGTCGCCCACCTCGAAGTCTTCGTAGAAGCGGCCCTGCCAGCCTTCGCGTATCGTCATTCGCTCCGACCTCCATTGACGGCAAGTTCGCGTTCGTCGTTCCTCAGCCGCTGGATCTGCCCGTCGTCGTAACCGAGGACCTCGGTGTACACATAGTCGGCGTCTTCGTTCCGTTGCGGAGCGCGCCGGTATTCGACCGGTTCCGTGCCGACGCGCACCGGGCTGCGCACCTGCCGCACCGTACCGAACTCCGGATGCTCGGACTCGACGACCATCCCGCGCGCGACCGTCTGCTCATCGGCGAGCGCCTGGGCGACGGAATTGACCGGCCCGCAGGGCACACCGGCCGCCCGGAGCACAGCGAGCCACTCCTTCTCCGTCTTGGTCAGGAAGATCCCGTCGAGGATCGGCAGAAGCTCTTCAGCGTTCCGACGGCGGCCGGCGAAGTCCCGGAACCGTTCGTCCTCGGCGAGATCCGGGCGACCGAGCACCTCGGCGAGTCGCTGCCAGAACTTCTCTTTCGGGCTCGCCACGACGATCCAGCCGTCCGCGACCTGGAACGCCTGGAACGGCACCAGCGACGGATGCGCGGAGTGGTGGGTGCGCCGCGGCGTGAAGTCGCCGTTGAGACTCCAGATCGCCGGATAGGTGAGCATCGAGATCGCCGTATCGAACAGGCTGACGTCGCAGTCCATCCCGACCCCGTCCCTGCGGGCGGCGTGCACCCCGGCGAGGATCGAGATCGCGGCGACGAGGCCTCCCGAATAGTCGACGAGCGAGAGCCCGGATTTCGTGGGCGGCCCGCCGGGCTCTCCGGTGATGTCCATCCAGCCTGCCGCGCCCTGCAGGATGTAGTCATACCCGGGCTCGGAAGCGCGAGGTCCCGTCATCCCGAACCCGGTCAGCGCGCAGCACACGATCGCCGGGTTCAGGTGTTTCAGGTCGTCGTAGGTGATGCCGATCTTCGCCGGCACGTCGCCGCGGAGGTTCGAGTAGACCACATCGCTGACCCGCACGAGGTCCTCGAACACCTGCCGGTCGGCCGGCTGCGAAAGGTCGAGCCCGATGCTCCGCTTGTTGCGATTGAACACCTCGAAGAACAGGCTGTCCTCACCACTCTGGTACGGCGGAACATAACGACCGACGTCTCCCCCGCTGCCCGGGTCTTCGATCTTGATGACCTCAGCACCGAGGTCGGCAAGGTGCACACTGCCGAACGGTCCAGCGCCGTACTGCTCAACGGCGAGGATGCGAAGATCTGCAAGAGGTTTCATCGGGAGGTGTTCCTTGTCGTTTCCGCCGAAAGGGACCGCGCATTGACGAGCGCGGCAGTGCGCGCCATCTCGTTGCCGACAATCATCAGCCCTTCATCGACACCCATCCCGGGCTTCGCGAGAACCTGGCTCGCACCACACGCCATCGCGATGTGCGCAGAGACCTGGGCGGATCGCTCGGTCTCGTTGCAGGTCCCTCCGCAGTACGCCTCCAGCCCGGCCGACCTGACCAGAAGCAAGGCCTCGATCGTGTCATTCACGCCACCCAGATCAGGTGTTTTGACGTGGATGATGTCTGCGGCACCCGCCTCCACGAAGAGCCGGATGTCGTCGATCGTGTTGCACCATTCGTCGACGGCGATCCGCACCGACGCTCCGCGACTACGCAGTTGCTTTCGGAGCTCGACATAACGCTCGATCTGAGCCGTGCGGCTGCCCGCGTCGATCGGATGCTCGACAGCGAGCTCGTAGGGCGCGCAGATCCGCGCGAGACCGGCCAAGTAGTCTGCGACAGCCCCGACTTCACCGCCAAAGGCCAACCCGATCGTGCCGTACGTGTCGATGTGGATGCGCGGGCGGTAGTCGGCCGACGGACGCAACTCATCGATACGAGCCACCAGCCAGCGCAGGTACCCTTCCAGGACCTCCCCGCGTGCGCCGAGCTTTTCCTCGACAGTATTGATCAGGGCGTGCGGAAGCACATCCACACCCTTCAGGATCATCTTGTCTGCGTTGAGGTACCGGTCGTCGCCGGTCTGCGCGTAAATCGGCACGGGAAGCAGTGGGGCGTCCGTGGCGTACTCCTGTTGCACCACTTCTGCCATCGTGACCCCGCGGGCTGCCGCGACCGCGCCGAGGATTGCTTGGCTGACGCCGTAGCGGATGGCGGTGTGGAGGATCCCCCGCTCGGTGCGCACGGCGTCGATCTCAGCCGTCAGCTCCCGGAAGCTGTCGAGGGCACGCCCGAGCAGCAGCGGCGTGACGAACTCCGCGATGTCGGCCGCCGCGCGTTCGGCGGAGAACACGGGATCGCGGCCGCCGGCACCGCTGTACTGCACCGACGCGCAGTCACCGTGGACCACTTGTCCGTCGTCGAGCACCATCAGCACGGAGAGCGCCTCACCCGGCTGGCGAATCGAGATGAACCCCGGGGTCAGTGGCTCTCCGATGTAGCGGAAACCGTCGCGCTTGGCTCCCGCGCGAATCGCCGACTGGTCGTCAGCGTAGAAGCCGGTGCGCACAGGGACCGTGATCACGTCAGCGATCCGTTTCAATTCGAACTCCTCAAATGTGTCGTGCAGTGGTCAGTTCACGAAGTCGACGGATGAAGTCCGGGCGACGGGGGTTCCATCCTGACGAGCGCCTTGTCATCGGCCGCGCGAAAGCCGTACTTGCGGTACAACCCGTGGGCGTCCGCGGTGAAAAGAACCCAGCGGAAATTCCTCCCCGGACCTTCGTCGATCATCGTGGAGACAAGGAGTTTTCCGAGCCCGCGTCCACGATGGGCGGCCAGGACGAATACATCGGCCAGGTAGGCATCGCTCACGCCATCGGAGATCGCGCGCGCGAATCCCACCTGATCGCCGGACTCCTCCTCGTAGACTCCGACCACCCGCCAGGCGTTGCCCACTTGCTTTTCAACGTCGGCTCGAGTCCGCCAACGGTGCCAGTAGGCCTCTGTGGAAAGGAAGGTCCAAATGACGCCAAGGTCGAGGCGTGCGGGATCGTCGTCAGCTTCGTAGCCCACGCTCGACCTCGTCCAGAGACGCGTCGTTCGGGGCGGGCACCTGCGCGGCGAAACACGTGGCGATGTCGACGCGGCGCATGAACGCGACGTCGTCGAACTCCTGGGCATAGGCGATGAAGCGAGCCAGGGCGTCCGCGCGTGCCGGGTTGCCCGAGATGCGCGGGTGCAGACCGATTGACATCATCCGTCCGACGTCGTCGCCATCGTTGCGTAACCGGTCGAGCGTCGCCTTCGCCGTTTCGAAGAACTGCTCTGGACTGCCGTAGCCGGTGCCCAGGATGTAGCGGGCGTCGTTGACGACGAGCGAGTACGGGACGACCAGATGATTGCGGTCCGCGACACGAGTCCAGTACGGCAGGTCTTCGTTGTAGGTGTCCGAGTCGTAGAGGAATCCGCCTTCCTCGACGACCAGATCTCGAGTATTGACGCTCATCTCGCGGCAGTACCAGCCGGATGGACGATTTCCGGTTGTGTGTTCGATCGATGCGATCGCGCGCTTGATCGCCTCCCGCTCCTCATCCTTCGTCATCTCGTAGTGGTTGCTCCACCGGTAGCCGTGCCCCGCTGCCTCGTCGCCGCGACGGGCCAGCTTTGTCGCCACATCCGGGTTGCGTTCGAGCGCGACTGCTGCTGCGAAGAACGTGACCGGGATTGCAGCGTGATCGAAGATCCGGAAGAGACGCCAGATACCTGCGCGTGAGCCGTACTCGTACATGGACTCGACAGCGAGGTCCCGCTGATCGTCAACGGCGAACGGCAGCTCGTACATGCCGTCGTTAACGCCATCTCCCATCGCGAAGGTCTTCTCTGATCCCTCTTCGTAGTTCACGACGACCTGGATGGCGACCTTTGCGTCATTGTGCCATCGGACCACTGGTGGGTGCTCCCCGTATCCGACGAGGTCACGGGCCGGTCCGGGGATGCCGTCGACGTCGGCCTGTCGAAAGAACTGCGGATTCAATGCCATGTCTGGGTGCTCCAATCTCAGGGACGATTTGTCAGTCGAGCCCGGCAAGGCTCCGGCCACCGTCGACGACGATGAGCTGACCGGTGACATACGAGGCTTCAGCGCTCGCGAGGAACTGGTACATGTACGCGATGTCTTCCGGATCACCCACCCGTCCGGCAGGAACCTTCCTGACGGTTGCGTCCACGCCGGCCGGGCCGAGGGAGTTCACCGGGTCGAGTGCCTGCGGTGTGCGGATGACGCCGGGTGCCACTGCGTTGGCCGTGATCCCGTCGGGCCCGAACTCGACCGCGAGCGACTTGACGAGTCCGACGAGGCCACCTTTGGCGGCCGCGTAGTGGGAGTGCTCTGGCCAACCCGAGACTGTCCCCGCTACGGACGACGTGGCGATCAGGCGCCCAAAGCCGGCCTTCTGCATGTGCGGGAGGGCCGCGCGGAAACAACGCCACGCGCCATTGAGGTCCACATCGACGACTTTGCTCCATGCGTCGTCGTCCAGGTCCTCGAGAGCAACCTTGCGCGCGATGCCTGCGTTGGCGACGACGATGTCGACGCCGCCGAGTTCACCCACTGCACGCGCCACCAGGCGGTTCACGTCCGACGTCAGCGAGACGTCCACTGGCTCGACGACAGCCCTCCGGCCCGCCTTTTCGACGGCCTCGACAACCGGTCGGATGTCATGGCCGTCCGGCGGATACCATGCCAGCGCGACGTCCGCACCCGCTTCGGCGTAGATCCGGGCCGTCGCGGCCCCGATACCGGACGCGGCTCCTGTGATGAGGGCCACGCGGCCTGTCAAATCGAACACAAGGGTCTCCTCTTCGGTTTCATACGTTCGGTTTTCACAACATCACGTCCCCGCCGTTGGGACCCAGCGTCTGGCCCACGTAATAGGACCCTTCGGCGGAAGCCAGGAGCACCGCAGTGGGAGTGACCTCGTCGACTGTGCCGAAGCGACCTATCGGCAATTCGGCCAGCTTGGCGTTGCGCCATTCCTCGGTTTCGCTGTCGAGCAGCGGCGTCTCGATCGGACCGGGCGCGATCGCATTCACGAGGACACCGCGCCGTGACACCTCGCGCGCCAGCGCCTTTGTGAGGCCGATGACGCCCGCCTTGCTCGCCGAGTAGTGGGCGACGGCTGCGCCTCCGATCTGCCCGAGCTGCGAGGCGATGTTGATGATCCGGCCGTCGCCGCGCTCGAGCATCTGGCCGAGCAGCGCGCGCGTGCAGAGGAACGTGCCACGCAGGTTGGTGTCGACGACGCGGTCCCACTCGGCCACCGACATGTTCTCGAGCAGGGACTCGGTGAAGATCCCCGCATTGTTCACGAGGATGTCCACTCTGCCGAAGTGTTCGAGAGCGGTCTGCGCCATCGCATTCACACTGGCCTCCTCCGCGACATCCGTTCTGACGAACAGACTCCTCCGGCCACATTCGGCAATCCCCGCCAGCACGCTGGCCGCGCCTGCCTCATCGACCTGATCAGCAACGACGATGTCAGCGCCTTCGCGCGCGAATGCGATTGCAATCGCTTCACCGATTCCGGACGCGGCCCCGGTCACCACAGCTACCCGGTCGGCCAATCTACTCATGCTCTCCGACCCGCTCTTTCTCACTGGTCTTCCACACATTGTCGATTTCGCTGCCGGTCGCCAGGTCGAATCGATGCCGCATGAGAAGCATCGACGCGTCATGCTGTGCACTGTCATCACTGCCGACACAGTCCTCGGCAATGACCACGTAGTAGTCGTTGAACATCGCGTCGCGAGCGGTGGATTCGATGCAACCCTCGGTTGTGCATCCGGCGACCACCACAGTCTCGATACCGTTGCTCCGCAGAACGAGGTCGAGATTCGTGCCCCAGAAGCCGCTCGACCGGTATTTGCGTACGACCAGCTCGCCAGGCTTCGGCAGGAATTCGTACGCGAACTCGTGCCCTCGGGTTCCGGGCACCGTGTAGAGCAACGGCGATCCATCGGCCGTGGCGCCCTCATGCATCCGCATGTTGAATCGCAGCTGCGCCGGCGAATCGCTCATGCGTTCCGGGAGCGCCGTGTTCTGGATGTGCACCACAAGGACCTCGCTCTCCCGTGCGGCCGTGAGGAGTTCGGCGGTCCTCGGGCGAGAAACGTCGTACATCGACAGATCGATACCGAGTTGTCCGAATGCTCCGTCAGGATCGATGAAGTCACGCTGCATGTCGACCAGCACGAGAGCGGTGTGCCTTGGATCAACCAGTTCGGACAGCTCGGTGAAGACAGTCTTCCGTCCGATCGCGATCACCGGCGCTCCTCGACCTCGGGGGTGTTTTCGACTTCTTCTTTCACGGTCGGGTGCTGAAGCGACGGCGCGCGCGCCGCGAGCAGGCTTTCGGGCTGCTCGTCGAGAGGCAGGTCGTCTTCGGCGATGAACGAGCCGAGGGCGGCGATCTTCTCGGGCGACTTCGCCCGGTAACGCAGAAACAGGATGACCCCGGCGACGACCCAGATCAGGACCACGAACGGTACCAGGTTGTAAGGCCACGCCTGACCCGGCGTGCTGACGGAGTAGAGCGGATACGCCAGTGCGATGACGCCGAGGATGGGGACGATGACGTGCGTGAACACCTTGCGATCGGCCCTGCGCCAGAAGTATCGGATGAGCGCGATGTTGCTCAGGATGTACACAATGACGATCGCTACGGTGCCGATTGCACCCGTGAACCCGTACGCGCCTGTCGCCCCGGGCCCGAGCCACACCCCGACAGCAAGGCCGATGATGACCGTGAATGCTGTCTGGGCGTAGATTGCACGATCCGGGGAGAACCATCGAGGGTGCACACCGCCGAGGGAAGAGGGCAGGACCTTGTCGCGACCCATGGAGAACATCACGCGAACCGTTGTGTTGTGGATCGCCAGGAAGCAACTGAAGATACCGAAGATGGCGGCAATTTCGATCGGCTGCACGATCCAGGGGGCGACGTGCTGGGCCAGCGTGACGAATGGGCTGGTGTCCTTGAGAAAGGCGGCCATGTGGGCAGAGTCATTCACCCGGTATCCAGCGGTAAGTGCGTACATCATGAACACGTAGAACGTCCCGACAGCTCCGAGCGCCCCGATGATCGCGAGGGGGATGTTGCGTTTCGGATTGCGTGTCTCTTCACCCAGGGTCGCGGCCGCGTCGAAGCCGATGAACGACAGCAAGCCGAATACCACGCCAAGCCCAACCCCGGTGAAGCCCGTCGGAGCGAAGGACGGCAGGAAGACACTGCCCGTGTTTCCCGTTCCTGCCGTCGAGACGGCGACAACGCCCAGGATAAGGAAGATGACAACCTCAATCGACAGCAGAGCGAGGTCGAGGTTCACCGATGCCTTGATACTGCGTAGCGAGAGCCCGAGGATGATCGCCATCGCGGCGAGACTGAAGATCCACCATTGGATCTGCACTCCGAATGTGCTGGACACGTAATCCTGGACGAACGCTCCGAACGCCGTGAACAGTCCTGGGGCCAGGACCGCGTAGCCGATCCAGAATAGCCAGCCCGTGAAGAAGCCGGCAGCTGGCCCAAGGCCCTGGGAATTGAACGTGTAGAACGACCCGGCAGACGGCAATCGGCGAGAGAACTGCACGACCGTGTTGCCGACAAGTGCGGCTGCGATGAACGCAATGAGGAACGACAGTGGTAGCGCACCTCCGGCGGCGGAGGCGGCGGCTGGCGCATTGAGAACCACGGCAAGCACGGGAGCCATCGCCGCGGCAGAGAGCGCGATCGCATTCGGGATCGTCAGCACCCCACCTTGCAGGCGTCGGGATGTTGGTGCTGAAGCAGGTTTCTCTTGTGACGTTGTCATAGCGGAACTCCTTCGTTCTAACCGGGTACGCAGGGATTGTGCTATCAAACTACAATTGCATTGATCTATCAAGAGTCGCTTACTAATATATTTAGCGGATATTAGATGACTGTTTCGCTACCCGATTTCGTAAGCGCGGCGTGAGATGGTTGATCAAACGAATGATGAGAGGGAAGGGCGGTCTGTGGAAAACGAGCGAGCCAGCGACACGGCGTACGGCATTCTCACGGACATGATCGTTGACCTTCGGCTCCCGCCAGGGTCCTTCTTGAACGAGCAATCGCTTGCCGACCAACTCGGGCTCGGGCGGATGCCGGTTCGCGAAGCACTCGCCCAACTCGCGAAAGACCGCTTCGTCACGATCATGCCGAGGCGAGGCACCGTCGTGACCCCACTCGCCCTCGATGACATTCTCGGCATGTTCGAGGCCCGCGAAGCCGTTGAGTGCGGGATCGCCTACATTGCAGCCTCCCGAGCGACCGACGACGACCTGGAAGCACTGCGGAAATTAGTGAAGACGGTGGACGATGCACGCGTAATCACGGATTCCGAGCAGTTCCTCAAAGACGACCATGCGGTGCATTCATTCCTGATCCACATGATAAGGAACCCCCTTCTGCAGGACGCCGCCGACCGCCTCCTGCTTCACAGCCTGCGTTTTTGGCGTTCGTACTGGCGAGACAGGCCCCCGCGCCAGGAAGCCATGCTCTCGCATGCCGAGCTTTTTGAGGCCGTTGAAGCACACGACTCGGTCAGAGCGGAGAAGGCAATGCGGGAGCACCTACAATCGTCCCGCCAGCTCGTGCAGCTCCTGTTCTGAGCTGAACTGGGCTAAACGCCAGGTGAAACTTCCTGAACCCCCGCCCGCGCGCATCGTCATGTCATCCGACGGCCTGAAACTTGCGACGTACGAGTGGGGTGACGAGGATGCGCCCGTGGTACTGGTCGTTCACGGTTTCGCGTCCAGCGCGACCCTCAACTTCTTCCGAACAGGGTGGACGCGCGACCTGACGCGCGCCGGCTTCCGCGTGATCGGTCTCGACCAGCGTGGCCATGGCTCAAGCGACAAACCGCATGACCCGTCGTTCTACAGCCTCGACAGACTCGTGGACGACGTGCTGAACGTCCTGGATACCTACCTCATAGACGAGGCCCACTACGTGGGCTATTCGCTCGGCGCGCGCGTCGGCTGGCAGGTTGCCCTCGAGATGCCCGACAGGATCACCCGTGCCGTGCTCGGTGGGATCCCCGACGGGCAGCCATTGACCCGGTTCCGAACCGACCAGGCCCTCGATTTCCTCGAGAAGGGCGAGCCGGTCACCGATGGGATCACCGCCGCATATCTCACGATGGCGTCGGCGATGCCCAACAACGATCTGGCCGCCCTGGTCGCGCTGGTCCGGGGGATGCGCGGTGGCATCGAGCCGTCGCCCGACAACCCGCCGACCGTGCCGGTACTCTTCGCCACCGGAAGCGAGGATGCGATCATCGCGCGCTCACGACTCCTGGCGGATGCGACGCCACGTGGGCGCTTCTGTACGATCCCCGGTCGCCACCATTTCAACGCCCCGACCTCACGACAGTTTCGGGACGCCGCCGTGGAGTACCTCGGCGAACCGAAGCCGGCCGTCGACTGAATTCCCTCCGGGATCAGGTCTTTATAGAACTGAACCGATTCGGCTAGCACGGGGTGAGTGTTGCCACCGCCTCGCTGAGCGCACCGGTTCCACCGATCAGAACCACCTCTGTGGCGCCGAGACCGTGGATATCGGCAAGGACCTGATTCGGCACGCAGGTGCCGGGCACAAGGTAGAGGGGCGCGTCGACGACGCCGCCCGCCCACGGGCCGGCAGACAGACCATCCGGAAATCCGAGTCCCGACACCAGGAAGACGGTCGGCGACCTCGGATTCGAGGTGTTGGTTCCATCCGTGTCGTACGCAGCCTCGTTGAGCACTTGGGAGGTGCGGAAACGGTCCCCGCCAGAGAAGCGGTATACGTTGCCGCCCATCACGTTCGCGAGGTCCTGGGCGACGCCGTCGGAGATCGACGCCGTCCCCCCTGCGAGGTAGACGGTGGATGTGGAGAGGCTGCGCAGTGTCGACAAGGTGGCCGCGTCGACGTGGGCGCTCGAGCCGTTGACGAGGAGGACCGGAATTCCGAGTGCCGACGCCACCGAGGCGGCGGACAGCGCATCGGGATAGCCGTTTCCGCTTGCCAGGAAGATTGTGCTCGCTCCAGACTTGAAGGCGTTCCTCACAATGGCGGCGCTCGTCGCGTAACGGGAGGCCCCGGCCCATCGTTCCACTGTCGCGGCCATCGTCCGCAACTTCGCGAAGAGGGCATCCGAAACGACTCCCGTGCCGCCGACCACGACGATCCTGGCCGGACTGAGTCGCGTGATCTCCTTCGCAACCACGCCCGGCAGCGAATCCGGGCCGGTCAGCAGCACCGGGCCACCGAGCGACGCGGCGGCGGGTCCCGCAGACAGCGCGTCGGGGAAGTTCAGTCCGTTCGCGATGAAGACGACTTTGGCGCCGTTGGGGAAGGCGTTCTTCGAGATCGCCACGCCTGTCGCGAATCGATCTCCGCCTGCGACCCTGTCCACGGCGACGTCGGCCGTGACCGACTGGGTGTAGGACGCGGTCGTCGCGCCGCCGATCGCATCCCGTGCCGTCACCGAGTAGGTGAATTTGCCGCCGAGGTACGGGATGCCTGACAGGATCCCCGTCGACGGATCGAGGGTCAGCCCAGGAGGAAGCGCCCCGCTCGTCACGGTGAAGGCCACTGACGTCGTCGCCGTGGCCGTGACCGTGGTCGAGAACGTGGTACTCGACATGATGGATGCCGCGGGCGCCGCTGACGTGATCGAGATCGGCGAGGACAGCACTGTGATTGGGTAGCTCGCCATCGAGTCTCCGAGCGCATAGACGTTGCCCGTGTGCTCGTCGACCGCGGCAGGAGCTGCGACCGATTTCACCGGGATGGATGCGACAACGGCCCCTGTCGATCCGTCGATCTCCTTGATGACCGGGCCGCTCTGCGCTACGTAGAGGGTGTGCGACGCACGGTCGAGCACGAAGGTGTAGGTGGATAACGGCGCTGTCCACACCACCGCACCGGTTGAGAGGTTCAACGCCTCGAGCTGGGTGGTGGTGCCCACGTAGATGTCGCCGGCGCCCGAGTCCACTGCGATGCGCGTGGCGTTGTATGGCACGTTGTAGGTCGTGGTAACGGAGTCGGACACCGGATCGATGACGCTGACGACCAGAGGAATCGAGCTCGGCCAGGACGTTGCGACAGTGCTGAGGGCGTACACATGCCCGGTCGTCTCGTCGACGGCGATACCGGCGGTCGCGCCCGCGACCGGAATACTCGCCACAACCAGGTCGGTGGCGCCGTCGACCACCACCACCGTGCCCGCGACCAGCACGTAGATCCTGTTCGCCGACGAATCGACCGCAATGTCCTGCGCGGTCCCGTTGGTCGGGAGTGACACTGACGCGATCTTTGCACCCGACGCGCCGTTGAAGACCTCCATCGTGTGGTCGTTCCCGGTGACATAGACATCATTGGTTGTCGTGTCGACCTTCAGGTCGTTCAATCCTGTGATGCTGAACGAGGTGTGAATAGTCCGGATCGTCTGTGCGGTGTAGCCGTTGATTTCGATGATTGCGTCAAGCGACTGCGACTCCGCGTAGATGACGCCGTTGCCAGAGTTGACGGCAAGACCATCAGTGCCCGGCCCGGGCGAAGGGATGCTGTCGGTCTGCACGAGCTGAGGAGGAGGAGACGCGTGAGCGGCTTCGGGGACAGCGACCGCAAGTACGCTCGCAAGGAGCAGCGTTGTGACGAGCAGGGAGAGAGCAGACTTCATGGCAGGCCTTCGGGTGGGCGCAACAGTAAAAGGTCGCCGTCTTCTCGACTGAACGAAACCACAGGCCGGCGACGAATCGTAACCGATGGAAGGTAACCCGGGCAATCGCGCGCGGGTTGGCGGGGCGCTACCCGTGCGCCCGCTGCCCTACATCCGTCGTCCCGGTCTCGGGCACCACCTCGGTAGCGCAGCTCTCAAATCCACAACACTCATCGCGTACAGAAGGCGCCAGCCTGCCCTCGGGCAGGCTTTTCTGTGTTCTGGACGCACTCTCAACGCGATTCAGACACGTTTCGATCGACAAACACGAAAGGCCAGCCCGAGGTTTCCCTCAGACCGGCCTCTCTTCGTTCGATCAGCCAATTTCATGAACCTGTTTTCGCAATTTCATGCCGGTGCCACTAGCCCTGACGGCGAAGCGCGTGATTTCGCGGACCTGTGCTTGATCTTGGGCAGTGATCACCTTGCGCAACCGGCCTGGCGTGCGAGGTTAGTCCATTATTCGAAACGGCAAGTTTCTTAGCGCTCATATTTTGCGTTGTAGGCGGCAGCCACGCGCGCGAACTCTAGCCGCGAGGAGGCGAGGCGCTCTCCCGTACCACTATCGGAGGGCGTTCGACGGAGAACATGCGTACCTTTCGTCCTTCGATCAACCCGTCGAGGAGGCCGTAAGCGCGCGAACCCAGCCCGGCGAAATCTTGGTCGACGGTCGTCAACGGCGGCGTCCACATCCGTGCGAGAGGGTGATCGTCGAAGCCCACAACGCTGACATCGCGCGGGACTGACCTGCCACGTTCGTAGAGTCCGCGGATCACGCCCATTGCGATCTCGTCGTTCCCGCAGAAGACCGCCGTCACCTCTGGGCGGTCTGCGAGCTCCATTCCGATGATTCTCCCTGACTCAGGATCCCAGCTTGCGTCGAAAGGCGTCGGTACTTCCGCTCCACGGGCGATGAGCGCGCGACGCCAGCCCGTCGTGCGGCCGTCCTCTTTTCGGGAAGGCGGCACCCGTACGTGGTGGACGGTCCGGTGCCCGAGATCGAGCAGATACTCGACGAGCTCGTGTGCGGCATCCGATTCATTCAGGACGGCCTGCGGAACTCCGGTCTCCCGGACACCCGAGATCGAAACGGTCGGTATGGACTTGGGAAGTCGGTGCAGGGCGGCGACGCCGGGACGGTCGAATTTCAGCACCACGATTCCGGCGATCGGCTGGTTGAGCACCAGCGCGACCGCGCTGTCGACGACCTCTTCGTCCGCGGTTTCCACGACCGTGATGCTGACTGTGTACCCGGCCGCTCTGGCGCTCTCCTCGATCCCGCGGATGGTCTCGGCATAGCCGTACCTGGAGGTGTTGCCTGCGAGAACGGCTATGAGGCGCGGCCGTCGGGCGACCAGTGCGCGCGCTGTGACGGACGGCCGGAAATCGAGTCTCTCGATTGCCTTGAGCACGCGTTGCCGCTTCTCCTCCGAGACGCGTGCGGCCCCGGTGAGCACTCGCGAGACGGTCGGGACTGAGACTCCCGCCTCCCGCGCGACATCCCCGATGACAGGCGGCTTATGTGAAGTCGTGGACATCGGCTTCAGCATATCGATGGGAATGGCATCACTTGACTCCGCCGCTCGTGATGCCCGAGATGATCTTGCGCTGCATGACCGCGAACGTGATCAGAAGCGGAACACTCATCAGGATGATGTAAGCGAAGATGAGGTTCCAGTTCTGCAGGTACAGGCCCGAGCTCGCGACCTGGAAGAGGTTGAGGGGCAAGGTGTCGATGCGTCCGCCGATCACGAACAGCGCGTAGAAGACGTCGTTCCAGATGTACAGGCAGATCAGGATGGTCGCGGTCGCCAGCGTGGGTCCGAGCAGGGGCAAAATGATGCGGAAGAAGATCGTGAACGGTGAGGCGCCGTCTACGCGGGCCGCCTCTTCGAGTTCGACGGGGATGGTTCGGACGAAACCGGTGACGAAGAAGATGACCGTCGAGAGGTACATGCCCATATAGACGCCGATCATCCCGCCGGCCGTGCCCGCGAGGCCCAGCTGACGCAGGAGCAGCACGATGGTGACCACGGCGGGCGGCAGAACGATTCCGCTGATGGCAAGCGCGTACACGAATGCGATCGGCTTGCTGCGCCTCCGGCCCAGAATCCACGAGGCCATTGCGCCGAGTAGCAGCACACCTGCCACGGAGGGGACCATGATCAGCAGGCTGCCCAGGAATGCCGGGATCATCCGCCCCTGGTCAAGGACGGTTGCGAAATTTTGGAACAGTTGCCAGTGGGTCGGCAAAGAGAGGCTCGGGTTGAAGGCTTGTGCCTGGTTCTTGCCTGCGGTCACGACCACAAGCCAGAACGGCACTCCCAGCAGTGCGACGACGAGCAGGATTGCGATGATCGGCTGAACGATGCGGGCGGGCTTGCGCCGTCGGCGCTCTTTGCTGCTGACCGCGGTCACAGGACTTCTTCTCTCTTGCGCAGGATGCGGATGACGGGAAAGGCGAGGATGGTGACCATCAGGAAGAGGGCGAGGCTCATGGTGGTCGCTTGCGCGAACAGCCCCTGGCCGAATGTGCGGAAGATGTAAATGTTCAGGAGTTCCGTAGTTCCGCCTGGACCGCCGCCGGTGGTGGCCTGAACGATATCGAACCCGTTCATCGAACCGAGCAGTGCTGTGGCGACGTTGAAGGTCACCGCCGGGGCCAGGAGCGGGAATCGGATCGACCGGAACGTCGTCCACCACCCTGACCCGTCGAGACGCGCCGCCTCGAGGATGTCTCCATCGATCGTCTTGAGTCCGGCCAGATAGATGAGCATCGACAGTCCCATCCATTTCCAGGAGTGGATGAGGGCGACGACGAGAATCGTCCAGGTTGTGTTTCCGAGCCAGGCGATCGACACGTGCTGGCCGGTGACGACGCTCAGGATCTGGTTGAGCCCGCCGTCCGGTTTCAGGAGCGCCTGGAAGATGTAGCCGACCGCGAGCGCGCTCATGACGACGGGTACGAAAAAGGCGACCCGGGTGAACCGGTTTATGCGGGTGTCGCGTTCCAGGATGAGAGCCAATGCAAGCCCGAAAAGGTTTTGGAAGACGGCGACAAGCACGGCGTAGATCAGGGTGATTCGGAGATCGGCGAGCAGGCTTCCGTTCGTGAACAGAGACGCGAAGTTGTCGAATCCGACGAAGCCGATCGAGTTGTGGAAGCTCGACCAGTTCGTAAATGCGTACACGAAATTGAAAATCGTCGGCACGAAAAAGAAGACGACGAGGACGACCAGTGCGGGGACGAGGAACCACGCCGGGTGATCCTGTCGCCGACGTCGCCCGTTGGTACGCTGCGCCTTCACTCTGGACGACGCCAGCGGGAAGCGGCGCGTGAGGTCTGTTGTCATCGGGTTGCCTTTCTGCCAGGTGGCGGGCGGCAGCGTGTGCTCTGCCGCCCGCCGAGGAGGGCTAGAAGCCCTTCACTCCCTGCGCCTTGGCGAGTTCGGCGAACTGCGCCTGAGTCGCCTGGGCGACCTGGAACGGGGTTTTGGTTCCCTGCACCAAGTCGGCGAGGTTCAGGTACAGGTCAGGGTTCGCGACGGCGAGTGCCTGCATCGATCCGACCGACGTGTCGACCGCGGCGGCAACGTCCTTCAGCACCTGGGGCACGCCGGACGGCGAAGGAACTCCCTTGATCAGCGAGATGGTCGACTGCGACGTGACGAAGTCCTTGTAGCCGTCGCCCAGCCAGTAGGAGAGGAACTGGCGGGCGGCCGCTTCCTTCGTGCTGTCGCCGGTCTTGAAGGCTACGACAGCGTTGGACTGGTCCGGAATATACGTCGCGACGTTCCCTGTGGGCGAGATCGGGAAGAAGCCGATCTTCTTGTCGAGCTCCGCGCTCGAAGCACTCGCCTGCAACTCGGTCAGAAGTGCGTTGATCTGCATCGCCATTGCGGCCTTCCCGCTGAGCAATGCATTGCCCTGGTCGACGAAGGTGGCGGTCTTGATATTGGAGTTGAACAATCCCTCCGCGATCAGCTTCTGGTAGGTGTCAATGGCCCCTTGGATCGTCGGATCGGTGAACTTCTCCTTGTTAGCGTTCACCTTCGTCCACAGACCGTTCTTGGCTGCGTCCGCGAGCTGTGCCTGCACCCACCACTGCGTGCCCCACTTGTCACCCCCGATGTCGTAGAACGGGTCAACGCCCTTCGCCTTCAGTTGCTTCGCAAGGTTGATGAATTCGTCCCAGTTCTTCGGCGCTGAGGTGATTCCGTTGGCTGCGAAGACCTCTTTGTTGTAATACACGCCGATGACGGTAGGGGTCGTTACCAGTGCGGCATAGCGGGTCTTGTCGAGCGTGCCGGTCAGGTTGGCGAGGTTGCCCGTGTAGTTCTTCACCCAGGGCGCACCGTCGAGCGGCTGGAGGTTCTGCGTGGCGTTTAGCGCCGTGAGCTGCGACGACGTCGGCTGCCAGAAGGCGAGATCCGGCTTGTCCCCGGTGGCGACCTTGGTCTGCACTCCCTGCTCGTAGGGGTCGGGTATGGTGACGACGTTCACCTTCGCGCCGGTCAGCTTCTCGAAACCTGCGATGACGCTGTCGGCCGTTTTGTTCGAGCTCTGTGCCGCCCAGAGGGTGAGGGTCACGCCGTTGAGCTTCGTGTCCTGGGCCGGCCAGGAGGCCACGCCGCTGGTACCTCCGCCTGCGCTGGGGTCGCTGCATCCGCTGAGAATGAGTGCCGTGGCGGCCGCCACGACGGCAGCACGTTTCCACGCGATCTTCATTGAATTGCTCCTTGTGTGATTAGCGTTCTCCGACGCTGGTTGGTTGATTTGAGGAGTGTCACTGCCGTCTGGCTAGACGACATCGATACGGAAAACACGCGCTCCGACGGTGCCGGTAGGGTTCTGCACGCGGAGCTTCCCGGCTTCCGAGTCCCAATCGCTGTTCCACTCGGGTTGGGACCTCGGGAAGATGGTGTGAAGTGTGAACTGCGACGACGCCAACTCGGGGAGATCGAGGGTGACAACATCGTCCTCGGGCGATCGATTCCACAGGGTGATCAGGCGTGAACCGTCTGTCGCGAGGCCGAGCGCGGTCCACGCGCCTTCCCACGTAGGGAGTCCTAGAGGCCAGAACGGGCGCGACTGCGTCAGTTCGGGGGCAAGGTGCTTCGCGGCAGTCACCGCTTCGCGAACGAGCCCACGCTGATCCTCGTCCATCCTGTTGAGGTAGCCAGACAAGTAGAAGCGTCCCAGCAGTCCGGTGGCGAGGCAGAAGCTCATCTCCTCGCGCGTCATCTCTGGCTGCGGATAGGCCCAGCTCGCGGCCTGCTCCGGCAGCATCGCAGCGGGGGCGGCTGCTGCGATCGGCGGGTACTTCAGATAGTCCTGCTGATCTGACGTCGACTGCAGTTGCATCCGCGACAGCATGGCGAAGTCCGACCGCATCGCGCCGGATCCGCAGTTCTCCAACACAAGCTCCGGGTGCCGCTCGAGCACCCCATCGATCCAGTCGAGATGAGCGCGGTTGTGCTGGAGGAGTCCGTCACCGACGCTGTCCGCATCCCGGTCCGTGCCGGGCCCTGGGTTGATGTTGTAATCGAGCTTGAAGAACCCGACCCTGTAGTCATTCACAAGACGGTCGATCACCTCGTCGAGATGTGCGCGCGCGATGGGGTGACGCAGATCGAGGTGATAGCGGTCGTGTTCGACGACCCGCTTGCCGTTTCGCTGGAGGAAGGCTTCATCGGGGAGCGTCCACGCCGCGGGACTGTTGACTCCGATAACCTCCGGTTCCAGCCACAGGCCCGGAATCATTCCTGCAGCGCTGATGCGGTCGATGACTTCACCGAGGCCGCCCGGGAACCGTGTCGTCGAGGGCCGCCACTCGCCCACGGTGTCCCACCAGTCGCCGCTGTCGTCGTACCAGCCGGCGTCGATGCAGAAGATCTCCGCCCCGGCCTCAGCTGCCGAGGCGATCAGGGGCAGCAGCTTCTCGGTGGTCGGGTCGCCGTTCAACGTGTTCATGTAGTCGTTGAACACGACTGGCATCGCGCGGTTGTCCGGATGCGAGCGGCGGGCAGCGCGACGATAGCCGGTGAGCTCGGACATCGCACTCGCGAAGTCGCGGGCGAACGCGAGGGAGACCGGAACGGTGGTGAATGTGTCGCCCGGATCGAGCATCTTCATCCAGTGATGGTCGGTGTCAGTCGGCCCTGAGAGTGCGAGATAACCGCTCGCGGTGTCCTCCCCGATCTCCCAACGCCACGCGCCGTTATGCTCGATCTGCCACGCCCAGGCCGCGCCCAGCCGCTCGGATGTGACGGAGGCCACCGGCAGGTGCTTTCCCGTGGACCATGTTCCGCTGGATGTGACGGAGAATTCACCGCGAGGATTGTGGTTGGTCAAGTGCTGTTCGAGCCGAGGGAACTGGACGCCGTCCAGCGCCTCGCTGATCCACCGACCCTCCCCCAGCCAGTCGCTCAGCGCGTGCTGTATCGTCCAGTCGCGGATGTCGCTGGACCCGTCGCCTCCGAGGTACGCGCTGAATGAGGGGACGGACCGCAAAGCGACGGGCTCACCGCCAGAGTTGGTCACTGTCACCGTCGATCGGATGACAGCGAGCCGGTCATACAGGGTGAGATTCATCGTGGCGATAATGCCGGTCGCGGGGTGAGCCACGGTGACGCGAAGCGTGCGGAGGCCGTCCTCGACCAGTTCCTCGTGCTCGACATATCGTGAAGCGTGCCCAATCGCAGTGTGCACAAGCCGATCGTTCGCGAGTCTGTGGCCGTGGCTCACCGTGAGGATGTCGATCAGCGGAAGTCCGGCGGGCATTTCCACCGTGGCACCCGCTCCGTGTATTGCGGCGATAGACGGTGCAGCGTCCGGGGACCATTCGAGTTCGATGGTCAACGTTCCATTGCCCCAGTACAGGCGATCGCTCATTAGTCCTCATCGTCGGTGGTGCTGTGTCGGCGTGACTCGAATCATGATAACGGTTTCAAACTCGATGGCAAATTCCTCGTGAAACCGCTATCACTTCGCGTTGATCGGCCCCTTGCCTCGAACGCGTAGACGCAAAGACGCATCGGGGGCAATCGCTCGAGCGGGTTTCAGAGACACTTCCGCTCACCCCGCCCCAATAACCGCGGCTCTCAATTCCAACAACACTCATCGTGTACAGAAGGCGCCAGCCTGCCCTCGGGCAGGCGTTTCTGCGTTCTCGAGGCAATTTCGAAGCGATTCAGGCGCTATTCACTCGAAGAATACGAAAGGCCGGCCCGACGTTTCCGTCAGACCGGCCTTTCTTCGTTCGCTCGGCCTATTTCATGAAGCCGTTTCCAACATTTCATGAATCAGCCGTCGTGGGTCTTTCAGCTTTTCTGTGCGCCTTGAGTTTGCTGGGCACTTTTCGGTGGTTGCGCTAGGCGTTCCAGGCTAAGGGCGATTTCATTCCAACGATAGCGACCGATCCCAGTAAACAAAAGGGATCCGAGACCTCAAGTAAATGTCCCAAATGCTGCCGAAGCTTTAGGGCAATCGATCGAGTGAGACTACTCGGGAGTCGTTTCGCGTTGTGTCGCGTTCGCTTGCGCATCGGCGTCGGTCGCAAGCAGCGATGAGAGGGCTAGGCACTCCCCATGATTGCTCCGTTCGAAATGACGACCAATAGTGGAAGCCCGGACCGCCTGCGACCAGTCCGGGCCTCGATGATTGATACATTTTGGGTAGTGCGCATCATCCCTTGATGAGAGTCACACCGTGATCGTTCGTGGATGCCGCAATCGAGGTCGCGAGACCCAACGCCGCGATGACGACCAACGAGACACTGAGGACGACTATCGCTCCGGTGAGAGGACCCGCCCCGCGAGGGCGCTTGCCGCCGAGCAGAATTGCCGCAAAAACCATCAGGCCAACTCCTGCCGGTATCGCGAGGGGTGCCACTGGCATGACGACGGCGACAGCAACAGCCGCCGCAAGCAGCCACCATTCGGGCGACCGGCGCACCGTAGGCATCTCCGCGGCAACCATCTAAACGTTCTTCAGCCAGCCGCTCACGAGCGAGGTGGCCCCGGTAACTCAGCTGGTGCTGCTTGTTCGCGGACAATCCAGACCCGACAATCGACTTGAACGCCGCATCGTTCGAGTCGGGCACTGAGCACAGCGCGGCGGCGGCAGCACCCACGATAAAGGGCTGAAGGATCTGATCGCCGTCCAATTGCTCGACCGGAGATAATCTCGAGGTCCGATCCTTGTACCTCACCGCGGCCGCCAGTACGTCTGAACTCGAGAACGGGACGATGTGATGTCTGGCCAAGGTCTCGAGGGCATCGAATGGCTCCATCCGTGACTCCTCACTCTGGGGCCCACCGGTAACAAGCCCGGATAGGCAAGTCACAGAAGACCAGATGAGAATGAGTGTGGCAGCCTATTCAATCGAGCTGCGGCATCTGCGACCGGGCGGTCGTCGTTAAATGCGCCTCCGTCGGGTTCCGTCGTCGCATGACTGATGGTGGATCGCACATACCAGCGCGCGTGCGCACGATCGCTCCAGAAGGAATCCCGCCCACCCGTTCGGATGTCTGGCACAACAAGGATGCATGCCCGGAAGGTAAACGAATTTCACCATGGAAGCGTCGAATTGGTCGAGGCAACGCCACCCGCGTATGCGAGGAGTGCTAATCGAGCCGTGAAGCTCCCGGGCCGGCTCCGTGGCTGTCGCAGCGGAGCGCAGACTACGATCCGCTAAGCCAGGGTGTGGTTCAACGATCCCGCATACCCACGACCGGAGTTCGGCGATAGTCTGCGCATACCGACGACGGGCGTAACGACGTTCGTCTGCAAAGACAAGGACGTTGAAATGGCAAAGACCGTCTTCTATAGCTTCCACTACGAGCGCGATGTCAACCGTGTCCAGTTGGTCAGGAACATCAATGCGCTCGAGGGACAGCCAGTGCTGAACGCACAAAGTTGGGAGGAGGTCCAACGCAAGGGAAGCGCCGCCATCCAAACATGGATCAACGACAACATGGCATACAAGAGAGCCGTGATTGTTCTCATCGGGCAGCAAACTTCTTCCCGGCCCTGGGTCATCTACGAGATTCAAAAGGCCTGGGCCGACAAGAAACCACTCCTAGGCGTCAGGATCCACGGACTATCGTCGTTCGGCGCAGCCGACTCTCCTGGCGCGAACCCATTCGAAAAAGCGAGCGTCGGATCCGGAATCCCCGTGTTCGACCCAACCCGCACCGATTGGCGCGGGGCAATCGACACCAAGGCTACTTATGCAAACCTTGCCGCCAATCTGGAAACGTGGTCGTCGCAAGGCAAGGTTCGATGGTGACCGGTTGCCCGTTCTGCGAGATCGCCGAGCGAGAGACTCCAGACACGCGCGAGGTATATAGGGACCGGTGGGTTGTTGCCTTCTTCCCGACGGAACCAGCAGTACTCGGGCACACCTTGGTAATTCCTCGCAGGCATGTTCGCGACATCTGGGAGCTCGATGATGAGTTGGCCCACCACATCGGCTGGGCGACACTACGGCTGGCTACAGCGATCCGCGACGCAACTAACCTCGCCGGCCTGAACGTAATTCAGTCGAACGGCGAAGCCGCCTCGCAGACCGTTCCCCACCTGCACGTTCATCTGGTTCCACGGTGGGACGGGGACGCTATTGGTCAAATCTGGCCACCGGAGACGAGCTACACGGAGGGCGAGAAGGACCGCGCCTGGGAGCGTGTTCGAAATGCAGCGGCGCATATCAGCGAGTAAGACTCCCACCCAGAACAAAGATCAGCACACCGACGGCTGTAAATGGTAGATAGAAACCCGCCAGCGACCACGACCAAATGACGTTGTACCACTGACAGTTCTCCTCACGTTGATCGTCTTCGTCGCCGTTCTGCTTTCCGTAAAAGACGGAGTTATCCATGTTGTAGGGGGTTGCCCTGCCCGCCACGACGCTTCTGTAAAGGGCACGGAAGGCACGCTCTTGCCTAAGATAACTCGCGTCGAGGAACGCAAATAGAACGACCGCACTTACGCCAAGAAGCGCGACCGGACCGCTGCGTTGCGCAAGCGAATAGCCGTAGGTCGCGGCCACGACCGGAAGCAGCCAAGTCTTTGCGGTCGAAGAGGCCGACGCCATGCGGGCGATTGCCGCCTGCACGAAGTCCAGATGCTTCCGACGGTCCTCGGCCGACACTTCGTTTCCTGGCGATTCATTCTGGGAACGGGTCACCAGCGAATCATTTCACGCGTTTCCTCTGCAGCTAGGGCTATATCGGCCAATCAGCCAGTAAGCATCTTCCGACTAGCGCTTATTGGGAGACCGCCAACTTGAAGGTAGTACGTGCTTCTTGAAGGCCTCGTCGATGAGCTTGTTTGGTTCGCCAACGCGGTAGGGACCGAGCACTTCCTTTATCGCGCTGAATGCGTCGATCGTCGAGAGGTAAGGGTCGGAGGCTATCTGCAGAACCGTCGAACCGAGTAGGTCCGGGGCAAGCGTTGCGAAACTCTCCAAGTCCCTCATACTCATGATGAAAACCGGGACATCTGGGCTGGGCATGAGCTGTCGGACCTCGGCTGAGTTTGATGCATAGATGGGTTCTGCTGTGACGACGAGGCCGACAAACGGGCGGTCCGCCGGAATTCCTACAAAGGCGGGATTGTGGTTCCTGATTTCGCCGACGGTTTTGTTAATTTGCGTGATAGCAGGCCCGACCTTCGACGCCACATCCTGCGCACCAGTTGCTGCTCCCGCGCGCGCGTCGAGCGTAGTGTGCGCCGACTTGCATTCGATAAGAATGGTCGCACTGGGCGTGAAAATGAACCAGTCGATTGACTTTTTGCCCTTCCACTTGATCTCAGATCGGACCTCGAGATCACCGGTTTGGCGTAGCTGTCTTCCTGTGTAAGCTTCGATCCTCAGACCGAGATCCGAGCCGAACGTAGCTGGCCAGAAGCGCTGCCCCAGGTAATAGACGGTCTCGAGCGAACAGGACTGAAGAATGAAGTGTGTTTGAGGTGCCGCGAAGACATCGTCGCTGAGTCTGATGAACGGAGTGCGAGTCAGCGGGTTGTAGCCATACTTCTGTAGCCCACCTTTGAGTTGCCGAACTGACACCGCGTCCTTTCGTGCCTCGTCTACTGTGGCCGAAAGCCGAGTAAGCGTGCCGAGCAAAGATTCAAGTGACGGCAGCAGTTCCGGGGATTCGTGAACGATATTGGTAATTGCCTCACGCGTGACGATTCCATGTGAGGCCTTCGCGATTCCGTACAGCACGAATGTCGACGTCGCTAAGTCTCGTATTGGTGAACCCAGAAGTTCGTCAAGCTCTGCTTCAGATTTCTGGCGCGGGTCGCAAGTAGGGGTATCAAGGAGGACGGCTAGGGTGCGACTCAAGTCCTCCTTCGCTGACAGCTGATACGAGAACTGCTCGTGGGCGACACCGGCGAGAAACGGATACAACTCGAACCCTTTGGGCGGCGTGACATCGACCTGCTTGAAGAGATTGACTGCTCTATGGAAGCCCCGCTCGTCGAATGGTCGATCTCCACTGCGAGTGGAGCTGATAATCGCCTGCCGGGCTATTCCAGAAACCGTCCAGGGTGCAATCATTCGCCATGCATCCTGGAAGCCCTCGAATTCGGCCTGAGAGGCGGAGTAGCCCGCGAGCGCGATCAGCACTTGCCGGGTGTCGTACCTTTTCACCCACGACTCGAATTCCGAGTAAAAAACGCGCCTTCCAGCCTCCCAGTTCTCATATTTCACGGTTGCCACAAACTAATAGTGCGGGTTGCCACCGACAGGCCACCCGCGACGGACATGCACTCCCTGTGTCCCCTGTTGGAGCGCTACCTCGCGAGGAGCGCCTCGGATAGCTTCGAATTGTGCCTCGATTCAACGCTTCGCGCCTAGCAGCTGGGCCTCCTTCGCTCAGCGTAATCGTGGCCAGAATTGGCTACGTCAGCGCTTTCGTGATCTGTCTGAGTGTTCTGCCCGCGATTGGTCTCGGCGCGAGCGATGCTGCGATCCGGATCCCAGGCATCTTGGTTGGAGTCGGCGTGGCTTCGATAGCACTCTTGCTCTTGTCGAGCCCGGCGCTATTTGCTCTCCGGTTCAGTCCCCCGACACCGCTCTTTGCACCCGACAACCCCTTGGCCGCGAGCCTCCGATGGCTTGGACGCGCGGCGTGGTCAGGTGTCCTGTTTGCGTTTGCCGCGGTCTTCGGTGCAACCGTCGGCGTGACAGCATCCTCCATCTCGAACCTTGGTCAGCAATACGACAGCTGCCTCGCGAACCCGGCATCATTCGCTAATTGCACCTCAATCACCACAGCGGTTCGAAAAGCGGGAGGGATTTCAAACCTCTATGTCACTCAACTTGAAAGAGGGACATTTGTCCCGATCGTCATCGCAATTCTCGGTGTCGCAATCGTCCTGGTCGGGGTACGACTGACGCTTACCCTTCGCATTCTGAATCGGACGAATGAAACTGGACGTGCGATCTTCCGTGCGCGTGACCACTCACAGCGAAGTGGCGGGCGTTGGTTGACCGAGGGAAGAGCTCGGAGTGCGACCGCATGGACCCTTCGGCGTGGTGTTCCACTCCTTTTTTGGACAGGTATTTCAGGCGCATTTCTTGTCGTACTGATTCTTCGCGCGATGCTCGCGATGGCGTAGTAGCCATTGGCTAAACCGGAGCGTCCCTTCGTGAGCGTCCCACCTAGTTTGGTACTCGAATTGAGCCAGGATGACGCTCCACGTCAACCAACCCAAGCATCCGCTCGTTTAGCAACCACCAAACCCACCGACTCAAGCCGATTGCCAACGTGGGCGGTCTGCTCATCAAAGATCGGCCGAATTGGCAACACGTTCCCATAGTCTCGATACCGTTGGCCTATGACCTTGCTCGACGACATCATCACCGGAAGCACTCAGAGTTCGGTGGCGACCGCAGACCTGCTCAGAATGGTACGAATCGCAACATACCGACTTGGTGCCTCCGACATCTCAGCGTGGGCAAAACGGGAGTTGGATGGATACGCCGATGATGCCAACCTGCCGGGGTACCGAAATCTTCAGACCAACGTTCTGGGTATATTCGCTGGCCCAATGCAGAGCCGTATTTCACAGCAGATCCCAGAGGCGCCAGGTTTTGCCGACCTCTTCAAGGTGGAGCTCAGACAGCCGATCATTGAACTTCAGTCGTTCGCAGAAGCCGAGGAGGATGCCACGCGGCCGTGGACTCCGTATCAAGTGCAGCGATATGAGAAGACTGGCCAATACCAGATCGAGTTCTATGGCCTTTTTAGCGCATCGAATGTTCTAACCCGGTCAAAGTCTTCGCGGGATCATCGATACGGTCAGGAACCGTGCTCTCGATTTCGCGCTCGAGCTGCAAACTGCCTCACCCGATGCGGGATCCGTAGGCGGCCCGACGGTGTCAACTGAGCCTGCGCTCGCGCAAATGATATTCAACATTACGAACAACATCTTTGGCGACGGTACGAATATCGCGGCTGGAACACACATAGGGCAGAGAAGTGTTGTCCAACGAGGTGATCTTGAGAGCCTGCGCGCCGAGGCAACTCGGTTGGGTCTGCAATCGGTCGACAGTGATGAATACGTTGAGATCGTCAAGTCAGAGTCAGACCTACATGGTTCGCGTCTCTCAAACTTCCTTGATCGCGTCCGTACTGGATCGATCCATCTCGGCACGGGCATCGCTGTTGACGTCGTGGCGGGGGCGCTTATCGAGGCAGCAAAGCAGTTCCTCGGACTGTCCTAAGACCTGCGCTTGTCGGGTTTGGCTCACGTCAGGCATCGCGTGGCCGAGACTGCGGATGCTGAAGCTTAGCTGCGCGAGAGCCGGTGAGGGCGTCTACGGCTGTCAGCGTTCGTCTGATCAGAAATAGGAGACCC
Organism: Leifsonia tongyongensis; assembly: GCF_010686705.1. GTDB lineage: Bacteria > Actinomycetota > Actinomycetes > Actinomycetales > Microbacteriaceae > Diaminobutyricibacter > Diaminobutyricibacter tongyongensis. The sequence goes on along the minus strand of NZ_JAAGWY010000001.1, from coordinate 1,130,245 downwards.
CCCGTCCTCGATATGAATGATGGGCACGGGTCTCGGGAACGGCATGTCTACAAAAGTGGGGTGTTCGGGGTGTGAGGCGACCCATTCGACTGCACTGTTGATCAGAAGACCGTTAATCTCCTCGGCTACGTCCAGGGCGTCCGACCCGTGGAACCGCATGGGCATCGCAGGGCGTCTCCCTCGGCTGCCTCGAGGTCCATACACAAGCGCAGCGCGGGGCGATAGCGGCAACACCACTTCCTCGCAATCGTCCATTCCGCGACGCGCTCCCGGTCTGGAGAGATGGACAAATTCGGAACTTGTGCCCTTCGCATGCGCTTGAGGATCAAGGCCTTGTGCCGGAGCTGAATCAGGTCCAAGGAGTACAACCGGCTCATCGCAGATCAGGAAGAGTGGGGCATCCAATCGGACAACACGAGCTTCGCGGTCGGCGAGGCGCACAAAGGCGCCCTCGGACAGGTCCTTGAACATCTTGATATGGTCGTTCTGGTGCGGAATGAATCGCAGATCACGAAGGTCCCGTTGGCTTAGAATCCCCTGATTCATCAGCTTGACGCCGTAGTCGGTGACCAGCTCATGTTGGCGTCGTACCCGCATCCCACGCACCGCTTGGGCCGCAGCGTAGGTGTCGAGCTTCAGCCTCTCGTCGTCACGGAATTCACGCGGGTGTGCAAAAGCCTCAAGGTCCAAGTGAGATCGAATTGCTTCTGCCGCCGCGCCTTCAATCACGTTCAGAAGGGACTCGAACGAGCTGTTGAGCTCTCCGTCCTCGCTCGCCGTCGTGTAAAAGTCCTTTACCGCAAGATCGCGAATCGCCCGCCTAGTAGTAACTCCAGTCGTGCGGTTGCGTACAGCAAGTTGACCTCGGGAATCCGCAAACCGCTCCAGATGAAACCGCGGGACAATGTGGTGTCGCGACCCGACCATCGCATGTGGGTCGATCGACGAAAGCCAGTTCTCGGCGCGCTGATTCGCATCCTTTTCCGAGATCGCTAACGCGTAGAGGTCCTCCATCCCTCTATGATCCCGCGGGCTAGCGACATTCAACCGAGACGAAATAGCGAGTCGAGTGCCACGGGTCACCGATCGGTCTTGTATGCAGCCATTCAGGCTGCCCGGAGTCGCGAAGTTGACACATCGATGGGCGCTCGCGCGACGAACCTCAGGTAGCGAGTGAGGGCCTCGAGCGAGTCAACGCCGGCAGCTTCGACGAGTTCCGGCAGCGGCGTGCAGGCGCTCATCTGTGCGACGAGCCAGGTGGACCGCATCCGCTGCGTCTGCGCATGCACGGCGGCGTTCGCACTCCGCGCGACGAAGTTGGAGATCAGGTTCTTGCCGGTACCGTCGCGTCCCGGTCGGAGCAGGTGCTCGGTGGCCTCCAGCGCGGCTGCACGTCGAGTGATCGTCTTCTCCCACCGGCGAAGAACTGGCACGGTGCGAACGCGTCCCTCACGAACCCGGACCAGGACGGCGCCTTCGGTCGGCGTCACATCCTCAGCGCGGATGATCGCCACCTCCTGAGCCGACAGCCCGGCGCCCAACCCGAGAGCGAGGAGCAGCATCGCGTCAGCGCGACGATCCCTCGTCTCCTTGCGTGCCCATTCAACCAGCGCAGTGACCTCGTCCGCCGAGTACGGTGCGGTCGGATCGGATGCGGCGAGCGCCGGGAGTCGTCGTGGGCGGCGAGGAAGCGGCCGTCGCTGGTAAGCCGGATGGTGTGCGGCTGAAGAGGTAGCCGGATCGCTGACCGCGCCTATCTCGGGTTGCGTCGGTGCGGAAAGATAACGCTGATGCAGGGCCAGAAAGGCTGGCCCCCGCGACGACGCTTACGGCTACGCCTCTTTCTGCTGATGAGGCTGAGCGCAGTAGAGCACCGCTGGAATCATGGACGGTGCTCTCCGCCTATCGAGACAGCGAGACTATCGATTCTTCTTACAAACATGCGCAGAGGGTCCGTGCCCTTGAGCTGGGACCCTCCGCGTGTTCGATGAACTACCGGTTGATCCGGCTCATGTCGGCGTACCGGTCGCCGACCGGGGCAGCCACCGCAGAGAGCTGTTGCAGTTGCTCGTCAGAGAGCACGAGCTTGTCGGCGGCAACGTTCTGCTCCAGGTTGGCGACCCGGCGGGTGCCCGGGATGGGTGCTATGTCGTCGCCCTGTGCGAGCAGCCATGCGAGCGCGACCTGCGCCGGCGTCGCGTCGAGCTGCTTGGCCACATCGTCGACTTGCTCCACGATCCGGATGTTCGCCTCCAGGTTGTCTCCCGCGAAGCGCGGGTTGGACCGGCGGAAGTCGTCGGCGTCGAACTGGTCGAGCGACCGGATCGTGCCGGTGAGGAAGCCGCGGCCGAGCGGCGCGTACGGCACGAAGCCGATCCCGAGTTCCCGCACCGTCGGGAGAACCTGGGCTTCGGGGTCGCGTGTCCAGAGCGAGTACTCGGTCTGGATGGCGGTCACCGGATGCACGGCGTGCGCGCGCCGGATCGTGGCGGGCGCCGCCTCCGACAGTCCGTAGTGGCGGATCTTTCCCTCCTCGATCAGCTCGGAGAGTGCGCCGACAGTGTCTTCGATCGGTGTCGCCGGGTCGATTCGGTGCTGGTAGTAGAGGTCGATGTAATCGGTGTTCAGCCTTCGCAACGAACCCTCGACGGCGAGGCGCACATTCTCCGGGGTGCCGTTCAGCCCTGGAACCGGGAGCCCGTTCTCCTCGGGCACGAGGTGGTTGAGCTGGCCGAATTTGGTGCCGATGACCACCTCGTCGCGGTGGCCGGCAAATGCCTTGGCGAGTAGAAGCTCGTTCGTGTAGGGGCCGTAGATCTCGGCAGTGTCGAAGTACGTGACCCCGAGCTCCATGGCCCGGTGGATCGTAGCGATCGACCCGGCCTCGTCCGTGCCGGCGCCTGTGTAGCCGCCCGACATGCCCATCGCTCCGAGGCCCAGACGCGAGACGCGCAGCCCCTCAGTTCCTAATGTGATCTTTCTCATTGTGTTTCCTTTCCTGATGCACGCCGATGTGTCGCCACCTCGGGCGAATTCGACGTGTAAGCGTTCTGCCGGAGCCCAGCTAGGACGAATTCGAGCCGACGCTGGTAGCTCGGCCGGCGACGGTGCCGCTCCTCGCTCCGTGGGTCACAGGCTCGGGCGATCAGGCCTCGTTCCCAGATGAGGAGGTAGAGATCTTCGGGTAGCAGGTCGTTCCGGACAACGCCGGCGGTCTGCGCGTCGTGAAGCAACCGTTCACCGAAGTTGCTCATCCTTACACCCAGACCCAGGGCGGTCGGGGAGTCGGGCATTGTCCGCAAGAGGACATCGTTCGCGGCGGGCTCGTCGTATTGCAAGAGCCACACCTCGGTCAGGAAGCTCTCAAATCTCTCCAGCGGATCGGTCAGCTTGTCGACGCGCTCGAGGATGCCGGTGAAGCGTTCGGAGACCAGGTCCCGGATGATCGAGTCGATCAACCCGCTGCGACCGCCGAACCGGTTGTAGATCGTTCCCTTGCTCACGCCGGCCGCTTCGGCCACTTCATCCAGTGGTGCATCCAGCCCACGGCGGAACACGCTCAATGCGGCCTGACGGATACCTTCGACATTGCGGGCCGCGTCCGCGCGGAGCGGCTTCTCGCTTAGCTCGCTCATCGGTCTGCCAAGGCCGGTCGTGGGGCGGATTCGGCCCACACCTTGTTCAGAGCATCGAGGAACCCTTCGACCGGTTGGACGCCGGACATCGCGTATTTGTTGTCGAGCACGAAGAATGGCACGCCCGTGATCCCGAGCTGCCGCGCCTGCCGAATATCTGCCTCGACGGCGTCCGCGAACTCACCGCTCTGCAGCGCTTTCCTCGCGGCAGCCGAGTCCAGTCCGATTTCCTCGGCCAACCCCACGAGCACGTCGTGGTCTCCAACGTTCAGACCGTCGACGAAATGGGCCTTGAAAAGGCGCTGGATCATGTGGTGCTGTCGCCTTTGTCCGAGCGCGAAGTGGGAGAGCTCGTGCGCGGTTCGCATATTTGTGGCCACCGCCCGGTCGAAGTGATACTCCAGCCCCACAGCATTTGCGTGTTCCCGGATCTGCGCGTTCGTCGACACTGCTTGCTGACGCGATATACCTCGCTCTCTGACGAGGAGATCAACCACGTTGATCACCGCATCCTTCGACAGTTGCGGCATCAGCAGAAAGCTGTGGAACCGGAGGTCGACAGCATCTCTGTGAGGGAACTGCTCCAATGCGTGGTCAAGCTGAGCGTCGCTCATGTAGCAGAACGGGCACATCACATCGCTCCAGATGTCGATGGAGATCCGGCGCCCGCGGCCGAACGATTCGCCGGCCATCAGTGGCAGTACCCGTTCACGTCACAGACCGACTCGCCGAGCACGACATCCTCGAACGCAAATGAGCTACGGGTCGCTTCGCCGCTACTAGGCAGCAGTGCGACCGTCGGCTGCTCGGCGACCACCTCACCGGGTTGGCTTTCACCATAAGTTGACTCCATAGTCAAAATGATAAGCCAAGTTGACGCCTTGGTCAAATTGGCCGGCCCGAACGATCACCGCCCTGAATTCGCTCGCAAATCGAGGGGGCTCCAAGAGGGGCTCATCACGGCTGCGCGAGAACACTTCGCACGACCGGAACTGCTCGGGTTCTTCCAGTTCGAAAGCGACATTTCGAAGCTGCCCGGCCAAGCTTCGGGTTTCGGCTCAATCGGTGAACGTCGTTCGTCGTTCCGGCGGCCCCACCGACGCCTTGGCCCAAATCGAGTCAGTGGGTCGGCGACTCGAGCACGTCGGCCACGTCTTCATCGAGACCGGCTCGACGGTACGCGCCGGCCACGCCGGGTGGGTCCGCAGGCGAGCTGGTCGGCTCCACTAGGTCGCGTCCTCGGGCGACCAGCCTCCGCAGCGAGGCCGCCCGCGACGAGATCTCGGCGCTCGTTCCCGTCCGGGCGTCGGCGCGCACGAATCGTGTGGCGACCATCTCGGTCGCTACGCCTCGACTCCGATCGTTGCTTCACCCACGGTTCCGAGGTCCAGCTCGATGAACTCGTCGGCCAAACGGACCGTCACACGCGGCCTCGCAGCAGCCGAGATGGTCCGGATGTGGGCACTCTCGAGCCGTCCGCGCCGCCACCGGATCGCGAGCTCGTAGCCGCCCTTCGCTCGAAGGCCGCTAACCTCGCCATCGGGCCATGCCGTCGGTAGTGCGGGAAGCAGTTCGATCGTTTTTCCGTCGGACTGAACGAGCATCTCGGCGATGCCGGCCGTTCCCCCGGCGTTGCCGTCGAACGAATAGATGTTCTGCGCCGCACCCGCGACTCCACCGGCCGAGAACGACATGAGGTTCGTCTCGCTGGCGTCGGTGATGAGGCTCGTCAGGTGCTCGAGCGCTCGATCGCCGTCGAGGAGCCGCGCGTAGTAGACCGTGAAGTTTGCCTCGACCCACTCGGTCTGCTCCCAGCCCGGTGCGGCGCGTCGACGTTCGATCGTGACCGCCGCGGCCCGGGCGAGTTCAGGCGTGGTCCGTGGCCCGATCTGCCGCTCCGGATACAGGGCGCAGAGGTGCGACGTGTGCCGATGGGCCGGGTCGGCCTCCTCGTAGTCATGGAGCCATTCCTGAAGCTGACCGTGGCGACCGATTTGAAAGGGGGGAAGAAGATCCCGTACCGCATCGATTTGCGCCCTCAGGTCGCGGTCGACGTCGAGGAGTTCCGATGCTTCGCGGCAGATCCTGAGGATGGCCTCGGCGAAGACGCGGTCGACGGTATTGCCCATCGCCACGGAACTGCGCGTGCCGTCCGGTGCCGTGTACCAGTTCTCCGGGCTGTCCGACGGGCCGGCGACCAGCCACCCGTGCTGTGGCTCGGCCACGAGATAGGTCAGAAAGAACAGGGCTGCCTCGCGGAAGACGGGGTAGGCGCGGTGGCGGAGGAAGTCGAGGTCGCGGTTGTACTCGAAGTGCTCCCACAATTGCAGGGCAATCCAGGCGCCGCCGGTGACGTTGAGCCCCCATCCCTCGCCGGATCCCGGGGCCGTGTACCCCCACGCGTTCGTGACAGTGTGGGCGACCCATCCCTGAGCCCTGTACATCTCGGATGCGGTCCCGCGTCCCGTGCGAGCGATCAGTTCGATGAGGCTGAACAAGGGTTCCTGACATTCGCCGAGCCCCGTGGGTTCCGCGGCCCAGTAGTTCTGCTGGGTGTTCATGTCGAGGTGGAAGTCGTTCGTCCACGATGCGCTGCTGGCCAGACCGTCGTTCCACTGGCCCTGCAGAGCGAGCGGCAGCGGGGAATTCTTTCGGGAACCCGCGATGGTGAGGTAGCGGCCGTACTGGTAGTAGAGCGCGACGAGCTCGTCGTCGATCCCCCCGTCAGCGAGGAGCCGGTGTCGCTCGTCCGTCGGTAGGGTGGCAGCGGCCGCTGGGGCCTCCAGTCCGAGCCGCAGTGAGGAACGTCGCATCAGCTCCCTGTGGTCGTCCACGTGAGCGGATCGCACGGCGTCATACCCGTCACCGATCGCGCGGTCGAGCAGTTGCGACACCGTCGACGAAGGATCGGCGCCCATCCAGTCGGTTCCGACCGCGATGAAGATCGTCGCCGCGTCTGCGCCCTTCACGCGAACGCCGTCGCCGACTGTCTCGACTTTGCCGCCTTCTGCGATCACGCGGGCCCGGATCAACACGGCCACGCCTTCCCGCCCGTTGCTGTGCATCGTCTCGTAGGCGTGCCCGTCGAAGGTGACCGTGGCGTCGGCGGCGGAGATCCGACCGGGGATGACCCCGGACCGGACGGCGAGATCGAACGACAGGCAAGCGGGGGCGGAGGCGGTCAGCCGAACGGCGATGAGTCCGTGAGGGTTGGATGCGATCGCTTCACGCTGAAACCGGATCCCGTCGCGCACGTAGTCGGTCTTGACGGTGGCAGTGTCGAGGTCGAGCGTCCGTTCGTAGCCGGTCTCGGAGCCGTGATTCTCGAACCGGAGGACGACCTCGGGCAGCGGGAGGTTCGTGCCGAAGGAGCGTGGGCGGCCCAGCAAGCTTTCGCGCGACAGTTCCTGGGCGGCGGCGTAGTCGCCTGCGAACAGCAACTCCCTGATGCGTGCGAGATTCTCGCGAGCCGCCGGGTTCACGTCGTTCTCCGACGGCGCTCCCGACCATGCGGTGGACTCGGAGAGCCCGATCGTCTCGGCGTCGGTGCCTCCGTAGACCATCCCACTGAGTCGTCCGTTGCCGATCGGAAGCGCTTCGAACCACCGCGTGGCAGGACTGGTGTACCGGAGCACGCCGGCGGGCTCGACCCGATCGTCGAAGTCTCGGGAGCTGGAGCTGATGAGCATTGCTGGGGTCCTTGCTATTCGCTGGTGCTCGTGAGGTGGAAGAGGAGCGACTGCTGCGGATCGAGGGTCGGCATGGGCAGGCCGGCTCCTGCGAGGATGGCCCCGCTCACGCAGAATCCCTCGGTCTTGGCCGTCTCCAGCCACGCCGGTGGCGTCTCGTGGATGGACGTGGCACCGATCTCCGTTCGCACCTGGATCCGATAGTGCCGGTCGGTCGAGAGCCCGGGGAACCGGACTCGTCCCGACTGGATCGGCGCCGACGTCGCGAGCCGGGTCCACGCGTAGAGGGCCTCGGACTGGTCGTGCGCGACGACCCCGTTGAAGATGACGGCTTCGTCTGCCACGTCGGCGCGGACAGTGCGGCCGTTGTGCAGCAGGCCGCGAAGTTCCTTGTAGAGGTCCGCCCACCGCGCGATCGTCTGCACCTCGGAGTCGGGGATCCGCGTCATATCGAGCTCGATGCCGGCATGGCCGAAGAGCGCCGTCGCCAGCCGGAACGAGAGGGACGTGACCCGATGGGTCGTGTGGGCCTCGCCCGCCCCGACGTGGTTGCCCATGAGTTCGGGTGGGATGAGCTGCGACGTCCAGCGCTGGATGTTCTGGCGTTCGACCGGATCGTTGCAGTCGGATACCCACACCCGGTCGGTTCGCTGGAGGATTCCGAGGTCGATGCGTCCGCCACCGCTGGCGCAGGACTCGATCTCGAGTCCGGGATGCCGGAGCTTGAGCTCATCGATCATCCGATACAGGGCCTCGGTTTGTGCGTGCACTCCCGCGCGGTCGTTCAACCCGCGAAGCGCAGCCTCGTGCAGTTCCCGGTTGTGGTCCCACTTGATGTAGTCGATCCGATATTCGGTGACGATCGCGTCGATGCGGTCGAGGACGTGCAGCCAGGCTTCCTCATTGGCGAGGTTGAGAACGAACTGGTGACGGATCGACGGACCCGTCCCCTCGCTCGGGGCGAGGATCCAGTCGGGATGCTGCTCCGCCAGCTGGGAGCCGAGGTTCACCATCTCCGGCTCGAACCAGAGGCCGAATTGCATTCCGGCCTCGCGTACCGTGTTCACCAGTGGCCAGAGGCCGGCCGGCCACACCTTGTCGTCGACGGACCAGTCGCCGAGCCCGTTGGTGGCGTCGCGCCGGCCAGTGAACCAGCCGTCATCGAGCACGAGCCGTTCCACGCCGACGCGCGCCGCGGAGGCGACCAACCGTTTCAAAGCGTCGATGTCGTGGTCGAAGTACACCGCCTCCCAAGTGTTGAGGGTGAGCGGACGTGGGCTGCGCGGGTGGCTAGGGCGGCTTCGGAGGTGCCCGTGGAACGCGTCGGAGACGCCATCCATGCCGGTGCCGGACCAGGTGAAGTAGACGGTCGGCGCCTGGTAGGTGCCGCCCGGCCGGAGTGAGATCTCGCCCGGGAGCAACAACTCTCCGGCACCGAGCACGGAACGATTCGCGCCGGCACCTTCGGGAAGCTGCTCGACCAGGTACCGCTGATTGCCGCTCCAGCCGGCGTGTACCGCCCACACCTCGCCTGTCCTGAACGTGAAGCCTGCCGATCCCGCCATCAGGATGTACGGGGAATCAAGGGACGGTCGGCCGCGCCTGCTCTCCCGCAGGTGGGTGCCGGCTGTGATCGGCCCGCGTTGCGGGCTGCGTTCACGCGACCACTTGCCGGTGAAATCGAGATACTCCGTTGCCCGCTCCGGAAGAGGCATTAGTGCGGTGACCGCTGCCAGGTCGTAGACGATCGGCCGGTCGACGCCGTCCTCGAGTCCCAGCGCGATGTCCACAGCAAGGATTCCGTACGCGTCGAGCTTGTACGCGACGGTCGCCGCCAGCCCGGTTCGCTCATCTGCCAGCTCTATCGCCAGGGTGTTCGTCTCGACGTCCATGTGATGGCCGGTGAGCGCGAACCGCGCGTACGGGGAGCCGTCGCGAACAGCTCCCTCGATCCCGGGAGTGCCCGACCAGGCGTCCGCCTCGGTGGGAAGGACGGTGAGCGTTCTCGGGTCCTCGGTCGAATTGTGCGTCGACGAAGCGGTCGAGCTCGCACGGAGCGCTTCGATGTCGCGCGCCGTGAGTACTCCGAGGTCGGCGCCCCAGTGAAGCACGTGCGGCACCGGTCGGCACAGCTCCACGAGCAGGCTGACGGCACCGCCACGGAGGGCGACGATCTCGGAGGTGAGGGTTTGGGTGTTCATTGTCCTCTACAGACGTGGTGGATGTGCGACGGCCTGCGACCGCGCGACGCCTCTGTGTCGCGCGGTCGCAGATGTGTGACGACTACTTCTTGGCGAGCAGTGCTTTGCTCTGCTCCTGCATCTTCGGGAAGATGCTCTCGTCGCTCTTGTTCGTGAAGTACGACTCGAACTGCGGCACCATCGCGTTGGTGAGGGCTGCACCGTTGTTGTAGACCGGGCTCGGGAAGAGCTCATCGTTCTTCACGTAGTCGGAGAACACGTGGAAGTCAGGCTGCTTCGCCCTCTGCTGCGCGGTGAGAGCATCCATCGACTTGCCAATCGACGGGAAGAACGACGCGTTGTAGAGCGCTGCCTTCGTCTGGCAGGCTTCGCTCTCCTGGTAGGAGACCCACTTCCAGGTCTGGTCAATGTGCTTGCCACCGGCCCAGATGTTATTGCCGTTTGAGTTCGACATCGCGTGGTGCTTGCCGTCGGTACCGGCGGGCATCGGAGCGATCCCGATCTTCGCGTCCTTCAGGGCTGCGTAGGTGCTGGCCTCCCAGGTGCCGCCGAGCGTGATCGCAACCTTGCCCGCCGCGAGCTGTTCGTTGTTCGCGGTGGTGAACTGGTTCAGCTGCGGGGTGTATCCGTCATTCGCGAGCTGGCGAATGCCTTTGACGCCCTGCACGACCTTGGGATCGGCGTAGTTGAATACGGTCGCCCACTGGTTCTTGTCGGGGATGTTGATGCCGTCGTTCGGCAGTATCCAGCCCCACGCGTTCTGGCCGAAGGGATCTCCGGTGGACTCGAGGTTGCTCATGCCGTAGGTTGCGATGTTCTTCGAATCGAAGCCCGGCTGGTCGCCGCGCACGCCCTTCGTGTCGACGGTGAGGTGCTTGATCATCTTGACGAACGTGCCGCCGTCTTCGGGGTTGTAGGTCAGCTTCTGCACATCGTCAGCGGTATAGCCGGCCTTTTCGAGGACGTCGGTGTTGAAGTAGAGGACACCGGTCGCCCAGTCCATCGGAAGGGCGTACTGCTTGCCGTCGGTGTACTTCCATGCGCTCGCGCCGATGGCGTACTGGCTCATGTCGATGTTGTCCTGCTTGATCTTGTCATCGAGAGCGAGCAGCTGTCCCTGGCTGGCGTAGGACTGCAGGAAGGTCACGCTGTTCATGAACGCGTCCGGAGCGTCACCGGAGACGAATCCGGCGGTCAGCTTCGTGAAGTAGTCGCTGACCTGGTACTGCGAGATCTTGACAGTGATGTTCGGGTTGGCCTTCTCGAACGCGGGGATGCAGGTCGCGTACGCCGCGCCCTGGTTGGGATCCCAGGTCCACCAGTTGACGGTGACTTTGTCGCCGGAGCCCCCGCCGGCGGTGCAGCCGGCCAGCGCCATGAGCATTGCGGCGCCCACAGCGATGGGGGCAAGTTTCTTGAGTCTCACAATGTGCCTCTTTCTAGATTCTAGGGATTCGGATTGCGGTGCTCCCGGTGGCTTTCGCGCCACCCGGCTTTCGGGCGCACTCGACCACCCCACCCACCGGTCAGCGAGCGGATGCGGGGAGCGCGGAGGGTTTATTTGATTCCGGTGAAGCCAATCGAGTTGACGATTCGTTTGCCGAAGATCATGAAGAGCACGAGCATCGGCAGTGCGGCCACCAGCGCGGCGGCCATCAGTCCGGCGTAGTCGGGCTGAGTCTGCGGTGACGCCTGCTGGAACACACCTAGCGCGACGGTCAAGGGTCGCACGCTCGGATCGTTCGCGATGAGCAGAGGCCAGAAGTATTCGTTCCAGGCGCTGATGAAAGTCAGGAGGGAGAGGGTCATGATGGGGCCTGTGCTCATCGGTACCGTGATACGGAACAGCATCTTGAACGGTCCGAGCCCGTCGATCAGCGCTGCTTCTTCGATCTCACTGCTCAGCCCGAGCATGAACTGTCGCAGGAAGAAGATGCAGAACGCCGAGAACAGGGCACCTGGAAGGATCAGGCCGGCAAAGGTGTTCGTCAGTCCAAGATCGTGAACCAAGACGAAGTTGGGCAAAAGCGTCATGATTCCGGGGATCATCAGCGCCGCGAGGAAGATTGAGAAGACCACGTTCCTTCCTCGCCACTGAAGTCGGGCGAACGCGTACGCCGCGAGCAGAGAACAGAACACAACGAGAACGGTGAGGGTGGTCGCGTAGATCAGCGAGTTCCTGACGAACAGTCCGAGATCGATGGATGCGCCGGAGCCGCCCTCCGCGATCGCCTGCGCGGGCGTCGCGAGGCCGAGAACCCGCAGGAACGGGCCGAACGTGAAGCCCACGGGAAGGAGCGAGGTCGGGTTCGAGATCAGCGCGTAGTTGTTAGAGAGCGCTGTGCGCAGGATCCAGTAGAACGGAAACAGGGTGAGCGCCAGGAACCCACCCAGATATATCCACGCGATCGTCTTGCCGATCGGGAACCGGCGACGAGTGCGCACCCGGCTCTGAGTACTCACCGCTGGCTGCGATTTGGAAAGAAGTGTGCTTGTCATCGATGTCTCAGTTCGTGTCGGTCTCATTGGCCCGAAGCAGGCGCATCTGGAAGAAGGTGATTAGCAGAAGCATCACGAAGAGAGCCATCGACATGGTCAACGCGTATCCGAAGTCGAATTCGGAGAATCCCTTCTCATAGATGTAGAGGGGCAGCACGTTCGAGGAGTTCGCCGGTCCTCCCTTGCTCGTCACGGCAACCAAGTCGAACACCTGGAAGGAGCTGATCACGGTGAGGATGATCACCATCGCCATGATCGGCCGCAGGAGTGGCAGGGTGAGCCGCGTGAACATCCGGATCTCGCCGGCACCATCGATGCGGCCCGCCTCATAGATCTCGCCAGGGATGGTCTGCAACCCCGCGAAGATCAGGATCGCGTTGTAGCCCATGGCCTTCCAGATTCCGATGAACGCCAGGCTCGGGATGACCCACTCCGACGATCCGAGGAACAGGATGGTGTGACCGGTCAGCGCTTTGATGACGGCGTTGACGATGCCGAGGCCGGGGTCGAGCATCCACTGCCAGACCAGGGCGGCGACCACTCCTGAGATGAGGAAGGGAAGAAGGACCAGCCCGCGGATCAGGTTCGACTTCGTGAGGCGATGCAGGATGACCGCGGTGACCAGCGAGATCGCCAGCCCGAAGATCACGGAGAGCGCGACGAAGTAGACGGTCACTCCCAGTGAATTCCAGAAGACTCCATCGGAGAGGAGCTGCTGGTAGTTCGCGATGCCGGACCAGACCGGAGGGGTCAGGATGTGGAAGTCGGTGAAGCTGAGATAGATGCCCCGGATGAGCGGGTAGAGGGCGAACACGAGGAAGCCTAGCGACGCGGGAAGGATCAGGATCAGCGCGAGCCGCCAGTCCCCGCGATGCGAGGGGTTCCGCCTGATCTGGCGGCTGCTCCGACGCGGTGGCGCTAACGGTTTCGCAGCTGTCATAACCACGATGTGCTCTCCTTCGAACGTGCGCGCCGGGTGTGGATGCGGCTGACCACTCGGGATCTACCCGAGGCGGTGACCAGAGAGTAACCCGACTTATATTTTCGTGTCAAGTAATAGACCCCGTAGTGCGCCCAAACGGATCGCCCTCGTGATTCACTGTATTAAGTAACCTGAGCGATTTGTAGTCGAAAGACGAATCATCGCTATTCGATATTCGTCGTTACGCTCTGCTGCCACCTCTCTTAGCCTGAGTCGAAGCAGCCCCGAACCGGAATCCGAGATCACCATGTCCTCACAGACTGTTCCTCTGATCGTCGCCCGCCCGGCCACCGACAATGTCGGCATCGTCATGGCAGACGTCGCGATAGGCGACGTCCTCGACGCCGGGGACTCCGCCGTCGTCGCGACCACGGACATCCCCTCCGCCCACAAGGTCTCGCTTCGACCCATCGCAGCCGGCGACGTCGTCGTGAAGTACGGTCAGGTCATCGGCGAGGCGACTGAGCCGATCGAGTCCGGCGCCCATGTGCATGTGCACAACGTTGGCCTCCTCGACCTCTCGACTCGCGGCGGATCGACGACCGGGTCCGGCGCCCGATTCGAAAGCGCGACGGATCTGAGCATGCGCTCCTTCGACGGCTACCGACGCAGCGACGGCCGGGCGGCGACCCGCAACTACCTCGGCATCGTCCCGACTGTGAACTGCTCGTCGACGGTCAGCAAGCTGATCGCGCAGGCGGCGAGCGCTGCGTACGCGGGCGCCCCCGGGCTCGACGGAATCGTGCCCCTTCCGCACGACCAAGGGTGCGCACTCGCCGAGCACACCCAGGGGGACGACGTCCTGCGCCGCACCCTCCACGGTTATGCGACCCACCCCAACTTCGCCGGCGTGCTTGTGGTGAGCCTGGGCTGCGAAGTGAACCAGCCGGAGAACTTCCTGCCGACCGAGCTACCCGGCGTCACGCGCCTGACGATCCAGCAGCTGGGCGGAACCGCAGCGACCGTCGCCGAGGGTGTAAGGCAGATCGGTGCGATGGTCGAGCAACTCGCAGAGCTCAGCCGTGAACCCATTCCGATCGCGGAACTCACCCTCGGTCTGCAGTGCGGCGGCAGCGACGCCTACTCCGGCCTCACCGCGAACCCCACTCTCGGAGTGGCAGCGGACATGCTCGTCGCCGCGGGCGGACGTGTGATCCTCGGTGAGACTCCTGAGATCTTCGGTGCCGAGCATCTTCTCCGATCTCGCGCGGCGTCTGCCGCCATCGCCGAACGCCTCGACGAGAGGATCGCCTGGTGGCTCGAGTACACCGAGGCCAACGGCGCGGTGCTCGACAACAACCCGTCAAAGGGCAACCGCGCGGGTGGCATCACAACGATCTGGGAGAAGTCGCTCGGCGCGGTGCTGAAAGGCGGCACGAGCCCGCTGAACGATGTCGTCGACTACGCCGCACCGGTCACCGCGCCCGGCCTCACTTTCATGGACACGCCGGGCTACGACCCCGTGTCGGCGACCGGAATGGTCGCAGGCGGTGCCACGGTGTTGGCGTTCACGACCGGCCGTGGTTCGGTTTTCGGCTCGCGCCCCGTGCCATGCCTCAAGGTCACCACGACGTCCGGCCTCTATCGGCGCATGGAGGGCGACATGGACTTCGACGCCGGATCCGCGTTCGGCCATGATCGCCAACTCGAGCTCGGCGCCGAGCTCTTCGAGTCGATTATCGAGATGGCATCCGGGCGTCCGAGCAAATCCGAACAACTCGGCTTCGGCACGGAGGAGATCGTGCCGTGGCGAATCGGAGCCGTGCTGTAGGCCGATTGCGCAGGCCGACTCCCTAACGAAAGAGAATGATGATCGAGCCCACTGTCACCGAGGTCGGAAACCATGGCCTCACCCTTCCGTCCATCGGATTCGGCACCGCAGCTCTGGGCAATTTCCTCAGCGTTGTCCCTGAACGGCAAGCCGTCGAGACGTTGCAGCATGCCTACGAGTCGGGTATCCGCTACTTCGACACAGCGCCGCTGTACGGGCACGGGCTCTCCGAGCAGCGCATCGCGAACTCCATCGCCGGCGAACCGCGCGACAACTACGTCCTCTCGACGAAGATCGGCCGTCTGCTGAGGCCGGACGCGCCGAGGGACGAGAGCCAGTACGACGGAGATGATCCGTTCTACGTTGACGTGCCGCCGGTCGGCCCGGTCTGGGATTTCAGCTACGAGGGAGTGATCACCTCGCTGCACGAGAGCCTTGAGCGGCTGCAGCTCGACCGGGTCGACATCCTGAACATGCACGACCCGGACGACCACTACACCGAAGCGCGTGACACCGCGTACGCCGCCCTTCGCGACCTTCGGGAGCAGGGCACGGTCACGGGGATCGGCGCGGGGATGAACACCACACCGATCCTCACGCGCCTGGTCGAGAGCTGCGATCTGGATGTGGTTCTTCTCGCCGGCAGGTACACACTGCTCGACCAGTCTTCGGTCTCCGATCTCCTCCCCGCCTGTCGCGCCAACGGAACCGCTGTCATCGTGGGCGGGGTCTTCAACAGCGGAATTCTCATCGACCCCTCCGACGACGCCCGCTTCGACTACGTGCCCGCGTCGGGGACGATGCTCGAGAAGGCGAGACGGATCCGAACGATCTGCGATCGGTACGGTGTCCCCCTGGCCGCTGCCGCCATCCAATTCCCGCTTGCGCATCCGCAGATCACGACGGTGCTCATCGGAGCCCGCTCCGTTGATGAGCTCCATGACGACCTCGCGCTGTTGGCGGTGCCGATTCCGGATGCGCTGTGGCACGACATCCGCTCGGCCGGTCTCCTTGATCCGGATGTGCCCGTGCCCAGTCTGGAAGGCGCGGTCCGATGACCCGGGCTCTTCGAATCGATGCGCATCACCACTTCTGGGACCCCGCGCAGTTCCACTATCCGTGGATGGAGGGCGCCGCGCTGGACCCGGTGCGCCGCCCGTTCACCCCTGACGACCTGGCCCCGGAACTGGCCCGAAACGACATCGACGGCACGGTGCTCGTGCAGACCGTGTCCGACCTTTCCGAGACCCGAGGGTTCCTGGATCTCGCGCGCGACACACCGTTCGTCTACGGGGTGGTCGGGTGGGCCGATCTCACCAGCGCCCAGCTGGGCGAAACCCTCTCGGAGCTGGCGGGCGAGTACGGTCGCACCCTTGTCGGTATCAGGCACCAGGTGCACGACGAGGGCGACCCGCGATGGCTCGAGCGTGACGATGTCGTGGCGGGTATCCGTACTCTCGCCGACCACCAGCTCGCCTACGACCTGCTGGTGCGCACCCGCGAGCTCCCCTCCGCCGTCTCCGTCGTGGCTGCGTTGCCCGACCAGCGGTTCGTCCTCGACCACATCGCGAAGCCGCCGATCGCCGAAGGCTGGAGCGACAGCTGGGCGACGGAGCTGGCGCTGCTGGCAGCCCTGCCTAATGTGAGCGTGAAGCTCTCCGGGATGGTCACCGAGGCGAAGTGGGACTCGTGGACGCCCGAGACCCTGAGCGCGTATGTCGTATGGGTTGTCGAGCTGTTCGGCACCGACCGGATCATGTTCGGTTCCGATTGGCCGGTCTGCCTGCTGGCCGCCCGGAACTACTCCGAGGTCGTCGACGCGCTGGCAGACGTGCTCGTCGGCCTGAGCGCGGCCGAGACGGCCGCTGTGTTCGGCGGGAATGCCGCCACCTGGTACGACCTGGTCCCGGTGGAGTGATGGTGTCCCGGATCCTGGTCACCGGCTCGACAGACGGTATCGGCCTTGCGACCGTCCGCGCTCTCGTCGGCAAAGGGCACAGGGTCGTCGCCCATGCCCGTAGTCAAAGGCGGGCGGAGGAGGTCCGCGGCGAACTGCACGGCGTCGAGACGGTGCTGATCGGAGACCTGTCCTCTCGGGATGACGTCATTGCCTTGGCCTCAGAGGCGAACGCATCCGGCCGGTTCGATGCCATCATCCATAACGCGGGAATCGGCGCCACTGAGCCCGTGCGCCACGCAACGACGGAGGGCCACGCGCACGTTCTGGCCATCAATGCGCTCGCTCCGTTTATCCTGACCGCCCTGATCGAGCCGCCCGACAGGCTCATATACGTGACGAGCGGCATGCACGCCCAGGGCGACACCAGCCTGAGCGACCTCCAGTGGCGCGACCGCGAATGGGATCCCCTGCAGGCGTACGCCGACAGCAAGCTGCTGATGATCGCGCTCGCGTTCGCCGTCGCACGGCGGTGGCCGCGCGTGTCGTCGAACGCGATCGATCCCGGCTGGGTCCCCACGAAGATGGCGAAAGGGCAGAACGCTACCGACGACCTCGCCCTGGCACATGTCACCCAGGTCTGGCTGGCGACCAGTTATGCGCCGGAAGCCATCAAGAGCGGGCGCTATCTCCATCATATGCAGCCGCTGAATGCACTCGCCCTTGCGCACGACCCCGGCTTCCAGGATCGGGCGCTCGCCGGAATGGAGCGGCTCACCGGATTGCGGCTGCCGCTCGGCCGACCGCTCGGCCGCTAGCGCGCCGCCTCGGGAACCCGCAGCCCGCCCATCCCGCCGTCGACGGCAAGCAGCGTGCCTGTAGTCGACGCCGCCCGCGGGCTAGCGAGATAGGCGATCGCGTAGGCGGCCTCGTCGGCGGTCACGAGGCGACCCATCGGCTGGCGTCTCGTGAGTTGATCGCGCGCGAGGGCTGCATCTTCGGCCCCGTCGAGCAGGCGTGAGACCCAGGGGGTGTCCGCCGTTCCAGGGAGGACGGCGTTGACCCGCACCCGTCCGACGAAATCGGCGGCTGTCGCGAGCGTGAGCGCCTCGATGGCGCCTTTCGAAGCGGAGTACAGAGCGCGTTGCGGCACACCGACCCGGGCGACGATCGAGCAGGTGTTCACGATCGCCGCCGCTGGGGATCGAAGCAGGTGTGGCAGCGCCGCGCGCGTCACTCTCACCGTGCCGACGACGTTGAGGTCGAGCACCCGTCGCCACTCGTCATCGTCGTTCGCTCCTACGTCACCCACTGCACCTATGCCGGCGTTGTTGACCACGATGTCCAGCCGGCCGAAGTGCTCAACGACCCGAGTGATCGCAGCAGTCACGGACTCGACATCGGTGATGTCGGCCTCGCAGAACAGCACCCCCGGCTCGCTGCTCGGGTTGCGGTCGAGGACGGCGACGGATGCCCCGCGCGAAAGCAACTCTCGTGCTGTTGCCGCGCCGATGCCACTGGAACCGCCGGTCACGAGCGCGACGAGGTTCTCGAATTCACTCATCGGGGAGCCACCACGCGCTGGCGTTGCTCGCCCAGCCGGTCGATTCCGAGGGTCATGACATCGCCCGGCTGGAGGAAGCGAGGAGGGTTCGAGCCCATGCCCACCCCGGGCGGTGTTCCCGTATCGATCAGGTCGCCAGGCTCGAGAACCAGGAACTGGCTGAGGTACCAGACGATGAAATACGGATTGAAGATCATCGTCGCCGTCGAACCGGTCTGTGCCCTGCTTCCGTTGACGTCGAGCCACATGCCGAGAGCGTTGACATCAGAGATCTCGTCCGGGGTGGCGAGCCACGGACCGGTCGGGTTGAATGTCTCGGCCGACTTGCCTTTCATCCATTGGCCGCCGCGTTCCATCTGGAAGGCGCGTTCGCTGACATCGTTGACGAGTACGAATCCGGCGATGGCTGAGCGAGCGTGCTCCGGGGTTGCCAGGTAGCTGGTTCGCCGCCCGATGACCACCCCGAGTTCGACCTCCCAATCGGTCTTGGTGGCACCGCGCGGAATTCGCACGTCGTCATCCGGACCGACCACGGTGTTCGGCGCCTTGTTGAACACGATCGGTTCGGACGGAACGGCCTGGCCCGTCTCCTCGGCGTGGTCGCGGAAGTTCAGCCCGATGCAGAGCACTTGGTGGGGCCGCGCGATCGGCGCGCCGATCCTCTCACCTGCGAACGTCTCGATGAGGCCTCGATCCGTGCGCGCCGCGACCTCGGAACGGACACGATCGAGACCGTTCGACCGGAAGAATTCTTCGTCGAAGTCAGTCGCGATATCGGAGACGTCGACGTATTCACGGTCGTTCAGACGGACGACCCGTCGTTCCGTGCCGACGGGGCCGATGCGCATGAGTTTCATTGAGAGGCCTTCTGTTGGTTGCCTCCCCAGCGTCGGTGTCGGGTTGTCCCGGCGTCAACGACGTCTTGCGGATGCCGCGTATCCGCAGCGCGAATATCTGTCGCGTCAGCGCCGCGCGCCAGGCCATTTCGGCGAACCCGATCAGCGAGGAGCCGGGATCTCCCAGGTTCCTGGGGGTCGTGGGGCAGCGATCACCGTCGAGATGAATGCACGGGCAGCGGCGCTCAGTGGCCGCTCCGAATGCCACCACACACCGACGTCCCGATAGTGGTCGATTCCGAGTTCGCGGAAATCCAGGCCGTCCTGTCGGATCATCGCGAACCCGAGGTAGTTCATCACTCCGATGCCATGACCGGCGCGGACCATAGCGCCCAGCGTGGACGGCTGATGCGAGACACTGCCGCCCGGCAGCTGACGGTGGATCGAGCTAAATGCCGACTCGGCTTCGGAGCCGAGGACTTCCTCGGAGAGCGGGTTCCCGATCGTGATGACGCGCTCGCCTGTCAGCCGACTCGGGTCGACGACGTCGTCATCGAGCAGCGGATGCCCGACCGGAGCTACGACGACGAAGGGCTCCCGCCACAGCGGACGCACGGTGAATGCGCGGTCTCGCGGTTCGGGTCGCATGGGTCGAAGTGCCACGGCGACCCGCCGCTCCGAAAGGGCCGTCTCGATCGTGCCGACATCGCCGTCGAGGATGGAGAGCTCGATCTGCGGATGCTCGTGTTCGAGTTGGGTCAATACGCCGGGAAGGAATTCGGAGCTCGCGCTGACGAAACTCGCCACTTTGACCGTTCCTGAGATTATGCCGCGATCAGCGAGCACGCCTGAAGTCAGCTCATCTGCGGCGGCCAGCACCGCGCGCGCCCTGGGAAGGAGCGCTTTGCCTTCCTCGGTCAGGGTCAGTGGACGGACTCGTCGTTCGATGAGGGAGCAGCCGAGTTCTTTCTCCAGATTGGAGATGTGCGCCGAGACCCGCGGCTGCGACAGGTGCACGAGCTCGGCTGCGCGTGCGAAGCCGCCAGCGTCGACGACTTCGACCCAGGTTCTGAGCCAGGTGAGGTCGAGGGTCATCGTGAACACTCCGTCGGTCGGTCGATCTGAGGTTTGATACTAGCGGGGCTCCTTTTCGAGGTCGTGCCGAACCATCAGCGAAACGGATTGCTCCTATTCGCAAGTCGTGATTGACCGCCGTCGAGTGCCGTGAGCGAATGGGAGCCTAGGTAAGAAGGAGAGCCATGATGACGATCGAGAGCGTACTCGGGAGTGCCAGAGGAGTCCTCTCGCCCGATGCCGGTGACAGCGTTCGGGGCGACGACGGCGCGGTGATCGTGTCCATCGAGACGTACGCGCTCGCGGTACCGCTGGCCCGGCCGATTGCCGATGCGACGGCCGCGATGTCGCACTGGACCGTGCCGGTCGTTGAGATTCGCACGGCCGACGGTCGCGTCGGTACCGGCATTTCGGGAGTGCATTGCGCTCCAGAGCTCCTCGCCGATGTCATCGGAAAGTACTACAGCCCGTCGCTGCTAGGCGCATCATCGGAGGACGTCCTGGGAACTTGGAAACGCCTCTACTGGTTGCCGACGCACTGGATGGGTCGCGCCGGCGTAGTGCACATGGCTTTGGCGATGGTCGACATCGCCCTCTGGGACCTCTCAGCCCAGCGCGCGGAGACGCCGCTCTGGCGACTTCTCGGCGGAACCGCCGCCGACATCGAGGCCTACAACACCGATGGCGGGTGGCTCAACCTGAGCGAGACGGAGCTCACACGCGACTTGCTCTCCCTGATCGACGACGGATGGAACCGCGTGAAGATCAAGGTCGGAAAAGGCGACTTCCGCGAGGACGCGCGACGGGTGCGAGCCGTGCGCGCGGCGATCGGCGACGACGTCACGCTGATGTGCGACGCGAACCAGCGCTGGGACCTCGCGACCGCGAGCCGCATCATGCCCGTGCTCGAGGAAGCCCGCATGGACTGGGTCGAGGAGCCGCTGCACGCGGACGACCTCGGGGGCCATGTTCGGCTGCAGCGTGGGACGATTCTCGATATCGCCGCCGGCGAGAGCATCTATTCGTACCAGCAGTTCTCCAGCTTCATCGAGGCGGACGCCTTCCGAGTCGTTCAGGTCGATGCCACACGCGTCGGCGGAGTGACCGAGTGGCTCCAGGTGGCCGCTCACGCGGCGGCACGAGGGCTGCGCATCGCCCCACACGCGGGCGACATGATGCAGCTGCACCAGCACCTGGTGGGCACTGTCGTCTCCGAGGTTCCGCCGCTGATCGAGTTCATCCCGTGGACCCAAGACGCATTCGTCGAACGCAGCACGGTCAGCGAAGGCTATCTGAAACGCCCACAGCTGCCAGGCGCGTCGACGACCATCGACCCTGTCGCCCGCTCGCGGTGGCAAATCACCGGCGTCGGCGGCGTCTTCAGTTCGTGATCGCCTCCTGGCGCGACGAATGACTCTGCCGGCCGCCCGTACGCTCGATGAGGCTTTCGCGGGGTCGGATCTCGACTTCAGCGAGCGCGCGAGCCTGCGTCGCGCGCTCGCGCATGACGCATCCCACTATCTCCTCGTACCGAACGCGATCCTCACCCCGACGACAGCAGACGAGGTCGCCCAGGCGATGGCGATCGCCCGCGGCGCGGGCGCGCCGCTCACCTTCCGATCCGGCGGCACCAGCCTGTCCGGTCAGGCGAGCACCGAAGGAGTCCTCGTCGATACGCGGCGGCATTTTCGCCGGATCGAGGTTCTAGACGACGGCGCGCGCGTTCGCGTCCAGCCAGGGGCAACCGTCCGCCAGGTCAACGCGAGACTTGCCCGCTTCGGGCGCAAGCTGGGCCCCGATCCGGCCAGCGAGATCGCCTGCACGATCGGCGGAGTCGTTGCGAACAACTCGAGTGGCATGGCCTGCGGAACGGAGCACAACACCTACAACACCCTGGAATCGGTGGTCGTGGTTCTCGCCAGCGGAACAATCATCGACACCGCGGCAGCGAACGCCGACGAGCAGCTGCGTGCCGCCGAGCCCGAGTTATACGAGGGCTTGAGCGAGCTTCGACGGAACCTCCTCGCAGACAGAGAGTCGGCTTGTCGCGTTCTCGAGCAATTCCGCATCAAGAACACAATGGGCTACTCGGTCAACGCACTCCTCGACTTCGAACGTCCCGTCGACATCCTCTTGCACCTCCTCGTGGGAAGCGAAGGCACGCTCGGCTTCGTTGCCGAGGCCGTCTTCCACACCATCCCTCTCCTGCCTGCAGCGGCGACCGGACTCCTGATCTTCGACGACCTCGATGCTGCAACCGCAGCGCTTCCACTGCTTCTGGGCGCGGGATTCGCGACGATAGAGCTGATGGATTCGCGCTCCCTCGTAGTCGCACAACAGCAGTCAGACTGCCCGGCGGAGATCAGTCGCCTGACGGTCGTCGAACACGCAGCTCTGCTCGTCGAACTCCAGTCCCCCGATGCCCGGACGCTGCAATCGGCGACGGACAAGGTCTCGCTGCAACTCGCAGAGCTCCCGCTCTCCCAGCCCGCCACCCTGTTGACCGATGCCGCCGCGCGAGCCGCGCTCTGGCATGTTCGCAAAGGGCTCTACACCGCTGTCGCGGGCGCGCGCCCCAGCGGGACGACGGCACTGCTCGAGGACATCGCGGTGCCGGTCGAGCGGCTGCTCGCGACTTGTCACGAACTGATCCGGCTCTTCGATGTCTATGGCTATCAGGGATGCGTCATCTTCGGGCACGCAAAAGACGGCAACGTCCATTTCATGGTAAACGAGCGCTTCGACGAGGACGGGGCGCTCGGACGGTACCGACGTTTCACGGAGGACATGGTCGCGCTGGTCCTCGAGAACGGAGGCACCCTCAAAGCCGACCACGGCACCGGCCGCATCATGGCTCCTTTCGTGCGACGCCAGTACGGGGACTCGATCTACGTCACGATGGTGCGAATCAAGCACCTCTTCGATCCACTGGGCCTGCTCAATCCCGGCGTCCTGATCAACGACGACCCTGACTCCTATCTTCGGCACTTGAAGATCACGCCGACGGTCGAGCAGGAAGTCGACCGCTGCGTCGAGTGCGGCTACTGCGAGCCAGCCTGCCCGAGTCGTAACCTCACGCTCACACCGCGCCAGCGCATCGTCCTCCGGCGCGAGATGGAGGCGGCGCGCAACAGCGGCGATGCCGAACTGCTTGAAGAGCTCGAACGCGACTACGAGTACGAGGGCGTGGAGACCTGCGCAGTCGACGGGATGTGCGCAGTCGCCTGCCCGGTTGGCATCAACACCGGTGATCTCGTGCGCCGACTACGCGCAGAGGGCCAAGCGAGAATCCCGTCGGCTATTGCACATGCCGCCGCCGGTGCGTGGTCGCCGATCAGCCGCGGCGGGGCACGGGCGCTGTCCATCGCCGATCGGCTGCCGGCCCAGATCGTCACGGGCGCGACCCGAATGGGAAGGGCCCTCCTCGGCGCCGACGTCGTTCCCCTCTACGACGCCGATCTCCCCCGCGGTGGCGCACCCAGGGCACGCCTCGCGAGTTCACCCTCACACCCACAGGCGGTTTACTTTCCGGCTTGTGTCGGCACTATGTTCGGCCCGGAGAGCGAGTCGAATGGCATCCAGCATTCCTTCGCGGCCCTGGCCGCCCGAGCCGGCGTCGAGTTGCTAGTGCCCGACGGTATCGACGCCGCATGTTGCGGGACGCCGTGGAAATCGAAGGGCTTCCTCGACGGCTACTCCCGGATGCGCGGCGTCACGCTCCCTCTTCTTCTCAGCGCCAGTGACAATGGCAGACTGCCCATCGTGTGCGACGCCTCATCGTGCACCGAGGGGCTCGAGACGATGCGAGAGATTGCGGTCGCCAAGGGTGGCGCGTACGCCGGGCTCCGGTTCGTCGACTCGGTCGCGTTCGCGGAACAGGTGCTCCTGGCCGGCCTCACGATCAGCTCGCCGCTGGGGTCCGCCATCGTCCACCCGACCTGCTCGTCGACGGCACTCGGCACGACGGCTGCGATGACACGGATCGCACAGGCGGTGGCCGACGAAGTGATCGTGCCCGACGACTGGAACTGCTGCGGGTTCGCCGGAGACCGGGGGATGCTTCATCCCGAGCTCACTGCCTCGGCGACCCGCGCGGAAGCTCTAGAGGTCACGTCCCGCTCGTATGACGTGCATGTATCGTCCAACCGCACGTGCGAGGTCGGAATGACGCGAGCGACGGGCGCGGCGTACGTGCACATCCTCGAGGTCCTGGAACGGGCGACACGACCGTAGCCATAATTACATTCCTTGATAAACGAATTCAGCGACATTCTGTCGGCAAGAGTGCAGTGTGGCAGTTGACGGCGCTTGACCGCGGAAACTATTGTGAACTCGAACGTGCACTGGTGCACGCTCACGACGTATGACGAACGTATGAAAGCAGAATCGAGTTCCGGTGACGAGTTCAAGGGCTTCTGACGAGTTGTCGGGTTTCTCGCTGGAGACACCGGCAGTCGTCGACGTGTTCACCGAGGTGTTGAAACGTGGCCCGATCGCGCGGATCGACATCGCCCGCCGAACCGGCCTCTCCCAGGCGGCGGTCACCAAGGCCGTCGCACCGCTCCTTCTGCGCGGACTGCTGTCAGCGCATGACAACATGCGGCCCACCCAGCCGGGCAGGCCGGTTCAGCCGATAAGCGTCAATGAGGGCGCACAGCTCGCCATCGGTGTCACCGTTCGCGTAGACGAGGTCTTCGGAGTCGCAACCACGATGCGCGCCAATGTGCTCCACTCCGTCACCCGGCGACTCGCGAGCACCTCTGTCGAGGCCGTTGTCGAGGCGGTCGCTGCGACTGTCGAGGCGTTGCAGCGGCGACTCGGCGATGACGCGGAGAAGGTTCTCGGCGTCGGTGTCGCAGTGTCGGGCGATGTCGACAAGCAGCACGGCTTCGTGCGCGCATCCCCTCGCCTGAACTGGTCGACCGTTCCATTCGAGAAGATGCTGCGCGACCGCCTCGGCCTCGCCGTCATCATCGACAACGACGTGCGCGCCCTGTCGATCGCCGAGGAGTGGTTCGGAATCGGCGTCGACGCAGAATCGTTCGCGATCGTGACCATCGGCGCGGGCATCGGCTGCGGTCTTTACGTCAACGGCGATGTGATCGAGGGCGCGTACGGCGTGGCCGGCGAACTGGGTCACCTCCCCCTCGGACCGTCGGACCTCGTCTGCTCGTGCGGTCGGCACGGATGCGTCGAGACCGTCGCCTCGTCGAGCGCCATCCTCGAGGCGGTCCGTTCCGCGAAGCACGATCCGCTGCTCACGATGCGGGAGGCGGTCCAGCTGGCCCGCGCTGCCGACCCGGATGCGGTCGCAGCCTTCGAGCGCGCGGCAGTCATCATCGGAATGGCCCTTGCGACGATGGCGAATCTGGTCGGGCCGAGCGTGATTCTCGTCGCGGGTGAATCGGTGACGGACTTCGACCTCTACGAGCAGAGGATCCGCGAGAGCTTCGACGAGCACACGTTCGGGGCTGCCGGCCAGTGCCAGATCGTCACGCGGTCTCACACCTTCGAAGACTGGGCACGCGGCGCCGCGGCATCCCTTCTTCGAGCCAGCGTCACCCGCACCTAGCGCAACGCTTCGTCGAACCGCGCCGGTTCTCATCCGTCCCTGACCTCGTCGGCGAGCACCGCCTTGAGCTCCGGAACCGTTGTCGACAGCCCGTTCGCGACGTTGACCGTCGAGAGCACGACCGGCATGTCGAATGCCTTCGCGATCTGCGCCGAGGCTGATGGCGTTCCGCGTCATCAGTCCCGGGTCCATCGACCGGATGTCCGCAACGGGTCGGTTCGAGGGGTCCCGGCGGGGTTCACTTCGCCAGCGGAACCGAGGATGCGATCACCGAGTGTTCACGACCCCAGACGGATGCGACGCCACGTGGGCGCTTCTATACGGTCCCCGGTCGCCACGATTTCAACGCTCCGACCTCGAGACAATCTGCCTGCTCAAACACGCTCCCGCTTCCACCAGCCCAGTAGCCGCGGCTCTCATTTCATAAACAAATCGCCCACAGACGGCGCCAGCCCGCCCTCGGGCAGGCTTTTCCGCATTCCCGCGCCATTTTCGATGCGAAAATGACACGATTCGATCGACGAACACGAAAGGCCGGCCCGAGGTTTCCCTCAGACCGGCCTTTCTTCGTTCGCTCGACCTATTTCATGAAGCCGTTTCCGGTATTTCATGATCCAGCCCGCGTGCGCGAGGGGGGACTTGAACCCCCACGCCCTTTCGAGCACTGGCACCTGAAGCCAGCGCGTCTGCCAATTCCGCCACTCGCGCGAACTTAGAGAGATTAGCACGTAGGACCGCGCTACCAGAAGTTGGGGCCGCCTTTGCTCTGCCACGAGTGCGAAAAGTGGTCCAACGCGCGTCCTCCGCACCACGCGACCGCTACAACCCACGGATGATCTTCAGCCAAGTAAGAGAGGCACAGAAGCACTCTCACAACAGACCCGACTAACATTCTCATAGTCACACGAGCCGGATCGGGAGACCTGTGGGCATACTGGACAACTTCGAGAAGGGTCTCGAGCGCGCCGTCAACGGCGCTTTTGCGAAGACCTTCCGGTCGGGGCTGCAACCGGTCGAGCTCACGAGCGCACTCCGCCGCGAACTCGACACGAAGGCCGCGATCGTCACACGCGACCGCGTTCTCGCGCCCAATCGCTTCGTTCTGCGCATGTCGTCGTCCGATTACGCCCGGATGCGCTCCATGGGCCCGACCCTCATCGACGAGCTCGTCTCCTATGTCCAGCAGTACGCGGCCGGCCAGCACTACCAGTTCGCCGGCGGCATCTCGGTCGACCTCGTCGAGGATCCGAGCCTCACCGAGGGCATCCTGCAGGTCGAGTCCGAGAACGTGAAGAGCGACGTCGCCTGGACTCCCATCCTCGACATCGGCGGCAAGCGCTACCCGATCGAGAAGGCGCACACGGTCATCGGCCGGGGCAGCGATGCGGACATCACCGTGGATGACACGGGCATCTCCCGCAAGCACGTCCAGATCACGTGGGACGGCTCGCGCGCCCAGGTGCAGGACCTGGGTTCGACGAACGGCTCGCAGCTCAACGGCCAGCCGGTCACGAAGGCCCTTCTCGAGCCGGATTCGGTGATCACCATCGGGCGCACGCGCATCGTGTTCCGGGTGCTCCCCCAGGCGGCCCATGTCGAGCGTCCCGCCGACAACCGTGTCGACGACGCGACCCGCCGGCACGACATCGGCGGGTTCTGGAGCAAACCGTGAACCCGAGCGAGCTGACACTCCTGGTGCTGAGGTTCGGCTTCCTCCTGCTGCTGTGGCTGTTCGTGTTCGGCATCGTCTACGCGCTGCGCAGCGACCTGTTCGGCCAGCGTGTGCGCAAGCTTCCGGATGCGCAGGCCGTCGCCCCCGCACCGGCGCCTTCCCCGTTCCTCGCCACCCCCACCTCCGGCGCCACCGCTCCCGGCGCCACCGCGCCCACCATGCAGCCGCCGCCGGCGTCCTCCCTGCCGACGGGCGCGAACACGGTCACGGGCAAGCCGAAGGCGACCGTGCTCAGTGCCGGCCGTCTCACGATCACGTCCGGTCCGAAGCAGGGCACGGAGCTCCCGCTCGGCCGCGAACCGCTCACCATCGGGCGCTCGAGCGAGTCGGGCCTCGTCATCCGCGACGACTACACCTCCACCCACCACGCGCGTCTCCTGCTGTGGAACGACGAGTGGATGATCCAGGACCTCGATTCCACCAACGGCACCTTCCTCGACGGCAAACGCGTGTCCGTCCCGACCCAGGTCCCCCTGAACACCCCGGTCAAGATCGGCACAACGACGTTCGAGCTGCGGCGGTAGTACGTGGCACCCGCTAACCGAGCCGTCGCTGTTTCGCACGTCGGCAAGATCCGCTCCAACAACCAGGACTCCGCGTATGCCGGGCACGACCTGTTCGTCGTCGCCGACGGGATGGGCGGGCACGCGGGCGGTGACGTCGCCTCGGCGATCGCGGTGAACCGCATCCGCGAGGCGGACAAGGAGTACGCGACGGCTGCTGAGGCCGAGTTCGCACTGCAGGCGGCGTTGATCGCGGCGAACTCGCTCCTAACCGAGACGGTGTTCGAGCATCCGGAACTGACCGGGATGGGCACCACGGTGAGCGCGATGGTGCGGGTCGGCGACCAGATCGCTCTCGCCCACATCGGCGACTCCCGCATCTACCGGTTCCGCGACGGCGAGCTCAAACAGGTGTCGATCGACCACACGTTCGTGCAGCGCCTGGTCGACAGCGGACGCATCACCGAGGAGGAGGCGATGGTCCACCCTCGCCGCTCGGTGCTGATGCGGGTTCTCGGCGACGTCGACGCCTCGCCCGAGATCGACACCTGGATCCTCGACACCCAACCGGGCGACCGGTGGCTGATCTGCTCCGACGGTCTGAGCGGTGTCGTCAAGCACGACGACATGCAATCCGCCCTCGCCTCGCACGAAAGCCCGAAAGCGGTCGCCGACCGGCTGCTGAAGCAGAGCCTGGATGCGGGTGCGCCCGACAACGTGACCATCGTCATCCTCGACATCGCCGACACCGGCCGCGTTGACACGCTCAAAGACCCCGTCACGGTGGGTTCCGCATCCGCCCCGCTCGCCTTCACGACCGACGTGAAGCCGGTACGCGCCAACCGGCTGCCCACCCTGCGCCTGCACCCGGTCCGCCCCGCAACCGGCCCGACGCACTTCGAGCCGCAGTCCGAGGACTACCTCGACGAGCTCATCGAAGAGGATGAGCGACGGGCCAGGCGTCGCAGGCTCACGTGGCTTATCGGCGTGATCGTGCTCGTCGTCGCCATCGTGCTGGCAGCACTTTTCGGCTACCAGTGGACGCAGTCGCACTACTACGTCGGCGCGTCGCCCAGCGGAAAAGTCGCTGTCTACCAGGGGGTTCAGCAAAGCCTCGGCCCGATCGCGCTCTCCCACGTCTACGAGGAGTCGACCACCGACGTATCAAGCCTGCCCGCATACGACAAACAGCTCGTCGAACAGACCATCAACGCCGATACTCTGACGTCTGCCAGGCAGATCGTGGAACAGTTGACCGATGCCAGCAAACAGTAACCCGACCGGCATCATCGACTCGCCGCGCCCTGCGACGAGCCCGCTGTCGATCAAGCGATTGCGGATGCCCGCCAAACTGCGCAACCTCGAACTGCTGCTGCTCATCGTCGCTTGCGTCATCAACGCATCGGCCGTCGTCCTCGTGCAGCTGGGCGCGCTCGGCCACGTCGACGTGACGCTCCTGTATCTCGGTGCGGGCCTGTCTATCCTCGTGTTCGCGATGCACATCGCGATGCGGTTCGTCGCACCGCAGGCCGACCCGTTCCTGCTGCCGATCGCGACCGTGCTCAACGGGCTGGGCATCGCGATGATCTACCGGATCGACATCCATTTCGGGGACAGCGGGTGGAACAGCGCCGGCGTGCGCCAGATCGTGTGGAGTGCGATGGCGATCGTCTGCGCCATCGCTGTCGTGCTGATCATCCGCAACTACCGCATCCTGCAGCGCTACACCTATATCGCCGGGTTCGTCGCGCTGGCGCTTCTGCTGTTGCCGATGCTGCCCGGCATCGGCCGTGAGATCTCCGGCGCGCGGGTGTGGATCGGCATCGGCCCGTTCAGCTTCCAGCCGGGCGAGATCGCGAAGATCGCGCTGGCGATCTTCTTCGCGGGCTACCTCGTGCAGCGCCGGGATTCGCTCTCCCTCGTCGGCAAGAAATTCCTGGGGATGCGTTTCCCCCGCCTCCGCGACCTCGGTCCGATCCTCATCGTCTGGCTGATGTCGATGGCGGTCATCGTCTTCCAGCGCGACCTCGGTACGGGGCTCCTCTACTTCGGATTGTTCCTCGTCATGCTGTACGTGGCGACGGCGCGGATCAGCTGGGTGATCATCGGCCTGGGGCTCATCGTCGGCGGCGCGCTCATCGCCAGCCAGGTGCTCAGCTACGTGCACGGTCGTTTCGAGAACTGGCTCAACCCGTTCGCGCAGAAGGTCTACACCGCGAACGGCGGCAGCTATCAGCTGGTGCAGGGCCTGTTCGGGCTCGCGCACGGCGGACTGATCGGCACGGGGCTCGGGCAGGGCCAGCCCTACGTGACCCCGGTCTCGCAGAGCGACTACATCATCGCGAGCCTCGGCGAAGAGCTCGGTCTCGCCGGCCTGTTCGCGATCTTCGCCCTCTACCTCCTCTTCGTCGCACGCGGCTTCCGTATCGGCTTCGCGGGACAGGACGACTTCGGCAAGCTGCTCGCCGTCGGCCTGTCGTTCACGGTCGCCCTGCAGTGCTTCGTCGTCATCGGCGGCGTCACCCGGGTCATCCCGCTGACCGGCCTCACCACTCCTTTCCTCGCAGCCGGAGGTTCCTCACTCGTGGCCAACTGGATCATCGTCGCGCTACTGCTCCGTGTGTCGGATGCCGTCCGAAACCAACCGAGGCTGGTGGTGAGCTGATGAATCGCGAGATCAAACGCATCAGCATGGTCGTGCTCGCCATGTTCGTGGCCCTCATGGTGTCGACGTCGATCCTGCAGGTGTTCCAGGCGGATTCGCTGAGTGCGGATGCACGCAACAGCCGCACCATCTACGACAGCTACTCCGCCCAGCGCGGGGCGATTCTGGTCGCGAACCAGCCGGTCGCCCAGTCCATCCCGACCAAGGACGTCTACAAGTTCCAGCGCGTCTACAGCAACGGTCCCCTCTATTCGTCGGTCACCGGCTTCTTCCCGCTGGATGGCGCCCCGACCGGCCTCGAAGGCGCCCTCAACGCCCAGCTCAGCGGCTCATCCAATTCCCAGTTCTTCGACCGGGTGAATTCCATCCTCACCGGCAAGAACCCGCAGGGCGCATCCGTCGAGACCACGATCGACCCCGTCGCCCAGAAGGCCGCATACGACGCTCTCGGCAACCTGCAGGGCGCTGTCGTGCTGCTGGAGCCGAAGACCGGCAGGGTCCTCGCCATGGTGTCGAAGCCCGACTACGACCCGAACGCCCTCGCCGGCCACGACACCGCGAAAGTCGACGCGACGTACAAGGCGCTGCTGAACGCACCCGGCGACCCGCTGATCAACCGGACCATCGGCGGCAACCTGAACCCGCCCGGCTCGACGTTCAAGCCGGTGATGAGCTCGGCGGCGTTCGGCACAGGCAAGTACACGAAGGACAGCCAGCTGCCCAACCCCCAGGCCCTGACGTTGCCCGGCACCAGCACCGTCGTGCACAACGACACCTTCAGCACCTGCGGCCCCGGCGCCACGGTCTCGATCGCGAACGCGCAGATCCTCTCGTGCAACATCCCCTTCGCCGAACTGGGTATGCAGCTCGGCGGCCGCGTCATCAAAGACCAGGCCGAGAAGTTCGGGTTCAACAAGCAGCTGTCGATCCCGGTCAAGGTCGAGCCGAGCGTCTACCCCACCTACACCGATCCGGCGCAGGTCGCACAGAGCGCGTTCGGGCAGCTCGACGACCGTGCGACTCCGCTGCAGATGGCCATGGTGTCGGCCGGAATCGCCAACGGCGGAGTGGTGATGTACCCGAACATGGTCGACTCGATCCGGTCGGCGAACCTGCAGCCGATCCAGACCTTCACGCCCCAGGCGCTGGACACCGCGACCTCGCCCGAGAACGCTGCGACCATCCGTCAGATGATGGTGGACGGCGTAAATCACGGTGTTGCCACTAATGCAAGAATAGACGGGGTCAGTGTGGGCGGTAAGACCGGAACAGCGCAGAACGGCGAGGGTGAGCCGTACACGCTGTGGTTCACGGGCTTTGCACCGGCGGACAATCCTCGATTCGCTGTGGCTGTTGTTGTTGAAAATGGTGGTGGGCAGGGCCAGAACGGCACCGGAAACTCCATCGCTGCTCCAATTGCGAAGAAAGTACTAGAGGCGGTGCTGAATAAATGAGACCCACAGCAGGGCTCACCTTCGGGGGACGATACGAGCTGCAGTCGCGCATCGCGATCGGCGGCATGGGAGAGGTCTGGCAAGCCACCGACCTCGTGATCGGTCGTACCGTCGCGATCAAGATCCTGAAGGACGAGTACCTGGGTGACCCGGGGTTCCTCGAGCGTTTCCGCGCCGAGGCCCGCCACGCCGCGCTCGTCAACCACGAGGGCATCGCGAACGTCTTCGACTACGGCGAGGAGGAGGGCAGCGCCTACCTCGTCATGGAGCTCGTCCCCGGCGAGGCGCTCTCGACCGTCCTCGAGCGTGAGCATGTCCTCAGCACCGACAAGGTCCTCGACATCGTCGCGCAGACGGCGGCCGCCCTGCACGCCGCCCACGCCGCGGGCCTCGTGCACCGCGACATCAAGCCGGGCAACCTGCTCATCACGCCGGATGGCCGCGTCAAGATCACCGACTTCGGCATCGCTCGCATCGCCGACCAGGTTCCGCTCACCGCGACCGGTCAGGTCATGGGAACAGTCCAGTACCTGTCGCCGGAGCAGGCGAGCGGGCATCCTGCATCCCCCACGACCGACATCTACTCGCTCGGCATCGTGGCCTACGAGTGCCTGGCGGGCCGCCGGCCGTTCACCGGCGAGTCGCAGGTCGCGATCGCGATGGCGCAGATCAACGAAGCGCCGCCCGAACTCCCCCTCACCGTCTCGGAGCCGGTGCGGAACCTCGTATTCGCGTGCATCGCGAAGAACCCTGCCGACCGGCCCGCGTCGGCCGCCCACCTCGCCCGGGCAGCCCAGGCCCTCCGCCGCGGTGATGTCCAGGCCGCGGCCGGATCGGTACCTGCGATCCTGGGCGGCGCCGCAGCGCTGACCGCTGCGACCACGGTGATGATGCCGACGGCCGGCGACACCCAGGCGACGACGCTCCTTTCGACTCCCGCGCCGATCGGTGGCGTAGGGCCGGTCGACACCGTGCCCTCCACGACGACGAAGAAGCGCAGCCCGTGGACCTGGCCGCTGATCGCGCTCATCGCACTGCTCGCTGTCGTCCTCATCGGCACGATCATCGCCCTGCTCGCACAGCCGAAGGGCGCGAGCGCGCCGCCGACGACGCCGCCTGTGGTCCACACGACGACGGCCCCGCCCTCGCAGACGCCGTCGCCGTCGCCGAGCCCGACGAGCACAACGGTGCAGATCAACGAGTCCGACTTCCTCGGCAAGACGAGCGCCGATGCCCGCAACATGCTGCAGGCGGTCGGGATGGTCGCCGACGTGCAGACCGGCCAGGCCGCGACCTCGCAGGGCCAGGTCGACAAGGTGTACTCGGTGAACCCGACCGGGCCGGTGCCCAAGGGCACCACGATCACCGTGAAGGTCTACGGGCCGGTCGCGCCGATCACTCCACCCGCGGACACGCCGACCACGGT
This sequence comes from Leifsonia tongyongensis, assembly GCF_010686705.1. GTDB lineage: Bacteria > Actinomycetota > Actinomycetes > Actinomycetales > Microbacteriaceae > Diaminobutyricibacter > Diaminobutyricibacter tongyongensis. The sequence goes on along the minus strand of NZ_JAAGWY010000001.1, from coordinate 1,096,745 downwards.
TCCGCCCGGCCAGACGACGGCCGCACCCGGCGAGAACGTGGTCCTCAAGTTCGGCGGCGCGGGCTGCCCGGCCGGCCAGAACCTGACGGGACGCCAGATGTTCGTGAACGGCAACGCGTTGGGACAGCCGGTTCCCGCGACCCAGCCCACGGTCACCTGGACGGTTGCGAACACCGACGGCCCCGAAGCGAAGGCCACCTACAAGATCTTCTGTGGAGAATCGGTGGCGTCCGATCCGTCGCAGCCGCTTTCGATCACGGTCGCGACGACGACCCCTTAGGGTTCTGTCCAGAAAACGACCGGTACACTAACGGAGACCCTGCCCCTGACGAGGAGTTCGCATTGAGCCCAGATAGCCGCCTGCTCGCGGGCAGATATCAGGTGGGCGAGCTGATCGGGCGCGGCGGGATGTCCGACGTGCATCGGGGAACCGACACCCGCCTGGGCCGCACGGTCGCCATCAAGCTGCTCAAGCCTTCGCTCGCAACAGACCCCGCTTTCCGCACACGCTTCCGCCAGGAGGCGCAGGCGGCTGCACGCATGGCGCACCCGACGATCGTCCGCGTCTTCGACGCCGGCGAAGAGACCGTCAGGGAGCCGAACGGCCACGAAGCGCAGCTTCCGTTCATCGTCATGGAGTACGTCGACGGCGTTCTCCTGAAAGACCTTATAAAGTCCGGCCCGATCGACGCCGACGAAGCCGTGCGCATCGTCGAGGGCATCCTCACCGCGCTCGAGTATTCGCACCGCGCAGGGGTTGTCCACCGCGACATCAAGCCGGGCAACATCATGATCACCAAGGCCGGCCAGGTCAAGGTGATGGACTTCGGCATCGCGCGCGCGATCAGCGACTCGTCGGCCACGGTCGCGCAGACCACCGCCATCCTCGGCACGGCGAGCTACTTCTCGCCGGAGCAGGCGAAGGGCGAGTCGGTGGATGCGCGGACCGACCTGTATTCGACGGGCGTCGTGTTCTTCGAGATGCTCACCGGGCGGCCGCCCTTCCGCGGCGACACCCCCGTCGCCGTCGCCTACCAGCACGTCAGCGAGACGCCGGTCGCGCCGAGCTCCATCAACCACAAGGTCTCGCCCGCGCTCGACGTCGTTGTGCTTCACGCACTGTCGAAGGACCGCTTCGAGCGCTATCAGACGGCTGCGGAGTTCCGGGCGGATGTGGAGACTGCTGGAGCGGGCCACGTCCCGATCCACAAAGAGGTCGACCCGCTCTCCGAGACGCTGTTCGGCGCCCCGCCCAGCGTGGTCTCCGGCCCGGAGGCTGCGTTCCGTCAGCTCGCCGAAGACCAGTCGATGGTCCGCACGCAGCGGCGCCCACCGGTGATCTGGATCTGGGCGGGCATCGCCGTCATGGCCGTCGTCGTGGTCGCCGTACTCGCCTGGGTGCTGCGTCTCGCCCCGAGCGATCAGCTGCCTGCTACCTCCCGCGCCGTCCCGAACCTCTCCGGCCAGACGATCGACGCGGCGACGGCGGAGCTCGAGAAGGACAAGCTCAAGTGGACGCAGGCGCAGGAGTCGAGCGCCACCTACCCCCAGGGGCAGGTGGTCAGGACCGACCCGGCGGCGGGGATCATCGTCTCGACGGGTGACACCGTCACCGTCTATGTCTCGACGGGCAAGAAGACAGTGGCCGTTCCCGATGTCCACAACATGACGGTGGTCAATGCGAAGTCGGCACTGACAGCGGCCGGCTTCACCCTCGGCCCGGTCACCACCCAGAATTCTCCGAATGTCGCGGCCAACATCGTGATCTCGACCGATCCCGCAGCCAATGCGACCGCGCACGAAGGCGATCCGATCGGCCTGACGATCTCGAGCGGGAAGGTGACGCTGACCGACCTCGTCGGCCAGTCGATCCAGGCGGCCACGGGCATCCTCTCGCAGCTTCAGCTGACTGCGAATCCTCAGCCCGACTCGACCTGCCCGACAGAGCAGGGCACGCTCGTCCACAGCCAATCGCTGGCTCCCGGGGATGTGCCACAGGGGTCGACGGTCACCCTCACCTACTGCACGGGCTGACGCCTACGCCAGTTTGACCAGTGGGTTCAAGTGCAGCGAGGTCTCCTTCGCGCCGGAGAGGCCCGCCGACTCGAGCCAGTTGCCGAGCATCCGGTACCCGCCCTCCGTCAGGACCGACTCGGGGTGGAACTGCACCCCGTAGATCGGGGCTTCCTTGTGTCGCAGGCCCATGATCACGCCACCCGCCGTTCGTGCGGTCACCACCAGGTCGTCCGGAACGGTGCCGTCGACGACGGCGAGAGAGTGGTAGCGGGTCGCCGTGAACGGCTGGCTGACCCCGTCGTAGAAGTCGCTGCCGTCGTGGGTGACGAGCGAGGTTTTTCCGTGCATCAGTTCTTCGGCGTTGGTGACGACCGCTCCGAACGCCTCCGCGATGGCCTGGTGCCCGAGGCAAACGCCCAGCAGCGGCTTGTCGGTGCGCAGCGCCTCACGGACGGTCGCGATGGACACGCCGGCGTCAGCGGGCTTGCCCGGACCGGGTGAGATCAAGACGGCGTCGTATTCGGCCAGGCGGGCGGGAACGTCCGTCGCGGCGAAATCGTCGTTGCGGACGACCGTCGTCTGGGCGCCGAGCTCCCGGAGGTAGCCGTTCAGCGTATAGACGAAGCTGTCGTAGTTGTCGATGACGAGTACACGGGTCACGTGCCCACGGTTCCTTCCTGGTCGCCCAGTAGTGAATCGACCCACGGAAAGACCCATGTGACGAGAACGAACAAAATGATCGCGACGAGGACGACCAGGATCAGGATGCGCACCCACACCGGCCCGGGGAGCACGCGCCACAGCGCTGCATACATTCTCTACCCTCCCTGGGCCGCGACCTGCGCGGCGATTTCTGCCGGCGGACCGGCGCTCAGGGGCTGCCAGCCGTCGAACAGGTTGTAGGCGATGAGACGCTCGCCCGCGTGGAACGGCGGGTTGCACGTGGTGATGGTCATGATGCGGTCCACAGCGGTCGCTCCCTGCTGACGCGGAACGGGGTAGAGCACCGAGACCGCGTTCGGCTGGACGTACTCGAAGTTGCGGAAGCGGTAGGTGTACCAGCCGTCTTTGGTCTGAACGTAGACCGCGTCGTTGAGGCGGAGCTTCGACAAGTCGATGAAGGCGTTTCCCCATCCACTGTCGTGCCCGGCCACCGCGAAGTTGCCCACCGCTCCCGGCATCTGGGTGTCGGGGTAGTGACCGACTCCTGCCGTGTAGCTGTTGAGCACCTGCTGGACGTCGACGGTCTGCCTGATAATGCGTTTCCACTCCGGCCCGAGCCGCGGGACGTAGATGACCGCGAACGGCTGGTACGCCGCCGGAGCGGTCATCACCGGTGGCGGCCCGTAATCGGGCTTCGTCGCGCCCGGGGTTTTCGCCGGGGTCGGTACAGGGCTCGGACTCGCGGAGGCCTGGTCGAGCCACTGCCTGCTCTGGGCGGCGGCCGCGTTCGTCTGCTCGCCGGCGAGCACGAGACTGTTCCACCAGACCTGCCAGCCGAGAAAGAGGAGTACCAGCACGCCCGCTGTGATCAGAAGCTCGCCGATGACGCCCAGTACGGAGGGTCGACGGCGATCGGACATGGCGACGATTCTACCGGCGGCATCCGAGAACCCGGCTGAGTTATCCACAGGCTGAGCGCTCGCTGCGCAGACGCGCGATCGCAGCGGGTGCCCTGCGTTGTCCCGTACACTATTGACCTATGGCACGCACCAAGTCCCCGAGCAAACCCGAGCGCAACGGCGCGCAATCCTCCAGCGAAGACGCACCCAACCCGGTGTGGTTCAAGCCGGTGATGTTCGGCTTCATGCTCCTCGGCCTCATCTGGATCATCGTCTTCTACGTGAGCCAGAGCCAGTACCCCATTCCTGCGCTCGGCGCGTGGAACATCCTGGTCGGTTTCGGCATCGCCTTCATCGGCTTCCTGATGACTACTCGGTGGCGCTGACCCCTTCTCGAGGGTCCGCAACAGTGGGGACAATTACACGGCTGTAACTATCCCCAGTGTTAATAAGCCTGTGGATAACTTCTCCACCGCTCAGGCGAACAGGTGGATAGTGCTCAATCCGAGCAGGATGAGCGTCAGGAGGCTCATCAAACCGATCTGCAGGTTGCGTCGCTCGGGCGAGCGCGTCTCGACGTAGATCAGCCCGATCAGCGCACCGGCGATCAGTCCGCCCACGTGCGCCTGCCACGCGACGTTGAAGCCGGGGATGAATCCGATCACCAGGTTGATCCCGACAAGGATCAGCAACTGCGTCGCGTTACCGCCGAGCCGGCGCTGGATGACCAGGAAGGCCCCCAGCAGCCCGAAGATCGCTCCGGATGCGCCGAGCACCGGGGTCCCGGGAGGCGCGAGCAGCAGCACGCCGACCGAGCCGGCGAAACCGCTGAGCAGGAAGAGCAGGAGGAAGCGCACGCGGCCGAGCAGCGGTTCCAGGAGCGTTCCGAAGATCCAGAACGTGTACATGTTCAGGGCGATGTGCAGGATGCTCCCGTGTGCGAACACCGAGGTGAGCATCCGCCACGGTTCAAACTGCTGCGGGTAGGAGTACGCACCCGCGTACCAGATCGCGCTCGTGACCGTGTTCCCGATTCCGGGAAGAGACTGCAGGATGAATACGAAGACGCAGATGGCGATGATCGAATACGTGACCACCGGGGCTCCGCGACCGGTCATACGCGTGATCACTGCAGGCTTCACCCTCGGCGCCTCAGCGCGTTGCTGCTTCATGCATTCCGGGCAGATCACCCCGACGGGCGCCGGCGTCTGGCACTCAGGGCAGATCGTGCGGCCGCACCGCTGGCAGAGAACGTAACTTTGGCGATCCGGATGCCGGTAGCAGTAGGTAGCCCGGGTATCCGCGGGCTGTGTCATACGAGCCCTAGGCCTCCTCGACCGTGACCGACTCGATCACGACGTCGTCCAGCGGACGGTCCCGCGCGTCGGTCGGCAGGTCGGCGAGCTTGTCGATGACCTTGCGCGATGCCTCGTCGTCGACCGAGCCGAAGATGGTGTGCTTGCCCTGGAGCCAGGTCGTCGGAGCGACGGTGATGAAGAACTGCGAGCCGTTCGTGCCGCGGCCGCCCTGGATGCCGGCGTTCGCCATCGCGAGAACGTACGGCTCGGTGAAGTCGAGCTCCGGGTTGATCTCGTCGTCGAACTGGTAGCCGGGGCCGCCTGTGCCCGTGCCGAGCGGGTCGCCGCCCTGGATCATGAAGCCGGGGATGATGCGGTGGAAGACGACACCGTCATAGAGCTTGTCCGTAGTGGTCGCACCCGTGGCCGGATTCTTCCACTCGATCTCGCCCGTCGCGAGTCCAACGAAGTTCTTCACCGTCTTGGGGGCGTGGTTTCCGTACAGGTTGACCTTGATGTCCCCGTAGTTCGTGTGGAGAGTGGCGACTGCGGTGTGCTTTGACATGAAGTCAATTCTTGCACAGGCGTTCGAACCTCTCGGGTTACCCTCAGCGCATTCGGTGGCAAGATGGAGACTGTTCGCTACACCACGCAATGGAGGTCCACATGAGCCTGACACGCAAGCGTAAGAAGGAACTCGATCGACTGCGCAGCGCCGCGGAGGACCTGTGGGAGCAGCAGCAGGATCTCCTCGCTCGCGCCAACGCGGTGGCCAAGGAGGCCAGCAAGCAGGTGGGTCACCTCCATCGAGAGGAAGTTGCTCCGCGCGTGCGTGAGGGCTATCACCAGTATGTCCGGCCCGGAATGGAAGCGACCGGTCGCTTGGCGGGCTCGGCGAAGGAGCGCTTCGTCGGCGATGTTCTCCCGGCCGTGGGGTCGGCGATCGGCACCGCCATGTCGGTTGCGGACTATGCGCGGGATGCTCGGGACAGGGCCTATGCCGGTGCGCGCGCCGCAACGTCCCGCAAGGTGGTCGTCGAGAAGTCGGGCCACGGAGCCGGGAGCGCCATCGCGGTCATCCTGGGCGTCATCGCTGCGTGCGGCGTGCTCTACGCGGTCTGGCAGACGTTCCGGGCCGACGATGAGCTGTGGGTCGCAGACGAAGAGCCTGCGTCGCCCGCGGCCGAAGGCTAACGGTTACCCGGCGCGATCAGCCCGAGCGCCACATTCACCAGCTCGACGCGTCGGGCCGGCACCTCACCCAGGCGGAACCAGGCCGCCTCGTCGGTCGTGCCTTCGAGCTCGTTGGTCAGCTTGCCGGAGAGGATGTGCGCCCGGTAGATGATGCGCAGCGCGTGGAGTGGCCGGCCGGAGCCGTCGAGCCGCTGGTCGGCGGGCACGATCCGTGAGTCGATTCCGATGAGCGCATCGAGTTCTGCCGTATAGCCGGTCTCTTCGAGGATCTCACGCCGGGCCGCGTCCGCAGGGTCTTCCCCCGGGTCGATTCCCCCTCCGGGGAGAGTCCAGCCGGAGCGGCCGCTTTCGTTCCAGTGGGCGAGCAGGATGCGCTCACCATCGACGATCACTCCGTACGCAGCCACTCGGATGTCCATTCCGTCACCCTACTGCCGTCGGAGCGCATCCGCCGCTGCACCCGAACGGGGGCTCCGCACACCGGTACTTCCCGGGGTACGTTCGGGATTGTGTCCGTCGTCGAGGTACAGCACGCGTTCCGCACTCCCCTGCCCCCGCACGACGCCCTGGACCGGGTCGAGTCCCTCCTCGAGGCCGACGGTCGCTGGGCTGTCATGTCGCGCCGCTCCGATCACGTCGTCGCGACGCGGTGTGCCCGCCCGTCGAAGTGGACTCGCCCGTTCAGCCAGGTTCCGGATGCGAGTGTCACCCTCTGGGTCGCCGACGATGAGTCGGAGACGGGGGCGGTCGTCCGGGTCGCTGCTGTCCTGGACACATCGCCGCGGAAGCATGACAGGGAACTCGACCGCCTCGCGTCCTATTTCGAAGGCTTCGGGCTCCGCTTCAACGGCTGACGCTCAAACCGCTCAGCAGCTCAGCAGGCGCAGTCGATCGCGTCGGCCCCGACCGGGCTTGTCAGGTCGTCGATGTCGCGTACGACCGGGCCGTTGTCGTTAACGACGGGAAGGCCTTCGCGAGCCCAGTACTCGAATCCGCCGATCATCTCGCGGACCTCGTAGCCCAGAAGACTGAATTGGAGGGCGGCTTTCGTCGAGCCGTTGCATCCGGGCCCCCAGCAGTAGACCACCACCGGCGTCGCCGGATCGATGAGTCCGGATGCACGTTCAGCGATGTCCGCCGTCGGCAGGTGGATCGCCTGGGGCACGCGCCCCTGACGCCAGGCGGCATCTCCGCGGGTGTCGACGAGCACGAACCGCTCCCCGCTCTCGATCGCGGCGTGCACGTCGGACGGATCGGTTTCGAACTGCAGTTTCGCGGCGAAGTGCCGCACCGCGTCGGAGGTCGATGTCGAGGTCATGAGCAACAGACTAGAGGGTCCGATGCTCGCCGGTTCAGTTCGAGTCTCCCTGACGGTGCTTCAAGGCCTGCAGCACGCTCACCGCTTGCTCCGCATCGGGGGTCGTGACCGCAACGTCCGCCCCGTTGGGTAGCGTGACGACGATCGCGGGGCCGCTCCTGAGTACGAGGGCCTTTCCCCGCGGCCCCACTCGGTAGCCCCACCCACCCCAGCGCAGGGGCTCCAAAATGGTCACGCTCGCCGACGATATCGCCTCCAGTCGCACCGACACCAGTCGAACTCCGACGGTCGCAGACCGCGCTCGAAGGCCCCGCTGATCGACTGTTACGTGAACCCGCATTGTCGCGAAGAAGATAACTGTGAGAATCGGCGCCACTATCGCAATGCTCGAATTGGTCACCTGAATGCCGATCAGAATCATCGGCACGAATCCAAAGGCGATCGCGACGACCCCGGATGCCACCGTGGCCCAAACAAAGATCGGGGCGACCTGCGTTTGGGACCAGGCAACGGTCCCCGTGGGTTCCGCGTCCAGTCCCGTCGGCTGCGGTTCTCCCGTCATCGGGAAATCTGTCCGCCCGATCGCGAATGGAATCAGTCCGTACAACATTGCAGCAAATGCAAACAGTATGGCGATTCCGATCTCATGATCGTGGTCGTGTACGACAGTCGCGCTGATCAGCCAGGCTGTGGCGGCGACGGCTGCGATTGATCCCGAGATGAGGAACACCCGATCGTGGCGTTGGTAGCTGTGCCGGCTGACTGCAGCTTGCCAGGCGAACGCCGCGGCCACCCCTGCAATCAGAACAACGACCACCGCGAACCAGAGAGTGGGAACCCAGGACACCACGACCTTCCCGGACCATTGAGTGGGAAGATCGTCAGGCAAGCTGTTCCACGACACCAACAGGGACCACCCGATGATGATCAGGGGCAGAGTTACCAATGCTGCCGCTGCCCACATCCTCACGAGACCAGTGCGGGCAGCGGGTGTGTCGTCGTTCATGACATCTCCTCCAGATATCTGATCAGCTGTTGGCGCACTACTCCTCGACTCGCTGCACCACGAACGAGCGCCTCGATGGCGTCGACAACGTCTTTCGGCAACTCTTCCGGCGGTGGCAGCACCCGGGCGCCGCGACCTTGGCGAACCTCCACAACACCGGCGACCCGAAGAAGCGAATACGCCCGGAACACGGTGTGAACATTCACCCCAAGCACACTTGCCAGCGCGCGCGCAGCGGGCAGCCCCTCCCCGGCCGAAAGGACGCCATCCCGGATGCTTTGCCTAACGGCACCGGCGATTTGCTCCGCCAATCCGATCGACGACGCGTAGTCGAGACGGATCAACATTTTCGGAGCCGTTTTACCCCAGCCCGGATCACATTTCCGTTCGGCCAGAGCAGCAGTAGCAAGGCTGCCCATGGGGTATCTCCAATCAATTCGGTCCGTCGTGGACCGCCGGAAGCCCCCTGCCTGGCACGAATTCAACCTATCGACAGCTCGTTGAAGAACGAAATTCCTCTATAAGAATGGAACCGCCTGGCGGGCTCGATGCCTGAATGAACCCGCACACTTTGTTCGCGGCCAACACTCGCAAATAGAGAAACACCCGACCGGGCTCCGGTCGGGTGTTGAGATTGTGGAGCCTAGGAGATTCGAACTCCTGACATCCTGCTTGCAAAGCAGGCGCTCTACCAACTGAGCTAAGGCCCCGGGTGGGTATTTACTTGTGGTGTGCTGCCGGTGGCCGCGTTCGCCGGGCGACGACCGGCGAAGCCATAAACACGTGGGGATACGAGGACTTGAACCTCGGACCTCTTCGTTATCAGCGAAGCGCTCTAACCGCCTGAGCTATATCCCCGAGTGCCCGATTGGGCGAATTAGAGACTACCTGATTCGGCTCGATTCTCCGAATCGGGCAGCCCCCGCCGGCCGAGAGTCACCGTCCGCACCGAGATGACCCGCCCTGCGGGTGACTGTCGGCTGCAGCGGTGATTCTCGCCGAAACGGCACGGCTCAGTTGTTCGTGAAACCGACGAGTAGTCCGCCGGTGATCTTCACGCTCAGGTTGTAGAGCAGCGCGAAGATCGCACCGAGCGCGGTGATCACGACGATGTCGAGGATCGCGACGATGAGCGAGAAGCCCATCACCTGTCCGAGCCCCAGGATCGACTTCAAGTCTGCCCCGCCGGCGCCGGAGATGTCTTTGAAGAGGCTGTTGACCTGATCGAAGATCCCTGTCTGGTTGAGCACGGTCCACACCAGGAAGGTGCCGACGATCGCGATGATCGCCAGGCACAGTCCCACCAGGAACGACAACTTCACGCTCGACCAGAAGTCGATGTAGACCAGCTTGAGCCGGACCTGCTTGGCCGACGCCGGACGGCGCGACGATTTTCGGGCGAGCTTCTCAGCGACGCTACTACTCATCTACGGTCTCTTCCTTCCCGACGTCCTCAGATTCTTCTTCATCCTCGTGGGAATCAAGGTTTCGTTCGGTGTTCTTTGCCAGAGCGATGATCTTGTCGGTCTCGGCGAATCGTGCGAATACGACACCCATGGTGTCTCGGCCCTTGGCGGGTACCTCGGCCACGGCAGAGCGTACCACCTTGCCGCTGGCAAGAACCACAAGGACCTCGTCTTCCTCGTCGACGATGAGCGCACCGACGAGGTCACCCCTGTCGTCGTTCAGCTTCGCGACCTTGATACCGAGCCCACCACGGTTCTGCAGCCGGTACTGGTCGGCGGCGGTGCGTTTCGCGTAGCCGCCTTCGGTCACGACGAAGACGTAGCCCTCATCGGATACGACCGAAGCGTCGAGCAGTTTGTCCTCACCACGGAAGTGCATTCCGATGACACCGGAGGTCGACCGGCCCATCGGTCGCAGGGCCTCGTCGCTCGCCGTGAAGCGGATCGACATTCCCTTGCGGGAGACGAGGAGCAGGTCGGAGTCCTCTTCGACGAGAAGCGCCGAGACGAGCTCGTCTTCTTCACGCAGCTTGATCGCGATGATTCCGCCCGAACGGTTCGTGTCGTATTCGCTGAGGGCGGTCTTCTTGATCAGGCCGTCGCGGGTGGCGAGCACCAGGTACTTGGCCGCGGTGTAGTCGCGGATGTCGAGGATCTCGGCGATCTCCTCATCCGGCTGCATCGCCAGCAGGTTCGCGACGTGCTGGCCCTTCGCGTCACGGCCTGCCTCCTGCACCTCGTAGGCCTTGGCGCGGTAGACGCGGCCCTTCGTGCTGAAGAACAGCAGCCAGTGGTGCGTCGTGGTGACGAAGAAGTGGTCGACCACGTCTTCGCCGCGAAGCTGGGCGCCCTTGACTCCCTTGCCGCCGCGATGCTGGCTGCGGTAGTTGTCGCTTCGGGTGCGCTTGATGTAGCCGCCGCGCGTGACGGTGACGACCATCTCCTCTTCGGGGATCAGGTCCTCGACGCTCATGTCGCCGTCGAAGCCGAACATGATCTCCGTGCGACGATCGTCGCCGTACCGGTCGACGATCTCGGTGAGCTCGTCGCTGACGATGGTGCGCTGACGCACAGGGTCGGCGAGGATCGCCTTGTAGTCGGTGATCTCGAGCTCGATCGCGTCGTGCTCGTCGATGATCTTCTGTCGTTCGAGGGCGGCGAGCCGGCGGAGCTGCATCGCGAGGATCGCATCCGCCTGCACCTGGTCGACCTCGAGCAGGCCCATCAGGCCCTCGCGGGCGTCATCGACGGTCGGGGAGCGGCGGATGAGCGCGATCACCTCGTCGAGGGCGTCGAGCGCTTTGAGGTAGCCGCGCAGGATGTGGGCGCGCTCCTCCGCTTTGCGCAGACGGTATTCGGTGCGCCGGACGATCACCTCGATCTGGTGGTCGACCCACGCCGTGATGAATCCGTCGAGCGCCAGCGTACGAGGCACATTGTCGACGATCGCGAGCATGTTCGCGCCGAAGTTCTCCTGAAGCTGCGTGTGCTTGTACAGGTTGTTCAGCACGACCTTGGCGACAGCGTCGCGCTTCAGCACGATCACGAGGCGCTGGCCGGTGCGGCCGCTGGTCTCGTCGCGGATGTCCGCGATCCCGCTGATCTTGCCGTCCTTGACGAGGTCGGCGATCTTGATCGCGAGGTTGTCGGGGTTGACCTGATACGGGAGCTCGGTCACGACGAGGCAGGTGCGGCCCTGGATCTCGTCGATGTTGACCACCGCGCGCATCGTGATCGAGCCACGACCCGTGCGGTATGTGTCCTGGATGCCTTTGATGCCGAGGATCTGCGCGCCGGTCGGGAAGTCGGGCCCCTTGATGCGCTGGATGAGCGCCTCGAGCAGCTCTTCACGCGTCGCGTCGGGGTGGGCGAGGTGCCAGAGTGCGCCGTCGGCCACTTCGCGCAGGTTGTGCGGCGGGATGTTCGTGGCCATTCCGACCGCGATTCCGACCGATCCGTTGACCAGGAGGTTCGGGAAACGGCTCGGGAGGACGGCCGGCTCCTGCGTGCGACCGTCGTAGTTGTCCTGGAAATCGACGGTGTCCTCGTCGATGTCCCGCACCATCTCGAGCGCCAGCGGCGCCATCTTCGTCTCGGTGTACCGCGGGGCCGCTGCGCCGTCGTTGCCGGGCGAGCCGAAGTTGCCCTGCCCGAGGGCGAGCGGGTAGCGCAGGCTCCACGGCTGCACCAGCCGCACGAGTGCGTCGTAGATCGCCGTGTCACCGTGCGGGTGGAACTGGCCCATCACGTCGCCGACGACGCGGGCGCACTTGGAGAACGCCTTGTCGGGGCGGTACCCGCCGTCGTACATCGCGTAGATCACGCGACGGTGGACCGGCTTCAGCCCGTCGCGGACCTCCGGCAGCGCGCGGCCGACGATCACGCTCATCGCGTAGTCGAGGTAGGAGCGCTGCATCTCGAACTGCAGGTCGACCTGGTCGATGCGCCCGTGGATGCCGTAGTCGATCGGTTCGCCCTCGGCGGCTGCGTCGTCGGGGATGATGTTGTCAGATGTCAAGGAAACGCACGTCCTTCGCGTTCTTCTGGATGAAATTGCGTCGCGACTCGACGTCTTCGCCCATCAGGGTGGCGAAGATCTCATCGGCCGCGGCAGCGTCGTCGAGAGTCACCTGGAGCAGGGTCCGGGACTCCGGGCTCATCGTGGTCTCCCACAGCTCCTTGTAGTCCATCTCACCGAGACCCTTGTAGCGCTGCACTCCGTTGTCTTTCGGGATGCGCTTGCCTGCGGCGACGCCGTCGGCGAGCAGTGCATCCCGCTCACGGTCGCTGTAGACGTACTGGTGCTCCGCGTTCGACCACTTGAGGCGGTAGAGCGGCGGCTGCGCGAGATACACGTAGCCGAGTTCGATCAGCGGCTTCATGTAGCGGAAGAGAAGGGTGAGCAGCAGGGTCGTGATGTGCTGGCCGTCGACGTCGGCATCCGCCATCAGCACGATCTTGTGGTAGCGCGCCTTCTCCGGGTTGAAGTCTTCGCCGATGCCGGCGCCGAACGCCGTGATCATCGCCTGCACCTCGTTGTTCGCGAGGGCACGGTCGAGCCGGGCCTTCTCGACGTTGAGGATCTTTCCGCGCAGTGGAAGGATCGCCTGGGTCTCGGGGTTACGGCCCTGCACGGCCGAGCCGCCGGCCGAGTCGCCCTCGACGATGAAGATCTCGGAGATCGACGGGTCCTTCGACTGGCAGTCCTTGAGCTTGCCGGGCATTCCGCCACCCTCGAGGAGGCCCTTCCGGCGCGCGGTCTCGCGTGCCTTGCGGGCGGCGAGGCGTGCGGTCGCTGCCTGGAGCGCCTTGCGGATGATCTCCCTGGCCTGGTTCGGGTTGCGGTCGAACCAGTCGCCGAGCTGATCGCCGACCACCTTCTGCACGAAGGCCTTCGCCTCGGTGTTCCCGAGCTTGGTCTTCGTCTGGCCTTCGAACTGCGGTTCGGACAGCTTCACCGAGATGACGGCCGTCAGACCCTCGCGCACATCGTCGCCGGAGAGGTTGTCGTCCTTCTCCTTGAGGATGCCCTTCTCGCGCGCGTACTTGTTCACGAGAGTGGTGAGAGCCGCGCGGAAACCCTCTTCGTGGGTCCCGCCTTCGTGCGTGTTGATGGTGTTCGCGTAGGTGAAGACGCTCTCGTTGTAGCCGGTGGTCCACTGCATCGCCACTTCGAGCGCGATCTTGCGCTCGGTGTCCTCGGATTCGAAGGAGATGATCTCGTCGTTGACGAGTTCGGCCTTCTTCGCCGTGTTGAGGTAGTGGACGTAGTCGGTGAGGCCCTGCTCATAGAGGAAGACGTCGGTCTGCTGCTCTTCTTCGGGGTCGTCCGTCGGGCGCTCGTCAGTCAGCGCGATGCGCAGGCCCTTGTTCAGAAACGCCATCTGCTGGAAGCGGGTGCGTAGCGTCTCGTAGTCGAACTCGGTCGTCTCGAACGTCTCGGGGCTCGGCCAGAACGTGATCGTCGTACCGCTCTCGTCGGATTCCTCGCCCTCGGCGAGCGGGGCGACCGGGACACCGTTGCGGTAGCTCTGCGTCCACACATGGCCCTGGCGCCGGACTTCGACGTCGAGCCGGCTCGACAGTGCGTTCACCACGGAGCTTCCGACACCGTGGAGTCCGCCGGACACCGCGTATCCCCCGCCGCCGAACTTGCCACCGGCATGCAGGATCGTCAGCACGACCTCGACGGTCGACTTCTTCTCGACCGGATGGATGTCCACCGGGATCCCACGGCCGTTGTCGACGACACGCACCGCGCCGTCTGCGAGGATCGTCACCTCGATGTTGTCGGCGTGACCGGCTAGCGCCTCATCGACCGAGTTGTCGACGATTTCATAGACTAGATGGTGGAGACCCCGGGGACCAGTGGAACCGATGTACATTCCGGGACGTTTGCGAACGGCTTCAAGACCTTCGAGGACCTGGATTTCGTTGGCACCGTAATCGTGTTCCGCCTCGGCTTTCGTGGGTTCCATCGTCATATGAAATTAGGCTCCTGACCGCACTCAGTGTGACCTCTCCATTCTACCAATGGTGGGGTGTCAGAAAGGCCAAAATCGCCCGTCTGAGGCGTTTATTTTGTGTCGGTGACCTCTTTTGCGTTCTCAGCCGTAGGTATCGCGCGGGCCGCGCCCTGGAATTGATCTGGGACCCCTTTTCCAGGAGGGAGCCTCTGGCCCCTGGAAACGGATCGATTGGATGCCCGCGTCGGGGAACCGCACGGCGATGCGCGTCATGAGTTCCGCGCGCATGATCCGCAGCTGCGTCGCCCAGGCCGTCGACTCGCACGAGACGGTCAGGACCCCCTCGCTGATGCCCACCGGTGACGAGTGCTTCGCGGTCTCCTCGCCGGCGAGGTCGACCCATCCCTCCATGAGTTCCGACTGCGCGAGCGGCGAACTCCAGCCGAGCTCCGTCGTGAGCGCATCCACGATGTTCCCGAGGCCACGTGGATCGCGTCCGACTCCGTAGGGCACGCTCGCGCCCGCAACCTGATCCTTCGCCGGCCGCGACCGGCGCGACCGCTGGGGTACGCCGCCGAACAGCTCACGGAAGCGCAGGTAAACCGCCGACGCCTCGCTGTGCTGCTCCGCCTGGTCAGGTGGCACCCGTCCCTCAGTCATCGACAACCGCCCCTGCTTCGATGCGCACCGTGTGGGCAGTGAGCTCGTCCGGGACATCGTCGAACACGGCTGCTGTGATGAGCACCTGCTCGAAATCGTGGACCGCGGCCGCGAGCATCCGGCGCCTCGCCTGGTCGAGCTCGGCGAAGACGTCGTCGAGGATGAGCACGGGGTCGCCAGTCGTCGACTCGCGACGCAGCAGTTCGGCGGATGCGAGCTTGAGGGCGAGCGCGAACGACCAGGATTCGCCGTGGCTCGCGTACCCCTTTGCGGGAAGGCCGTTCAGTTCGAACAGGATGTCGTCGCGGTGGGGCCCGACGAGTGTGATCCCGCGATCCAGCTCTTTGCGTCGCACCGCGGCCAGTGAAGCACGGAAGGCGGATGGCGTGTCCGTCGCGTCGTCTGCGTCAACGCGCGCGTCTGCCACCCCGGCGTCCGGGCGGCCCACGCCGTCCTGCGGATCGTCGACCTCCGCTCCCCGGATCGTCAGCAGCGGGACCAGCTTCGGATGGTGGTCGTCGCCGGCCACAGAGCGGTAGGCGGCTGTGATCGGGTCGCCGAGGCGCGCTAGCAGCTCGAGCCGCGCATCCACGATCTCCGACCCGAGGGCGACGAGCCGCTCATCCCAGATCTCGAGCGTTGTGAGCTGGGCTTCGCGCAACCCGGACGCCCGAGCCGACTTGAGCAGGGAGTTGCGCTGCCGCAGCACGCGGTCGTAGTCGGCGAGAACACCCGACATGCGCGGATTGCGCTGCACGAGCAGCTGGTCGACATAACGGCGGCGGATGCCCGGCTCACCCCGCACCAGGGCGAGGTCTTCCGGCGCGAACAACACGCTCGAGAAGTAGCGCGGCAGCTCCCGCGGCTTGATCGGCGAGCGGTTGACCTGTGCACGGTTCGCCGACGACCTGTTGAGCTGCACTTCCACGAGCAGTTCACGGCCGTCGTGCTGGATGCGCGCCCGAACGATGGCCGCATCCGCGCCCTGCCGGATCATCGCCTGGTCGCTCGAGACGCGATGCGATCCGAGTGTGCTGAGGTAACCGAGCGACTCGACCAGGTTGGTCTTTCCCTGACCGTTGCGCCCGACGAACAGGTTCGGACCGGCGGCGAGCGGGACCTCCGCGGTCGAGTAGTTGCGGAAGTCCGTCAGGGAGAGATGGGTGACGCGCACTCTTCGTTTGTGTCGACCGGTCAGTCGACCGCTTTGACGGCGTGGCCGCCGAACTGGTTGCGCAATGCCGCAACAGCCTTCATCGCCGGCGAATCCTTCTGCCGCGATACGAACCGGGCGAAGATCGAGGCGCTGATCGTCGGGACGGGAACCGCGTTCTCGAGCGCTTCCTCGACCGTCCAGCGGCCTTCGCCGGAATCCTGCACGTAGCCCTCGATGTGCTCGAATTCCGGGTCCTGTTCCAGCGCGCGGACCAGCAGCTCCAGCAGCCAGGACCGCACGACCGTCCCACGCTGCCATGCCTTGAATGTGCCGGTGACGTCCTTGATGATGTCTTTGCGCGTATCCAGGAGTTCGTAGCCCTCGGCGTAGGCCTCCATCAGCGCATATTCGATGCCGTTGTGCACCATCTTCGCGTAGTGTCCGGCGCCGACTTCGCCCACGTGGACGAAGCCTTCGTCCCGAGGACCGTCCGGGCGAAGGGCGTCGAAGACCGGCATGACCCGCTCGACCTGGGCCGCGCTGCCACCCACCATCAGGCCGTAGCCGTTCTGGAGTCCCCACACACCGCCGGACACGCCGACGTCCATGAAGTCGACGCCCTTGGGAGCGAGCTGCGCCGAGTGCTTGAAGTCTTCCGTGAACCGCGAATTGCCGCCATCGACGACGAGATCGCCCTTCTCGAGGTGGGGTTCGAGGTCGTTCACGACCGCATCCGTCACCGCACCGGCCGGCACCATCATCCAGACGACGCGCGGTGTGGGAAGCGCTGCGACCAGGTCGGCGACGGTCGCCACGTCGGAGACATCGGGGTTCGTGTCGTAACCGGTCACCTCGATTCCCTTGCTCTCGAGTCGGGCACGCATGTTGTTACCCATTTTTCCGAGACCGATGAGGCCGATGTGCATAGCGTTCTCTCTTCCTTCTCCCTGAGTCGCAGGCTCCTCAGGCGCTGGCGTCGCGGGATCGCTGGCGCGATCCTTTTAGCTCCAGCGCGCCGCGCGTCAGCGCAGCAACAGGTTCGGCTGCAGCAGGTATTTGTAGTTGTCCGCGCCGGCCTGGTCCTTGCTCGACTGGCTCGTGATCAGCACCGGTCCCGGCTTGTTGGGATTCTCGGTCTTGGTGAAAGAGATGCGAACGAATTCCGAATGCACCGCACCGAGACCATCGAGCAGGAACTGCGGTTTCAGGGAGACAACCGTGTCCTGGCCGGTGAGGAGAGCGTCGATGGTCTCGGAAGCCTGGGCCTGCTCGGACCCGATCGCTTCGAGGGTCAGGCCGTCGAGTGAGAATGTGAAGCGGAGCGCAGCTTCGCGCTCGAGGACGAGTGACACACGCCGGGTCGCCTCGATCAGGTCGGCTGTGTTGATCACGGCGTAGTTGTCGACCGTTTCGGGGAACAGACGACGAACCGGCGGGAAATTGCCTTTGATCAGCAAAGACGTCACCGTCTTCTTGTCGGCGGTGAACGCGATGAGTTCGCGGTCGTCGCGATTGGTGATCGAGACGGCGATCGTTCCGCTGTGGCCGAGCGTCTTTCCGATCTCCTGCAGGGTGCGCGCCGGGACGAGCGCGGTGACAGGTTCGCTCGATCCGCTGCCGCCGTCCCAGTCGATCTCGCGGACGGCGACACGGTAGCGGTCGGTGGCCACGAGGCCGAGCGTGTTGTCGCCGACTTCGAGCTGCACACCCGTGATGACCGGGGTCACGTCGTCCCGCGAAGCCGCGACGCCGACCTGGGCGACGGCCGTCGCGAATTCCTCCGCAGGCACGAGCCCGGACTGGCCGCTGACCTGCGGGATGCTGGGATATTCCTCGACCGGCATGGACAGCAGAGTGAAGCTCGCAGACCCGGAACGCACGATGATCCGCGATTCCTCGGTGGAGAGCTGCACCGGCGCGTTGGGGAGCTTGCTCGCGATCTCGGCGAGCAGGCGGCCGGACACCAGGATCCTTCCCGGCTCCTCCACTTCTGCGGCGATCTCGGTCTGCGCAGAGACCTCGTAGTCGAACGACGACAGGATCAGGCCGGTGTCGGTGGTCTCGATCAGCACACCGCTCAGGATCGGCAGAGTCGTTCGCTGCGGCAGAAGTTTCACGGCAAACGAAACAGCTTCGCTGAATACATCCCGATTGGCCTGGAACTTCACGAAGTCACCTCTGTCGTAGGGAGCGGATGGATCGTGACAATGCTAGCGCTTGCGTCTCGTGAGGCCATGCGCCTTCGTTGGTCCGTGGTCAAGGTTGTCGAGCCCCAGTAGAGATTAATTAACCCTTAATGGTCTTAACCGTTGTGGAAACTGTGGATAACCCGTCGAGTCCCGGTCAACCACTGGGAACTACACGCGTGTGAGATGTTGAGGAAGTGTGGATGCCCGTAAACATGCGGGGGTGGAGGGCGCCGGCCGAATCGTCGTAACTCACAAGAACCTGTCATTAGTCAACATCTCGGGGCGGGTTGTTCCACCGTTGTCCACAAGTTATCCACAGTGTGAGTATTCACACTCGTCCCCTGAAAAGGGGGATGCGCAGGTTAACCCTTGCTGTAGCGGTGGTTCTGCTTGATGCGGCTGGTGAGCTCGGTGACCTGGTTGTAGATGGAGCGGCGCTCCTTCATGAGCTCGCTGATCTTCTTGTTCGCGTACATCACCGTGGTGTGGTCGCGGTTGCCGAACAGCTGGCCGATCTTCGGGAGGGAGAGATTCGTGAGTTCACGGCACAGGTACATCGCGATCTGCCTGGCGGTTGCGACGGCCTGCGATCGGCTGGAGCCGTACAGGTCGTCGACGGTGAGCTTGAAGTAGTCGGCCGTGTTCGTGATGATGTCGACCGGCGCGATGACATTGTCGTCGTCGAGGGTGATCAGGTCCTTCAGGACCGTCTGAACGAGGTTCATGTCGACCGGCGTGCGGTTGAGGCTGGCGAACGCGGTCACGCGGATGAGCGTCCCCTCGAGTTCCCGGATGTTGCTGGAGACTTTCGAGGCCATGAATTCCAGGATGTCGTCCGGAACCTGGAGTTTCTCGCTCTGCGCCTTCTTACGGAGAATCGCGATGCGGGTCTCGAGGTCGGGAGCCTGCACGTCCGTGATCAGTCCCCATTCGAAGCGGGACCGCATCCGGTCTTCGAATCCCGTCAAGTGCTTGGGCGGCAGGTCGCTGGTGATCACGACCTGCTTGTTGTGGTCGTGCAGGGTGTTGAAGGTGTGGAAGAACGCTTCCTGCGTCTCGGCCTTGCCCTGGAGGAACTGGATGTCGTCGATCAGGAGGATGTCGATGTTGCGATAGCGCGACTGGAAAAGGGAACCCCTGTTGTTCGCGATCGAGTTGATGAAGTCGTTCGTGAACTCTTCGGAGCTGACGTAGCGAACCCGGATGCCCGGGTACAGGCTCATCGCGTAGTGACCGATGGCGTGGAGGAGGTGGGTCTTGCCGAGGCCCGACTCGCCATAGATGAAGAGAGGGTTGTACGCCTTCGCCGGCGCTTCGGCGACCGCGACGGCCGCAGCGTGGGCGAACCGGTTCGATTGTCCGATGACGAAGTTGT
The DNA here is from genome assembly GCF_010686705.1 of Leifsonia tongyongensis. Lineage (GTDB taxonomy): Bacteria > Actinomycetota > Actinomycetes > Actinomycetales > Microbacteriaceae > Diaminobutyricibacter > Diaminobutyricibacter tongyongensis. The sequence goes on along the minus strand of NZ_JAAGWY010000001.1, from coordinate 1,077,039 downwards.
CGAAGCTGTACTTCGGGTTGAGCCGGGTATCAGCGTTCCGTGGAGGAGCGGTGATCTCGGTCACCGGCGCCGGGGCGGAGGGAATGTCGATATACCCGGGGTCGGGCTGTTCGGACGGAGCTTCGAGCGTCTCCTGCTGGATCTCCGGGTTCACGACGATGGCGAAGTTGCTGACGGCCAGCGATTCATCGAGGCCGCCGATCGCATTGAGGAGAGGGACACGGCTGCGCTGCTCGATCATTCCGCGCGTGAACTCGTTCGGCACCTCCAGGTAGAGGGTGCCGGCCATGATGCCTTTCGGCTCGACCAGGCTGAGGAATCCATACAGCTGAGGCGTGATGCGCTCGTCGGTCTCGAGAGAGACGAGCACCGTCTGCCATGCCGCAGAAATCAGTTCTTCGCCGTTGGCCATTGTTCCCCGTATTCGTGTCCTGGATCGCTTCCGTTGACGCGATCCACCCCATCGTGAATGCTCGTCGGCCCGGAGTATTCCACCGCCGGAAAGGTATTCACAGAGTTATCCACCGCTGTGTGTCCATTACCGTAGCGATCTCCGGCCTTAAATGGGTATGGCTGGGGATAACTTTCGTCCTCACGGTAACGAACGCACTGTGCTCGATCAAATTTGACAAGGCGAATCGCTCGGCGCGTCCTGTCCTACTTTCGGCCGAATACTGTGGATAATCAATGATTCGGCGCGATTGGTTTGACCTCGTCCGGTCTAGGCCGTAGTTTTAATCAGTTGACTTCAGCCGCAGACGTGGCTGCCCAAAAACTTCTTCGGCCTCCCGTGCTGGCCATTCGATCGGCACAGGCCTGCACAGAAGAGACCTCCGGAGACAGATCATGAGCAAGAGAACGTTCCAGCCGAACAACCGCAAGCGTGCGAAGACCCACGGCTTCCGCCTGCGTATGCGCACCCGCGCCGGTCGCGCCATCCTGGCAGCCCGCCGCACCAAGGGCCGCACCAAGCTCTCCGCCTAACCCGTTGCTCGCAAAAGCCAATCGCATCACGCGGGGGGCGGATTACAAGGCGACGGTCCGGCGCGGTACACGAATCACCGCAGCCAACACCGTCACGTACATCCGCACCGATCCTGACTCCGCAGTGGTGCGATTCGGTTTTATCGTGGGCAAGACCGTCGGCACCGCGGTTCGGCGCAATCGGGTGAGGCGCCGGCTCAAAGCAGCCTCATACGAATTGCTCCCCCAACTCCAGCCGGGTGCCGATGTGGTCGTCAGGGCATTGCCAGCCTCCGCCAATGCGGAGTGGGCTACCCTGCATGAAGAGATATCCCGCGCCGTCAGTAAAGGCAACCTCCGTCGATGAACACCGCCCTCACAGCTGTGCTCCTCTTGCCGCGGAACGCTGCCGTGCTCCTACTGCGTGCGTATCGGGCTGTGATCTCGCCGCTTTACGGTGACGTCTGCCGGTACTACCCCTCCTGTTCGGCCTACGCATTGCAGGCCATCCAGGAACACGGTGTCGTGATCGGCTCGGCACTCGGAATTCGCAGGATCGCCCGCTGTCACCCCTGGGCGGAAGGCGGGATCGACGACGTCCCCCTCAAGAAGAAGCGTCGGTACAACGTGACTCCATTCGGGTTCGTCGTAGCCAGCAGCCACGGAAAGGCTTAGCACCACATGGACATCGGAGCCATCTTCGGAACAATTCTGTGGCCCATCAAATGGGTCGTGGAACTCATTCTCGTGGCGTTCCACCAGTTGTTCACGGTCATGGGGCTCGACCCCGCGGCCGGCATCACCTGGGTACTCTCCATCGTGGGCCTGACCGTGGTCGTGCGCGCGGCGCTCATCCCCGTCTTCGTCCGGCAGATCAAGAACCAGCGGCGGATGCTCGAGGTCGCGCCCCAGCTGAAGAAGATCCAGGACAAATACAAGGGCAAGAAGGACCAGTTCTCCCGTGAGGCCATGTCCCGCGAGACGATGGAGCTCTACAAGAAGACGGGCACCAACCCGCTGAGCTCATGTCTCCCGCTCCTGCTGCAGATGCCGGTGTTCTTCAGCCTCTTCCAGGTGCTCAACGGCGCGCAGAGCGGCCACGCCGGCGTCGGTCCGTTGAACGAGACCCTTGCCGTCCAGTTCGGCAACGCAGAGCTCTTCGGTATCGCGCCCCTGCACCAGAGCTTCTCCGGCGCACTCAATGCGCACCCGCCCCAGGTCGCGGTCATGGTGATCGCAGCAGTGATGGTCGTGCTGATGACGGCGTCGCAGTTCATCACCCAGCTCCAGATCGTCTCGAAGAACATGTCCCCCGAGACCAAGGCGAGCCCGCAGTTCAAGCAGCAGCGCATCCTGCTCTACCTGCTCCCCTTCGTCTTCCTGTTCTCCGGCTTCGCGTTCCCGCTCGGCGTCATGTTCTACTGGCTCACCTCCAACATCTGGACGATGGTGCAGCAGTTCGTGGTCATCCGCAACATGCCGACCCCGGGCAGCGAGGCGGCCAAGGCCCGCGAGGCCCGCCTTGCCAAGAAGGGCAAGCTGGTCAACGACGAAGGTGTCGTCGTGCTCTCGATCGACGAACAGCCCCAGAAGCCGGTCACGACGCAGCGCGTCCAGCCGGTCGGCAAGAACCGCGCCAAGAAGCAAGCCGGCGGAAAGAAGTAGGAAAGAAGCAGATGACCGACGTACAGCAGACCGAGCCCGAACTGGGTGCCGAGGCCGTTGCGGCCGAGGGCGCGCAGGGCGTGAACGAGACACCCGAGGAAGGCGAGCACACCGTTCCGACCTCGGCCCAGCTCGACGCCGAGGGTGACATCGCCGCGGACTACATCGAAGAGCTTCTCGACATCTGCGACATCGACGGTGACATCGACATCGACGCGCGCAACGGGCGCGCCTACGTCTCGGTGAATGCCTCGGAGGACGCGAACCTTCGTCTGCTTTCGAAGCCCGACACGGTGAACGCGCTGCAGGAGCTCGCCCGCCTGGCCGTCCAGAACAAGACCGGGTCGTTCTCGCGCCTCATTCTCGACATCGGCGGATCACGTGAGGCCCGCCAGGCCGAGCTGGCGCTGCTGGTAGACCGGGCCATCGCTCGCATCGAAGAGGGCGCAGCCCAGGCTGCACTCCCCCCGATGTCGTCCTACGAGCGCAAACTCGTTCACGACATCGTCTCCGACCGTGGATTCGTCTCGAACTCGCACGGAGAAGGCCGCGACCGTCACACTGTGATCACCGCGTCGTAGTTTCACGTGAAACATTGACGTCGACGTTCGAGATCGAACCGCCTGAAGCAGCCGCGCTCTTCGGGCCCAACGTGGATGTCGCACGTCAGTTCACGAAGAACCTTGCCGAGCAGGGTGAAGAGCGCGGCCTGATCGGGCCGCTCGAGCTCCCCCGGCTGTGGTCCAGGCACATCCTGAACTGTGCCATTGTCGCTCCCCTGCTCCATCCGGGTCGGGTCGGGGATGTCGGAAGCGGGGCCGGTCTTCCGGGACTCGTGCTCGCAATAGCCCGACCGGATGTCTCTTTCGTGCTCATCGAGCCGATGGAACGGCGGATAGCCTGGCTCAACGAACAGGTCGACGAGCTCGGCTTGAGCAACGTGGAGGTTGTGCGGGCTCGTGCCGAAGACACGAAGCTCACGTCGCCACTCGACCAGGTCACCGCACGCGCGGTGTCGGCGTTCCGGAAGCTCATTCCCTTGACCGCGCCACTCGTGCGATCCGGGGGTGAGCTCGTCCTGATGAAGGGCGCCGGTGCTGCGGCAGAGATCGAGGCGGCGTCCAAAGAGATCAAGCGCTACCGGCTCAGCAATGTCGAAGTGATTACTCTCGGTGAGGGCGTGCTGAACGAGGTCACACGGGTCATCCGAGCTACAGTTGATTGACCGGCCGGGTCCTCCCCCGGGCCCGGCCATTCGCAGAAGGACATCTTCCGGATCGATCGCGGAAGATCCACGGACACGGTGAATTTCACCGAGAACAGAGCGACAAGGTTTCACGTGAAACATCCTGAACAGGACAGCCAGGTCGAAGCGACCACGACCGTCTTTGATGGATCGACCCCACTCGCTCACGAGATCGCCGAACTGACGCGGCGTCGTCAGGCGATCGCATCCCAGACCCTTCCCCTCCCCTCGCGGACGCGGATCTTCACGATCTCCAACCAGAAGGGTGGCGTCGGTAAGACCACGACCGTGGTCAACCTCTCGGCGGCGCTCGCGAAATCAGGCGCTCGCGTCCTGGTGATCGACCTGGATCCCCAAGGCAACGCATCCACCGCCCTCAGTGTGGAGCACCGTGAAGGCACTCCGAGCGTGTACGACGTGATCGTGAACGACCGGAATATGGATGAAGTGATCCAGAAGAGCCCGGAATTCGACGGTCTCTTCTGTGTTCCGGCGACAATCGACCTTGCCGGCGCGGAGATCGAACTGGTATCCATGGTCGCCCGCGAGCAGCGGCTAGCGCGTGCGCTGGGCGAGTTCCTCGACGAATACGACTTCGACTACGTGCTCATCGACTGCCCACCGTCGCTCGGCCTGCTGACCATCAATGCCTTCGTGGCCGCGACCGAGGTTCTCATCCCGATCCAGTGCGAGTACTACGCGCTCGAGGGCCTGAGCCAGCTCCTCAAAAACATCAAACTGATCGAGAAGCACCTCAATCCGAAGCTGCAGGTCTCGACCATCCTGCTCACCATGTACGACTCGCGCACCAATCTCGCGCACCAGGTGGCCGAGGATGTGCGTGCGCACTTCCCGAAGGAAGTCCTCGACACGATCATCCCCCGATCCGTCCGCATCTCGGAGGCACCGAGCTACGGGCAGAGCGTCATCACCTACGACACCAACTCGTCCGGCTCGCTCTCGTACCTTGAAGCGGCCGCCGAGATCGCACGAAGAGGAGTACCCCGCTAATGGCTGCGAAACGCACAGGACTCGGCCGTGGAATCGGCGCGCTCATCCCGACGTCCGACTCGTCGGCGCGACCGGTCGACATCTTCTTCCCGAACCAGGGAAGCATGGGGTCGACAGCGACTGCCACGATCGAACTGGTGGCGGTGCCCGGTGCGCAGCTTGCGAACCTCTCCCCTGCCGACATCGTGCCGAACGCGGCCCAGCCCCGCACCGAGTTCGACCGCGAAGCGCTCGACGAGCTGGTGGCGAGCATCCGCGAAGTCGGCGTGCTGCAGCCGATCGTCGTGCGCCCGATCGCAGGGCAGTCCGACAAGTACGAACTCATCATGGGCGAGCGTCGCCTGCGCGCCACCAAGGAACTCGGTCTCGAGACGATCCCCGCGGTCATCAAGGACACGGCCGACGAGGACATGCTCCGGGATGCCCTTCTCGAGAACCTCCACCGGTCGAACCTCAACCCCCTCGAAGAAGCGTCGGCGTACCAGCAGCTCCTCGCCGACTTCGGGATAACGCAGGAGGAGCTCGCCGGCCGTATCGGACGATCTCGTCCGCAGATCACCAACACGCTGCGCCTGCTGAAGCTGCCGGCAGCTGTCCAGAGCCGGGTCGCGGCGGGAGTCTTGAGTGCGGGTCACGCGCGCGCCATCCTCTCGACCGGCGACCCCGACGCCATGCAGCGCCTCGCCGACAAGATCGTCAACGAGGACCTCTCGGTGCGCGCTGCCGAGGCAGCAGCGAGTGCGACGCCGAAGCCCGTTCGACCCAAGGCGAACCCGGGCCGTCGCCAGGGTCACCTCGACGAAATCGCTGAGCGTCTGGGCGACCGTTTGAATACACGCGTCAAGGTCATGCTGGGAGCGAGAAAAGGCCAGATCGTCGTTGATTTCGCGACCATCCAGGATCTCAACCGCATCCTGGGGGAGCTCGGGGAGCCGAGCTACAACTGAGCGCCCGTCACACGCTCACCGCGTCGTTGATCGCCGCGACAGCGAGCGCGGCGTAGACCTCGCCGAGGCTGCGCCCTGCTGCTTCGATGGCCTGCGGTGCGATCGACGTCTCCGTCAGCCCCGGCAGGACATTTGCTTCGAGGAACCACGGTATGCCGTCGGCATCGACGATGAGGTCGATCCGGGACAGGTGACGGAGGCCCAATGCCGAGTGGGCGACCTCTGCTGCGCGCGCAACCCGCCCGGCCACCTCGTCGGTCACCCGGGCCGGCACATAGAAGCGGGTCTCCCCCGCGTTGTACCGGGCGTCGAACGTGTAGGCACCCCCGACGGGGACGATCTCGACCGCAGGCAGGGCGGTCGGACCGTCGCCGACCTCCAGTACCGCAACCGACACCTCGGAACCGACGACCTTCTGCTCGATGAGGGCGACGTCGGAGTATGTGTACGCATCGACCATCGCACGGGGCAGGTCGGCGGCGTCGTCGACGATGGTCACGCCCTGGGCGGAGCCGCCCTGCGCAGGCTTCACGACCAGCGATGAGCCGAGTCCGGCGATCACCGCGTCGAGCACGCTGTTGGCGCCCAGTTCACGGAACGTCTCTTTGGGGAGGGTGACGGATGCGGGAGTCGCGACGCCCGCGCGTGCGACCAGCGTCTTCGCGGTCGGCTTCGACCAGGCCAGCCGCGCGGACTCGCCGCGCGAACCGACGAAGGGGATGCCGGTCTGCTCGAGCAGCGCGCGAAGAGCGCCGTCTTCTCCGCTGGCTCCGTGCAGCGCCGGCCAGACCACATCCGGTCGGTTGCTCGTCAGGTAGGCGAGAAGGGACGCGTCAGGTTCGAGTACGGTGACCCGGTGACCGAGTGCGGTCAGGCCGTCGGCCACCCGGCGCCCCGACCGGAGGGAGATGTCGCGCTCGTGAGAGATCCCGCCAGCCAGAACAACGATATCGAGTGCGGAAAAATCAGCCATGATCAGGCCTTTCTCGGTTGACTACTGCAGGTCGGTCGGGAGGCTCGCGCTCGAACGGTCCCGACGGACAGCGCTCAGCGAACCGGTTCCGGCGAACGTGTCGAGCAGATCCAGTTCACCGTTGATGACGGCGGCAAGGCGGCGGATGCCGACACGGATGCGCTCTGGCGTGGGGTAACAGAACGAGAGCCGGATGTTCTGGCGCCCATTGCCATCCGCATAGAACGCCGTGCCCGGCGTGTAGGCGACGAGCTCGGTGACGGCGCGCGGAAGCATCGCCTTCGAATCGAGATGCGACGGCAGGGTGAGCCAGACGTAGAACCCACCGTTGGGGTTGGTCCAGGTGAGTTCCGGGAGGTACTCGTTCAAGGCGCCGATCATCGTCTCCTTGCGTTCGCGGTACACGCCCCGGAAAGTGTCGATCTGCGCCCTCCAGTCCGCGTCGCGCAGGTACTCCGAGACCACGAGTTGCGTGAACGAACTGGGACTGAGCACGGCGGCCTCGTTCGCGAGAATCAGCTTCTCGCGAATCGCATGCGGCGCGAGAGCCCAGCCGACGCGGAAACCCGGGGCGAGGGTCTTCGAGAACGTCCCCAGATAGACGACACCTTCGCGCTCGACGGAACGCATCGCCGCGGGCGGCTTCTCGCCGAAGTAGAGCAGTCCGTACGGGTTGTCCTCGAGAACGAGGATGTCGTTGGCACGTGCGATCTCGAGGATCTCCAGACGACGCTCCCAGCTCAGTGTGACGCCGGCCGGATTGTGGAAAGTCGGGACGGTGTAGAGGAATTTCACCTTGCGACCAGCGCTTTTGAGTCTCGCGATGTGCTCGCGGAGAGCTTCAGGAATCAGGCCGTGCTCGTCCATCGGAACGTGGTCGACCTCGGCCTGGTACGAACGGAAGATCACCAGGGCGGTGACGTAGCTGGGCCCTTCGGCGAGCACGACGTCGCCCGGGTCGATGAACAGTTTGCTGAAGAGTTCGAGGGCGTGCTGCGATCCGGTCGTGACGACGACATCGTCGGCGCTGCCACTGATGCCTTCGAGGGCCATCACGTCGAGGATCTGTTCCCGAAGTGCCGGTACACCCTGCCCCGACCCGTACTGGAGCGCGACCGCACCCTGCTCGCGCATGACCCGGTCCATCGCGCCGACCACCAGGTCTTGCGGGAGGGCGGAGACGAAGGGCATCCCGCCGGCGAGGGAAACGACCTCGGGGCGGGAGGCAACGGCGAACAGGGCCCGGACCTCGCTGGCGGCGAGGCCGCTGGTCCGCTGCGCGTAGCTGCCGTACCACCGGTCGAGGTTGTTGCCCTGCGAAGTCGGGCTGCCCTGAGTCGTCATATCACCAGTCATCCGTTCTGAACACTGCTGCCAAGCCTATTTGTGGAATGCCGGTTGCGGAGAATCGGGGATGTTTCACGTGGAACGGTGGTGGAGTTAAAAAAGGACCCGCCCGGGTTAGCGGGCGGGTCCTGGACGAGCTCTGTGCTGACTATTACGAGATATAGGCGGCGAGGTCGGCTTCGAGGGCGGGCTTCGGCTTGGCGCCGATGACGGTCTTGACGACCTCGCCACCCTGGTAGACCTTCATCGCAGGAATCGACGTGATCTGGTACTTCGCAGCGGTCTGCGGGTTCTCGTCGACGTTCAGCTTGACGACCTCGATCTTGTCGGCGTGCTCGACCGCGATCTGGTCGAGGATCGGACCGACGGCGCGACACGGGCCGCACCACTCAGCCCAGAAGTCGACGAGGATCGTCTTCTCGCTGTTCAGGACGTCTTCCTGGAAGGTGGCGTCCGTGACCGAACGTGCTGCAGACATGTGGTGGTTCTCCTTTATGCGGTTGTGGTGAGTTCGAGATCGCCGGCTTGGGCCAGCAGGTCTTCGGGAAGGCTTGCAAGGTAGTGCTCGGCGTCGAGCGCCGCAACGGTGCCGGATGCGGCGGCCGTGACAGCCTGGCGATACGTCGGGTCGACGACGTCACCGGCAGCGAAGACACCGGCGAGAGCGGTCTTCGAACTCCGGCCGGCGACGGCGATCGTGCCATCCGGAGTGAGGTCGAGCTGCCCGTGGACGAGGTGCACGCGCGGGTCGTTGCCGATCGCGATGAAGAGGCCTTGGAGTTCGAGTGGGCGCTCCGCACCGGTGAGGGTGTCGCGCAATGTGACACCGGTCACGGTCTCCGTGCCCTGGATGCCGACGACCTCGGAGTTCCAGATGAACTCGATCTTGTCGTTCGCGAACGCGCGATCCTGCATGATCTTCGACGCGCGCAGGTTGTCCTTGCGGTGGATCACGTAGACCTTGTCGGCGAACCGGGTGAGGAAGCTTGCCTCCTCCATCGCCGAGTCACCCCCGCCGACGACAGCGATCACGCGCTCCTTGAAGAAGAACCCGTCACACGTCGCACACCAGGACACACCGTGCCCGGCGAGGCGCTCTTCGTCGTCGAGCCCGAGCTTGCGGTACGCAGAGCCGGTCGCGAAGATGACGGCCAGCGCCTGGTGAACGGCGCCGGAGCCGAGTGTCACCGTCTTCACGTCACCCGAGAGCTCGACGCTCACGACGTCGTCGTAGACGACCTCTGTGCCGAACTTCTCTGCCTGCGCCTGCATCTTGAACATCAGGTCGGGGCCTTGGATCCCGTCGGGGAAACCGGGGAAGTTCTCCACCTCGGTCGTGTTCATCAGCTCACCGCCGGCCTCGACGGACGAGGCGATCAGCAGGGGCTTCAGGTTGGCGCGGGCCGCGTACACGGCTGCCGTGTATCCGGCCGGGCCGGAACCGATGATGATGATCTGCCGCACTCAAGAGCTCCTTGCACTGTCAATCGCGGGCCGATAAGACTCGCTGACCCATACAACACATCCTAGGCGGATGCTATTCCGTGTCGTCTGTGTGTTCGGAGCGTCGGCTCAGCCGGTTCGTCAGAGGTGCCAGCCCCGTCTTCAGGTCGGTTGAGCGGAGCAGCACGAGAGCCCCGACATAGACCGCGAGCATGACCACACCGGCCAGTGCGATCGACACGAGGGCGGCGAAGAATCCCGAGACGGGGAAGGCGCCCTTCGAGACGCCGCCCAAGAGGAGGAGAACCCCCGCTCCGGCGAGCATGGCGACGGCTGCGGCCACGAGGAACCGCCATAGCCCGCTCAGGATGCGCCGGCCATCCACTCCCCCGATCCGGCGCCTCAGCAGGCCGATCGCGATGATGGCCTGGATTCCGCCGGCCACCGAGACGACGACCGCGATCGCCGCTGCCCGGAAATCGGGAGCGACCATGAAGCAGAGGAGAACGCCGACGATGATCACGGCTACCTGCGCGAGGGTGAAGAAGAAGGGTGTGCGTGTGTCGCCGAGCGAATAGAAGGCGCGTTGCGACATGAAGACGAGGGAGAACGGCACGAGCCCGATCAGGTAGCCGATCAGGACGAAGCCCATCTGGGTGTAAGCGGGCGTGAAGATCTTCGACAGCGGGAATGCCACGACGATAAGGGCGGCCGCGCAGAAGGTGATCAGCAGGAGGATCGATCGGGCGGCGTTCGAGAAGTCCATGCGGAACGACGGAATGTCCTCGGTGTGCGCATGCTCGGCCATCCGGGTGTAGAAGGCGGTCACGATCGAGACCGCGATGATGCCGTGCGGGAGCATGAAGATCAGCCACGCGTTGTTCATCACAAGGGGGCCCGCGAAGCCTACGCCCGCCGAGTTGGCCACATTCGTCTCGACCAGACCGGCGGCCTGCGTGGCAAGGAGCATGGCGAAGGTCCAGCCGGCCGCCTTGCCCGCATGGCCCAGGTTCACGCCGCGCCACCGGAAGTCGAAGCGGAAGCGCAGGTCGATCCGCCTCCAGAAGAAGAAGAGGATGAGCGCCTGGACCGCGACTCCGAGCGTGGCGCCGCCGGCCAGGACCGCCACCATCGTCGGGGTCCAGATCGGCGAGCGAGTACCGTTCGGGTCTGCCCCGAACGCGACGATGAACACGATCAGCATCGCGATGGCGATCACGTTGTTCACCACCGGAGCCCAGGTGAAGGGGCCGAAGGACTTTCGAGCGTTGAGTACTTCGCCGAGGAGCGTGTAGAGGCCGAGGAAGAAGATCTGGGGCAGTGACCAGTAGGCGAACGCCGTCGCCAGTTCGGCCTGGGAACCGCGGAGGCCGAAGAGCGGCATCAGCAACGGGGACAGCAATGTCGCGACGAGCGCGACGGCCGCAAAAATCAGGATACCGAGTGTGACCAGCTTATTTATGTACGCCTTGCCCCCGTCGGCATGCACCGAAGCGCGCACGATCTGCGGAACGAGCACCGCATTGAGGATGCCCTGGGCGATGATCGCGTAGATGCTGTTCGGGACGATCGTCGACGTGGCATAGGCGTTCGAGGCGAAGCCGAGTGCACCGATGGCCTGAAGAAGGAGCCACGCCTTGGCGAAGCCGAGGATACGGGAGACGAGCGTGCCCGAGGCGAGCACCGCGCTGGAGCGGCCGATGCTAGACACTCGGCTCCTTCGTATCGTCCGAGTGCTGCTCGGCGCCGGCGGTCGCGTCGCCCGCCAGCGGGTCTCCGGTTCGTGCCGCCCCATCCGGAGAGTTGCCGTCGGGCGCACTCTCCGTCGCGCCCGCATCACCTTCGCGCCCGGCGGCGCTGTTCTCGCGCCGCCGCCGAAGGATGTTCCGCACGATGCCGAATCCGAACAGCAGCACGAGGAGGATGCCGACGATCAGCGCACCGATCCCCTCCCAGTCTGCGTGGACATCCACTGTCACCGCCGTCGGCGTCCCGATCTTCACGCCCGTCGGGCTCAGCAGCTGCAGGGTCAGGATGACCTGGCCGTTGCCCAGTTTGGCCTTCACCGGAACCAGCACCGTGGCGCGTGAGTTCGGCTGGATGCGCTTCGTCGCGTCTTCGTCGATCTCGAGCCTGCTGTTCGACGGCGAGGCGCTGAGCACGACGGTCACCGCTTCGTTCGGCAGACCATTGTTGACCGAGAACGGGATCGATCCCTGCGCGCTTACCAGGTTGACGTTCTCGGTGGGGAGAATCCTCACCGAATTGAGGATCTTGAACGACGATTGGAGGTTGTTCGACACGGCGTTGGACCAGTCGTTGCGCGGCTCCGTCCAGGACACGGCAAGCAGGGTGAGCAGCTGCGCGCGGTTCTGGCCGGTCATCGTGGCCGGATCGTCGAGGATCGTGGCGAAGTCGTTGATCCGGGTCTCGGTGTCGAGAAGTCCCTTGATGCCGGTCAGGCGCGCCTGGCTCTCCGACCTGCTCGTGAACGTGAGCCCGGGAGTCGGCGCGCTCGCAAGGACCCGGGGAAGCGAGACCGCGTTGGTCCACGGAGAGGTCTGGATAGCCCGGAGCGTGCGCTCCAGCTGGGTGCCGCTCGACGGCCAGGAGCGCCCCAGCGTCACGGTGAGGCTGCGCTGGCCTCCGCCGTCTTCGCTCACCAGCCCCAGCTGGGCATTGACCTGGGACATTGCGGCGTTCCATCCAGTGTCGTCGGTGGCTGTCGCCGCGGCGCGGAGTGCGGTGGAGATGCCGGAGTCGGCGACGAGCGCCTTGCCGCCGCTGATCGGAAGCACGGAATCCGGCGTCGTGGCGAGGTCTGCAGCATTCGTGTTGTCGCCCGACAGGATCGGTGTGTGGAAACCGTTGGCCACCAGCGAGCCCAGGTCGGATGAGCGAACGGCGTTCTCGGCGGGCCAGGCGATGCCGTGAAGGGAATACGGCCAGGCGGTCAGCTGGTCGAGAGTGGGGAGCACGGGGCCGGTCGGCGTCGTCGGCGTCGGCGTGGGGGTGGGGGTGGCGTCCCCGGGCTCGGTCGTCGCTGTTCCTGTCGGTTCGCCGACAGGGGCCGGCTCCGTCTGGAAGTTCGCGGGGTCCATCGCGTAGCCGAGAGCCGTCGGCGCCAGGGGCGCGTTGAGACCGCTCTGGAACTGCCCGGAAAGGTCTGCGTCTCCGTACCCCAGCGAGAAGACGTCGTTCGGGAGCTGGGAGAGGGAGAGCATCCACTGCGTCGCGCTCGCAGGAGCGGCTGTGCCGAGGACCCGGATCGACGCGAGGATCATCGGATCGATGCCGATCGCGACCGACGGATGCCCGATCAGTCCGTCGACCTGGCGGGTGAGGACTCCGTTCGGCGCGGTGAACGCGGCGAGATCGGCAGCGGGGATCAGACCCGCCGCCGTGGCAGGAGCCGTGATCGGCATCACGACAGTCACGTTCGACCGGGTGATCTCCGCCCCGGCGTTCCAGGAGATCGTCGAACGTCCACTGACTTTCGTGGCGGAGCCGATGGAGACGGTCGTGCCGATCCCGAACACTCCCTGGGTCGTGCGCGCCGTGATCGGAACGGACGCGGCGGGTACGGTCACCCGCACCACCGAGGTCGAGCCCGGTTCGAGGCCGCCGAGCGGCGCGCGGCCGATGGTCTGCGCGCCAGGGACCGCGTCGGTCGAGCCGAGCCAGGTCGCCAGGCTCTTGCGGGAATCGATCGGCGTCTTGTCCATCCACAGGTCGATCGTCCCCGCGACGAACGGTGTCGCCGTGTCGTTCGTCACAGCGACCTGGACGGTGAGGTCCTGGCCGGGAGCGAGGATGCCGCCGTTGTCCGGCGACACGGTGACGGTCAGCTGGGCCGCATCCGCCGCCGACTTCGCCGTGCGCGCGGTCGCGACCTGCTGCTGGGCGATCGCCTGCGTGTGGTCGACGGCCACGGATGCGGTCACCGCGGAGACGCCAAGGACGGCCGCGGTGACGATCACGGCCAGCCGGCGCACGCCCGAGCTACGGGGTCGGCTGGACCATTTCATGCGTCGACGCACGACTCCAGCTCGGCCTCCATGTCGCCAATTCTAGGGGGTGGGCCCTGTGAGACTCCGGCGAGGAACGGGTCTGTGGAGAGCCGGCACCGGCCGGTCCCGGTTAAACTGGGGCACCATGCAGAGCGTCGCCGAATCACTCGAACGCCTCGGCGACCTCGCGACCTCCCCGACCGTCGCCAGGCTCGCCGCGGCCTTCGCGGACGCCGGCTACGAGCTGGCCCTCGTCGGAGGACCGGTCAGGGATGCTCTCCTGGGCCGACCCGTGAACGACCTCGACTTCACCACGAACGCGCGACCCGACGACATCCTGAAGGTCGTCACGCCCATCGCCGACGCGCACTGGGACATCGGCCGCGAATTCGGGACCATCGGAGCGCGCATCGCGGGCGAGACCGTCGAGATCACGACGTACCGCGCCGACAGCTACGACGGGGAGACCCGCAAGCCGGACGTCGTCTTCGGCGACACCCTGGAGGGTGACCTGGTCCGGCGCGACTTCACCGTCAACGCTCTTGCACTGCGGGTTCCCGAGACGATCCTCGTCGACCCGTCGAGTGGCGTGGACGACCTGATCAGCGGGACCCTGCGCACGCCAAGCACGCCCGCGATCTCGTTCGGGGACGACCCGTTGCGGATGCTCCGGGCGGCGCGATTCACGTCACAGCTCGGTTTCACCGTCGACGACGAGACGCGAGAGGCCATGGCGCGGCTCGCGGAGCGCATCGAGATCGTCAGTGCCGAACGCATCCGCGACGAGCTCTCCAAGCTCCTCCTGAGCGCTGCGCCGCGCGCGGGCATCGAACTGCTCGTCGAGACGGGCCTGGCGCAGGAGGTCCTCCCCGAGATCCCGGCGCTACGGCTGGAGATCGACGAACACCACCACCACAAAGACGTCTACCAGCACAGCCTGACGGTGCTCGACCAGGCGATCGGCTACGAGCGGGAACGACACCCGGGGGATGAGCCGGATCTCGTGCTCCGCCTCGCCGCGCTGCTGCACGACATCGGCAAGCCGGCGACCAGACGGCTGGAGCCGGGCGGAGCGGTCAGCTTCTACCACCACGATCTCGTCGGTGCGAAACTCGCACGGAAGCGGCTGAAAGCGCTCCGGTTCGACAACGACACGATCGACGCGGTGGACCGCCTGATCGAATTGCACCTGCGGTTCTTCGGATACACCGACGGGGCGTGGACGGATTCGGCCGTGCGACGTTATGTCCGCGACGCCGGCGACCAGCTCGAACGCCTCCACATGCTGACGCGTGCCGACGTGACGACCCGGAACCGCCGCAAGGCGGACCGGCTTGGCTTCGCGTACGACGACCTCGAGGAGCGCATCCGTCACCTGCAGGAGAAAGAGGAACTGGATGCGGTGCGCCCCGACCTCGACGGCGAGCAGGTCATGGGGCTGCTCGGCCTGAAGCCGGGACGGGAAGTCGGCGAGGCGCTGCGGTTCCTGCTCGAGCTGCGGCTCGACGAGGGTCCGCTCGGGGAGGAGGAGGCGGCGCGCCGCCTCCTCGCCTGGTGGTCGGCGCGCTGACGCGCCCCTCCCCCGCCCACCACTCCCCCGCCCACCACTCCCCAACGTCCAACCCGGCGCCGAGTGTCACTGCTTCAGCCGAAAGTCACCGGCACAGCGGGTCATCTGGGCGTGAACGGTGATCCTGGGTGGATGGGGCGCCAACGCGGGATGCTCCCTCCCCAAGGGAACTCCCGAACCGGGTATGCACAGGTTGCCCGATTTCCGCTCGCGGGCCCGACTGGGCCCGAGACGATGGTCGGATGAACACCGTCCAGCACGCACGAGACCACCTGACCCTGACTAGGAATGAGCCCGATGAGTTGCGCGATGGGCCGCAACTCAGCAAGCGGGCCGCCCGGGGCGAGCTCGTTCGCCTGAGGAGGGGTGCATACATTCCGACACCGTTCTGGCAGCAGGCCACCGACGACGCTCGTTACGGGGCAGTCCTCGTCGCCGTGCGCGAAACGCGTCGTCGTGAAATCGTGTTCTCGCACCAGTCCGCCGCTCTCCTCTGGGGCATTCCGATCATCGGCCGCTGGCCCGCTCAGACACATCTCGTTGCGTTCGGGGACCGCCCGGCCCATTCGGGAAACGGCATCGTCTGGCACCACGACCGAATCGACGCCGACGATGTCGTGCAACTCGACGACTTCCTGGTGACCTCGATCGAACGCACTCTGCTCGACCTCGCGAAGTCTTCACCGTTCGAATCGGCGGTTGCGACGCTGGACCATGGGACGAAGGCAACGATCCGGCTTCCGAACGGCCATCCGGCGGCAGGCGTGCCGGCGGAATTGCTACTCGAACGACTGAAGAGTGAAGGACCGCGGCGCGGGTGTCGTCGGGCTCGCCTGGCTATGGAATTCAGTGACGATCGTTCCGGATCCCCAGGCGAGTCGCTCAGTCGGGCGGTCATACACCGACTCGGCTTCCCACCCCCGGAGTTGCAGACCAGGGTTCCGCACGCCGACGGCGCAGACTACCCCGACTTCGAGTGGGATGAACTGTTCGGAGAGTTCGACGGCTACGCGAAATACACACGCGAGGAATACACACGAGGAAGAGACATGGCCGAGATTGTGTGGAGCGAGAAGATCCGCGAAGACAGGCTCCGATCGACGGGAAAGGGCGTCTGCAGGTGGACGTGGGAGGTCGCGCTTGCGCCGGACTCACTCCGCCGGCGCCTGATCGGCGCCGGCCTTCGGCCAAGCCGTGCTCGGCCGAGATGACTCGATCCAGCCGGCTGTCACCAATGGGGCACTGACTGTCGGCCCGGTGAGTGATTCTCGGCGGAGTAAGTGTGGGGAGGGGGCGGAGTGGCGGGGCGAGGACGCGTCAGGTACGCTGGGTAGGTTGTCTGGGCGCAGAGTGCCCGGATGACAGATGTAGAACCCTCCTGTTACAGACCGTCTGTAACCGCTAAGTCCAAAGGAGGTGGGTTAGTCATGCATCAGTACGAGTTGATGGTCATCCTCGATCCAGAGATCGACGAGCGCACCGTAGCTCCCAGCCTTGACAAGTTCCTCAACGTCGTTCGTAACGACGGTGGAACGGTCGACAGCGTCGACATCTGGGGCCGCCGCCGTCTCGCCTACGAGATCAACAAGAAGACCGAAGGCATCTACGCCGTCGTGCAGTTGACCGCGACCGGTGAGACCACCAAGGAGCTCGACCGCCAGCTGAAGCTCAGCGAGGCCGTCATGCGCACCAAGGTGCTCCGTGCCGAAGAGGCGATCGCACAGGTCGCCGCTGCCGCCAAGCTCGCCGACGAGAAGGCCGCCCGCAAGGCTGCCGCTCCCGCCAAGGCCGCTCCCGCCGAGAAGACCGCCTAGTCCGATGGCCGGCGAGACCGTAATCACCGTGGTGGGCAACCTCACCAGCGACCCGGAGCTGCGCTACACGCAGAACGGGCTGGCGGTTGCCAACTTCACCATCGCATCCACTCCGCGCAGCTTCGACCGCGCGACCAACGACTGGAAAGATGGCGAGGCCCTGTTCCTGCGCGCGAGCGTCTGGCGTGAATTCGCCGAACACGTCGCGGGTTCGCTGACCAAGGGATCCCGAGTCATCGCAACGGGGCGTCTCAAGCAGCGTTCGTACGAGACGAAGGAAGGTGAGAAGCGCACGTCCATCGAGCTGGAAATCGACGAGATCGGGCCGTCGCTCCGTTACGCCACCGCCTCGATCACGCGCGCACAGTCGTCGCGCGGCGGCTCGCCTGCCGGCGCCGTCGACGAACCGTGGGCTGCCGCGGCACCCTCCTCCGACTCCTCCTCGGGAGCGGATGTGTGGAGCGCCCCCGGCAACTTCAACGACGAGACCCCCTTCTAGGTATGCGATCCCGCGCCACGGAGCCCAGCTCCCCGGTCGCGGAAGCCGTCGCGAAACACACACTTAAACGAAAGTAAAGGAAATCATGGCTGGAAAGTCGAGCGGCGACCGCCGCAAGCCGATCCGCAAGGGCAAGGACGGCAAGAACGCCGCCCCCGCGAAGTCGATCCGAGTCGGAGTCATCGACTACAAGGACGTTGCAACCCTGCGTAAGTTCATCTCCGAGCGTGGCAAGATCCGCGCTCGCCGCATCACCGGTGTCTCCGTGCAGGAGCAGCGCCTCATCGCCCGCGCCGTCAAGAACGCGCGCGAGATGGCGCTCCTGCCCTACGCCGGCTCGGGCCGTTAGGAGCCGGAAGACATGTCGAAACTCATTCTGACCCACGAGGTCTCCGGCCTCGGAGCCGCCGGCGACGTCGTCGACGTCAAGAACGGCTACGCCCGCAACTACCTCATCCCCCAGGGCTTCGCTGTGGCGTGGTCCCGTGGTGGCGAGAAGCAGGTCGACCAGATCAAGGCGGCACGCACCGCTCGCGAACTGGCCACCATCGAAGAAGCCCAGGACCTCAAAGCCAAGCTCGAGGCGACCAAGGTCAAGCTGACGGTCAAGGCCGGCAGCGAAGGCCGCCTCTTCGGCTCGGTCAAGACCTCGGACGTCGCAGCAGCCGTCGAAGCAGCCGGAATCGGCACCCTCGACAAGCGCAAGATCGAACTCCCCAACCCCATCAAGGTGGTCGGCGAGCACGAGGCGACGATTCGCCTGCGCGACGACCTCTCCGCGACGATCACCCTGCAGGTGGTCGCCGCCAAGTAGGCGCGAAAAGCAACGCAGATGTAGCGGCGGACGCGAGTCCGCCGCTACACCTGTTTAACGGCCCAGCGCAAGCCTTTGTCACAACTTTGTACACAGGGTCACCCACAATGGGGGCAAGCTTCGACGCGACGTTTAAACAAGTTTCTACACACAGGGTGGGGGAAACTAAAATCCTGGTCAGCGGGTATATAACCCCTGAAATTCTTTCGTAGTCCACAGGATTGCCCACAGGTTGTGCACATAGCGGGCGGCGTTTCGCGCAGATTCTCCACATCGTTATCCACAGGGCGAGTTGTGGCGCGCCGAGCGTGCCTCCTAGTGTGGGGCGACGCCGGATGACGGCGAGGACAATGCGATTCGAGGAGCCCCGGAATGTCGCCGGCTCCTGGGAGTATCGACGTGTCCGGCGAGCCGCCGGATACGACAGATCGATCGCGGTTCACTGAAGGAAAGCACGACACGCTCGCGCCCATCAGGGCACCGACGAAAACGAAAAGGAGGCCGGGGTGTCCATTGCCCATCTGGGTCTGGCCGAGCAGCGACAGCCAGGCGAGAGCAGGCAGACGGAACGCACCCCTCCCCACGACCTTCTGGCCGAACAGAGCGCCCTGGGCGGCATGCTCCTCAGCAAGGATGCGGTGGCCGACGTCGTCGAAGTCGTGCGCGGCACCGACTTCTACATCCCGAAGCACGAGATCATCTACGACGCCATCCTGTCGCTCTACTCCCACGGAGAGCCCACAGACGTCATCGCCGTCACCGACGAACTGACGAAGGCGGGCGAGCTCTCGCGCGCCGGTGGCGCCGACTACCTCCACACCCTGACAGGGCTCGTCCCGACGGCCGCCAACGCCGGCTACTACGCCTCCATCGTCGCGGAGCGGGCACTGCTGCGCCGGCTCGTGGAGGCGGGCACACGCATCACGCAGATGGGCTACGCCGCCGAGGGTGAGGTGCTCGACCTCGTCAACAACGCGCAGGCGGAGATCTACGCTGTCACCGGCTCGACGGACAGCGAGGACTACGTCCCCCTCACCGAGGCCGTGACCGTCGCGATCGACGAGATCGAGGCGGCAAAGCACAAAGACGGGTCAATGACCGGCGTTCCCACCGGCTTCGCCGAGCTCGACGAACTCACGAACGGCCTCCACCCCGGGCAGATGATCATCGTCGCGGCTCGCCCGGCTCTCGGTAAGTCGACCCTCGCGCTCGACTTCGCCCGCGCCGCAGCGATCAAGCACGACATGCCGACCATCTTCTTCTCCCTCGAGATGGGGCGCAGCGAGATCGCGATGCGTCTGCTCTCGGCTGAAGCATCCGTGCCCCTGCAGAGCATGCGCAAGGGAACCGTCGACAACCGAGACTGGACGACCATCGCATCCACCCGCGGCCGCATCAACGACGCACCGCTCTACATCGACGACAGCCCCAACATGACCCTTGTCGAGATCCGCGCGAAATGCCGCCGGCTCAAGCAGCGGGTGGGCCTCAAGATGGTCATCATCGACTACCTGCAGCTCATGACGAGCGGCAAGCGCGTAGAGAGCCGGCAGCAGGAGGTCAGCGAGTTCTCCCGTGCTCTCAAGCTTCTCGCGAAGGAACTCCAGGTGCCCGTGATCGCGCTGTCCCAGCTCAACCGTGGTCCCGAGCAGCGCGCGGACAAGCTTCCCGCTCTGAGCGACCTCCGTGAGTCCGGGTCGATCGAGCAGGATGCCGACATGGTGATCCTCCTCCACCGCGAGAGCGCTTACGAGAAAGACAATCCGCGTGCGGGCGAAGCCGACCTCATCGTGGCCAAGCACCGCAACGGTCCGACCCGTACAGTGACCGTCGCGTTCCAGGGGCACTACTCGCGTTTCACGGATATGGCGCCGATCTAGCAAACTTGTGGACCGTCACCATAGATTGTCTTTCCGCCACGAAGATTGTCTTTCTGAGAGGTGTAGACAATCAAATTGGCGGGTTCTATCTAACAACACCCAAAAACCGCGGCGCCGCAACAGATGAGAAGTGCTCGCGACAACTCCACCGGCCGACCGAGAGATCACGCGTGCGGGCCAGGGAGCCCGTCCTGTGGCCGAACCGCAGCAAGCGTGTGTCGGCTTCGCCCAGCTCCCACGGAAGCTCAGTGGGGTATTGAGCTCAGCCGACTCAGTGACGTTCCCTCGGAACGGATCGGATCAGCGGAGTGCCCGAGCAGCCCTATCTGGCCGACGTTGCGGATGGCGTCCGTCTTGCGGGCGGTGAGGTGGCAGTTGACCGCTGCTTTGGGTTGCGCCATTCAGGTGTCGTGCTCAGCGACTCGAAATTTGGAAACTAGGGTCGAGGTGTGAATCGCACCGACCGTCTCTACGCACTCGTCGAGGAGCTGCGGGCGGTGGCGCCGCGCCCGAGGAGTGCCCGGTGGCTTGCCGAGAAGTTCGCTGTCAGCTCCCGGACGATCGAGCGGGACTTGTCGGCGTTGCAACAAAGCGGAGTTCCCATTTGGGCAGAACCTGGCCGCACCGGAGGCTACTGCCTTGATTCGGGGCACACCCTGGCACCCCTGGGGTTCACTGTCGACGAGGCACTCGCCGTAATAGTCGCTCTGGGTACGCTGGCCACCAGTCCATTCCGCGATGCGGCGACGTCGGCGCTCCGCAAGGTTGTCGCCGTCACAGACGATCGCAGCCTCAGAGAGACAGCGGACCTAGCGACCCGCATCCACCTGCTCGGCGAGCATAGGTCGAATGACGCGCCGCGCGAACTGGCCAACGCATTGCGAACCGGGCACGTTCTACAGATCATCTATACCGATCGCAACGGCATCGCGACCTCGCGAAACGTCGAACCCATGGGATTCGTCGGAAAGGGCAGCGACTGGTACTTGATCGCCTGGTGCCGGCTGCGCGACGGCGTTCGCGCATTCCGAGGCGACCGCATCACCGAGGCGAAGCCTACGGGCGAGCGACCACCGCGGCGCCCGCTGCGCGTGGAGGATCTCGGCATCGTCGAGGGAGAGCTCCGGATGGTCGGCTTGAGCGAGAATTCGCCCTAAACACCGACAGGACGTTGTCGCGCGTCTGGCCGATCCTGGACACGTCGAGCCAAACGGCCCGGCTGAAAGGAAGACCATGGACCTCGCATCGATCCGCATCATCACTCACGACGTCGACAGGCTCGTTCGTTTCTACGAAGCCGTCACGGGCACTCTCGCCGCGCGGCCGGCTCCTGTCTTCGCGGAGTTCCGAACGGCCACCGGCACCATCGCGATCGCGAGCACAGTAACCGTCGCGATGCTCGGCGACGACGCCCCGAAACCGGGCAGCAACGACACGATCATCGTCGAATTCCTCGTCACGGACGTCGACGCGGAGTTTGCTCGACTGCAGGACGTGCTCGAGGACATCGTGCTCGAGCCGACCACGATGCCCTGGGGGAACAGGTCCACCCTGTTCCGCGATCCTGATGGCAACCTCGTGAATCTCTTCTCACGCCCGACCCCCTGAGACCGATCTGCGTTGTGGACTCGACCTGAACCATGAGCCGGCCACCAGAATCGCGCCAATGCTGACTTCGATCGCGCCGAAGGTGAGGGCGGGTTGCGCGTAAGACACCCCGACCTGTCGGCACAGAAACGAGCCGGGCCGGACCGATTGGCAATCGCCGGTGATCGGGAACGCGAATGGCCCGCACCTTCGTTCGCGCCGAGCATCCGCCGCCGCCTCACCCGATCGAGGTCTCTCTCGCCGAGAGCTGGGGTGTGTCGATGAGATGCTCCTAGACCTCATCCAAAACGCAGGGCCATTCCCTTCGCCATCCGTTTGGGGCGTTACACAGAGCTTTCGCGAACGACAAGACGGTGTGGGGCGAGGTATTCCCCTGGCTTGACCGCCGTGCCGTCGATGTGTGCCGAAAGCAGTTCCAGTGCGCGGGAGGCGATGAATGATTTGTCCGGGCTAATGCTTGAGAGGGTCGGGAAGCTGAAGTGGCCGTCCTCGATATCGTCGAAGCCGACGAGTGCGACGTCTTCAGGGATGCGCAATCCTCGCTCGTGCAGAGTTCTCATCGCGCCCAGCGCAAGCGGGTCGGAGAAGCAGAACACGGCGTCGGGGACTGTCGGCCCATCGAGAAGCCGTGCCATTGCCGCGGCACCATCAGGCCGGCGGAATTCCTCGACGTATCCGATCAGGTCAGGATCGAAAGCGACGCCGGCGTCCTCAAGGGCTTGCCGATAGCCCAGCAGTCGAATACTGCTCGATCGGACCAGCGTTCTTTGGGCGCCGAGTGCGGCAACTTTGCGTCGCCCGGAGTCGAGTAGATGGGCGGTGGCTTCGCGCGCTGCGGCGAAGTTATCAATCCGTACGTGGTCGAAGCCGGGGTGTGTCTCCTCACCGAGAAATACCACTGGCCGCTCTGACGAGATCGCGTCTGCGTCGGTGTCAGCAAGACCGAGTGGGCTGACGATGACACCGTCGAAGAGCGTTCCGTGGTCGGATTGATTGATGAGTTCGAGCTCTCGCTGAGGGTCGCCGTCGGTCTGGTCGATGATGACGGTGAATCCGCGTTCGCCTCCGAGCTCGACGAACGCTCGGGTCAATTCGGCAAAGTAGGGTGTGTCCAGTTCCGGGAGCACCAGAGCAACCAATCCCGATCGGCCGCGTTTGAGGATGCGCGCGATCTTGCTGGGGCGATAGTCCATTTCCTCGATCGCGCGCAAGACGCGGGCGCGTGTCTCCGGGGCGATGGTGGGGAACCCGTTGACCACGTTGGATACGGTGCGGACGGAGACATTCGCAGCTTCTGCGACCTCGCGACGAGTTGCCACGGCATCCCCTTTGGTTTTGCTGTTCAGGTGTGACCGGCGTTCAGAATGGTCCGGCTTGCATTGATGCAATCATACTTATATGCTCCTCCATCATGGACATTGCATCGAGGCAAACGACAAATTCAGATGTCGAGACTGAGGTCGTCGCTCCTTGGGTGCCGCGCGCCGAATACCCCCGGCCTCAATTCGCTAGGGCCGATTGGCTGTGTCTCAATGGCGAGTGGGAATTCGAGATCGATCGCAAGGGTCTCCGCAAACCTGCCCACTTCGAAGGCCGGAGCCTCGATTCGGCGATCATGGTCCCGTTCGCGCCAGAGTCCGAGTTGTCGGGTGTCGGCATCCAGGACTTCCTCGAGACGGTTTGGTATCGCCGGGCTGTAGATATTCCGGTCGCTTGGGAGGGAATGCGGGTTCTCCTTCATTTTCAGGCCTGTGACCACGACACGACGGTCTGGGCGAACGGAAGGGAGGTCGGCCGGCATCGGGGTGGCTTCACGCCGTTCGAGTTCGACATCACAGATGCAATCAACGATGACGGACCCGTGATCATCCTCGTTCGCGCTCAGGACGAGCACGGCGTCCCTCAGGCTCGCGGGAAGCAGTCGGACCGCTCGGAGAACTACGAGGCGTATTACACGCGGACGACAGGGATCTGGCAGACCGTCTGGCTTGAACCGGTGGAGGCGACGCGTCTCTCGAGGCCACGAATCACCCCCAACCTGTACGAAGGGGAGTTCCGCGTCGAAGTTCCTCTCATCGGCCCGACCGAAGGGGTCGAACTCGAGGTCGTGCTCCGCGATAGCGGCGCTGAGATCGCCAGGAGAACGATTCGACCCGGTTCGGGGTCTGTTGCCGACCTCATTCTCCCGATCCCCGCCGATCGCCGGCGAAGCTGGTCGCCGGCCGAACCTCACCTGTATGACATCGATTTCGTCCTGCGAGCCCAGGGCCGCGTGATTGACCGGGCATCCAGTTACGCCGGACTGCGATCGATCGCGATCGATGGCAAACGGATGCTCTTGAACGGCGAGCCGCTCTTCCAGCGACTGGTCCTCGACCAGGGCTGGTATCCGGACGGTCTCATGACGGCGCCGACTGAAGCCGACCTGATCCGAGACATCGAGCTCGCGCAGGATGCCGGCTTCAACGGCGCAAGGCTGCACCAGAAGGTGTTCGAAGAACGATTCCTGTATCACGCGGATAGGCTCGGCTACCTCGTGTGGGGCGAATTCGCCGACTGGGGAGCCCGGGTTTCGGGCAAGCAGACGCCGACGCCTTCCTTCGTCGCCCAGTGGGTCGAAGTGCTCGAGCGCGACTACTCGCATCCTGCGATTGTCGGCTGGTGCCCGCTCAACGAGACGTTCGAACCGCTGACAGACGAGATCACGGTTCTCGACGATGTCACTCACGCGATGTACCGGGTGACCAAGGCCATCGACACCTATCGGCCCGTTGTCGATGCATCTGGCTATTCGCATCGCGTCGACGGCGCGGATGTCTACGACTCGCACAACTACGAACAAGATCCCGTGACGTTCGCCCAGGAGATGGACGGACTCGCCGACGGGAAACCCTATGTGAACACAGCCCCGGATGGAACAGTATGGTCGGTGCCCTATCGGGGCCAGCCGTACTTCTGTAGCGAGTTCGGTGGGATCTGGTGGTCGACCACCGACGGCCCGGGCACCGAGTCCTGGGGATATGGCGACGCGCCCCGAACGACCGAGGAGTGGTACCAGCGGGCGGATGGGCTCTTTTCCGCGCTCCTGTCCGACCCGGGAATGTTCGGCTACTGCTTCACACAACTAACCGATGTCTTCCAAGAGAAGAACGGCGTCTTCACCTTCGACCGGCGGCCCAAATTCGACCTTGCTCGGATTCGCGCCATCCAAAATCGTCCGGCTGCAATCGAGCTCGGATCGCCCGTCCTGCACCTCAGCTCGACGGAGCCTAGCGACTAGGCAGAAACCCTCGCGGACAGCACATAACCTGTGGTGTCCGCAGCCAACGCACAAAGGAGTGAAATGAAGTTCACGAAATTGGAGATTCCGGCAAAGGCACGCTGACCGTGGTCGGATTCGAAGGCTCGAGTACGGAGCCGGCGGACCTCGCACAGCTGAACAAAGCGTTCGAGAAGAAGTACCCGAACGTCAAGCTCGACTACAAGTACGTTTCGAACACAGAGTACGACCAGTACAACAACACGCGTCTGGCCTCGGGCACGGCAGCCGATGTGCTGATGACGAATCCGACCCGCGTGCAGCAGTGGGTCAAGCAGGGCTACCTGGAAGACCTCAGCAGCCAGCCGTGGGTCGGCAACCTCCTTCCCAACGTTGCGCCGTTCGGTCAGGTGAACGGCAAGACCTACGCCTTCACCCAGCAGAACATCCCGATCGGCATGTATGCCAACCTCGACATCCTGAAGAAGGCTGGAATCGATCAGGTTCCGCAGACGTGGCCGGAGTTCGTCGACTCGCTCAAGAAGCTCAAGGGTGCCGGACAGCCGGGCCTGCTCCTCGCCAACCAGGGTGGCTGGACGAGCGAACAGCTTTCGATGACGCTGGCAGCAAGTCTCGTCGACAACAGCTGGGGTTCAAAGTATGACAAGGGCGACTCGACCTGGAACCCTGCCTTCGGGCCCGTCTTCGACCGGATGAGGACACTTCTGACCGACGGTTCGGTCAACGGCAAGCTCATGAACGGCATCGAGCCGTTCAATGTCGGCAACGGCCAGTTCATAGACGGCAAGTGGGCCTACACCATCATGGGTGCGTGGGAGCTCAGCACGATCCAGAAGCAGGCGAAGTTCGACTTCTCGCTGAACCCCGTGCCCGGCGGTGACGCTGGCACCAAGCCGAAGAGCTTCACCTTCGTCGGATCGGGCTGGGGCGTCAACGCCGCTTCACAGAACAAGAAGGCTGCTGAGGAGTACGTGGCGTTCATGACCGAGCCGGCGAACGACGGGGCTTACCTGGCGGCGGAGAACTCGTTCTCGACCCTCTCGAACGTTCCGAGCCCGACGATGCCGAAGGCGACAGCCTTCGTCGAGGCCTTCAACGACAACCGCACGACTCCGTCACCGATCGAGTTCATCCAGTTCCCGAACTCGGAGGCGAAGTTCTGGGATGTTGGAACGTCCCTCTTCAACGATCCCAGCCAGTCGAACTCGAGCCTGCTCTCCAAGCTCGACCAGACGATTCCGAAGACCCACTAGTTAGCGCGGTGGGGCGTCACGCACTATCGCTGACGCCCCACCGGTACCAAACGGAAAGAGACACCGTGCTCATCAGAGGACGCAACGCCGCGTTGCTCATCCTGCCCGCCGCGCTGCTGTTCGCCGCGTTCGTTCTCTACCCGCTGATCCGGGGCGTTGAGTTGAGTTTCACCGATGCCGTGGGCCCTTCTGGTGGCAACTTCGTGGGTCTGGCCAATTACATTCAGATGTTCAAGGACCCCACGATCGCGCGCGCATTGATCAATACATTCGTGTACACGATCGTTGTCGTCGTCGTGCAGAACACCATCGCCCTGTTCGTCGCCTACTGGCTTCACAAGCTGCAGCTGGTCCGGAACTTCGTCAGGGCGGGCCTGCTTCTTCCCTCGATGATGGCGTTCGTCGCCGTCGGCTACCTCTGGTCCTTCATCTACTCCCCGCTCGGCGGCCCACTCGACCTGGTCATGGATGCGCTCGGGCTCCATTCCCTCGAGCAGGTCTGGCTGGGCGACCCGAACACTGCGTTGATGTCGATCGCCTTCGTGTACATCTGGATGTACACGGGTTACGCGGCGACGATCTTCCTCGCGAACTACCTGGCCATCGATCCCAGCCTGATGGAAGCCGCGCAGCTTGATGGGGCACGGGGCTGGAAACGCTTCTGGAATATCGACTGGGCGCTTCTGGCGCCATCACTGACGATCAATATCACCTTGTCGGTCATCGGATCCCTGCGCGTCTTCGACCTTCCGTTCATCATGACCCAGGGCGGCCCGGACGGTGCCACCCAGACCCTGAGCCTTTCCATCTACCAGGCCAGCTTCTCGAGCTTCCAATTCGCATACGGCACGACGCTGGCCGTCGCGCTTCTACTCTTGACGGTGATCGTGGGCGTGACCCAGGCCACATTGCTCCGTCGGCGGGAGGTCAACGTCTAATGGCAATCACCCAGGCATCCGAACCATCGGTGCGTGCCCTGCCGCGGCAGGGCGTTCGATCCGGGCGTATCCGCCGCCGCATTTCGACAGTGACCGCGTCGGCGCTCTTGGTGGCCTTCACCCTGTTGACGCTGCTGCCCATCTACATCATGGTCGCTGTCTCGCTGAAGACAGGCGCCGACTCCCAGGTCAATCCATTCGCACTTCCACTCCACCCCCAGTGGCAGAACTACGTCGACGCCTTCGTCAACATGAACTACCCGCGCAGCGTCATGAACACCCTCATCATCACCGGGGGTACAGCTGTCCTGACGATCTTCACTGCGTCACTGGCAGCGTGGGGAATCGTCCGCTACACCCGCAAATGGACACGGACGGCATACCAGATCTTCGTCGCAGGCTTGACGATCCCGATCTTCGTCGTCATCACCCCGCTGTACCAGATCATGCAGCAACTGCACCTGCTGGACAGCTACCTCGGCGTCATCCTCGCCTACAGTGCCCTGACCCTGCCGTTCGCCGTGTTCTTCTATGCAGGCTTCCTCCGCACCGTTCCGCCAGAACTCGAGGAAGCCGCAGCGGTTGACGGATGCGGAATCATCCGGACCTATCTCAGAGTGGTCTTCCCGCTGCTGCGTCCTGCCACCGCCACGCTCTCGATCTTCATCGTCCTCCAGGTGTGGAACGACCTGATCCTGCCCCTGATCCTGCTGTCGTCGAACGACAAGCAGACCGTGACGCTCGCCGTCTACGCGACGATCGGAACTCACTCGTTCAGCACCTCAGAACTCCTCCCCACCCTTGTGCTCGGGGTCATTCCCCTCTTCGTGGTGTTCCTCGTCCTGCAGAAGTATGTGGTCGCGGGCATCGCTGTCGGTTCCGGAAAATAGAGCACGCTCAGGGCTTCTTTACCCTCCGCCCCCGCGAACGTCGGCGCTGGGGTAGCGATGAGGTGCGGCTGGTCGCCATCCCCTACGCTCTCTGGGCGAACCGAGGGCCATCGGTCATGCGGATCTTCGTTCCCCGGGAGGGCTTGCACGCGTGTGAGCACTAGTCCGGAAGGGTCGCAGGAGGGTCTCGCTCACCCGTTTAGTGCCGGCGCGTCCTCCGATCGTCGCCGCACACTGTGACCATGAGCAACCCGCAAGAAGGACGAGGTCCCAGGTTTGGTGTCCTTACCGTCCCCTCGGCCGATGCTCCTCGCGACCGCGATCTTTCCGATCAGCACGAGATTGACGCCGGAACCACGGCGGCCGTGATCTGTTCGGAGCGACAAAGAGTTTGGACCATGGAGGCGACAAGATATCTGGCACCCCGCAAAATCGCACGGCTCGCAGCGACGATTTACGCGGTCGTTCACACAAACACCCCTAGGGTGGGACAGAACTGTCCACGTCACTCCGATGAAGGAGATTGAGCGCCCATGTCACGACTACGCCCGAAAGTGGTTCTGTGGTGGGGCATCGGCCTCATCGCCGGCGGCCTGGTCCTGGACTACGCGGTGCAAGGCATCATGTTCGCGACGACGAACGGGCAAGGCTCCAATCCGCTCGATCAGGCGATGCTCGGCATCTGGATGGACCTGCTCAACGCCGTGAACCGGACGGCGCCGTTCATCGGAGCGGCACTGATCGGCGCCAGCGTCGTGATGTTCTACCTGGCGAAGAATCTTCTCCCGTCGGCGAGGGTACCGGCTGCGACCGTGCCGGCTGCGACGGTGCCGGCCGCGATCGTGCGGGATGAGGCAAGCGGGGAACGCGCAGGCAGCGCCGACTGATCGGGGGCCGACTAAACTGGGGAGGTTCCACCGCCCAACGAAAGAGGTCGCCGAGTGGCAGCCGCCCCCATCACCCAGAAGTCTTCAGGGTATTGGACCGTTCCCGTGGCGCGGGCGGTGGTAGCGCTGGTCGCAGCCGCTGTCGTCACGTTCAGCGCGAACCACTCCGCCACGTTCGGGCTCCTCGTGTTCGGCGCCTACGCAGTCGTGGAAGGGCTGCTGGTGGGCATCCTGAGTCTGCGCACGGTCGCCGACCGCACGCTGCGACGTCTTTTCGTCCTTCACGGCATCGTCGGCGTGATCGCCGGGGTGCTGGCGCTTACGCTCTCAGGCAGCGGCCTGGGGCTCTTCCTCTACCTTGTCAGCGTGTGGGCGGCTCTCACCGGATTCATCGAGCTCTACTGCGGGGTACGCAGCCGGTCGAAAGACCCATCGGCACGCGACTGGATGATCGTCGGCGGCTTCACAGCAGTGCTCGCTATCGTGTTCCTACTCATCCCCTCGGATTCCGTTCTCGCGGTCGGACTGTTCGGTGCTTATGCCGTGATCGTCGGCGTCTACCTCGGTATCGGGGGATTCTCGCTCAAGTGGGCGGCACAGCATGCGTCGGCCACCGAGCACCCCATGGAGAGCGGATCATGAGCCGCAAGAAGGATTCGAACGTGCCCGCAAATGCGCCCGCTGCCCCCGGCAACGTGCACCAGCCCACCCGCAAAGACCGCTTCCGGCCGGTCGAGTTGCTCGTCATCTCGGCGATCCTCGCCGTCTTCGTGGGGCTGGTCGTGCTCATGTCGACGCGGCAGCTGCTGCTCGCCTCGATCTTCCTCGGCATCGCCTTCATCGTGGCTCTCGTGGGCCTCGCGATGTTCTCGCTCGCGTTCAAGCCGAACGCCGAAGAGGTCAGCGACCTCGAGGAGCAGAACCGGGGCGACGACTCCACGCACTGACACCACGGGGGTTTCCTTCGGACACCTCGGGATGCGCGACCAGCGTGCGCTTCGCTGCGAGCCAGAACACGATAGCGGTGAAGGCACCCCCTTCGATCAGCAGGCGGCTCTCGGTGAGGCTTTGGACGAGGGCAGCGACCAGGAAGAGTATCGGAGTCAGCCGGACGAGCGGGCTGCAGGGAACGTGTTCCGCATGCTTGATCGTCGCCGTGATGTTCGCGCTGATCATCATGGCGAAGGCGAGGAGCCCGAATATCCCGACCTGCAACCAGACGTCGAGCCATGCGTTGTGAGCATGCAGAACCTGAACGCCGTTGCGTCGAGCGATCGTTCCGAGGGGTTCAGCCCACGGCGCCCAGTACCCCGACCATCCCCAGCCGGTGATGGGGCGCTGTTCGACATACCGCCAGACAGCCGCCCAGATCTCAGCGCGGCCGGTCAAGTCCGATGATTTACCGAACACGTCCAGGAGCGCAGATCGGAGTGGTTCTGTGCAACTGACAGCCGCGCTGCCGAGGACGCCGGCCGCGAGCGAGGTCACCGCCCATCCTCGGTGCGTGGACCAGAGCACGAGGACTCCGGCGACCACGGCGACGACGACTGATGCGATCAGGACGGTTGCGGCCCGGGTGAGCAGCATCGTGGCAAGGGCAACTCCGAACCACGCGATGGCTTGTACACGTCGGACACGTGAATGCACGATGCGCAGGACGCTCACAATCGCGAGCAGGAGGGCAACCATTGCCAGCAGGCTTGAGTTTCCGGTGATGCCCTGAATCTTGCCCGAGCCGAACAGCTCGTCCCGGGACCAGTAGAGCACTGTCGGTGGATCGATCGTTCCTGCGAGATAGGCCGGAAGGATGGGGCGACGGATGATCACAGCGACGATCAGTTCGAAAACAATCGACAGTCCGACGATCCAGCGCAAGGCGCTGGTTGCTGCGTTGACGAGCTCGGCTATGGTCAGGGTCGACGCGAGCCCGACGGCGACGACGACGATGGCCACCTGGATGGCAGCCGCAGCCGCAGTCACGACCGGATATGAGGACCAGACGATCGACAGCGCGAGCACGCATGAATAGACGATGAGGGTCCACGGTACGGGCAGTCGCCTGGGCGCTTGCCACGCAATCCAGACCCCGACGCCGACGACGATCGCCGCGATGACTCCGAACAGGATCCATCCGCCGAGACCGCGCCAGAAGTCGCCTGCCCACCCTGTGAAGAACGTGAACGCAGCGAACGCACGCAGCAGGCGTGGCCGGTGGTCGGCCATCACGGGCGACGCCGGCTACGCTCCAACGCACGCTGGAGGAGAACCGCCGACAAAAGAATCGGCAGAAGCAGGAACCCCTGGATGGCAGCGAGGAAGATCCGGATCATGACATCACCCCCCGGCCCGTCTCCGCGTGAGCAGGTGTGAGCGGGCGGCCTCGTACATGCTGAGAACAGCAGTGGCGTGGTAATCGGGCTCGAACGCGGCGAAAGCCTTCCGCGCCGCGGCACCGGCAGTCACGACGATGTCGCGTTCCAGACAGAGTCGCTCAATGGTTTCGGCCATTCCGGCCGGGCCTGCCGGGGCGAGAATGCCTGCGACGTCCAGGCCTTCCGTGAGGCGTCGGTCGACGTAGAGTATGCCGCGGCCCTCTCTCAGTGCTTCAACGACAACCATCGGCTGGTTGTCGAACCCGTCGGACGTCAGTGCTACGACGTGCGATTCGCGGATGAGGTCGTGCACGTCTGCGTTCGGAACGGAGCCATGGAAGCGGATCGCTCTCGCCCTCGCGGCAAGTGCTCGGGCCCGGGGGAGGTCAGGGCCATCCCCGACGATGTCGACGGTCAGTGCGCCTTCAGAAAGCGTGTCGAAAGCGAGGACGCTCGCCTCTACGAACGGAATGAGACGCTTCTCGGGCGCGCACCGCCCGATCCAGAGCAGCCGGAGCGGGCCGGTGACGGGGATGGTCGCGCGTGCCGGCCTCGGGAGAGAGGCAGGGGGATGAAGAACTGTGTTCGGGAGGACCCTGACGTTGCTCGTACCGGCGGCGCGCAGGGCCTCCGCCTGGTGTTGTGACGGCGAGATCACGATGTCGGCGAGGACAGTCGCGTTCGTTGTGACGCCGCGCAGGACATCCCCGATCGGGTCGCCGGTCGCCGTCGGCACTCCGACTCGCTGCCGGGTGAGCGCACCTAGAAACCAGCGGGCCAGCGTGGCGATGGGTCGAGCGAACCAGCGGAACGGGCCCCGCCAGAAGAACGTGTGCACAGTCATCACTGAGGGGAGGCCGAGCTCGCGCGCGACCTCGAGCCCTGCAACAGCGAGTCCGAACTCGGAATGGGCGTGAACGGAGGTCACGCCTTCGCGCCGGAACAGCGAAGACAGGCGGGACCTGAGGCGTCGACCGTTCGCGAACAGGGGCAGCCCGGTGAACGGAATCCGGAATGCGGGTAGTGCATGAACGTGCAGGCCCGCGGTCATGGCCGGAGGAGCATGGTTGGGCACGACGAGCACGACGCGGGCGCCGGCGGCGACGAGGCTGCGACACTCCGAGAGCATCGCCGTCTGCGCCCCGCCCACGAAGTCAAGGCCGTAGTCGCAGACCACGGCGACCACCTCGCCGCGACTTCGGGGAGCAGCCACGGTGAAGGGCAATGCGCCCGGATCGCGTTCGCCGCTCATACAACGGTCTTGACCGTCGGCACGAATGGATTCATGGCTATGCGTTCTCACAGGGCGCGATGGGATTCCCCTTCTCTTCACCGAGAAAGGACGCTCAACGCGAGAATCGATAACGCGATTTTCCGAGACGATTCGGGGCCGCTACGCGCTGGCGTCGCGGGATCGCATGCGATCCTTATAGCTCCAGCGCGCAGTTACGCGCGGCCGAGGTGGTCGACGAGTCGCGGAGCGACGCCGATGTAGGTGCCCGGCGTGAGCTCCAGCAGCCGCTCCTTCGCCGCCGCGCCGATATCGAGCCGCTGAACGAACTCGACGAGGTCGTCGCGGCCGATGCGTTTGCCGCGGGTGAGCTCCTTGAGCAGCGCGTACGGGTCGGCGATCGACGAGCGTCCGGCCGAAACCTCAGCGCGGATGACCGTCTGGATGGCCTCGCCGAGGATCTCCCAGTTCGCGTCGAGGTCGGCGGCCAGCAGGTCGCGGTCGAGGTCGATCTGGCCGAGACCGCGCTGGATGTTGTCGAGCGCGAGCAGCGAATGCCCCAGTGCAACGCCGATGTTGCGCTGCGTCGTGGAGTCGGTCAGATCGCGCTGCAAGCGGCTGGTGACGAGTGTGGCGGCGAGCGAGTCGAGCAGGGCGGAGCTGAGTTCGAGGTTGGCCTCGGCGTTCTCGAACCGGATCGGGTTCACCTTGTGTGGCATCGTCGACGAGCCGGTCGCTCCCGGTTCGGGAATCTGGCGGAAGTAGCCGAGCGAGATGTAGGTCCAGATGTCGGTGGCCAGGTTGTGAAGGATGCGGTTGGCGTGCGCGATCCGGTTGTAGAGCTCGGCCTGCCAGTCGTGGGATTCGATCTGGGTGGTGAGCGGGTTCCAGTCGAGGCCGAGGCTCGTGACGAACTCCTGTGAGATCTGCTGCCAGTCGGCCTCGGGATCGGCGACGAGGTGCGCGGCGAACGTGCCGGTCGCGCCGCTGAACTTGCCGAGGAATTCCGTGCCGGCGATCTGGAGCTGCACACGCTCGAGCCGGTAGGCGAAGACCGCGAGCTCTTTGCCCATGGTCGTGGGTGTCGCCGGCTGCCCGTGGGTGCGCGCGAGCATCGCGTCGTCGCGATACTGGTGGGCCTGCGCCCGCAGTTCGGCAATGACGGCGCGGAACTTGGGCAGCCAGACCTGGTGGATGGCCGCGCTCACCGTGAGCGCGTACGCCAGGTTGTTGATGTCTTCGCTCGTCGCGGCGAAATGCGTGAGTTCGGCGATGTCGTCGAGCCCGAGTGCGTGAAGCCGTTCCCGCACCAGGTACTCGACGGCCTTCACGTCATGCTTCGTGCTCGCCTCGAGTTCGGCGAGCCGATCGATCTCGGGCTGGCCGAAGTCGTCTGCAAGGGCGCGCAGGGAGGCGATCTGCTCGGCGGTGAGGGGGGACGAGCCGAACATCCGGTGCCCCGTGAGATAGATCAGCCATTCCACTTCGACCTGCACGCGTGCGCGGTTGAGCCCCGCCTCGGAGAGGTAGTCGCCGAGGCCGACCACCGCGGAACGGTAGCGGCCGTCGAGAGGGCTGAGCGGCTGGGGAGGCAGGGCGGTCATGGGGCTCCTTGCGAACGGGACGACAGTACCCATTCTTCCGCAGAATGCCTGAAGCCTTTCCGCGCTCGACCCAGCGTCAGCGAGAGCGCGTGACCGGGCGGAAGATCAGCCCGATGAGCCAGGAGATGATCGAGAGCACCAGCGCACCCCAGAACCCCGCCCAGAACCCGTCGATGTAGAGCCCGAAGCCCAGCAGGCTGCTGATCCACGCGACGAGGAGAAGTAGCAGAGCGTTCACCACGAGTGCGAGCAGCCCGAGCGTCAGCACGTAGAGCGGGAACGCGACAATACGGATGAACGTGCCCAGGATGCCGTTGACCACCCCGAAGATCAGCGCGATCAGCAGGTAGGTGAGGAGGGTCGGCAGCTGGCCGGGCGCGTACGGCTTGACCGTGACACCATGCACGATGAACGTGGTGAACCAGAGAGCCAGCGCATTGATGATGAGCTTGAGGAGGAATCTCATGGGACCACTATGGCAGTGCGGGTCGCGGTGGTCGAGGAAGTAATTCCCGCTGTGGAATGTGGACGCCGCTAAGTTGGACCTGTGAGTAACTCTGAGCTGCCGGGCGTGAAGCTGCGCCCGGAGATCGTGTCCGTGGCCGCCTACAAGCAGGGGCGTCCCGCTCCCGCGGACGGCTTCAAGCTGTCGAGCAACGAGAATCCCTACGCGCCGCTTCCCGGCGTGGTGGATGCCGTCGCAGCGGTTCTCGCCGACCTCAACCGGTACCCGAACGCGGGTGGCCTCGCCCTCCGGGGCCGACTGGCCGAGCGCCACGGTGTCGAGGTCGGGCAGGTCCACCTCGGCAGCGGCTCCGTCTCCTTGCTCTCCCAGCTCATCTCCGCGGCCGCAGGACCTGGCGACAAGGTCGTCTACTCCTGGCGCTCGTTCGAGGCCTACCCGGGGCTGGTGACGGTCGCGGGCGCGACGAGCATCCGCGTGCCGAACCGCGCCGACGGCAGCCACGACCTGGACGCGATGGCGGCCGCCATCACCGACCGCACGCGCGTCGTCATCGTGTGCACCCCGAACAACCCCACCGGCACGATCGTCACTGCGGGCGACTTCGAGGCGTTCATGGAGAAGGTCCCCCGCGACCTCCTCGTGCTGCTCGACGAGGCCTACTACGAATTCGTGACGAACACGTCGAGCGTGGACGGCATCCCTCTCCTCTCCCTCTACCCCAACCTGGTCGTGCTCCGCACGTTCTCGAAGGCATACGGGCTGGCGGCGCTCCGGATCGGCTACGCCGTGGGGCCGGAGCGCATCCTGGATGCGGCACGCTCCGCCGCCATCCCGCTGTCGGTGACCGATGCCGCCCAGGTCGCCGCCCTCGCTTCGATCGACCTCGAGGACGAGCTGATGGAGCGAGTGGCGAGGATCGCGATGGTGCGCGATGACCTGCGTGCCCGTCTCATCGAGCAGGGCTGGGTCGTGCCGGAGGCGCAGGGCAACTTCGTCTGGCTCGCGACCGGAGAAGAGACCGAGTCCGCGAACGATGCCTTCTTCGACGCGGGCCTGACCGTGCGCGCCTTCCCGCCTGAGGGCATCCGGATCAGCGTCGGCGAAGCCGCGTCTGTCGACAAACTCCTTCAAGTTGCGGGAGATATTGTGCAGAACCTACCAAATGGGCATCCGGCCAAGCGGTTAGGTTAGTACGGTGGCTGCCTCGATGGAATCCCCGCGCCCAGCGCCGTTCGTACAACTCCTGACCCCGGAGGGGCGGTTCCAGCCGAGCGAATCCGCAGCGGAGTACGTGCCGTACCTCGAACGGCTGACCGAGGACGACTACCGCCGGTTTTACCGCGACATGGCCGTGGTCCGCAGGTTCGACCACGAGTCGGCGAACCTGCAGCGACAGGGGCAGCTCGCGCTCTGGGTTCCCAGCCACGGCCAGGAGGCCGCGCAGGTGGGATCGGCCTACGCCACCCGCCCCCAGGACCACATCTTCCCGTCGTACCGCGAGCACGTCGTCGGAATGATCCGTGGCCTCGACCCGGTCAACATCCTCCGCATGCTGCGCGGTGTCACCCTCGGCGGGTGGAATCCCGCCGAGAACGGCAACTTCCACCTGTACTCCCTGGTGCTCGGCACGCAGAGCCTTCACTCCACCGGCTACGCGATGGGCATCCAGTTCGACGGCAAGACCGGGACGGGCGACCCCGAGACCGACGAAGCCGTCATCGTCTACTTCGGCGACGGTGCGTCCTCGCAGGGCGACGTCAGCGAGGCGCTCGTCTTCGCTGCGAGCTACCGGACCCCGCAGGTCTTCTTCCTCCAGAACAACCAGTGGGCGATCTCCGTGCCGGTCGAACGCCAGTCGCGCACCCCTCTCTATCTGCGCGGCAGCGGCTTCGGCATCCCCGGCACCCGCGTCGACGGAAACGACGTGTTGGCCAGCTTCGCCGTCACGTCGAAATGGATGGATGACGCCCGCGCCGGTTACGGACCCGCGCTCATCGAGGCGCTCACCTATCGTGTCGGCGCCCACACGACGGCGGACGACCCGACGAAATACCGGACGGAGGAGGAGCTGCAGTCGTGGATCGCGCGCGATCCGATCGCCCGCTACCGCACCTACCTCTCGGACCTGGGTGTCGGTGACGCGTTCTTCGCTTCGGTCGACGAGGAAGCGGCCGACATTGCGGCGGATGCGCGCCGCCGGCTTCTCGAGGTCACTCCCCCGCCGATGGACGTGATCTTCGACCACGTGTACTCGGAGCCGCATCCGCTGATCGCCGAACAGAAGGAATGGGCGCAGCGCTACGAGGCGTCCTTCGATGAGGAGCGCGCATGAGCGACCTGAACCCGAGCTACCCGGTGATCGAGGAGGCCGAGATCGTCGAGGACGCCGAAGTCGTGGAGGACGCGGATGAGCCCGAGCCCGAGCCCGCATCCGCCGAGCCGGCCGCCGCATCCCCCGAGCCCGAGCCCCAGCCCGAGCCCGCATCGGTCGCCCCGTCCAGCCCCGTCGTGACGCTCCCTCTCGGCAAGGCCATCAACAAAGGCCTCCACGACGCCCTCGCGAACGACCCCAAGGTCCTGCTCATGGGTGAGGACATCGGCCCGCTCGGCGGCGTCTACCGCGTCACCGAAGGGCTCCACGCCGAGTTCGGCCCGAACCGTGTGCTCGACACACCGCTTGCCGAGTCGGGCATCCTCGGAGCCGCCATCGGTCTGGCCATGCGCGGCTACCGCCCCGTGTGCGAGATCCAGTTCGACGGGTTCATCTTCCCGGCGTTCGACCAGATCACCACGCAGCTCTCGCGGATGCGCAACCGGCACGAAGGCACGATCACGATGCCGATCGTGATCCGGGTGCCATACGGCGGCCACATCGGCTCGATCGAGCACCACTCCGAGAGCCCCGAGGCGTACTTCGCGCACACGCCCGGCCTGCGGGTCGTCAGCCCGAGCAACTCGCACGACGCCTACTGGATGATCCAGGAAGCGATCGCATCCGACGACCCTGTGCTCTTCTTCGAGCCGAAGAGCCGCTACTTCATCAAGGGCGAGATCGACCTCACCGACAGCGTCGCCCCGCTGCACGCCAGCCGCGTCGCCCGGGTCGGCACCGATGTGACCGTCGTCGGGCACGGCGCCATCCTGTCGACCCTCCTGCATGCGGCCGAACTCGCTGCCGAGGAGGGGACGAGCCTCGAGGTCATCGACCTTCGGTCGCTCGCGCCGATCGACTACGGGCCCGTGCTCGACTCGGTGCGCAAGACCGGCCGGCTCGTCGTGGTGCAGGAGGCGTACGGAAACGTGAGTGTCGGATCCGAGATCGCCGCGACGGTGGCCGAGAAGGCCTTCTATTTCCTCGAGGCCCCGGTGATCCGCGTCTCCGGCTGGGACACCCCGTACCCGCCGTCGAAGGTCGAGAGCATGTTCCTCCCCGACGCCGACCGGGTGCTCGAGGCCGTGGACCGAAGCCTCGCATACTGACCCGCACACGGGCATCCCGGGCGAACCGACCGAAAGAAGCTGCAGCATGAGCGAATCGAAGTTCCTCCTCCCCGACGTCGGCGAAGGCCTGACCGAGGCGGAGATCGTCGAATGGAAGGTGGCGCCTGGCGACACGGTATCGGTCAATCAGGTTCTCGTGGAGATCGAGACGGCGAAGTCGCTGGTCGAGCTGCCGTCGCCGTTCGCAGGGACGGTCGGCGAACTGCTGGTGTCCGAAGGGCAGACGGTCGACGTGGGGACTCCGATCATCACCGTCTCGTCGAGTTCGGCGGATGCGGGCGTCTCGCTCGGCGCGCCGGCGCACGGCTCGACCCCTGAGGTCGACGAGGCCGCGGCCGACACCGCCGCGAGCGTCTCGCACGAGACGGACGACAAACCTGCGCCGCTCGTCGGCTACGGCAGCACGGGACACGTGACGAGCAGGCGCCGCCGGGTGACGCATCCGGGGACCGCCGCCATCCCGGTCGTCGAGGCGCCGGGAGCGACCACGCAGCACGGCACCCACGCCGCTCAGCCGACCCAGCACGTCCCGGCGCGGCCGGAAGCCGCCACGGCGCCCGCCTCGTCGGTTCCCGTGATCGCCAAGCCGCCCATCCGGAAGCTGGCCAAAGACCTGGGCGTCGACCTCGCGGTGGTCACGGCGACCGGTCCGATCGGCGACATCACCCGCGACGACGTGCTGCGCGAAGCCACCCAGGCGAGCGTGTTCCGCAACATCCAGACACCGGAGTGGCCGGATGCACGCGAGGAGCGCATCCCCGTGAAGGGTGTCCGCAAGGCGATCGCGCAGGCGATGGTCTCGAGCGCGTTCACGGCACCGCACGTCAGCCTGTTCGTGGATGTGGATGCGACCCGCACGATGGAGTTCGTCAAGCGCCTCAAGAACTCGCCCGACTTCGCCGGAGTCAAAGTGTCGCCACTGCTCATCATGGCGAAGGCGATGATCTGGGCGGTGCGCCGCAACCCAACGGTGAACTCCACGTGGACCGATGAGGAGATCATCGTCCACCACTATGTGAACCTGGGTATCGCGGCGGCGACCCCGCGCGGGCTGATCGTGCCGAACGTGAAGGAAGCGCAGGCGATGTCGCTGCTCGAGCTTGCGGGGGCGCTCGAACGGCTGACGCTCACTGCCCGCGACGGACGCACCCAGCCGGCGGACATGGCCGGCGGCACGATCACGATCACGAACGTCGGAGTGTTCGGCATGGACACGGGTACGCCGATCCTGAACCCGGGCGAAGTGGGCATCGTCGCGCTCGGCACGATCAAGCAGAAGCCGTGGGTCGTCGACGGCGAGGTGCGGCCGCGCATGGTCACGACGCTCGGCGCCTCGTTCGACCACCGGATCGTGGACGGGGATGTGGCGAGCCGCTTCCTCGCGGACGTCGCGGCGATCATCGAGGAGCCTGCGCTCCTGCTCGATTAGGCACGGTGTTGATGATGGTTTTGACAATCATTATCAATTAGGGCTAAATTCATGGAGTGCCCAGATCACTCGTCTTCGTCGTCGCCACCGTCTCAACGCTCCTGCTGGCGGGATGCTCAGCGGGCGCATCCGGAACCGGGGCGACCGCATCCGGAACCATCCCGGTCGTCGCAAGCACCAACGTCTACGGCGACATCGCCGCGACCATCGGCGGTGACGCGGTCGCTGTGACCGCCTTGATCACCAACCCGGCGCAGGATCCCCACTCGTTCGAGGCCAGCGCGCAGAATCAGCTGGCCCTCTCCAAAGCCGCGATCATCATCGAGAACGGCGGTGGCTACGACGACTTCATGGGCACGATGATGAAGGCCGCTCATACGAAGGCAACGGTCCTCAACGTGGTCGACATCTCGGGCAAGAAGCCCGACGCGAACGGTGACCTCAACGAGCACGTCTGGTACGACCTGCCCACTGTCGCGAAGTTCGCGGACACGTACGCAACGCAACTCGGTAAAGCCGACCCGTCGAAGGCGGCCACGTTCACGGCGAACGCCGCCGCGTTCACGGCGAAACTCACGGCATTGCAGTCGCGGGAGGCCGCGCTCAAGACGAAATACGCGGGCGAAGGGGTTGCCATCACAGAGCCCGTACCGCTGTACATGCTCGACGCGATCGGACTCGTCGACAAGACGCCCCCGGCGTTCAGCCACGCGATCGAACAGGGCACGGACGTCTCCCCCGCCGTGCTCAAGAGCACGGTCGACCTTTTCCGTGGCGGCGCGGTGAAGCTGCTCGCCTACAACGCGCAGACGAGTGGTCCCGAGACCGACAAGGTCATCACGGCAGCGAAGAGCGCCAATGTGCCGGTCGTGCCGGTGACCGAGACACTCCCGCCGGGCAAGGACTTCATCGGCTGGATGAGCGGCAACCTCGACGCCATCGCCGCAGCCCTTGGCAAATGAGCACGGACAGTGAGGCACGAATCATGACGGACTCCGAACCACTCGACCTCGTCCCTGCGCCGTCGGAGAGACCCGTCGTGCTCCGCTTGCGCGACGCGGACCTCGGTTTCGGCGATCGCACCCTCTGGAGTGGCCTCTCGCTCGACGTGCACGCAGGCGAATTCGTCGCCGTCCTCGGGCCGAACGGGTCGGGCAAGACCAGTCTGCTCAAGGCGATCCTCGGGCAGCAGAGACTGGACGCCGGCACGATCGAGTTCGACGGGCACGAGGTTCGTGCGGGCGATCGGCGCATCGGCTACATCCCGCAGCAGAAGCTGATCGCCGCCGGCACGCCGATGCGCGCCCGCGACCTGGTCGCCCTCGGCGTCAACGGGCACCGCTGGGGACTGCCGTTCCCGACGAAGGACGACCGCCGGCAGACCGAGCTCCTGATCGACGCGGTCGGTGCACGGCGCTACGCGGACGTCCCCGTCGGCAACCTGTCGGGCGGTGAGCAGCAGAGGCTCCGCGTGGGCCAGGCGCTCGCCGGCGACCCCGCCCTGCTGCTCTGCGACGAGCCGCTGCTCTCGCTCGACCTGCAGCACCAACGCGGAGTCAGTGAGCTGATCGACCGCAGGCGGCGGGAGCACGGCAGCGCGGTCGTGTTCGTCACACACGATGTGAACCCGGTGCTCGGGATGGTCGACAAGGTGCTCTACCTGGCCGGCGGCCGATTCCGCGAGGGCACCCCCGATGAGGTGCTCCGCAGCGATGTGCTCACCGACCTGTACGGCACGCCAGTCGATGTGATCCGAAGCCGCGGCAGGATCGTGGTCGTCGGGATCCCGGATGCGGAGACACACGATCACCATGATCATGTGCGTGGTGGGCATCCCGAACCGTCCGAATACCGGGAGCCCGTCGCATGACCGCCACACCCGACCTCTGGTCGCAGCTGTTCGACTTCGCCAACTACGGCGAACTGCTCGCGCTCGTGCACAACTCGATCCTCGCCGGCGCCGTCCTCGGGGTCATCGGGGGCCTGATCGGTGTGTTCGTGATGCAGCGCGACATGGCGTTCGCGGTACACGGGATCAGCGAGCTGTCGTTCGCGGGAGCATCCGCCGCCCTCCTGTTCGGGGTGAACGTCGTCATCGGCTCGCTCGCCGGATCCCTGATCGCTGCCGTGCTGATCGGGATCCTCGGGGCGAGAGCGCGCGACCGCAACTCGATCATCGCGGTCCTCATGCCCTTCGGGCTGGGTCTCGGCATCCTCTTCCTCGCGCTGTACCCGGGCAGAAGCGCGAACAAGTTCGGTCTGCTGACCGGCCAGATCGTGTCCGTTGACGACCCGCAGCTCGGTTGGCTGATCGCCATCAGCGCGCTCGTGCTGGTGGGGCTCCTCGTGATGTGGCGGCCGCTGAGCTTCGACAGCCTGGATGCGGACGTGGCGGCGTCGCGCGGGGTTCCGGTGCGGTTCGTCTCGCTGGCGTTCATGGTGCTGCTCGGGCTCGCCGTCGCGGTCTCGATCCAGATCGTCGGTGCGCTCCTCGTGTTGTCCCTGCTCGTGACGCCCGCCGCGGCGGCGATGCGGATCTCGTCGTCACCGCTCGCGGTGCCCGTGCTGAGCGTGGTGTTCGCCCTGGTCTCCGTGGTGGGCGGGATCATGCTCGCCCTGGGCGGATCGCTGCCGATCAGTCCGTACGTGACGACCATCTCGTTCGTCATCTACGTCGTGTGCCGGATCGTCGGCGGGCGGCGTTCCACACGCCGCGCACGCCCTCAGCGTTCCGGGGCCCTGACGGAGGCCGGGCGTCCGGCTCGGGACCTCCAGAAAGAGCTAGCCTGAGATCGTGAAGCGCAACACCTGGCAACGCGAAGCCGTCCGCGAGGCGCTGACCTCGACGGAAGGCTTCATCAGCGCGCAGGGCCTCCACATGAACCTGCACGAGGCGGGTTCGCCGATCGGCCTCGCCACCGTCTACCGGGCTCTCGCCGACCTCGCGTCGGAGGGAGACGCGGACTCGCTGCAGTCCCCGGACGGGGAGAGCCTGTACCGCGCGTGCACGACCGGTCACCACCATCACCTGATCTGCCGCAACTGCGGGCTCACGGTGGAGATCGAAGCGGATGCGGTGGAGCAGTGGGCCAAGGCCGCCGCCGCCTCGCACGGCTTCACCGAGGCGCAGCACGTGGTCGACGTGTTCGGACTGTGCGCCAACTGCTCCTCCACAATTCCGGCCTGAGCCGATCTGTCCACAGATATCCACCTTCGCCGGGGTCGATCGTCCTGACCGCCCTACCGTCGAAACGTCGATGTGGCACGGTGGAAAGGTGATGACAGTGACGGAAGCTCAGACATGGACGGTAATCGGAGTGCTGGCGGCAACTCTGATCGGGACGTGCGGCCTGATGGCCCGCTTTGCAACAAACCTGTTGCAGCAGTCGATCGGCCGGGTGCTCGACCAGATAGACG
The DNA here is from genome assembly GCF_010686705.1 of Leifsonia tongyongensis. Classification (GTDB taxonomy): domain Bacteria; phylum Actinomycetota; class Actinomycetes; order Actinomycetales; family Microbacteriaceae; genus Diaminobutyricibacter; species Diaminobutyricibacter tongyongensis. Next base: position 1,033,981 of record NZ_JAAGWY010000001.1, on the reverse strand, counting down.
CGCTCGACCAGCGGATCGAAGCGCGGTTCACGGGGCTCGACTACCGGTTCGAGTTGATCGACCGTCGATTCGAGATGATCGACCATCGGTTCGAGGCGCTCGAGGTGCGGCTCACGGAGCGAATCGACGCACTGGATGCCCGGATCGGAGTCCGCATCGACGCTCTCGACTCGCGCATCGATGTACTCGACCGGGACGTGCAGGCGATCGCGAACCGGGCGTTCGGTGGTGCATCCGCCGCGGGATCCTGACTCGGTTTGCAGGTGCGCAGCTCTTCAACGTAGTATTGATGTTTGGCTGAGTGGGCCTCTCCCACTCGGATCGTGCGTCAATCCACTTACTTTCGCGAGCAGGTGTGTTGTGCGTGCCGACAAGGGATCTTGGGCGGAGCACTCCTGCTCCGCGGTATTGGAGGAAAACCATGGCAGCAACCTGCCAGGTGACTGGAGCGGTTCCCGGCTTCGGTCACAACATTTCGCACTCGCACCGGCGCACCAAGCGTCGTTTCGACCCGAACGTTCAGAAGAAGACGTACTACGTTCCGTCGCTTCGCCGTAACGTCACGCTCACCGTCAGCGCCAAGGGCATCAAGGTCATCGACGTCCGTGGCATCGAGTCCGTCGTCAAGGACATCCTGGCCCGTGGGGAGAAGATCTAATGGCAAAGCAGCAGGACATCCGTCCGATCATCAAGCTTCGTTCGACGGCTGGCACGGGCTACACGTACGTGACCAAGAAGAACCGCCGCAACGACCCCGACCGTCTCGTGCTCAAGAAGTACGACCCCATCGTGCGTAAGCACGTCGAGTTCCGAGAGGAGCGCTAGACCATGGCCAAGAAGAGCAAGATCGCCCGCAATGAGCAGCGCAAGGTGGTCGTCGACCGCTACGCCGCCAAGCGACTGGAGCTGAAGAAGGCGCTCGTCGACCCCAACGGAACCGACGAGTCCCGCGAAGCCGCCCGTGTCGGCCTGCAGAAGCTCCCCCGCAACGCGTCCCCGGTGCGTGTGCGCAACCGCGACGCCGTCGACGGTCGTCCCCGCGGAAACCTCAGCAAGTTCGGCATTTCGCGGGTTCGTTTCCGCGACATGGCCCACCGTGGCGAGCTGCCCGGCATCACCAAGTCGAGCTGGTAGTCAGCACGACTGGTAGACGCACCAGTTCACTCAAAGGGGGCGTCCGACTTCGGTCGGACGCCCCCTTTGTCGTTCGCGCCGGCGGATGAACCCGTGGCCGCGTGTTCGCAACACGCGTAGAGATTGCTGAAAAAGCCCGCAAATCCGCGAAAACACGCGGGTTTCTGATACATTCAAGGCGGTCAAACCGACCAGACGTAATGGCCCTTCGTGGCCTCAACCGTTCCACTAGAAAGCTGTAATACAGCAAAAAGGTCCGAGGAGGACACTCAATGGCTGACAAGTCGCTGAACAAGACCGAGCTCGTTGCCGCAGTCGCCGCTGCATCCGGTCAGAGCCAGGCCGCCGTCGGTGGCGTGCTCGACGCATTCTTCGCCACTGTCGCGGACACCGTGGCAAACGGTGGCAAGGTGACCATCCCGGGCTGGCTCGCCGCCGAGCGCACCGAGACCGCCGCACGCACGGGCCGCAACCCCCAGACCGGTGCCGAGATCGCCATCCCGGCCGGCCACCGCGTCAAGCTGACCGCCGGCTCGAAGCTCAAGGCCGCAGTCAAGTAGTCTCCGCTTTCGACGAGGGGGGCGCCGCAGGTCGGCGTCCCCCTCCTCGCATATTCACAGCAGGCTCCTTGTGTGCCTGCTCACAGCGCGCACGACATAGTCTTGATCAGTGCCCAGAGTTCTCCGCGTAGCCGGTCCCGTCGTGCTCGTGGTGGTGGCATTTCTCGCTCTGTTCGCGGCCCTCGCCTTCGGTGGCGGGGCGGCCGCGCCCCTGCTCGCCGACCCGGGCGCGCTCGTTCGCTATGGGCTCCCGGCCGCGAAGCTCATCGTCAACCTGAGCGCTGCGGGTATGATCGGTGCGCTCCTTCTCGTGTGCTTCGCGCTGTCCCCCCGCCAGCCCGAGTTCAATCGCTCCCTTGACGTCGCTGCCGCATCGGCGGCGGTGATGACGGTGGCCAGCGCGATCACGGGGCTCCTGACCTTCGTGAGTGTGACGGGCATCCCGTTCTCCCTCGACCAGACGTTCACCGACGGCCTGAGCTCTTTCGTGACGAGCGTTTCGCTCGGCCAGGCGTGGCTCGGAACGACGCTCATAGCGGCGGCCGTGACCGTGCTCTGCTTCGCCGTCCGCAACCAGACGGCGCTCGCGTTCGTCACTGCGCTCGCCCTGCTGTCCCTCCTGCCGATGGCACAGCAGGGCCACGCGGCCGGTACCGCCGGACACGACGCGGCCATCACGGCACTCGGCCTGCACATCGCCTTCGCGGCGATCTGGCTGGGCGGCCTGCTCACCGTCGTCCTCATCCGCACGACACTCGACGGCGGTCGACTGGTGCCGGTCATCGAGCGGTACTCGACTCTCGCCATCGTCTGCTTCGTGGTGGTGGCGGCGTCAGGCTACGTGAGCGCAGAACTCCGCATCGGCACGCTCGACAAGCTCGCCACGCCCTACGGCATCCTGGTGCTGGTCAAGGTGGCCGCGCTCGTCGCCCTGGGCGTGTTCGGTGTCGCCCAGCGGCGCTACCTGATCGGGCGGCTGCGATCGGGCTCGAAGCGAGGCGCTTTCTGGTGGCTGGTGACGGCCGAACTGGCGTTCATGGGAATCGCATCCGGAGTCGCTGCGGCACTGGCCCGTACGGCGACGCCGGTCGCCGAGAAGCTGGGAGCGGCGCCGACGCCCGCCGAGATCCTCACCGGCGAGAAGCTGCCTCCGGCCCTTACCGCGGCCAGCTACGTCACGAGCTGGAACGTCGACCTGGTGTGGGTGATCGGGTGCGCCTTCGCCGTCTTCTTCTACCTCGCCGGCGTGCGCAGGCTCGCGAAACGCGGCGACCGCTGGCCCATTCACCGGACGATCCTGTGGATCGCCGGGATCGTCCTGCTGTTCTACATCACGTCCGGCGGAGTGAACGTGTACGAGAAGTACTTGTTCTCGTCGCACATGCTCGCCCACATGGTGCTCACGATGATGGTGCCGCTGCTTCTCGTGCCGGGCGCCCCCATCACGCTCGCGCTCAGGACGATACGCAAACGCGCGGACGGCTCGCGGGGCCCGCGTGAGTGGATCATGCTGGCCGTGCACTCGCGCGTCGCCGCCTTCCTGACCAACCCGATCGTCGCGGCGGTCCTGTTCGCCGGGTCGCTCTGGGCGTTCTACTACACGCCGCTCTTCCGGTGGGCGACGACCGACCACATCGGTCACGAGTGGATGATCATCCACTTCCTGATCACCGGATACCTGTTCGTCCAGTCCCTCATCGGAATCGACCCTGTCCCCTACCGACTGCCCTACCCGTTCCGGCTCGTGCTGCTGCTCGGCACCATGGCCTTCCACGCGTTCTTCGGGCTGAGCCTCATCACCTCGTCGGGCCTCCTCCTCGCCGACTGGTTCGGCGCGATGGGCCGAACCTGGGGGCAGACCCCGCTCGCCGACCAGCAGACCGGCGGGGGGATCGCGTGGAGCATCGGCGAGATCCCGACCGTCATCCTCGCCATCGTCGTCGCCATCCAGTGGAGCCGGAGCGACGCGAAAGAGACCAAACGTAGCGATCGGAACGCCGATCGCACGGGCGAAGCCGAGCTCAACGCGTACAACGAGCGACTGGCCCGACTGGCCGAGCACGACCACAGCTCGCGCTGACCGCAGTCGTCGGCCGGCGTCGCGAGTGCGGTTGGCTCGCGCACTCGTTTCGTCCCAGCGCACGTCGTTGTACGAGTGCGGCGAGCGACAACGAGTGCGGCGGGCGACAACGAGTGCGGCGAGGGGCACGACGTGCGGCGGACAACAACGAGTGCGGCGGGCGACAACGAGTGCGGCGGGCGACAACGAGTGCGGCGAGGGGCACGACGTGCGGCGGCCGACGCCGCAGTGTCAGCCTGCGACGACGATGTCGAGTGCACCATCCGGGCGGATCACAATGCTCGACAGGGCGACGGAGAAGGGTTCGTCCGTGCTGCGCGTCGAGATCGTTCCGTCGAACAGCGACTGGACGGTCACGTGCAGGTGGGCGATGCCTTCCGCGGAGGCCATCTGCCAGCCGTTCGCTCCCGCCACAAGGGTCACCGGCGGGTACCGCACGATGGACCAGGCGGGCGCACCGACGACCCGGTCGTCGATGACGACACCGAAAGGGCATCCGCTCGGCTGCAGAACGGGCTGCTTCGCGCACGCGTTGAGGTAGCCGTCGAGCTGCGTCTCCACCTGCGACACGAACTCCGAGTTCGGTTGTGCGACCACCGAGGCGGACACCACAGCGCCGGGCTTGCGAGCGAGGAGCGAGACCGGATCCGCATTCAGGTACGTGGAGACGTGCCCCAGCCGGTAGACGCCGGGCGCGAAGACGACGTAGTCGGCCTTCGTGTTGAACGCATCGGCCGGCTGCGTCGGGTCGGCGGCTCGGGTGTCGAGAGTGTGACCGGCCACAGTGAAGGTCTCGGCATGCTCGACGGTGACGCCCGCGACGGCGAGCGGTGTCGTCGAGAAGCGCCAGGTGGGCAGAAGGCCGAGAACGCTCCCGGTCTGCTTCACCCGGAACGTCGACGAAACCGGAGTGCCGTCGACGACCGCGTCGAACGCCACCTGGTGGACGCCGTCGGCGAGCGAGTCGTCGTGAACGATACGGATACCCGACACCTCTGCCAGCACATCCGACCGCAGGAGTTCCCGTGACGGCGCGGTCGGCAGCCCGGCTGCGGCGAGAGCGCTGTCGGACGCGTCGACGCCGGGCATTGCGAGTGCCGCGCGGGCATCCTGGCGGGCGAGCGCGTGCAGGTAGCCGGAGACGAAACCGGAAGGACTGTACACGTCGCGCTGAAGCGCGCCGATCGCCGCTGCGAAGGCGATCAGGAGCAGCGCTCCGATGCCGGACCAGAGCACGATGACGCGGGTGCGCGGTTTGAGTGCAGCGACCGGATGCGCGGGCGCACTGTCATCGGCAACCTCGGGCATGAGGCAATCCTAGGATGCGCTCACAGGGCGGGCGTGGACGGCCTCCCGCGCCTCGTCGGCGGGATAGGCTGAACGGGCTTCGCATCGCAGGAAAGGGGACGCAGGTGGGTCAGCTCCCCCTCTCGGCCGAGCAGACGGCCGTGTACGAGCTCATCGAGCATACGCGCGAGCACGTTTTCGTGACCGGGCGCGCGGGCACGGGAAAGTCGACACTGCTCAACCACCTGTCGTGGAACACCGAGAAACAGCTGGTCATCAGCGCGCCGACCGGGGTCGCCGCTCTCAATGTGGGCGGCCAGACGATCCACTCGCTGTTCCGCCTCCCGATCGGTGTCATCGCAGACCACGACATCGACCAGAGTGCCGAACTGCGGAAGCTCCTGAACACGATCGACACCCTGGTGATCGACGAGATCTCGATGGTCAACGCCGACCTGATGGATGCGATCGACCGGAGCCTGCGCCAGGCGAGACAGCGACCGCGCGAAGCGTTCGGCGGTGTGCAGGTGGTGCTGTTCGGCGACCCATACCAGCTCGCGCCGGTGCCGGGCGACTCCGATGAGCGCGCCTACTTCGGCGACACGTACCGTTCGATGTGGTTCTTCGACGCGAAGGTGTGGCGCGAAGCCGATCTCAAGATCGTCGAACTCACCGAGATCCATCGTCAGCACGAGGCCGACTTCAAGGCGATGCTGAACGCGGTCCGCCACGGGCGGGTCACGAAGGAGATCGCCGACCGCCTCAACGAGACAGGGGCGCGCCCCGCACCCGATGACGGAACCATCACTCTCGCCACGCGCAACGATGCGGTGAATCGCATCAACTCGACGGCGCTCCGGCAGCTACCCGGCCGGGCACTCACGGCCAAAGCCGAGGTCAGCGGTGATTTCGGTGGGCGTGCGTTTCCCGCCGACGAGGTGCTGGAGCTCAAGGTCGGTGCGCAGGTCATGTTCCTGCGCAACGACGTCGGCACGGGTGACGGGCCGCGCTGGGTGAACGGCACGATCGGCACGGTGACGCGCATCGACTCGACGGTGTACGTCGATGTGGACGGCCACATCCACGAGGTCGAACCGGCGATCTGGGAGAAGTTCAAGTACTCCTACTCCCCCGCGACCAAGAAGCTGACGAAGGATGTGGTCGCCGAGTTCACGCAGTTCCCGCTGCGACTCGCGTGGGCGGTCACCATCCACAAGTCGCAGGGCAAGACATACGACAGCGCCATCGTCGACCTGGGGGCGCGGGCGTTCAGCCCGGGGCAGACGTATGTTGCACTAAGCAGGATCACCTCGCTCGAGGGCCTCTATCTGACCCGTCCGCTCCGCCCGAGCGACATCATGGTGGACGCCGACGTCGAACGGTTCATGCGCGAGCGCTGACCAGCCCCGAGGTCGGTGGGTCAGTGGTGGTGGCCGCCCTCGTGCAGCAGGTGCACATTGACCGCTTGCGCGCCGGGTCCGGTCATGGCGAGTGCCGGCACCGTAACGAGCGTGACGGCCGCAGCGCTCACGAGCAGTCCGGCCACGAATCGCCCGGCCGAAGCCCGCGCCGAACCTCTCCCCCGTGCGGCACGACGGATGCTCACGGCCAGAGTCATCGCGATCGCGACGTCGAGGGCGCTGGCAACGAGCAGCGGGAAGGCCGGGAGGGCGGCGAAAGCGGGGGAGACCCCGGAACCGGCGCCCACCGTGGCGATCGCGGCCCAGCATCCGACCGGGAGAAGTGCGGCGTAGACCACGAGACGTGCTGCTGGCGCTCGATCACGCGCCAGACAGGCAAGTGACCACACCACTTCGGCCCCGCCGAAGAACACCAGCGCGACGAGGGCCGGCAGCGTCGCGCCCGCCCCCGTCGCGAGATGGAGCAGCCCCGCGCCGAGTGCAGCCACGGCGAGCCAGGCCCGTGTCGCCGGGGCTGTCGACGTAGCGCTCGGAGCAATGCCGCCGGACGTCTGCGGCACGGAATCACCCCCTCGGCTCGCCGTGGCGGTCATCACGCGACCGCGGCCGAACGGCGGGAGGCACGCTCCGCCCCGAGTCCCACACCCAGGAGCACGATCGCGGATGCGAGGTGCAGGAAGTGGTCGGGTGTGTTCAGGGCGAGGATGTTCGCACCCGTGCCCGCGAGGAAGAAGCCGACGATTCCGAGCAGCAGGTAGGCCGCGCCGACGACGATGTTGACGGTCTTCGCGGCGACGACACTGGACAGGCCGGCGATCAGAAGGGCGGCTCCGATGAGCAGATGGGCAATGTTGTGGAGGGGGTTGACTTCGAAGATTCCGAGGATCAGGCCACCCTGCGTGGCAACGAATCCGACACCGCCGGTGTAGGCGAATCCGAGTGCCCCTACAAGTAGGTAGACCGCTCCGAATATGGTTCCGACCAGGCGATTTGGTGATGTGCGCATTTCACGACTCCTCATTGTGTGACAACGGCGTACGCCGTATACGAACTATTCGGAGGTCGTCCTCGATCGGATTGGAGCCGAAACGTTATGACCGCGATCGGCCCCGCGCTCCGGCACTGATCGCATACTGGCCATCTCGGTTAGAATTCAGGCAAGTTGGTGCAACAACCATCGGGGGATGGGAATGGTTCGAGGCTTTCGTGGGGCGAAGCGGGCGACCGCTGTCGCACTGGCGAGCCTTGTGGCCGTGGTACTCGGAGCGTGCACCCCCCACGCCGACGCGACAGCGCGACTTCCCCAGCAGGTCCAGGGCGCATTCCCGGCGACGATCGAAGGCCGGCTCGAGACCGCGGTGACGGATGCGATGAAGCTGGCCGGTGCATCCGGAGCGCTCGTCGGCGTCTGGGCGCCCTGGGCGGGCAGTTACGTCGACGGACTCGGGACCACGGCGACCAAAGGGTCCAACCCGATGACGGCCGACATGCATTTCCGGATCGCGACCAACACGACCTCGATGACGTGCTCCGTCCTGCTGTCGCTCGTCGACGAAGGCAAGGTGAAACTGGACGATCCGGTGTCGCTCTACCTGCCGCGCATGATCGGTGTCGACGGAATCACGCTGCGTGAGCTGTGCCAGAACACCTCGGGCATCGGAGACTATGCGCGGCAGCTGCGGCCGGTCTTCGTCGCGAACCCGACGCGGCAGTGGCCGGCGATGGAGCTTCTCAGCGACGGCATCGCCACCAAACCAGCCGGCTCGCCCGGCCAGCTGTACAACGCCTCGCAGGCCGGGATGGTGATGCTCGGGATGGCATTGCAGTCCGCGACCGGCATGAGCTGGTCCGACCTGTACCGGCACTACATCTTCGACCGGCTGGGGATGGCGCATTCGAGTTTCCCGGATGCGGGCCAGCTTTCGATCCCGTCACCGCATCCGCTCGGATACGCGACCTCCCTCGACGCGGCGGGCGCTCTGCAATGTGGGACGACGCTCGACGAGACGTCCCTGTCCCCGTCGATGGGATGGACGGCATCCGGTGCGATCTCCACGATCACGGACCTGAAGACGTTCGTGCAGGCGCTCGCAACCGGGTCACTCCTGTCAGCGGCCGCGGCCAGGGCACAGGACACGGGCGTTCCGCTCGGCGGCACCGCCCCGTCGTGGCAGAGCTACGGTCTCGGGATGCTGAAACTCGGCCCTCTGCGCGGCAACACGGGTGAGATCCCGGGTTTCATCTCGGCGATGTTCGCCGACCCCGAGAGCGGGCTGACGGTCGTCGTGGCACTCAACAATTCATCCGCTCGTGCGGGGTTCGCCCAGGAGCTCGCCCAGCAGCTGGCATCGATCGCGTCGAAAGCGCCGTCCAAGTCGGGGAAGCCGGCGCCCGTGGCGCTCCCGTGGTCGGAAGCGCAGGCGGTCACGGCCATGAAGGCCGCCGCCGTCTGCCAGCCGCCGGCACCCAAGAAGTAACCTGCTCGCGCGAGCACAGGGTTCTTCCCGAAAAGAGTGGCTCATAACGGGAAGAACCGTGTGCTCGGCGAAGTGGGCGCGTCAGCGCCGTGGTGCGTCAGCGCCGGGGTGCGGCGGCGCCGTGGTGCGTCAGCGCCGGGGTGCGGCGGCGGCGGCGGTGAGCGCGCCGGGGGAGAGGCCCAGTTCGTGCTCGATCGCGCGCGCGATGAGGCGTCCTCGCGAAGGCGCATCCCGGTAGTGCACGAGCGATTGGGCGTTGAGGCCGTCGATCATGCCGAGGAGCTGCCACGCGACGGTGTCCGGATCACCGGTGCTGAACTCACCGGCGTCGCAGCCCTCCACGAGCACGTCGGTGATGAGCGCCTCCCAGGCGTCCATCTGGGTTCGCACCGCCGATGCGAGCAGGTCGCTGCGGCGTCCCAGGCTCCAGGCGTCGACCCAGACGAGCGTCAGGTCGTCGCGGCTGCCGTCCTGCAGCGTGTCGATGAGGTGCGCGAGGCGTTCGGTCGCGGTCGGGAACGGCCCGAGGAGGGAGGCGACGTCCGCCAGTTCGGTGCGAACGACGGCCGTGAATGTGCTCGCGACCAGGGATTCCATGCTGGGTTGGTAATGCGCGACCAGTGCCGGGGTCACCCCGGCCTGTGCGGCGACGCTCCGCAGGGTGATCGCGGTCAGGCCACCGGACAGGGCGATCGAGCGCGCCGCATCCTGGATCTCGGCAGAGCGCTCCTCCGGCGACTTGCGCTCCGCCCTGGTGCGGTTTGCTCTTGACACGGTTCTCCATCGTAGGTAGCGTTCTCCCATCTTATTGATCAAACGATCAATAGAAAAGGGGTAACCGAATGACCTGGAAGATGCCAGCCGAGACCGCTCCGCACGAGCGGATCTGGATGGCCTTCCCGCGCCCCGGCGTGACGCTGGGCGCACCGGGGGAGGAGGCCGAGGGCGGCTACGCGGCGTGGACCGCGGTCGCGCACGCGATCATGGAGTTCGAGCCGGTCACGATGGTGGTCGACCCGGTCGAACGCGATCGTGCACGCCGGATGCTCTCGTCGCAGATCGAGCTGGTCGAGGCTCCGCTCGACGACTTCTGGATGCGCGACTTCGGTCCGACGTTCGTGTTCGACGAGTCGGGCACGCTCGGCGCCGTCGACTGGACCTTCAACGGCTGGGGCGCCCAGAAGTGGGCGTCGTGGGAGAACGACCGCGAGATCGGCCGCTTCGTCGCGGGGCTGGCGGATGCAGAACTCGTCTCCTCGACGCTGGTGAACGAGGGCGGCGCAATCCACGTCGACGGGGAAGGCACGGTGATCGTGACCGAGACGGTGCAGCTGGACCCCGGCCGCAATCCGTACGCCGACAAGCTGCGGGTCGAGCTCGAGCTGGAGCGCACGATCGGCGCGACGCAGGTCATCTGGCTGCCTCGTGGCCTGACCCGCGACTACGAGGAGTTCGGCACGCGGGGTCACGTCGACATGATCGCTGCGATCCCGTCGCCCGGCACCCTCGTGCTGCACCAGCAGCAGAATCCGGAGCATCCCGATTTCGAGGTCTGCCGCGGCCTGCGCTCCTTCCTCGAGGGCACGCGCGACGCCGCCGCACGCGAATGGACCATCGTCGACCTCCCGGCGCCGGAGACCCTCACCGATGACGAGGGCTACGTCGACTGGAACTACGTCAACCACCTGGTCGTCAACGACGGCGTCATCGCCTGCGGCTACGGCGAGGAGAAGGCGGATGCGCGAGCCCGCGACCTGCTGGCCGAGGTGTACCCCGGCCGCACGGTCGTGACGGTGGACGCCCGCGAGATCCTGGCGCGCGGGGGTGGCATCCACTGCATCACCCAGCAGCAGCCGGTCTGGTCGGAGGCGCGGGCGTGAGCGGGACGGACACCGGGTTCACCGTCGTCGAGGCGACCATCGCCGACCTGCGCGCGGCACTCGACGCCGGGCGGGTGACAAGTGTCGACCTGGTCGCGCGCTACCTGAACCGCATCGCCGCATACGACCGGCACGGCATCCGGTTGAACGCGGTGCCGGTGCTGAATCCGGACATGTTCGCCGAGGCGCGCGCATCGGATGCGCGACGCGCACGTGGCAAGGCGCTCGGCCCCCTCGACGGCATCCCGTATACCGCGAAGGACAGCTACAAGGTGCGCGGACTGACCGTGGCCGCGGGGTCACCGGCGTTCCGCGACCTCGTCGCATCGGATGACGCGTTCACGATCGCGCGGCTGCGCGAGGCGGGCGCGGTGCTCATCGGTCTCACGAACATGCCGCCGATGGCGAACGGGGGGATGCAACGGGGCGTGTACGGCCGGGCGGAGAGCCCGTACAACGGCGACTACCTGACCGCCGCCTTCGGCTCGGGGTCGTCGAACGGTTCGGGGACAGCGACGGCCGCGAGTTTCGGTGCGTTCGGGCTGGGGGAGGAGACCTGGTCGTCGGGCCGTGCACCTGCATCGAACAACGGCCTGGTCGCCTACACGCCGTCGCGCGGGGTGATCTCGGTGCGCGGAAACTGGCCGCTCGTTCCGACGATGGACGTCGTGGTGCCGCACACGCGCACCGTCGACGACCTCCTCGCGGTGCTCGATGTGATCGTGGCGGATGACGCCGAAACCCGCGGCGACTTCTGGCGGACGCAGCCGTGGGTGGAGCTTCCCGCAGCGACGGACGTGCGGCCGGAATCGTACGCCGCGCTGCGCGACGTCGACGCTCTCCGAGGGCGCCGGGTGGGCATCCCGCGCATGTACATCAATGCGGACGCCGGGGCGCGCGAGCCGATCGTGACCCGTGCATCCGTCATCGACCTGTGGGAGCGGGCGCGCCGCGACCTGGAGGCCGAGGGCGCCGAGGTCGTCGAGGTCGACTTCCCGGTGGTCTCCAACTACGAGAAGGACCGCGACGGGGCGCAGTCCATGGTCGACCGGGGGATCGTACCGGAGGGCTTCGCCGACCGCGAGCTCTGGGAGCTGTCGATGCTGGCATGGCACGACTTCCTCGACGCGAACGGCGACCCGGCTCTCCATGCGCTCGCGGACGTCGACGGGCCGATGATCTTCCCGCACCCGACGGGAGCGCTGCCGGACCGCTACGGCGCCTACGACTTCGACGTCGCCGACTATGTCACACGGGCGCGCGCCGAGGGCATCACGCCGCTGGAGCGCATCCCGACGATCGACGAGGGGATCCGCGGACTCGAGGAGACACGGCGGGTGGACCTCGAAGAGTGGATGGATGCGAACGGCCTCGACGTCGTCGTCTTCCCCGCTGTCGCCGACGTGGCGCCCGCCGACATGGACGTGAACCCGGCTTCCGCCGACCTCGGCTGGCGCAACGGCACGTGGGTGGCGAACGGGAATCTGGTGCCGCGGCACCTCGGCGTTCCGACGGTGACCGTTCCGATGGGCGTGATGGCCGACATCGGGATGCCCGTCGGGCTCACGTTCGCAGGCAAGGCGTACGACGACAGCGCGCTGCTGCGTTACGCGTCCGCCTTCGAGGCCACCGGGGCGCGACGGATCGCGCCTCCTCGCACGCCACCGCTGTACGGGTTCGGCGATGTGCCCGCCCGTTCGGGACAAGACCGCCCGCTCGAGGTGGCGGGCACAGCTCGAGGTGGCGGGGACGCGCGCGGGGAGGCCCGAGGTCCGGAGGTGCGGCTCACGGCCGTCGCCGGCCCGACGCAGGCCGGTGGGACCGTCGCGATCGCGATCGAGGGGTCGGTCGCGGATGCGGCGGCCGTGGAGGACATCGCGGTGTTCGTGAACGGGGCGGCGGTCGAGGTGACCCGGGACGGCGACGCTTTCCACGCATCCGCCGTCGTACACGCCTCCGAGCACGAAGCACGACACAGCGAATGGCGAGCGCCGTACGGAAGCCTGATCGTCGCCGTCGCCTACGACTCGGAGGGCGCGGCCGGCGCTGCCTGGGTCGTCGCGGGCGGAATCGCCTAGCGGAGGAAGTCTGCCAGCGCCGGCTGCGGCAGTCGCGCGGTGACCGCGAGGGCCAGCCGGTAGTTGGCGTCCCGGGTGGCCTTGTCGAGCGACTGTTCGGCGTCGGCGCTGTCGCGACCGGCACCCCCGTCCGATGGAGTCGCCTGGAGTGCGGCCCGGAGAAGGCGCTGACAAGTGGCGCCCGCCGACCTGACCTCGTCGGCGAGGGCGATCAGCGCCTGAAGGTGGGCGTCGAAGATATCCGCCCAGACCCCGGGCGGTGCCGCGGCGACCAGCTCGCGCAGCGCGGCATCGGGGGAGCATCCCCATTCCTCCGCGACGTCGGAGAAGTCCACTGCGCGGCCGAGGCCTGCTGCGCGCATCCGGTCGAGCACCTGCTCGATCTCCTTGGTGGCCTGGGGAACCCACCGCGATCGTCCGGCGACGAGGAGGAGCTCGAGCTCGTCGAGCTTGAAAACCAGCAGTTCGACGAGGGCGCGCTCCTTCCAGAGTTGCGCCGAAAGTTCGGTGGCCCCCACGTCGCTTCCCGTCCTCTCGCGTAGAACATCAGTCGAGTGCGACACATCGCGGTAGTCAGACTCTACGATCTCCGCTCCGGCGAACGGGATATTCGCCCCCGGACATGCCGGAACGGGCGGGGATGGTCACATGCCGGCACGTAATCCGGTATCGCCCGATCTGGGGGTACATTGCGCCCTGTAGTGGGGGAGAACAGACCAGCCGGAATCGGCCGGACCGTTGTTAGCGTGAAATCTGAGCGAACACCCGGCGCTCATGTTCGGTACCCGACCCTGACCGAGCATCCACCGTCCGATGTACTGCTCGAGTCCGCCCATGACTCGGAAAAGACGCTCAAGGGGTCCCGCGCGTGAACCGAACCGACCGCAACAAGCTTGTCACCGAGAACCTGCCGCTCGTCGGGTACCTGGTCTCAGACCTGTGTGCGCGGGCATCGCACCTGTCACGCGACGACCTCGCGTCAGCCGGTGCGCTCGCACTCGTCACCGCGGCGGATGCGTTCGACCCGACGCTCGGCATCCCGTTCGGCGCGTACGCCCGCAACCGCATCGTGGGCGCCTTCGCCGACGAGATGCGCTCCAGCGACTGGGCGACCCGGTCGGCACGCAAGCGCATCAAGGAGACGCTCGCCGTCCAGGAGAGCCTGACGGCCGCCCTGGGCCGCACCCCCGATCTGCTCGAGATCGCCAACGCACTCGGCGTCGACCGCGAGACGGCCTCGGCGGCGCTCTCCGACGCATCGCGAACGGTCACGACGATCGACGACAGCACGGCAGACCTGCTGGTCTCCCAGCTCGCCTCCCCCGAGGAGTCGGCGATGGAGCGCGAACAGACCGCCTACCTCCGCGCCGCCGTCGCCGCGCTGCCCGAGAGGATGCGCTACGTCGTCGAGGCGATCTATTTCGACGACCGCTCGGTGAAAGAGGTCGCGGAAGAGCTGGGGATCACCCACTCTGCCGTGTCGCAGCAGCGCTCGGAGGCGATCCGCCTGATCCGTGAAGGAATGACCACCCACTACGCGAGCGACGGCGAGACCGCTGCGGTCGAAGCGAAGACGACGCAGGCGCGGCGCAGCGCCTACCTGGCACGACTGGCGCAGCACGCAGCGGTCGTCAGCGTCGGCCGACTCAGCCTCGATCACGTCCACGCGCGCAGCGCATCCTGAACAGCAGCCCCACCACGACCTCGACAGCCCGACTCCCCCACAGCAAGGAGAACGATCATGCAGGAACCCACCGAAGCCGCCGGCCACGACCCCGGAGACGAGGCCGCACGCCTCGACGAGGTGATCGACCCGTTCGTCCCCGTCCGAAGCTGGGAAGACGCGTTCGCCCGCTTCGAGGTCGAGCTGCAGGTCGCCGTCGAACGTGCCACGCATCCGGTGCCGTGGCGGCCCCCCATCGCGCTGGGCCCGATCCCGCCCGAGCTGGTGGGACGAGCAGCGCGCATCCTCGAGGCGCAGCTGCACGCCATCCGCTACCTCGAAGACGTGCGCCAGACGGAAGCACGCCATGCGGCGCCCGTCGACACGGTCCACGTCGAATCCGCGCCGCACCCGGTGTACTTCGACCTTCTCGGCTCCGACAGCTAACATTTCCGGTGCCGCGGCCGAGAGTCGTCTTCGAACAGCTTGGAGGCGGCGCATGGGCGCGAACGAACTTTCTGCGTCGCTGTGGCGAGAACGCAACCTCTTCGAGATCCTCGAATACAAACTCGAAGTCGAGCACCTGCTGCTCGCAGCCGGGAACTCGAAATGGATCGGACGCGTCACCGATGAGATCGACGACGTCGTCGCGGCCCTGCGCAAGCTCAACCTGATCCGCGACCTCGAAATCGAGCGGCTCGCCGACGAGTGGGACATCAGCGGCCGCGCCTCGCTTCGCGAGATCGTTGCGGCGGCGCCGGATGCGGTCTGGGCCGACATCTTCGGAGCCCACCTCGGTGCCCTACTCGAACTCGCGGGGCGCGTCCGGACGCTGAGAGATGCGAATTCGCTGATGCTCCGGTCGGCCATCCGTTCGACGCAGGAGACGATCTCGTCGCTCGACGCGACCCTCAGCACCTACGATTCGCGCGGTCACAGCGGGTTCCAGCCGGC
This sequence comes from Leifsonia tongyongensis, assembly GCF_010686705.1. Classification (GTDB taxonomy): domain Bacteria; phylum Actinomycetota; class Actinomycetes; order Actinomycetales; family Microbacteriaceae; genus Diaminobutyricibacter; species Diaminobutyricibacter tongyongensis. The sequence continues at coordinate 1,018,447 of NZ_JAAGWY010000001.1, read as the reverse complement.
CGGAGCGCAGCTCATAGACAAGGACATCTGAGATGAGCACCTTCGGCGGACTCGGCATCGCGTACTCGGGACTCCAGGCGGCACGCGCGGCCCTCGACGTGACCGGCCAGAACATCACCAACGCCGGCACGAGCGGGTACACGCGGCAGAACCTGACGACGATCGCCGCCGGAGCGCCGGCGCACGCGACGCTCTTCACGGTTCCCGCCACCTCGGGAGGGCAGGGCGTCACCATCACCGGCGTCGGCCGGATCGGCGACCTCTTCCTCGACGGTGCGGTCCGCAACGCGGCCTCGCAGTCCGGGTATGCGGGAGTACAGGCCGGCGCGCTCACCTCGCTCGAACAGTCGTTCAACGAGCCGGGCGACAACGGGATCTCCTCCCAGCTGCACACGTTCTGGGCGTCGTGGCAAGACCTGGCGAACCGGCCGGGGGATCCCGCGACCGGTTCGGTCGTCATCCAGAACGCCGGCGTGCTCGCGTCGACCATCGCGACCGGGTACAAGGCTGCGGACGCCGCCTGGACGAACACACGCTCGCAGATCAACGGGCTGGCCACCGAACTCAATTCGACGGCCGACCAGGTGGCGGTGCTGAACCGGACGATCCGCTCCACCGTCGCGGCCGGGGGGAACGCCAACGACCTGATCGACCAGCGTGCGCAGCTCACGGCGACGATCGCGCAGATCGCCGGGGGAAAGGTCGTCGACCGGGGAGACGGAACCGTCGACGTCACCGTCGGCGGGAATCTGCTCGTCACCGGCACGGATGCCAACCACGTGCAGGTCACGGGCGCGACGACCCTGGTGGGAGCGGCGGCGTCGCCCGTCCAGCTCGAATGGGCGCAACGTCCCGGCCAGAGTGTCGGGCTCGACAGCGGCGAGCTCGCCGGCGGCCTTGCGCTGGTGGCTTCGGCGAACGCCACGGGAACCGGAGGACCGCTCGCAGAGACGGCGGCCAGCTACAACCAGCTCGCGACGAGCCTCGCGACCCAGGTGAACGCCATCCACAGCGCTGCCGCCACCACCGACGGACGGACCGGACTCGACTTCTTCGCGCTCGCCGCGGGGGGACCTGCAGCGCTCAGCCTGAGTGTCGTGCCCACCTCGGCTGCAGACATCGCCGTCGGAAAACCCGGCGCGGGCGCCCTCGACGGCTCGGCGGCCGACGCGCTGTCGCAGATCGGCACCGCCGCCGGCTCCCCGGACAGCATCTGGATGAACGTGGTGACCACCATCGGCGCCCAGGCGAAGACGGCGATCCAGCAGTCGACACTCGCCGACGGCGCCCTCAAGACCGCGACGAGCAACCAGGCCTCCGTCGAATCGGTCGACCTCGACGAGGAGAACATGAACATGCTGAGCCAGCAGAAGTCCTACCAGGCTGCCGCCCGGGTGATGACCGCGGTCGACGACATGCTCGACACGCTCATCAACAAGACCGGCCTCGTGGGGAGGTCCTGATGATCGGCCGGGTCACGACGCAGACGATCTTCCATGACAATGCGCGCAACCTGCAGACCGCGATCGCGAACCTGTCGGCCGCACAGAACACGGCGACGACCCAGTCGAAACTGAACCTTCCCTCGGATGACCCGTCGGCGGTCGCCAGCGCACTGCAGGTTCGCGGAGCACTGAAAGCCGTCGACCAGTACGGGCGCAACATCAGCGACGCGAACGGCTGGCTCACGAGCGCCGACAACGCCCTCTCGCAGACCTACAGCATGCTCAAGACCGTGCGCGACAGCGTCATCCAGGGCGCGAACGGCTCGATGTCGCAATCCGCCCGCAACGACATCGCGACTCAGCTCGAATCGATCCGCGATGCTTTGCTCGGCCAGGCGAACACCACCTTCCTCGGCCGTTCGATCTTCGCGGGGAGCTCCGACGCACCCCAGGCGTTCAGCACCGCCGGGTACGCCTTCAACGGCGTCCCGGGCAGCAGCGTCGACCGCCGCGTCGGGGACGGGCAGTCGGTCCGGGTGGATGTGGACGGGTCGGCGGTCTACGGAAACGGTGCGACATCGATGTTCAGCGACCTCGACACCATCATCAACGACCTGCGAACGAGCGGGAACCTCACCGCCGACATCGGTCTGGTGGATGCGCGCATGAATGCGGTCTCGACGGCGCAGTCGCAGGTGGGATCGCAGCTGTCGGCCGTGCAGAATGCACAGGATGCCAACGCCAGCCAGATGTCGCTCCTGCAGGGGAAGAAGAGCGACATCGAGGATGTGGACACCGGGCAATCTATCCTGAATCTCACGATGATGAACAATGTGTACACCGCGTCGCTGATGGTGACAGCCAAGTCGCTGCAGACCAGCCTGATGGACTTCCTGCGATGACCGCGCTGCTGGAATTCGTGGACCCGATCCTGGGGATGACCGGGCTGGTCGACTTCGGTCTGAGCGAGGTCGTCGGCGCAGAGCGGCTGTACGCGCTGCGGTCGGCCGAGTCGCCGGACCTGCGGCTCTACCTGCTCGATGGTGCGACGCTGCACGACTACGCGCCAGAACTCAGCGACGACCAGGCCGCCCGGCTCGAGCTGTCGTCGCCCGAGGACGCGGCCGTGTACGTCGTGATCAACCCGGCGCCCGCGGCGATGACGGTGAACCTGCTCGCTCCGATCGTGGTCAACGTGAAGACGAGGAAGGCGGCGCAGTTCATCCTCGACGACAACCGCTGGGGGATCAGCGTTCCGCTGGCCGACGTCGCCTGAGGGCCGCGGCGGGTGTTTGTCGCGCCTGCCGCCTCTCGCCTCCCGTGTCTCCCCGCCACGTCGATACGTGCCCGCCACGTCGAGCGGGCGGGGTTGCACCTAACTGGCGGGCTTGCGCGATGAGGTCGCGCTGAACTCAGAGGCGCGCGGCGGCGGCGGGAGCGCCGTCGACCCAGCCGACGGGGATGCCGAGCGAGTTGACGGTCTGCGGGGTCGCGGTGGATGCGGCGCCCACGACGGCAAGCGCTGCGATGTCCACCGCGGTCGCGACCCGGTCCACCCAGCGCTGGGTGTCGTCCGGCTTGCGGCCGGCGTCGACCACGACCCAGACCTGGTCGGGGTCGATCGCGCCCAACGCAGCGAGAGCGTCGTCGCTGGACTCGGCTCCGAATGCGCAGAACACGACCATGCCGGCCTCGACACCATCGGCTCGGGCCAGCAGCGCCGACCGGCGGTCGGTCAGAGACGCCCGACCCCTTACCTTGATGCCGCCGGCCGCGCGGAGTTCACCGGCACCCGAGACCCTGCACATGGCCTGGGCGACGGCAAGGGCATCCTGACCAGCGCTCACAACCGCCACGAGATCGCCGGGCACGTTCGGTAGAACTGGGACCGCTACGGACGGCCGTGCGGCCTCGAGTTCCAAAAGGGCGGGGAGAGCGGATGCCGCGGGAGGGGGCGGCGCCGCGAAGCCGGCGAGGCTCGCCATGAGTTCATCGAAGCCGGTGTGCGGTGAGCCGGTGCGCTGTGAGCCCGAGTGCGGTGAGCCCGAGTGCGGTGAGCCGGTGTGCGACGGGCCGGTGTGCGGCGCTCCCGTGGGTGAGGGGAGGGCCGTCCGGCGCAGCATTCCGTCCGCATCCTCGGCGTCCTCCGCGTCCGCGAGGAGCGACGCGATGCCGTGGCGCGCAGCCGGGTCCACCTGTACGTCCGGCGGCGAGGGTGGAGCATCCGGAAGCTCGACGACCGCCTCGAAGTAGGTCGGCTTCCGAATCCTCCCGATGCCGCGAGGGATGACCTTCTCGGCCGAGACGATCCGGGCCGAAGGGCCGTGCTCGTCGCGGACCTTCTGGCGGAGGTCGTCGATCGTGGGGGCGCTAAGCTGCAACAGGTTCGGCAAGGCGAATCACCCCCACGGTGTCGATGCGGACATCCGCGGCGGTCGCCTCCGAGTAGGAGAGCACCGGAATCCCGCCCGTCGGCGCCGAGACGAGCCGCCTGACCGCCGGCCGCAGAGCCGGGGCGCACACGACCGTGGGCGAATAGCCTTCGTCGGCCGCCGCCCTCACCGCGTTCGACAGCGACCGCACGACCCGGTCGTTCGTCTCGGGGTCGAGCAGGATCTGGGTTCCCTGCGCAGTGGGCCTTGCGGCCTCCAGCATGGCCTGCTCGAGGGTCGGGTCGATCGTGATCACGCGGAGGGTGCCGTCCTCCAGGTAGCGGCTCGCCACCGCGGCCCCCAGCGCATGCCGAGCCGCCTCGATCAGACCCTCGGGGTCGGTGGAGACCTTCGCCTGCAGCGAGAGGGCCTCGTAGATGCGGGCCAGGTCGTTGATGGGGACCTGCTCCGCGAGCAGCCCCTGGAGCACGCGCTGGACTTCGGCCAGGCTGAGCGGGTTCGGCGTGAGCTCGTCGACGGCCGCGGGGTTGAGTTCGCGCACGCCCTCGGTCAGTACGCGGACATCCTCTCGTGTGAGCAGCCGCGCCGCGTTGTCGGTGATGATCGACGACAGGTGCGTCACGACGACGGCGACGCGGTCGATGACCGTCGCCCCGGTCAGCTCGGCGGCGTGACGCAGTTCCGCTGGGACCCACTTTCCGGTGAGGCCGAACACCGGTTCGACGGTGGCATCGCCCGGCAGCGAACCCAGGCTGCCGCCGAGCGCCAGGAGCTTGCCCGCAGGCGCGAGACCGCGCCCCATCTCGACCCCCGCGATCCGGATCGAGTACGTCGCCGCCGGCAACTCGATGCTGTCGCGGGTGCGAACCGGAGGCACCACGAAACCGAGGTCCATGGCGATCTTGCGCCGCAGCGCTTTCACGCGGGCGAGGAGGTCGTCGGATGCTCCGGAGACGATGTCGACCAGGTCAGGGGCGAGAAGGATCTCGAGCGCATGCACGCGCATCTGCTCGATGATCGCCTCGGTCGTCTCCGGCGACGGCGTGGCCTTCGCATCTTCTGTTGCCTTCAGGTCTCTGGCCGTCCGGGTCTCGGTGGCCTTGATCCGGCGCGACACGACGATCAGTCCGACGCCGACGACGAGGAACGCGAAGATCGGCATACCCGGGATGAGGGCCATGACCAGGGCTGCGCATCCGGCGATCGTCAGCGCGACCCGCGACTGGCCGAGCTGCCTCGACGCGGTCGAGCCCATGTCCTCTTCCGCGTTCGACCGCGTGACGATCATGCCGGTCGAAACCGCCATGAGGAGGGCCGGGATCTGCGAGACGAGGCCGTCGCCGATCGTGAGCAGCGTGTACTTGCCGACGGCCGAGCCGATGTCGAGCCCGTTCTGGATCATCCCGATCGCGATGCCGCCGATGATGTTGATCAGGATGATGATGATCCCGGCGATCGCATCGCCCTTGACGAACTTGGATGCACCGTCCATCGCCCCGTAGAAGTCGGCCTCAGCGGACACCTCGGCACGCCGCTGCCGCGCCTGCGCATCCGTGATCAGGCCGGCGTTCAGGTCGGCGTCGATGGCCATCTGCTTGCCCGGCATCGCGTCGAGCGTGAAGCGCGCGCCGACCTCGGCGACACGCTCGGCGCCCTTGGTCACGACGATGAACTGGATGACGACGAGGATGAGGAAGATCACGGCGCCGATGATGATGGAACCGCCGACGGCGACATGACCGAACGACTGGATGACCTGCCCGGCGTAGCCCTGCCCGAGAACGAGCCGGGTGGATGCGACGTTGAGGCCGAGCCGGAACAGGGTCGCCACGAGCAGCAGCGACGGGAACACCGAGAAGTCGAGCGGTTTGCGCACGAACATCGTGGTCAGCAGGATGACGAGCGCGAGCAGGATGTTCACGATGATCAGCACATCGAGCAGGAACGCCGGCACCGGGACGATCAGGAGCAGAAGGATGCCGACCACGCCGACCGGGACGGCCACCTTCGACAGATTGCGGTTCTTCATCTCGTTGCGCCTCCCGGGCGGGGTGTGGTGTACGGCAGGGTGTGGACTCCGGATGCGGCGCCACGGCGTCTCAGTGCCATCACGAAGGTCAGGACGTGGGCGATCGCGTTGTAGAACTCGATCGGGATCTCGTGGCCGACATCGCACGCCGCGTGGAGGGTGCGGGTGAGCGGGATGTCCTTGACCATCGGCACCTTCTTCGCCTCCGCTTCCTCCCGGATCCTCGCCGCGATGACGCCGGCGCCTTTCGCGACCACGCGGGGAGCGGACTTGCCGGGCTCATAGCGCAACGCGACCGCGAAATGGGTCGGGTTGATCAGGACCACGTCGGCGTCGGCGATGGCCGCCATCATCCGGTTCCGGCTCATCGCCAGCTGCCGGCTGCGGCGCTGCGCCTTGATGATGGGGTCGCCGTCGGTCGTCTTGTTCTCGTCGCGGACCTCGCGTTTGGTCATCCGGGTCTGCTTGCGGTTGCGGCGCATGACGACGAAGACGTCTGCTGCCGCGAGGAGGAGCCCCGCGATGATCGCCGTCTGCAGCAGGGCGACGATGCCGCCGACGGCGCGGTCCACGAGCTCGGTGAGCGTGTTGGCGCCGGGGATCATGAGCAGGGGCAGCAGGCCCTGGATGACGAGATACAGGGCGAGACCGACCACGCCGGTCTTCAGCAGGGCTTTCGCGCCGTTCCAGAGAGCCTGCCCGCCGAAGGTGTGCTTGAACCCGTTGACCAGGTTGAACTGCTCGAACTTGCCCTGGAGCTTCCTGACGTGGATTCCGCCCTGCACGACCGATCCGGCGATGACGGCGACGACCACGGCGACGAGCAGCAGCGCGATGGTCGGAAGGATGGACGACAGGCCGGCGCCGAGCGCCTGGAGCGCGGTCGCATCCGTCGGCGCGCCTGCCGCGGACCCGACGGCGAAGAGCTCGCTCACCGTCGCATTCGTGCCCAGCATGATCGTGGTCGGGAGGAGGAGCGCCGCAGCCCCCAGGCCCAGCCAGGTCGTCAGGTCCTGCGACTTCGACAGCTTTCCTTTGCCGCGGACCTCCTTCATCCGCTTGTCGGTGGCGTCCTCGGTCCTCTCCTGCGAATCAGACATGACTCACCCCCGTCATCCCGCCACCAGCGCGTTCACGGCATCGCCGGTCAGCGCGGTCACGACCCCGGGCAGTGCGACGAACAGGATGCCGCCCAGGCTCAGCGTGATCAGGATCTTCACCGGATATCCCATCGAGAAGGCGTTCAGGGCCGGCGCGATCCGTGTCAGCAGTCCGAGACCGAGATCGGCGAGGAAGAGGACGACGATCAGCGGGCCGGCGATCTGGAGCGACGACACGAACATACTGGTCGTGGCAGTGATCATGACGTGGATCGTCGCACTCACGTTGAGCCCGGAGCCGAGCGGGATGGCCGTGAAACTCCGCGCCAGCCCACCGAGGAGCAGCTGGTAGGCCCCCGAGGAGAACATCAGGGCGAGGGCCGACATCTGGAAGAGCCGCGTCAGCTGGGCGCCGCTGAGGCTCAGCTGCGGGTCATAACCCTGCGCGAGCTGGAAGCCTCCGAAGAGGTCGAGCAGGCTGCCCGCCGACTGGACCGCAGCGAAGACGACCATGACCAGGAAGCCGAGGGCGAATCCGATCAGCAGCTGCATGACGATGGCGAGCAGGAGAGGGCCGATGTCGAGCTGGGAGTAGCCCTTCGTGACGACCGGTGACACGGCGAGACCGAGCCCGACGGCGAGGAGCGCCTTCACCGTGCCGGGGATGGCCCGGTAGGAGAAGGGCGGGGCGACGAGGATGAACGCCGCCAGCCGCACGCTCGCCAGCATCACGGCTTCGATCCAGCTCGCATCGATCGGGATGTTCACTCAACCCCCCAGCAGCGAAGGGATCATGGTGAACAGGTCGTGGGTGAACGACACCAGCTCGGCGATCATCCAGTTTCCGCACACGAGGAGGGCGATCGAGACGCCCACGGCCTTCGGCACGAACGAGAGCGTCACCTCCTGGATCTGCGTGATCGACTGGAACAGCGAGATGGCGAACCCGATCACCAGCGAGGTGATGAGGATGGGCGCGGCCAGCTTCGCGGAGATGATCAGCGCCTGCGCGCCGATGTCGAGGATCGCACTCGTGTTCACGGTCAGCCCCCCACGTAGCTTTTGACGAGTGCGGTGATCACGAGGCCCCAGCCGTCGACGAGGACGAACAGGAGGATCTTGAACGGGAGGGAGATCATCACGGGCGGCAGCATCATCATGCCCATCGACATCAGCGCAGCCGAGACGACGAGGTCGATGACCAGGAACGGTACGAAGACGACGAACCCGATGATGAAGGCGGAACGCAGCTCCGAGATCATGAACGCCGGGATGAGCGTGGTGAGGTCGACGGCCGACGGCGTCGCCGGGTTGGCGCGGCCGCCCAGGCGGTTCATCAGGGCGAGGTCCTCCTGGCGGGTGAATTTCAGCATCCACGCTTTGAGCGGTTTGGATGCCAGGTCGATCGCGTGCGTGAAATCGACGGACCCGTGCAGGTAGGGCTGCACAGCGTGCGTGTTGATGTCGGTCAGGACCGGCCACATGATGAACAGCGAGAGGAAGAGCGCGAGGCCGGCGATGACCTGGTTGGGCGGTACCGCCGTGAGGCCGAGGGCGTTCCGTGTCATGGACAGCACGACGAACACTTTCGCGAACGACGTCGTCATCATGAGGAGTGCGGGCGCCACCGAAAGAAGCGTGATGCCGATCAGGGTCAGCACGGTCTGCGACGGCGTGCCGTCGATGCCGTTGATGGTGATGCTGGTGCCGCCGGTCGTGGGCGGCGCGGGGGTCACCGGCGGAGTCGGGGCGATCGGGTCGGCGTGCGCGCCGGCGGCCTGCAGGGCGACGACCGCGAACGCGATGATGATCCCCAGCGCCAGGACGACCCCGAGTCGCCAGTGGCGGAGCCTTCTCGCGGCGACGGCCGGGTTCACTTCAGGCCGTTCCGCACACTGGTGAGTGCGAGCTTCCACGTCGAGGCGGCGAGGATGGAGCCTGCGACGGGGCTGGCGGCGGGTGCGGGCGCGAGCCCTTCGCCGGAGACCGGGACGAACGCATCCGCAATCCCATTCGGATCCGCATCCCGATCCGCATCCGCGTCGGCTTGCTCGAGGACGGCCGCGAAGCTCGCCTCCGCGACGGGCGCCGGTTCGGCCGAGTGGAGGACGTTCACGGAATGCTCGGTGACGCCGAGCACCAGCCGTCGCCCGTCGACGTCCACGACGACGACCGAGGCCTTCGCGGCGATGCCCTGTTTGCCCACCACGGTCACCGGGTTCGACTTCTTCTTCGTGCCGAGCTGGCGACGGCTGACCCGCCGGTGCAGGTACCAGATCACTCCGAGCACGGCGGCGAGCGACACCACCACGCGCAGCATGGTGAGGACTGCGTCCATCAGGCGACGATGTCGGGCGTGTCCAGGATCTGGGTGACCCTGACGGCGTAGTCCTGGTCGACGACGACCACTTCGCCGTACGCGATGAGGCGTCCGTTGAGGAGGATGTCCGCCGGCGCACCCGCCGAACGGTCGAGTTCGACGACCGCGCCCGGTTCGAGGTTCAGCACGTCGCGGACCGGCATGCGGGTGCGCCCGATCTCGACGGTCAGGGCCATCTCGACATCGTTGATGCGGCCGAGGCGCCCGGAGACGTCCTCTGCGGCTGCGGATCCCGGTCGAGTCGACCCGCGTCGCGCGCGGAGGCCGAACAGGCCGGCGAGCTCGGTGCCGTCGAACAGTTCCACGACCGCCGTGTCGGGGTCGCCGAACAGGGCGGCCGCGTCCTCGACGCGCTGGTCGCCCAGCACACCGTCGCCGAGCACGTCGGACGCCCCGACCAGGGCGCCGTGGACGAGGTCGGTCAGCGAGACCGTCGCCTCACCGGCGGCCGGCGCGAGCAGGCTCCCGTCGACGATCGCCATCGCCATGTCGTACGACGACGCTCCGACGAAGGTGGCGACGACGGCCGCGCTCACGTCGACGCCAGCCGCTCCCGCGCGCTCGCGCGTCACCGGTGTCAGCGCCTTGATCGTGGGAAGGTTCTCGGCGAGCGCTTCGGCTGCGCGGAGGGCCAGGCTCGCGGTCGTGAGGTTCATGGTCATGCTCATCGGAGGTTCTCCTGGGTTTCGACGACGACGCAGGCGATCCGGGATCCGGTGGTTCCGATGGATGCGCGGGCCAGGGGACGACCCTCGACAGCGACGTTCAATGGTTTGGTCTTGTCATGCGGAAGGCCGACGATGTCGCCGACGGCCAGCCGGATGATCTGGGCGGGCGTCACGGTCAGCGGGTTCAGCTGCAGTGACACCCCGACAGGCACGGATGCGAGTTGCGCCTCGACGAGCCCTCGAGCGTCGGCGACACGGGTCACCGGGTTCGCGTCGCCGAGCTGGCGCACCAGGATGTCTGCCGGGATGGCGATCGTCGCCGCGTTCGTGAGGTCCCCGACGCTCACGGAGAAGTTCGCCACCATCATCAGCTCGGCCGTCGCCGCGGCCTGGGCGAACTGGGAGTTGTGGTGGATGGTGTCCATGACCACAGGCGCCGTCAGCAGGCGGCCGAACGAGTACCGGAGGTCGTCGATCGTGTCTTCGATCAGGCGCCGCAGCATCGCGAGCTCCACCTGGGTGAATTTGCGTTCTTCGGCGTCGGGGTCGGGTGTTCCGCCGAGCATCCGCGTGAGCCAGCCGAGGGCGGCAGCCGCGGGGAACTGGATGACCGCCTTCGACGGATCGTCGCCGATGGTGAGCAGCACGAGCGCGGTCTGCGAGGGGAGCTGGGATGCGTACTCGTCGTAGGTGCGGATCGACAGGCCCTCGAACGTGACCTGGGAGCGGACCCGGACCTTCGCGGTCAGCTGGGTTCCCCACTGTCGCGAGAACGTCTCGAAGGCGAGCTCGAGTGTTCGGGAGTGCTCACGGGCGAGCGTCGTCGGCCGGCGGAAGTCGTAGACCTCGACGCTTCGATGGCGTTCGGGCAGGGGGGAATCGTCGTGCTTTGGCTGGACCGTCACACTGGTGACTATCGGCTCGCCTCTGCATCCGGTTAGCCGTTGCCGTCGAGTCGTCACGAAGTCCCCTTCCCGCTCGCTTTTGAGGGGAGATAGCGACCACTCGACGGTCGAGGTGGGCAGCTACTTGCCGGCGGCGACCAGCTGGGGGATGAGCGCCCGGATGGCGTCCGGCTTGTCGGAGAGCACGACGATGTCGACGCGACGGTCCTTGGCGAAGTCCGCGTCGGAGCTGCCCGGGACGATCGGCCGCGCCGACCCGTAGCCGACGGCGCCGACCCGCGTGTCCCTCACCCCGCCCCGCTCGACCAGGTCGCGGAGCACGGCGGTCGCCCTCCCGCTCGACAGCTCCCAGTTGGTCGGGAACGGCTGGCCCGGCGGCCGGGGATCGGCATGGCCTTCGATGCTGACCTGGTACGTGACGGTGTTCAGCGGGCCGGCGATGCGGTCGAGGATGCGGCTGGCGATCGGCGTGAGATCGGTGCTGTTGGAGGCGAAGAAGGTGTCGGCGCTGACGAGGCCGACCGTGAGGCCGCGCGAATCGATGGTGGTGTCGACCTTGGCCTGGAGGCCAACTGCGGCGAGGTTGGCGTTGATCCTGTCGCGCAGGGCTTTCAGCTTGTCGTACTCGAGCGTCGCCGCCTGCAGGTTCGACAGCTCGCCGTCCTTGCCGACATCCTTCGGGGGCACGATGATGCCCGACGCGGTGTCGATCTTCTGCGACTTGACCAGGCCGAAGCCGGTCGCAAGCGAATCCTTGAGCTGCGCGAACTTGTGGGCGTCGGTGCTCGACATGGCGTACAGCACGATGAACAGGCACATGAGTACGGTCACCATGTCCATGTAGGAGGCCATCCACCGTTCGTCCTGGTGGTGTTCGCCGCTCTCGGCAGCGCCCCGGCGCCTCCGGCGCGCGCTCATGCCGCTTTGGGCAGGGAACTCGCCGGCACCATGGCGCGCAGCCGCTCATCGAGCAGCCGGGGCTGCGCTCCGGACTGGATGGCGAGCGTGCCCTCCATGATCAGGGTCATCCGTTCCGACTCGAGGTCGCAGAGACGGTTCAGGCGGTCGCCGATGGGAAGCCAGATGAAGTTCGCGGACAGCAGGCCCCACAGGGTCGCAACGAACGCCGCGGCGATCATCGGGCCGAGCTTCGCCGGCGACGACAGGTTCTCGAGCACGTGCGTGAGCGACACGACCGTTCCGATGATGCCGATCGTGGGGGCGTAGCCTCCGAGGATCTTGAACCATTTGGCCGCGCCGCGGTCGACGCGTTGCCGGGTGGCGATCTGGTCTTCGAGCAGGATGCGCAGCTCTTCGCCGTCCGTTCCGTCGGCGATGTTCTGCAGGGCATCCCTGAAGAACGGGTCCTTCGTCTCGTGCGCGTTCTGCTCGAGCGAGAGGAGCCCCTCGCGCCGGGCCTTCTCGGCGATGCCGACGAGCTGCTCGATGACGGTCGCCGGCTTCGCGATCTTTCCCCGGAAGGCTTTCGGGACGGCTTTCACGGCCCGCAGCGCATCCCCGGTCGTGCCGGAGGCGAACCCGACGGCGATCGTGGCGCCGAAGACGATGAGCATGGGGGCGGGCAGCAGGATCGACGTGACGCTGGAGCCCTCGATTGTGAGCATCCCGAACAGCGAGCCGAAGGCGACGAGGAGCCCGACCATGGTTGCGATGTCCATTACGTCTCCGTCTGCCGCGGGGCGAAGAGGCTGTCATGGAGGTCGGCCGCAGGGCGCAGCGCTTCGAGGTGACGCTGCCCGGGGCTGAGCTCGATGCGTCGGAGGCTCGCGCGGGCGATGACGTCGGCGCGCGCATCCGCGATGAGCTCCAGGATGCGCGTGAGCGGTTCGGTGACGATATGGCTGGAGCCGTCGACGAGGTAGATCGTCGTATCGGGGTTCTCCACGATGCGTTCAATGAGATCAGGGTTGATCGCGAACTGGCTGCCGCTGAGTCGGGTGGCAACGATCATGGGTCTGCTTTCGCTTCGTTCCGGATACGAGGGGTCGTTCTACACGACACTGTCGGCCGCCCGGGTGGCTTCGGTTAGGCGGCCGACAGTGTTTTTGGAGGACGAACGGAACGAACCGCCTGCTAGGAGCGCTTGAGGTTGACGAGCTCGTCGAGCACCGAGTCGCTCGTGGTGATGATGCGGGCGTTCGCCTGGAAGCCGCGCTGAGCCACGATGAGGTTCGTGAACTCCTGCGAGAGGTCGACGTTCGACATCTCCAGGTACCCCGTCGTGATGGATCCGAGCCCGGGTGTGCCGGCGGTTCCGGTGGTCTGCGCGCCCGAGTTCGGCGTGACACCGTACATCGACCCGCCCTGCTTCTCGAGGCCGCCCGGGTTGACGAAGGTGGAGACGGCGATTCGGGCGATCGCCTGGATCACCCCGTTGCTGTACGAGCCGGAGATCGTTCCGTCTTTGCCGATGGTGTACGACTCGAGTGTTCCGGCGCTGTGGCCGTCCTGCCCGGAGACGGCGATCGTCGAGAGGCCGGCGAACCCGCTGACGTTCGAGAAGTCGATCGGCAGCGCGCCCGCGGTGGTGAGAGTGGGCGGTGTCGTGGTCAGCACACCGGCCGCGAACGAGAGGGTGCCGATGGTGCCGGTTCCGTCATTGACCGCCCAGTTGCCCGCGCCGTCCGACGTGAACGTGAGCGAGACGGTCGACTTGTCACCCTTGGCGTCGTAGACGGGGACGTCGCGGGTCAGCACGGTCGCTGCGGCCGCATCCGACGGGAGGTTGCCGGCGAAGCTCGCGGCGGTGGTGGCGGCAGCCGGCACGACCGAGTCGACCGGGAGCTTGATGTTGCCGAGCGCCTTGTTGGTGTTGATGTTGCCGGTCGCATCCGCCGTCCAGCCCTGGACGAAACCGCCCTCGGCGGAGACGAGGGTGCCGGTGGCATCGAAGTCGAAGTTCCCGGCACGGGTGTAAAGGCTCTGGCCGCCGACGCGGACGTTGAAGAACCCGTCACCGCTGATCATCAGGTCGGTGGGCTTGCCTGTGGCCTGCGAGGATCCCTGCGCGAAGTTGGTCGCGATGCCGGCGACCTTGACGCCCAGGCCGATCTGGGCCGGGTTGGAACCGCCGTTGGCGGCGCCTGCGGCCGTCGCGCCCGAGACGAGCTGCGAGAGTGTGTCCTCGAATTCGACCGACGACGACTTGAACCCTGCGGTGTTGACGTTGGCGATGTTGTTGCCGGTCACGTCGAGCATCTGCTGGTGGGCCTGGAGCCCGGAGATCCCGGAGTAGAGAGAGCGGAGCATGATTGCCTTTCAGTTGGCGAGGTTGATCGCGGAGATGGAATCGAGGGAGACGTCGACGCCGCCGACGGTGACGGTCGGGATGCTGCCCGAGAAGCTGACCGAAGTCGCCTTGCCGGTCGCGGTGACGCCGTTCTTGTCGATGTAGCTCACCTGCTGCCCGATGAGCGTTGCGGCGTTCGTCCGCATGGAGAGGGCGAAACTGTCGGTGTTGGTCGAGTTGAGGGTCGCCAGCGACTGCATCATCGAGAGCTGGGTGGTCTGGCTGATCATCTGGTTGGTGTCCATGGGCGACGAGGGGTCCTGATTCTGCAGCTGCGTGACGAGCAGTTTCATGAACAGGTCGGCATCCATCGTCTGTTTCGGCGTGCCGAGCGTGTTGTCGACGGAGTGGATGCTGGCACCTCCCGACGAGGCGGAAACGGGGTCGACTGCGGTCATCTTCTGTTCTCCTTCGGTGGTCAGGCCAGTACATCGAGGCCGGTCGGCGACCCCACCGGTGGCAGGTTCGCGGGCGTTACGGACAGGGCGGCGGATGCGGCGGCGGGGCTGCGGGGCCGGTTGCCGCCGTGATCACGACCCCGGGGGTCGTCCCGCGGTGTGCCGGTGTTCGGCTGTGCATCCGGCCGCCCCTGCGACGAGAGGTCCACGTTCGCATTCGCACCCGTGGCCGAGAGGTCGCGTCGGAGGTCGGGAAGCAGCTGGCGGAGGGCATCGCGCCCGTTGTCGGACGGCGAGAAGAGCTCGATCCGTACGTTCTCGCCGCTGATGTGGGCGCGGACGGTCACCGGGCCCAGGTTGTCGGGGGTGACGCTGATCGTCATCGTGTGGTTTCCGTCGCCGGCGGCGGCGAGAGTGAACACCGGACGGGCGACCTGGCCGGCGAAGACGTGGAAGGCCGGCGGCGTGGGGGCGGCGGATGCGGTGGGTGGCGCGGGAGCGACCGTCACGGTGGGCGGCGCGGCCGGCGCGGCTTGTGCGGTGGCCTGGGCAACCGCTGTCAGCGAAAGGTCCTGCGCCGGGGTGGAGGGAGTGGCCTTCGAGGGTGCGGCGCTCGCCGCGGGAGCCGGGGCGCCCGATTCGGCGGAAGCCGGGAGGGGCACGACCGCTGCAGGAACCGCGGCGCTCGGTCCGGCCGGCGCGGTGGCGCGGCCGGTGTCTGTCCGGCCGGAAATGGGCGCCGGCTGGAGTGCGGCGGGGATCGGCGCACTGGTCGCGATGGACGGCTCCTGCGTGGCGTCGGCCAAGGGCGCCGGCGCTACGGGAGTGGTGGGCGCGGCAGCCGTCGCGCCGGTCGGCCGGGCGTCGGTCGGGGTGCCGGTCACGGCATCCGGGTTCGTCGCCATGCTCAGCGCCGCGGTGGCGGCCGACGCGGCCGTCGTGACGGCTCCGGAACGCGGCGCGGAAGCAGGCTCGTGCGGCGCAGGGGCGCCAGGCAGCGACGGGGAGAGGGCGCCGGATTCCGCCGAGACGGCCACTGCCTTCTGAGCGACGGCGGTCGGGGCGGCGGATGCGGGAATCGCGGATGCCGGAATCGCGGATGCCTGACTCACCGCATCCGGAACCGGAGCGTCCAGTGGAACGGTGGACTGCGCGATCGGCACCTGCCCGCTGACGCTCCCGGGCGCGCCCGCAGCGGCGATCGCCGACCCGGGGTCCGCGGGAAGGCTGAGCGAGGTCGCCGCCACGGAGGGTGGCGGGCTGGCCGGAGCAGCGATCTGAGCGGCCGGAAGCGTCACTGTCGTCGGCTGTGCGCCATCCGGAGCCGGCCGGACGGCGTCATCCGCTGCCCCGGTTCCAGGCCGCACGCGCTTGCCCGTGTGGGCTGTCGGTGAAGCCCCCGAGCCCGCCGCGAGATCGCGGGCGCTCGCGCTGACACCCGCCAGCACATCGGCGAAGCCGGTTCCGTCGGTCGCGTCTGCCTGCTGCCCTGGTTCCGCGCGCGAGGTGCGCACCTGGGGCGGAAGAGCGGTGGTCGCGATGCTCACAGCGACCCCTGAATCGCGGAGAGCAGTTGCGTCACCTGGCTGCTGGACAGCGCGGATGCCGGAGAGTGGACAGCTGTCGCCGTTCCGGGGGTGGGCGCGATGCGGCGGATGGTCTCGATGTCGGCGTCGGTGAGCCAGTTCGGCACCTCCGACACCGTGCGCCCGACATCGGGGGCGTGGATGACCTTTCCGTCGCCCGCGTAGATGACGATGTGCTCGTTGTTCTTGAGGACGATCAGGTCGCCGGGCTGCGCGTCGGCCAGCGACGGGACGGCTGTTCCGAGGGTCGCTTCGCCCGAGACGAGACGCGGAGACGAGATCCCGAGGTCTTTCAGCACCGTCTGCACGAGGCCCGAGCAGTCCATGCCCGCCGACGTCGTCCCCCCGAAGACGTAGGGGACGCCGAGGTACTTCTTCGCGTCGGCGACGATGGCCTGGCCGGTGACCGATCCGGATACGGTCATCGAGCCGCTCGTCGCCCCCGCCGTCATCGCGTCGGGCTGCGTGCTCGCGAGCGCACTGGCGAGTGCGCCGGTGAACGATCCGGATGCTGTCGCCGCCGCCTGCGGGAAGCCACCCGATTGCAGGACGGCGAACGTCTGCTGGATCTCCTGGATGCGGGTCACGGCATCGATGGCGCTCATTCGTCGCCCTTCTCGCGTGCGGTGCGGGAGCCGGTCAGCTCATCCAGCGCCTGCTGCTCGGTCTTCAGGTCTTCGGCGATCGCGGCCTCGCGATGCTTCCGTTCGGTCTTCTCGAGGCCGGCGAATCGCATCCGTGCGGCCAGGTAGTCGGAGCGCGCCCGCTCGTGGGCGGCGAGATCCTCCTCGAGGATCGTCGACAGTTCGGAGAGCATCGTCGCCGAGGCCTGCCGAGCGGCCGCGATGGCCCGCAGGGTCTCGGTGCTGGTGGCGGTGTCGCCGTACTCGGCGAGGGCACGGCGGGCGCGTCGCTCGGTCGTCGCGTTGTCGCGGATGCGGGCGTTCGCGCGGGCCAGTTCGGCTCCGGCGATGTCCTGCTCGGTCTGGCGCAGCCTCAGGAGGCCGGCGAGCGAGAACGGTTTCGGCATCATGCACCTCCGAGGAGTCGGTCGAGCTGGGCGAGCTGGGACCACGCGTGCTCGGCTTCGGTGTGATCGTCCATCCGCTGCCGCAGGAAGGCGTTGATGTCGTCTTCGTACGCGACGGCCGCATCCACGAGGGGATTGGTGCCCGACTGGTAGGCGCCGACGTCGATGAGATCTTGTGCGCGCGCCCGCGCTGCCATGACCTTCCTCAGCTGCATGGCGAGCTCCTCGCGTTCGGCCGAATTCACCTTGGAGGCGACGCGGGAGACGGATGCGAGCGCGTCGACCGAAGGAAAATGCCCGATGATCGCCAATTTGCGATCGAGCACGACGTGTCCGTCGAGAATCGAGCGCGCGGCGTCGGCGATGGGTTCGTTGTGGTCGTCGCCGTCGACGAGCACGGTGTAGAGACCGGTCACGGAACCGCGGTCGGCGGTGCCCGCACGCTCCAGGAGCTGCGCGAGGATCGAGAACGTCGAGGGGGGATAACCCCGGGTCGCCGGCGGTTCACCGACCGACAGCCCGATCTCGCGCTGTGCCATCGCGACCCGCGTCAGCGAGTCCATCATGAGCACGACGTCCTTGCCCTCGTCTCGGAAGGACTCGGCGATGCGCGTCGCGAGGAACGCCGCGCGAAGTCGCATGAGCGCCGGCTCGTCCGACGTGGAGACGACCACGATCGACCGTGCGAGACCGGCTGGGCCGAGATCGTCTTCGAGGAACTCGCGGACCTCGCGACCGCGCTCGCCGACCAGGGCGATGACCGACACCTCGGCATCCGTGCCGCGCGCGATCATGGACAGCAGCGACGACTTGCCCACGCCGGACCCCGCGAAGAGACCGAGTCGCTGGCCGCGGCCCACGGTCGTGAGGGTGTCGAGGACGCGCACGCCCGTCTGCAGCGCATCCGTGATCCGCGCGCGCTGCATCGCCGATGGGCTCTCGTTCGCGAGCGGAACCCCGCCGTCGGAGACGAGTGGGCCCTTGCCGTCGATCGGGCGGCCGAGTCCGTCGACCACGCGGCCGAAGAGCCCCGCACCGGTCGGGACGAGGGCGCGGGTGCCTTTCGATCGCGCCGGTGTGCCGGTGCCGATCCCGTCCGTGCGCCCGAGGGGCATCACATGCACGCCCGTGGTCGACGTGGCGACCACTTCGGCGTCCACCGGGTTGGCGTCGCCGATGGTCACGAGGTCGCCCGAGACGCAGTCGAGCCCCGCGATCTCGATCGTCAGGCCGACGACGCGCGTGACACGTCCGACGCGTTCCGGCCGAGCGGCGTCGAGCGCGCGGGCGAAGTCGTCGGCGTAGGGGCGGAGCAGCGTCGTGGTCACGGGCGCTCCTCGAGGAGTGCGGCGCGTGCCCGTGCGAGCGCGGAGCCGATTCGGGCGTCGAGGAAGCCGGCCGGCAGTTCGGCGACGGCGTCCCCGCGGCCGAGCGAATCGTCGGCAACGAGGGTGATCGCCTCGTGTCCGCCGAACTGGCTGGTGAGCAGCGGCAGCTCTGCGGGGTTGACCCTGACGGTGGTCGCCTGGGAGGCGTCCACTCCCGACAGCACGCGGGCGACGATGGCCTTCGCCGACCTCGCACCGTCGCCGAGTTCGGTCCCGAGGACCGCCTCGGCCAGGTCCAGGGCGCTGGCGGCGAGCGACTGTTGCGCGCTCTCGAGTACCGGTTCGAGGCGCGCCTCGAGGGCCAGCAGCATCGCCTGGACGGCGCTCATGCGGCGTTGCAGGACGATTTCGGCGCGCGCCGCCGCCTCTGCGGCCTCGGTTTCGAGCCGTTCCCGCCGCTCGGCGAGTTCGCGCTCGGCCTCGCGGGCCCCCTGCGCGTAGCCGGCGGCGTACCCGCGAGCCCGCGCCTGGTCTTCCGCCTCGCCGTCCGGGCGGATGCGGACCGCGGGGAACGCGAGCGCGGTGAAGGCAGGACTAGTCAACGAAGCCGTCCTCATCACTGCGGTGGACGGTGATTCCACCGGACTCTTCGAGCTCGCGGATCGCGCGGACCACATCGGCACGCGCCTCCTCGACCTGCGACTTGCGCGTCGGGCCCATCGTCCTGATCTCGTCGTCCAGAAGCTCGCGGTTGCGTTCGGACAGGTTCTCGCGGATGGTCGCCATGACCGGCTCGGCGGCGCCCTTCATCGCCACGGCGAGCACGACGCTGTCGATTCCTCGCAGCACCTGCTGCACGTCGCGCTTCTCGAGCTTCACGATGTCGCCGAAGGTGAGCATGCGGGAGCGGACTTCCTCGGCGAGCTCCGGGTCGATCTCGTCGAGGCCCGCGAGCACGGCTCGCTCGGTGTTGATGTCGGACCGGTTGATGATGTCGACGAGCGGCTGGACGCCACCGACGACTTCGGCGGCGGCGTTGGGCGCGACGACGGCGGCCGACCGCTCCTTGAGCGACTGCGCGACCAGTGCGATGGATTCGGGTGTGGCGCTCGTCATGGTCGCGATGCGGCGCGCGACCTCGGTGCGCAGGTCGCCCGGGAATCCGGCCATCACCTTGGAGGCGTGGGCCGGCCGCAGGTGGGCGAGCACGAGTGCGCAGGTCTGGGGCATCTCGCCGTCGAGAAGGGTCACGATCTGGGCGGGCTCCGCTTCGTCGAGGAACTCGAACGCCCTGCCCGCCATGGAGCTTGCGACCCGGCTGAGGACACCGGCCGCCCGTTCGGTTCCGAACGATGCTTCGAGGAGACCCTGGGCGACGTCCCGGCCGCCGCGCGACCCGAGCCGCCCGGTCGTCGCCAGTTCGTGGAACTCGCCGAGCGCCTTGTCGGCGATGTCGGGGTCGACGCGGCGCAGCCGGATGATCTCGCTCGTGATCTCCTCGGCCTCGATGTCGGAGAACTGCTTCATGACCGCGGATGCCCGTGCCGGGTCGAGGTTCATGAGCACGATGGCGACCTTCTGGGTGCCGGTCAGCTCTTTGACCTGTTCGGCCATCAGCTGGTCCTCTCATCCATCAGTCCACGCAGGATCTCGGCGGCCTTGCCGGGGTCGCGTCCGGCGAGCGTCGCGATCTCGGCGCGTTTGACCTCGATGCTGGTCGGTTCCAGGACGGGCATCGGAACAGGCTGCTCGATGGCCAGGTTGTGGCCGGCGAGGATCGCATCCATCTCGTCGGCCTCGTCGTCGCCTCCGAGGATCTCGAGGTCGACCGGCTCACGCCGCTGCCGGCCGCGTCGCAGGAAGTAGATGAGCGCCAGGGCGGCGACGACGACGATCGCGCCCGCGATCACCGCGTCGCGCAGGAGGTTGGCCGCCTGTTCGGCCTGCTGGGCCTTCGCGCTCGCGTTGAGCGCCGCCTGGGCCGCTTTCGCCTGGTCCTGGTTGAAGTTCACCGCTGCCACGGTCACCACGTCGCCGCGCGTCTTGTCGAAGCCGGCCGCCGACTCCACGAGCGATTGGATGCTCGCCGTGCTGGCTGCGCCGAGCGCCTTGCTGCTGATCGCGACCGACACCGTCTGGCGCTGCACGGTGCCCGCGGGGATGTCGTCGGTCTGCGTCACCTTGTTGATGGCATTGTTCTTCGTGCCGTTCGACGCCTTGTACGAACCGTTGCCGCCGGCGCCGTTGGGAACCGCGATGTTGTCGGGGCCGAGCACGCCTGCGGCGCTGCTGCCGTTCCCGGTGTACGTCTGGACCTGGCTCGTCTCACTCAGCACGGGCGCGTTCGTCGGGGTATTGAACGTCTCGGACACCCGCTGGGAGGTCGCGTCGCTCAGGGCGGCCGAGACGGCGACCGTCGAGTTGCCGGGCCCGACGATGCGGTCGAGCATGGCCTGGATCGCCGAGGTGGTCTTCGCCTCGTAGGCGGAGGTGAGCTTGTCGGACGAACCGGTGGCGCCGCCGCCCTGAGCAGACAGCGTCTGACCGCTCGAGTCGACGACGGTGACGTCGGCGGGCTTCATGTTCTCGACGGATGCACTGGTCAGGTGAACGATCGCGTCGACCTGGTCGCTGCTGAGGGTGGCGCCGACGTCGGTCTTGATGAAGACGGATGCGGTCGGGTCGGCCGCCTGCGCTGTGAAGACGGTCGCCTTCGGGATCGCGAGCTTCACGGATGCGGTTTGAACGCCGTTCATGGCCTGGATGGTCTTCGCGAGCTCCTCTTCCATGGCCTGCTTGTACATGACGTCCTGCTGGAACTCGCTGCTGGTGACGCCCATCTTGTCGAGGAGCGCATATCCGCTCGTGCTCGAGGACGGGAGGCCCGCCGAGGCGGCCTTGAGGCGTTCGTCGTAGACCTTGTCCTGCGGCACCAGTACGGTGGCGCCGCCGTCGGTGAGCTGGTACTTCACGCCGTCCGCGTTCAGCTGGTCGACCACGGCGGATGCGTCGGCGGCGGCGAGCCCGGTGAACAGTGGCGTGTACTGCGGGGTCGAGAGCCAGGTTCCGAGGAACACCGCCCCCAGGGCGAGGACGGCGATCGCGAGGATGGCGATCGTCTTCTGCGCGGCCGAGAAGGCGCGCACACTCCCGCTGAGCCGCTGGAAGAACGCGGCCAATTGTTTCGGCATCAGGCCGGCATCTCCATGATCTTGGTGAACGCGTTGATGCCGTCGTTGCGCACGGCGGCGACGAGTTCGGTGGTGACCTGGGCGCGGGTGGCGGCGACCGTGGCCGTCGCGATGTCGTCGAGGTTGCCGGTGACCGCTTTGACCGCAAGGTCGTTCGCGGTGGACTGCAGCTGCTGAACGTTGTCGATCGCGCCGGCGAGGCTGGCCGCGAATCCGGAGCCGCCGGTGGATGCCACCGCACCGGAGCCGGCTGTTGTGACGGAAGAGGAGCCGGTCACGCCCGAGAGGGCGGAGACGGGGAGGATGCTCATGCGCCGTGTCCGATCTGCAAAGCCGCTTCGTAGGTCGTCTGTGCGCGGTCGATGACGGCCGCGTTCGCCTGGTAGCCGCGCTGGGCCATGATGAGCTGGCCCATCTGTGATCCGAGGTCGATGTCGGGCAGGCGGACGTTGCCGTTCGCATCCGCGAGCGGGTTGCCCGGGTCGTGCGTGACCCGGCCGATGGCGCTGCCGAATGCGGCGCCGGCGACGTAGACGCCACTCGTTCCCGGGCCGGCCTGCGCGATCACGTAGCGGGCCTGGAAAGCGGCCCCGCTCGTGGGCTCGGCCGTGTTGACGTTCGCGATGTTGTCGGCGATCGCATCCAGCCAGTGGCGGTGGAGCCCGAGGCCGGTCGCGGCGATTCCGATGGCGTCGGGCATCAGCTGGTCCTCATCGCTGCCTGGATGCCGGAGAACTGCTGCGTCATCGCCTGGGCGGCGAACCGGTAGCGGAGGCCCGTCTCGATATCGGACGTCGTCTCGGTGTCGAGGTTGACGTTGTTGCCGTTCAGCTGCGTCGGTTCGAGCGAGAGGGCGGTGACCGGGGCGACATGTCCGTCATGGTTCGCGACCGACGCGGCCAGTGCATCCTCGAAGGACACCCGCTGAGCCCGGTAGTTCGTGGTGTTGACGTTGGCGATGTTGTTCGCGATGGCGGCCTGCCTCGCGGACAGGCCGGCCAGGGCGCTCGAGAGCGCGGCCTGGGTCACGGATTCGATCATGCTGACTCACTTCATGGTCGGTGTCATGTCTGTGGTCGGCCGATCCGTGGCCTGGTGAGGGAGCAGTCCGTGCTCTCTCTGAGCTATCGACAGGTCGGGGCAATCCGTTAGCAATTCCCCTGCATCCGCCCGAATGCACGCTGCGTTCAGGCGAGGCGGTCGATGTACCGGGGGAGTTGCGAGCCGGTCGTCGCGGGAATCGCGCGCACGGCGGCGAGCTCACGGCCGATCTCACGCCGGGCGGCCGACGCGCGCTCGGCCGTGGAACGTTGCCGCTCCAGGATGCTGCGGGCGCGCCCGGCGAGCTCGGCCGGGAGCGGCGGGAAGGCGTCCGGTTCGCTCCAGTCCGGCAGTTCGGTGGTCTCGCCGCGGTTGACGCGCCGGATCTCGTCCTCGAAACGATCGAGGAGCCCGCTCCACGCGCCGACGGGGCCGGATTCTGGCGCCTCAGGCGACACCGAGCGACCCTCCGGCCGCTGCCGCATTCTGGGCGGGGATGAGCTGCGCGGCCTGGTGCCACGATGCGCAGAGGGGTTCGAGGAGTGCGATCGCCTCGCGGGTGCGGTCGATGTTGCGGTGGATGTTCGCGTCGACCAGCGCCTGGTGCACGTAGACGTAAATCGCGAAGAGTCCGGCCGCGCCGTCCCAGGCGTCGATCCTCAGGCTCGACGAGAGCTCTGCGACGATGTCCTGCGCATGGAGGAGCTGCTCGTGGGCATCCGCCCACCGTTCGTCGTCCTGGGCGGCCTCAGCCCGCTTGAGGTCCAGTACCAGGCGGTCGTAGAGCATCGTGACCAGCTGGGTCGGCGTCGCCGAGAGGATCGCGTTTCGGTTGTATTGGGCGAGCTGCGCCGTCTGGGTGGTCATGTGCGCTCCTACTTGGATGAGGATGAGGACGAGTTGGTCAGGCCGGCCAGCTGCTGGGTCAGGTACGAGCCCTGGGCGTTGAGCTTGTTCACCGCCACCTCGAGCGCGGCATACGTCTGCTGAAGGGCCGCCTGGCGGGCGGCGAGGCGGGTGTCCCAGCTGGCGACCTGGTCGTTCAGGTCCGAGACCTCGGACTGCGCGTTCTTGATCTCCGACGAGAGCGTGCCCTGGAACGGGTCGGACACCAGGTTCGCCGCGCTCGAGACCCGCGCGGAGATCGCGTTGAACATGGACTGGGTGCCGTCGGGGTCCGACGCCATCGCGGCGGCGAACTTGTCGGGGTCGAACGTGACGGTCGCGTTGAAGTTGCCGTCGACCGAGATGTTGATGCCGATCGAGGAGGGCGAGACGCCGTTCACGGGGTCGGTGGCCGCGCTGATGAGGCTGTCGTTGACGGCCCGGATGTTCGAGTCGCCCGTGAAGGTGCCGAGCTTCGTCGTCGTCGCGCCGGTCGCATCCGTGCTGGTCGCCGTCTTCTGGCCGTTCAGGATGTTCGCGAGAATGGTCCCGATCGACGTGACGAACGTATCCGCGGTCTTCGACGAGGTGGCGACGTCGGCGGAGACGGTGAGTGTCGTCGGCGCCGACGTGACGGCGGTGGCGGTGACATCGACGCCGGGCAGCAGGTTCGTGAAGGTGTTGGACGACGAGGTGACGGTCTGCTGGGCGGCCGTGCCGGCCCAGAGGGTCGCCGACGCATCCTGTGCGACCTTGATGGTCGCAGCTCCCGGATCGGACATCAGGTCGGTGGCCGTGCCTGCGGCGAGGTCGGCCGTCGAGCCGCGGTAGATCTGGAAGGCGCCGGCCGCTCCGGACTGCTTCGAGGTGAGCTGAAGACGGTACAGGGGGTTGCCCGAGCCGTCGGTGCCGGTCGCGATCTTCTGGGCGGTGACGCCCGCCGCGGAGTTGTTGATGGCCACGACGACGTCGTCGAGGCTGGTGGTGACCGCCGTCACCTGGGTCTGGACGCCGCTCGAGTTCACGATCGTGAGGGTCGGCGGATTGTCGGGCCAGTTCGTGTACGTGCCGGTCACCGACGTCTGGGCCTGGGCGAGCTGGGTGACACTGATGTCGATGCTCCCCGGGGTCGCCCCTGAGCCGGCCTTGGCGGTGATCGCGGGATTCGAGGCGGATGCGGTGAAAGCGGCGAGAGCCGCCGGCTTCGCGTTGACGTCCGCCGCGGTCTTCAGCGCCGCGATCTGGGTGTTCAGGTACTGCAGGTCGCTGATCTTCGAGTTGTCGGTGGTGATCTTCGCCTTGATGACGTTCTCGGGCGCGGTGTACAACTGCATGAGCGACGCGATGAGACTGGCGCTGTCGAGCCCGGTGGCGAGGCCCGGGAGCTGGATTCCTGTCACTGTCTGACCGCTTTCGTGCTGGTGGTGCGTGGAAGGTGTCGGTGGGACCGTCGGGGTGAGACGCGAAAGCGCCCGGCGGATCGCGGGAGACGAGGTCCAGTTCGTCTACCGTTCACCGCCAGGCGCTCGCGTCGGCTCCGACTACTGGAGCAGCTTGAGGATGCCCTGGCCCGACTGGTTCGCCTGCGCGAGCATGGCGGTACCGGCCTGGGCGAGGATGCTGGACTGGGTGTAGTTGACCATCTCGGCCGCCATGTCGGTGTCCTTGATCTGCGAGTTCGCAGCGGTCAGGTTCTGGCCCGCGATGCTGAGGCTGTTCGCGGCCGACTGGAAGCGGTTGATCGAGGCACCCAGGTCGGCGCGCGAGGTGGAGACGGCGTCGATGGCGGTGTCGATCGAAGCGATCGTCGTGTTGGCGGTGGCGTTCGTGGTCACATCGAACCCGGTGGCGCCGGCGGCGCCGGCCAGGGTGCCGACCGCCGTGTTGACGTTCGCGAGGGTGACACCGATGGTGTTGTCGGCCGTGGAACCAGCGCCCACCTGGAAGTTCAGCGACCCACCCTGGAGCAGGTTGATGCCGTTGAAGTTCGTGTTGGTGCTGATGCGGTCGAGCTCCTTGCCGAGGTCGTCGGCTTCCGTCTTGATCGCAGCGCGCGAGGTGGTGCTGTTCGAGTCGTTCGCGCCCTGGACAGCGAGGTCGCGCATACGGTGCAGGATCGAGGTGACCTCGCTCAGTGCGCCGTCAGCGGTCTGGATGACCGAGATGCCGTCCTGGGCGTTGCGTCCCGCCTGGGCGATGCCGGAGATCTGCGACTGAAGGCCCTCGGAGATCGACAGGCCGGCCGCGTCGTCCGCTGCGCTGTTGATGCGGTGGCCGCTGGACAGCTTCTGAAGGGAGGAGTTGAGCTTGTTCTGCGTGTTGTTGAGGTTGCGGTACGCGTTCAGTGCCGCGTTGTTGGTCGCAATCGTCATTCCCATGATGGCTTCTTCCTTGAGTGGGTTTGTCCACCGGTCCGTCCGTGGTCCGGTGTCGTACACCTAGAGCTATCGGCGGTCCGCAGACATCGGTTAGCCGATTCGCAGAAGTTTTTGCGCACGTCCGGGCGCCTTACCGGGGCCGCGTGCCGTCCGAGAGTGGAGAGTGTCGGCCCAGCCAGGGCCGGGACCAGGAACACGCCCATGATCGTCGCCACGCGGCCCAACCACAGCACGTTCGCCGTCAACCCCGATCTCATCGAGCGCATCCACTCCGGCCCGGAGACCACGCTGGTCCTGGTCGACGGCTCGATCTTCACGGTGACCGAGACGATGTCCGAACTGATCGAGCGGATCGCGGCCTACCGGGCGCGCGTCATCGCCATCGCCAACGAAGCATCCAACGGCGCTCCCGCCCGGCCGTTCGGCCGCCACCTGACACCGGTGGCTGCGGGATAGGCTGAGCCAATGCTGGTACTGACGCGCAAACCGGGAGAGCGGGTGCTCATCGGTGACGACATCGTCATCACCGTGCTCGAGGCGCGAGGCGACGGCATCCGCATCGGGATCGACGCGCCACGCGGCCTTCGCATCCAGCGCGATGAGGTGGTGCGCGCCATCGCCGAGGCGAACCAGGAGGCGGAGGCGGCCGCCCACACCGACGACGCCGAGGAGCTCATCAAGAAGTCGCTCGGGCTCTGAGCCCCCTCGCCGCAGAACCTTGTGCAGAACCCTGTGCCGAACCCTGTGTTCGACCAGAGGAACGGGGATTAGGGTATGCGGGTGACTGAACTCCGCACGATCCATCCCGCAACCACCGCCTTGCTCATCATGGACGTGGAGCCGTCCATCGTCGCGCAGCTGCCCGACGCCGACGCCTTCATCGGAGGGCTGCTCCGGGCACGCGAGGCGGCGCGAACGGCCGGCCTCACCGTCGGCTACGTGCGGGTGGCGCTGACGGCCGACGACGTCGCCACGGTTCCGGCGAGCAATCTGACTTTCCATGCCGCGGCGGTGACGGGCCGGCTGCTGGACGGGCCCGACACCGAGGTCGACCCGCGTATCGCCCCCGGTGACGACGAGATCGTCGTGCGCAAGTCGCGCGTCGGCGCCTTCAGCACCACCGACCTCGGCGAACAGCTGGCCGGGCGGGGCGTCGACACGCTCGTGCTCTGCGGAATCGCGACCAGCGGGGTCGTCCTCTCCACGGTGCGCGACGCTGCGGACCACGACTTCAGCATCATCGTGCTCGAAGACGGATGCTTCGATCGCGACCCCGAGGTGCATCGCGTGCTCACCGAGAAGGTCTTCCCGCGCCAGGGCGAGGTCGTCTCGATCGACGACTTCATCGCCTCGCTCGCCTGAGCCGACGCGGACCGGCAGAATGAGCGCATGGCATCCATCCGAACCAGCCGCGGGCTCGATCGGCTCGTCAACTTCTCGGATGCCGCGGTCGCCATCGCGATCACGCTCCTGGTGCTCCCCCTCGTCGACGTCGCCACGCAGATCACCAAGCAGGGCACGACGGTCGGCACCCTCTTCAACGACCACTGGGGCACCTTCCTCGCGTTCGCCATCTCGTTCGCCGTCATCGCGCGGTTCTGGGTCGTGCATCACCAGGTCTTCGAGTTCGTCGGGGACTACAACGGGAATCTCGTCCGGCTGAACTTCCTGTGGCTCGCGAGCATCGTGTTCCTGCCTTTCGTGACGAACGTGCTGTCGCTCGCCCCGGGGCATCAGCCGGGCGTCTACGCGCTGTACATCGGCACCCTCATCGTGACCGGCACATCCATGCTGCTGATGGAGGTTGTCCTCATCCGCAATCCGGGCCTGCTCCGCGAAGGCGTCGAAGGGGGCCTCGACCTCTCGTCGTCGGTGATCGCGATCGTGCTCTTCGCCGTCGCGCTCGTGCTGGCCGTGCTCGTCCCGTCGATCGGGATCCTGTCGTTGCTGCTCCTGCCCCTGAGCGGTCCCATCCGCCTGCTCTGGGACCGGTGGACGGACCGCCGCCGGCCGTCGTCGCCGTAGACCGCCTCCGCCCCTTCCCATCCCGCGGCGACGGTACTAGGGTCGGCGCAGACAGTCAGGAGGGGCCATGCGTCCACGATTCTTCGTGATCCTCGTGATCGCACTCATCGCCTATGTGCTGGGCGCTCGCGCCGGCCGGGAACGCTACGACCAGATGATGGGCGCCGTGACGTCGTTCTGGAACGACCCGGGCTTCACGAAGGCCAGGGACGACGCGAGACAGGCCGCCTACAAGGCGCGCACCCGCTGACTGCGTCGCCCCTCCCGCCCCCGGTCGCCGAGAGTCGCCGTTGCGGCCGAGATGGCCTCGCGCGCCGGTGATTCTCGGGGCGAGCGGCGACTCTCGGCGGCAGGGAGCGGGCGCGGCGCAGGGCTGGCCGGTGGGCAGCGTCGGGCGTAGAGTCGCAGCACGGATGCCCGCCGATCGAGCCCAGGCCCGACGCGGATGTCACCGGCGAAAGGAGCAGTGATGGGCACATTCGAAGGTCCTACCGACGGTGGCGACCGCGACCGCGAGAACGAGGTCGGGCGCGAGGACGAGGTCGGTCGCGCGGAAGAAGTCGTGCGCTCGGAAGAGGAGGGCTTCTACACCGAGGTCAACGACGAGGGCGGTGAGCTGCGCACCGTCCACGGTTCGTACACCGAGACCGAGGACAACCCCGGAACCGACCCGCTCATCGAAGGCGAGTACACCGAGACCGAGCTGAACGACGAAGTCGTCGAGTCGTCGGCCGAGCAGGGCGACTACACCGAGCGCGACCAGTAGGAGCGGTCAGGCGACCGCGCTGTCCAGCCATGCCAGCCATTCGGCTTCGAGCCCTGTGCGATCGGCGCCGTCCGTGAACACGTGGTGCCCGAGGCCGGGCCCGAAGAACCCCCGGTAGAAGCGGTAGAGCGCGTCATTCGCGCGCACTCCGAGGTAGCCGTCGGCCAGGTAGTCGATCACTCCGGTGATCGGGGCGAGCCCGGTCGGGGTGAGCGTGACCCGGTCGCCTTCGGCCGTTTCCGAGGGAAGACCCAGGTCGGCGCGCATGCCCGCCCACGCGCGGTCGAAATCCGGATGCTGGACCATGGCCGACACCGGCACCCCGAACCGTCCGGTGAAATGGTCCACGTACGACCGGAGGGTCCGCGTGTACATCAGGCCGCCGGTCACCATGGCCTCGAATTCGGCCTCCCAGTCGTCGCCGGGCAGGAATCCTGTTGCAACCTGCCGCATCACCGTCGTTCCGCCGTCCTTCGCTTCGAGCAGGTATTCGAACGCGATGAACCGGCCGTCCGGGCTGGGCTCGCTCGTGTACGCGAGGTGCCGGGCCGGCTCCCACGCGGTGATCTCCGACCGCTGCGCGAAGCCGCCGAAGTCGGTCGTGACGCTCCCGCCGACGCCCGGCTCGACGTCGCTGACCCCCATGAACCAGGAGTCGATCCCCGGCCCCGAGGCGATGGCCTGCCAGACCTCCTCCGGCGTCGCGTCGAGTTCGAACTCGTCGTCGACGTTCCAGTTGTGTCCCATCAGTCCTCCTCGGGCTGCGGCGCCGGCTCGGGCGCCGATGTGTTCTGTCGTGCGGGCTTCGTGCTCGGATGCACGGCCACGATGAAACGGAAGTCCCGGCCGCGGGGCGCGGCCTCGGAATGGTATTTGGCGACGAGGCCCGCGACGCCGGCGGTGAGTTCCTCGGCGAAGGCTGCGCGATCGGCCGCGCTGGCGAAGCGGAGCTCTCCGTCGAGGGCGAAGGTCGCCAGCGTCTTGTTCGCGCGGGTCGCGCCGGTGATCAGTTCGCCCACATCCCTCACCAGGCGCGCCGCGACCGCGAGCAGCCAGCGCGCCGACAGGCGGTCGGGCGAGCGGGCGGGATCGGGCTGGACGGCGGCGAGTGCCGTTGGCGAGATCACATACGAGGCCGCCGTCGCCCGCATGACCCGCTCGGTCATGTTGCCTTTGCGGCGCTCCTCGGCGAGTTCGACGAGTCCGAACCGTTCCAGTTCGCGGAGGTGGTAGTTGACCTTCTGGCGGGGAAGCTGCAGCTTGCCCGCCAGGGTCGTCGCCGACTGCGGGTCGACGAGTTCGGCGAGCATCCGGGCCCGCATCGGGTTGAGTGAGGCTTCGGCCGCGGCCGTGTCCTCGATGACCGCTACATCCAGCATGGGTTCCTCGCGTGGTTGCCGACCGCGTACGCGTTCAGGCTAGCCGACCGGCTCAAGCGCCTGCGTGGATGCGATCGCGTGCTGCGTCGACGGTCTCGTCGTCGGGGGCGGATGCAGCGGCATAGCGGTTCGAGATCAGCCCGGTCGCGTAGACCTTGGAGCCCACGAGTCGCAGGGGAACGGGCGTCGTGAAGATGGGCATCCCGGCTCCCAGGGCGATCGGATGCACGTTGAGCGTGTACTCGTCGATGAGGCCGCGGGCCGACAGGTACTGCGCGAAGCGGGCGCCGCCGGCGACGCCGACGTTGGGCACCCCGTCGGCCCGGAGGCGGGCGATCTCTTCTTCGGGCGTCCCTGTGGCGAGCCGCGCGTTGACCCAGTCGACGGATTCGAGGGTGTGGGAGAAGACGATCTTGGGAACGTTGTTCATGATCTCGGCCAGCGGGCCGTCGGCGTTCGCCCAGCTCGCGGACTGCTCTTCGTAGTTGGCACGCCCGAGCAGGATCGTGTCGAGGCTGCGGAGCAGCTGCATCGTGTCGGTGACGAACTCGTCGTCGAAGTTGGGGAAGACCCAGTCGTTGCGCCCGTCGGGCGTCGCGACGAATCCGTCGATGGAGACGCTCATCCCCAGTTGGACCTGTGTCATGTCGATCACTCCTTCAGTTGTTGCGTTCACTCTCTCACCGACAAACTAGTTTGTCAAGACGATTTGTTTAGTCAACACGAACCCACAGACCGGATGTAGGTTGTCGATGTGACCACATCCGCCGAACCGGCCGCCGGCACGATGAAGGGGAACCCCCGCACGGTGCTGATCGTGGCGATCCTCGCCTCCTTCGTCGCCTTCCTCGACGGGTCGATCGTCAACGTCGCGCTCCCTGCCATCACGCGCGACCTCGGGGGAGGCATCGAGACGCAGCAGTGGGTCGTCGACGCCTACCTGCTGACGCTGGGGTCGCTCATCCTCGTAGCCGGTTCCATCTCCGACACCTTCGGCCGGGTCGGCGTGCTGCGGGCCGGCCTCGTGATCTTCGGGGCCGCATCCATCGTCTGCGCCATCGCGCCCACCGCGCTCGTGCTGATCATCGCGCGCGCGGTGCAAGGAGCGGGCGCCGCCCTTCTCGTGCCGAGTTCGCTCGCGATGATCACAGCGACGTACGCAGGGGCGGCTCGCGCGAAAGCGATCGGCTCCTGGACGGCCTGGACCGGTCTCGCCTTCATCCTCGGCCCGCTCCTCGGCGGCTTCTTCGTCGACGCGCTCAGCTGGCGCTACGTGTTCGCCGTCAACGTGCTGCCCATCGCGGTCACGCTAGTGCTGCTGACGCGCATCCCGTCGTCCGGCCACGCCGGCACCGGCACGCGGATCGACGTGACGGGCGCCGTGCTCGCCTCCCTCGGCCTGGCCGGTCCCGTCTTCGCTCTCATCGAGCAGGGCAGGCTCGGCTGGGGCAGCCCGATCGTGTACCTGCCGCTCATCCTCGGGATCGCCTGCTTTGCGACCTTCCTCTGGTGGGAGTCGCGTGTCGACCATCCGATGATGCCGCTCGGCCTGTTCCGCGTGCGCAACTTCGGCTTCGGGAACCTGGCGACGGCCGCGATCTACGCGGGCATCTCGCTCGGCCAGTTCATCATCACGATCTTCCTCCAGGAGGTCGCCGGCTTCACCGCCTTCCAGGCCGGGCTCGCGACCATCCCGCTCGCCATCCTCTCCATCTCGCTCTCCACCCTGTTCGGCTCGCTCGCTGGAAAGTACGGGCCGCGACTCTTCATGACGGTCGGCCCGCTCATCATCGGCGCGGGATTCCTGCTCATGCTCACGACGACGTCGCCGGTGAATTTCTGGGTGCAGCTGCTGCCGGGCATCCTGCTGTTCGGCCTCGGGCTGTCGATCACCGTCGCTCCGTTGACGGCTGCGATCCTCGGGTCGATCAGCCCGGCGCAGAGCGGGATCGGCTCGGCGATCAACAACGCCGTCTCGCGGGTCGCCGGCCTCATCGCCGTCGCCTGCGCCGGAGCGATCGTCGGCGCCATGCTGGACGTCGACGCGTTCCACCGGGTCGTGTTCGTGGTCGCGTTGCTGTTCATCGCGGGCGGGATCGTCTCGTTCGTGGGCATCCGCAACCAGAACGTGAAGACGCCGGTGACGACGGAGACGACGGCGCAGTGCCAGGATCGCCCGGTGGCGGGCGCGCCCGTCAGGACGGCGCGGTCATGAGCGAGTGGGTCTACTTCATCCATCCGCCGCGCGAGAACTTCGCCGAGGCGATGACCGAGGCCGAGGACGAGGCGTGGGGGCGGCACTTCGAACGGCTCAAGCGGATGCTCGCTGAGGGCTCCCTCGTGCTGGCCGGCCCCACGCTCGGGCAGGTGAACACGGGGATCACCATCTTCGAGGCGCCGGATCGCGCTGCCGCCGAGCGGCTCATGGCCGAGGATCCGGTCATTGCCGAGGGCTTCGCGCGCGGTGAGCTGCGCGAGTTCCGTGTCTCGCTCCTGCGCGGCCGTGCCGATGGCGTCCGTTCAAAAACCGAGTGATGTAAGGTATTCGGTATTCGTGACCGTATCGAAGGAGAGTCATGGCCACCCCGCTTCCGCACGCCGACGCGCTGACCGCTGAAGAGAAGGCGTCGCTCACGAGCGGAAAGAGCTTCTGGGAGTCGACTGGGGTCGATCGCGTCGGCATCCCCTCCATCTACCTCACCGACGGACCCCACGGCGTGCGCAAGCAGCGCGAGGGCGGCGACCACCTCGGCATCGGCGACAGTGTTCCCGCGACCTGCTTCCCGCCCGCGGTCGCGCTCGGCTCCACCTGGGACCCGCAACTCCTCGAACGGGTCGGCAACGCGCTCGGCGACGAGGCGAAAGCCGAAGGCGTCGGCGTCCTGCTCGGCCCCGGCATCAACATCAAGCGTTCGCCGCTCTGCGGTCGCAACTTCGAATACCTCTCGGAGGACCCGATCCTCAGCGGCCGCCTCGGTGCCGCCCTCGTCGACGGGCTCCAGGCGCGCGGCGTCGGTGCTTCGCTGAAGCATTTCGCCGCGAACAACCAGGAGACCGACCGGATGCGCGTCAGCGCAGACATCGACGAGCGACCGCTGCGCGAGATCTACCTGCGCGGCTTCCAGCACATCGTCGAGCACTCCCGGCCGTGGACCGTCATGTGCTCGTACAACCGCATCAACGGCGTCTACGCGAGCGAGGACCCGTGGCTGCTGACCACTGTGCTCCGCGACGAGTGGGGCTTCGAGGGCCTGGTCGTCTCCGACTGGGGTGCGGTGAACGATCGCGTCCGCGCCCTCGTCGCCGGTCTCGACCTCGAGATGCCGTCGAGCAACGGCGTCACGGATGCGCAACTCGTCGCAGCCGTCGCATCGGGTGAGCTCGACGAGTCGGTCCTCGACACCGCGGCGAACCGCGTGATCGACCTGATCGCGAAGGCGGTGGATGGGGCGGATGCGTCGGCCGACTACGACCGCGACGCGCACCACGCGCTCGCCCGGGAGGTCGCCGGTCGCAGCATCGTGCTGCTGAAGAACGACGGGATCCTGCCGATCGACCCGACCGCCGGCGTGAAGATCGCCGTCATCGGCGAGTTCGCCCGCACCCCACGCTACCAGGGCGCCGGCAGCTCGCAGATCGTCCCGACCCGTCTGGACAATGCACTGGATGAACTGCGGGAGCTCGCCGGGTCGTCCGAGATCAGCTTCGCCCCGGGGTATGCCCTCGGTGGAGCCGACGATGCCGGCCTCGTCGACGAGGCAGTCGGCGTCGCCGCGGCCGCTGACGTCGCCGTGGTGTTCCTGGGGCTGCCCGGCGAAGACGAATCGGAAGGGTTCGATCGCGAACACCTGGAACTCCCTGCAGCGCAGACCGCGCTGCTGGAAGCGGTCCTCGCGGCCAACCCGCGTGTCGCGGTCGTGCTCTCCAACGGCGGCGCCGTGCGGCTCTCCGGCTGGGCTGGACGCGCATCCGCCATCGTCGAGGGCTGGCTCCTCGGCCAGGCAGGCGGCGGAGCGATCGCAGACGTGCTGTTCGGTGCGGTCAACCCGTCGGGGCGGCTGGCGGAGACCATCCCGCTGCGCCTCGAGGACACCCCGGCGTTCCTCGACTTCCCCGGTGAGGCCGGCCACGTGCGTTACGGCGAAGGCCTCTTCGTCGGCTACCGCTACTACGACAGCCGCGACGCGGCCGTCGACTTCCCGTTCGGGCACGGTCTCTCCTACACGACGTTCGACTACTCGGGCCTGACCGCGGTGCAGAGCGAGGTCGGCCTCGAGGTGACGGTGACGATCACGAACACGGGAGACCGCGTCGGCCGCGAGGTGGCGCAGGTGTATGTCGGCGTTCCCGGCTCTGTCGCCGTCCGCCCGGTGCGCGAGCTCAAGGGATTCGCCAGCGTCGAGGTGGGCGCCGGGGCCAGTCGCGAGGTGACCATCGTGATCCCGTCAGAGGATCTCGCGTATTTCGACAGCGCATCCGCCGCCTGGACGGTCGAGAGCGGCGACTACACGGTGACGGTCGGGGCGTCGTTGCGTGACCTCCGCGCGTCGGTCGTCGTGCCGGTGACCGGGGATGCCGGACTCGCGGAGCTGAAGATCGACTCCACCCTCGGTGAATGGCTGAAACACCCGATCGGCGGCCAGATCCTCGGGGCGGCGTTCGCGCAGGGCGCTGGAGCGGAGATGGGCGCGATGCTCGCCGACCCGGCGATGCTGCGGATGGCCGAATCGATGCCGCTCAATCGTGTGGCCTCGTTCCCGGGCAGCCCGATCACCTTCGAGCAGCTCGAGCAGCTGGTGGCTGTCGTCAACGCGCAGGTGCACGCCGCCTCCTGAGGCGCGCACGCCAGTGTGGGTGTCGCCGAGAATCGCCTGTGTCGCCGAGATGACCTCGCAGGGAGGTGATTCTCGGCGCCTGCAGTGACTCTCGGCGGCGCGAGGCGGCGGAGGCCGCGGGCCGTGTCGAGCGGCGAGTGTGCCCGGCGGAGCTGACGGCCTGGCCGTATGTGTTGCGCTCGGCCGTGTCAACCCCTTGCGCGCCCGGGCTCGGTAGCGTTTTCTTGCTCAGAACCGAACCCGAGGAGGACACATGGGCGACGAGCTGAGCACGCGCGACGGCGACCGGCGGCCGGACGTCGTGAGCGAGTTCGACCAGACCAACGGCCTGGCCGACCGCACCCACGACGACGCGCTGGAGCCTGACGAGCGCGACAACGTCTTCGAGGATGCGATGATCAGCCTCGACCATTCCCCGATGGTGCACAACATGACGCCCTACAGCGAAGAGAGCCGGCGGTGACCTCCAGGCCCGGCGACACCGGCCAGCCGGAAGAACCTGCGGCAGACCAGCCGGAGCCCCCCGCCGGACTCGCCGGCGGGAATGAGGAAGCGGCGGAGCCGCCGCCCGCCGATTTCGACCCGGCAGAGCATCCGTCGAACCCCGACCTCGTCGCCGACGACGAGCGCTAGCGCCGACAGTCACCGCTACCGCCGAGTTGGCTCACCAGGTCGGTGACTCTCGGCGGCTCGGGTGACTCTCGGCGGGAGGCTACGGCTTGTCGATGAGGTCGAGCAACGACTTCGCCGCCTTCGCGATGTCGTCATGGTCGTTCTGGGCGGCACGGCTCTCCAGTGAGATGACCGCGCAGCGGTGCACTTTCGAGAAGTCGCCGAAAGGGAAGCTGAACTCACCCTTCGTGCCTTCGGTCTTCGCGTCGTCCACCCCGAGGAACCACTCGCCGTATTCGTCGAAGCCGTGCTTGTCGAGGTAGCGATTCTGTTCGTCGGTACTGGGGGCGTGCTCGCTCCAGTCGTCGCGTTCGTCGCGCACGACCTTGCCCTGTTCGACGAGCCGGCGTGCATGCGAGTACGCCGTGCGATGCAGTTTGACGGTCACGATGTGTCTCCCTCCGTGCATCCACCGGATTGGTGCGCACGCAGGCATCGAACGCCTGCCGCTCAGCCCCCGCAAGGGGGTTGCGCGCGTCGAGACTCACCGCTACCGCCGAGTTGACCCGCCAGGTCGGTGACTCTCGGCGGCTCGGGTGATTCTCGGCGCCAGGCGCGCTGCGGGCGCGAGCGGATGGGTCAGTCTCGAGGGGAACGGGAGGCGTAGAGCCACGCTGCGGCGGCCGCGAGGCCGGTCACGAGCAGGGCGATCGCTACCAGCAGCGTGGCGCCGGGGCCGTCCCCGTGGGGAACGATGAGCCCGACGATGAAGAGGAGCGTCCCGACGTTGAGCAGGGCGGCCGCGACCCAGCCGAGCACCGACACCCTCGTCTTCGGGTTCATCCCCCTGATGGTAGCCGCGTTCCGGTGACCCGGACCGGAAGGTGCTCAGGCCGCGCCCTGGCCGCCGCCCCACGACGGCGTCGGGTCGATGGAGGTGTTGATCAGAGCGGCAACGAGTCCGCGCCAGTCGGAGCCTTCGAGGGCGGTCTCGACCTGGCCCGGGAAGATGATCCCGAACACCGGTTCGTGTTCTTCGCCTTCGGGTGCGACGCGTACCAGCTTGCCGAGATCGGCGCGGCCTTCGTCATAGACCGTCCAGAGTCCAGCCGACACCTTGTCCAGGTGGAAGATGCGATCCCGGTAGGTGTATCGAATGCTGGACTGCTCGAGCTCGCTCGCTGACATCGCAAACCCCTCTCCATTTCGGTGCCTAGCCAGCATCCAAGCCCCTCGCGGGCTGTGGGCGCAAGAGCCGGTCGTCTTCCTGCGAGCGTAGACCGGGCCGCCGACGTACTGTGGGGTCATGGAATCGGATGTCCGCGTCAACACCGGGGATGCGCCGGGTGAGCGCCCGTCGCCGGTCCGCGAACTCGACTGAGCGGTTCGGCCGGATGCGCAACCCGGGCGATACCCGCGTGCCGTAAGGTGCGGCTGTGACATCGCACGCTCCATTGGCCCGCCGTCTCGGCACCGTCGACGCCGTGTTCATCGGTCTCGGGTCGATGATCGGCGCCGGGATCTTCTCGGCCTTCGCCCCCGCGGCCGAGGCGGCCGGCGCTGGACTGCTGATCGGCCTCGTCATCGCCGCGATCGTGGCGTTCTGCAACGCCACGGCGTCGGCGCAGCTCGCCGCCCAGTACCCGACCTCGGGCGGCACCTACGTCTACGGGCGCGAACAGCTCGGCGACTGGTGGGGCTTCGCTGCCGGCTGGAGTTTCGTCGTCGGCAAGACGGCGAGTTGCGCCGCGATGGCCCTGACGTTCGCCGCGTACGCCGCACCGGCCGGCTGGGAGAAGCCGGTGGCGGTCGTGGCCGTGGTGGCGCTCGCGGCGGCGAACTACCGCGGCGTGACGCGCACGGCGACACTGACGAAAGCCATTGTCGTCGTCGTGCTGCTGGTGCTGGCGCTCGCCGTCGTCGCGTGCACGAGCGCCGGACTCGAGCCCGGCTTCCTGCGGCCGGCGGATGCGGCGGGCGGCTGGTACGGCATCCTCCAGTCCGCCGGCCTGCTGTTCTTCGCGTTCGCCGGCTACGCGCGCATCGCGACGATGGGTGAGGAGGTCCGCGCACCGGAGCGCACCATTCCGCGAGCGATCACCATCGCGCTCAGCATCGTCGTCGTGCTCTACGCGGTCGTCGCCGTCGTGGTGCTCGGCAGCCTGGGAGCATCCGGTGTCGCTGCGTCGAGCGCTCCGGTCGCCGACGCCGTCGCGGCGAGCGGATGGGCGTGGGCCGTTCCGGTCGTCGGGTTCGGGGCGGCCGCCGCATCCCTCGGCGCCCTGCTCTCCCTGATCGCCGGCGTCGGCCGCACCTCCCTTGCCATGGCACGCGAAGGCGATCTGCCGCGCTGGCTGGCAGCCGTGCATCCGCGATTCCGGGTGCCCCACCACGCTGAGATCGCGATCGCTGTCGTCGTGAGCATCCTGGTGCTCGTCGTGGACCTGCGGGGGGCGATCGCCTTCTCGTCCTTCGGCGTGCTGCTCTACTACTTCGTCGCCAATGTCGCCGCGTTCACCCAGGGGCGCGAACACCGTCGGTTTCCGCGCATCCTGCAGGCATTCGGCGCGCTCGCGTGCGCCCTTCTCGTCGTGACGCTGCCGCCACTGGGGATCGCCGCCGGCATCGTGGTCGTGCTGGTCGGAGTTGGATACAGGATGCTCGCCCGCCGCCTCTCCGCCCGCAGCGAACGGCAGTCATAACCGGAGCCGACGAGGCGATGCTGGACTCATGAACGATGACGGGCTCAGAAATGACGGGCGCCCGGACGACGGGCTGACAGACGAAGCGGTCACTGATGACACGCTCAGAGATGACACGGTCAGAGACGACGCGGTCAGAGACGCGGTCACTGATGACACGCTCAGAGACAGCGCGCTCACAGACGACGCGCTCCTCGACGCGTACTCGCGGACGATCATGGCCGTCGCCGAACGGGTGCTCCCGAGTGTGGCGAGCGTGTCGGTGCGGACCTCCCGCGGAGCGGGGGCCGGGAGCGCGAGCGTGATCACGGCTGACGGCTTCCTGCTCACGAGCGCTCATGTGGTCGCAGGCGCCCGCTCGGCGGAGGCGGCCTTCTCGGACGGCACGACGATCGGCGTGGATGTGGTCGGGCGCGACACCCTCTCGGACCTCGCGGTGCTTCACGCGCGCGGCGATGTGCCGATACCGGTCGAGCTGGGCGATGCGGCCGCGCTGAAGGTCGGACAGGTGGTGGTCGCCCTCGGCAACCCGCTCGGCCTGGCCGGAAGTGTCACGGCGGGTATCGTGTCGGCGCTCGGGCGCTCGCTGCCGACGCAGTCCGGGCGCGTGGTCGACGAGGTCATCCAGACGGACGCCGCACTCAACCCAGGGAACAGCGGCGGCGTGCTGTCGGACAGCTCCGGGCGGATGGTCGGGGTCAACACGGCCGTCGCCGGCATCGGGGTGGGGCTGGCAGTGCCCATCAACGCGACCACCCGCGAGATCATCACCTCCCTGATGGCGACAGGACGGGTGCGCAGGGCATGGCTCGGCATCGCAGGTGCCGTCGTGCCGCTGTCGCCGGAGCTCGCGAAACGCATCGGGTCGCCGACCGGCCTGCAGGTGGCTGGCGTGTCGCCGGGCAGCCCCGCCGAACAGGCCGGGCTGCGCCGTGGGGACATCGTGGTCGAACTCGGTGGAGAGCGCGTCGTGACGACGACGGCCGTGCAGAAGCGGATGGTCGAGAACGCGATCGACAAACCGATCGAGATCACGGTCTGGCGCAATGGCGCCCTGGTCGACGCGATCACCGTCCCGCGCGAGCTGCCCGAGAGCTGACGCGCTGCCTCTTGCCTCCACCGAGTTGACGCGCTTGGCCCGTCTGCCACGCTTCGAATGGGTCATTTGCGCCAACTCGGCGGGTGCGGCGTGCGGGCGGGCGGTGGATAATCAGCGCTATGCCGGACTCCGGGCGAATCGCGTTCGCCGAGAAGCGTTGGGAGGACGCCTTCGCGCTCTTCTCCGAGGAGGACCGCGCGCAGCCGCTCGGCCTCGACGACCTCGAGCTGTACGCCAAATCCGCGGCGCTCACCGCACGCGAAGAGGTTGGCCTCGCCCTGCTGGAGCGCGGCTACACGGCCTGCCTCGCGGCCGGTGACGAACTGCGCGCCGCGACCGCCGCCTTCTGGCTCGGGTTCCGGCTGTCGTCATTGGGTGAGATGGGTCGGGCCCAGGCCTGGCTCGCGCGCTCGGCCGCGATCGCAGAACGCCACGGCGATTGTGCCGTACGCGGCTACCTGCTCGTGCCCGGCATCCACCGTCTGCTTCTCGCCCGCGAGAACGAGGCGGCGTACCGGGATGCGCTGGAAGCCGCGGCCGTCGGCGACCGTTTCGCCGAGCCCGACCTCGCCGCCCTCGGCAGGCAGCTCGCCGGACGCGCGCTGATCGAACGCGGCGACGTGGCCGAAGGCATGGGCCTGCTCGACGAAGCCATGCTCATCGCGACGGCCGACGGGCTGACCGACCTCGGGCGCGGGCTCGTCTACTGTGCGGTCGTCGGATGCTGCCAGAGAGTGTTCGCGCTCGACCGGGCCCGGGAATGGTCGACCGTGCTCGACGACTGGTGCTCCTCGCAGACGCAGCTCGGGCTGTTCAACGGCACGTGCCGCGTGCACCGTGCGGAGATCCTGCAGCTCGGTGGCGCGTGGTCTGATGCTCTCGCCGAGACCCGCCGGGTCACCGACGGCAAGCCGGACCAGCGCGAGCTGGCGCTCGCCGACTACGAGGCGGCGGAGCTCCATCGGCTCCGCGGGGAGGCCGACGAAGCGGAACGACTGTACGAGGCGGCGAGCCGCCGGGGCCTCGACCCGCAGCCCGGGCTCTCCCTCCTGAGGCTCGCCCAGGGAGACCTCGCGAGCGCAGTCGGGGGTATCCGCCGGGCGACCGCGACGACGGTCAGCCCCCTCGGTCGGGCGCGGTACCTGCCGGCACTCGTGGAGATCCTGCTCGCGGCCGACCCCGGCCGGAGCGAGCCCGACCGGGCAGGCCGGAGCGAGCTCGCCGAGGCGCAGGACGCCGCGGCCGAGCTGGGCGAGATCGCGACCACGTTCGGCACGCCGCTGCTGCGCGCGCTGGCGCTCAACGCATCCGCCCTCGTCCGGTTGCGCCAGGGCGACGCCGCAGCGGCAGCGCCCCTCCTCGCAGAAGCGCTGGACGCGTGGCTGGCACTCGCCGCCCCGTACCCCGCTGCGCGCATCCGGATCGCGTTCGCGGACGCGTGCGACCGACTCGGCGACACCGAGGGCGCGCGGATGCAGCGGGATGCGGCCAGGCGCGTCTTCCGGGAACTCGACGCCGCACCGGACCTCGCCGCTCTCGGCGATGAACGGATGCACGCGGCAGGCGGGATCCTGAGCGCACGTGAACTCGAGGTGCTGCGAGCGGCCGCAACGGGTCGCACGAACAAAGAGATCGGCGCGAACCTCGGCCTCAGCTCGCGAACGGTGGACCGCCATGTGAGCAACATCCTGACGAAGCTCGGCGTGCCATCGCGTGCGGCCGCGACCTCCTACGCCTACGAGCACGGCCTGATCCGGCGGTGAGCGGCGCGACTGGGTAGAAGTACCCACCCGCCCGCGGGCGGAATGGCGGACATTGCCGAAGTCGACAGCGTACCCGCACTCGTAGCCTGCGGGTATGAACACGGAAACGTCTGTCGACACCATCGTCATCGGAGGCGGCCAGGCCGGCCTCTCGGTGTCCTACCACCTGCGCGAACTCGGCGTGGAGCACGTCGTACTCGATGCCTCGCCACGGATCGGCGACGCCTGGCGCAACCGCTGGGACAGCCTCCACCTGTTCACGCCCGCCCGATATGACGGACTCGACGGGATGCGCTTCCCGGGCGACCCCGGCGCCTGGCCGTCCAAGGACGCGATGGCCGACTACCTCGAAACCTATGCGCGCACCTTCGAACTCCCGGTGCGCAGCGGGATGCGGGTCGACGAACTGACCCGTGGACCGGACGGCGCCGGCTTCATCGCCCGCTGCGGTGACGAGACCTTCGCCGCTCGCACGGTGGTGGTCGCGATGTCGAACTACCAGGTGCCGCGCATCCCGGCGTTCGCGGCAGAGCTGAGCCCGGCCATCCGCCAGCTGGACGCCGGCGAGTATCGCAGTCCGGACCAGCTGCTGCCGGGGCGCGTGCTGCTCGTCGGCGCCGGCAACTCGGCGGCCGAGATCGCGAAGGAACTCGCATCCGGCCACCAGGTCATGGTGGCGGGGCCGAACACCGGCGAGGTCCCCGGGTCGTTCACGAGCTTCGTCAGCCGGCACGTCGTGGTGCACGTGC
Organism: Leifsonia tongyongensis; assembly: GCF_010686705.1. Lineage (GTDB taxonomy): Bacteria > Actinomycetota > Actinomycetes > Actinomycetales > Microbacteriaceae > Diaminobutyricibacter > Diaminobutyricibacter tongyongensis. The sequence goes on along the minus strand of NZ_JAAGWY010000001.1, from coordinate 976,450 downwards.
TGAACCGGATCGTCTTCACCCACGTCATGTCGGTGAACACCCCGGTCGGGCGCAAAGCGCGGCCGAAGGTCATGTCCACAGGCGTGCCGCTGATCCGTGTGAAGTCCAAAGACCTCGCCCGTCTGGGAGTCCAGCGGGCGGGCCGCGTGACCGGTGTCGTCGACGGGAAGCCGGTGCTCGACGACGGCACCGTGGCCGAGGTCGAGAACATCGTCTGGTGCACGGGCTTCACGCCCGGACTCGACTGGCTCCGGATGCCCATCCTCGACGAGCGGGGCGAGCCGCGTCACGAACGCGGCGTGGTCTCCGACGTTCCCGGCCTGTATTTCGTCGGGCTGCACTTCCTCACGTCGATGTCGTCGGCGATGGTGCACGGGGTCGGGCGCGACGCTGCCCGAATCGCGTCCCTCGTCCGCGACAGGGCCGCCGAGCCGGCACACGACGACGGACCCCTCCAGCCGTCGGAGGGGCCCGCCGTGTCGGCCGGCCTGAAGGCTAGCGCTTGAAGGCGTCCTTCACGTTTTCGCCGGCCTTCTTGATGTCGGCGGCAGACTGATTCGCCTTGCCTTCGACAACCTTCTCGTCATCGTTCGTGACGTGTCCCACAGTCTCCTGGGCCTTGCCCTTGAGGTCCTGTGCTTCATTCTTGATCTTGTCGTCCGCGCTCATGGGAGCTCCTTTCGATCCCTTCGAGCCAACGCCCCAATGGATGCGCGAACAAGGGGGTAGAAAGCTTGTGGGTTCGCGTGTATTGGCTCAGTCTCGTCGCACCGAGCCGTCAATCGGGCTGAATTATAGTTCGCATTAGACCGGAATTCGGACTATAGTGTTCCCTATGCAAACCTTGCCCATCTCAGCAGTGAAGGCGCGACTCAGTGAGCTCGTCGACTCCGCCGCCTCGACGCGGGATGAAGTCGCGATCACCGTTAATGGTTCACCGGCCGCGATGCTGGTGGGAATCGACGAATGGGAGGAGATCCAGGAGCGGCTGTATTGGCTGGCCAATGGGGAGGGCCTCGCACAGGACATCGCGAAGGCGCGCGCTGAGGCGGCCGCAGGCGAAGGAGCCGGCGAGGACGAGATTCGCGCCCGCTTCGGTGTCCCCAAGCGATGAGCTTCGAGGTCATCTTCGCGTCCACAGCCGTCCGTGACCTCGATCGGATTCCGCCGCGCATCGTGCCGGCGGTGATCGAGTTCGCATTCGGGGACCTCGCCCGCAACCCGTACAGGGTCGGAAAGCGCCTCGAACGCGAGCTGGCCGGACTCTACAGCGCGCGGCGCGGGCCCTACCGGATTCTCTACGAGATCTATGAGGAAGAGGTCCGTGTCATCGTCATCCGCGTGGACCATCGCGCCGATGCCTATCGGCCCCGCTGACCCGTGCAGACCGTCCCGGGCGCCGGCGGCTCACCCGATCAGTGAGACCGCCCGCGCGATGACCAGCGCCAGCAGAACGAAGGCCGCAAACGATTCGAGCGCCATCAGCATCTTCGCCCGGTGCGAGAGCGGCATCGCGTCGGTGGGGCTGAACGCCATCGAGTTCGACAGCGAGAAGTAGAGGAAGTCGAGGAAGTTCGGCACCCAGTCGATCTTCGCCGAAGAGCCGGCGGCGACCTCGATGATCGCGTCGTGATCCTCATCCTGCGGAAACCGGAAGTCGGCGGCCGGCAGCTTCGCCCTCGGCACCGTCACGCGGGAGACGGGCCCGCCGCGATCGAGCCCCCAATACAGCAGCGCGAAGACGATCACGTTCGTCATCCAGACCTGCACCGCGGCGAGCAGCAGGGTGCTGCCGTTCTGCGACTTCTGGAGCAGCAGCACGATCACCTCGGCGAACGCCACGAGATTCGCGACCAGCAGGAGCGTCGCAAGCCCCAGCTCGGCCCTTCGCGACCACTTCGTCTCACGCGTGACGTGGTGTGGGTTGTAGATGATGAGCGGGATCAGGAGGGCGACGCACACTGCGACGACGGCATAGCGGAGCCCAGGGGTGACCAGGCTCGGGAGCAGCGCGTAGAGCGTGAGCGCGATGAGCGTTGCGACCACGCTGTGCCACCGGTGCTCGGGCGCGACATTGCGTCCGCGGGCGTTGGGACCGCCGGCATCGTCCTGGGTCTTCGTTCGGTCAGCCATGGTCCCATCCTTACGGGCTGAGGGGAACGGTACGCCGACCGGGCGGCGTGTCAACATGTACACCGTCCGTTCCCTGCTGAAGCGACTACCGTTGATTCCAGTGGAGGTGGGTCATGGCCGACGGTTTCGACGCCGCAGCGCGTGAACTCTCGAGTGCGTTCGTCGCTCGACGCAGCTACTGCGCGCCCTTCCTCTCAGTGATTCCCGTGACCGGCGCCGCGATCTCGACGATCGGCTCGCTCGTCGCACCCGAGACGCTGTGTGCGACGGATGCCGCTGCCGCACGACTCGACGAGGTGCAGTTCGACCTCGGCGAGGGCCCGTGCTGGGAGGCCCTCGCGACCGGGCGGCCGGTGCTTGAGCGTGATATCCGCACCAGCGCCCGCGGTGCCTGGCCGGCGTTCACCGAGGCCATCCGCGACCTCCCTGTGTGCGGGATGTTCGCGTTCCCGCTTACCATCGGCCGCATGAACGTGGGGGTCATCGACCTCTACAGCGAGGAGCCGACAGAGCTGCACGACGGCCACCAACGTGATGCGGAGGCGCTCGCCGACATCGCGGCGCGGCAGATCCTGCGCGAACTCGTCATGCGCTCGGGAGACGACGAAGCGGAGGAGCCCGGTGGTGAGTTCTCGCGCCGTGTCGTGCACCAGGCGACGGGCATGGTGCTCGCACAACTGAACGTGACCCCGGACGACGCCCTCATGATCCTGCGTGCGCACGCCTTCGCATCCGGTCGCTCCGTGCGCGCTGTCGCCGACGATGTGGTCGCCCGCCGGCTCGACTTCGCGACCGGGTTGGGTGAGGCAGGGACGGGACGATGACGGTCAACGAACGCGAAGCGGAGATCATCCGCACCTTCGCGACACTCGCCGACAGCATGGTCGCCGGCTTCGACGCGGTCGACCTGCTGCAGACGCTGGTGGAGCGGTCCGCCGAGCTTCTCGATGCGACGGATGCGGGCATCCTGCTCGCCGACGGAACCGGACGTCTCGAAGTGGTCGCCTCGACCGACGAGCGGAGCCAGCTCGTCGAGCTGATGCAGCTTGGGCCCGGAGGAGGGCCGTGCGTCGAATGCTTCACCACAGGGATCCCCGTCGCCATCCCCGACATCAGTGCGGCACGCGACCGGTGGGCGGATTTCTGCGATGCGGCTCTCGCCCAGGGGTTCCACGCTCTGCACGCGGTTCCGCTCCGGCTTCGTGAGAAGACGATCGGGTCGCTCAACCTGTTCCGGGACCAGGCAGGCGAGCTGGGCGAATTCGACCTCGCCGCCGCCCAGGCGCTCGCCGACGTTGCGACCATCGGCATCCTTCAGGAGCGAGCTGTGCGCGAAAGCGATGTCATCACGCAGCAGCTTCAGCGCGCGCTCGACAGCCGGGTCATCATCGAGCAGGCCAAGGGCGTCGTCGCGTACGTCAACGATGTGCCGGTCGACGAAGCATTCCGCGTGATCCGCGAGTACGCCCGCGACCACCAGCGGGGCATCGTCGAGGTCGCTGCCGACATCGTTCAGCGCAGGCTCACGCTCTGACGCCGGCGCGCCCTGACCCAGGGCCGCGGTAGCCGATGCTCAGAGTTCGATGCTCAAAGCTCGTACGGCGCGAAGAACGTGTTGTCGGGCGACTCGACGGGCTGGGCGTTGATGACACCGATGGTGCGCTTCGCTTCGGTGCGGAGGACCTTCTCGGTCTCGGGTTCGCGTAACTCGGCGCCGACGGATCGTGCGCTGACCGTCGCGATCTGGTTCGCCCAGCCGATCAGGAACTGCGCCCGCTCGATCACGCCTTGACCGTTCACGAAGGGGATGTCCACGAACGCGACGCGGCGCTGGTTCCACAACGCCGTCGCGTACTCCATGATCGCGTCCGCGAGAGCGGTGCCGGTCAGGAAGGTTCCGGCTGCGTTGGAGATCTTCTTCATCGGTTCACCCCTTTCCTTTCGAAAAGCCGATCGGGTTGGCCGGGAAGCTGATTGTCGCCGGGGGCTGGGGTGACCAGTAGGACGATACGCGCGCGGCCCGCGAAAGTGAACCCCGTGGTCAGCTCTCGGCGAGGTCCCTGCGGGCGTCGCGGGCGTCGCGTTCCAGGGCTTTGCGGCGCTGCCGGAGCTCCCGCTCCGCCTCGCGCGATGCGGTGAGTGCGGACTCAGCGGATGCGAGTTGGCGCGACAACCGGTCGCGTTCGGATTCGAGTTGCGCCCGGCGCTCGCTCTCGGCCGACAACGATTCGGCGAGTACGGTGAGCTCTTCGAGGGTTCGCTCGGCGCGCTGAACGGCCGCGGCATGGCGTCGTTCCCGCGCCCGTCGCTCCGCGGGGGTCTCACGTGGAGCCGAGGCGGCTGCGCCGGATGCCCCGGACGTGCCTGATGTGCCTGACGTTCCGGACGCTCCGCCGGACTTCGAGCGCGGGCGACCGCCCGAGCCCAGGCGGGCCGGTGCCGGGAGGTCCTCCACGTCGACCGGAAGCGCTACCGCATCCGAAACGTCGACGGGCTCGAGGCCACTCGATTCGAGCGAGCGGACCAGGAATCCGCTCTGCACGGCTGCGGCCGCAGCCCGATCGATCATCGCGGCCTGCAGTGTCTCCTCGACCTCGCGCAGCGTGCTCGGGCTGAGACCCGGCACGATGCTCGTGAGTCGCTTCTCGGCCGAGGCGATCACCTGCTGCCGACGGCGAGCGAACTCCCGCACAGCGTCGCGATCGAGTGTCTCCTGGGCTTCGCGCAGGCCCGCGCCGACGTCGAGAAGCTCTGCGACCACATCCGGCTCGGAGCGCACGAGAGTGTTGACGGCGCTCGCCGCGGCCGACGGTTTGCGGAACCCGCGGATCGTCTTCGCAGACTCAGCGTCGGATTCGTCCTTAGCGGCGGCGTTGCGCTCCGCCGTGAACTCGGCAGCCGAGAGCGCATAGAGCGTTCGCGCAACGTCGTCCAGTCGGCCCACGACGCCACGCTACTCCGCGCCGGAGGTCAGGATGCGGAACTCAGTGGTTGCGGAGCGCGCTGACGAGTTCCGACTTCTTCTTCGACGAATAGCCGGTCAGGCCGAGTTCTTTGGCGCGCTTGCGCAGCTCGGCGACCGTCCAGTCATCGTAGGAGCCCGACTCGCCGCCTGTGCGGCCGACGGCGGAACGCCCTCGGCGGGCGGCGGCATTCGAGATGCGAGCGGACTTCTCCTTGGAGTTGCCCTCCTTGCGCAGTTCTTCGTAGAGCTTCTGGTCCTTCAGTTCGGGCTGGCGTCCGGGTGCCATGTCGGCCTCCTCATCCCTGTCTTCGTTCCATCGGGCCTTCTGTCGAGAAAAAGACTGGACCCCCGGGCCGTCAGGGTGCCGACGTCACGGGGGTCCAGTGGTCCTGGTGCAGCGGCGCTAGACGGAGCGGCGACCGCTGATCATGCGGACGAGCCACACGATGATGGCCAGCACGAGCAGGATGATTCCCACCCAGAGCAGCCAGTTGAGGGCCTGCACGAAGCCGCCGGTGAAGAGGAGCACGATCGCCACGATGGCGACAATTATGAGCAGAATGTTCATTTGGGACCTGCTTTCGTTTGGAGGCCGTTCTAGTCGAAGTCCTTCGAGTCGAAGTCGTTCGGCCCAGCAAAGACGCTAGCCCTCTCCGGGGGACAAGATCGACCCCTTGACAGGCCCTCCATGGCGTGATTGGGTCGCCCGCGCGTGGCGGAGCGCGACCGGTCAGGGCGGACTATGCGCGATGTCGTGCGACGGCCCGCACCAGGAGATAGACGCCCACGCCGAGCGCAACAAGGGCAGAAGCCGTGCCGACCACTGAACCGAGGTGCCGCTGCACGGCGGCAAGCTGCGCGCGCAGGCTGAGGCGCTCCCGGATGACCTCCACCGCGATCGCGAGATCGGCCCGCGCCCGCTCGACGTCCGTCATCTCTTCGTCGGTCATCCCGACCCAGGGCCGCTCGACTTCGGTCCGCCACTCCTGCACCATCGCCCGGACCGCCCTTCGTCTGTCCCGCACGATACTCCCGGCGGCGTGCCGCGGCTACGCTCGTGGTGCGCGGTCGCCGCGGCCGCCCGAGGAGAAGGCGCACGAGGAGAACCAGGTATGACCGACATCCAGACCGCCACGAACACCAGCCCCTTCGACCTGACGGGTTCGACCGCCCTCGTGACGGGCGCGGCACGCGGCCTCGGGCACGCGATCGCCCTCGACCTGGCACGCGCCGGAGCGGATGTGGTGCTCGGGATGCGCGACCACCGCACCGACCACGGCCTGGTCGCCGAGATCACGGCTCTCGGTCGCCGCGTGCTGCCTGTCGCCATGGATGTCACCGACCTCGACCAGAGCCGTGCCGGGATCGATCGCGCCGTCGACGAGTTCGGCTCGCTGGACATCCTGGTGAACAATGCCGGCGGAGGCATCAACGGCCCGGCGCTGGAGGTGACCGAAGCGGATTTCGACGCCGTCTGGGCGCTGAACACGCGGTCCACGTTCTTTCTCTCGCAGCATGCGGCGCGGCACATGATCGCGTCGGGTGGCGGATCGATCGTGAACGTCGCGTCGCAGGCGGGACTGGTCGCGCTGCCCGGGGAGGTGTCGTATTGCACGGCGAAGGCCGGAGTCGTCCATCTCACCCGGTGTCTCGCGGTCGAATGGGGTGCGTTCGGCATCCGCGTCAACGCCGTCGCCCCGACCTTCATCGAGACGGACGGCACGAGCGCCGCGCTCTCCGATGCCGCCTTCCGCGCCGACACGGTCGAGCGCATCGCGGCGCTGCACCGGATCGGGGTCCCTCGGGAGGTGTCTGGCGCCGTGGTGTTCCTCGCATCCCCGGCCGCCTCGCTGGTCACCGGGCAGACCCTCGCGATCGACGGAGGCTGGACGGCCCGCTGAAGCTAGTAAAGTGTTCGCTTCAGACGTTGCGCGAGTGATGGGGCGTGAATCGACACAAGTTGCGCCCACGCGAGCTGAACTCATCGACATGGGACTCCTGTATACGCCGGAACACGGATACGCGGCTTTCACAGTTCCCGATTTTGACAAGTTCATGCTGCGCGCTGTGCCTGAGCTCGTCGTCCCAGAAATTCAACGACGAAACCGACGACGCGCCGCAGGCTGACCTTACAATCTGTACGATGCAGCCTCCGGCGACGCGGGGGTCTGGACAGATCGCGCCCGGAGCAACAGACTTTCGGCATGAGCGTTACCGCTCGGACCATCCGCACACCCGATCAGCGGCTGCGGGTATTCGTCAGCTCGACACTCAAAGAACTGGCTGCTGAGCGCCGAGCGGTCCGTGCTGCCATCGAACGCCTCCATCTGGCTCCGGTCATGTTCGAGCTGGGCGCCCGACCGCATCCGCCCCGCGAGCTGTACCGCGCCTACCTCGAGCAGAGCGACATGTTCGTGGGGCTGTACTGGCAGCGGTACGGGTGGGTCGCGCCTGAAGAGCAGGTGTCCGGTCTCGAAGACGAGTACAACCTGGCGCCGCCGACCCTTCCGAGGCTGATGTACATCAAAGAGCCGGCTGAGGCGAGGGAGCCTCGGCTCGTGGAACTGCTGGGGCGCATCCGCAACGACGACATGGCCTCGTTCAAGTACTTCTCCACCCCGACCGAACTGGGGAAGCTGGTCGAAGCGGACCTGGCCACGCTTCTGGCAGAGCGTTTCGAGGAGAGCAGGGCGGCGGCCGAGGCGCTGGCCGCCCGGTCGGCCGAGCAGGCGGATAACCCGCCTGCCCTCCCGCGCACCGACGTGCCGGTTCCCTTGACCGAACTGATCGGGCGCGACGCCGAGGTCGAGGAGCTCGAGCGGATGCTCACCGACGACACGATTCGTCTCGTCACACTCACCGGGCCGGGCGGGATCGGCAAGAGCCGGCTCGCGCTCGAGGTCGCCAAAGACCTGGCGGATCACTTCCCCGGTGGTGCGACCTTCGTGCCGCTGTCGCCCGTGCGCGATCCCGCTCTGGTGCCGAACGCGATCGCCCAGGCCATCGGGGTACGGGACACCGGTGACGCGCCGATCCTCGACAAGCTGGTGACGGCGCTTCGGGACCGCCGCGTCCTGCTCGTGCTCGACAACTTCGAGCAGGTGATCGGTGCGGCGCGCACGATCGTCCAGTTGCTCGTCGATGCGCCGAGGCTGACACTGCTCGTCACGAGCCGGGCGCTCCTCCGGGTGAGCGGTGAGCGCAGCTTCGAAGTGGGGCCGCTCGGGCTCCCCGACGTGGCGCGGCGCCCGGTGCTCGCCGACGTGGTCAGGAGTCCGGCCGTCGCGCTGTTCGTCGAACGTGCCCGAGCGGTGAAACCCGACTTCGAGGTGGATCAGGGTAACGAGGAAGCGGTCGCGCGCATCTGTGCGAAGCTCGACGGGGTTCCGCTGGCGCTCGAACTGGCCGCGGCGCGCATCCGGGTCCTGTCGCCCTCGTCTCTGCTCGAACGTCTCGACCGCCGGCTCGCCGTGCTCGTCGGGGGCGCCCGTGACCTCCCGGAGCGCCAGCAGACCCTGCGTAACACGATCGAGTGGAGCGCCGAACTCCTCGACGACCAGCAGCGGCGGATGCTGGCCAGGCTCGGCGTCTTCCGCGGCGGGTTCTCCCTCGAGGCCGCAGAGGCGGTCGCCGTCGACTCCCCTGACGTCGATACGCTGACCGTGCTCGGTGAGCTGGTCGACAACAGCCTGATCAGCCAACAGGACCGTCGCACCTGGACTCGTTTCGTCATGCTGGCGACCGTGCGCGAGTACGCCCTCGAGCAGCTCGACGCGGATGAGCTGGCGACCCTGCGCGAACGGCTCGCCCAGTTCTACCTCGACCTCGGCGATCGCATCGAGTTCGAGCTGGAGGGGCCCCGCCAAAGGGAACTGGTGGGGCGCCTCACCGACGCGCGCGACAACCTGCGCGCCGTGCAGCGGTATCTGCTCGACGCGCGCCGGTACCAGGAGGTCGCGCACCTCGCCTGGGCGCTCTACGTCTACTGGTGGGTGGGCGGGCACCTCGGCGAGGTCCGCGGCTGGGTGGACGAGATCCTCGCATCCGGGGCCGAGCTCGACGAGCCGACCCGCGCGATCTCGGTCTACTTCACCGCCTCGATCGGGTTCTGGCAGGACCCGGATGGGCTGGCAGCGCAGCGCCTCACGGAGTCCGCCGAACTCTTCCACCGGACCGGCAACCCGGGAGGCGAGGGCCTGGCCCTGCTTTCGCTCGGGATCGCCCTGCTGGCGCGGGAGAAACCGGAACCCGAACAGGCATCGGATGCGTTCGAGAGGGCCGTTCGGCTGTTCCGGGAGAGCGGCGACGCCTGGGGCGAGTCGCTGGCCCTGATCACCCTCGGCCGGTTCTCGCTGGCCATGGGGCACGCCCAGGACGCCCTCGATCGTTTCAGGGCGAGCCTCGCGCTGACACGCGACCGCCATGACGAGCTGGGCGAGACCATCGCCATCCACCATGTGGCGTGGGCGCACCTTGCCCTTGGGGACGAGGCGGCGGCCGAAGAGTTCCGGTCGGGCCTCGAAGAGTCCGTGGAGATCGGCCACGACGAGGGAGTGGCCTATGGCCTCGAAGGCATGGTGGCGATCGCCGCGTCGAGCGGTGCCGTCGAACGGGCGGGGCGGATGCTCGGGGCGGCCGAGACCCTCCGTGCGCAGAGCGGCCTCCGCAACTCCGCGGCGCAGGCGATGTACCAGCCGTTCGTGGATGCGATCGAGGCGGGCGGCCACGCTGAGGAGTTCGAGCGGGGGCGCGCAGCAGGGCGAGAGCTGACGCAGGATGAGGCTGTCGAGTTCGCGCTGGCACGGATGGCGGCGGGCGATGGCAGCTGATCGCATCCTGCGCTACACGAAATGGGTTGCACTGATCATCATCCCGTTCCTCGTCGTCGCGTGGTTCCTGTTGTATCTGCTTCCCGGCTACACGGAACAACTGTTCGCCTGGACCATCCAGCTTCCGTTGAGCGCGATGTTCCTCGGCTCCGCCTACCTCGGCGGGATCGTCTTCTTCGTCAACGTCCTGCGCCCCAACACGTGGCATCGCGTACGACACGGCTTTCCCGCGGTGCTCGTCTTCGCGACGTTGCTGTCGATCGCGACCTTCCTCCACTGGGATAAATTCCATCACGGGCATATCTCGTTCATCGTGTGGGTGACCCTGTACATCGTCACCCCGTTCCTGGTGCTCGGGGTGCTCATCGTCAACCGGGGACAGGATCCGGGGGTGCCCGACGAACGAGACTACGCGTTGCCGCTCATCGTCCGCGTGGTTCTCGCGGCCATCGGCCTGTGCGCCCTGGTCGCGGGACTCTTCCTCTTCTTCTCCCCGCAGCAGACCATCGCCGTGTGGGCATGGCCGCTGACACCGCTGACCGCGCGGGTGGTGGGTGCGGTGCTAACGCTGCCCGGCATGGTCAATCTGTGGATGCTGTGGGATGCGCGCTGGAGCGCCTTCCGGTGGGTGTTCCAGGCCCAGCTCGCGAGCCTCGTCTTCATCGTCGCCGCGCTGGGCATCCGGCACGACGACCTGCTGTGGGAACGCCCGTCCGCCGCTCTGTTCGTCGGGGGGATGGTGTTCTCGCTCGTGGCATACGCCGGCTTCTACGCGTGGTGCGACTGGCGCGCGCGGGCGCTCGCGCCTCGGGCCGAGCCGCTGTAGCAGTCCGGGACGTCCGGATCCCCGTCAGCCGAGCAGCGTGCCGACGACGACGGTGCCGTCGAGCTCCTCCGACCGGAGGATGCTGGCCGCGAAGCCCCCATGCTCGAAAGCGAGAACGGTCGCAGGAGCCTGGCGCTCGCTGGTCTCGATCAGGAGCCGGCCGCGCGGTCGCAGCCAGCCCGGCGCCGCATCCACCACCCTCCGCTGCAGGTCGAGGCCGTCGCTGCCGCCGTCGAGCGCGGACCGCGGTTCGTGGATGCGTGCCTCGGGCGGCATCAGGCCGATCGCGTCGGTCGGGACGTACGGCGCGTTCGCGACGATGATGTCGACGCGGCCGCGCAGTGAGCCGGGAAGAGGGTCGAAGAGGTCGCCCTCGAAGACACGGCCCCGCGAGCCGAGATTGGCCCGGGCGCACCGCACCGCCGCCGGCTCGATATCGGCCGCGTACACCTCGAGTCCGGGCTGACGGGAGATCAGGGCGGCTGCGACCGCGCCGGAGCCGCAGCACATGTCGACGACCAGCATCCCGGGGGTCGCGAGCGCGTCGGCCTCCTCGACGAGAAGCTCCGTGCGCCTGCGCGGGACGAAGACGCCCGCCTCGACGACGATGCGCAGACCACAGAACGAGGCCCAGCCGACGATGACCTCGAGGGGCTCGCCCTCGATGCGGCGCGCCACCATGGATTCGAGCTCGTCCGGCGACGATGCCGCGTCCACGAGCATCCGCGCCTCGTCTTCGGCGAAGACGGAGCCCGCCGCGCGCAGCCGCGCCACGATCGATGATTCGGATACGGAAGAGATGGCCGCGACTCCCCGACGAGGTTGCTGCTGGACTCACCCATGGTAGTCGCGCGGGCCCCTCGACGCTCGCGGTATTGTCGAGCACCCCCGGAGCGCAATACTCTCGGCCGAGAAGGGTGGGCACCATGACTGATGAGAACGTTTCCGCCGCACCGACCAGCGTCGAGCCTGCACCGCCGGTGAGCGATCCGGCCACTGTCGTCTCAGCAGCGCGGCCCTTCGAGGGACCCGTCAGTACGCGCCGCCCGTTGCGCTGGGGTTTCATCGTCACCCTCGGCGCCCTCGGCGCGCTCGCGGCCGGGCTCGCCGTCTACAACCTCCGGACGATCGTCTTCTCGATCTTCCTGGCGATGTTCATCACCGTCGGCCTCGACCCTCTCGTGCGGTTCTTCGAACGCCACGGGATGACACGGACCTGGGCGATCGTGACGGTGATCCTGATCATCGTCGCCGTTCTCGTCGGAATCATCTGGGTCGTCGTCCCGCTGATCGTCAATCAGATCCAGACGCTCATCAGCGTGATCCCGCAGGAGGTCGCGAACCTGCGAGCCCAGGGCTGGTTCGACCCGTCGAACGCGGCATCCAACGGCGTGATCGGGCAGGTGGTCAACTGGGTCGCGAAGGAGGTCACCGACCCGAAGTTCATCGCGGCCGTCGGCTCCGGTGCGGTCGGGCTCGGGTTCAGCATCATCAACGGAATCTCGCTCGGATTCTTCATCGCGGTGCTGACCATCTACTTCGTCGGCACCTACGACGCGACCAAGCAGGCCGCCTACCGTCTCGTCGCCGCCTCACGCCGAGCGACCTTCGAGTCGTACTCCGAGCGAATCCTGCAGAACGTGGGCAAATACCTGAGCGGGATGGTCATCCTCGCCTTCTTCAACGCCGTGTACAGCGTGGTCCTCCTGCTGATCACGCAGGTGCCCGGGGCGTTCCTCATCGGTGTGCTCGCGTTCTTCATCACGCTCATCCCCCTGATCGGGACCATCCTCACGACGACGGTGATGACGGTGCTCGCCTTCATCCACTCGCCGACCTCCGGGCTGGTGGTGCTGATCTTCATGCTCATCTACATGCAGGTCGAGGCATACATCCTGACGCCGAAGGTCATGAGCAAGGCCGTGAAGATCCCCGGCTCTGTCGTCCTCATCTCCGCGCTCGCCGGCGGCACGCTCTTCGGGCTGCCGGGTGCTCTCGTGGCGATCCCCATCTCCGCCGGGATCATCCTCATCGTCACTGAAGTCGTCATGCCGGCGAAGCAGCGGCAGTAGAAGTCGCCTGGTTCTCACGGCAGCGGCTCTCACGGCACCGGCTCCGCAACAGCCTCAGCGAGGTGACGACAACATCCGAGACCATCGCCGTCTCCCTCGACGGCGGGCCCTGTTCGCACCCGCTCACCGTCGGCTCGCTCCAGGGTCTCGAGTCGTCACAAACTCCCCTCATCCTCGGCTTTTGAGGGGACTTCGCGACGACTCGAGGGCTACGAAGGGGTCCGGTCAGGCGGGGAGCGTCACGCGGAACACAGTACGGCCGGGTGCGCTCTCCACAGCGACCGTGCCGCCGTGCGCCTCGGCGACGGCCCGCACGATCGCCAGGCCGAGGCCGGTGCTGCCTGCGGTGCGCGAGCGCGACCCGTCGCCACGCACGAAACGTTCGAACAGGGTCGGCTGGAGGTCCGCGGGGATGCCGGGGCCGTCATCCGCCACGACCAGCTCGACGGTGTCGCCGACGCGCTTCAATCCCGTCACGACCGTGGTGCCCGGCGGGGTGTGCACGCGCGCGTTGGCGAGCAGGTTGACCACGACCTGGCGGAGCTGGCGCGCATCCGCCTCCAGCACCACCGGGTCTTCGCTCATCTGCATGTGCCAGGTGTGGTCGGGTCCGGCCAGGTGCGCATCCATCACAGCCTCCGTCACCATCGCCGACAGGTCCACCTGGCGCACGTCGGACTCCGGCTCCGAGTCGAGTCGCGCCAGCAGCAGCAGATCTTCGACGAGCGACGTCATCCGGACCGCCTCCGACTCGATCCGGTTGACGTTCCGCTTCAGGGCGGGGGATGCGTCGTCGTACGTACGCTGCGAGAGCTCGGCGTACGCACGGATGGTCGCGAGCGGCGTGCGGAGCTCGTGGCTCGCATCCGCTACGAACGTCCGCACCTTCGTCTCCGCGGCCTCGCGGACGACGAGCGCATTCGAGACGTGGCCGAGCAGGCGGTTGAGCGCCGTGCCGACCTGACCGACTTCGCTGCCCGCTTCGATGTCCTTCTCGCTGACCCGCATCGTCTCGGGAACCTCGCCGCGGTCGAGCGTGAGCTCGGTGACGGCGGATGCGGTGGCAGCGACGTGCTGCAACGGACGCAGCGCCCGTCTCACGATCACCGTTCCCGCTCCGGCCGCCAGCAGGAGGCCGGCGATGGCCACGATGCCGATCACCAGGGCAAGCTGGTCGATCGTCGCCTGCAGACTGGCGAGAGGGAGCCCTGTGATGAAGACCGTCCCGTCGTCGGTGGCCGTGCTCTCGACGCGGTACGAACCGAGGCCGGCGAGAGTGACCGTATGCGGTTCGCCGTCCCGGGGCACGGCGCGCAGCTGCGTCTTCACCGCCGTCGACAGCTCGTGCTGGTTCCCCTGGCTGTCCGTGAAGCCCTGGACGACGTAAGTGCCGTCGACGATGACCGCGACCACGGTGTTCGGCGACTGCCCTGGGGCGCCGACGAACGGGTGGTCGCCGTCGGTGTCGGTGTTGCCGGTGCCGGTGCCGTTGCCGGTTCCGTGGGTGGTTCCCGGCGGCTGGCCGTGCGGGGGAAGGTCGTTCTTCGCCCCGACGGCACGCTGCGAGGCCTCGGAGAGGTTCTGGTCGACCTGGCCGAGAAGGTAGCTCTGCAGGGAGAGCACGGTGACGATGCCGATGACGACGCTGGTGACGGTGAGAAGCGCGGCGAGGATGGCGACGAGCCGCCACCGGAGGGTTCGGGGCCGCTTCATGGGGCCGGCTTCAGGATGTAGCCGGCGCCGCGCACGGTGTGGATCATCGGCTCGCGGCCTGCGTCGATCTTGCGGCGCAGATACGAGACGTACATCTCGACGACGTTCGAGGTCGCACCGAAGTCGAAACCCCAGACGTCCGTGAGGATCTGCTCCTTGCTGAGCACACGGCGCGGATTGCGCGCGAAATAGCGCAGGAGATCGAACTCGGTCGCGGTGAGCTCGATGAGGTCACCACCGCGGAAGGTCTGCCTGCTCTCCTCGTCGAGCTGGAGGTCACCGACGATCAAGCGGGCCTCACCGGGGTCCATCGTGACCCCGGTCGAACTCCGGGCGAGGCTTCGTGCCCTGGCGATGAGCTCGGCGATGCTGAACGGCTTGGTGACGTAGTCGTCGCCGCCCGCGACCAGGCCCGCGAGCCGGTCCTGCTGGGAGTCCATCGCGGTCAGGAACAGCACCCGCGCCTCCTCCCGGTCGTTGCGCACCCGGGACAGCACATCGAAGCCGTCGAGGTCGGGCATCATGATGTCGAGGACGATGACGTCGGGGGCGAATTCCCGTGCGGTGAAGAGGACCTCGCGTCCACGGTTCAGGGTGCGGACATCCCAGCCGTCCGACTCGAAGGCGAGGCCGACGGCTTCGGCGAGCAGTTCCTCGTCGTCGACGACGAGCACACGCAGCGGGGAGCCGTCGACGCGCCGCAGATTCGCGGTCGAGGTCGCGCCGCGCGCGTTCGGAGTGCTCACGGGTCAAGTATCGCGACCCCGCGCAAGGCTCGCTGTGCGTTTCCTATGTGTTCGCGAAGAACGCACGGCGCTCACACGCCGCCGAGCACACGGTTCTTCCCGTTATGCGGCGCTCTTTTCGGGAAGAACCGTGTGCTCGCGAGGGAGGTGCGAGCGCGACTGCGCTACGAGAGGATGGGCTCGCCGGCCGCGGTGAAGCGCTCGGGCGGTCCGTCCTGGGCGGCCGCGGGGTCCATCCAGAAGACCTCCCAGAAGTGGCCGTCGGGGTCGAGGAAACTCCTCGTGTACATGAACCCGTAGTCGTGGGTCTCCCGTGCGACGCGGCCGCCGGCCGCGAGCGCCCGGTCGACGAGTTCGTCGACGCCGTCATGGGTTTCGGCGGTCAGGCCGATCATGGCCTCGGTCGCCGTGTGCGCATCCGCCACCTCGGTCGTGATGTAAGTGGCGAAATAGGGGCGGGTCAGCAGAACGATGTAGAGGCTGTCGCTGATCCGGACCGTGGTGTTCTGCTCGCCCGAGAAGTTCTCGTCGAAGGTGTAGCCGATGGCGGCGTAGAAGGCCCGCGAGGCGGCGAGGTCTTCGACGGGGAGGTTGACGAACATCATGGTGGACATGGCGGTTCTTCCTTTCGAAGTCAGTCCTCGACCGCTTTGGCGAGGGACTCGAGGAGTTCGATGGTGCCTTCTTTGCGCTGCTCCGTGTTGTCGAGGTCGTCGAAGTAGACGCCCTGCTCGGTCAGCGTGAGGCGGGTGCCCGCGGCGGTCGGGGTGAGCTCGATCGAGGCGAGGGAGACGGAGAGGCGCTGGCCGTTCACGCGCATCTCGTAGTCGTAGACGAGACGGAGATCGTCGACGACCTCGTGGTAGTAGGCGTCGAAACGCGACACGGGGCCGCCTTCGCCGAACTGGCCTTCGCTGTGTTCGCGGCCGCCCTCGCGGAAGTCGAGCGACGAGCCGAGGTGCCGCCACTCTTCGCTGGGTGCGTCGAACCAGGTGGCTTTGACCACCGGGTCGGCGAAGGCCTGGAAAACCCTGGCGGGCGACGCCTTGTATTCACGTTCGAGGGTGAAGGTGCTGTGGGTGAGTTTGCGCTCGGTCATGGATGTGTCCCTTCTCTGGCTGTGGTCAGTTCTGTCGTTCTGGTCGGTCGTCTTGTTCGAGGAGTGCGCCGAGCCGGTCGAGGCGCCGCTCCCAGGTGGTGCGCCGTTCGGTGATCCAGTCTTCGACGGTGCGAAGTGCTTCGGGCTCGATTCTGCAGACACGCACCCGGCCCTCCTTCTCGGTGTGGATGAGTCCGCTCTCCTCGAGCACGCGGAGGTGCTGCAGGATGGCGGCGAGCGTCATCGCGAACGGCCGGGCGAGATCCGAGACGGATGCGGGCCCCTGCGTCATGCGATCGACGAGCGCGCGCCGCGTCGGGTCCGCCAGCGCCTGGAACATGAGGTCGAGCTCTACCGATTGCTTAAGCATGTGCTTTAGTAAAGCACTTGCTTAACCATTCTGCAACCCCCGGTTGCGTGCCGGAGGCGGCCGGCGTCCCCGCCACTTTGAGGCAACCCCGCCACCTCGACCTGGCGGGGACGGCCCGGACTGGCGGGCACGGCCCGCTCGGAGCGGCGAACGGGCGCCGGCATGGCCCACTCAGCCGAAGGCGGCGGCGAGGCGGCGCGCGACGCCGGCGGCGGCATCCGGAGCAAAGGGGTCGGTGCGCAGCGCGACGAGGTCGCGCCAGCCCGGCCACGTGAGCAGCTCGCGCGCGTTCGCGGCGCGGGTCCGTTCGAGGATGCTCGTCGATACGACCTGCGGGTCGGCCGACGTCAGGTGCGGGAGCAGCCCCTCGTACGCATCCGCCAGCGTCGTCGACGCCGGGTCGAGCCCGACCACGACGAGGGTGCCTGTCGGGTCCGTGTCGACCGCGATCACCGCGAGTTCGGGCCGCAACGCTCGCAGGATGCCCGCCACCTTGTACACGTCTCCGGTCCAGTCGTCGGTCGTGCGTTCTCGCGCAGCCTCCTCGGGGTCGCGTGGGAGCATGTCGTCGAAGACCACCACCGAACCGGGCCCGCACAGCCGTTCGATGCTGATGAAGTCCCGGTACGCGAACTCGGCGTGGTGCATCCCGTCGATGAAGGCGAGGTCGAGCGGGATGCCCGCGAAGAACTCCGCCGCCTCCGGACCGGCGAAGAATTCATCGCTCGTGCGCCGTGCGAGCAGGTATTCACCGCGCAGCTCACGGGTGATGCGGTAGTCGGGGTCGACGCCGATGCTCTTCGCGTGCGACAGCGAGAGCCCGTGACCATCGTCGAGGCCCACCTCGAGATAGGTGCGCGGTCGCAGCACCTCGTGGAGCCCGGTCAGGAACTCGTACCGCTCCAGTCGGCGCTCCACCGTCTGCGGATGCGTGCCGTCAGGCGGCAGCGAACCGGCGCTGCGAGCGCTCCCGCGCCTTCTGGGCCTCTTCTTCGCGATTCTTCGGCGGCGCGGTCGTCACCAGGTCGGCGAGGAGGTGGCGTGAGATGTGGGCGATCTCTTCGACCGCGCGTTCGAAGGCCTCGGCGTTCGCCTTCGACGGTTTCGTCGACCCGCTGATCTTGCGCACGAACTGCAGGGCGGCAGCATGCACCTCGTCGTCTGTCGCGGCGGGCTCGAAGTTGTAGAGAGTGTGAATGTTCCGGCACATGGAAACGAGGGTACTCGCGACCACCGACCACGTCGACGGTGGTCGGGCGTACAGTTCGATCATGAATCGTGTCGACTATTTCGAAATTGGTTCACCGGATCCCGAGGCGTCGAAGGCGTTCTACGCTGGCCTCTTCGACTGGGAGGTCGGGCCGCCTTCGCCGGCTGCGTACAGCATGGTCGAGGGTGACGCCGGCGGTCTGTGGGACACGAGCGCGATCGGTAAGGAAAGCTGGGCGATCTTCTACGTCCACGTCGACGACGTGCATGAGGCGCTCGCACGCGCGGTCGCCCTCGGCGCGGATGTCGCCATGCCCGTGGTCGACAACGGCCAGATCGAGTTCGCGCACCTGATCGACCCGCTCGGCAACCGCTTCGGAATCTGGCGCCCGAAGGCCGAGGCGTGAGGCTGGACGACCTCACGGCGTTCATCCTCGACCTCAACGGCGCAGAGGAGACGTACCCCTTCGGCCCGGAGGCGCGGGTGTTCAAGGTGGCAGGCAAGGTGTTCTCCGTCGACAGCACCCCCGTCGGTGGGGAGTCGATCACCGTGAAGGCCCTGCCCGAGAACGTGCCACGCCTGATTCGCAGCGTCGACGGCATCGGTCCCGGCTACCACATGAACAAGAGGCACTGGGTGACCGTGCAGCTGGACGGGTCGGTGGAGTTCGCCCATGTCTGCGAGCTGGTCGCCGAGTCCCACGCGATCGTCGTCGCGTCGCTGCCCAAACGCATCCGGATGGGCCTCGAAGGCTAGGGGCGCCCGCTCACGGAACCGTGACGACGAGCTTGCCGCCGACGTGCCCTTCGGCGAGGCGGCGCACGGCGTCGGCCGCGCGCTCGAGCGGGAACGTCTCCTCGATGTGGGGGGTCAGCGCGCCTGCTTCGGCGCGCTCGCCGAGAAACGCCAGGTCGTCGGCATCGGGCCGGGCGAGCATCCCCTTCAGCGACTGTGCGGTGAACGGCGACGCGACGAGCGAGGTGAGTTGCCGGCCCATTCCGGCCGGGCCGGTTCCGTTCTCTCCGCCGACGAGCACGAGGGTTCCCTTCGGTGCGAGTGCACGGCGCAGGATGCTCAGGGGCCGGTTGCCCGCGGTGTCGACGATCAGGTCGAACATCACCCCGTGCCGGTCGACCTCTTCGCGCGTGTAGTCGATGACCTCTTCCGCGCCGAGTTCGCGGACGAGTGCAGTCTTCGCGGTGCTGCACACGGCGGTCACACGCGCCCCGAGATCGGCGGCGAGCTGGATCGCGAGTGAGCCGACCCCGCCCGCCCCGATGACGAGCACGCGCTGGCCGGGCTCCAGCCGCCCTCGGTCGCGGAGCGCCTGCAACGCCGTGACACCGGAGGTCGGGAGTGCGGCGGCCTCGACGAATGTGAGCCGCGCCGGCTTCGGCGCGAGGCGGTCCTGACGCGCGACGGCATACTCGGCGAACGAGCCGGAAGCCATTCCGAAGACCTCGTCGCCCGGCCTGTAGCGGGTGACCCGGGCGCCGACCGCTTCGACAACGCCGGCGAGGTCGGACCCCCTGGTCTTCGTCTTGGGCGCGCGCATCCCGTAGCCCATCAAGCGCACCAGGTAGGGCTTGCCTTCCATGATGTGCCACACGCTCGGGTCGACCCCTGCCGCGTGCACCCGAACGAGTACCTCCCCGTCACCGATCCCGGGGGTCTCGATGTCGTCGTAGCGCAGCTCGTCTTCCGAGCCGTAGCGACTCTGCACGATCGCTTTCATGGCTTCGTTCCTTCGTCTTGTGGATACTGGAATACCTCGTCGAGGGGCACTCCGAACGTGCGGGCGATCTGGAAGGCCAGTTCGAGCGACGGGGAGTACCGTCCCTGTTCGATGGCGATCACCGTCTGGCGGGTGACGCCGATGCGTTCGGCGAGTTCGGCCTGCGTCATCTCGCCGTGCCGGAATCGCAGCGCGCGGATGGCGTTGGTGACCCGGGTCGGCTTCATGACGGCAGTCCCCGCCGGTAGGCGACGATCTTGACGATCGAGCCGAGGATCGCGGACAGCACGAAGCCCAGGTAGAGGATGTTGGCGATCCAGAAGTAGTCGGCTTTCACCATCGCGAGGATGAGAGCGACGGCGGCCCCGGCGATCAGGACCCAGCGCCCGGCGTATTCGCCGTAGCGACCGATCTCACGGTCTCGGGTGTCCTTCTTGCCGATCTCGCGCGGGGTGAAGAACGACCACAGGATGGTCAGCACGATGGAGGCGACGATCGAGCCTCCGATCGCCCAGAGCATCGTCGGCACGTAGTCGACGCTGGTCAGCGGCGCGCCGGATGCGTTGCCGAGCACCACGGAGACGTAGATCGCGTAGACCGCTGTGGCGACCACCACCATCACCCAGGCGCTTCTCTCTTCCGATGACATGTCCGCTCCAATGTAAAAGAATGTTGACATCTCTGAGAGTAAGCGTCTTTTGACATCATGTCAAGAAAAGCAGACATCCGGATGCGCGCGCCGGAGTACGCTGACGACATGACGGATGCGGTTCAGCTGGCTCGTTCCGTGGAAGCCGCGGGGAGCATCAGCACGGTCGTCCTCGTCGAAGGTGTGAGCGACCAGGTCGCCGTCGAAACGCTCGCGTCCCGGCGCGGTCGCCAACTCGCACGCGAAGGCGTCGCGATCGTGCCGATGGGCGGCGCGATGAGCTTCGCGCGCTTCCTGAGGGAGTTCGGCCCGCAGGGGCTGGGCCTTCGGCTCGCGGGGCTGTGCGACGAAGGTGAGGAGCGGTTCTTCGAGCACGCACTCGAGAGCGCCGGCGCAGCGGGCCATGTCGATCGCGCGCGGATGGAGTCCCTCGGCTTCTACGTCTGCGTCGCCGACCTGGAAGATGAACTCATCCGCTCGCTGGGCGCCGACCGCGTCGAAGCGGTGATCGCCGAACAGGGCGACCTCGCGTCATTGCGGACGTTCCAGCGGCAGCCGTTCCAGCGCGAACGCACGCGGCAGCAACAGCTGCGACGTTTCATGGGTGTGCGGAGCGGGCGCAAGGCCCAGTACTCGCGTGTGCTGGTCGAGGGCCTCGACCTGCAGAGGGTGCCGAGGCCGCTCGACCAGCTGCTCGAGAGGGTCTGAGGGCTCAGACCACCGGGTCGTCGGTGCTGGTCACCTGGCGCTCGACGCGGTCGCCCGTCACCGGGTCGACGCCCGCACGGGCGGTCGTGACCGAGCTGCGACGACGCGCAAGGAAGATGATTCCGAGGATGACCATGATCACGCCTGCTGCCATCAGGATGTAGCCGACGAGTTCGATGTTGATCCAGCCGACCTGCACCTTCAACGCGAACGCGAGGATGGCACCGATCACGAAAAGTACAATTCCGGTTCCCAGGCTCATGATGAGCCTCCTTCCAGTCGCCGGCGCAGGGTTGCGCCGGTTCGGCCGCAACCGACGGCCCGAATGTACGCCTGGCGGCTGGGGAAGGTTAGGCCTTGACGGATGCGCCTATCCGAGGTACGGAGCGAGCTCGGCCTTGATCGCGGCCGAGGGCTTCGCGCCGACGAGGGTCTTCACGACCTCACCGCCCTTGAAGACCTTCATGGTCGGAATCGAGAGGACGCGGTAGCGCGCCGCCACCTCGGGGTTGTCGTCGGAGTTGATCTTCACGATGCGGAAGCCCGGATGCTCCTCCTTGGCCAGCTGCTCCAGAACGGGTGTGACGGCGCGGCACGGCCCGCACCATTCCGCCCAGAATTCCACAAGGGTGGTGTCCTCCGACCCGAGTACTTCGGCATCGAAGGTCTCGGTCGAGACGGAAGGAATGGCGGACATCAGTGTTCCTCTTTCTTGTCGGAGATCCTCAACCGGATCACCTTCTCCTTCGACGATAAACCTTGTCCACAGAGGAAAGGTCACGTGACGCGAAATCCGCGATGATTGACAGATGAAGACACTCACGCTGCCGCAGACCGACCTGAACGCATCGAACATCATCCTCGGCCTGATGCGGATCTCAGAGCTCAGCGACGAGGAGATCCGCGAACTCGTCGGCGCCGCACGCGACTCCGGAATCAACTACTTCGACCATGCCGACATCTACGGCTCCGAGCGCCACCAGTGCGAGCGCCGGTTCGGTGAAGCGGTGACGTTCAGTCCCGCGGAGCGCGAGGCGGTCATCATCCAGTCGAAGGTGGGCATCCGCGACGGGTACTTCGACTTCTCGAAGGAGCACATCCTGCGCACCGTCGACGAGTCGCTCGAAGCCCTGAACATCGACTACCTCGATGTGCTCCTGCTGCACCGTCCGGACACGCTGGTCGAGCCCGAAGAGGTCGCCGAGGCGTTCGATGCGCTGCATGGTGCGGGCAAGGTGCGCAATTTCGGCGTCTCGAATCAGACGCCGGGCCAGGTCGAACTCCTGAAGCGCTGGGTGCGGCAGCCGCTGGCGATCAACCAGGTGCAGCTGAGCATCACGCACTCGCCGATCATCGCCTCGGGCATCGCCAGCAACATGATCGGGCTCGACCAGTCGATCGACCGCGACAACGGCATCCTCGACTACAGCCGGCTGAACGACATCACGCTGCAGGCGTGGTCGCCGTTCCAGAAGGCGTTCTTCGACGGCGTCTTCCTCGGCGATCGGGAGGCTTACCCGGAGCTCAACGAGGTGATCGACGAACTCGCCGACGCCTATGACGTCGCCCCGGCGGCGATCGCGGTGGCGTGGATCACGCGCCACCCGGCGAACATGCAGGTGGTTCTCGGCACGACGAAGGTCTCGCACCTGCGCGACTCCGTGGGCGGGTCCGAGCTCCCGCTGACCCGTCAGGAATGGTATCGGCTGTTCACGGCAGCGGGTCACATCCTGCCGTAGTTCTGTTGCGTAGCAGGGTGCGATCGCGCTCGTATCCTGCGCCGCAAGCAGGATTCAAGACAGAATTATGCGCTCGATCGTCGAATATGGGAGCCTGTCGTAGCCCCGTTCGCGGCAGGGCGAGGAACAGGGCGAAAGGATGCTCATGGGACGACACGACGAAGCCAGCACCGAATCCACGGCCGCGGCACCCGGGCCGAAGCGCATGCATGCCGTCTCCAGCGAGACCGAAAGCCTCGTCGACCTGGTGCTCGACTATTCGCGGCGGCGCATCCTGAGCAGCGACACACCGCTCGACCAGCCGCGCTCGGAATACGAGCTGCGGCGACTGGCCGGCAACACGATCGTCGAGGAGGGCATCGGCGCCAGGCGTGCACTGGAGCTCTTCGAGAACGTCCTCGCTCCGGCCTGCATCACCACCGACCATCCGCAGTACCTGTCGTTCATCCCGACGGCCCCCACCAAGGCAGCCACCGCTTTCGACCTCGTCGTCTCGGCGAGTGCCGTCTACGGCGGTTCATGGCTCGAAGGCTCGGGCGCCGTCTTCGCGGAGAACGAGGTCATCTCATGGCTGGCCGGCGAGTTCGGGCTTCCGGCGGGCGCCGGGGGTGTTTTCGTACAGGGCGGCACACTCGGCAATCTGTCGGCACTCGTCGCCGCCCGCGAGCATGCCCGTTCGCGCCTGGAGGAAGACGGCCTCGGCCGGCCCGACCGGTGGAAGGTCGTGTGCAGTGCCGAAGCGCATTCGTCGATCGCCTCGGCGGCGCGCGTGATGGACGTCGAAGTCGTTCCCGTCGCGCCCGGCCCGACCGGCGCGCTCGCCGGTGCGAACGTGCGCGAGGCGCTGGACGAACACGGCTCGGCCGTCTTCGCCGTCGTCGCAACGGCAGGGTCGACGAACTTCGGGATCGTCGACGACCTGGCGTCGATCGCAGCGCTCAAGGACGATTTCGATTTCTGGCTGCACGTCGACGGCGCCTACGGGCTCGCCGGGATGCTCTCGCCCCTGGCCCGTCACCATTTCGCCGGCGTCGAACGCGCCGATTCGGTCATCGTCGACCCGCACAAGTGGCTGTTCGCGCCGTTCGACGCGTGCGCGCTCATCTACGCGGACCCCGAGACGGGTCGCCGCGCGCACACCCAGCACGCCGAATACCTCGACACGCTCACCGAGACCACGGAGTGGAGCCCGTCGGACTATGCAGCGCATCTCACCCGGCGTGCCCGGGGGCTCCCGCTGTGGTTCTCGCTCGCCACGTACGGCGAGGCGGCGTATCGCGACGCGATCAGTGCATCCATCCAACTCGCGCGCGATATCGCCGACGAGATCGACTCCCGCGACGGCTTCAGTCTCGTCCGGCAGCCTCAGCTCTCGGTCGTCGTTTTCGAGCGCGACGGCTGGTCGCGTGCAGACTACGCGGCCTGGTCCGCTCGTCTGCTCGACGAGCAACGGGCGTTCGTCACGCCGAGCTCCCACGAGGGGCGGCCGAACACGCGCTTCGCGATCGTGAACCCGATGACGACGTTCGACCAGTTGGTGGGCATCCTCGACACGATGTGAGCGGCCAGGGCACCTACTCGCCCGCGTCGAACAGTTCGACCACACGGGAGTCCAGGAGCGGAACGATCTGCTCGAGCACCAGCCGCTTGAAATGGGGCGTCGTCCGGTGGTCTTCGAACGCCGCTCGTGAGACGTAGCGCTCGAGCAGCACCACCTGGCGCGGATCGGTGACCAGCGCGGCCACCTCGAACCCGAGATTCCCGGGTTCCGTGCGCGCTGCAGCCGCCAGCTCACGCAGGAGCGAGAGCACGGCCTCCTCGTTTCCTGGCGCGATCGTGTAGCGGGCGATCACCTGCACGTCGGTCACGGTGCGACCTTTCCTCGTCGGATGCGCATCCAATCTACTTTCCGGCGGGGGCCTCGCGCATCCGCTCAATAGACTGCGGGCATGCCCGCTGAAGGCCCGTATCGCTGGTTCGTGTACCTCGAGATCGCGCTCGCCGTCGTCACATTCATCGCACTCTGCTTCGTCGTGGCACCGTACGGGCGGCACGGCCGGGCGGGGTGGGGGTCGACCGTGCCGGCTCGCGTCGGCTGGATCATCATGGAGAGCCCCGCCTCCCTGCTGTTCCTTCTGTTCTACCTGTTCGGCGAGAACCGCGCGCAACTCGTGCCGCTCGTCTTTCTGGCACTCTGGCAGGTCCACTACGTCTATCGCGCGTTCGTGTACCCGTTGCTGATGCGGGCCGGCGGGCGGATGCCCGTGTCCGTGATGGCGCTCGCGATCGCCTTCAACGTGCTCAACACCTGGGTGAACGCGCGTTGGATCTCCGAATACGGCTCGTATCCGGCATCCTGGCTCGCCGATCCACGGTTCCTCGTCGGTGTCGTGGTCTTCGCAGCCGGCTTCGCGCTCAACGTGGGGTCGGACCGCATCCTGCGCCGGCTCCGCGCCCGGGGTGCGACCGGGTACCGCATCCCGTACGGCGGCGGCTACCGGTTCGTCTCCAGCCCCAACTATCTCGGCGAGATCGTCGAATGGACGGGATGGGCGATCGCGACCTGGTCGCCGGCAGGCTTCGCCTTCGCCCTCTACACATTCGCGAACCTTGCGCCGCGCGCGATGTCGAACCACCGCTGGTACCACGAGACGTTTCCCGACTACCCGCCCACCCGCAAGGCCCTCATCCCCTGGCTGGTCTGACCTGCCCTGCCTGCCTGCCTGCCCTGCCTGCCTGCCCTGCCTGCCTGCCTGCCTTGCCTTCGGCCGCGATTCGGCAAAGAAGGTGGGTGTCCGCGCGCCTCACTAGTCATTTTTGACAAGCAGACGCCCGCCGGAGGGAGGGTGGAGTCGGACCGGGGCGTCAGGAAGGGGAAGCAGCAAGCTCGAGGGCGCGAAGGGCGCGCTCGAGCGAGCCGCCCAGTGCCCAGCGCTCGGAGAGTACGCGGGCGGCGGCCAGCCGGCTGTCGTCGAGCGGGCGGATGCGCGGATCGAACGCTCCGAACGCCAGGTCGCGGGCGACCTCGACCACACGGGGCGCGACCGCGAGGTAGTCGGCCGCCGCGAGAAGCCGGGTGCGCACCGCCGGCGAGAGGGGCGTGCCGGCATCATTCGCGGCGTCGACGATCCCGTCGAGGTCGCCGAATTCGCGGAGCAGGCCGGCTGCGGTCTTCTCCCCGACCCCGGCCACCCCGGGCAGTCCGTCTGATGGGTCGCCGCGCATCACGGCGAAGTCCGCGTACTGCCGCGGCGTGATGCCGTACTTCGTCTCGACCACGGAATCGGTGACGACCTCGAGGTTGCTCATCCCTTTGGCCGTGGAGATGACGCGCACGTCGGTCGCGTCGTCGACGAGCTGCAGCAGGTCGCGGTCGCTGGTGACGATGTCGACGGGAACGGTCGCCTGTGTCGCCAGGCTGCCGATGACGTCATCCGCTTCGTACCCGGCGGCGCCGACGATCGCGATCCCGAGTGCGTCGAGAACCTGCCGGATGATCGGCACCTGGTTGACCAGCAGTTCGGGCACTTCTTCGACATCCACGCCGCCCGGCACGGCATGCGCGACACGATGCGCCTTGTAGCTCGGGATGAGGTCGACCCTCCAGGCCGGGCGCCAGTCGTCGTCCCAGCAGGCGACGAGGTGGTCGGGCCTGTAGTCGGTGACGAGTCGCGCGATGATGTCGAGCAGCCCGCGGACCGCGTTCACCGGGGTTCCGTCAGGTGCGCGCACGGTGTCGGGCACGCCGTAGAAGCCCCGAAAGTAGAGGGCCGCAGTATCGAGGAGCATCAGTCGCCCGGTCACATGTCCGATCATGGCACGGCGGCTGGCCGGATTCCGGATGCTCAGCCAACTGTTCAGCAGGATTCCCAGGGTGACCGCAGGTAGGCACCGGCCCGGGATCACCCCAGTTGGCGGGACATATGCGCCGCGGAGCATGTTCCGCCTGACCGTTGAGCGTCGGGCCGACGTTCTTGGTTCGGCCGGACATAACGCAGAATTCACTTACGTTCCGGCGCATGCGGTGGGACAGTGAAGTCATGGCGAAGACAACGATTGAGAAGGCAGCCGGGTTCAACCCGATTTCGACTCTGCACGAGCTGGGATTCCGCAGCGAGCAGGCCTACGCGGCCGGCTTCGCGTCGATCATCCTCTCGATACTCGCGTGGCTGGTCTCACGCGGCAAGCACGACGAACGTGCGCAGGCCGACCGATGGGGGATCTTCATCGGGCACTGGGCGCCGACGTTCTTCGCGATCGGCATCGCGCTCAAGCACGAGGAGTAGCCGGCTCGGGCTCTGAGCACACCCGCCGAGCGTGACACTTACGGTCGAACGCGACCGGCGCCGAGCACACTCGCCCGGAACTGTCTCACTCGCGTCGCGCTCAGTCGCGGAAGATGTGCACGGCCTCGCGGACGGCGTAGAAGACGATGACGAGGCCGGCCAGCGGGTCGGCCCACCACCATCCGAATGCGAAGTCGAGGACGAGGCCGACGAGCACGGCCGTCGCAAGGATGCCGTCGATCAAGGTCACCCGGCCCTCGGTGAGCAGCACTGGATTCTGCAGCGCGCGGCCGACTCGCCACTTTCCGGTGGCGAGGGCGAACATCACGAGCGCGGTCGCGCCGGTCCACCAGATCCCTCCGGCGCCGGGGACCGGGCGGTGTCCGACCGCCAGTGCGACGATCGACTGCACGAGCAGGTAGGCCGCGAGGGCGACGAATGCCCAGCCGATCAGGCGGAGCGCTCTGTGCTGGCGCGCCTCGTCAGTGCCGGTGAGCTCCCAGATCACGACGGTGCTCGCGCCGATCTCGATCAGGCTGTCGAGCCCGAAACCGGCAAGGGCGACGGATGCGCTCCGGAGCACGAGCACGAGGATGACCACGACCCCGACCACGTTCCAGGCGAGCGTGATCGCCTCCAGCCCGATACCCGTCGCGCGGAGTCGCCGCTCATGTGCCACTTCGGTCGTCATCGCTCCATTCTCCGGCAGCGTGGTTCTCCGCGGACCCGCACGGCAACACTCGGCGTACCCTGAACTCAGGAAGCAGAGCAGAGACGGCCGCCCCTCGTGAGCAGCACGCCCCGCAGATTCGGATGGGGAGATCGCGATGGCTGAGAACACGCCCGGGCCTACGGCCGGCAAACCCATGACCGGCAAGACGGTGCTCGTGACTGGCGGGACGGGTGGCATCGGCCGTGCGACTGCCGTCGGCCTGGCGAGGTTGGGCGCCCGCGTGGGCATAACAGGACGGGATGCGGGGCGCACCGCCTCGGCGGCCGCCGCGATCGCAGGCGAGGCGGGAAACGCATCCGGCAGCCCCTCCGTGGACGCGTTCCCCGCCGACATGTCGTCGCAGACCGAGGTGCGCCGGCTCGCCGCCGCCGTCCTGGACGCGTATCCGCGGCTGGATGTGCTGGTCAACAATGTGGGCGGCTTCTGGGCCACCCGCCACTCGACGGCCGACGGGCTCGAGCACACCTATGCCGTCAACGTGCTCGCCCCGTTCCTGCTGACCGAGCTGCTGCTGGACCGGCTGAAGGCGAGCGCCCCGTCGCGCATCGTAACCGTCTCGTCGGGTGCACAGCGGATGGGCCGAATCGACTTCGACGACCTGCAGGGCGAGCGCGACTACTCCGGGCAGCGCGCATACAACCAGTCGAAGCTCGCGGACATCCTGTTCACGTTCGAGCTGGCGCGCCGGCTCGACGGGACCGGCGTGACCGCGAACACGCTGCATCCGGGGCTCGTCCGCACCTCGTTCGCTGCGGAGGACTCGTCGCCGGCCTGGAAGGTGATGATCCCGCTCCTGCGGCCGTTCATGAAATCGCCGGCGCGCGGGGCCGAGACGTCGATCTTCCTGGCGTCGTCACCCGACGTCGAGGGAGTCTCCGGCGTCTATTTCTCGGGGCGCAAGCCGGCGAAGGTGAACCCGATCGCCGACGATCGGTCGGCCGCCGCCCGTCTCTGGAAGGCGAACTCCCAGCTGGTCGGGCTGACACATCCTTAAGGATTCCTAAGGAAACGTGCAGCCAGCACGGGGGTCGATCCAGAATCCTGCTAGAAACCGGCTGGGATGATCGGTGGGACGAACTTCGAGGAGGCCGCGACGAATGGGAGCCCGAACGTGAGCGCGATCGCGACCCCGCGTCGCATCAGCGTTCGCGGACCGAGCGCGCGTGCGCAGCGGCGCCACTCCCGCGTCGTGCGGATCGTCCTGGTGGCCGGCGGGGTGGTGGTCCTCTGGATGTGGTGGGCCGGCGTGCCGTCCACGGCAGCCGCGACCCCTTCCGCCCTCGTCACGACCTTCGGCGAACTGAGCGGGATGATCGCTGCCTACCTCGTGTGTGCGCAGGTGCTGCTCATCGCGCGGATTCCCTGGTTCGAGCGAGCCGTCGGTCTCGACAAGCTCGTGCTGTGGCACCGCACGCTCGGCACGACCGTGGTGCTCCTCGTCGTCACCCATGTCGTGGCGATGATCGTCGGCGGTGAGCTGCTCGACCGTTCGATGCCGTGGTCCGAACTGATCTCGATCCTGCAGAACTACCCCGACATGCTGGTCGCGCTGCTCGGCACCATCGCGTTCATCGCCGTCGGGCTCAGCAGCGCACGCCTGCTGCGGGCGCGCCTCTCCTATGAGGTCTGGTACTGGCTGCACCTCACCACTTATGTCGCGATCTTCCTCACCTTCCTCCACCAGCTGAGTGCCGGGACCCATTTCGTCGCAAGCCCCATCAACCGCGCCGTCTGGCTCCTCCTGTACCTGGGAACCGCATCCGCCGTGCTCACCTGGCGGTTCATCCTGCCCACGGCGAACGCCTGGCGGCACCGGATGCGCGTCGAATCGGTCGTGCGCGAGAACGCCGGCACCACCAGCGTGTGGTTCACGGGCCCGCACCTCGACGAACTCGGCGTGCGTGCCGGGAACTTCCTGCTCTTCCGGTTCCTCTCGTGGGGCCACCTGCTCACCGCGCATCCGTATTCGGTGTCGCGGGTGCCGTACGACGGGCGGCTGCGGATCACGGTCGGGGCTCTCGGGAACCATTCGGCGCTGGTCCGCGAACTCGAACCGGGCACACTCGTCTTCGTCGAAGGACCGTTCGGCCACTTCACGGCCGACCGGGCGAGCCGTGAACGCATCCTGCTCATCGCCGGCGGCGCCGGGATCGGCCCGATCCGCGCGCTCGCCGAAGAGCTGACCGCGCGCGGGCTGACGCCGGTGCTGATCTACCGCGCCCACTCGGCCGGGACCCTCGCACTGCTTGACGAGCTCCGGGCGCTTCCCGGTCTCACCGTGATCCCTGTTGTCGGGCGGCGGAGCGAGCTGGGATACGACCCGCTCTCGCCCGGCGCGCTCGGGACGATCATCCGGGACCTGCACAACTGGGAGGTCTTCGTCTGCGGGCCTGAGGGAATGATGCTGACCGTCGAAGCGTCGCTGCGGGAACTGCAGGTGCCGAAGCGATTCATCCACCGAGAAGAACTGAGCATGTCATGAGGCGCAACAAGTGGAGGGGCACGATCCTGTTCGTGGTGATCCTCACGGTCATGGGACTCACCGTCGGACTGCGGCTGTACGGGGCCGGGCAGCCGACGGCCTCGTCGCATGCGGTGTCGCTGCCGCCCAGTGCGAGCCCGAGTGCGAGCGCGACACCGAGCGCATCCGCACCGGCCGCATCCGCCGCGCCCGCGGCCACGCCATCCCCGTCTGCCGCCCCCGTCGCCGCGGCGAAGAAGGTCGACGGGGCCGTCGAGCAGACGCCGTACGGGCCTATCCAGGTGGAGTTGACCTACACCGGCACGCGCATCACGGCGGTCACCGAGCTCCAGGCGCCGAACGACCGCGGGCGCAGCGTCGAGATCAACGCCCAGGCCGGCCCGATCCTGGAACAGGAAGTCCTCTCGTCGCAGTCCGCGAAGATCGACACGGTCTCGGGTGCGACCTACACGTCGGACGGCTACGCGCAGTCGGTGCAGTCGGCGATCGACAAGTCGTGAGGTTCGTCCAGACCGTGATGGGCATCCCGATGTCGATCGACATCAGGGATGGCGACGCGGCGGGATCGGGAGCGGCGGATGAGGCGGCGGATGCTCGGGGCTGGGCCGATGCGGCGGCTGCGGCGTTCGCCGTCATGACCGAGGCTGACGGGCGCTTCAGCAGCTACCGCGACGACAGCGAACTCTCGCGGGTGAACCGGGGGCTGATCCACGAGAGCGCCTACAGCGGCGACCTCCGCGAGGTGATCGAGATCGGTGAGCGGTTCCGTATCGCCTCCGGCGGGGCGTTCACCGTCCGCAGACCTGACGGTGCCCTCGACACCGACGGGGTCGTGAAAGGGTGGGCTGCAGCACGGGCCGCCGGCGTTCTCCGGTCACGGGGCGTGACGGATTTCTGCCTGAATGCCGGGGGCGACGTGGTCGTCGGCGGATCGCCGGGCGAGGGCGCGGCGTGGAACGTCGGCATCCGCTCGCCGGCAGACCCTGCACAGATGTGGGCCGTGCTCTCCGTCACCGACTGCGGCGTTGCCACCTCGGGTGCGTACGAGCGCGGGTCGCACATCCTGGACGGCCGCACCGGCCTGGCCGCCACCGGGCTGGCCAGCGTGACCGTGCTCTCCGACGACCTGACCACCGCCGATGTGCTGGCCACGGCGGTCTTCGCGCTCGGCCCCGACGGCGTGCCGTGGGCTCTCGGCCAGGGCGCGACCGGTGTGCTCGCCCTCACCCCGGCCGGCGCCGCGCTCGCCGCCGGCGACGTCCCCTTCGCCCGCTGATCCCCGTCCGCCGAGTCGTCACTAACTCCCCGAATTCCGCGCGGATTCGGGGAGTTAGCGACGACTCGTCCGCAAGAGAGGGGCGACTCATACCGATTGGGAGACGTTTCACTGACAACTCACAGAAGGCTGCAATGCCGCTGCGAGTTTCCGGAGATATGTGTCCGGATCGCCGTTTCGATGTGACTTCTGCGTAACGAACCCATAACATCGGATGGGTATCCCGAAGACTGATTGGTTTTCGACAGATGCTCAGTTAGACGTGAACAGGCCGTTTCGCGTCATTGCGAAAGGTTCTGTGTGACACGCTCGAGCACGTTTGGGGGGAACCCGCAACCGACGGCACCCCTCCCACCTGCCGAGTCGAACCCGTCCACCGAACCTGTCTTCGCCTCGCGCCGCGCCCGGCGCGAGTTCGAGCGCGCGACCACCGGCGAGATTCAGACGCCCGAATTCCCTGGTCCCATCGCGCCCGCCGAGCCGATCGCATCCGCCGAGCGGATCGCATCCGCCGAGCCGCTTCGGTTCCAGCCTGCCCAGCCCGTCGCGCCCGCCCAGCTCGTCCAGCCTGCCCAGCCCGTCGCGCCTGCCCAGCTCGTCGCGCCCGCGCAGCCTGCCCAGCCCGTCGGGCCCGCCCAGCCCGTCGCGCCCGCGCAGCTCGCCCAGCCCGTCGCGCCCGCGCAGCTCGCCCAGCCCGTCGCGCCCGCCCAGCTCGTCCGGCCCGCCCAGCCCGCCGGCCTCCCCGAGTCCGCCGACCCCATCGCGACCGTCGTCGCTGTCGAGCATCCTGACGCCCCCACCGTGAGTGCAGAGGCCGCCGAAGCCGTGGTGCGCCGCGCACGCCCCGTGCGTCGCCCGCCGCTCGCCGCGACGAAGAATCCGAGCGCCCACCGTGCCCGCCGCGAGCAGCTGTCGCAGCGCTCGCGCGTTCGGCGCACCTGGGCCAAGATCGGTGTCGTCCTGGCCGCAAGCGGGCTGCTCGGCACCGCCGCGCTTCCCGCTTACGCCGCACCCCCCGCGGTGTCGGCGCAGGGCTCCGCAACGGCTGGCGTCCAGACCATGACCGGTCGCGGCACGGCCGCTCCGGTGGCGACACGCGACCAGTTCAGCGTCATGGAGAATCCGCTGCTGCTCGACTCGACGACCGGTGTGACGGTCTCACCCACCGTGCAGGCGCTCGCGCAGAAGCTGATGGGTGCGGTCGCACAGGGTCGCCTGACCGGTTCGGTGCCCGACCATATCCCCGAGATCGAGTACCTCGCCCAGGGGCGCGTCGTGCCGAACTGCGGCATCGACTATCGCGTGCTGCAGACCATCGACGTGGCGCTCAGCGTCTTCAACACCGTCGGCGTCAGCGACATCAACCGCCGCTGCACGGGCCAGATCGAGGGCGCCGGCAGCGCATCCTCGCACTACGCCAACGGCGGCGGGCACGCCGTCGACTTCTTCCTGCTCAACGGGCAGTCGCTGTCCGGCGGCGACGCCAATTCCGTGAAACTGATCCAGGCGCTCGACCCGGTCGTGCCGCCGCTGACGAACGTCGGCCAGTCGGAGTGCCGCTCGTCGCTGAGCCTCACCAACTTCGTGTCGTTCGACGACACCTGCAATCACCTGCACATCGATTTCGGAAACGCGCAGGGCGCCACGCTCAAGTGGTGATCCAGCCTCGCGTTCGAGCCGGGTGGCTCAGGGCGCGGGCGGCGGTTTCGGTGGCTTCGGGTTGACCTTGCCGTCGGTCGGGGCCGGAATCGTGCTCCCGTCGAGGGCCACGAGTGGCGGCAGTGGCGTGTTGAGGGTGCCCGGCCACGGCTGAGGCTCCACCGGTTTCGGCGTCGGGGTCGGCGGTGCCGGCTGCTGGATGACCGTACCGGGCGCCGGCGGAACCGGGCGGCTCAGCGACGCCTTCACATGGTGGGCGAGGGATGGCCCGCCGTCGACGCGCTCGACGCCCATCGGCCCGAGCCCGAGCAGGTCGATGATCGTCTTCGGGATGGAGGCGTGCGAATGCCATTCCGGATCGATGGCCTGTTCGACGGCGCCACCGAACATGATGAGCGGGATGCGCGAGCCGCCGATGATCTGGAACCCGTCGGGGTGGAGCGCATCCGGAACCGTCTCGATCGACGGGGTCGGCACCGAGTCCGCGTACCCGCCCCAGTCGTCCCACGTGAGGATGAAGGTCGTCTCGTCCCAGCCGCCCCCGTCGATGACCGCCTGCACGCGCTGCCAGACGAGGTCGTGTCCTTTGGTGATGTAGTCGGGTGCGCTGACGGCCGGCGGATGCTCGTCGTAGCCCGTAGGCGACCAGACGTAGCAGACCTGCGGCAGCGTTCCCCCGACCGCCATGGGGATGAACTGGGTCGGGGGGTGGACGTTTGCGTTGCCCGGGGCCTCCGACAGGGTCTTGTAGAACTTGACGGGGTAGCCGCTCTGGTCGGGGAACGCCCCCCACGAGACGCCGGCCGCTTCGGCGACCGAGAAGATCGACGGCAGGTTCCACACCGGGTGGGGCCCCACGAAGGGCGGGTTCTTCAGCGTCGGCATCTGACCGCCCACGGCGAGCATGTGCCCCGGCGTCGAATTGGACCCGGGCCCGAACTGGTGGTCGGCGAAGACGAATTGTTTGGCGAGCCAGCTGTAGAACGGGATGAGCTTGTCGTTGTCGAGTTGCGCGACCTCGCCCGGGTAGTCGCCCATCGCGTAGTGGACCCAGGCGCTCCGGTCGTGCGGCTGGTCGAAGTTCGGCGGTGCCGGCAGCAGCTTTCCGTTGTTGGCGACCGCGGCACCCCACGCGGCCATCGTCGGAAAGTAGAAGTCGGGGGTCTTGTTCTCCTGGAGGAAGACGATCACCCTTTTCGTCGCTGCCATCCCGCACCCCTCAGTCGCTCGACGGTGTCACGTTCACGATGCAAGCACTCGTCGGCCGCGAAAGACAGTGGGTAAGGGTGAACAATCGATGTGAATGCGATGCGATGCGATGCGAAGGGAAGCGGGGAGCCAGGATGACCGGTGTGACGCGCGACGAACTGCGGCGGCGCGCCTTCGGGGTGTTCGCGGGCATCCGGGGCCGGGTTCTCGAAGTCGGTGCGGGCGAGGGGGAGAACCTCGGCGCGTTCGCGGGGGAGGTGTCGTGGACCGGGATCGAGCCCGACGACCGGTCCCGGCGCGAATTGGAGGTCGCAGCGCGAGGCCGCGCCTTCGTGGACGCGGTGCTCGACGCGCGGTGTGAGGCGCTGCCGTTCTCTGACGCCTCGTTCGACGCAGTGATCGCGACCCTGGTGTTCTGCTCAGTGACCGACGTCGACGCCTCGTTCGCCGAGGTGTTCCGCGTGCTCAAACCCGGTGGAACACTGGCCTGCGTCGAACATGTGCGTGCGGCCGAGGGTTCGGCGCGGCTGCTCGTTCAGAACCTGGCGACGCCGCTCGCGGCCCGATGGGACGGCAACTGCCACTGGAACCGCGACCCCGTGAGCGCGGCGCGGGCGGCGGGATTCCACGACGTGCGGCTCGAGAGCTTCGAGCTCGATACGGGCGTTCCGTTCCTGCCCGCTCCCTGCGTGGTCTACGTGGGCGTGAAGCCACGTTTCTAGACGGCCTTGATTGCGGACGCCCGCCACAGCCCATCCCGCGTCGGACACTCACGGGCCAGCTAGTTCTTCGGACGCACCGGAGCGTAGGCTCGACCCCGGGAGCGTGACATGAGCTCAGCAGCGGGCCCCGATGATGCGGAACGGACGTCGCGAGACCGACGGGACGTCGAGGTGGCGCGACTCGAGCGGCTGCTGCGGGAGATCTACGGCCGTGACGACCGGCTGGATGCGCAACTCGCCGGCCTCCTCGCCGACCTCGACGCCTCCTGGCAGTCGCGTTCGCCGGAGCTGAAGGAGCTGGACCGCCAGCATCTCGCGGACCCCGCATGGTTCGAATCGAACCGGATGCTCGGTGGCGTCTGCTACGTCGACCGGTACGCCGGAACGCTGCAGGGCCTGCGGGACCGCATCCCGTACTTCCGTGAACTCGGGCTGACCTACCTGCACCTGATGCCCCTGTTTCTCGCGCCCGACGACAACTCGGACGGCGGCTATGCTGTCTCGAGCTACCGACAGGTGTCGCCCGAGGTCGGGACGATGTCGGACCTGCGGCAGGTGGCCGATGAGTTGCGGTCGAACGGGATCGCGCTTGCTGTCGACTTCGTGTTCAACCACACCTCCGACGAGCACGGGTGGGCGCGGAGAGCGCGGGCCGGGGTTCCCGAATTCGAGGAGTACTACTGGATCTTCCCCGACCGGACGATGCCGGATGCGTTCGAGCAGACGACGAGGGAGATCTTTCCCGACGACCATCCCGGCTCGTTCGTGCGTCTCGACGATGGTCGCTGGGTGTGGACGACGTTCCATTCGTTCCAGTGGGACCTCAACTATTCGAACCCCGCCGTGTTCCGCGCCATGGCGAACGAGCTGCTCTTCCTCGCGAACCAGGGGGTGAGCGTCCTGCGTATGGACGCGGTCGCGTTCATCTGGAAGCAGCTCGGCACGTCGAGCGAGAACCTGCCGGAGGCGCACCTGCTGCTGCAGGCGTTCAACGCGGTGTGCCGCATCGCCGCGCCCTCGGTGCTGTTCCTGTCGGAGGCGATCGTGCACCCCGACCAGGTCGTCGAGTACATGAGCCCCGGCGAATGCCAGCTCAGCTACAACCCTCTGCAGATGGCCCTGATCTGGAACACCCTCGCAACCCGGGATGTGCGGATGCTCTCCCAGGCGCTCGAGCGGCGCCACGCCACACCGCCGGGCACCGCGTGGATCAACTATGTGCGCAGCCACGACGACATCGGCTGGACGTTCGCGGACGAGGACGCCGCCGAACTGGGAATCGACGGGTTCGATCACCGCCGGTTCCTGAACCAGTTCTACGTCGGCCGGTTTCCCGGGAGTTTCGCCCGTGGCGTGCCGTTTCAGGAGAATCCGAAGACGGGCGATGCGCGGGTCTCCGGCACGACGGCGTCGCTGGCCGGGCTGGAGGCCGCGGACCCGCTCGCCGTGCGGCGCATCCTCCTGGCCCATTCGATCATCCTGAGCACCGGGGGTCTTCCGCAGTTCTACCTCGGCGACGAGGTCGGGCAGCTCAACGACTACACGTATGTCGACGATCCCGCTCATCGCGATGACAGCCGCTGGGTCGGCCGGCCGCGGTATCCGGCCGAGCTGTATGAGCAGCGACGGTCTTTCGCCACGAATGCGGGAGCGCTGTACCAGAGTCTGAGCCGCCTCGTCGAGATCCGCTCCGCGACGCCGGAGTTCGCGGGTTCGCGGCTGGTCGGCTTCACCACCCACAACGACCGGGTGCTCGGATACCAGCGGCCGGGCGAGACGGCCACCATCATCGTGCTCGCGAACTTCGGTGACGGTCGCGAGCAGGTGGATGCGCTCACGCTGTCGGGGATCGAATCCGGATGCTTCGACCTCGTCACCGGCGCCCAGTTCGACTTCGCCGACGGCCTCGACCTCGCGCCCGGCCAGTTCGTCTGGCTGCGCAGCACAGCCACGAAGGCGTGAGTCCCGGGGGTCTTAGCCAAAGGCTAAGTGTCTAGCCTTTGGTAAGAACCCTCCTTACCAAAGGCTATGGCCCTATCCTTTGGTAAGCTCGGACCGTGGCAAAGGATGAGCGTGTTCAGGTGAGCTGGCCGACGATCGGTTTCGAATCCCGCCCGTGGACGTCGGGTGGTGACGTGGTAGCGTCCCGGCGCGCACTGAGGGCTGCGCGCGGAGACTACCGGGCGGCCGTTCCGCCGATGATCGCACGCGTGCCCGTCATCCTGTCACCGGATGCTCTGGCTGCGGCCGACGACGCCAGCCGTGAACTGACCCGGTTCGATGGTGAGGCGGGGCTTGTGACCGCACCGTTCGCATCCATCCTTCTCCGAACGGAGAGTGCGTCGAGCTCAGAGGTCGAGAATCTCACTTCGAGTGCGAAGCAGGTCGCCCTCGCCGAGATCGGCGAATCCCGGTCGGGAAACGCGCGGCTCGTGCTGGCGAACGTCCGGGCCATGAAAGCCGCGCTCATTCTCTCCGACCGGATCGACGAGTCGGCGATCATCGAAATGCACGAGGCGCTGCTGTCCGACTCGGCACCGCACATCATCGGACGCTGGCGCGACGAGCAGGTGTGGATCGGGGGTGGCAGTGTGTCCCCGCACTCTGCGACGTTCGTCCCGCCCCACCACGATCGTGTTCAGGAGCTGATGACGGACCTCGTGGGATTCGCCGAGCGCGCCGACGTGCCCGTGCTCGCGCTGGCGGCTATCACCCACGCGCAATTCGAGACGATCCACCCCTTTCCCGACGGCAACGGGCGCACGGGGCGCGCCCTCCTCCAGGCCATGCTTCGAAGCGGAGGCGTGACTCGGAATGCGACGGTTCCCGTTTCAGCCGGTCTCCTTCACGATCTCGATGGGTATTTCCGGTCACTCGACGCCTACCGCGCGGGCAACCCGGATGCCATCGTCATGGCGGTCGCCGAGGCGGCGTTCGCTGCGATCAACAACGGACGGCGACTGGTCGCCGACATCCGGTCCGCCTCGGAACGGTGGAACGGGGTTGTCGTCGCCCGCTCCGATTCATCGGTTCACAAGCTGAAGGAGTACCTCATCGGCCAACCCGTGGTGAACGTGAAGACGGTCGCTGCTGCGCTCGCCGTGAGCGAGATCGCGGCGGCCGGGTCGATCACGAGGCTGGAAGAGACGGGTATCCTCACCCGGACGTCCGGCGATGCTCGCAACCGGCTCTGGCAGGCCACGGAGATCCTGGATGCACTCGACGCGTTCGCTGCACGCGCGCGCCGAGCGCGAGCCTGATCTCGCTTCGAGCTCCAGCGAAATGCAAACATTTCGCTCGGAGGCGGTGACCGCTAGGTTCGAGCCATGAAGTCCGTCAGGCTCGCTCGAACCGTCTTCGTCGTCGCCGCCCTCGTGGTGGTCGCCGCTCTCGCCGGATGCTCATCTTCTGGATCGTCGTTCACCGGCACCTGGGGATCGAGTGCCGCCGGCCAGCCCAACCTCACCATCAAAGATGACGGAACGTTTTCCGGCACCGACGGCTGCAACGCCCTCAGCGGCAAGGGCACCATCTCCGGCGGCACCTTCACGTTCGGCCCGTTCGCATCGACCCAGGTCCACTGCGAAGGGGTCAACCCGTGGCTCAACCTGGCCCACACGGCCACGGTCGACGGCAACACACTGACGGTCTACAAGAACGGCGGCGCCAAGATCGGCACCCTCGAAAAGCAGTGAGTCAGTCGCCGGGAAGGGCGACGTGCACTTTCGGCCCGGGTCCTGCCCCCTCAGGTCGCACGCCGTCGAGCACCGGGGCGAGCTCGTCCAGCGGAAGCACGGCCGCGACGAGCGGGCGGGGGTCCACGGACCCGTTCGCGAAAGCTTCGATCGCACCGTCGAGGCCCTGACTGCCGCCCAGGATCCCGACGGCCGTGACGTCTTTGAGAACCAGCGTCCGCGTGTCGATGGCGCTCGGGCTGCCGGCCAGTCCGACATAGACGACCCGGCGGCCAGGCTCGACGAGGTCGAGTGCGAGCGCCGGCAGATGTGGTGCGTTCGACGCGTCGATGACCGCATCCCACGGAAGCTCCGGAAGCGTCTCGTCGGTCCAGGCGTCCTCGAAACCCAGAGATCGCGCGAACCCGAGGGATCGGCCGCTGCGGCCCATCACGTGCACTTCGGCGCCGGCGGCCCTCGCGAACATCGCAGCGAGCAGCCCGATGGTCCCCGCTCCGAGGACGAGCGCACGGTCGCCGGGGCGAAGGCCGGCCGCCCGCACGGAACGGAGCGCGTTGCCGGCAGGCTCGACGAGCGCACCGGCCGCGTCATCGACGCTGTCGGGCAGTGGATGCAGGTACGCGGCCGGGTAGGCCAGCCGTTCCGCGAGCGCGCCAGGGCGTCCGTTGCGGATACCCAGCTCAGTGCGGAACTCGCAGACATGATGGCGGCCGTCGAGGCAGCGATAGCAGCGGCCGCATCCGAGCATGGTGTCGCCGGTGACGCGGCGGCCGACCCAGACCGGGTCGACGCCGTCGCCGACTGCAGTGACCACGCCCATCCACTCGTGACCCAGCCTGATGGGGTACGACGCGTGGCCGTCGTGCAGGTACTGCATGTGGCCGGTGAAGAACTCGACGTCGGTGCCGCAGACGCCCGCGCGGCGCACCTGGATCAGCACTTCGCCTGCTGCCGGCGCCGGCTCCGGAACGTCCTCGACGCCGGCATCACCGGGGCCGCGGACGACGAAGGCTTTCATTGCGCGCCCGAGTTCGCCATCCTGACATCATAGGGACCACGATCGGCGAAAGCTGGAACACAATGGCGTCTGACCTCCGAAGCTCCGAATGGTATTCCGGGGATGCGCGCAACGCGTACATCCATCGCGCGTGGATGCGCCGAGGGGCGCCGGCCAGCGCCTTCGAGGGGCGGCCGCAGATCGCGATCGCGAACACCGCCTCCGACCTGACACCATGCAACGCCCACCTCACCGAGGTCGCCCAGTCGGTGAAGAACGGGATCTACGAGGCCGGCGGCATCCCACTGGAACTGCCGGTGGTGTCCCTCGGCGAGACCCAGGTGCGGCCGACGGCGATGCTGTGGCGCAACATGGCCGCCATGGCGACGGAGGAGATGCTGCGGGCCAACCCGATCGACGGCGTCGTCCTCCTCGGCGGATGCGACAAGACGATCCCGTCGCTCCTGATGGCGGCCGCATCCGTCGACCTGCCGGCCGTCGTCGTGCCGGGCGGTCCGATGCTGACCGGGACGTTTCGCGGCGAAGCGCTCGGCTGTGGAACGGATGTCTGGCGACTCAGCGAAGAGGTGCGCGCGGGAACGCTCAGCGAAGACCAGTTCCTGAGGTCGGAGTCGTCGATGATCCGCAGCCGCGGACACTGCAACACGATGGGGACCGCCTCGACCATGGCGCTGGTCGCGGAGGCGCTCGGCACGGTCATCCCCGGGCTCGCCGGAACGCCGGCACCCGACAGCCGGCTCCTCGAAGCGGCGCATGAGACGGGGCGGCTGGCCGTCGAGCTCGTCGCGGCCGACCGGCGCCCGAGCACCCTCCTGACGGCCGCGAGCTTCCACAACGCGATCGTGGCGCTCGCCGCGATCGGCGGCTCCACCAACGCCGTCGTGCACCTGCTGGCGATCGCGGGACGGCTCGGCATCGAGCTGACGATCGACGACTTCGACCGGATCGGCGCAGACGTGCCCCTGCTCGTCAACCTGCAGCCCGCCGGCCACTACCTCATGGACGACCTGCAGCGGGCGGGCGGCTTCCTCGCCGTGCTGCGCGAAGTGCGCGACCTGCTCGACCCGACAGCGCTCACCATCACCGGCCGGCCGCTGGTCGACTACCTCGACGAGGCGCGGATCTGGGACCCGGACGTCATCGCCTCGAGGGCGAATCCCCTTCTGCCGGCTGCCGGGATCACCGTGTTGCGCGGCAGTCTCGCGCCCGGTGGCGCGATCATCAAGCCGGCCGCCGCATCCGCTCACCTCCTCAAGCACCGCGGACGTGCGATGGTGTTCGACAGCATCGAAGACTTCCGCGCACGCATCGACGACCCCGAACTCGACGTCGACGAGGATTCGGTGCTGATCCTGCGCGGCTGCGGACCGAAAGGCTACCCGGGCATGCCCGAGGTCTCGAACATGCCGCTGCCGAAGAAGCTGCTGGAGAAGGGCGTGCGCGACATGGTGCGCATCTGCGACGGCCGGATGAGCGGGACGGCCTACGGGACGGTCATCCTGCACGTGACGCCGGAGTCCGCCGCGGGCGGGCCGCTCCAGGTCGTGCAGACCGGCGACTGGATCGTGCTCGACGTGCGCAATCGTCGTCTCGACATCGATGTTCCGGATGCGGAACTGGCCGCGCGTGTGCCGAACGACGCGACGGTGAACGGGTACGCAAATCCGCGCCGCGGCTGGGAACGCCTCTACATCGACCACGTGCTGCAGGCCGACCAGGGTGCCGACCTCGACTTCCTGCGTGGGGCGAGCGGTTCGAAGGTGAGCCGCGAATCCCATTGAGGGCGCCCATCCGCTGAGGGCGCCCATCCGCTGAGCCCGAGGGTGCCACTTCCGGTCCGGTGTGCCTCGTATGCGGGCACGCTCGTCCGAAACGGACGCTTTCGCGCACCGAGGGTGCAGAATGGCGACGAACGCTCTAACCGGACGAAACCAGAGGAGCCTGCATGTCCGCATCCGCATCTGCATCCGCAACCGCAGCGCCGGGCGCAGCAGAGAGTCTGCGCCGCCGTTCGCGCGAGGCGCTCTCCGCACTGGCCGTGATGTTTCTACTCGGGATGGCCGCCAACCTCATCGGCGAGCCCGAAGGCACGTTCGCGATCGTCGTCGACACGATCATCATCATCCTGCACATCCTGATCGCGATCGGTCTCGTCGTGATCAGCGTGCGGGCGCTGCTCGCAGCCAGGAAGGCGGCGCTCGGGGAGCGTGCGGCGCTCTGGGGTCTCATCGTCATCATCGTGACGTTCCTGGCGGGCGTCCTCACGGTGAGCACGCAGAGCGAGTGGGCGTCCTACCTGATGTCGGTCGGCTTCCTCGCCGCCGCCGCCCTCTACGGCGCGACCTTCTTCGCCTCATACCGCGTCGGCGCCTCACCCGCGGCCCCGGCTGCTCCCGCAGCCCCCGCCGCGCCCACGCCGCCCACGCCGCCCACGGGCGCCTGAGCCCCCACCGCTCAGCCCGCGAGCACAGGGTTCTTCCCGTTATGTGCGACTCATAACGGGAAAAACCCTGTGCTCGGCGAAGGTCGGGGCGCGGGGCGCGGGGCGCGAAGCGAGCGGCGCGGGGCGCGCTCAGGAGCCGATCGAGAGCCAGGCGTCGGGGCCCTTGGGGGTCGCGCCGGACGCCGCGGCGCTGTCCTTCATCGCCTTCAGTTGACGCTCGATGTCCGCGCGTGACGCACCGGAGGCCAGCTGCCAGTCGAGGTCCTCGTCGGGCGCAGCGGTGAGATCGCGGAGGGCGCCGCTGCGAAGCAGATCGTCCGTCGCTGCGGCGCGCGCCTGCATCTGCGCGACCTTGTCCTTGGCGCGGTCGAGCGTTGCACCGGCGTCGTTCAGCTGCGAGCCCAGCCCCGCGACGGCCTCGTTCACCCGCACCTGCGCCTGGGACGCCGTGTAGGTGGCCTTGATCGTCTCCTTCTCGATGCGGAACGCGGCGATCCGCTCGGTGATGCGGCGCTCGTTCTCCTGCAGGTTCGCCTGTTGCTTCTCGAGCGCCGCGTACTGCTCGCGCAGGGCCGCGACCTGTCGTTCGAGCACTGAACGGCGCTGCAGTGCCATGCGGGCCAGATCCTCCTGGCCCTGGTCCAGAGCCTGCTGCGCCTGTTCGGCGAGCCGCAGGTATCGCGCGCCCATCTCCTGTCCCTGCAGTTCGATGCGCTTCTTCGCCGTCGCCACTTCGGCCAGGCCCTGGCGCAGCTGCTGCAGCATCCGCACCTGCTGGTCGTAGCTGTCGTCGAGCATGTCGCGCGGATCCTCCATCCGGTCGAGCGCCCGAGAGGTCTTGGTCCGGAAGATGGTGCGCATACGCGCAGTGTTGTCGCTCATGATGGGTTCCTCGAGTCGAGGCGAGCCGGGTACGGCTGCCGGTGTGGTTCGAACAACAGGTCGTTCGAGTTGAGTGTGTGGAGTTCCTGCATTCCGGCGTGGAGTGCGTCGACCTCGCGGTCGACATCTGCCCGGAGCACGGCGAGGGATTCGTCGCTGAGACCGCTGAGGCCGGCGGCGACAGCGGAGCGGAGCCGGCGCACCAGCCCGACCACCTGGTCGACACGACGACGCAGCACGGGGAGCCATTGTGCGAGCGCCGCCGGGTCCGTCTCGCTCTCCAGGAACCGCAGTTCGGCGTCGAGCGTCGCGGCCTCCGCGCGGATGCGCCGGTACAGGCGCGGGAGCTCGCCGCGCGGTCCGTCGCTGCGGGCCGCCAGGTCGAGCGCGGCCTGTCCACTGTCGAGGGTCTCGTTCAGGCGGATGCGCAGCTGCAGCACCTCGTGCTGCGTGCCCCAGCTCAGGGTGGCGCGCGCCCGGAGCACCGCGCCGTTGAGCGTCCTGCTTCTCCGGATGCGTTTATACAGCGCCCGCACGATCAGCACGACCGTGACGATCGACGTGAGGACGATGAGAGCGAAGGCGCCCATGATCCAGGCCAGTGTCATCATTGCTGCCTCCTTGTCGTGACCAAATCGAGTCACAACGCGATATATCGCTAAGGTACGCCGGTCGGGCCCGAAATGCACCCGCTCATTCGAAGTAGACCTGCGAGTTCTGACCTCCGAGGGACCTTTGGCCCTGTCGACGACCCGGTCGGCACGGCAAGCTGATTCCCGGTGGCCGATGCGGGCCGGAG
The DNA here is from genome assembly GCF_010686705.1 of Leifsonia tongyongensis. Classification (GTDB taxonomy): domain Bacteria; phylum Actinomycetota; class Actinomycetes; order Actinomycetales; family Microbacteriaceae; genus Diaminobutyricibacter; species Diaminobutyricibacter tongyongensis. Next base: position 932,452 of record NZ_JAAGWY010000001.1, on the reverse strand, counting down.
CGAAAGGGGATGCCGTGAACTGTACGTCGCACGAGGCGCCGGTCTCGCTCGTTCTCGAACAGGATGTTCCCGTCCGCATGACCTGGAACGGCCAGAGGTTCTACGTCGTGGGAACGGCGCACCCGCTTGACGCCATGTCGAAGGCACGCAAGGATTCGGCCTATGGGGAGGTCACGGCGTGGCGCTTCCAGGCGACGACAGCCGGTGGCGAGTCGCACACCTTCGACATCGTCTCTCCGGGGAATGCGCGCTGGAATCTGGGCGCTGTCCGGCCTTAGCCCCACAGCGAGATTGGTGGACGAGATGCACGGAGCACGCTGGGGATACGGGGAAGCCCCGGATCACGGGGACTGGAGGCGCGCGGGCTGGGATCAGGGCGGCTGGGATCACGGCGGCTGGAAACACGGAGGCTGGGATCACGGGGAGCATGGTCGCACCATGCCGCTCGGCATGGTCGCGCTCATCGTGTGGTCGCTGGCCTGGAAGGCCGCATCGCTCTGGAGGGCCGCGAAAGACGACAGCAAGCCGTGGTTCGCAACGCTGTTCGCCGTCAATTCGGCTGGGATCCTCGACGCCCTGTACATCTTCGTGATCAGTCCGCGCGCCAAGAAGAGTCAGGCCGAGATCATCGACGGCGCCGAGTATCCGCTCCAGACGCACACCCAGGAGACCTGACGGCTACACCTTCAGGAGGGCACGCAGGGTCTGAATCGTGTCGGCGTCGCCCGCCGACTTGTCGTCGCGGTACCGCTTGACGCGCGCGAACCGCAGCGCGATGCCACCCGGGTAGCGGCTCGATCGCTGCACGCCGTCGATCGCGATCTCGACGACCGTCGTCGGCTCGAGCCATACGGTGTTCGCCGTGCGGCCCACCTCGATCTGCGGGAAGTACTCCGTCTGCCACCGCAGCACGTCGTCGGTGAGGCCTTTGAAGGTCTTGCCGACCATCACGAACGCTCCCGGTTCGCCGAACTCGCCTGCGGGGTCCAGCGCGCCGAGATGAAGGTTGGAGAGCCAGCCCTGGCGCCGGCCGGAACCCCATTCGCAGGCGAGCACGACGAGGTCGTAGGTGAGCACCGGTTTCACCTTGATCCAGCTCGAACCCCGCCGACCGGCTGCGTACGGCGACCCGATCGCTTTGACGACCACGCCTTCCTGTCCGGCTGCAAGAGCGTCGCGGGAGACCCGTTCGGCGACCGCCGGGTCGTCGGTCACCTCTCCGGGAATGCGGTGCTCGCCGGCGATGCGTTCGAGTTCGGCGAGCCGGGTCGCCAACGGTTCGTCGAGCAGGTCGCGCCCGTCCACATGGAGCACGTCGAAGAACCACGGATGCAGGATCGTCTCGCGCGCGGCATCCGCCCCGAAGCGCGACATCGTCTCCTGGAACGGGCGCGGTGCGCCGTCTTCATCGAGCGAGAGCGTCTCCCCGTCGAGGATCACGTCGCGCACCGGGAGGCGGCGCACCACCTCGACCACTTCGGGCACCCGATGGGTGATGTCGGCCAGGTTGCGGGTGAAGACGCGGATGCTGTCCCCGGCGCGGTGCACCTGGATGCGTGCGCCGTCGAGCTTGTATTCGACGGATGCCTCGCCCGTGATCTCGAGAGCGGCCGACGGGCTCGACGCCGACGCGGCGAGCATCGGCAGCACGGGCCGGCCCACGACGAGCCCGACGGCGTCGAGCTGGTCAGCCGTGCCGGTGAGCGCGAGGCGAGCCGTCTCGCCGAGATCACCCGATAGCATCGCCGCCCGCCGAACGGTGGCGCCGGGGCGATCGGCGGCCCGGGCGATCGCGTCGGTGAGCACGCCTTCCAGGGCGCCTGTGCGCATCTCGCCGAGCAGGACCCGGGCGATGAAACCCTGTTCCCGTTCGGTGGCCCGTGCGGTCAGTTCGCGGAGTTCGCGGCCCCGGTCGCCGGCCGAACCCGCCCCGGATGCCGCACCCAGCCGATCGAGCAACCCGTCGAGGTCGGCGATCGACAGGCTCGCGACATCCGCCGGTTCTCCCATCGCGGCCGCGACACCGCGCCAGCCGACGCCGACCCGACCCTGTCGCGGTCTTCCGACGAGGAACCCCACCGCTGGAGCGATCTCGTCCGGCTCGAGCCGGGCAAGAAGGGTCGCGAGCGCGTCGATCTTCGCCAGGCGCGACCGGGTGGACGCGACGGTGTCTGCGGTGGTCACCAGCTCGTCGAGCAGCACGGCTCCAGTCTGGCACCGGCCGCCGACGCCCGGCCGATCAGCGGACGGCTGGGACCGGGACCTGGCGCGTGTCGCCCGATTTGGGGGACAGTGATTTGTCCCCCAAACAACCCACAGAACGGTCTTTCTGGTTATGCTCAGTCTGCACACACCCGAGTTACAGCCTTTGCTCCGAAAGACCGCGTCGACAGATCGATCGCGTTCTCCGGCGCCATGTGAACGAAAGGACGTATCGTGAACAACCCCTACGGAATCTCAGTGGACCCCGACATGGCTGCTCAGCGAGCGAACGCACTTCTCGAATCGGAAATCAAGGCACGCATCGATGCGGTCCGCGAGCTTGCCCAGCGGATGAACGCACTCGATGCGGCCATCCTCGAATACGAGCTGGCGTGGCAGGCCGCGAAGCAGGCCGGATGGTCAGACGAGCGACTTCGTGAGATCGGGCTGCACTCGCCCGACGAGTCGGCGCCCGTCGCCGGGCGCCGCGCCGCGGCCGCTTCGACGCCGACCCCGACGCTCACGTCCGCGCCCGCGCCTGTCGCGTCTTCGCCCTCTGTTGCGCCTGTCGTCCAGCTGCCGACGCCCACACCCGCTGTTGCGCCGGTCGCGCCCGTGGTGCCCGTCACTTTCGGCGGCTGATCCCGCGCTGACCTCAGAAGCCGCGGTCCCCTTTCCAGGGACCGCGGCTTCTGCTGTGTGATCGCGCATCGGCTGGTATCGTTACCAAATTGAGATGCGCCGAGTCTTACGCGCTACCCCTCGTTTGTGCTTTGGTAACGATACCAAAAGCAATTAATCCCGGCCATTGATCATCCCCGGACGATATTCGGCTGGATCCTTGGATACTTGTATGCAAGACTATCGGCACGGTCGGGCCGCCAAGCTCCGCACCTGCATAACTCACAGAGAGGTGAAGTAATGGAACGGAAAGTCTTCAAGCCGAGGCGAGCGACCCGAGCGCTCCTCGCCGTCACGGCTGCAGCGCTGATCGGCACCGCGTTCACGGGGTGTAGCGCGTCGGCCAGTGACACCACTGCGAAAGGCGGCATCCAGCCGCTGACGATGTACAACGACAACCCGCAGTGGAAAGACGGCTTCGTCAAGGCGGGCGACGAGATTGCCAAGACGACCGGCTACTCGCTCAACCCGATCGCACTCCCGTCGACCGCCAACTACACGCAGACCGTCCTGTCGTCGCTGCCGACCAACAAGTCCGGGGACATCATCAAGTGGTGGAGCGGCAAGATGCTGCAGGGCCTGGCGGCCACCGGCCAGCTGCAGGATCTCACCAAGCAGTGGGACGACGCCGTCAAGGCCGGCCAGATCAGCAACGACCTCCGCCCCTACTACTCGTACAAAGGCAAGGTCTACGCCGTACCGTTCGTGCAGTCCTACTGGGTGACGTTCTACAGCAAGACGGCCTTCCAGAAGGCAGGCATCTCGGCTCCCCCCACGACCTGGTCGGAGCTCGAGTCGGACCTCGGAAAGCTCAAGGGCGCGGGCTACCAGTTCTGCACCGGCCAGAGCGAGGGCTGGCCGTCGTTCGTCCCGTTCCAGATGTTCGTCGGCGCGGTCTCCCCCGACTTCTACACGAACCTCACCGACAACAAGGCGAGCTTCGACGCCCCCGAGGTCAAGCAGGCTCTGACGACCTGGCAGAAGTGGATCAAGAACGGCTGGACGACCTCGGCCGACACCAAGACCTTCGACTGCCCGGCAGCAATGAAGGCCGGCAAGGTCGCCATGGTTCCGATGGGCACGTGGGCGAACGGCCTCTTCAAGACCGCTGGCCTGACGGACTCGGAGTACGGCGCCTTCCTGACACCGTCGATGACCGACGGTCAGGCACCGGGCGTGTTCCTCGAAGGTGGAGCGATCGCGGTTCCGAAGAACGCTCCGCACAAGGCGGGCGCCCTGAAGGCGATCGCCGCCTGGCTGACGGCTCCGGTGCAGTCGATCTGGAGCGGCTACATCGGCGACTCCTCGCCGAACCCCCAGGTGGTAGCGACCGATGCCGTCATCAAGAGCGTCGCCTCGCAGGTCGCCTCCGAGAAGCCGACGATCCTCAACCGCTACTACGAGTCGCTTCCCCCGAAGCTCGTCCAGTCGACCATCAGCACTCTCGGCGGGTTCATGGTCGACCCGAGCAACCCTGACAAGACGATGTCCGACCTCAAGAACCAGGCCAAGACCGAATGGGCCGCCTGGGACAAGAACCCGAGCATCGGCTGATCGCCAGGGGTGGGCCGGCACGAACTGCCGGCCCACCCCGGCACGCTTCACCTTCTCCACAACGCGACAGGAGCGTTCGCATGACGACACTCACAGACCCGCCACGCACGGTACTAGAGCCGCCGGCGGCGCCACGCGCCCGCCGCCGCAGGAACAGGCCACACCACGAGCTTCGCGACAGGCTCTCCGCCACGCCGTTCTTCGGGGCCGCGGCGCTCTTCGTCGGAATCGTCCTCCTGGTGCCGTTCGGCTACACGATCGTCCGCTCGTTCTTCGGCAACGGCGGGGCAGGGTTCGCCGGGCTCGACAACTACGTCACGATGTTCCAGGACCCGAACATCCAGCTGTCCCTGCTCAACACGCTCATCTGGGCGATCGGCGCCCTCATCCTGCCCGTCCTCTTCGGGCTCGGCATTGCCATCATGACGAGCGCCATGAAACTCGGCGCCGTCGCCCGGGCCGTAGTCATCCTCCCCTACGCCCTCGCCGGAACGATCGTCGCCATCATCGGCAACATCATCTTCACGAGTCAGGGCTCGCTCAACCAGGCGCTCAACGCTTTCGGTCTGACGTCGGCGGACTCGCCGATCCAGTGGCTGCTGCACTGGCCCCTGAACGTCATCGCGGCCATCCTCATCGCGTCGTGGCAGTCGACGGGTGTCAACGTGGTCCTCTTCATGGTCGGGCTGCAGACCATCCCGCGTGAGACGACCGAGGCGGCCGCGCTCGACGGCGCCGACGGCTGGATCCGCTTCAAGGACGTGATCTTCCCGCAGCTTCGCCCGACCACCATCGTGGTCATCGGCCTCACCATCACCAACGCCCTCCGGGCTTTCGATGTGATCTGGGTCCTCACGCAGGGTGGCCCGAACCGCTCATCGGAGACGCTCGCACTCTCCATGTACCGGGAGTCGTTCCTCCTGCTCGACCCCGCAGTGGGCAGCGCGATCGCGGTCGTCCTCACGATCATCGTCGTCGCCTGCTCCTGGATCTACCTCCGCCGCCAGATTGGACATGAACTATGAAGACGTCGCTCCGGCCCGGGGTTCTGCTGAGGAACGCCGCCGTCATCGTGCTCACTTTCATCTGGGTCATCCCGACCTACCTGGTGATCGTCAATGCGATGACGCCGGTGCACTCGTACACCGGGAGCCCGGTGTGGTGGCCTTCCGGCTTCGCGTTCTTCGACAACGTCGTGCAGGGCTGGGTCGCCGGGCAGTTCCAGTGGCCGTTCCTCAACAGCCTCCTCTATGCGCTCGTGGGTGCGGGAGCCGCCGTCCTGCTCGCCTCGATGGCCGCTTTCGGGCTGGTCATCATGCCGGTTCGGCGTACGAAACTCTGGTTCTGGCTGATCTACGCGGGCACGCTGCTGCCGCTGCAGGTCTTCGCCGTCCCGCTGTACCAGGCGAGCGTCCAGCTCGGGTTGTACGACACCAGGACCATCCTGATCATCATCTACATCGCCCTGTGCATCCCGTTCGCGTTCTTCGTGACCCGCAACTTCCTGATCACGATTCCCGCAGAGATCGGGCAGGCGGCGAAGCTCGACGGGGCCGGATGGTGGCGGATGTTCATCAGCGTGTTTCTCCCGCTCCTGCGGCCTGCGCTTGTGGCGGCTTTCGTGTTCCAGTTCATCTACATCTGGAACGAGCTCTTCTTCGGGATCTCGCTCACCATCTCGCCGGAGAACCAGCCGGTGATGGCCGCGCTCGCGTCCCTCCAGACGCAGACGAGCGCACTCTCGCAGCCGGCGATCCTTGCCACGGCAGTCGTCGTCTCGGCGCCGGCGATCATCGTCTTTCTCGTGTTCCAGCGGTTCTTCGTCACGGGACTCACCAGCAACCTCTGACCAGCGCCTCCACCAGACCCCACACTTCAAGGAGCACCAGATGGCGGACCAGCCTGCCCTTCGTCGTACCTATCCCTTCGACCACGACCGCGCGATCGGGGGGCTGCGGAACCGCGCGTTCCGTACGTTCGAGATCGCAGGTCACCGGGTCGAGCTCGCAGCAGAGCCGCTGCTGCGCCGGACGGACGGGGGCCTCGAGCAGCCGATCCGGGTGCGGTCGGCCGTCCGTGTCTCGCGTATCGTGATCAAACTCCCGGATGGTACGACACGCGAGCTCGCGGGCGAGGATGCGGCGGGAGACCTGCGGTTCTTCCTGCCCGCGACGGAGCAGGCGGTCAGCATCCTGGTCGCGTTCCCCGACCTGGGCGAGGACGCCGTGGACTTCGAGGTGCGTCCGGTGCGCCCCTGGAACATCTCGCTGGTTCACCATTCGCATTTCGACATCGGGTACACCGACCTGCAGGGCCGTGTGATCACCGAGCAGCTCGCCTATCTCGACGACGCCCTGCGGCTGGCCGAGGCCGACGCCGGCGACGGCCCGAGTGCGTTCCGCTGGAGCGTCGAATCGATCTGGGTGCTCCGCGAGTGGATTGGCCGGAGGCGTCCGGAGACAGTGGAGCGGTTCATGACCCAGGTGCGGGCAGGCGCAATCGAGATCGCCGCGCTTCCGTTCAACATGCACACCGAGACCTGTTCGACGGAGGAGCTCCACGGGCTGCTGCGTTACGCGTGCGAGATCTCGCAGCGCTACGGGCTGAACCTCCCCGTCGCCTACCAGACGGATGTTCCGGGCTGCGTGGCCGGCACCGTGGATGCCCTTGCCGACGCCGGCGTGAAATACCTCGCGGTCGCCCACAACTGGGCAGGACGGTCCGTCCCGTACCTCGGCGACGGCGAGAAGCTGCCGCGGCTCTTCCGCTGGGCGTCGCCCGCGGGGAACAGTGTGCTGGTCTGGATGACCACGACTGCTGAGGGGATGGCGTACCAGGAGGCGGCGAACCTCGGTTTCGCCGACTCCGTCGACCATGTCGACGACCTGCTGCCGCTGTACCTGCTCAACGAGGAGACCCTCCCGTTCCCCTATGACGAGAACGTCTTCGGGTTCGCGCTCGGCAACCGCGACTTCGACCGCGACCCGTACCCGTGGAATGAGCTTCACCTTCGGGTCATGGGGCGCGTGGGGGACAACTGCCCGCCGAACCGGCGTCTCTCGGAGATCGTCGCGGCTTGGAACGAGCGGTGGGAGTACCCGAAGCTCGAGATCACCCGGACGCAGGACTTCTTCGAGCAGGTCGAGGCAGCGCACGCAGACGAGATCGAGACCTTCACCGGCGACTGGAACGACTGGTGGGCCGACGGGATCGGGTCCGCCGCACGTCACCTTCAGATGAACCGCGGTGCGCAGGCTGCGCTGTCACAGGCCGCGTCGGTCGACGCAATGCTCGGCGACGACGGCGTACCGGGATTCACGGAACGGATCGACGCCGCCTGGGAGAGCGTCGAACTGTTCGACGAGCACACCTGGGGCGCCGCGAACCCGTGGACGAGTGGTGACATCGCCTTCTCGACCGGTTCGGACCAATGGCACTGGAAGGCCGAGAAGGCGATCCGGGCCGAGCAGGAGTCCTGGTTGCTGACGCAGGAGGTGCTCCGCGCCTATGCCGAGCGGAACGGCGGCGCCGGTGATGCATCCATCTGGGTCGTGAACACGGCGGGCTACGCGCGCGGGGGAGTGGTGTCGGCCTTCCTGCCCGAGAGTCTCGTGCACACCACGGCCTCCGTACGCCTGATCGACTCCGTCACAGGCGCCGAGCTGGCGTTCGCCGAGCGCAACCAGACCAACCCCGTCCACCGCGATGCGGGGCGCTTCCTCGACGTCCTCATCGACCCCGTGCCCGCGTTCGGTTCGCGGCGGGTGGACGTCGTGGTCACGGATGCGCGTGGCCGGGCTGCGTCGCCCGAAGGCACCATCGTGCACCCGCGTGCGCTCGAGCCCGTGTGGCACCTCAGCAACGGGGTTCTCTATGTCGCGGTCGATCCGTGGACCGGGGCGATCGCATCCATCAGGAACCTCACGACGGGTGCCGAACTCGTCAACCAGGGTTCCGCCTTCGGGTTCAACGCGTATGTGCACGACCGGCTGGCGCCGCGGGGCGAGTTCAATCACCTCTCCGGCTTCGTCGCCGACAGCGGGCCCGACCTCGTGCTGCTCGCCGATCGCGCCACCCCGACCCATGTCGCGTTCGAGGACGCCGGTTCGGATGTGCTCGGCTCATGGCTCCGCTACCGCACGTTCGGTGTCGGGGTGGAATCCATCGTGACGACGCTTCGGCTCGCATCCGGGGCCGACTTCGTCGACATCACCAACAGGGTCGCCAAGACGTACACGGCCGACAAGGAGTCGGGCTTCTTCGCGTTCCCGTTCGCGCTCGAGCAGCCGACCGTGCGCTTCGAGGTCTCCGGCTCCGTCGCCGGGACGGACATCCCGGTCGTCCCGGGCGGGGCGGATTACCTGCACACGGTCCGGGACTGGGTCGTGCTGCACGCCGGTGCGCGGGCGGCGACCCTCGTCACGCAGGATGCTCCGCTCATCCAGGTCGGGGACATCGCGCTGCCGTTCGCGCCATTCCCCGGCACCCTCAGGACGCCGGAGCCCGGGACGGTCTTCTCGTGGATCCACAACAACATCTGGGACACGAACTTCCCATCGGGCCAGGCGTTCGACACCGTGTTCCGGTATCGCGTGCGCGGCTTCGCCGCGGCGGACGCCGAGACCGCGGGCGTCGAGAGCGCCGACCTCGCCCTCGACCTCGTCCGGCCCCTCCTCGCTGTCGCGGCCGATCCGTCCGGCGTCGGGGGCGACGCGGCATCGCTGCTCGAGCTCGACGATCGGCGCATCCGTCTGCTGGGCGTCACCCGCACCGCGCGGGGCACCGTCCTCGTGCGGCTTCAGTCGCTCGCCGAGGCGGAGGTCACCGTCGGGATCACTGCGGGCGCCGACATCGGCGGAGCCTGGAGTGCGAGCCTGGTCGGTGCGCGGCGCGGTCCCGTCGATTTCGAGGGACGTCGGGTGTCGATTCAGGTGCCGCGGTTCGGGTCCGCGGCCGTCGAGCTGAAGCTCACCTGATCGGGGGAGCGGGCGCGCCGTTCGGCTTCGGGCGCGCCCCGTTCTGCCCCGGGCGCAGGCCGATCACCCCTCGAAGTAATCGGGGTAGCGGGTCCTGAGGGAGCCGCTGTCGGCGAGGATGCGGTTGGCGTGCCGGCGGATGACGTCGAGCCCCGCCTTCTCGTCACGCGCTTCGACCGCTTCGACGATCGCGGTGTGCTCGGCGACCAGCGCGGGGTTGCCGACAGCGTCGGGCAGGTGAAGGCGGCGCAGGCGGTCGAGGTGCAGCTTGATCCCGCGTAGCACATCCCAGACGTGAGGAACCCCGGCCAGCGCGAAGATCGTCTGGTGGAGCTCTTCGTCGGATTCGAAGAAGGCCTCAGCGTCGTGTTCCTCCGCTGCTGCGATGTTGCGCTCGAGGGCGTGGCGGAGGGGCCGGGTGTCGAGCCCCGGGGTGGTGATCACCGTGTGGAAAGCACCGCACTCGAGTGCGGAACGGATGAAGCAGGCTTCCTCAACCTCGGGCATGAGGATCGGGGCGACACGGGTGCCGACCTGCGGCACGACCGTGATGAGCCGCTGGTCGGCCAGGCGCGTGAGCGCTTCGCGGATGGGTGCCCGGCTCACATTGAGGTGCGTTGCGAGGCTCGGCTCGGACAGGGGCGCTCCCGGGGCGAGCTCGACCGTGCGGATCGCGTCGCACAGCTGGTCGTATACCCAGTCGGAGATGCGGTGGGGCTGCACGGTAGGGCGCGGACGGTGAACTGGTTCGACGCCCTCTTTCGGGCCACGTGAGCCGTTGAGGCCGTATGAGGCAAAGTCTGCGGTCGTCATGTCGTCTCCGTCACCTGGCACTTGCCGACAAGTATACAGGGGGGCGCGTGCGTCGACGTGATTTCACGCTGCCATCTGGTAACGTTACCAGTGCGGATTTCGCCGTCGTACACCGTCGTTCGTCACAGGGAGGGCCGCAATGCCTCACGACTCTTTCCAGTTCTCCACCCGTCTGCGTCCGGGTCTGGGCCTGGCGTATGAGCAGTTCCATCGCGCCATCCCCGCCGACGTGGCCGGCGCGCTGCAAGCCGCCGGTGTCGTCGAATGGCGGATCTACCGCAACCGGACGACTCTGACCCACGAGGTCGTCGCAGAGGATCGGGACAGGATGCAGGAATTCCTCGACGCCGATCCGGTCAACGAGCGCTGGCAGCGGCAAGTGGCGCCCTACCTGTCACCGGAGACGGCGCCTGCCTCGGAGACGGCGTTGCCCGGCGAGCGTGGGGCCCTCATCTGGGACCTCTCGTGGCCGACCCGCTGACCGCATCGCCCATCCGGGCGCACTCGTAGAGGTCGAGGTGGCAGCGGCCATCCCCGATCGGTGAATCCCTCCGTTCGGGCTCGGCTACCCCGCCTCGGTGAGGCAGATGTAGTTGCCCTCGCTGTCGCGGAACCACGCCGCGTGGGTGTCGCCGATCGTGGCGACGCCGTTCTCGGTCTTCAGGCCGGGGAAGTCGTAGTCCTCGAACGTGATGCCATGGTCGCGCATCCACGCCATGTCGGTTTCGAAGGAGTCGGTCAGAAAACACATCTGGGTGTTCTGGGCCGTCCCGGCGTTGCTGGTCTCGTAGATTTCGAAGCCCGTCCCGGATGAGAGGCGGTAGATGAGGTTGCCTTCCTCTTCTTCGGCCGGGTCGAATTCGAGACTGTTGTGGTAGAACTCCTGTGCCCGTTTGAGATCGGATGCGGGCAGCACTGCATGCGCTTCGGTGAGCATGGTGAACGCCTCCTCATGGCGTGTTTGATGCCGCAACTCTACGCCGGATACGGGCGCGAAACCGAAGAATTCTCAGGTCGCCGGAGGGGGCTTCAGCCGGGCCGTTTACCCGAAAAAGGCCCGGCTGAAGAGAGTACAAGCAGGGTCCGGGCCTGTGGTGATGACAGTACACCCTTGACCCATGCCCGTCAGGGCTGACGCGAGGGTCGTCGCGAGCAATTCATCGAGCGCGCCGATGAATCCCAGAACCATCTACTGTTGGATTCGATCAATCGAGTTCCATACGATCGAGACAGCAACGTGCACCACTGAGAGGAACGACATGCAGTTCAGGTATCTGGGTCAGTCCGGTTTCAAGATCTCCGAGATCACGTACGGAAACTGGCTGACCCACGGCTCCCAGATCGAGAACGAGACGGCCGCTGCGTGTGTCCGGGCCGCACTGGATGCCGGCATCACCACCTTCGACACCGCGGACGTGTACGCCAACACGGCCGCCGAGTCCGTGCTGGGCGCCGCACTGAAGGGCGAGCGTCGACAGTCGCTCGAGATCTTCACCAAGGTGTTCGGCCCCACCGGGCCCAAGGGGCACAACGACGTCGGGCTGTCGCGCAAGCACATCATGGAGTCCATCGACGGCTCCCTCGAGAGGCTCGGCACCGACTACGTCGACCTCTACCAGGCTCACCGGTACGACTTCGAGACGCCGCTCGAAGAGACGATGCAGGCCTTCGCCGACATCGTTCGCCAGGGGAAGGCGCTCTACATCGGTGTGAGCGAGTGGACCGAGGACCAGCTGCGCGCAGGCGCCGCCCTCGCCAGGGAGCTGAAGTTCCAGCTCATCTCGAACCAGCCCGAGTACTCGGCCCTGTGGCGGGTCATCGAAGAGCGGATCGTTCCGACCTCGAAGGAGCTCGGGATCTCGCAGATCGTCTGGTCGCCGGTTGCTCAGGGCGTGCTCACCGGAAAGTACCTCCCCGGCGCACCGCACCCGGAGGGAAGCCGTGCGACGGACGAGCGTGGAGGCGCGGGCGCGGTCAAGCGGTTCTTGACGGATGACGTGCTCACCCGCGTGCAGAATCTCGCGCCGATCGCGCGCGAGCTCGACCTCACGCCCGCCCAGCTCGCCGTCGCCTGGGTGCTGCAGAACGACAACGTCGCAACCGCGATCATCGGCGCCTCCCGTCCGGAGCAGGTGGTGGAGAACGTGAAGGCGTCGGGCGTGACCATCCCCACCGAGCTCATGGTCAGGATCGACGAGGTCCTCGGCGATGTGGTCGAACGCGACGCATCGCGTACATCGGAGCGCTCGCCGTCGACCCGGGAGGCCTGACCTCACGAGGCGCGCCGCGGCAGGCCCGACCGCGGCGCGCCCAGCCGCAGACATCGGACCATTAGACTGTGCGGCATGGCGGTCACCGACGAAGCGATCTTGAAGATCAAGGACATGATCCTGACCGGCGAGCTCGCCCCTGGGGGCAGGTTGCCGCCAGAGCAGCAGCTCAGCGAGCGACTGGGCATCTCGCGCAGTTCCCTGCGTGAGGCAGTCAAAGCGCTCGAGGTCATTCGCGTTCTCGACGTCCGGCGCGGCGACGGCACCTACGTGACCAGCCTCGAACCGCAGCTGCTGCTCGAAGCGATGTCCTTCGTCGTCGACCTGCACGACGATTCGTCGGTACTCGAGCTCTTCGCGGTTCGGCGCATCCTGGAGCCGGCCGCCGCAGGCATGGCGGCGGCCGTCACGACCGACGCTCTCGTCGACTCCCTGCGGGCCGAGCTGGACCAGGTGCACCCGTCCATGGATGTCGGAGGCCTTGTCGAGCACGACCTCCGGTTTCATCGGGCGATCTCCGAGGCGGCCGGTAACGCGTATCTCGCCAGCCTCATCGACGGGCTTTCAGGTCCGACGGTGCGGGCCAGGATCTGGCGTGGCCTGACCCAGGAGAACGCCGTCGAGCGGACCCTGATCGAGCACCGCACGATCGTGGACGCCCTCGCACGCAACGACGCAGAACTGGCTCGAGCCCTGATGACGGTTCACATCAGCGGGATCGAACAGTGGCTCCGCGAAGCGCTCTGACCGGAACGGCGAACTAGCGGCCGGCGTCCCCGGTGCGGGCGTGCCAGGTGTACGACGCGATCGACTCCGTGCGCATCTCGGCTCCTGAACCCGGGGCGGTCGGCGGCCAGTAGCGTCCGTCGTGGACGTCGACCGGTGTGACGAAATGCTCGTGCAGGTGGTCGACGTATTCGATCATCCTGCCGTCGATCGAACCGGAGACCGCGACGAAGTCGAACATCGACAGGTGCTGCACGACTTCGCAGAGCCCGACGCCGCCCGCATGCGGACAGACGCGCACCCCGAACTTCGCCGCAAGCAGGAGGATCGCGATGTTCTCGTTCACTCCGGCGACCCTGGTCGCATCGATCTGGAGCACCCGCAGCGCATCCGCCTGCAGGAACTGCTTGAACATCACCCGGTTGGCGCCGTGCTCGCCGGTCGCAACGGGAATCGGTGCGATTCCGCGGGCGATCGCGGCGTGCGCCAGGATGTCGTCGGGGTTCGTCGGCTCCTCGACCCAGGCGAGATCGAAGGGTGCCAGGTCGGCGATCCAGTCGATCGCCTCGGCGACCTCCCAGCGCTGGTTGGCGTCCACGGCGAGACTGATGCGCGGCCCGATCGCGGCCCGGGCGATGCCGAGACGTCGGACATCGTCGGCCCGATTCGCTCCGACCTTCAGTTTCACCTGCTCGAATCCGTCGGCGACCGCTTCGCGGCACAGCCGGTCGAGTTTCGCGTCGTCGTAACCGAGCCAGCCGGGTGTGGTCGTGTAGGCGGGAAAGCCGGATGCGAGGAGTTCGGCCCGGCGGCCGTCGCGGCCGTTCTGGGCGGACCGCAGGATCGAGAGAGCATCGTCGGGCGTCAGGGCGTCGCTCAGGTAGCGGAAGTCGACCAGCGCGACGATCTCTTCGGGCGTCATCGCGGACAGCAGCGCCCACAGGGGCAGGCCGGCGCGTTTCGCCTTGAGGTCCCAGAGTGCGTTCACGACGGCCCCGATCGCCATGTGCATGACGCCCTTCTCGGGTCCCAGCCAGCGCAGCTGCGAGTCGTAGACCAACTCGCGCCAGGTGCCTCCCATGTCGGCGAGAAGGTCTTCGACGTCACGGCCGGCCAGGTGGCCTTCGAGCGCGCGGATCGCAGCGACCTCCACGTCGTTGCCGCGCCCGATCGTGAAGACGAACCCGTGGCCCTCGAGACCGTCGTCGCTGTCGGTGATGACGCGCACGTAGGCGGCCGAGTAGTCGGGGTCGGGGTTCATCGCGTCCGACCCGTCGAGCATCGTCGAGGTCGGAAAACGGATGTCGCTGGTGCGGAGTGCGGTGATAGTGCTCACAACCCGAGCATAGACATCCGATGTCTTGGGTGTCAATTGCGGCTGATTTTGGCCGAATCTCGTGAAATCACCACATTTTCGCCGTATAGTTCAGATGTTCTCCGCTGTCGCCGAACTCGCCACCCAAGGAAATCGACTCCATGAAACTCGCACGCCTCGGCCCCGCCGGCGCCGAAATCCCCGTCGTCATCACACCGGAAGCCACCTACGATCTGCGGAGCCTCACCGCAGACATCGACGGACGGTTCCTCGAGGGAGGTGGAGTCGACGCGGCCCGCGCGGCTCTCGAAACCGGGCGGCTCCCCGAGCTGCCCGACGCATCCACCCTCCGGATCGGCTCGCCGATCGCGCGCCCCAGCGCGATCATCTGCATCGGGATGAACTACGTCGCGCATGCGGCCGAGTCCGGCTCCGCGCCGCCAGAAGTCCCGATCATGTTCCTGAAGACGCCGAACACGATCGTCGGGCCCGACGACGACGTGACCATTCCACGCGGCAGCACGCGCACCGACTGGGAGGTCGAACTCGGCGTCGTCATCGGGTCGCGCGCCTCCTACCTCGACTCACCTGCCGACAGCCGCGCCCACATCGCCGGGTACGTGGTCGCCGACGACGTCTCGGAACGCGACTTCCAGCTCGTCGTCTCCGGCGGGCAATGGTCCAAAGGCAAGAGCTCGCCGGGCTTCAGCCCCGTCGGCCCGTGGCTGGTCACGCCGGACGAGGTCGACGCGGGCGCTCTGAGGCTGCGCAGCTGGGTGAACGGCGAGCCCCGGCAGGACTCGACGACGGCCGACCTCATCTTCGACGTCGACTTCCTCATCTGGCACCTCAGCCAGTACCTCACCCTGGAGCCGGGCGACCTGGTGCTCACGGGCACGCCGGAAGGGGTGGCCCTGTCGGGCCGGTTCCCCTATCTGCGCGACGGAGACGTCGTCGAACTGGAGATCGAAGGGCTCGGCCGGCAGCGCCAGCGCTTCGTGGCCTACCAGCCCCGAACATCCGAGCGACTGCTCGAACACGAAGGAGAGGACGCACGATGACGGCGGAATTCGAAGGGCTCGTCGCGGTCGTGACGGGCGGCGCATCCGGGATCGGTGCAGCGATCGCCAGGCGGCTTCTCGCATCCGGAGCCCAGGTCGCGGCCCTCGACCTCCATCCTGAGACCGCACCGGATGGCGCCGTCCCCGTCATGGTGGATGTCGCGGACGACGTCTCGGTCAGGGCGGCGATCGCCCAGGTCGCCACCCGCTTCGGCCGGATCGACATCGTCGTCAACAACGCGGGCATCGGCGCCCAGGGCAGCGTCGAGGACAACTCGGACGAGGAGTGGCATGGCGTCTACGACATCAACGTGGTCGGCGTGGTGCGCGTGACCCGCGCGGCGCTGCCGTATCTGCGGGTCTCCCCCGCCGCATCCGTCGTGAACACCTGCTCGATCGCGGCGACCGCCGGCCTGCCCCAACGCGCCCTGTACAGCGCGACCAAGGGCGCTGTGCTCGCACTGACCCGTGCGATGGCGGCCGACCACCTGCGCGAAGGCGTGCGGGTCAACTGCGTCAACCCGGGCACGGCCGACACACCCTGGGTCGCGCGACTGCTCGACAGCGCGCCCGACCCCGAGGCCGAGCGGGCCGCGCTCAACGCGCGTCAGCCGCACGGGCGGCTCGTCAGTCCGGATGAAGTGGCCGGCGCGGTCGCGTACCTCGCCAGTCCGCTCTCCGGTTCGACGACCGGTACGAGCATCGCCGTCGACGGCGGGATGCACGACCTGCGGCTGCGGCCCGTGGAGGGGTGAGCTCCAGCGGCGAGCTTCAGGCGCCGACCTCATCCGGCGATGGCGGGTGGATCGGGATTGGACGCACCCGGAAGGCGTCGACGTTCGGCAGTTCGCCACGCACCCGGGCGACCGCTTCGGCGGCGCGCGCATCCGCCTCGGACAGCGGCGCGTCCGCAAGGGTGATCGACGCCGCGCCCTGAAGCCGATGGCCGACCCAGCGCAACTGCACCTCTGAGACGGCCAGGACACCGGGAGTCTCGAGAAGGGCGTGTTCGACCCGGTGGACGAGGTCGGGTTCGATCGCGTCCATCAGCCGCGCCCCGATACTCCGGACCGTTCCCCAGAGCAGCACAATGATCGTTGCCGAGATGAGCAGGCCGACGATCGGGTCGGCGAGTGGAAAGCCGAGCATCGCGCCTGCCGCTCCGACCACGACCGCAAGGGACGTGAATCCGTCGATGCGGGCGTGGACGCCGTCGGCAACGAGTGCTGCCGATCCGATCTTCTGTCCCACCCGGATGCGGTAGATCGCGACGGCCTCGTTGCCGGCGAACCCGATGAGCCCGGCTGCGACGACCCACCACAGGTTGTGAAGCGGCTGCGGGTGGATGAACCGCGAGATCGACTGCCAGGCCGCGACGACCGCCGAGATCGCGACGACGGCGATGATGAACAGTCCCGCGAGATCTTCGGCCCGGCCGTAGCCGAACGTGTAGCGGCGGCTGGCGATGCGTCGACCCAGCACGAACGCGACCCAGAGAGGAACCGCGGTCAGCGCATCCGCGAAGTTGTGCACCGTGTCGGCGAGCAGTGCGACCGAGCCACTGATCATGACCACGCCGAACTGCAGCAGGGTCGTCAGGAGCAGCGCGAACAGGCTGATCTTCAGCGCGCGGATGCCCTCGCGACTGGCCTCGAGTGCGTCGTCGATCGAATCGGCTGCGTCGTGCGAGTGGGGGACGAAGAGGTCGTGGAGGAAGCCGCGAAAGCCGGACGGATGCGCGTGGTCGTGCGGATGCGCGTGGTCGTGCGGATGCGCGTGGTCGTGCGGGTGGTCGCGGTCGTGGTGAGGCGCGGCCTGGCCGTGCTCGTGCTGCGTGCGGCTCACGCCGACGCCTCTGCGCGGGCGTGATGGTGCCGCGGGTTCTGGTCGAGCGCGTGCTCGGCCTGGAAGATCGCGTCGGTGACGAGCTGGCTGGCGTGCTCGTTCGCCAGGCGGTAGTACACGCGGGTGCCCTCCTGACGAGTGGTGACGATGCGTGCAAGCCGCAGCTTGGCCAGGTGCTGCGACACAGCCGGCGACGACTTGTCGACGATCTCGGCCAGCTGGTTCACCGAGAGTTCCTGATCGCGCAGCGCCAGGATGATTCGCACCCGGGTGGCGTCCGCCAGCATCGCGAACACTTCGACTGCGAGCTCGACGTACTGGCTGTCCGGCTCGCGGCCGCAAACCTTCGTATCTGCATCCATACGCAGATTCTTACATTAATCGGCGCGAGTCGGCGGCGGGCCGGAGCGAAGTATGAAATTTGCACGCTAAGAGAGAATAGAGCGAGCAGTACTTTGCTTTAAGACGGTTAAACCATAATAAGGCGGACGTGCAGGGTCGCCGGGGCTCTGCCGTCGCCGATCTCCTTCCTCCGTTCTACGAGCAGCCGGTGATGACAGCTGCCGACGTGGAGCGCGTTGTCGGTGCCACGCCGGCCCAGGCATAAGGCACGAATGCGTCCCGCGAACCGTTCGACGTTCTGAATCCTCCGAGACAGCTGACCGGCTGAGCCCACCTTCGAATCCGTTCAGCCACCTTCCTCTCGGCGTCGCACGGGGGTACTGATGGCGGCAGCGGCGACCGCGCCGCAGCCAGGGAGGTAGCCGGTGGTGCATCGACGCAGGCCCGTCGCCGTTCCCGCACGACGCGGCATCGACCGGATGGTGCGCAACGTCGAGACGGGGCGTTTCGAACGTTCGCTGTCTGCACTGACCGCGGTCGGCGCTGTCGTGACCGCGGGCGAGATCTATTTCGAGCACGACAAGGCGAGTTTCGGCAACAAGTGGATGTGGGTGCCCGTCGTGCTCGGCCCGGTCGGCGCCGCCGCCGGAATCGCGGGATTCTTCAGCCAGCGGGCGGCCAAGACGCTGCTGCCCATCGCCTCGCTCACGATCATCGCCAACGGCGTGCAGGGCACCTACCTTCACGCGCGCGGGATCGGCCAGAAGCCGGGCGGCTGGCGCAACCTCCGCTACAACCTGGAGATGGGTCCGCCGCTGCTCGCGCCACTCCTGGTGACGATGGTCGGCGGCATGGGCGTGCTGGCCGCGATCCTGAGGCGGGAGAAGTGAGCGGACTGAACCTCCCCCCCGACGACGGGGGAGGCCGCTTCCCCGGGTTCGACGTGCTCGAACAGGATGGGCACTGGGATGCGGCCACGCGCGCTGTCGTCGAGGCACGCGTCTCGCTGCTCCCGGCCATCCGCTTCTTCGATGCGGCTGAAGAGGCGGCCGCGACCGCACTCTTCGACCAGCTCCTCTACCAGCGCGCCGAGCCGAAGGTTCCGGTGACGCGCATGGTGGATTCGCGCCTCGCCGAGCAGGAGACCGACGGCTGGCATTACGACACGATGCCGCCCGACGCGGCCGCCTGGCGGACGACCCTCGCCGCGCTGGACGACGACGCGCGCGACCGGTTCGGCCGGCCGTTCTCCGAGTGCCGCTGGGAGGCGCAGACGGAGCTGCTCACCGCCATCCACGATTCGAAGGCAACAGAGTGGCACGGACTCCCACCCGCCCAGGTGTGGAGCCTGTGGACCCGGTATGCCTGCACGGCCTTCTATTCGCATCCCTGGGCGTGGAACGAGATCGGCTTCGCCGGCCCCGCCTACCCGCGCGGGTACAAGAACATCGGCGTCGACAAGCGCGAACCGTTCGAGGTAGCGGATGCGATGCCCGGCGAGGATCCGCTGCGGGATGGGACGCTGAAGGGCGCGTCGCGTGGCCGATAGGGTTCGCGAGCGCAATGAGTCCGCCTGGCTCCTGACCCCGAGCGGCGCGCTTCCCCGCGATCTCGGGGGGCGTCGTTTCGACGACAGGGAGACGGTCGACCTCGTGATCGTGGGATGCGGCGCCGGCGGCTCGACGCTGCTCCAGCGTGTCGCCCGCGCCGGCTGGAAGGCGGTCGCCCTGGAGGCCGGGCCGTTCTGGGATCCGGAGTCGGACTGGGTGAGCGACGAGGCCGGCTCGCACGGCCTCTACTGGACCGAACCGCGCCAGATCGGCGGCGGCGACCCCGTGCCGCTCGGCTCGAACAACTCGGGCCGTGGCGTGGGCGGGTCGATGGTGCATTACGCCGGCTACACGCCGCGCTTCCATCCGAGCGACTTCGCCACCCGCACCCTCGACGGGGTCGGCGCCGACTGGCCACTCGAGTACGGCGACCTGGCGCCGTACTACTCCGATCTCGAGGGCGAGCTTCCGGTGGCGGGTGAGGACTGGCCGTGGGGTGACCTGCACGGTTACCCGCAGCGCCCGCATCCGGTATCCGGAAACGGTGAGCTCTTCCAGCGGGGTGCGCTCGCCGCCGGGATCACCGCGAAGGTCGGTCCGGTCGCGATCTCGAACGGGCGGTTCGGCCACCGCCCCCACTGCATCTATCGCGGGTTCTGCCTCCAGGGCTGCAAAGTCAACGCGAAGGCGTCTCCGCTGATCACCCACCTGCCGGATGCGCTCGCCCACGGCGCCGAGGTGCGCGCGGAATGCATGGTCACCTCGATCGAGATCGACCAGCGGACCGGGGCCGCGACAGGGGTCCACTACCTTCGCGAGGGGCGCCCCCATTTTCAGCGCGCACGGATGGTCGCGGTCGCGGGGTACTCGATCGAGACTCCGCGCCTCCTGCTGAACTCCGCTTCTGAGCGCTTCCCCGACGGACTCTGCAACGACTTCGATCAGGTCGGCCGCTATCTCATGGTGCAGGGCGCACCGCAGACAGCCGGGCGGTTCGACGCCGAAGTGCGCATGTGGAAAGGTCCGCCCCCCGAGGTCAGCAGCGAAGAGTTCTACGAGACCGACGCGACGAAACCGTACAAGCGTGGGTTCTCCATCCAGACAGTGTCCCCTCTGCCGATCACGTGGGCCGAACACGTGATGGCGGAGGGGCGCTGGGGCGCCGAGTTCCGCCGGTACATGACGGACTACGTGCATTGGGCGTGCCTCGGCGCGCTCTGCGAGTTCCTCCCCCAGCCCGGCAACAGGGTGACGCTCGCCGACGAGAAGGACCGATACGGACTCCCGGTCGCGCACTTCTCCTACACGCAGTGCGACAACGACCGGATGCTCGCGAAGGCCGCCCAGGCGGTCATGGAGCGCATCCTGAAAGCTGCGGGCGCCGACGAGGTCATCACCATCCAGCGCTACGCGCACCTGGTCGGGGGAGCCCGGATGGCGGCCGACGAGCACAACGGTGTGGTGGATGCGGACTGCCGCAGCTTCGCCGTACCCAACCTGCTCATCGTCGATGGAAGTGTGCTGCCGACCCAGGGCAGCGCGAATCCCGCGCTGACCGTCATGGCGATCGCGGCTCGTGCGGCAGACCGCCTCGTGCAGCAACCCGACCGACGCGACCCGCCTGAACGACGCGACCCGGCCCGACCCGACCAAGAAGAGTGAGGATGACCATGACGACAACCGTCAGCGATTTCGTGATCGCGCGCATCAAGGAATGGGGCGTCAGCCGGGTATTCGGCTTTCCCGGTGACGGGATCGGCGAGTTCGACGGCGCCCTCGGCAAGGCCGAGAAGGACGGCGTGGGCGTCGAGTACATCCGCCCCACCCATGAGGAGATCTGCTCGCTCATGGCGACCGCACACGCGAAGTTCACCGGCGAGATCGGGGTCTGCATCGCCACCTCGAGCCCCGGAGCCTTCCACCTCCTGAACGGACTGTACGATGCGGCGATGGACAACCAGCCGGTCGTCGCCATCGTCGGTCAGCAGGGTCTCGACGCGCTCGGCACGTTCAGCCAGCAGCAGAGCAACCTCGAGCGCACGTTCGCCGATGTCGCGGTCTACGTCCAGACCATCGTGTCGCCCGCGCAGGCCCAGGCGGTCGTGGACACCGCCTTCCGGATGGCGCGGGTGCGGCTCCAGCCGGCGGTCATCATCCTTCCGCACGATGTGCAGGGGATGCCGATGCCGGAGGTCGGAGCCGAGAACTGGGTTTCGCGTTCGAGCGCCGTCGCTCCCTCCACTGCTGTCGTGCCGCCCGCCGACGAACTGGCCCGCGCGGCCGCGATCATCAATGCGGGTGAGAAGGTCACCTTCCTCGTCGGCCACGGCGCGAACGGGGCGACCGACCTCGTGCTGGAGGCGGCGCGCAAGGCGGGTGCGGGAATCATCACCGCGCTGCGCGGCAAGCAGGTCGTGCCGTCCGATGTGCCGCACCACACGCAGCAGCTGGGGCTGCTCGGCTCGCTGCCGAGCCTGCACCAGATGAAGCAGTGCGACACCCTCGTGCTGCTCGGCACCAACTATCCGTACGGGCAGTTCCTTCCCGCCACGGGCCAGGCGCGGGCGATCCAGGTGGACCTGAAACCCGAGCAGATGGGCCTGCGCTACCCCACCGAGCTGAACCTGTGGGGCGACGTCGCTGCGACGCTCGCCGCGCTCGTTCCGCTGCTCGAGCAGAAGACCGACCTCGCGTGGCAGAACCACATCGCGGAGGAGATGGTCGACTGGGAGTCGGAGATGGATGCCCAGGCAGATGTCGAGTACGACGATGGTGTGAATCCGCGCCGCGTCTACCACGAGCTGAACAAGCGGCTCCCGCCGCAGGCGATCGTCACGGCGGATGCGGGCACCACCGCCGACTGGTACGGCCACCACATCCGGCTCCGCCGCGGCATGATGGGAGACCTCTCCGGGCGGCTCGCCACGATGCTGGCCGCCATGCCGTACGCCGTCGCCGCGAAGTTCGCCTACCCGGAGCGCACGGTGATCTGCACGATCGGCGACGGCGCCTTCCAGATGCTCGGCATGAACGAACTCATCACGGTCAAGAAGTACCTGAGCCGCTGGGAGAACCCGCAGCTGATCATCCTGGTGCTGCACAACGACGACCTCAGCCAGGTGTCGTGGGAGATGCGCACGGAGGATGCCAACCCGGTGTGGTCGACCTCGCAGGACGTGGAGTCGGTGGATTACGCGGGGTGGGCCGAATTGCTGGGCTTCACGGGAATCCGGGTCACGGAGGACGGCCAGGTGGCCGACGCATGGGACCGCGCGTTCGCCAATCGCGGTGTCACCCTGATCGACGCCCACACGAGCAAGAACGTCCCGCCCCTGCCGCCGCACATCACGGCCGAGTTCGCGCGCAACACGGCCAAGGCGCTCTTCAAGGGCGACCCGAACGCGCGGGGAGCGATCCGCGACTCGGCGCAGGCGCTGCTCACCGAAGGGATCGAGCGGGTCAAGGACACCCTGCACCTCGGCCGCGACGACAAGGACAAGCGCGACGACAAGGACGCGCGCGACGACAAGGACGCGTGATGCCCGAGGAAGTACCGATCTCCGGCGGCGAGGTCGGCGCGTACACGGTGCCGACACGTTCATTCCGGGTCGAGCGCCCCGAATCCGACGGCACGGTCCGCTGGGACAAGACGTCTCTTGTCGTCGTGCAGCTGACCGCCGGATCGCAGACCGGCCTCGGTTATGCGTACGGGTCGCCGGCAGCGCTCGATGTCATCCGCGACGTGCTCCTCCCCAGCGTGCTCGGCTCCGATCCGTTCGACACAACGCGGACGTTCTGGCGGATGGCCGGCGCGGTGCGTAATCTCGGCTGGCCGGGCGTGTGCGCGGGTGCCATCTCGGCCCTCGACAGCGCTGTGCACGACCTCAAGGCGCGGCTCCTCGGTGTCTCGCTCACCCGGCTTCTCGGTGGCGCTCGCACCTCGGTGACCGCGTACGGGAGCGGCGGATTCACCGACTACACCATCGGGGAGCTGGAGGAACAGCTCTCCGGATGGGCCGCCGCGGGGTTGTCCGCCGTCAAGATGAAGATCGGCACCGACCCGGACGCCGACCTTGCGCGGGTGACGGCCGCCCGATCGGCGATCGGGGACGACGTCGGGCTCTTCGTCGACGCGAACGGCGCCTACGAGCGCAAACAGGCCATGCGGTTCGCCGAACAGTTCGCGGAACTCGGCGTCACCTGGTTCGAGGAGCCGGTCTCGAGCGACGACCTCGCCGGGCTGCGCCTGATCCGGGATCGGGCACCCGCCGGCCTGCGCGTCGCTGCGGGTGAGTACGGCTACACCCCGTCCTACTTCCACCAGATGCTGGCGGCCGGGGCGGTCGACGTCATCCAGGCCGACGCGACGCGGTGCGGAGGTCCGACAGGGTTCCTGCTCGCGGCCGCCCAGGCGACAGGTGCCCAGGTGCCCGCCAGCTCGCACACGGCGCCGGCCCTCCACGCATCCCTCGGCGCTGCGCTTCCGAACGTCGTGAACGCCGAATACTTCCACGACCACGTCGTCATCGAAGAGCTGTTCTTCGACGGGCTCCCCGAGCTCGTGAACGGTGAGCTGGTTCCCGACAGGGGTGCGCCCGGGCACGGGCTGACGCTGAAAAGTGCGGATGCGCATCCGTACCTCACCGCAGAATGGCGGAGCAGTTGACGATTCACATAACAGCACCCAGCACGCTTTTGCCAGGCGGAGGCCCCACACTGAGCACATGGGAACACTCACTTACGGCGAAGGGCAGCGGTTCGAGTTCGAAGACCGCCTTCTTGCGCACATGAAACTCGCCATCATCGCCAAACTCCTGCGCCACGAGAGTTTCCTGCTGAACTGGACGATCCCCGTCGAGCAGGGATCGGGTCGGATGAGCCTCTGGATCAGCAGGGAGACCCTGCTGAGCTTCCGTTTCGTGGGTGGCAGGCCGCCGACGATCAACTCGCGCTGGGTCGAAGCCCTGGCGCTGACCTCGCTGCGGACGGGCGGTATGCAGGTGATCGACGAGAGGGAGGCGGATGCGATGCTGATGACCCGGCTGACACCCGGGTCGGCCGCGCCCGCCCTCGTTGGCGAAAAATAACGCTTCCGCAAGGGATTGACCCGACCCGTTCGGGGACTACCGTTCGGGGAAAACAACGAAGGTGGGACACCCAATGCACCGAGTGCAATACGCCGGCGGCTCCGTACTGACCGGGGACGCGATCGCAACAGCCCTTCTCGAATACGCGGCCGCGCTCGCTCGCAACGCGACCTCGGCGACGGTGGAGATCCCTGTTCGCGAAGCGGATGGTGAGCGCGGTATCGCCCAGGTGCTCATCGGGCCGGCGAGCCAGCTCGTCTCCACCCACGAGCCGGACATCCCGGACGACATCGTCGACGCCGAACTGGTGGAGCGGTTCGCGGTCGCCACGCGGCAGCTGGCGCCCGCCACGGGATCTGCGCTGACCGAAAGCGAATCGGTGGTGCCGGTCGACGACTTCGACACACCGCCGTACTGATCCGGATCGAATGGGAGTACCGATGCACGAATTGGCGGACAAGACGGTTGTGATCACCGGTGCCAGCGGCGGTGTCGGACGTGCGACGGCGATCGAGTTCGCGCGGTGCGGCGTACGCGTAGCCCTCCTCGCGCGGGGCGCTGCGGGGCTGGAAGGCGCCGTGGCCGACGTCGGGAAGGCGGGCGGAAAGGTCGTCGCGATCAGTGTCGACGTCGCCGACCCCGACGCGGTCGAAGCCGCGGCCGAGCAGGTGGAAGCCGAGCTCGGCCCGATCGACGTGTGGGTCAACGTGGCGTTCTCCTCGCTGTTCGCGCCGTTCCATGAGATCGATGCGGCAGAGTTCAAGCGGGCCACCGAGGTGACGTACCTCGGCTACGTCTACGGCACCATGGCGGCATTGAAGCGGATGCGCCCGCGCGGATCCGGGACCATCGTGCAGGTGGGTTCCGCCCTCGCCTACCGGGGCATCCCGCTGCAGTCGGCGTACTGCGGCGCCAAGCACGCCATCCAGGGATTCAACGAGTCGCTGCGGTGCGAGCTGCTGCACGAGAAGAGCCCGATCCACACGACGATGGTGCAGCTGCCGGCGCTCAACACGCCGCAGTTCAGCTGGGTGCTCTCGAGGCTGCCCCGCCAGGCGCAGCCCGTACCTCCGATCTACCAGCCGGAGGTCGCGGCGCGGGCGATCGTGTGGGCCGCCGCACATCCGGAACGCCGCGAGTACTGGGTGGGCGCGAGCACCGTCGCCACACTGCTCGTGAACGCCGTGGCGCCGGGGATGCTCGACCGGTACCTCGGCAAGACGGGGTACTCGTCGCAGCAGACGGACGAGCCCCGGCGGCCCGACCAGCCGGCGAACCTGTGGGAGCCCGCGGATGCGTCGAGCGACTTCGGCACGCACGGAAAGTTCGACGACCGTGCGGTGGAGCGCAGCCGGCAGTGGTGGTTCTCGAAACACCATCGGAGTGCCGGGGTCGCGGTGGGGGCGCTCGCCGCCTCCGCGGTCGTCGGCGGGCTGGCGTTGCTCAGGAGGGCATCCGCATAGGCTTGGTGTTCATGCCGATCATCCACTCCGTCGTCTTCTCACTCGTGCACCAGCCGGACTCCCGTGAGGAGGCAGCGTTTCTGCAGGCTGCAGGCGAGACCCTCTCTGCGATCCCGGGCGTTCACGAGTTCACGATCCGACGTCAGGTCAGCGCGTTCAGCCCGCTCCGGTTCCAGTTCTCCATGGTCTTCGATGACCAGGCCGCCTATGACGCGTACAACTCCCACCCCGCGCACGTCGGCTTCGTGGAGGACCGTTGGAATCCCGAAGTGAGCGCCTTCCAGGAATACGACTTCGTCGACGCGTAGCAGCCCGGCGCTCTCGACGCGGCGTCAGCCGGCGGCCTGCTCCTCGATGGTGATCGCCGCGTTGATCAGGCCGAGGTGACTGAGCCCCTGCGGCAGGTTGCCCCAGAACGTCACCTCGTCTTCGTCGATCATCTCGGCGAAGACGCCCACGTCGTTCGACAGCTTCACGAGCTTGTCCATCAACGCGGCGGCTTCCGCGTCGCGGCCGACGCAGGCGAGCGCGGCGGCCAGCCAGAACGAGCAGGCGACGAACGGATGCTCGACCTCGGCCATTCCCGAATAGCGGTACAGCAGCGGCCCGCGACCGAGTTCGCGGACGAGTGCGTCGATAGTGGAGGCCATCCGCGGCCCCCGCTCGAAGCCGCTCGCCGCGTGCAGCAGAACCGACGTGTCGAGTGCGGCGCGGCCCGCGACCATCGTGTAGGCGCCGAGCTCAGCCGACCAGCAGTGTGCGTCGATCCATTCGCGGATGCGTTCGCGCTCGGCGCGCCAGCGGTCCGCGTTGCCGCTGACCTGCCCCTTCTCGGCGAGGTGGATGGCGGCGTCGAGCGCCTGCCAGCATCCCATCTTCGATGAGGTGAAATGCTGCGTTTCCTCGAGCTCCCACATTCCGGAGTCGGGCCTGCGCCACAGGTCGCAGACGCGGTCGGCGACCCGGGTGAGCATCCGCGCCGTGTCCGGGTCGAAGATGTTGCCTGCCGAGACGTATTCGCCCGCGAGTCCGAGCAGGTCGCCGAAGACCCCGAGCTGCAGCTGTCCTTGCGCCCGGTTGCCGCCGACGACCGGGCCGATGCCGTTCCAGCCGGGTACGTCGTACGCCGTGACACCGCGGGGAACGCCACCGTCGAGTCCGTAGAAGACGTGCAGGTCCGGGCCGTTCGCCTCGATCGTGTCGAGCAGCCACGAGAAGGCCGCGTGTGTCTCTTCTCGCAGCCCGAAGCGCACGAGGGCGCGCACCGAGTAGGCGGCATCCCGCACCCACGCGAAGCGGTAGTCCCAGTTCTTCCCGCCGCGCGAGCTCTCCGGAAGCGACGTCGTGGCTGCGGCCGCGACGGCGCCGGTGGGTGCGTAGATGAGGAGTTTGAGCAGGAGCGCGCTGCGCTGGACGTCCCCGGCCCAGCGGCCGTCGAACCCGAACGTCCGCGACCAGGTCCGCCAGGTGGAGATGGTCCGGTCGATTCCTGCATCCACCGTCGCGGCGTCAGGCAGGTGCAACGGCTCGTTCTCAGTTGCGACGATCGCGAGGAGGTGGCGCGAACCGGCGGTCGTGGTGAAGGCCCCGCGGAGCGCATCCTCCGAACTCGCCCGCTGCCGGTTGCGGCGGGGGTGATGTTCGCTGCCGGTCACGCCGATGGTGACGGGTCCGGCGTGGACGATCGAGTGGGCGCCGATGTGCTGGATCCAGGGGGATGCGGTGCCCAGCATGGTTCCGGGGCGCACCGTCCAACGCATCCGCACCTCGCCGTCGAGCCCCTCGATGCGGCGGCCGAGCTCTGCCCACGGCAGGCGTCCCTCGTTGCCGGTGATGAGCGCATCCGTCACCCGGACTGTTCCCGTCGCCGTACGGAACAGGGTGCTCAGGACGTTCGTGCCCCGCAGGTAGCGCCGCGTGACGGTGTAGTCGCCGACCGGCGCCAGCTCGATGCGTCCGCCCGACGCGCGGTCGAGGATCGCGGCGAAGGCGGGAACGGAGTTGAGGTCGGGGATGGGCAGCCAGTCGATGCTTCCGTTGCGGGCGACGAGGGCGATGGTCCGTCCGTCGCCGATCGCGGCATACTCGCGCAAGGCCGGAGATTCATCCACCCTCGGACTATCCGCCAAAACCTCGCGGATCACAAGTCGAGGCGGTCGCGCCCCTGCAGGTCACGCCGCACCCCTGCAGGTCAGACGAGACGGCTCACCAGTTCACCGCGATGTACTGCGACTCCGTGAACTCGAGCATCCCTTCGTGACCTCCTTCGCGACCGAGCCCGCTCTGCTTGAAACCGCCGAAGGGCGCCGCCGGATCCGAGACCACGCCGCGGTTGAGACCGACCATTCCGGTCTCGAGCCGCTCGCTCACGCTCAGTCCGCGCGAGAGGTCGGAGGTGTAGACGTAGGAGACGAGTCCGTACTCCGTCCGGTTCGCCAGCTCGACGGCCTCGTCGTCGGTGTCGAAGGTGACGATCGGTGCGACCGGGCCGAAGATCTCCTCGTCGAGGATGGGCGACGACGGGGCCACGTCGACAAGCACAGTCGGAGGGTAGAAGAACCCGACACCGGAGTGGGACTCTCCGCCGGTCAGCACGGACGCACCGGCGTCACGAGCCGCCGCGACCAGGCTGTCGACCTTGAGCCGGGCGCCCTCGTTGATCAGCGGCCCGAGCTCCACGCGCTCGCCGAGTCCGTCGCCGACACGCAGCGCCCGCATCCGCTCGGCGAGCCTGCGTCCGAACTCCTCGGCGACCGAAGCATGCACATAGAAGCGGTTCGCGGCCGTGCAGGCCTCGCCCCCGTTGCGCATCTTCGCGATCATCGCGCCGTCGACGGCGCTGTCGAGGTCCGCGTCGCCGAAGACGAGGAACGGGGCGTTGCCCCCGAGTTCCATGCTGCAGTTGACGACCGTGCGTGAGGCGTTCTCCAGCAGCGTCCTGCCCACCTCTGTCGAGCCGGTGAAAGACAGCTTGCGCACGGCCGGGTCGTCCAGCATGGCGGAGACGACCGCGCCCGACGACCGGGAGGGGATGACGTTGACCACACCGGCGGGCACACCGGCCTGACGGAGGATCTCGGCGATGGCCAGCGCCGTGAGCGGGGTATCGCTCGCCGGCTTCAGGATCACGGTGCAGCCGGCCGCCAGGGCGGGGCCGATCTTCCGCGTCGCCATCGCTGCGGGGAAGTTCCACGGCGTGACGAGGACGCTGACGCCGATCGGGTGATGGCTGACGACGATCCGGTTCTGGCCGCTCGGCGACGTCTGGACCGACCCGATCAGGCGGACCGCCTCTTCGGAGTACCAACGGAAGAACTCGGCCGCGTAGGCGACCTCGCCGCGCGCGTCGATGAGCGACTTCCCATTCTCGAGGACGATCAGCTGGGCGAGATCCTCCGCCCGCTCGCACATGAGCTCGAACGCCTTGCGCAGGATCTCGGCCTTCGCGCGCGGCGCGACCGCGCTCCAGCCGGGCAGTGCGCATTCAGCCGCTCGGACGGCGGCGAGTCCGTCACTGACGCTCGCGCTCGCGACGCTCGCGATGCGCTGGCCGGTCGCCGGATTGACGACGTCGAACCGGTGACCGTCTGCGCCCGCCCGTGCTTCACCGCCGATGACGAGGTCGTGGGGGAACCAAGTGGTGAGTTCGGCGGTGCGTTCGCTGCGGTGAGCGTGTCGGATCAGCATGGATGCAACTTCCTGGGGTCAGTACTGGTTGGCGATGAAGAGGTCTTGCGCCGGGAACCGGGTGAGGACGTGCACGCCGCCCTCGGCGACCACGATCTCCTCTTCGATGCGGGCGGCCGAGAATCCGTCGGATGCCGGGCAGTAGGTCTCGAGGGCGAAGACCATGCCCGCCTTGATCTCGATCGGATTGTCGAGGCTGTTGAGGCGGGAGATGATCGGCCGTTCGTGGAGCCCGAGACCGAGCCCGTGCCCGAACTGGAGGCCGAACGCCGCGAGCTCGTTGGCGAAGCCGAAATCGGTGGCCTTCGGCCAGACCCGGGCGATCTCGTCGGTGCCGACACCGGCCTTGACGACGCTGATCGCAGCATCCATCCATTCGCGGGCCTTCTTATAGGCGTCGCGCTGGCTGTTCGTCGCGCTGCCGACCGCGAACGTGCGGTAGTAGCAGGTCCGATACCCGTTGAACGAATGGATGATGTCGAAGAACGCCTGGTCGCCGGGCCTGATGATGCGGTCGGTGAAGTTGTGCGGATGCGGATTGCACCGGTCGCCGGAGATCGCGTTGACGGCCTCCACCTGGTCGGATCCGAGCTCGTACAGCCGCTTGTTGGCGAGGGCCACGATCTCGTTCTCGCGGATGCCCGGCTTGAGCACGTCGACGATGTCCTGGTAGACCCCGTCGACCATCGCGGCGGCCTGGTTGAGCAGCATGATCTCGTCGATCGACTTGATCTCGCGTGCGTCGAGCATGAGTTGCTGCGCATCGACGACGGTGAGCCCCTGCCGCTGCATCTCGAACAGGAACGGAGGCTCGACGATGTCGACTCCCACCGGCAGGTCGGCGACGCCGGCCTCGACGAGCAGGGCCTTGATCTCGCGCACCGCGGACTCCATGAGCCCGGCCGACGGTGCGACTGCGCCCCGCATCCCGAGCATCCCCGGGTGGTTGTTCTCGGGCTTGAGCCACGGCGAGTAGAGCTGGTGATGGCGCACGGCGGAGCCGAAGTCCCAGAGCATCGGGTCGCCGTCGCGGGTCAGGAGAGCGTACCGGGTCATCTTGTCGCCCAGCGCACCGCCGATCCAGGTCTGCGTGGTGTACCGGATGTTGTAGAAGTCGAACAGCAGGAACGCGCCGCACTCGCTGGACTCGAGTGATCGCTTCGCCCGGTCGAGCCGGTAGGTGCGGAGGCGATCCATGTCGACGCGCTGCTCGTAGTCGACGTTGGTGTGCCCAGGCGCCTGGAGCGGGCGGAGCTCACTCATGGCGGCCCACTTCCAGTCCGCTCTTGACGGGAACATTCTCCGGGATCAGTTTCATGCCGGCGCTGCGGGCTTCTTCGAGGAGCAGCACGGCGAAGTCCTCTTCGGTGTGGCCGGCGCCGATGGCGGAGGCGACGAGCTGCGCGGTCGCGGCTGCGATCGGCATCGGGACCTGGAGGTCGTGCGCCGCCGACAGGCCCAGGTCGAAGTCCTTCGCGAGCAGCGGCATGGTGAAGGTGGGGGTGAAGTCGAGGTTCACGATGGCGGGCGTCTTGTAGCGGGTGAACGTCGAACCCATGACGGAGTCGTTGAGGAATTCGAGGAACGCGTGGCGGGAGACACCACCGCGTTCGGCGAGGGCGGTGATCTCGACCAGGGACTGGGTGACCACTCCGAGGAACACGTTGTGAGCGATCTTGACGAGACGGGCGACTTCGCCGTCTCCCACGTAGGTCGCACTCCGGCCGATCGCGGTGAGCACGGGGTAGACCCGGTCGAACGTCTCGCGCGGCCCGGATGCGGCGATCGTCAGTTTTCCGGCTGCGATGACGGCGGGGTTCCCACTCACCGGCGATGCGAGGAACTCCGTGCGGCGCTCGGCCGCGTGGGCACGGATCTTCGCCGACACGGCCATCGACACGGTCGACGAGTCGATCAGGATGCGCGGAGAGACCGTCTCGGAGGTCAGGAGTCCGCCTTCCCCGACGGTGACGGCCTCGAGGTCCTTCGGTGCGGAGACCATGGTGAAGACGATGTCGCGGTCGGCGAGGTCGACCGGGCGAGCGACGGCGGTCGCGCCCTTCTCGAGCAGCGGCACGATCTTGGACTGCGTGCGGTTGTAGACCGTGACGTCGTAGCCGGCACCGATGAGCCGACTCGCCATCTCGAGTCCCATGCGCCCGGTTCCGATCCAGCCGATCGTCGGTCTTGTGGATGAGTCCATCGTGTCTCCTCAGTGAGATAAGTTCGCATTGGTGCTGCAATCGATTGCAGTCTCTGCGCAATTATTGCCACGGCGACGCCGGGTGTCAACCCTGCGGAAATCGCCGCCGGATCGCTCGGATGTGGCGCTATGTTTGAGCCATGTCCAGGCGTGCGACGATCGCGGATGTGGCCCGCCTCGCCGGCGTCCACCCCGGAACGGTGTCCCGCGCGCTGAATTCGCGCACCGAAGGCCAGGTCAACCCGGAGACGATCCGGCGCGTGCGCGCAGCCGCCCGCCAGCTCGGCTACACGCCGAACTCGATCGCGCGCGGCCTCCGCACCAGTTCGTCGATGACCATCGGTGTCATCGTCCCCGACCTCACCAACCCGATCTTCCCGCCGATCGTCCGGGGCATCGAGAGCTACCTGACCCCGCGCGGATACTCGGCCCTCGTCGTCAACACCGACGGAAGCGACGAGACGGAGCGCCTCGTCTTCCAGTCACTGATCCAGCGCCAGGTCGACGGCCTGATCTTCGCGACAGGACACCAGGGCCACTCCACAGCCACCGAGGCGTTCGAGCTCGACGTGAAGGCCGTCATGGTCAACCGGGAGTCCGGCAGCGTCCCCTACCCGGCGGCGGTCGGGGACGATGCGCAGGGCATCAGGGCCTCCCTCGCCCACCTGGCCCAGCTCGGTCACCAGAGGATCGTGCACCTCGCCGGACCGACCGGGTTCTCGACGAGCCAGGTGCGCCGGGAGGCGTTCGTCGCCGGATGCGCTGCTCTCGGTCTCGACGGAACCGTCGTCGAGACGGCCGCGTACACGGTCGACGCGGGCCAGCGGTCGATGGAGCGGGTCATCTCGGGCGGAGAGCTGCCGACCGCAGTCGTCGCGGGCAACGACCTCCTCGCGCTCGGGGTGTATCACGCGTTGCGCGGCAACGCTCTCCGCTGCCCGGAGGACGTATCGGTCGTCGGGTTCAACGACATGCCGTTCGCCGGCGATTTCGAGCCGGCGATGACGACCGTACGGGTCCCGCACTTCGATCTGGGCGTCGAGGCGGCGCGCCTCCTGTGCGAAGAGATCGAGACGTCCGTCATCACCGCGATCAAGGTGGTTCTTCCCGTCGAGCTCGTCATCCGGGCATCGACCGGGCCCGTCCGCTGAAGCGTTTCGCAGTTTCGCGGATTCGCTTGACAGCCTTTCGATCTCATGCAAATGTATTGCAAACGATTGCGGTTTGCGGGCTCTGGCGCCAGTTGTGCTGGCGAGATGCCAGCACTGTTCGAGCAATTGCCATTTCCTGTTAGGAGCAACGATGCAACTACGAAATCGCTTGAAGGGGAGTCGCCCGAAACGCCTCCTCGCCATTGCGGGTGTGACCGCCGCAACGATCGTCCTGGCCGGGTGCAGCGGCGCCACCGGTGCGTCGTCGTCGACCGCGCCGCTGAAGATCGGCATCTCCCTGTCACTCACCGGCGACTTCTCCGACTCCGGCAAAGCGGCCGAGCGCGGCTACGAGCTCTGGGCGGCCCAGGCGAACAAGGCCGGTGGGATCCTGGGGCGCAAGGTCCAGCTCACCATCCACGACGACGCATCCAGCCCGGACCAGGTCGTCAGCAACTACACCAACCTGATCACCCAGGACCGCGTCGACCTCGTCTTCGGGCCGTACTCCAGCCTGCTGACCGTGCCGGCCTCCCGTGTGGCCAGCCGGTATCACTACGCTTTCATCGAGTCGGCGGGTGGCGGCCCCTCGGTCTTCGCCCAGAAGCTGAACAACCTCTTCTTCGTGCAGCCGGCGCCGACGACCCAGGGCGGCGACGTGTTCGCCGACTACATCCTGTCGCTGCCGTCCGCCGAGCGCCCCAAGACCGCGGCCTATGCGAAGCTGGACGACCCGTTCTCCGCCCCCATCGCCGACAACATCAAGAAGCGGTTCGAGGCTGCGGGTATCAAGACGGTCTACAACCAGACCTACCCCGCTGAGACCGCCGACATGACACCGATCGTCTCGGGTATCGCCGCGGCGAACCCCGACGTCGTCGTCGGCGGCACGCAGGAGGCCGATGCCTTCGCACAGATGAAGGCGATGATCCAGCTGAAGTTCAGCCCGAAGTGGCTGTTCGAGGCCAACGGCGCCAACTCGCCGGGCGACTTCCCGGCCGCCGTGGGCGCCGCGAACACCGAAGGCGTGTTCTCGAGCGCGGACTGGTACGCGGACTCGCCCAACCCGTCGAGCAAGAAGTTCATCTCGGACTATCTCGCCACGTACGGCGGAACCGCCCAGAAGATCGACCCGACCTCGGCTGAGGCGTACTCCGCGGGGATGCTCGTCCAGGCGGTCGCCGCCAAGACGGGCAAGGTCGACAACGCGACGATCATCAAGACGCTCCACTCCGGCACTTGGTCGACTCTCGTCGGCGACCTGAAATGGGACGCGAGCGGAGCCCCGCAAGGCGCCTACCAGCTGATCCAGTGGATCAACGGAACCCTCACCACCGTCTACCCGGCCAAGGGTGCGCAGCACTCGCCGGTCGCACCGAAGCCCAACTGGGCCGGCTAGGAGTTCGACACGTCATGCACGCACTGATACAGGCGATCATCCTCGGGATCCTGACGGGCGGTGTCTACGCCCTGATGGCCAGCGGCCAGACGCTGATCTTCGGGATCATGAAGGTGGTCAACCTCGCGCAGGGGGCGCTGGTCGTCCTCGGCGCCTACCTCACCTACACGCTGTTCACCACGCTGGGAATGGACCCGTTCGTGTCGATCCTGGTCACGACGCCGATCCTCTTCCTGGTCGGCATCGGGATCCAGTGGGCGCTCCTTCGCCCGCTGCACGGCGACGACGTCGCCCAGCTGTCCCTGCTGGTGACGTTCGCCGTCGCACTCGCCGTCGAAGGGGTGCTGTCGTTCTCCTACGGCGCCACCCTCACCAACGTGCAGCCGACCTACGCGAACACGAGCTGGACGGTGCTGACCTACCAGGTCAGTTCCGTCCGGTTCGTCGCCTTCATCCTGTCCCTCGTCATGCTGGGCCTCCTCTACCTGCTCCTGCAGCGGACGAAGTTCGGCCGGTCCGTACGGGCCACCGTGCAGAATCCGATGTCGGCGCAGCTGCTGGGCGTGAGCTCGAAGCGGGTGTCCGCGATCGGCTTCGGGATCGGCTCGGCGACCGCGGCGGCGGGAGGCGCGGTGTTCGGGATGCTGAACTCGTTCAACCCCGGAAGCCACTACGACCTGATCAGCCGTCTGCTCACCATCGTCGTCCTCGGTGGCCTCGGCAGCATCGGCGGCGCGGTCGTCGCCGCGCTGATCATGGGCGTGGCCTCGTCGGTCGTCTCGGCGCTGGCCTCACCGATCTGGTCGGACTTCACCTTCTTCATCGTGCTGCTTCTCGTGCTGCTGCTCAGGCCACGCGGGCTGTTCGGCGCGAAGACGCGAGGTGCACTGTGAAGCGCGCGATCACCCGGGCCGGCGTCATCCGCGCCAGCGTCTTCTTCGCCGTCCTGATCCTGATCCCGCTCGTCGGCGGTCCGGTCTGGCTCCTCAACCTGCTCATCTTCACGGTGATGTACGCGGCGCTGGCGAGTTCGTGGAACATCCTCGGCGGCTACGCCGGGTACCCCTCGCTCGGACACGTCGCCTTCTTCGGGATCGGCGCGTACACGATCGGCATCATGTTCTCGAACAGTGTCGGCAATGGGTACCTGCCCTTCGTGGTCCTTCCGGTGATCGGCGTCGCCGTCGCACTGTTCAGCCTGCCGATCGGGTGGATCTCGATGCGGACCAGGACGGACGTGTTCGCGATCGTGACCATCACCATCCTGTTCATCGCGCAGACGCTGGCCTTCAACCTCACCAGCGTGACCGGCGGCGCACAGGGGAAGAGCGTCGCCCCGCCGCCGTTCGACGTGGCCACCTACGACTGGCCGTTCTATTTCGGGATGGTCGCACTACTGGCCGTGGCGATGGGGATCTCCTTCTACATCACCCGTTCGAAGATCGGACTGTCCCTCGCGACGGTTCGTGCGGATGAGGACAAAGCGCACGGTGTCGGCGTCCGGGTCACCGCCGTGAAGCTGATCGCATTCGCGGTGAGCTGCGGACTCGTCGCGATGGTCGGCGGAGTGTGGGCCTACTACGTCGGCTTCATCTACCCGCAGTTCGCGGTCGACCCGCTGATCACGATCGGCATGGTCCTCATGGCGTTCCTCGGCGGTCGCGGGACCCTCTGGGGTCCGGTGCTCGGTGCCTTCATCCTGGTACCGGCCCAGGAGCTCTTCGCACAATCCTTCGGCGCGAGCGAGCTGTATCTGCTCGCGTACGCAGCGGTCTTCCTCGTGATCATGCTGTTCCTGCCCCGGGGGATCATCCCCTCGGTCCGCGAGCGCATCAATCGCAAGCGGGCGGCCGCGGCGGGAGCGGCACGTGACGCGGCCCTGCTGACGGAGCAGATCCCATCCACCGCTGAAGAGCCCTCCACTGCTGAAGAGCCTTCCCCTGCTGAAGAGAACGCGACGGTGACACTATGAACAAAGCGCTCCTCGAGGTCGAGCACCTGAAGAAGTCGTTCGGTGGAGTGACCGCAGTCGACGCCTGCTCGTTCACCGTCGACGAAGGGACGATCACCGCGCTGATCGGCCCGAACGGATCAGGCAAGACGACCGCGTTCAACATGATCACCGGCTACCTCAAAGCGGACTCCGGCACGATCCGGTTCCACGGCGAGACGGTCGAGCGCCCACGGCCCGCCGGGCTCTACCGTCGCGGCCTCTCGCGCACCTTCCAGCAGGCGAGGATCTTCCCCGAGCTCACGGTGCAGGAGAACCTGGTCGTGGCGGCCGGCTACACGTGGCGGCAGCTCTTCGGGCGCCGGGTGTCCGCCGAGGACGCCCAGCGGTCGAAGGCCATGCTCGCGGAGTTCCGGCTCGACCAGCTCTCCGATCTCGTCGCCGCCGACCTCTCCTACGGGCAGCGCAAGCTGCTCGAGTTCGCCGCGGTGCTCATGAGCAACCCCCGGCTGGTGCTCCTCGACGAGCCGACCGCCGGTGTCAACCCGGTGATGATCGACGCGATGGAGCGGCACATCCGCGAACGCAACAGGGCGGGCGTGACGTTCCTCATCGTCGAACACGACATGCAGCTGGTCATGCGGCTCTGCGATCCGGTCATCGTGCTCGACCAGGGCTCCCGGATCGCCTTCGGGTCGCCCGAACAGATCCAATCCGACCCACGAGTCCTGGAGGCGTACCTCGGTGCCTGAGACAACAGTTGCTCCACTGCTGGAGCTGAACGGAGTGACGGCCGGCTATGGCGCAGGCCTCATCCTCAAAGGGGTGGACCTCTCGGTCGCAAGCGGCGAGATCGTCTGTCTCATCGGTCCGAACGGGGCCGGCAAGTCGACGGTGCTCAAGACCGTGAGCGGGTTGCTGCGCCCCAAGGGCGGATCGGTGACCTTCAAAGGGGAGAGCATCGGCCGGCTGAGCCCGAAAGAGCGGCTCACCCGCGGCATCGTCCATGTGCCGCAGGACCGCAGTCTGTTCCCGGCGATGTCCGTCTGGGAGAACGTGGTCATGGGAGCCTTCATCCTCTCGGACCAGAACCTCGTCAGGCAGCGCGTCGAGGAGGTCGCGGAGATGTTCCCCATCGTCGCGCGCCGGAGGTCCGCATCCGCCGGTTCGCTCTCCGGAGGGGAGCAGAAGCAGGTCGAGCTGGCGCGGTCCCTGATGCTCGACCCGGCGCTCATCCTTCTCGACGAACCGTCGATCGGTCTCGACCCCAAGTCGAGGACGTCGGTCTTCGCGAGCATCGCCGCGCTCGCCGAAAGCGGCCGCACGGTGCTCCTCGTCGAGCAGAACGCGCGGTCGGGCCTGGCGGTCGCGCACCGTGCCGCGGTCCTCGAAGCGGGGGTGGTGGCGCTGACCGGAACGGGCGAGGGGTTGCTCAACGACCCCGAGGTCGCGCGGCTCTACCTCGGCGCGAGCGCCCGAAGCGGTGTCCAGCAGTCGGAGACGCTGGCCGCGGCGATCTGACGGCGCGCTGGGGCCGAAAGGATCGCACTGCGATCCCGCGACGCCAGCGCCGAGGGACGCCAGCGCCGAGGTAGATATGCTGCCGAGGGCCGCCTCTCCTCGGATCCCGGTCAGCCCTGGCCGGGATCCGTCGGCGCAGCAGAGAGCGGGGGCTCTTGGCCTTCAGGCGGGTAGTCGGCGTGCCGGTGAACGATTCGCCACTCTCCGGCCTCGCGGCGGTAAGCGTGGGTGGCCCGCAGGGTGTAAGTCCGCTCCTCCCCGTTCACGGTCACGCGGTTGCGCTCATACCCGACCGTGTATGCGACGTCCCCGCTTGCCGCCGCAGCGATGACCTCGAATTCGTACTCGGCCGAATCGGAGAACCACGAGGCGACCTCACGGAACATCGGCTCCAGCTCGTTCCAGCCGGATCCCGTCAGGTTTGCGCCATACAGGGTCACAGGGTCGGTGTGCGACCAGAGCGCCAGGCGGGGCTCCGGGTCTCCGTCATGGATCGACCGCTCCGCGGCACGTTGCCTGGGCAATATCTCAGCCAGGAAGGCTTCTGTCTCAGTAGTCATGTCATCCTCCAAAGCAGACAGACGGTTTCACACGCAGTCCCCGCTACAGTCCGATGATGAAGAGCGCGTCGTCACTGATCGCGCAGTGGTGGCGCAACTCGCCGAAGAATGTCGCGCCGCCGCGGCTCATGATCACGGCGTGCCCACGGTCATACGCTTGCACGAGCCGGCGGACGTCGCCGTCGAAGCGTGCGATCAACACCACAGCCATACTGGAAACCTACTCCCGCGGGTCTCCCTCGGCGCGGCGAATTCGGCCGCAGATCAGACCGGCCTAGGGCTGCTGGAACAACTCCGGATGCTGCAGCAGTTCGAGTCGCGTGCGCCGGATGTGTCCGAACAGCACGCGTTCGGCATCGTCGATGTCACCCCGTCGCAGGGCGGCCACGAGGAGCTGGTGCTCGTAGTGGACCGCCCTGCTGGCGTCCGGTCCGATCAGCAGCGTGAACGCGCGGCGGTAGTGCTGGGTCGAGTTCCACAGCCGCTGGACCGTCTCGCCGAGGATCGACGTCTGTGCCGCACTGTACGAGAGCAGGTGGAATTCGCGGTCGAGCCGGAGGAACGTTTCGACGTCGGTACCCGCCTGCATCCGGTCGGCCAGCGCGGCGAGGCGGTCGACGGTCTCGGCGTCGAGGTGCTCTGCGCTGTAGCGGAGAAGGAGCGGCTCGATCCGCTCGCGGATCTGGTAGACCTCCTGGCACTCGTCGAGACTCAGATGCGAGACCCAGGCGCCGGTGTTGGCGACGAGCGTGACGAGACCGTCGGATTCGAGGATGCGGAGCGCATCGCGCACCGGGAGTCTGCTCGCTCCGAACTCCGCGGCGAGGTCTTCCTGGCGGATGCGGGCCCCGGGAGCGTAGACCCCTCTCAGGATGGCGTCGCGCAGCGAATCCGCGATGCGACTGCCCGCACCACCGTCACGACTCGTCGTGGATGGCATCGTCCCCATTCCGTTCAGGTCCCCTTCGGCGACTCACTCGGCAGGGAACGCAGGATGCCACAGTTTAACAGCCGAGTACCGCTCGTAGGCCTTGCCGTCCGGGTAGCTCACCAACTCGAACTGCATCCCCCACGGACTGCGGAAGTACACCCAGCGCTGGCCCTCGTTGTGGCTCGCGCTGGAGGTCGGCTCGCCCATGATCTCGACTCCCTGTTCGCGCAGGTAGTCGAGCGCTCGGTCGAAGTCGTCGACGTAGAACGCCAGGTGGTGGCCTCCGAGATCGCTGTTGAGCGGCTGAGGCGCCGGCGGGTCGGCCGGCTCGTATTGAAACACCTCGAACGTCGGGCCGTTCTCGCAGCGGAAGAATCGGTTCTGCCGCATCACGGTTCGCGGATGCACGCCCAGGTGGTCGCGCATCCAGTCGTCGTCGGGGTGGTCGAACGGGCCGAGCGCGAAGGCGTACTCGCAGCCGATGACGTCGACGAAGAAGGCCG
Source organism: Leifsonia tongyongensis (assembly GCF_010686705.1). Taxonomy (GTDB): domain Bacteria; phylum Actinomycetota; class Actinomycetes; order Actinomycetales; family Microbacteriaceae; genus Diaminobutyricibacter; species Diaminobutyricibacter tongyongensis. The sequence continues at coordinate 892,661 of NZ_JAAGWY010000001.1, read as the reverse complement.
TGGCCTGGTCGAGGTCGGGCACGGTGAAGCCGATGTGGTCGGTGCCGCGAAGGCCGGGGATTCCGCCGGGCATGGGCTGCTCCTCAGAACTGCGTCGTTGGTTATTGGATACAATAATGCCCCAATATCGCACTTTTCTACGATCCTCATCGTGAATTGGTTGAGATTGGATGCAATCCTTGCTTATGATCGGAGCATGCCGAAACGACGACGTTTGGAACCCGGGTCCCCCTGGATCGAACTCACCACCACCCCGCAGGACTGGAAGAACGCGGATCCGGCCCTGCTCGCCACCATGCTCGGACAGCTCCACCTGATCAGGGCCTTCGAAGAGGCGGTACTCGAACTCGCCGGTGAGGGTCTGGTCCACGGTCCCGCCCACTCCAGCATCGGCCAGGAAGGCGGTGCGGTCGGATCGATCGTGGGCCTGACGTCATCGGATGCGGTCAACGGGTCGCATCGCGGTCACCACCAGTTCCTCGCCAAGGCGATCAACCACGTGACCGGTGGCACGCTGTCGCTCACCTCGCTCGTCGATGATGGCGTGCAGACGGTGCTGCAGCGGACGCTCGCCGAGATCCTCGGACTCGCACAGGGGTACTGCCACGGACGTGGCGGGTCGATGCACCTGCAGTGGTTCGAAGCAGGCGCACTCGGGACGAACGCCATCGTCGGTGGCGGGGTGCCGCTTGCCGCCGGAAACGCCTGGGCACAGAAGAACAGCGGTACCTCCGATGTCACCGTCTCGTACTTCGGCGACGGCGCCGTCAACATCGGCTCGGTCCTCGAGACGATGAACCTGGCCTCGGCCTGGAAGCTGCCCGTCGCCTTCTTCATCGAGAACAACCTGTACGCGGTCTCGACGAGTGTCGCGGAGGCGACCGGTGAACCGAGGCTCTCCGCCCGCGCGCTCGGGTTCAACATCCCGTCCTGGCGTGTCGACGGGATGGATCCCCTCGCCGTGCATCTCGCGATGAAAGAGGCGGAAGCAGTCATGCGCGCCGGTGCGGGGCCTGCGGTCATCGAAGCCGAGGTGTACCGCTTCTTCCACCAGAACGGATCCTTCCCCGGAAGCGCCTTCGGCTACCGCACCAAAGAAGAGGAGGCGGCCTGGCGTGCCCGGGATCCGCTCGAGCGTGTTGCGGCGGAGATGACGAAACTCGGCCTCATCGACACGGCGGGTGTGGCGGCCGTGCGTGAGCAGGCGGAGGCGGCGATGGCGCGAGCTGTCGACCAGCTGGTCGAACCGGATCCGGACCATCCCGGCAAGCGGCGCATCCGCCCCGGGCTCTGGCCCGACGTCGACTTCGTGAACGTCGGGGTGCGTGGTGACGGCAGCGAACTGGCCGCCGCGAGGACCCTGGAGCCCACGACGTTCGGCGGGGCGAAGGAGACGAAGAAGTTCATCGACGCCGTCGCCGCCGTGATGGATCGCCGCATGAGCGAGGATGAGCGCATCGTCATCCTGGGCGAAGACGTGCACCGCCTCAACGGAGGAACCAACGGCGCGACCAAAGGCCTCGCCGGCAAGTTCACCGGGCGCGTGCTCGGAACCCCGATCAGCGAGAACGCCTTCGCCGGACTCGGCGGGGGAATCGCGCTCGACGGTCGATTCCGTCCCGTCGTCGAATTCATGTATCCCGACTTCATGTGGGTCGCAGCCGACCAGCTCTTCAACCAGATCGGCAAGGCCAGGCACATGTTCGGCGGCGAGAACCCTGTACCGCTCGTGCTGCGCACCAAAGTCGCGATGGGCTCAGGGTACGGCTCCCAGCATCTGATGGATCCTGCGGGGATCTTCGCGACGAGCCCGGGCTGGCGCATTGTCGCCCCGTCGAGTCCCGCGGACTACATCGGACTGATGAACAGCGCCCTCGCGCTTCAGGATCCCGTGCTGGTCATCGAACATGTCGACCTCTACGGGCAGGTCGGCGAGGTGCCGGCCGGTGACCTCGACTACGTCATCCCGGTCGGATCGGCGGCCGTGCGACGCCACGGCGACTCCCTCACGGTCATCAGCTACCTGTCGATGGTCGGCCACAGCCTCGAAGCCATCGAACGGGTCGGGGCCGACGCTGAACTGATCGACCTGCGGTGGCTGGATCGGGCATCGCTCGACTGGGACACCATCGGTGCGAGCATCCGGAAGACCAACAACGTGCTCATCGTGGAGCAGGGCGCCGCGGGAACGTCGTACGGCGGCTGGCTCGCAGACGAGATCCAGCGCCGGTACTTCGACTGGCTCGACCAGCCGGTCCAGCGCGTCACCGGAGCGGAAGCGAGTCCGAGCATCTCCCGAGTGCTCGAGCGTGCCGCGATCGCGCGGACCGAAGAGGTCGTCGCAGGACTCGAGCTCGCGCTCGCCGGACGCGGAGGCGCGCTGTAGCCATGGCGACCATCCTGAGAATGCCCGAAGTGCTCGCCAACGCGACCGAAGCCGTCGTCGCGGCCTGGACCATCGAACCCGGGGCCTCGTTCGCCGTCGGACAGACCATTGCCGAGATCGAGACGGAGAAGGCGCTGGTCGACCTGCCGGCCGAGCAGGACGGGATCCTGGGACGGATCCTTGCGCAGCCGGGGGACGCGACGCAGGTCGGTGCGCCGATCGCGGTCCTCATCACGCGGGGAGAGTCCGAGGCGGAGATCGACGCGGCCCTCGGTGCGGCGGGCGCCGGGGCTGTGGCTGCGGTGCTGGTGGATGCCGCAGGCGGCGGGATTGCTGCGGTGCCGGCGGATGCGGTGCGCGGCGCGGATGCTGCGGTGCCGGCGGACGTGGTGCGCGGCGCGGATGCTGCGGTGCCGGCGGACGTGGTGCGCGGCGCGGATGCTGCGGTGCCGGCGGACGCGGTGGGTGCCGCGGGTGACGCGGATGCGGCCCCGGAGAGCGCCGCGAAGACCCGGCTGTTCGCCAGCCCACTGGCGCGGCGGCGGGCCAGGGAGAGCGGGATCGATCTCACGACCGTGCGGCCGAGTGGACCAGGCGGACGGATCGTCCGGGCGGATGTCGAAGCGGCACTGGTCGCCCTGGTGCCGAGCGTGCCTGGGCAGAGCGCGCCGGAGCCGAGCGCGCCTGAGGCGAGCGCGACCGAGCTGAGCGCGCCTGGGCCGAGCGCGACCGAGCTGAGCGCGCCTGGGCCGAGCGCGTCTGGGCCGAGCGCGCCTGGGCCGAGCGCGTCTGGGCCGAGCGCGACCGAGCCGAGCCGTGCATCCGGAGCACCGACCGTCGGCTCGAGCGCGTCCTCGACGGCATCGGACAGCCACGGCGGCTATCTGGCCATTCCGCACACCGGCATGCGACGCGCAATAGCCCGTCGGTTGACCGAAAGCAAGACGACCGTTCCACACTTTTATCTGACGGCCGACTGCCGAGTGGATGAACTCCTCGACTTGCGTGCAGCGATCAATGCCACCTCGCGCGTCAAGGTCTCGTTGAACGATCTCGTCGTCAAAGCTGTCGCGCGGGCTTTCGCCGCGGTACCCGAAGCGAACGTCACCTGGACCGACACGCACCTCCGACAGTGGGAATCGGTGGACATCGCCGTCGCGGTGGCGACCGATGGAGGTCTCCTCACGCCCGTCGTTCGCGATGTCCAGTCCCTCGGTGTCGGTGCGCTCAGCGGCCGGATCACCGAGCTGGTGGAACGAGCGCGGGGCGGACGCCTTCGACAGGATGAACTCGAAGGAGGGAGCTTCTCCGTCACGAACCTCGGCATGTACGGGGTGACGGAGTTCGCCGCGATCCTGAATCCGCCGCAGTCCGGCATTCTCGCTGTCGGCGCCGCGAAGCCGGCCGCGGTCGTCGTCGATGGGGAACTATCCGTCGCGACCGTGATGCGGTGCATCCTGTCCGTCGACCATCGCGCCGTGGATGGGGCATTGGCTGCACGCTGGCTCACCGCATTCGTCGCGTGCATCGAGAGTCCGCTCTCGATCCTGATCTGAGCGCCGGTCGAGGAGATGGTCGGCGCCGACATCGCAGCCTGGCTGATCGTCATCGTCACCAGTGCGGTGATGGCCGGAGCGCTGGTTGTCGATCGGTTCAAACGACGTCGGTGAGTTGCTGAGCTGCTGCCTGTCGTCACGCGTTCCGTGAGGTGATCGGGGGTTTCGTCGAGTCCTCCACAATTGGGTGATCTCGGAATCTATCCACAGGGAAATTGCTGATCAGAGGTTGTTTATTCGCGGCTTGGAATGTCGGTGGCTGCTGGTTGGGTGGAACCATGACCTTCCCACCCGCCGACGATCTCGCCGCGGTCGCCGCTGCGCTCGACGCGTTACGCGCGCTCGAAGCGGATGCGGGGGCGGGTGCAAGTGCAGTGGCGGATGCGGCTGCGGGGGCGGGGGCGGAAGCGGGTGCATCCGGTCTGAGCGAAGCGCAACTGCACGCCCGGTCGCTGGCGGCGATCGGTGTGGTGCGGGCGGCGGTGGAGCGGGTGGCGTTGCGGCGGATCGCCGCCCTGGACCGGGCCGGCAGCCTGGACCCAGCCACGGATCCGGTGCGGGCCGGTGGGCACGGTGATATCGGGTCGTTTCTGGCGGAACTGTGGCGGACCAGCCTGCCGAACGCCCGACAGTTGTGTGCGGTGGCCCGGGCGACCGCACCGAAACACACGCTCACCGGCGAAGAACTGCCACCCGAGTTCCCCGAGTTGGCTGCCGCGCTCCTCGGTGACCCCGCCGATGCCCGTGACCCGGGAGAACCGGAAGCCTCGGGCGACCCCAAGACCGGCGCTGCGCCTACCGGTCACGTATCGGTGGAGCAGGCGGGGGTCATCATCCGGGAGCTGGGTAAGACCGGCGACGGCTGCAGCCTGGAGCAACGCCATAGGGGTGAGCGGTTGTTGGTCGAGCATGCGCCGGCCCTGACCGTCGAGCAGATGCGCCGTGCGGCGATCCAGCTCCGGGACCGGCTGGATGAGGACGGCACCGAACCACGTGAGCAGATCCAGCGCAGGCGCCGGTCGTTGACGATCACCACCACCCGGGATGGGATGACCCGCATCGACTGGCGCCTCGACGCCGAATCCGCCGGCCATGTGGTGCCGCAGATCACCGCCTACGTCTCCCGCGACTTCCACGACAAACGCAATGGCCGCAACACCGGTGACGGTCACGACGTAGGCGAATCCCGCGACACTGGCGACACCTTCGACGGTCACTACTTACGCGACTCCCGGGACACTGGCGACTCTCGCGACCCTGGCGACACTGGCGACATTGGCGAGTCCGGTCACACCGGTGACGCCCGTAATGCGTCGGCTCGGCCGACGGGGGTGCGGTTCGAAGACCCCGAACCCGACACACCGGACACGCCAGCGATGGAGGAGACCCGGAGTATGGCCCAACTCCGGTCTGATGGGGCGGTCGAGGTGTTCCGGCACCGAGCCGGCTGCACGTCCGGTGTCAGCAGTCCGCCGGTGACCATGATCGTCCGAGTGGCGTTGGCCGACCTGCGCTCCGGGAAAGGTGCGGCGGAGATCGACGAAGTACCCAGCCCGATCAGCGCCGCCACGGCACGGCGGCTCGCCGCCGACGCGAACCTGATCCCCATGGTCTTAGGGCGTGACAGTGAAGTGCTCGACCTGGGCCGGAAGCAGCGACTGTTCTCCCCGGCGCAGAAGCACGCCCTGGCCGAACGGGACGGCGGCTGCGCCTGGACCGGCTGCCCACACCCACCCTCCTACACGCAGGCGCACCACATCCGCTGGTGGGACAGAGACACCGGACCGACCGATCTGAAGAACGGGATCCTGCTCTGCTCGCACCACCACCATCGGGTACACGACGACGGCTGGGACATCCAGGTCCGCGAACACATCCCGTGGTTCACGCCACCGGCGCACCTCGACCCGACCCGCACACCCCGCAAAGGCGGACGCATCCGGCTGCCCGACTCAGCACCACCATGAGCCGCCACACCCTGACCGCCACGTGAGAGGCGCCACCATGAGAGGCGCCACCGGGAGTTGCGCCATCATGAGGGGCGCCACCGGGAGTTGCACCATCATGAGAGGCGCCATCATGAGATGCGCCATCATGAGATGCGCCACCGGGAGCTGCGCCGTCACGAGACGCGACACCAGGAGATGCGCCACCGGGAGCTGCGCCATCATGAGAGGCGTCACCGGGAGTTGCACCATCATGAGACGCGCCACGGGAGACGAGCCACGGGAGAGGCGCCACCAGGAGACGCGCCGCCATGACCGGCCGCCGAGCGGCACCCCTTGAGCCGTGACCACGGAAACCCCCGCTCGCAACCCTGAGTATGCGCAGGGAGCCCCTTGATAGTCGCCTCCCCTAGGGGGACTGTGGGAGTGGTGAATGCAATAGTCGAACAACCCACCAGTCGATGGACGGACTGGCACCGCAAATTCATCGTCGAGGAACGGTACGTCGAGCCACGGGTACGAGTACGGTTCTACGTTCTCGCTACTGTTCTCGTCGTGGTCGGGGCGATCGGCTTCACGATCCTTCTTGTCGGTGTGCTTACGCACAGCGTTGCGCAGCTCGATCTGTCCGTGGAGCACTGGTTCCACACACAACGGTCCGGCCCGGCGACGGGATTCATGATCGCGAACGCCATCATCTTCGGTCCGATCGCACTGCCGATCATCGTGCTGGTAGTGGTTGTCGTCTGGATCATCGCCGCCCGTCACCTGTGGCGCCCACTGGTGCTCGCGGCAGGAATGACGGTCGGGGTGATCACGGCGCTGACGCTCGCGCCCCTGGTCAAGCATCCGCGACCGCCGATCGGCCAGATGCTCTTCGGACCCGACCACACCTACTCGTTCCCGTCGGGACACGTGCTCGGCACGGCGGACTTCGTCCTGATCCTCACGTTCCTGCTTGCCAGCCGCATCCAGCGCCCCTGGTTCACCGGATCCGCGATCACCGTCTCCATCGTCATCATCGTCACCCAGATCGTCAGCCGTCTCTACCTGGGATACCACTGGCTGAGCGACACGCTCGCCTCGGTCGCGCTCTCGATGATCATCCTCGGCGTCATCATCGCGATCGACACCCGCAAGACGGTCCTGATCCCAGGCGAACCCGTGCACGGTGCGCACTCCCAGGCGCAGACAGACGGAACCTGAGCGCCCGGCACCCGAACCTCCAGCGAACGCCTCAGTACAGCGCGAAGTCGTCGCGGATGGTGCGCCGAAGCCAGCGGAAGCCGTAGCCGCCGAGCGGGATGGTGACGACACCACCGTCGAGAGCGAACTCTTCGCCGGTGAAGACGTCGGTCAGGCGATCGCTGTCACCACTCGTCCCCAGTTTCAGGTTCGCTTCCCGAGGCTGCGAGTCGAAATTGTGAATGGCCACGGTCATCCGGTGACCCGAGGTGAGCGTGTGCGCGAGCAGTGCATGGTCGGGCTGATCGAGGATCTCGAAAGCCCCCCAACCGAATTCGCGAGCGTTCCGGTAGTGGCGCACCAGGGTTCGCATGAAGGCGAGGAGGGAATCGGGGTCACGTCGCTGCTGCGCGACGTTCACGAACTCGGGACCGTAGCCGCCTTCGGTCACGGGCCGACGCAATTTCGAAGGGGGCGCCGACGAGAAGCCTCCGTTCCGGCCATCCGTCCACTGCATCGGCGTACGCACGGACTCCCGCCCACCGACATCGAGGTTCTCGCCCATCCCGATCTCCTCGCCGTAGAAAAGGACGGGCGTGCCAGGCAGGGAGAAGAGCAGGCTGTAGACCATCCGGATGCGACGCGGATCACCCTCGAGCATGGGAGGAAGCCGGCGCACGAGTCCGCGACCGTAGACCTGCATCCGCTTCTCCGGACCGAACGCAGCGAACACTTCCTCGCGCTCGGCGGCGGTCAGCTTGTCGAGGGTGAGCTCGTCATGGTTGCGCACGAAGTTGGCCCACTGGATGTCGGGAGATCCGTCAGGGCGGCTGCGCAATGCCTTCGCGAGCGGGCGCGTGTCACCCCGTGCCAGCGAGAGGTACAGGTTCTGCATGCTGATGAAATCGAACTGCATGGTGAGTTCGTCGCCCTTGGCACCGCCGAAGAAGGTGTTCTGCTCCGCCCGGCTCAAGTTCACTTCGCCGAGCAGCATCGCTTCGCCAGAGCGGCGCTGGGCGAATGCGCGGAGCGACCGAAGGTAGCCGTGCGGGTCGGGGAGCTTCCGGGCTCCGTCGATGATCCCGGCGGTCTGAAGCAGGAACGGCACGGCGTCGATGCGGAAACCGGAGACGCCGAGCTGGAGCCAGAATCCCATCACTTTGGCGATCTCGTCGCGCACCCGCTCATCGGTGATGTTGAGGTCGGGCTGCTGGCGGTAGAAGACGTGCTGGTAGTACTGACCCGCCTTCTCGTCGTACTGCCAGTCGCTGGTCTCCTGATCGGGAAAGACCGGCGCGGGCTGGTCCTTCGGTGGCTCGTCGCGCCAGACGTAGAAGTCGCGATACGGGTTGTTCGGGCTCGACCGGGCGGCCTTGAACCAGGGGTGCTTGTCGGATGTGTGGTTCACGACGAGATCGACGATGACGCGCATCCCGCGATCCCGGGCGATGCGGATGACCTCGACGAAGTCGCCGAAATGTCCGAGCCGAGAGTCGACGCCGTAGAAGTCGGTGATGTCGTAGCCGTCGTCACGATTGGGCGACGGGTAGAACGGCATCAGCCACAGGCACGTCACCCCGAGTTCGTTGAGGTAGTCGAGCCGGCTCGCGAGACCACCGAGATCTCCGATTCCGTCGCCGTTGCCGTCCCGGAAGGTTTCGACGTCCACACAGTAGATCACCGCACTCTTCCACCAGAGGTCGCTCGTGTCGCTGACTTTCATACATCCCCGATCTGGTCGCGTTCGCAACGGTAGGCCGATCTTGGCGGTTGTGGAACCGCGAGGGATGCCCGAACGCGGCGTACTGTCGAAAACGTCCGCTCCCGTTCGACGTCATGGTGAGAAGAGAATTTCCGTCAAGAGAGGTCATCCGAAATGCGCACGCTGATCGTCACCGAATTCATCACCGTCGACGGAGTCATCGACTCACCCGGTGGGGGCTCGCATCCGCGCGCCGGCTGGACGTTCAAGGACGTGCCGTTCGCGCCCGAGGCCTACGAGATCAAGGGTCGTGAACAGGTCGAAGCGGATGCGATGCTCATGGGCCGCGTCAGCTACGACGAATTCGCCCCCATCTGGCCGACGATGGAAGAGTTCGCCCAGTACAACGCAATGCCCAAGTACGTGGTGTCGAGCACGCTCGCGAACCCGGAATGGAACAACACGTCCGTTCTGCGTTCGCTGGACGAGGTCGCCCGGCTGAAAGAGAGCGATGGTGGCAACATCATCGTGCACGGCAGTGCAACGCTGGCGCAGGGCCTGGCCGCGGCCGGGCTGGTCGACCGCTATCACCTGCTGGTCTTCCCCCTGCTGCTCGGTGACGGCAAACGGCTCTTCGCCGGTGGGGCCACCTCGAGTCTCACGGTCGCCGAGCAGGAGACCTACTCCAACGGGGTCGTCAAACTCGTCTACGACGTCGTCCGCTGACGGCGTGGCCGTTCCGGCACCGGATGCCCAGCCGTGGAGCTGCGATGACGCGGGGGAGTGGCGCAGAGCGTGAGGCCCGCGCTCGTCACCACGGGATGGGCTCGTTCTCCCACCTCGTGAACGTGCCCGTCGGCCCGTCCGGTCCGAGCAAGGCGACGCGCACGACCTCGCGCGAGCCGTCTTCGACGGACGCGGTCCCCTCGTATCCGTTGAGGTTCGTCTTGGTGAAGGCGGGAGACACCAGATTGACTTTGATGCCTGTCCCTTCGAGCTCGACCATGATGGCGAGCGTGATCGCGTTCTCGGCGGCCTTGGATGCCGAGTAGATGGGGCCGAAGCTCGCATGCGTGGGGTAGGCAGGGTCGGCGTTGAGTGTCAGCGAGCCCACCCCACTGGACACGTTCACGATCCGGGCATCCGACGACTCGCGCAGCAGGGGAAGCATCGCCTGGTAGACGGCGAGGACACCGAAGACGTTCGTCTCCCAGACGGCCCGCACTTCGTCGAGCGACGCGACGCTCGCGCGTGACCGCTCCCGATATTCCGCGAGCGACAGGTCGCCCTTCTGCGTGTTCGAGATTCCTGCGTTGTTGACGAGCACGTCGAGCCGGCCGACCTCGGTTCGGATGCGGTCGGCTGCGGCGGCGATCGACTCGGCATCGGTCACGTCGAGCTGGACGGCGATGGCGCCGGGCCCGAGCTCTTTCGCTGCGGCTCGACCGCGTTCGAGGTTCCGCGAGCCGACGAACACGGTGTGGCCTGCCGCCACCAGTTCTTTCGCGACCTGACGACCGACTCCCTGGTTGGCCCCCGTCACCAGGGCGACACGATTCTCTGCCATTGTCCTGACCCCTTTCAGGGTCAATTCTCGTCACTCGAGTCGTCGATGGCACCCCTCCGAGCTCGGATAAAGGGGAGTCAGCGACCACTCGACCGGATGCTGGCGCTGTCGAGGTCGCGGAGGTACGCGGCGTTCCCGCGCACGGCCGCCTCGTACCTCACCAGGTCGGGCGTACGGACCTCGTCGATCGCGAGCTCCATGAGCTCGGCGACCGCTGCATCGCTTCGTCCGGCAGCGTGAAGGGAGAGCGCGTGCCACATCCGTACGGACGGCGAAGCCGGAAACAGCGCGAGCGCCCGATCGAGTGCGGCCAGCGACTCGTCGTACCGGCCGAGGGCACGCAGCGTGCTGCCGTACTGCAGCAGGCACCGCCGCAGGATGTCCCCTTCAAGTCCCTCGGACATCGCCCGCTCGTAGTATCCGAGTGCGGTCTCCTCTTCACCCGCGGTGTCGTACGACCCGCCGACCTCGTAGAGAACGGCTGCATCGTCCGGATGCTCGGCCAGCACCGCGAGGAAGGCCTCGATGGTGGGCTGCATGTTCTCGCGGTCGCGCGCATCGAAGATCTCTCGGAGCTGTCGTTCCAGTGCAGGGTCGGTCGATGTCATGAAGCCCAGTCTGCCGGGTCCGCCCGCTGTTCCGTGGTGTTGTGGGCGGATGCCGTTGACTATATACTGTACAGCGTGTCCAGTAATTCGCAACCACCAATCCAGCGGGGTCGTCCCCGCAGCGACAGCGCCCGGCGCGCCGTGCTCGATGCGGCCGCGGAGCTCGCCCTCGAAGGCACCGCAGGTGTCGGCATCGATGCGATAGCCGCTCGAGCCGGAGTCAGCCGGACGACGATCTACAAGTGGTGGCCGTCCGCACCGGCGGTCCTGCTCGAAGGCCTCCTGGAACGCACGCACGAGTCGCTCGAGACACGCGCCTCGGCGACGACCCGGGAGGCGCTCTACGACTACCTCGCGAGCCTCATCGCACTCGTCCGCGACACACCGGCAGGGCCGCTGCTCAAGGGACTCGTTGCAGCCTCGGTCACCGATGCCGACGTCGCGCGGGCACTCATCGACGACTGGGTGGCGCCCCGGCGAGCAGCCGTCGTGAATCTCCTCTTCGAAGGGGTCCGCCGTGGCGAAGTGCGCAAGGGACTCGAGTACGACGTGGTCGCCGACACGCTCTTCGCGCCGATCTACTACCGGCTGATGTTCGAGCACCAGCCGCTCACCGAACGGTTGACCAGGGACATCATCGACGTGTGCTGGCCGGGCATCGCGGCATGACGACGCGCCGACCGCAGCGAGAGATCAATGCGGGCTGAGCTGCACTCCCGTCGCGGCTTCGAGTGAGGCGAGGAGGCGGTCCTGAAACGCACGATCGTGCACGGCGGGGTGCGGTTGATACAGGCCGCTGTGGTACCAGTAGCCGCCGGACGTGAGCGCCTCGGCGTCGTCGCTCACGGCGAGCCATTCCTGTGTCCGATGCCCGAGCTCGAGGTCGTCGGGTGCACCCGCGCCGCCCATCCGGGTCGGCACCCAGCCGGGGTCGACCGCGTTGCTCAGGGTGTCCGGCCGGAGCCGGGCGACGGCGGCCGAGAGGGTGGTGACGAACAATTTGCTGTCCGAGTAGCTCCCGGCAGCGTGAGCGCCCGTCCAGTCGACACCGTCCAGTGATGGCCTGCCTCCCCGGTGCAAGCCGCTGCTGAGGTAGATGTGCCGGCGCGGGCCGAGCAGTCCCGCGGTGAACAGGAATGGCGCGACGACGTTGACGGGCATGACCGCGGCTCCCGAGACCGCGCCCGCGTTGTGGATCACGACGTCGATCGGCGCAGCGTCGTTCAGCTCGGCGACGGCGTTCACCGTCTGGTCGCGGTCGGCGAAATCCGCGACGAGCAGGTCCGCGCCCCGGTCGAGGAGCGGGCCGAGCGCATCCGCCCTCCTGTCGTTGCGGGCGTGCACGACGACGTCGTGCCCCTCGGCGAGGAGGGCCTCGGCGGTGGCGTAGCCGAGCCCTTCGGTCGATCCGGTGACCAGTATGCGAGCCATGGTGCATTCATACTCCTCCCGCGAGTGCGCGCGCATCCGGAAGGATGAGCTCATGAGAATGAGCGACATCATCGCCCCGGATACCGCAGCGTCCCGCGCGGCGCTCGAGATCGCATCCGCCTACCACACGCCCTCTCTGCTGAACCATGTGGAGCGGTCGTGGCTGTGGGCGATCGGCTTCGCCGAGACCCGCGAGCTCGAGCCCGACCATGAGCTCCTGTATGTGGCGGCTCTCCTCCACGATCTCGGCATCGTCCGCGAGTTCGACAACCACACGCTCGCCTACGAGGATGCGGGCGGCCACGTGGCGATCGCACTGACAGCGGGCGCCGGCTGGCCGGCCCACCGGCGGGTGCGCGCACACGAGGTGATCGTGCGGCACAACTGGCCGGAGGTCGATCCGGAATTCGACACGGAAGGGCACCTGCTCGAGATCGCCACAGCACTCGACATCTCCAGTGCGCGGTCGGATGAGCTCCCGGTCGCCTTCCGGCGTGAGGTCCTCGATCGCTATCCCCGGCTCGAGCTCGCCGCCGAGTTCACGGCGTGCGTGAAGGATCAGGCGGTGCGGAAGCCTGACACGGCCGCGCGACGGCTGGTCGACGGAGGGGTCGAGCGCAAGCTGAAGGAGAATCCGCTCGAACGGCCATACAGTCTCGATCGGCCATAAGGTGGGGAAGCGTGACCATGAGCGCCTATTTCGAACGACTCGATTCCGACCGGTACCGCCCCACCATTCACGCCGGTGGCGCGTGGAACGCTGCTGAGATCCATTTCAGCCCGCTGGGCGGACTCGTCGTCCACGCGATCGACCTGCACCGCGCGGCGCAGGCGCCCGACGGCCAGCAGCCCGACGGCCAGCAGCCCGACAGCAAGCAGCTCGGCCGCATCAGCTTCGACATCCTCGGCTTCCTCGCCGCAGAGGATTGCACGATCCGTGTCGAGACGATCAGGCCGGGGCGCACCATCGAACTCGTCGAGGCGAGCGTGGCCATCGCCGGACGTACCGCGGTGCTCGCCCGGGCGTGGTTCATCGATGTCGTCGACACGACGTCGGTCGCCGGCGGGGAACCTGAAGCGCTCCCCGGTCCGGATGCACTGACCCGCTGGCCCATGGACGACACCTGGCCGGGCGGCTACATCGATTCGCTGGAGGTCCGGCCGCTGCGGCCCCCGGTCCCCGGACGTGCGACGGCGTGGCTGGGCACCGACACTCGGCTCGTCGCCGGCGAGATCGCGAGTCCCCACGCGTCGTTCATCACCCTCGTCGACACGGCCAACGGGATCGCTGTGCGCCAGCCCCCCACGAGCTGGCTCTACCCGAACCTCGACCTGACCATCCACCTGTACCGTCAGCCCGAAGGCTCCTGGGTCGGTCTCGACACCACGGTCACATTCGGCCCCGCCGGCCACGGCCTGACCAGCAGCGTGCTGCACGACACCTCGGGTCCCGTCGGCCGAGCCGAGCAGATCCTGACTATCCGTCCACCGCGCTAGCAGGGGATGGGGAGGGTCGCCTCGACGCGGCGCCCGCCTCAGCCTCGCCTGCGTGCCGCCGCGGTGAGTTCGTGGGCCCCGTAGCTGTTGTCGTCGTGGTTGAGGGTGACCCCCGGCGGGACGAGTTCGTCGATGCGGTCGAGCACGTCGGCCGGCAGCCTGAGTTCGGCGGCGGGGAGGTAGGACTCGAGCTGCTCCATGGTGCGGGGCCCGACGATCGCGGACGTCACACCGGGGTGGTTGATCACGAACGCGATAGCCAGTTCGATCAGGCTGATGCCCGCCTGCTCGGCGAGGAGCGCGAGTTCCTCGACGATGTCGAGCTTGCGCTGGTTGGCCGGGGTGCTCATGTCGAACCGGGCGCGGGGGCGCGCGGCCGAGGTCGGTGCCGATGCGGCATCCTTCCGCCAGCGACCCGAGAGCCAGCCGCCGCCGAGCGGGCTGTAGGTGAGCGAGCCCATGCCGTGGCGCTGGATGGCCGGGAGCACATCCTCTTCGATCCCGCGGACGAGGATCGAGTACGGCGGCTGCTCGGTCACGAAACGCTCGAGGTTGCGCTCGCGCGACACCCACTGCGCCTCCACGATCTGCGACCCGGAGTAGGACGACGAGCCGATGTACCGCACTTTGCCCTGCCGCACGAGGTCGGTGAGCGCACCCAGGGTCTCCTCGACATCGGTGTCCGGGCTCGGCCGGTGGACCTGGTAGAGGTCGATGTGGTCCGTGTTCAGCCGCCGCAGGGAATCCTCGACCGCGCGCATGATCCAGCGGCGGGACCCGCCGCGGTGGTTCGGGTCGTCGCTCATCGGCATGAAGAACTTGGTGGCGAGGACGACCTCGTCGCGACGGTCCCGCAGCGCTTCGCCGACGATCTCCTCGGAGACACCGGCCGAATAGACGTCGGCGGTGTCGATGAAGTTGATGCCCGCATCCAGTGCGCGGTGGATGATCCGGGTCGCGTCGGCGCGATCCTCGTTGCCCCAGGGGCCGAACATCATGGCTCCGAGGCACAGCGGACTGACCTGCACACCGGTGCGGCCGAGGGGACGATAATCCATCGTGGTTCCTTCCTTCACTGTTCGCGTTTCACGGTAGGCGCGCCACGGATGTGGTGGGAGGGCACGTCAGTACCTTCCTCGGCTGCCGTGCGGCGCGTAGCGTTTGGACATGACACGGGGTTGGACATGACACGGGGTTGGACATGACACAGAGCGACGAGGTCAGGGAGTTCCTCACGAGCCGCCGGGCGCGCATCACTCCGGAGCAGGCCGGACTCGCGCTGTACGGCGGCAACCGCCGGGTCGCAGGTCTCCGCCGCGAGGAGGTCGCCATGCTTGCGGGGATGAGCGTCGACTACTACACCCGCCTCGAACGGGGCAACCTGTCGGGAGCATCCGATGGCGTCCTCGAAGCGCTGGCCCGCGCCCTGCAGCTCGACGACGCGGAGACCGCGCACCTGTACGACCTCGCCCGGGCGGCGCACGTCGCTCCGCGCGCGCGGCGCAAGCGCAGTCCGACGGCCGTCCGCCCCAGCCTGCAACGCGTCATCGACGCCATTTCCACGGCTCCCGCCTGGATCCGCAACGATCGCGGCGATGTGCTCGCGGCCAATGAACTCGGTCGCGCGCTCTACCTCGACCTCATGAGCGAAGTCGTGCAACCGCCGAACAATGCCCGGTTCACCTTTCTCAACCCCAAGGCCCGCGAGTTCTACACGAATTGGTCGCGCGCCGCCGACGACATCGTCGCGATTCTCCGTTCGGCCGCCGGCCGCAACCCGTACGACAAAGACCTCACGGACCTCATCGGCGAGCTCAGCACCCGAAGCGAGGACTTCCGAGTCCGCTGGGCACGACACGACGTCCGCTACCACCGGACGGGCCGCAAGCAGGTCCACCACCCGATCGTCGGCGAGCTGGACCTCGCCTTCGAAGCGATGGACCTGCCCGGGGATCCTGGTCTTCGACTGAACGTCTACACCGCCGACCCCGGGACCCCGTCGGAGGACGCCCTCAAACTCCTCGCCAGCTGGGCGGCCACGCAGAGCCAGCCCGCCCCCGAGGCACCTCAGCGGAACCAGAACGTCTGAATGCAGGAGGAGCGGGTCATGAACCTCTTTCTCACCCTGGCCAGCGGTCTGGCCTGGACGATCGTCTACATCGAGGCGATCCGGATCGGCTTCCGGGATAAGACATACGCGATTCCGATCGCCGCCCTCGGCTTGAACATCGCGTGGGAGTGGACCTATGCCGTGCAGGGCCTCGCCAACGATCCCCAGGTGCAGTCGTGGATCAATCTGGTCTGGGCGCTGGCCGATGTCGTCATCCTCTACACATTCTTCCGATTCGGTCGGCGGGAATTCCCGACGTTCGTGACGCGCCCCCTCTTCATTGCGTGGGGCGTGGCGATCGTCGTGATGTCGTTCCTGGTCCAGTGGCTGTTCATCGCCGAGTTCGGACTGGCCGGCATGAAATCCGCGCAGTACAGCGCCTTCCTGCAGAACCTCCTCATGTCCGGTCTGTTCATCGCCATGTTCGCCGCCCGACAGGGCCCGCGCGGTCAGAGCCTGGTGATCGCCGTCGCAAAATGGCTGGGCACGCTGGCCCCGACCATCCTGTTCGGCTTTCTGCCGGGCTCCCTGTTCGTGATCGGTATCGGCCTGCTCTGCAGCGTCTTCGACCTGGCGTACATCGGGCTGCTCGTGTGGGCTCGCCGGAGCCCGGCGACATTTGCCCGACCCGCCTTTGCAGCGAGCCGTTCAGTCGACTGAGCGCAGCCGGTGATGCAGCCGGGCCCAGGTGGGGCGACCCTACGTGTGGCGCGGGAAGCCGAGGTTGATACCGCCGTGGCTGGGGTCGAGCCAGCGGGAGGTGACCGCCTTCTCACGGGTGAAGAAGTCGACGCCGTGCGGGCCGTACGCTTTGGCGTCGCCGAAGAGGGAGTCCTTCCAGCCGCCGAACGAGTGGTACGCGACCGGCACCGGGATGGGTACGTTGACGCCGATCATGCCGACGTGCACTTCGCGCTGGAACCGGCGAGCGGCGCCACCGTCGTTGGTGAAGATCGCCGTGCCGTTGCCGTAGCGGCTGGCGTTGATGATGCCGAGGCCCTCGTCGTAGCCCGAGACCCGTACGACCGAGAGCACCGGCCCGAAGATCTCGTCGATGTAGACCCGTGAACCGGTCGAGACGTTGTCGATCAGGGTCGGGCCGAGCCAGAACCCCTCGGGTGCTCCGTCGGGCTCGACGTCGCGTCCGTCGACGACGACCGTGGCGCCGTCCTCGACGGCGATGTCGATGTAGCCTGCGACCTTGTCGCGATGCGCCTCGGTGATCAGGGGCCCCATATCGCTGGAGCGGCGCCCGTCACCGGTGGTCAGGCCGGCCATCCGTGTCGTGATCTTCGAGACGAGTTCGTCCGCGGTGGTGTCGACCGCCAGGACGACGCTGATCGCCATGCACCGCTCGCCGGCTGAGCCGAACCCGGCGTTCACGGCCGAGTCGGCGACCAGGTCGAGGTCCGCATCCGGCAGCACCAGCATGTGGTTCTTCGCCCCGCCGAGCGCCTGCACCCGCTTTCCCGCCGCGGTCGCGGTCTCGTACACGTAGCGTGCGATCGGGGTCGACCCGACGAACGAGATCGACTGCACGTCGGGGTGGGTGAGCAGTGCATCCACCGATTCCTTGTCGCCGTGCACGACATTGAGCACACCGTCGGGAAGCCCGGCCTCCTGCATCAGCTTCGCCAGCCAGACGGATGCCGACGGGTCCTTCTCGCTCGGCTTCAGCACGACCGTGTTCCCGGCCGCGATCGCGATCGGGAAGAACCACATCGGCACCATGGCCGGAAAGTTGAACGGACTGATGATGCCGACGACACCGAGCGGCTGGCGCAACGAGTAGACGTCGACCCCGGTCGACACGTTCTCCGAGTATTCGCCTTTCGCGAGCTGCGCGATCCCGGCCGCGAACTCGACGACTTCGAGGCCGCGCGCGATCTCACCCAGCGCATCCGACAGCACTTTGCCGTGTTCGGAGGTGAGGATCTGCGCGAGCTCCTCCTTGCGGGCGTTCAGCAATTCGCGGAAGGCGAAGATGACGCTCTGCCGCCGGGCCCACGACGTGCCGCCCCACTCGGCGAAGGCGGCGAGGGCGGTCGCGACGGCCGCGTCGATATCGGATGCGCTGCCGAGTCGCACCTCCTTCGTCGAGGTGCCGAGCGCGGGGTCGTAGACCGGCTGGGTGTGTGTGGAGTCGCCGGCGACCTCGCGGCCGCCGATCCAGTGGTTGATGATGTCGGTCATTGTCCGGCCCTTTCGACAGTGGTGAGCACCTCGTCGTAGGCGGCCATCGCCTGGCCGACCTCGTCGGCGGTGACGACGCACGGTGGCACGACGTGGATGCGGTTGTCCTGGATGAACGGGATGACGCCGCGTTCGAGCAACCCGGCTTTGATGCGGCCCATCGTCGCCGCCGAGACCGGTTCGCGGGTCCCGCGATCGGCGACGAGCTCGATCGCCCAGAAGACTCCTTCGCCGCGCACGTCGCCGACGAGGGGATGCGCGGAGGCAAGGGATGCGAGGGCCGGTTCGATCACATCCGCCCCGATCTCCGCCGCGTGGGTGACGATCCCTTCGGACTCCATCGCGTCGAGCGCCGCGACGATGGAGGCCATCGCCAGCGGATGCCCGCTGTAGGTGAGGCCGCCCGGGAAGACCCGCTCGTCGAAGTCGTTCGCGATCGCGTCGGGGATCACCACACCCCCGACCGGGATGTACCCGGAGTTCACCCCTTTGGCGAAGGTGATGAGGTCGGGGACGATGTCGTACCCGTCGAAGGCGAACCATCGGCCGGTGCGACCGAAACCGGCCATGACCTCGTCGAGGATGACGAGGATGCCGTGCTGGTCGGCGAGCGCCCGCACTCCCGCGAGGTAGCCGGGCGGCGGCACCAGGATGCCCGCAGTGCCCGGGACCGTCTCGAGCACGATCGCGGCGATCGAGGCGGGCCCCTCGCTCTCGATCACGCGGCGCAGGTGGGTGAGCGCCCGTTCGGATTCCTGTTCGGGCGTCTCTGCCCAGAACTCGCTGCGGTAGAGGTACGGCCCGAAGAAGTGCACGTGCCCCCGGGCGAACTCGTTCGGTACGCGCCGCCAGTCGCCGGTCGCGACGATGGCCGCGCCGGTGTTGCCGTGGTACGAGCGATAGGTCGAGAGCACCTTGTCGCGGCCGGTGTGGAGGCGGGCCATCCGGATGGCGTTCTCGTTCGCATCCGCCCCGCCGTTGGTGAAGAAGACCTTGTTGAAACCATCGGGTGCGCGCGAGACGATGCGTTTCGCCGCCTCGCCGCGGGTCAGGTTCACCGTGGCCGGGGCGATGGTGGTCAGGATCTCGGCCTGCTCGCGGATCGCGGCGACGACAGCCGGATGCTGGTGGCCGATGTTCACGTTGACGAGCTGGCTGGCGAAGTCCAGGTAGCGGCGGCCGTCGAAGTCCCAGACCGTTGTGCCGCTTCCTCCTGCGATCGCGAGCCCCGCGAAAGTGCCCTGCGCCGACCACGAGTGGAAGACATGGGAACGGTCGAGCTGCTGGGCGAGATCTCCGTCTGCTGCGTCGAGGGGTGCGTTCATGGTCAGCCTTTCGCGCGGATGTGCTCGGTGAGCGCAGGAATGACCGTCTCGCCGTAGACGCGGAGGGTCTCCTCTTTGTTGTCGTGCTGCAGGTAGCCGGCGAACTGGTCGACGCCGAGCTCGGCGAGCTGTTTCAGCTTCGCGATGTGGTCGTCCGCCGTGCCGAGCACGCAGAACCGGTCGACGATCTCGTCAGGCACGAAGTCGGCGTGCGTGTTGCCCGCGCGGCCGTGCTCGTTGTAGTCGTAACCGTGGCGTCCCGCGATGTAGTCGGTCAGCGCTTTCGGCACCGCCCCATCCGTGCCGTACTTGGCGACGATGTCGGCGACATGGTTGCCGACCATCCCGCCGAACCAGCGGCACTGCTCGCGCATGTGCTCCCAGTCGTCGCCGATGTACATCGGGGCCGCTACGCAGAATTTGATCGACTGCGGGTCGCGTCCGGCTCGCTCGGCCGCCTGCCGGACCGTTCCGATCATCCATTCGGCGATGTCGACATCCGCGAGCTGCAGGATGAAGCCGTCGCCGACCTCGCCGGTCAGCTTGAGGGCGAGCGGTCCGTAGGCTGCGACCCAGATGTCGAGTTCGGATCCCTTGCTCCACGGGAACTGCAGCGTCGACCCTTTGTAGTCGACCGACCGGCTGTTGCCGAGTTCGCGGATGACGTGGATCGCCTCCCGCAGTTCGGCGAGCGTCGTTGGGGCGCCGTTGATCACGCGCACCGCCGAATCGCCGCGCCCGATGCCGACGATCGTGCGGTTGCCGTACATCTCGTTCAGGGTCGCGAACACGGATGCGGTCACCGTCCAGTCCCGGGTGGCCGGGTTGGTCACCATCGGCCCGACCATGACGCGCCGGGTCTCCGCAAGGATCTGGCTGTAGATCACATACGGCTCCTGCCAGAGCAGGTGCGAATCGAAGGTCCACACGTGACTGAACCCGTACTGCTCGGCGAGCTTCGCCAGGTGGATCGTGCGCGAGGCGGGCGGGTTGGGCTGGAGCACGATGCCGAAGTCCATCGTGCGGCCCTGTTCTTGTTCGCTCATCAGGCTTCTGTCGCTCATCAGGCTTCTGTCGCTCATCAGGCCAGGTACTGCGACAGGCCGCGCTTGAGGAAGCGCCCGTCGCCTTTCGTTCCGAGGTACTGGTTGTCGTCGACGACGACCTTGCCGCGGCTCAGCACGGTGTCGACATGTCCGTCGATCTCAAAGCCCTCCCACGCCGAGTAGTCCATGTTCATGTGGTGGGTCTTGTTGAGCCCGATGCTTGTGTGACCGTTCGGGTCGTACAGCACGATGTCGGCGTCCGCCCCCGGCTGGATGACGCCTTTCCGGCCGTAGAGCCCGAACATACGCGCCGGGGTCGTGCTCGTGAGCTCCACCCAGCGTTCGAGCGTCAGCTCACCGGTGACAACGCCCTGGTACATCAGGTCCATGCGGTGCTCGATCGAGCCGATGCCGTTCGGGATCTTGCGGAAGTCACCGATGCCGAGCTCCTTCTGGTCTTTCATGCAGAACGGGCAGTGGTCGGTCGACACCATCTGCAGGTCGTTGGTGCGCAGCGCCTGCCACATCGAGTCCTGGTGGCCCTCAGCCCGTGAACGCAGCGGCGTCGAGCAGACCCACTTCGCGCCCTCGAAGCGACCCCATTCCGGGCTGGATGCGCCGAGCTGCTCCTCGAGCGACTGGTACAGGTACTGCGGGCAGGTCTCGCCGTAGACGTTCTGTCCTTTGTCCCGAGCCCACGCGACCTGTTCGACCGCCTGCTTCGCGCTGACGTGCACGATGTAGAGCGGTGCGCCGGTGAGGTTGGCGAGCATGATCGCCCGGTGGGTCGCCTCCTCCTCCATTTGCCAGGCCCGCGCGATGCCGTGGTAATACGGGTCGGTCTTGCCCTGCTCCACGAGCTGGGCGGCGAGCACGTCGATGGCCGGGCCGTTCTCCGCATGCATCATGGTGAGCATCCCGGTGTCGCGCGAGACCTGCATCGCCTTCAGGATCTGCGCGTCGTCCGAGTAGAAGACGCCGGGGTAGGCCATGAACAGCTTGAAACTGCTGACGCCTTCGTCGGGCAGGGCGCGGAGGGCTGCGAGGGAGTCCTCGGTCACGTCGCCGACGATCTGGTGGAATCCGTAGTCGATCGCGCAGTTGCCGGAGGCCTTCTCGTGCCACTTCGCGAGGCCGTCCTGGATGCGCGTACCGTACGTCTGCACCGCGAAGTCGATGACCGACGTGGTGCCGCCCCACGCCGCAGCCCGGGTTCCCGTCTCGAAGGTGTCGCTCGCCTCCGTCCCGCCGAACGGCAGTTCGAAGTGGGTGTGCGCGTCGATGCCGCCAGGGATCACGTACCGGCCGGTGGCGTCGATCACGCGGTCGACGGATGCCGCGAGGTCCGTCCCGAGCAGCACGGAACCCGGCTGCAGCACGGCGGCGATCGTCTCTCCGTCGATGAGCACGTCGGCGAGGCCACGACCGGTGGCCGAGACCACGGTGCCGCCGGTGATGAGGGTGGTGGTCATTGTGCGCTCCTCAGGGCTTCGGGATGGAGGTGTACGACTCGGGGCGGCGGTCCCGGTAGAACTGCCAGGCGTTGCGCACCTCTCGCACCATGTCGAGGTCGAGGTCGCGGATGACGACCTCCTCGTGTTCGCCACTGCCGTATCCGCCGACCACGTTTCCCTGCGGATCGACGAACTGGCTCATGCCGTAGAAGGTGACGGCCAGGTCGCCGTACTCGTTGTCCTCCCTGCCCACCCGGTTCGGGGCAGCGACGAAGTAGCCGTTGGCGGCTGCGGCGGCGGGCTGCTCGAGTTCCCACAGACGGTTCGACAGGCCGGGTTTCGTCGCGTTCGGGTTGAACACGATCTCGGCACCGTTCAGGCCGAGCTCCCGCCAGCCTTCGGGGAAGTGCCGGTCGTAGCAGATGTAGACGCCGATGGGCCCGACCGCCGTCTTGAACACCGGGTAGCCGAGATTGCCGGGGCGGAAGTAGAACTTCTCCCAGAACTTGTCGAGGTTCGGCAGGTGGTGTTTCCGGTACTTGCCGAGGATCGTGCCGTCGGCGTCGACTACGACCGCGGTGTTGTAGTACACCCCCGGCATGTCCTCTTCATAGATGGGGAGGATCATGACGAGGTTCAGCTCTTTGGCGAGCGCAGCGAACCGCTGGACGATCGGGCCGTCAGCCGGTTCTGCGTAGTCGTAGTACTTCGCATCCTCGGTGATGCCGAAGTACGGCCCGTAGAACAGTTCCTGGAAGCAGATCACCTGTGCGCCGTCTGCAGCGGCATCCCGCGCGAACCGCTCATGCTTGGCGAGCATGGACTCTTTGTCGCCCGTCCACGTCGTCTGGGTGATTGCTGCTCGAACGATTGCCATGTGCTGCCTCCGGGTGGGTTGGAACACTTCGCTGATGTCCTCTATGACTACTGCCTCGGACTCGTGCGCGCAATGGCCGCCCTCTGCGAAATCGAGCAGCGAACGCATCCGTGACTATGCAAAAAATGCGGGCCGGCTCGCCCAAGACCCGCATCTTTTGCGCAATCGAGCAAGGGGATCATCCCGAACGAGCAACACATTCGACACCTTCGAGAGGTACCCTGACGCAATGGATGGCGGGACGCTCGCAGGGGATCTCCAGACCGCGATCGACCGCGCCCTCGGGGGCGAGCGGCTCACGGTCGACGAGGCCGAAACCCTGGTTTGCGCGACCGGTGCCGACCTCGAGCACTTGCTCGACGCATCCGCCCGCCTGCGCGACGAGGGGCTGGCCCGTGCGGGCCGCCCCGGTGTGATCACCTTTTCGAAGAAGGTGTTCCTGCCGATCACGACACTCTGCCGCGATCGCTGCCACTACTGCATCTTCGTCGACACCCCGGGGAAGCTGGCGACCAAGGGCAAGCCGCTCTACATGTCGCCCGAACAGATCCTCGACGTCGCCCGGCTCGGGGCCTCGATGGGCTGCAAAGAGGCGCTGTTCACGCTCGGCGACCGGCCGGAGGACCGCTGGCCGGATGCACGCGCCTGGCTCGACGAGCACGGCTACGAGTCGACACTGCACTACGTGCGCGAGATGGCGCAGCTCGTGCTCGACGAGACCGGACTGCTCCCGCACCTCAACCCGGGCGTGATGACCGCCGAGGAGCTGGCCTGGCTCCGCCCGGTGGCCCCGTCGATGGGCATGATGCTCGAGACGACCTCGCACCGGCTGTGGGCCGAGAAGGGCGAGGTGCACTTCGGGTCGCCCGACAAGAACCCGGCGGTGCGGCTGCGGGTGCTGGAGGATGCGGGGCGCGCGCGGGTGCCCCTGACCACGGGCCTCCTGGTCGGGATCGGCGAGACGGTTCGCGAACGCGCGGAATCCCTTGTTGCCTTGCGGGACATCCACGATCGCTTCGGCCACCTGCAGGAGATCATCGTCCAGAACTTCCGCTCCAAGCCGGCGACGGCCATGCAGAACGACGACGACCTCGGCGTGCTCGAGTACGCGGCGACGGTGGCGGCCGCGCGTCTGGTCATGGGGGCGGATGCGCGCATCCAGGTGCCACCGAACCTCTCCGATGCGAGCGAGCTCGGCCTGCTCCTGCGCGCGGGAGCCGACGACTGGGGCGGGGTGAGCCCGCTGACCGCCGACCACGTGAACCCGGAGCGTCCATGGCCGCAGATCGTCGAGCTGGCCGAACTCACCCGGCGCGAGGGCTTCCGCCTGACGGAGCGGCTGACGGTGCATCCGCCGTACATCCGGGATGCCGACCAGTGGATCGACGCCGCCGTGCGTCCGCGCGTGGATGCCCTCGTCGACCTCTCGACCATGCTCGCCGACGAGGGTGCTCGCGCGATTCCGCGACGGGCCCCCGACGATCTGTTGAGCGCTCCCGCCGACGACGGCGCCCAGCCGGCGCTGCAGAGCACACGCAGCGACTGGCCGGCGCGGGGCCGGACGGTGGCCGTCCACACGTCGCCGGTGCGGGCGGCGCTCTCCCGCGCCGCATCGTCGCCGGCGGCACTCACCGATCGCGAGTATGCGGACTTGATGGGCGCTGAAAGCGACGACCTCGACGCGCTGGCGGGACTCGCCAACGACCTGCGCCGCTACACGGTGGGCGAGGCGATCAGCTTCGTCGTGAATCGCAATGTCACCTCGACCAACCTCACCTCGACCGACCTGCCCTGGACCGACCGCGGCGACGCTCCGGATCGCTCGGCCCTCACCTTCGAGACGCTGGCAGAACTCGTCGACGACGCCTGGGTTCTCGGCGCAACCGAGCTCTGCGTCCAGGGTCTGATCACGGAGGCGCTGCCCGCCGACTCTTACCTGCAGTTGGCCCGTGTCGTGAAAGCCACCCGGCCGCAGCTGCACGTGCACGCGTTCCGCCCGGCCGACATCGCCGACGGCGCCGCACGACTCGGGCTCGACGACACCGACTACCTCGCGGCCCTTCGCGAGGCCGGTGTGGATACCGTGCCGGGAACGGGCGTCAAGATCCTCGACGACGCGGTACGACTGCGGGTCGCGCCGGGCGACCTCCCCGTCGACCGCTGGATCGCCATCATCACGGCGGCGCACCGGGCGGGGTTCCGTTCGACGTCGGTCATGGTCTACGGCAACGGCGAATCCGCCGCCGACCGGGTCGGGCACCTGCGCCGGCTGATCGAACTGCAGCGTTCGACGGGCGGCTTCACCGAGTTCGTGCCCATGCCTGCGATCGGCTTGCGGGCCGGACCGGCCGGCCGAGAGTCGGACGAGCATCGCCGGGTCCACGCGGTGGCCCGCCTCATGCTGCACGGGCACATCGACCACATCCAGGCGCCGTGGACGCGCCTCGGGTTCGCGGAGGCCGCGCTGATGCTCCAGAGCGGAGCCGACGACCTGGGTGGCACCCTCTTCGACGGACGCGTCCTGCCCGAAGCCGGGGTCGAATACGGGCACGAACTGCTTCCGGCCGATGTCGACCGCATCGCCCACGCTCTCTCGCGGCCCGTGCGCCAGCGCACGACGACCTACGGAGATCCGACGGATGAGCGCAAGCGCGCGGTGCGCCGATGACCGAACTCGACGTGGCGATCGTGGGCGCGGGCTTCGCGGGCCTCGGCCTCGGCATCCGCCTGAAGCGCCAGGGGGTGAGCTCGTTCCTGATCTTCGAACGCGCGAACGCGGTCGGCGGCACCTGGCGTGACAATACCTATCCCGGAGTGGCCTGCGACGTGCCGTCGCACCTGTACTCCTGGTCGTTCCGGCCGAATCCGCGCTGGTCGTCGTTCTTCTCGGGCGGCGCCGAGATCCGCGACTACCTCGAGGCCGGTGCGAACGAGGAGGGGCTCGGCGACCACCTGCGGCTCGGCACGGATGTTCAGGCGATGACCTGGGACGACCCCCGTTCGCGCTGGGAACTTCGCACGAGCCGCGGTACGTTCACGGCGCGTACGCTCGTTCTCGCCTGCGGTCGGCTGACCGAACCGCGCATCCCGGATGTTCCGGGGCTCGACACGTTCCATGGCCCGATGTTCCACGCGGCGCGGTGGGATCACGACGCCGAGCTGAGCGGCAAACGCGTGGCGGTGGTCGGGTCGGGAGCTTCGGCCATCCAGCTCGTCCCGCGACTCGCAGAGGTCGCGCGCGAACTGGTGGTCCTCCAGCGGAGCGCGCCCTACGTCATCCCGCGCGACGAGCACCAGTACACCGAAGACGAGCAGGAGCACTTCGCGCACGACCCCGAGCGGATGGCGCGTCTCCGGTCGACGCTGTTCTGGACCGCGGAGGAGGCCTTCGCCCAGCGTGCGGGCGTTCCGGAGGCGGTCGAGGCGGCGCGTCACCGTGCGCTCGACCACCTCGCGACGCAGGTGCCCGACCTCGGGCTGCGCGCGAAGCTCACCCCGCACTACGAGATCGGCTGCAAGCGTGTGCTCATCTCGAGCGAGTACTACCCGGCACTGACCCGCCCGACCGTGAGTGTCGAAGCGTCGGCGCTCGCCGCAGTGACGGGCAACACCCTGGTCACCGCCAACGGCGCGGAGCACGACGTCGACGCCGTGGTCTTCGCCACGGGGTTCCACGCGGCTCAGCAGCCGTATGCCCGGATCGTCCGTGGCGTCGGCGGTGAACTGCTGGCCCAGCACTGGGCCGGAGGCATGACCGCATACGCGTCGACCGTCGTCAGCGGATTCCCGAACCTGTTCGTCGTCAACGGCCCCAACGCCGGGCTCGGACACAACTCGGCGATCTACATGATCGAGACCCAGCTCGACTACATCCTCGGCGCACTCGACCACCTCGAGGCCGACCCGGACCTCGTGCTCGACGTGACCCGTCAGGCCGAAGACGAGTACACCGCACTCATCGACGAGCTGGCCGCGACGACCGTGTGGATGACCGGCGGATGCGAGAGCTGGTACCGCGACGGACGTACCGGCCGACTCACCCTGCTCTGGCCCGGCTACGCCCACACCTTCCGTGAACACAACGGCACATTTTCGATGGACCCCTTCTCGTTGAGCCCATCCACACCGTCACGACTGACCACCACCTGAGGAGAAACCACCGTGCCCATCCCCCTGCGCCTCGGCTACAAGGCCTCCGCGGAACAGTTCGGCCCGACCGACCTTCTGAGCTTCGGCGTGCTCGCCGAGAAGGTGGGCTTCGACTCGGTCTTCGTCTCCGACCATTTCCAGCCGTTCAACCACGAGGGCGGCCACGCTCCCGCGGCGATCCCGTGGCTGGGTGCTCTCGGAGCGAGCACGGAGCGCATCCTGATCGGCACCTCCGTGCTGACCCCGTCGTTCCGCTACCACCCGGCCGTCGTCGCCCAGGACTTCGCGACGCTCGGCTCGCTGTTTCCTGGCCGGGTCGTTCTCGGGGTCGGCACCGGTGAGGCGATCAACGAAGTCGTGCTCGGCATCGAATGGCCCGAGATCAAGGAACGGTTCGCGCGACTCAAAGAAGCCGTGACACTCATCCAGAAGCTGTGGTCGGAAGACGACGTGACGTTCGACGGCGAGTTCTACCGCACCGCCAACGCGACCATCTACGACAAGCCGGACGCCGAGGTCCCGATCTACATCGGAGCATCCGGACCCGCCGCGACCCGGCTCGCCGGCCGGATCGCCTCCGGCTACATCACCACCTCGGGCAAGGAACGCGCCCTCTACACCGAGACGCTCCTGCCCGCACTCGAAGAAGGCATCGAGAAGGCCGGCCGCAGCCGGGACGACGTCGACACGCTCATCGAGATGAAGGTCTCGTTCGATCCCGACCCCGAACGCGCACTGCAGGACACCCGCCACTGGGCGGCTCTCGCGCTCACCCCCGAAGAGAAGATGAGTGTCGACGACCCGCGTGAGATGCAACGCCTGGCCGACGCGTTACCGATCGAACGCGCGGCCTCACGCTGGATCGTCGGAGCCGACCCGGATGAGCACGTCCGGCGCATCGAGGAGTACATCGACCTCGGCTTCCGGCATCTCGTGTTCCACGGCCCGGGCACCGACCAGGCGCGGTTCATCGAGCTGTACGGCGCCGAGATCCTGCCGCGCCTCCGCGAACGACACGGCACGGCGCTCGCCCGATGACGGGCATCACCGTCCTGGCCGGCGGTGTCGGAGGCGCCCGGTTCATCCGCGGACTGCTCGGGTACCTCGCCGAAGAACAACGTTCCACTGACGGCCCAGGCTCCACGGTGCCGGTCACCGTGATCGCGAACACCGGGGACGACATGTGGTTGACCGGCCTGCGCATCTGCCCCGACCTCGACACGATCATGTACACGCTCGGCGGAGGCGTCGCCGAAGACCAGGGCTGGGGTCGCGCCGACGAGACGCGCCGTACGTCCGGCGAGATCGCGGCCTACGGCGCCGGCTGGGACTGGTTCACGCTCGGCGACCTCGACCTCGGTACCCACATCGTGCGCACCGACCTGCTCCGCTCCGGCCGAACGCTGAGCGAGGCCACGGAGATCCTCGCGCGGCGCTGGCAGCCGGGCGTCCGGCTGCTCCCCATGAGCGACAACGCTGTCGAGACGAACGTGCGGCTCGCAGCCGACATCGACGAGCACCGCGCAGGCGACCTCATCCACTTCGAGGAGTGGTGGGTGCGTTACCGCGCGGCCGCTCCGGCCACCGAGTTCGTGCAGGTCGGCCTCGAGCACGCAGAGGCGGCACCCGGTGTGGTGGAGGCGATCCGCGACGCCGAGGTCGTCATCATCCCGCCGTCGAATCCGGTCGTCTCGATCGGCACGATCCTCGCCATCCCGGGTGTGCGCGATGCGCTGCGCGACACCGACGCCCGCGTGGTCGGGGTGTCGCCGATCATCGGCGGGAGGGTCGTACGCGGTATGGCCGACCGGTGCCTCGACATCGTCGGGGTCGAGTCGACCGCCCTCGGCGTCGGCCTCCTGTACGGTTCGCGGTCGGTGGGCGGCATCCTCGACGGCTGGCTCGTCGACGAGACGGATGCGGGAGTCGTCGCAGACCTGCAGGCGGCCGGCATCCGCGCCTCGGCGCATCCGCTCTGGATGCACGATGTCCCGACGACTGCCGCGATCGCGGCCACCGCGCTCCAGACCGCTGGGTTCCGGGCTGCCTATCCGGAATCACTCGACCGACAAACCATCGCCGACCTTGGAGGAACATCATGACCGACCGCCCCGTACGCATCGGCGTCCAGCTCGCGCCGCAGCACGCGACGTATGCGCAGCTGCGCGACACCGTCGCCGCAATCGAAGACCTCGGCGTCGACATCGCCTTCAACTGGGACCACTTCTACCCGTTGTCAGGCGACTCGGAGGGCCTGCACTTCGAATGCTGGACGATGCTCGCCGCCTGGGCCGAGCAGACCAGCCGCATCCAGATCGGCGCCCTCGTCACCTGCAACTCGTACCGGAATCCGGACCTGCTCGCCGACATGGCCCGCACGGTCGACCACATCAGTGCGCACGGAGGTGACACCGGGCGCCTCATCCTCGGCATCGGCTCCGGCTGGTTCGAACGCGACTACGACGCTTACGGCTACACGTTCGGCACACCCGGCCTCCGCCTCGACGCGCTCTCCGAAGCGCTCCCGCGAATCAAGTCCCGGTGGGACAGGCTGAATCCGGCTCCGACCCGGTCGATCCCTGTGCTCATCGGCGGCGGAGGCGAGAAGAAGACGCTGCGGATTGTGGCCCAGTACGCCGATACCTGGCACAGCTTCAGTGATGTCGAGACCCTGGAGCGCAAGCTCGGTGTGCTTCAGGAGTGGTGTGATCGCGTCGGTCGCGACATGTCCGAGATCGAGATCTCGACCGGCGTGAAACGCACCCACGACGGTACGATCGGCTCGCTCGAGCCTGTCGAGGCGCAGTACGAGCTGGGTGCGCGGCTCTTCACGCTCGGGATCAGCGGGCTCGACCTCGACCTGCGCCAGGCGCGGGAACTGGTGGCCTGGCGGGATCGGATGAACGCGGCGTGACCTGTTCGTCCAGTGCGGTTTGCGTCGCTTCCCCGAGGCCGAGGAGTCGGGCGCGCTCGAGGTCGTCGGCGTCGTCGATGTCGAGCCGCAGCGACGACTCGGCCGGAACCGCCAGCGGACGGTAGCCCGCGCTCGTGTGCGCGGCGGACGATCCGACACCGAACTGCGTGGGGGATTCCGCGCCGGGAGCGAAGGCGACCATCGTGGTTCCGGAACCTTCGCGGTCATGCACGAACGTGCGGCGTGCGCCGGTCGACGCTGCAGCTTCAGCGAGTGCGAAAGCCTCCACGAGGTCGGACGGACGCAGGGCAGCGAGGTCGCCGGTGAGGGCAGCCGCCCAGGTGCCGGGGGCGGATGCGCGGGCCAGAGCGAGACCCGCGGCGATGGCGGCATTGATCCCGCCACCCGGATCGGCGATCACCAGCGGCTCCACATCGGCGCGGCCGGGCGTCTGTCCCGCGGCCGCGAGGTCCGCGGCGAGCCCCTGCTCGTTCGAGACGACGAGCACGCTCGACACGTCGGGCACGGCGCGCACGGCGCTGACGGTGTCGACCAGGAACGCGAGCGCGAGCGCCGCACGCGAGGAGTTGTCGAACGATCCGGAGAGCCTGCTTTTCGCATCCGCCGCGCCTTTGAACGGCACCACCACCACCCACTCGGTCACTCGGATGCCCGCCCCGCCTCGAAACCGCGCGCGTACCCTTCGGCGAGCGCCTCATCAGTGCCCAGGCGGAACATGTCTGTCGGACCGGTGCGCACCAGCGTTCGGGCTCCCGGAGCGTCCAGGCCGGTGACGTAGCGGCCCAGCCCGCGCACCACCGCAACCGGGAGCCCGCTCGACTTTCCCTTCACGAGGTCGGTGAGCGCGGCGATCTCGTCGGCGACGACCGGTTGGGTCACCCCGAGAGGCCGGCCGTGCGCATCCGTCGACCCCCGCAGGTCGTCCGTGACCAGCACACCCGCCGCCCCGATCGCGACATCGGTCTGGCCGATGCGCCACGCGCGACCCAGCGTGTCGGACACGATCACGCCGAGCTCGACGCCGAACCGCTCCCGAAGCGCCGCGCAGATGGCGGCGGCCGACGCATCCGGATCCAGCGGCAGCAGCAGAACCGTGCCTTCGGGCGTGTTGCTCGCATCCACCCCTGCTGCTGCGCCCACGATGCCGAGACGGTTCTCGACGATACGGGTGATGTGGTCGCCGGTGACCCGGGTCGCCACGACGCGCACCGTCTCATCCGTGATCGCCTGCTCGCGATCATCCGCCTGCACGAAGCGGCCCTCGGCCTTCGATACGATCTTGCTGGTCACGACGACGATGTCGCCGGCCCGTGGCTGGTCGTCGGGTTCGCAGGCGGCAAGTGCGTCGCCGATGAGCAGTGCCAGGTCGTCGCCCGCGGCGACTTCGGGGATGCCCGCCACCGCCCACGCCGAGAGTCGCGCTGTCGTCATGGGCCAACTGTAGTCACGGCCGCCATGGTGTGATTCGCGGCCACCACCCCGGGACGTTGCGCCGGTACTCGAGATACTGCTCGCCGTACGTTTCCGTCAGGGTCGGCTCCTCGTAGAGCTTCACGAACGTGACAACGGCGGCCAGGACGATCGCGGCGTAGAGCACGAGCCCCCACGAACCGAAGAGGAGCGCCTGGCCGAGGATGATTGCCAGCACTGCGAGGTACATCGGATTGCGTACGAAGCGGTAGACCCCGGTCACGACGAGTGTCGCGGTCGGGGCGACCGGAGCGGGTGTTCCCTGGTGCAGGGCGAACAGCGCGAAGGCATACAAGAGGAATGCCACTCCCACCACGATCGCGACCCAGGCGATCGACACGACGATCCAGGTCGCCTCACCCCAGTCGTGCCACCGCCAGCCGGTGATGAGCCACGGAATGAGGCCCGCGACGATGCCGGGAGCGAGGAAGAGGAAGGCGATCGTCCCGATCCAGGCTCGTACTGACGAGGCTGCCTTGGCCACGGTCACTCCTCGTGCGGTGCGTGATCGACGTTTCTGGCCTGATCGACGATCCGCTTCGTGAATTCGTCGGTGAGCCGCGTGGTCTCGGCCTTCTTCTCGCCCATGTTCTCGGGCGTCGCAGTCTCCCATTCCGTGGCCAGTCGTCGCTCCAGATCCTGAATCTGGACTCGGATCGCCTCATTCGTCTGCTCGTTCGCCCTGCGGACCAAGCGTGCCGCGTTGTCGACGATCCGTCGCTCCAGCAGCACCACGATTCCCACCAGCAGCAACGTCGTGCCGACGTTGGCCAGCACGCCGGCGAGGTAGCTCCGACCCGCGGCGGCCGGTATCACCAGCCACCCGATCACGATGGCGGCGAGGCCCAGCAGAATGCATGCAATGAACCAGCCCCAGCGGATGCGAAAGCGGCTGGGTGTCGGCGTTTCGCTCATTCCGCCAGCGTAGACAATCGACGGGATCGGTCGTGCACCTATTCCTTGTCGCGCATCCAGTGCTCGCGCATGAACATGCGACCCCACCAGGCGCTCAGCCCGTTGCCCTGGAACTCGGCGGGGTCAGCCTCGAACACCTCGGTACCCTGCGGCTCAGGCAGGGCAGCGACATCGGCATCGGTCAGCGTGGTGTGGACGGCGGCAGTCGTGATGCGTTCGACGCGGTCGGCGTCGACGAAGCGCACCCCAGCTTCCGTCGTGATCGCGATGCCGTCGAACAGGTCGATCCTGCTGTCCTGAAGCACGTGCTCGACGGTACCGATCCGGGTGCCATCGGCGCTCAGCACCGGGACTCCCTTCTCGAGCGCGGTATAGGCGATGGGTGTCTCATTGGTCATGAGCGTCACTGTAGCCTCATCGGCTACGACTTCTTGTCAGCCTTCTTCGTCACGGCAGCGGCGTGGTCGGGGACGTACTCGAACTCGGCCTTCGGCGGTCGGTCCTCGTTGTCGGCGCCGGGCCGTTTCGGTATCTTCACGGGCTCCGGCTCGCGCGGCTCGTAGGGGATCTGGCTGAGCAGATGGTGGATCGAGTTGATACGTGCGGCCCGCTTGTCGTCGCTCTCGATCGTCCACCAGCGCGCGTCCGCATGATCGGTCGCCTCGAACATCGCGTCCTTCGCGTCGGAGTAGTCCTCCCACTTGGTGATCGAGAAGAGGTCGGTCTCTGAGAGCTTCCAGCGGCGCATCGGATCGTTCAGCCGGGAGTGGAACCGCTCCTCCTGCACCTCGTCGGAGACCGAGAACCAGTACTTGACCAGGATGATGCCGTCTTCTACGAGCATCCGCTCGAAGGTCGGGACCTGGTGCAGGAACCGCTTGTACTGCTCGGGGGTGCAGTAACCGAGGACGTGTTCGACACCCGCGCGGTTGTACCAGGAGCGATCCATCAGCACGATCTCGCCCTTGGTCGGCAGGTGCTGGATGTACCGCTGGAAGTACCACTGGCCTTTCTCGCGCTTGTTCGGGGTGGGAAGCGCGACCACTCTCGCGGAGCGAGGGTTGAGGTACTGCATGATCCGTTTGATCGCGCCGCCTTTGCCGGCGGCATCCCGGCCTTCGAAGATGACGACGACCCGCGAGCCGGTCTCGATGACCCACTGCTGCATCCCGACCAGTTCGATCTGCAGCTTCTCGAGCTCGGCCTCGTACACCTTTTTCGGCATGCGCTTGACCAGCGGCCCGGAGGATTTTTTCGAATGTGACATAGGGAGAGTCTGCGACACCCCGGCGCGTCAGGGTTAGGGGTTGCCGTTGGCGCAGTCTTGTGCACCTACGCCGAACGCCCGGCTGGAGATTCCCAGCCGGGCGTTCCGGTGATGTGCTGTCCTTCGGCTAGCCGGCGTGGCCGCCGAGGAAGTCGCCGGCGTAGTGCAGGCCGAGGCCATAGGCGCCACCGTGGGCCTTGACGATGTCCGTCACGGCGACGTAGGTCTCCCCGCGTGCCCAGTCGCGCTGGAGCTCGAGAAGGATCTGGAGCCAGGTGACGGGAACGGCGCCGGCGTTGACCATGCGCAGGAGGGCGTGCTCGTGCGCTTCAGCGGTCACGCCACCCGACGCATCGGCGACGACGTAGATCTCGTAGCCCTGTGCGAGAGCGGACAGGACGGGAAGGACAAGGCATACCTCGGTCCAGAGACCGGAGATGACGATCTTGCGGCGTCCGGTGGCCTTGATCGCGTCGACCACGTTCTGGTCCTCCCACGCGTTCATGGTCGTGCGGTCGATGATCTCGTCGTCGGGGAAGACGTCGCGGAGTGCCGGGAGCAGGTTTCCGGAGAAGCTCTGGGCGGCGACGGTCGTGAGGACGGTGGGGACGTTGAACGCCTTCGCCGCCTTGGCCAGGGCCACCGTGCCGTTGATGATCGACTGGCGGTCGCCGCTGCCGACGCCGAAGAACATCTGCGGCTGGTGGTCGACGAAGAGGAAGACGCTGTTCTCGGGGGTGATGAGATCCTCGCTGGGGGCGGCCTTCACGTTGTCAAGATTGAACTCGGTCATTCCCTGTTTCCTTTGTTGCTGGAGACACATTGTGTGTGCTGGGTTCGCATGAAAGAAATCCATGCGTTTGCATTGATTTGCAGTTAGAAATGGTGTCACTCGTTCAGGTCCGGAACAAGGTGCGGGCGATAGCGAACGCATCCTGTGCCGATCGGCAAAACCGATTGAAGACCTGAGTTCGATCAGTTTGCGATCGTCGTGCGGCGCTCGCGCCTCGACGTGAGGCGTTGACGGACCCGGCGCGCCACCCATTGGCCGGCCACCATTCCCAGAAGCCCGACCAGGGCGATCGGCCCCGGGGCAGGCGACTGGACGTGGATGGCCCAGTAGACGACGCCCATCACGATCCCGGCGCCGAGCGAAACGGCGCTGGCGCGAAGCACGCGTCGGATGCTCACAGCAGCCCTCCGAGGAGAGACTGGCTCGCCCACATGCCGAGCAGGCCGAAGAGCGCGATGACCGGCGGAGCGGGGGCCGCGACTTTCAGCAGCGCGTAGAGCACTCCGACGAGCGCTCCCGCCGAGAACGCGATAAGGACGTCCACGGTCAGTGGTCCTCGAGCGGGTCGTGCGAGTGCAGGTGCACGTGCTCTCCCCGCCGTTCGCGCCAGGCGCGCTGCTCGGCGGCGTCGGCTGAGGCCTCCACGAATCCGTTCGCCTGTCGCACGCCGGACGGCGTGCCCTGGTATCCACCGAAGTGCGCGACGGGGCTCCATTCGATCGACGGAGCCTCGAGGAAATCGTCCTGTCCCTCGTACTCGTCCGAGGCGTAGACGATCCGGCCGCCGGCGATCGTGAGCTCAGCCTCGATGTCCGGGATGGCGGAGTCGGCCACCGTGAAGTAGTCGGCCGAGAGGATGGCCAGATCGGCGTACTTGCCGACTTCGATCGTGCCTTTCTGATCCGCCTCGCCGGAGAGCTTCGCACCTGCGACGGTGTACAGCTCGAGCGCTGTCGCCCGATCCACGATGTTCTCGCGGCTGTACAGCTGCGACCCACCGATATCCGTTCCCGTGGTCAGCCAGTGCAGCGACAGCCACGGGTTGTAGGACGAAACGCGTGTCGCATCCGTCCCCGCACCCACGGTCAGGCCGGCAGCGAGGAGTTTGGTCACCGGAGGGGCCCATTCCGTCGCTGTCCTGCCGTAGCGGTTCTCGAAGGCGGCGCCCTGGAAGTACATCCGGTTCTGGATGGCCACGTTTCCGCCGAGAGCCTTCACGCGGTCGATGCTGTTGTCGCTGATCGTCTCCGCGTGGTCGAACATCCACGGAACGCCCAGCGTGCCGCCGGCGTCCTTCGCGATCTTCTCGAAGACGTCCAGGTCGTGCCGGATCGTCTCGTCGTAGGTCGCGTGAAGCCGGAAGCCCCAGTCGTTCTCGATGAGGAGGCGCGCTGCCGCCTCAAGGTCCGCGGCGGCGGATTCGCGCAGTTGCGGGCGAGGCTCCGCGAAGTTCTCGAAGTCGGCGGGACTCCAAGCGAGGTTCTCACCAGCGCCGTTCGCGCGGAGCCACTGGTCGCCGTCGCCGGGCTTGACCATCCCGATCCAGCGGCGAAGGTCGTCCAGTTCCTGGCCGGCTGTCTGCGGGAAGAGGTGGTACGCGATTCGGATGCTCAACTCGCCGCGCTGCGCCAGCTGCATGACCGTGCCGTAATCGCCCGGGAAGTCCTGGAACCCACCCGCAGCGTCGATAGCGCTGGTGAGTCCGAAGCGGTTCAGCTCGCGGAAGAAGTGCCGCGTGGATTCGAGCTTCTGCTCGTCGCCGAGGATCGGGCCCTTGGAGAGCGTCGAGTAGAGAAGGGATGCGCCTGGAGCCGCCAGGAGGAGACCCGTCGGTTCCCCGGAGCGGTCGCGCACGATCTCGCCGCCGGGAGGGTTGGGAGACTCGCGCGTGTAGCCGACCGCTGTGAGGGCCGCCTTGTTCATCAGCGCCGACTGGTACAGGTGCATGACGAACACCGGGGTGTCGGGGGCTGCGGCATTGAGCTCCTTCAGCGTGGGGAGCCGCTTCTCCGCGAATTGCTCAGGGGTCCAGCCGCCGACCACCCGGACCCACTGGCCCTTCGGGGTGCGGCCGGCCTGTTCGCGCAGCATCTGGAGGGCGCGGCGGAGCGAGCGGACTCCGTCCCAGCGCAGCTCCATCAAGTAGTTGTTCCCACCGCGGATCACGTGCGTGTGGGAGTCGTTCAGGCCGGGAATGGCCCGCCGGTTGAGCGCGTCGATGATGCGGGTGTTCGAGCGGATGTGGCGGGCCACCTGAGCGTCTCCACCGACGGCGACGAAGACGCCGTCCTTGATCGCCACGGCGGTCGCGGCAGGGTGGGCGGGGTCTCCCGTGTAGATCTTCGCGTTGCGCACGACCAGGTCTGCACCGGTTCCCGCGCTGTCGACCGGACGCATTCCTCCGACCGGCATTGATTGTGTTGCCATCTGTATTCCTCTTGTTTCGAGCCTCGGGAGAGGCGTATACGAGGAAGATAGAACGCGTGACAGGTATAAGTCCAAGATGTAACCTGTCTAATACCAATCGCAAACAACGATAGACACATCATGGAACTACGCCACCTTCGATACTTTCTCGCCGTCGCAGACCAGAAGAACTTCACGCGAGCGGCCGAACAGAGCTTCGTCGCACAGTCCGCTCTGAGCCAGCAGGTGAGCAGGCTCGAAAAGGAGCTCGGGACCCGCTTGTTCGTGCGCACCAGTCACAGCGTGGAGCTGACCCCGGCCGGTGAGCTCCTGTTGCCTCACGCCCGCCGCATCGTCGCCGATGCCGCTCGTGCACAGGCGGAGATGCGCTCACACCTCGGATTGGAGAAAGGACATCTGAACCTCGGCCTGATCCAGACTTCGGCCAGCCCGATCGACGTCGTGCGCCCGATCAGCCGGTTCCACGAAGCCCATCCCGAGATCGAGATCTCGATCGTCAACCAGCCCTCTACGGAGATGGTCGACGGCCTCCAGCATGGGCTGCTCGATGTGGCGGTGGTCGGTGTCAGCCCTGACGAACTGCCGGAAGGGCTTGAGGCGCGACTGATCGCCACCGATCCGCTGGTCGCCGTGATCGACGCGGACGTCTCGCGCAAGCTCGTCGGACCACTGACGTTGCGGCAGGCCCTCAAGTTCGGTCCGCTCATCAATTTCGCTCCGGGTACGGGCATCCGGCTACACGTCGACGAAGCGCTGAAGCGCGCGGGGATCGAGCCCTCCTCCGTCTTCGAAATGTCCCAGGTGACGGACATGGTGCGTTTCGCCGCGATGGGCCTGGGCGTCGCCATCGTGCCGCACGCCCTCACCATTCACGCTGCAGCCGACGCCGCCGATGTGGAAGGGGACTATTGCGTCTTCGAGCTGCGGGATCCCCTGGCCGTGCATCCGGTGTCCGTTGTCTTCGATCCGGCACGGATCTCTGCCGCGGGGCGCCGCTTCCTCGACTTCCTTGACGGGCTCGACGGACTGGACCGGCTGGACGGCCTCGAACGATAAGCGAAAGAGATGATCACTAGCTGATCTCGCTGTTGGACGCATAGCCGTGACGACCCGATGATGGAGGAGACGGAAGGGTCGATCAGGATGGCCATTGGGCTTCTCATACTTCGTGTCGTGCTGGGTGCGTTCGTCGCCACGCACGGCATCCAAAAGGCGACGCACCTCTGGGGTGGCGGCGGACTGGAAGCGTCCAGCGCCGAATTCCGCGCGGACGGGTTCGTCGGCGGAAAGGTGACCGCGTTCATCGCTTCGAGCACGCAGATCACCGCGGGCGTCGCCCTCGTGGCGGGGCTGCTGACGCCGCTGGCGTCCGCCGGGGTCATCGCCGTGATGGGCATCGCAACCATCGTGAAACTCGGTCACGGCTTCTGGTCGCAGAACGGGGGGTACGAATACCCTCTGTTCCTGACCGCGCTCGGTGTCGCCGTGGCGTGGACAGGACCCGGCTTGCTCTCCCTGGACGGCGCCTTCGGGTTGTCCGGATTCTGGGTCACCGGCGTCTCGATCGCTGCCACGCTCGCCGGCATCGTGGGCGCGGCCGGTACGTACCTCGTGCTGCACCGACGGACCCGCATCACGGAAGGAACAGCGCGATGAGCGGGCGTTTCATGGATAGCTGGCGCGCGATCGCGGTCCCGCGAGGCAACCCGCACGGCCCGCTGCCGCTGCTTCTCGTGCTCCTCACCGTCGTCACAGGACTCGTGGATGCGTTCAGCTACATCGAGCTCGGCCACGTCTTCGTCGCCAACATGACCGGGAACGTGGTGTTCCTCGCCTTTGCTCTGGGTGGATTGCCCGGGTTCGTCTGGTGGGCCTCGATCCTCGCGATCATCACCTTCAGCGTCGGAGCGTTCATCGGCGGCCGCGTCCAGTCGACCTTCGGAGGTCACCGCGGGCGTCATCTGCTGGGCTCGACGACAATTCAGGCGGTCATGTTCGCAGCGTCGTTCGTCGTCGCGCTGGTCGCCCCCCGCCCGTATGACAACGTCTGGATCGCCGTTCTGATCGCCCTTCTGGGCGTCGGCATGGGCTTGCAGAATGCGACAGCACGGGCGCTGGCCGTTCCCGACCTGACTACGACAGTGCTCACGCTGACGATCACCGGAATCTCTGCAGACAGCAAAGCGGCGGGTGGCACCAGCAGCAAGATCGGCCGACGGTTCGTCTCGATCTCGAGCATGTTCGTCGGCGCCCTCATCGGCGTGGTGCTCATTCGCGTGGGCCTTGCGCCCTGGCCGATCTTCGCAGCGCTCTTGCTGCTTGCCGTCGTGGTGATCGTGACGGCTGTGTCCGCCCGCTCGTCGGCGCCCTGGACCGAGAAGAAGTGACCCCGGTTCTCCGGGTACTGACCGTCAGTTGAAGACTTCGCCGGGGTGTGTGAACCGGTCGATGCCGTCGATGTAGATCTTCTCGGCCGCGTCCTGCGCGTTTGCGGTGCTGGAGGCTGCCTCGAGGAGGCGCGGCCCGTCGTGGATGAGGACTTTGAGCGCGTCGTGCTCCGCCGCGTTTGCGAACACGTCGTACGCCGCCTCGACCTGGTCGAAGGTGAACTCGTGGGTGACGAAGGCGCGCGCCGGCAGCGCCCGCTGGGCGACCAGTTTCAGCAGCATCCCGAGCGTGTTCGTGTTCACCAGACCCATGGAGATCGTGATGTTGGCGATCCACAGCTGGTTCAGGGCGAGGTCGACGGGTCTTCCGTGGACTCCGACATTGGCGACGTGGCCGCCGGGCCGCACGATCTCGGTCGCCATCGTGAAGGTGCGGGGCATTCCGACAGCTTCGATCGCGACATCCACTCCCGCCCCGTCCGTCAGCGCGAGCACCTGCTCCTTCCAGTCGTCAGCGGTCGAGTCGACGGTGTCGGTCGCCCCGAAATCGGACGCCCGGCGCAACCGGGCGCGATCGACGTCGACGGCGATGACCTTCGAAGGGCCGTAGAGACGCGAAGTCATGACCGCGGCAAGTCCGACCGGCCCTGACCCGATGACCGCGACCACATCGCCCGGCTTCACCTGCCCGTACTGCACACCGATCTCGAATCCGGTGGGCAGGATGTCCGACAGGAGCACCGCCTCCGCGTCACTGACTCCGGAGGGCACTGTGTAGAGGGAGTTCTCACCGAACGGGATACGAACGTACTCGGCCTGGGTGCCATCGATCAGGTGACCGAGAATCCACCCGATTCCGGCAGCGCCTTCCGCGTCGAGACAGTGGCTGTACAGGCCGGCCCGGCAGTTCTCGCACCGCCCACAGGAACTGATGCACGACACGATCACGCGGTCGCCGACGGAGAGTCTGGTGACTCCCGACCCGACCTCGGTGATGACACCGACGCCTTCGTGGCCGAGGATGCGGCCCGACTCGACCTCGGGAACGTCTCCCTTCAGGATGTGCAGGTCGGTGCCGCAGATCGTGGTCGCTTCCATCTTGACGATGACGTCGGTCGGATGCTGGATGACCGGCTGTGGTACGTCGCGCCAACTCATGTTTCCGGGACCCGCATAGACGAGAGCCTTCATGATCTTCTTTCTGTTCGGTTTCCCGGCTCGGTCAGAGCTCGGGTGACAGGGTGCCGTCGTCGGATCGGCGCACGGCGTTGAGGTGATGTTCGAATTGGCGGCCCGTGATGGAGGAGGGGCGGATCTCGACGAAGTTGTACTCGGTCACCGGATGCCAGGGCGGCAGCGCGTCTTCCGCAGCGCGGTTCGCGTAGGCGGGTCCCATGACCTCGGCGGCGCCTTTGACAGACACGCTCCAGTTGTGGAATTCGCCGACCGAGTCGACTTCGAAGACGACAAGCCGATCCGCGACGATCCCGCGGAGCTTGGTGCCTTCGGCCGAACGGAAGACGACTGTCTCGCCGTCGGCGAAGTAGTTGACGGGAAAGATCTCCGGCTGCTCGCCGATCACGACGCCGAGGCGGCCGATGCCTGCGCCCGCGATGAGGCTCCAGCATGTTTCTTCGGAGAGCTCGACGACGGGTCCTTGCGCGGACCATTCGGGTAGATCGGCGGTGGAGTTCATGCGTTGATTCGATCGCGCTTCGTCAGCGACCGGCAGGGCCGAAAGTCCTCCGGGACCTTGGACCCTATCCGCTGTCGTCGGGCTGAGTCACCCTGTGCATACGAACAAAGGAGACTCTCGTGGAGATGATCGAGAGCGTGTCGCCGGGAATCTACCTGGGCTGGGGGCCTTTTGTCGTACAGCTCGGCAATCTCATCGTTATCGCGGTGATGATCGTGCTGTTCGTCGTGGCCCTGCTTCTGCCCTTCCCGAAAGCGCGGCGGCGGAAATGAGCGCCCTCAAGCCTCCGGTCAGGGTCGAACCCCAGGACGACGCCGATGAGGTCTTCACCTGGACGGGTCGCGCGCGCAGGTGGCTGCTCAGACGCCTTCCACCCGACAAGCTCCTGCCGCAGGAGCAGCCCAGCTATGTCGCATCCTGGATCTACGTGTTCGGGATGGCCACGCTTGCGGCCCTCGCCGTCGTCATCGCGTCGGGTCTCGTGCTGAGCCTCAACGGTCCGGCCTGGGACCACGTCTCGGGCCTCGGGCATTTCACGAACGGCGTGCACCTGTGGAGCGTCGAGCTCTTCTTCATGTTCATGGTCGTGCACCTCTGGGGCAAATACTGGATGGCCGCCTGGCGCGGAGGGCGGGTGCTGACCTGGATCACGGGCGTCATCGCGTTCGCTGTCTCGATCGTCGCCGGTTTCACCGGATACCTCCTGCAGACGAACTTCGACTCGCAGTGGATCGCTTTCGAAGGCAAGGACGCACTGAATGCCGTGGGCGTCGGGGCGTGGTTCAATGTTGCGAACCTCGGCCAGATGTTCGGCTGGCATATCGCCGTTCTTCCACTGGCCGTCGCGGCGATCGTCGTGCTTCACGTGCTCCTGGTCCGCATCCACGGCGTGGTGCCACCGATCGACGCGACGGAGACCGACGACCAGGTGGCCAGGGCAGGGAACGAATCCGAGGAGCAGCAATGAACCGCTCGCCGAACATGTCGTGGCGGGCAGGCGACGATCTCGCCAGCCGGCCGTGGCGCGGTCGCGTCCGCGACTACGACCTCTTCAAAGAGGTGACGATCGGCTTCATCGTGGTGGCCCTGATCACGATCGGTCTCGTCGCCGTCTTCGGATCGCCCGACGAGCCGAGCATCACACTCCAGAACTGGTCGACGAGCCAGCCCGTCGACTTCGCGACCACCGCGACCGCCGAACTGGCCGGCACGAGTGACACGGCAGGCTACGGCCCGCCATACAACAGCACGGCCGGCGCTACTCAGACCCTCGGGTCACTGGACCTGCAGAGTATGTCCGGTGTGCGCATCCCGATCGATACGGCGAAAGCATTCGTCATCGGTCCCTTGGAGACGTTGCCGGCCGTCCCAACGGCTGTGGCGACCTGGTCGGCAGCCTCAGCGGCGGACAAGACGAAGTGGACGACCAACTACTCCAAAGCGCTCGCCGCTGAAAAGGGCACGACCCTGCCGGCTGCCGACAGCGGCGACTACGGCCCTGTGCCGGAGCTCATCTCATCGCTCAGTGCCATGTCGAACCGCGGAGCGCTCGACGGGGCGTTGGCGAACGAAGGCGGTTTCTACAACCTGAACTACACGCCGGCCATCCTCTTCCTGGGAGACGGAACGTACTTCCAGAACCTCGCAGCGGATCAGCACCTGACAGGCGACCAGTGGGGGATGATGAACGAGACCGGCAACTATCCTGGCCAGTCGTGGCTGTGGCTGTTCTCCTTCTTTTACCAGGTCGAACCGTTCGCGTCCCTCCCGAATGCCGACCTTGTGATCGTGCTGATCATGGCAGTCCTGACCATCCTCCTGGCCCTGCTGCCGTTCATCCCCGGGCTTCGCACGATCCCGAAATGGATTCCGCTGCACCGCCTGGTCTGGCGCGACTACTACAAGCACCAGCGGCCCGTCGCTACCGTCCCGCCGCCCGCAGAACATAAAGCGCATTGATCGTCACCCACGGGTTGGCCGTGCGATTGCCGATGGGCCCCCAATCGACTGCGTCGACGTTGTAGCCGGTCTCCGCCTTCGGGCCGTATGTTGCGTCGGCGGGCCATCCGCGGTCGGGGAGTCGACGTGACTCCAGCACATCCAGTGCCCGGGCGCAGCGCGCGTCCCCGATCATCCCCGCTTCGGCCAGTCCGACGAGACCACCGAGGACGTCGTAGTGCCAGTAGAGCGGGTAGTGGAGTTGCATCACATCCTTTGTCAACGGCGCACCGTTCGAGCGCCGGAACGCCACGTGACGGTCCAGCAGCACATCGCACGCTCTCTGCGCCATCTCCGTCGCCGCGGAATCTCCGGACGCCGTGCCGTAGGCGGCCAGGGCACGGATGGGCAGCAGCGTCTCGTTGACGGACGACATGACCGTGGTCGGTGTCCTGTCGCAGTTCCATCCGCCGTCCGGCCATTGCCACCGTCGCAGAAGCTCGACGAGCTGCGGGCCGCGCCCGTCGTCGAATTTCAGGCGTGTTATCGACAGCAGCGCTCCTGCCTGCTGCGAGGCACAGCGCCGCGCGCGTCCACGGATTCGCGGCACCGCCGTCTCGTGTTCACCCGGCTGGACGCCGTCGACGTCCTTTTCACGACGGTAGCGCTCGGCGAGCCACTGATCGAGAACGGCATCGCGGAGCGGTCCGAGCAGTGGGTCGGCGGGCGGATACCCGAGCTCACTCAGAGCGAGCAGCACCCAGTGCGCGCCACGCCACTTCGCGTACGGGACTGGGCGGAGACGGGCATTGGCGTCAAGTAAGTCACGCACTCGAGTTGACCTGCGAACCTCTTCGCGAAGCTGTTTCATACCCGGCGCGGCATCGCCATCGCCCAGAACGAGAGTGCGCGTTCGCCAGCGAATCGACGGCTCGCCGCTCGCGAGAAGCTCATCGACAATTGCCACCATGCGGATGCCCTACTTCAACGCCGACCCGCCGGCGATGGCGGTCACCGCGATCACGCCCGTCAGAGCGACGAGGACATTGCGCACCCACCGAGTCACATCAGTACCTTTCCGGCTCGGCATCCCGGCGGAAGTGGCGCCCACTGATCGAGAGCGGCGTGATCCGCACGTACCTGTACTTGAGGGTCGGAATCCATGGCACGAGCGGCTGGCGGTCCGCTTCGTCGATTTCGGTCTGGCTCTCCAGCTGCGCGGCGACACCTTTCACGATGACGCTCCACGCCTCGTCGTCGGTGTAGCCGTCGATCTCGAACGCGACGTCGTGGTGGATCGTGAGTTCGAGCAGTTTCGTTCCGGGCGCTGTGCGGATCAGGAGCGTCTTTCCGTCGGCGTAGTAATTGACCGGGAAGATGTCGGTGTCGCCGGCGACCGCGGTCGCGAGCCTTCCGAGCGAGTTCGCAGTCAGTCTCTCCCAGCATTCCTCTTCTGAGAGTTCGGCGACGTTAGCGGGCGTGTTCATGGTGTTCCTCCTGCGGATGTGGGGATTCAGGTCGTGTCGACTCACCGACGTACGAGTGCACGATCATCGTGGGGCAGACCAGGTTCAGCAGCACGTCGTAGGCGACGCTGCCGAGACCGTTCGCCTGCTCGAATCCGGAACGCCGTGAGCTTCCGACGACGAGCAGTTCTGCGTTGCGGGAGACCTCGTTGAGAGCGATTCCGGCTGGGCGCCTGATGATG
Source organism: Leifsonia tongyongensis (assembly GCF_010686705.1). Classification (GTDB taxonomy): domain Bacteria; phylum Actinomycetota; class Actinomycetes; order Actinomycetales; family Microbacteriaceae; genus Diaminobutyricibacter; species Diaminobutyricibacter tongyongensis. The sequence continues at coordinate 848,093 of NZ_JAAGWY010000001.1, read as the reverse complement.
CGGCTGCGTGTGGCCAGGCGCGGGTGGAGTTCCTGCACCCGGCTGACGGCGTCCGTGAGTTCGCGGCGCGCGTGCGTATCGCGCTCTTCCTGCCAGCTGCGCTTGCCGCCTTCTCCGAGATAGTCCGGCGCCGGCGTGTCGAGTGCCCGAACCAGGGTGAGTTCCGAGCCGGCTCGGTCGGCTTCGCTCGCGGCCACGGCGAGTGCGTTGCGCCCGGCCGTGGTGTCGTCGATCCCGACGACCACTCCGCGGCGTAGGCGCACCGCCGACTCGGGGACGACGGCGATCGGGCCACGGGCGAGTGAGGCGAGCTGCAGGCTGCGGGAGCCGAACGCGCGCCCGTAATGGAACCCCGTCTTGTGGGTTCCCACGACCACAAGCGTGGTCTCGTTGGAGAGTTGCGCGAGCTCCCACATCGGGCTTCCGTAGAGCAGCTCGACAGTGATGGGCATTCCGGGAGACAGTTCGTGCACCATGCGTGCGCCGGCGTCGAGCATATCGACCGACCCGCGGTTGGCCTCTGCGATGAGCTGCGATCCGATGGCACCCCATTCGTCATCCATGACGTGCACGAGAACCACCCCCGTGTCGTGTGAGCGTGCACGTTCGACGCTCCATCGGATCGCAGCTCGGCTCGGTACGGAGCCGTCGACTCCGACAATGATTCGTTCAACGATCGTGTCATTGCTCATGAGCGCCTCCCGGGCCAGTCTTGTAGCGAGCATGCTCACCCAACGGCGCGCGCCATAGAGCCGAAGGTCCCACGGGCCGGCCGGACCTTCGGGGCGCTTTACGGGCGACGGACTCCCCACTACACTCGCGCTCAGGCAGTCTGTCTGCCCAGGAGAGGTCGAGGTGAATCGGCTTGGTTGACGACGACGCCATCACCTTCCCCGACGCTCCCCGTGCCGAGCTCGATCGGGCGCTCGCCGATCTCGTCGACCGGGCACGCGAAGTCCTGCAGACTCAGGGGAGACTGCGCGCCCTGGTGAAGGCCAACCGGTCAGTCGTGTCACATCTTGAACTGCCGGTCGTCCTCCGCAGCATCGTGGAAGCGGCCGTCGACCTCGTCGGTGCTGAATACGGTGCGCTCGGAGTCCTGTCTCCGAGCGGCGGTCTGGAGCAGTTCATCCATGTCGGGATGACCCCGGAGCAGGTCGAACGGATCGGCCACCTGCCCGAGGGCCACGGCCTGCTCGGCGCCCTGATCGACGACCCGCGACCCATCCGGCTCGAACGGATCGCTGACGATCCGCGATCCGCAGGCTTTCCACCCGGGCATCCGCCGATGGACGGTTTTCTCGGCGTTCCGATCCGCGTCCGCGACGCGGTCTTCGGCAACCTCTACCTGACGAATCGCGACCGTGGCGGATTCAGCAGGGACGACGAGCAACTCGTCGGCGCGCTTGCCGCGACTGCTGGGTTCGCCATCGACAACGCACGCCTCTTCGCCGAGACGGAGGCGCGCCGGGCCTGGAGCGCGGCCGGGTCGGAGATCAGTTCGACCTTGCTCGGCGGCGAGCCCGATGATGCGCTTTTCAGCGAGCTCGTGGCGGGGGTGACTCGCCTGTCCCGAGCGGCCCTGACCTGCGTGTTGACGAAATCGAGCGATTCGAGCACCGTTGTCGTGCGTACGGCGTACGGTGATGGGGCGAGCGAACTGGTCGGAACGAGCAGGCCGCTCTCAGGCGAGATCCTCACCGGCGCCTTCGAAAGCAGCGGTCCACGCATCTCCGACGGGCTCGACGGTGAGACGCTCGGCGTCGAGGCCGGGACAGGCCCCACCTTGATCGCGCCGTTCCGGGTCGACCGGGATTCGTCGTCACTGCTGCTCGTTCTCCGCAAGGCGGGCGATCCGGCGTTCACACCGTTCGACCTCGAACGGGTTGCAGACCTCGCGAGCCAGGCCGGCATCGCGATCGAACTCGCGGCTGCCCGTGCGGACCAGCAGCGGATGCTCCTTCTCGAGGATCGCACCCGGATCGCGCGGGATCTCCACGACCATGTCATCCAGCAGTTGTTCGCCACCGGCCTCGAACTCCAGAGCATCGAAGCCGCCACGTCTTCGAACGCCGTCGCCGAACGGCTCGACCGCAGCGTCACATCCATCGATACGGCGATCGCTCAGATCCGGACCATCATCTTCGCCCTCTCACGACAGAGCGCCGGAGGAACCAGCATGAGGAACCGGATCCTCGACCTGGCCGACGAGATCGCACCGGGTCTGGCGCGCCCGGCGACCGTCGGGTTCTCTGGGCCGGTGGACCTCGTCGTCATCGACGATCTCGCCGATGACGTCAGCGCGGTCGCACGGGAAGGATTGACGAACGCCGCCCGCCATGCGCACGCCGAGAACGTGTCGGTTCGTCTCGAGGTCGAAGACCGGACGGTCACGCTCACCATCCAGGATGACGGGGTCGGGCTCGGCAGCAGCACACGACGGAGCGGGCTCAGAAACGGTCTCGAGCGCGCGACGAGGCGCGGAGGAACGATGACGATCGAGCCGGCAGACCCGGGCACGCGGCTGGTGTGGTGCGTGCCGATCTCGGAATGGCTGGGCCAGTCGTGACGGGCGGCACGATCCGTGTGTTCCTGGTCGACGACCACGAGATCGTACGACGGGGAATCGCCGACCTCCTCGACGCCGAAGCCGACCTCGAAGTGGTGGGTGAGGCCGGCACCGCGTCGCAGGCGCGTGCCCGCATCGCCGCCACACAACCGGATGTGGTCGTGCTCGACGTGCGACTGCCCGACGGCAGCGGCATCGACGTGTGCCGGGAGGTCCGGAACTCTCAGCCGGGCATCCGATGTCTGATCCTCACCGCGTACGACGACGACGATGCTTTGCGCGCGGCCGTCATCGCCGGTGCATCCGGATACGTCCTCAAAGACATCAGGGGCAGCAGACTCATCGACTCGGTCCGCCTCGCGCACGCGGGCAAGAACCTGATCGACCCGGCGATCTCGCAGCGCGTGGTGAGCCAGCTGAAGAGTGCCGCCCCGACCGATCCGCTGCTCGACGGGTTGAGCCTGCGCGAACGGCAGATTCTCGCGCTGATAGCCGACGGGCTGACGAACCGCCAGATCGGCGAACGCCTGACCCTGGCCGAGAAGACGGTCAAGAATTACGTGTCCACCCTGCTCAGCAAGCTCGGTCTGGAACACCGGACACAGGCTGCGATACTCCAGGTCGAGCACAGGAACGCAGGTCCGCAGCCGTCGGGGGACCTTCGACCCTAGGGCCGCCGTCACTCTCACGAGACCCTATGAGCACCAACCGTCTGGAGGAGCTCATGAAGATCGTGATCGTCTACGAATCGATGTTCGGCAATACACGTCAGATCGCTGAGGCGATCGCCGAAGCCGAAAAGGATCTCGCCCTCGTCTCCGTCGTGAACGTCAACGAGATCACCCCGGCGGTTCTCGCCAACGCGGACGCGGTCATCGTCGGTGCGCCGACTCACGCCCACAGTCTGAGTCGTCCGGAAACGCGCGCGGAGGCGGCGAAAGAGGCGTCAGACCCGGAACAGGGACTGACGCTCGAACCGAAGGCCTCGGAGACCGGCGTCAGGGAGTGGCTGGCAAGTAAGCCGGATGTGCCGGCATACTTCGCCGCGTTCGACACCCGCGCCGACGTGCCTCGCGTCCTCAGCGGTGCGGCATCGGCCAAGATCGACCGCAAGCTTCTCAAGCTGGGAGCGAAACGACTGGTCGACGCCGAAAGCTTCCTCGTCAAAGACAACCGCCTCGAACGAGACGAACAGGATCGCGCCGCAGCATGGGGGCTGCGGGTCGCGCAGGCGGCCGAGAAGCAACTCGCGCACGCCCGCTGAACAGCCCGGTCTCGTTCTGCTGACCCCGCCAGGGTGTTCCGGGTACTGACAGTCACTCCCTCGCGGGCGGGAACCGGCCTAGCGTCGAGAGCATGAACACCTCCCCTATCCCGAACAATGGCCTGACCCTGAACAACGGCGTCGAGATGCCGGCTCTCGGCTTCGGTGTCTTCCAGACCCCGCCGGACGAGACCACGGATGCGGTCGCCACTGCGCTGTCCACCGGCTACCGGCTGATCGACACGGCTGCCGCCTACGCCAACGAGCGCGGCGTCGGCGACGCGATCCGCGCATCCGGACTCGCCCGCGACGACATCTTCCTCGAGACGAAGGTCTGGATCAGCGACTACGGCTTCGACGAGACCCTGCACGCGTTCGACAAGAGCGCCCGCAAGCTCGGCGTCGACACCATCGACCTGTTCATCCTGCATCAGGCCCTCCCCAGCGCCTTCGAGAAGACCGTCGACGCGTACCGCGCGCTCGAGCGGCTGCTCGCCGACGGGAAGGTGCGGGCGATCGGCGTCAGCAACTTCATGCCCGCCCACCTCGCGTCGCTGCTCGAACAGACGGAGGTCGTGCCGGCCGTGAACCAGATCGAAGTGCATCCGTACTTCACGCAGCCGGAGCTGCAGGCGGTGGATGCGGAGCACGGCATCCTGACCCAGGCGTGGTCGCCGATCGGTGGCATCACGTCGTATCGCGGCGAAGGTGCGACGAGCACGTTCGAGGACCCGGTGATCCGCGCGATCGCCGCCGTTCACGGCAAGACTGCGGCGCAGGTGATGCTCCGCTGGCACCTGCAGGAAGGTCGCTCGGCCATCCCGAAGTCGGTGAAGCCGGAGCGCATCCGCGAGAACTTCGACGTGTTCGACTTCGAGCTCACCGCTGACGAGCTCCACCAGCTCGACGCCCTCGACCGTGGTGTGCGCGGCGGCCCCGAGCCCGAAGTCATCACACTGGAGACCTTCGGCCGCGTCATCCCCGAGGACTGACCGTGAATATCGAACCTCAGCAGCCGACAAGCGCCGGGCCCGCGGAGCGATTCATCGGGCAGGTGTGGGTGGACCTCATCGCCCCCTCCGCTGCGCAGCTCACCGCGGGGATCGTGCGGTTCGCCCCGGGCGCCCACACCGCCTGGCACGTGCACGCGCACGGGCAGACCCTGCACATCACCGAGGGCACCGCACTCATCCAGGCACGTGGCGGCGACCCCCTCGTCGCACATGCCGGTGACACCGTGTACACGCCACCCGGTGAGTGGCACTGGCACGGCGCCACCGACACCGGATTCATGACCCACCTCGCGCTCTCGGCGTCACCCGCGGATGCGGACGGAGCGACCGTGACGTGGGGCGAGCACATCAGCGATGCCGACTATGCGGCTGCGAACCGCGCCGCGCGGGCCGGCGCCGCAACCAGCGAACGATAAGGCCGCGAACAATAAATAAGGAGTCCCGATGACCGAACAGACACCCGCCCAGGCCGCCATCGGCGACTTCGCTTCCAAACTGGTCCAGCTGACCGATGACGTGCTCTTCGGAGACGTCTGGGAGCGCCCCGCCCTCCCGAAGCGCGACCGCAGCCTCATCACCGTCGCGAGCCTCATCACCTCCAGCAGCTTCGAGCAGCTGCCCAGTCATCTCCGACTCGCGAGGACGAACGGCCTCACGGAGGCCGAGATCATCGAGGCGATCATCCACCTCGCGTTCTACGCCGGGTGGCCGAAAGCCATGTCGGCCATACAGGTCGCGAAGAAGGTCTTCGCCGAGTAGGCCGCGTGCTCGCCGCGCCCGTGAAGTGGCCTCTGAGCTCGGATCTCTTCGCGCGGACCCCTTCGAGCGAGCACAGTGTTTTTCCCGAAAAGACCGGCTCATAGCAGGAACAACAGTGTGCTCGCCGAACGAGGTGGCGCGGCTTAGCCTTGGCGAAGCAGTAATGAGACCGTCGCGGCTACTCGACGAGCTTGCCGGCGCTCGACACGTCGCGGATCAGTGCGGCGATCTCCTCGGGGATGGGCGGGACCGCCTCGCGGCTGATCCGTCCGGGGCCCGACCAGACCAGGTTGACCTGGAGCGACTCGTCGAGGTCGGGGAAGTCCGAGCGGTTGTGGGCCCCGCGGGTCTCGCGACGCTCGAGCGCCCCCTCGATGGTCGCGCGGGCCGCGAGGACGGCGGACCGGAGGTCGAACGCATGCGCGAGGTCCTGGAAGCCGGCGATGTCGGGGTGGACGCCGATGTCGCGCATCCGCTCTTCGATCGCATCCAGTTCGGCCAGGCCCGTTCGGAGCCCGGCCTCGTCGCGCACGACGCCGGCGTACTCGGTCATCGTGTTGCGCACCGCCCGCTGCAGGGCGCGCACGTTCTCCGGCCCATCGCTGCCGAGCACGTCGTCGATCTCGGCGCGCGCCTGCGCAAGTGCTTCCTCCGACCGCTGCTGGCCGGCAAGGTGCACCGAATAGGCGGCGGCCGTCTCACCGACGATGCGCCCGTACACGAGCAACTCGATCAGCGAATTGCCGCCCAGCCGGTTGGCACCGTGCAGTCCGCTCGACGCCTCGCCGATCGCGTACAGTCCGTCGACATCGGTCCGGTGGTCTTCGGGCCGCACCCACACGCCGCCCATCGAATAGTGCGCGGTCGGCGCGATCTCGATCGGGTCCTTGGTGATGTCGAGCATCTGCAACTCGAGCAGCGTCTGGTAGACGCGTGGCAGGCGCTCCATGATCGTCACGCGCGGCAGATGCGACACGTCCAGCCACACGCCGCCGTTCGGCGTGCCGCGGCCCTCCTTGATCTCCGTGTACGCGGCAAGTGCGACGCGGTCGCGCGTGGACAGCTCCATCCGCTCCGGGTCGTAGCGGGCCATGAAGCGCTCGCCGAGGGCGTTCCGCAGGATGCCGCCCTCGCCGCGCGCGGCCTCCGAGACAAGTGTTCCGGCCGCATTCTCGGGGGCGATCAGTCCTGACGGATGGAACTGGACCAGTTCAGGATCACGGATGCGCCCCCCAGCCTCCACGGCGAGCCGCCACGAATCGCCGGTGTTCTCGTCGCGCCGGGATGAGGTGCGCCGCCAGATGCGGTTGTGCCCGCCGGCCGCAAGGACTACGGCGTCGGCGTTGAAGATATAGCGGGTGCCGTCGTCGAGGTCGAACCCGTAGGCGCCGAAGACGACGTTGTCCTTCACGAGAAGGCGCGTGATGTACACGGTGTCGAGCACCGGGATGCGCAGCTGGGCAGCCCGGTTCACCAGGGTCCGCTGGATCTCGAGACCCGTGTAGTCACCGGCGAACGCCGTGCGCCGGTAGGTGTGCGCGCCGAAGAAGCGTTGCGAGATGCGGCCGTCCTCTTCGCGTGCGAACGGCATCCCGTAGCTGACGAGGTCTTCGATGCCCCGTTCGGCACCGCGGGCGACGATCTCGACCGTGTGGGGATTCGAGAGGAAGTAGCCCTCCTTGAGGGTGTCGGCGGCGTGCTGCTGCCACGTGTCGTCCGGGTCCATCGTCGCCAGCGCAGCGTTGATGCCGCCCGCCGCCAGCGACGTGTGCGCATCCGATTTCGCCCGTTTGGCGATGACGGTGACGTCACCCCCGCGCTCAGCGACTTCGATAGCGGCTCGGAGTCCGGAGCCGCCGGAGCCGATCACGAGCACCGACGTCGCGATGCGCTTCTCGGGGTAGTTCGGCTGAGTCGGCATCGTTCAGTCGCTCTTGTCGAGCTCGGCATCCGCGAGCCAGTCCTCGAAGCGGGTCGGATAGCGCGTGGCGAACTTGCCCGCGACCAGTTCGTTGGTGCTCAGGTGGGCGCCGAAGTACCGTGCTTCCGGGTCGGTGATCACCTCGCGCGGGTCGTGGCGGGCCGCAAAGTCCTGGCGCACGAGCTCGTCCAGCTGGAACTCTTCGGGGCCCGCGATCTCGCGGATGGCGTTGAGCGGCTCCCCGACCGCGACATCCGCGACCGCGGCGGCCACATCATCCGCTGCCATCGGTTCGATCTGGACCGGCGCAAGCCGCACCGTTGTGCCTGCGGTCGCGGCGTCGGCGATCGACCTCACGAACTCGAAGAACTGGGTCGCATGGATGATCGAATAGGGCACGCCGGACTCTTCGATCAGCCGTTCCTGCTCGATCTTCGCGCGGAAGTACCCGCTGCTGGTGAGGCGCTCGGTGCCGACCACGGACAAAGCGACGTGGTGCGCCACACCGGCTGCCTTGTCGGCGGCGAGGAGGTTGGTCGTCGACGTCGTGAAGAAGTCCATCACCTCGTCGTCCCCGAACGACGGCGAATTCGAGACGTCCACGACGACCTGCGCGCCGGCGAGCGCGTCTGCGAGACCCTCGCCGGTGAGCGCGTTGACGCCCCGCGACGGCGAAGCGGGAAGAGCTTCGTGCCCCTCGGCGGTGAGTTTCGCGACGACCTTGGACCCGATCAGGCCCGTGCCCCCGATGACGACGATCTTCATGGTCAGCCTTCTGTCTTCGGCTTCCAGTCTCCCGCTCGTGGCAATCGAGGTCCAGCGTCTCCCGTTGTCAGCGACGGCGAGTAAAGATCAGGGCTGGTCAAGAGAATTTTGACCCTCCAGTGGGGGGAGAACTCGCTCTCCGCCGAACGATAGGTTGGGGAGCACGCCGCAAGCCGAAGGGGACCCGTGCCAACCGAACCCACGCGCCGCAGTCCGGTCTCGATCCTGCTGGCCGCAGCCATGGTCGTCGGTTTGGTGCTGGCACCCTTAGCGTTTCCGCCTCAAGCGCCCGCATCCGCGACCAATGCGCCGGTCGTCCCCGTTTATCCCCGGATCGTTCTGACCGACCCGTCGACGACGACGCTCGGCGCGTTTGTGAAGGGTCCGGATGGTCGGCCGTGGTACACCCCTGGGCGCGGGCTCTATTCGATCGGCCTCGGTGGCGTGATCGTCAAACATCCGTATGCGGGTGACGCCACGAGCACTATTCACCAGCTGCAGCGCTCCCCCGATGGATCCCTCTGGTTCAGCAATGACTATGGAAACCTGCTCGGCCACGTGACAGTTGATGGAACCGTGCACGTCTACGACCTGGGCGATTTCGAGGTCATCAACCTCACGGTGACCGCTGATGGCACGGCAGCCGGAAACGGCTGGTTCTTCGCAGCCAACGGCTGGGGAGCGGCCTGGGTCTCGCCGGACGGGACGATCACGAAGGTCCATTTCGCCGCGTCGGCCGCGGATGCGATAACGCCGAACCGGCTCTGGCCGGGCCCTGGCAACAGTATCTGGTCGGTTCCTACTGCCCAGAGTCCCTGGGTGCTCAAGGGAATGTTCCCCGACGGCCACGTCGTTACCGCAGCGGACCCTGGCCAGAACATCTACCTCACCAACGGCCCGGCTGACAAGCTCTCGCTCACGAACCAGCCCGACGGCCGCGGAACCACGCTCATCGAGGTCGACGCGAACGGGGTCGAGACATCGCCCGTCCCGACGACGGCGCACTGGATCGAACGAACTCCGACGGACACGTTCTACGCCACCGGTTCGGCGGGGTCGCCGACCATCATCCACAAGCTGAGCGATCCGACGTTCGCTGCAACGATCCCGTCGAACTTCCTCGGTATGTCGGGGAACTGCTGGCAGGCGTCGACGCACACGCTCTGGGTGAGCTACGGCGACGGCACGCAAACAACGCTATTCAGCGTGAGCGATACCGGGTCCGTGGTGCCGCGTCTGTCGGATGCGATTGCCTCTGGATTCGGCGGGTGCCTCGATGGCCCGGATGGCTCGCTGTGGTCGGGCTATTTCACAATCCGGATCAGTCCCGATGACACGAAAATCGAGACGCGCTATGGGACATACGGCACGACCCCGATCGTCACTCCGGACGGACTGTGGTACGTGGCTGTCGGCCCGGTTTCGACCCACGGTGGACTCGGCTACACCCCCACCGAGCCTGTAGATGTCGGACAGACCTACGGCGCTGATCGATACGCCACCGCGGCCGCGATCGCCACGCAGTCGTATCCGACGACCGCGCCCGTCGTATTCATCGCGTCGGGTGACAACTTCCCGGATGCGCTCTCGGCCGCGCCCGCCGCGGCCAAGGCGGGCGGCCCGTTGCTTCTCACCGCTGCGAACGGACTTCCCGCGTCAACCGCAACCGAGCTGAAGGCGCTATCACCCTCGAAGGTCGTGCTTGTCGGCGGAACCGGCGCGTTGAGCGCGGCCGTGGAAACGCGAATCAAGCAGATCGTTCCCCGCGCATCGGTGGTGCGCACGTCCGGCGCTGACCGCTACGCGACCGCCCGGGCCGTCGTCTCGTCGACCTTCGCATCCGCCGGCACTGTCTGGGTCGCCGCGGGAGCCACGTTCCCCGATTCCCTCAGCGCAGCTGCCGCTGCTGGTTCGACCGGGAGTCCCGTGGTCCTCGTAGATGGTGCAGCGACAACCATCGACGCCAAGACGCTCGATCTCATCGCAGCGCTTCATCCGACGTCGATCAACGTTGCCGGTGCCACGGGAGCGGTCAGCGCCGGCATCGAGACGCAGCTTCGCAGCATCGCACCTGTGACGCGGTACGGTGGCGCCGATCGGTACGCAACCAACGTAGCGATCGCCCAGTCCGTACCGCACTCAGTGAAAGCATTCGTTGCGTCCGGCCTGCTGTTCCCCGACGCGCTCAGTGGGGCCACCTGGGCTGCCTCGACTCACGCACCGCTCTACCTGTCCCAGCGCACGTGCCTGCCGAACCCTGTGTTAAACAGTCTGGTGCAGGGTGCCCCGACCTCGGTCACGCTCCTCGGCGGACCTGGCGCGCTCAATTACAACGTCGCCGCCCTCGGGCAGTGCTAGGCACGGATACGTTACGGGGTAGCCGACGGCTCGCGCTCCTTAGGTCGCGCGAACCGCGCGGGGACGTTCTCGCCGTCCCACACTTGAACGACCCCCCAGGCTGCCGCAGTGAGCGGGACGGCGAGCAGAGCCCCCACAATGCCGCCGACGGCCGTGCCCGCGGCGATGACGACGAGCACGACGAATGCGGGGAGACTGACGGTCTTGCCCATCATGAGCGGTTTCAGGATGGTCCCTTCGATGTGATTGACGATGATGACGACGAGTACGACGAGTGCCGCGCTGAGGGGTCCGTTGCTGACGAGCGCTACCAGGGCGGCGATCGCACCCCCGCTCACGGCGCCGACGATCGGGATGAAGGCGAGCAGGAAGGTGAGAATCGCGAGCGGGGCCGCGAGGGGGACCTGCAGGATGAGCAGGCCGATGAAGATTCCTACACCGTCGAACAGGGCAGCAGCGGCGGTGCTGCTCATGTAGCCACCGAAGACGTCGACGGTCTTGCGCCGGATGCGCTCTGCGCGGTCGAAGGCGACTCCCTCGAGCGGGCGGACGATGAACTCCCACATCGCGGGGCCGTCTTTGAGCAGGAAGAAGAGGATGATCACCATCAACCCCAGGCTTGCGCCCACATCGCTGATCGCACCGATTCCGCCCAGCGTTCCCGACCTGAAGTCGGCGCTCGTGACGAACCCGCGAAACTGATGCTCGATGTCATTCAGCTGGCGCTGATCCGGAGCAAACGGCAGCCCCTGCAGCCATACCGTAACCCGCTCGAAGCCGTTCTGGGCCTGGACAGCGAGCCCACCCCACTCGTGGCTGACGGACCCGAAGACGAAGACGAGGGCTACCGCGATCACCGTGAGGAGGAGCACAAGTGCGAGCGCAGCGCCCGCGCCGGCCGGCCAACGGTGCCGTCGCGTCCATTCCATCCACGGTGCGAAGGCTGCCGCGAAGACCAGGGCCAGCGCCAGCGGGATCGTGACGATCGACAGGCGTGTGAGTACCCAGACGAGTGCCACGACGACCCCGCCCACGAGCAGCACCTGCGCCCCGCGGGTCGCGGTGCGACCCAGTCGGTCGGTCCAAAGTTTCATGCTCATCTTCTTTCGTGACTCATCGTCTTTCGTGAACGGCTCGAGGACGCCCGGAGGTGTAGCGGCGATCGGGGCACCGTGCCCGCCGAAGCGTGGCCCGGTACCCCGATCTGCCTGCCGACTCAGTGGACGTTGAGCTTCTCCTTGATGGCCGCCTTGCGCTCCTCGGCCTTCTCGTGCCGCTCGGCCTTGTGCAGCTCTCGCTCTGCCTTGGCGGCTTCCTTCTGCGCCTTGCGGTAGGCCTCCTGTGCCGCCTCGAGTTCTTCGCGAACCACATCGGCGGAACGTCGGTACACGAGCCCGCCCTGCTCTGCCATCAGCGTGTCGACGACCTCGGTCGCGTACTCGTCGAGCTCCGCGACGAGGGCGGTGCCGCCCGCGGGGATGTAGCGGCTGATCTCACCGAGCACGCTGTCGGTGTCGTCGGCGCGGTGGATGTCGTAGGCTCCACCGACCAGCAGGCCTCCGGTCCACCCGAAGAGCATCCCGACCGGGCCGCCGATGACGCCGATCATGAGACCGACCAGGCTGCCTCCGATCGTGGGTGCGCCGGCGACGGTGTCGTCTCCTTCGGGCGTGTAGAGCCGGCCCTCGAGGTCGCGGGTGACGATGCTCGCGGCGAGCACCTCGACTCGCCCTTCGAGGCCTGCGCCCCTCAGCTCGCTGAGCGCCTGGTATGCGTTGCTCGGGTCGACGAACGAGACGGCGATGACGGTGTTTTCTGACATAGATGTGACCTCCAGATCACTTGATTTGTTGTATGGATTCGTGCGGATGTTCCGCGACTCATCAACCATCCCGTGGATCGCTTTCCGGGTCATCGTGCGCTCTGTCGCAGCCCTCGACGCAACGATGTGCACTCTGCACTCCTGGGGCTAGGCTGAGCGCGTGTCGACCGGAGACTCGATGGCGCGGGTCGTTTCCATGCTGGATTGGGACGGCGACCTCGGGCCCGCTTCGCTGCCGGACCACGAGGCCGAACGACTACGTTCCCGGCTGGGCGATGGAGCGATCCGGTGGGTGGCCGGAGCGGTGGAACAGGCACTCGCCGCCCTGCGAGGAGAGATCGACGACTCGCTCGCACCGTGGCCGGTCATTCGCGCGTTCGCCGAGCACGTTCTCACCTCGACCGTGCTCGGTCTGGCCGGTGACGACACGCTCCCGGCCGACACGGCGGCGATCGATCGCGACCTCGCCGAAGACATCGTCGCGCGCGAAATCCCGCTGTCGGTGATCACCCGAGCGTTGAGGACGATGCAACGCGAGTGGTTGTCCCTCTTGTTGGCTGCCGCCCTCGACGTGCATCCGGATGGCGTGAGCGTCATCCCGGACCTGGCGACGGCGGTCACCGAGACGATGGATGCGTGGATCGGCGCAGCAACGGATGCGATCGTCGAGGAACGCCGGCGCGTCTACCTGGCCGAGCAGGTCCGCATCCGCAGTGCGATCGAATCGCTGGTGGCGGCAGAGCCGGTGGATGTCGATGCGGCGACACGTCTGCTGCGCATCCCGCTGAGCGGCTGGCACCTGGGTTGTGCCATCGGAGCCCCTCCGGGAGTTGCCCTCGAACGGCGAGCCGTGGACGGCATCGTGTACCTGTTCACCCGGGTCGTGGGCAGCGATCGGATGCTGCGCTACGAGTCGAGCGCGGGAAACGTTCACGTCTGGGTGACCACCGATCGCCCGCCGCAGGCGCCCCGAGTGGAGGATCTTCACGTGACGGCGCCGGTTCTCGTTGGCATCGGCGAACCGCACCAGGGCACGGCCGGTTTTCGGAGGACCTTCCTGGAGGCATCGGATGCACTGCGCTTGGCCGCCAGCCTGGGGGACAAGGGCGGTGTCTCCTACGGCGACGCCGCGCTGGCCATCGTCCTCAGCCAGGACGAAGAACGCGCTCGCTGGTTCATCGAACATGAACTCCGCGAGCTCGCGACGGACAGCCCCGAGATGGCGGACATGCGCAACACCCTCCGGATATTCTTCGACACGCGGATGCGCATCGCGCCGGCGGCTGAACGTCTCTTTCTGCACCGCAACACCCTCATCAACAGGCTCGAGCGGATTCAGGCCGTTCTCGGCCACAGCGTCTCCGAACGCTCGGCGGAGACCCAGGCGGCGCTCGTGCTCGACATTCTCTTCGCAGGGCGGCACGACGATCCGCTGTAGGCGCGTGACGAGAAACGCGTGCAATGGCGCATCCCGATCAGCAGGTACGATCGCAGCATCATGGACGCTCCCGCACCTCGCACCTCTCGGCCCGCCCGACAGAAGGCGCGCACGCGCGGGGCGTTGATCGAAGCGGCCAAGACTCTGTTCGCGGCCGAAGGCAACACCGACGTCAGCATCCAGGAGATCACGGATGCCGCGGATGTCGGATTCGGGTCGTTCTACAACCATTTCAGCAGCAAAGCCGAACTGTTCGATGTGGCGATCGAGGCGACGTTCGAGGAGCACGCGGCGCGGCTCGACGAACTCCTCAAGGACGAAGCGGATCCCGCGGTGGTGTTCGCGATGAGCCTGCGTCTCTCGGGCAGGCTGGTCGCGACCGATCCGCGGATGGCCCAGGTGATGATGAATGCCACGGGGCGCCTGCTGAACTCGAAGGCCGGTATGGCTCCGCGGGCCCTTCGGGACATCCGCAACGCCGCGGCCGCGGGACGCTTCGAGGTGAGTGACCCCCAGGTCGCCTTGGCCTGCGCGGCCGGGGCGCTCGTGGGTGTCCTCCACCTGCTTGCCGCTTCACCGGAGCTGGACGTCGCGCGCGTGACCGACACGATGACGTACAACGTGCTGCGAATGTTCGGCATGACGGGGTCGGAGGCCGCCGCCATCGTCGCGCTCCCGCTTCCCGCATCCGTCAGCGAGTAGTCAACCGCCCGTTCCATCTCCACGCGGCCCGACCACGGCGGCTTGACTTGTCATGTTCATTAACTGATACTTTCATCAGCGTTGATAAATGACAACGAAGTCAGGAGGACATCATGAGTTTGCGCAGAGAGATCGAAGTGACGGGTGCCGCTGCGGCAGTCGATGTCCACAGCGGCCTGCACAGCGAACTCGGGGGCACGCGCAGCGAGCATCCCGGCCGCTCGAAGAATCCGCTCATCAAAGTCGTCGAGTTGGGGTGGCTCGATTTCGTCAAGCCGGATCTCGACCGTGCGGAACGATTCGCCGTGGACTTCGGTTTCCAGGTGCAGGCGCGCACCCCGGACCGTCTCGTCCTGCGCGGCACGTGGTCGACTGTTCCCTGCCTGGTGATCCGGCGGGGCACGAAGGCGGGGTTCGTCGGGCCGACCTTCCTCGCCGAGTCCACCACGGATGTCGAACGCCTTGCCCGAGCCACCGGGTCGAATGTGACCGCCCTCCGAGGGGGCAAGTCGGTCACTCTCCGTGACCCGAGCGGAATCCCGGTGCGGGTCGCTGCGGGTCTCACCACCCTCGAAGCCCTCCCCGAGAGGCCTCCGCTGACGTTCAACGACGGTGCCGACCCGAAGCGCTTCAACGACACCCAACGCCCGCCCGGAGGTCCAGCCCAGGTGCAGCGCCTGGGCCACGTCGTGCTCGAGACCACCCGATTCCGGGCCGCACTGCAGTGGTACCTGGACTCGCTCGGGCTCATCGTCAGCGACTTCCTCTATCTCGACGATCTGCGCGACCGCGGCCCGACGATGGCCTTCATCCGCTGCGATCTCGGATCGGTTCCCTCGGATCACCACACGCTCGCGATGCATCTCGGGATGCACAACGGCTACGTGCACTCCGCATACCAGGTCACCGACCTCGATGCAGTGGCGATGGGCGGCATGCACCTGTCGAAGGAGGGCTACAAGCGGGTCTGGGGCATCGGCAGGCACATCCAGGGAAGCCAGATCTTCGACTACTGGCGCGATCCCGATCGCCTGATGTTCGAGCACTACGCCGACGGTGACCTGTTCGACTGCACGGTCGAGCCCGGGTGGGCTGCCATGAGTGCGAGTGGGCTGTCGCAGTGGGGTCCTCCGGTCACCCGTGACTTCCTCGGCACCAATCCGAATCCGGCTTTGATCGGTGCGGTGCTCAAGGCGCTCTCGATCAACGACAACGAGTTCGACCCGGCGGCGATGCGCAGCCTTATGAAGGCGATGAGCGCATGAGCGTGAACATCGCCCGAACCGCGGACGGATGGTGGATCGAGCGAGGCGGTCGCCTCGTGTCTATCGACACGCGCGCCTCCACGACGCGCGAGCTGCTGGCCGATCGTGAGGCCATAGAGCGCGCGATCGAGAACGGATCCGCGGGACCTCGTGTGGACGACGTCGTCCTCCTGTCCCCGGTGACCGCCCCGGCGCGCGTCGTGGCCCAGATGGTGAACTACCGGTCGCACGCCATCGATTCGGGATTCGACCCCGATGCCGTGCTCCCGACGTTCTTCAGGAAGGCATCCGGTTCGGTGACAGGACCGACCGGCGACATCGTCTGCCCGCCGCACGTCGGCTTCCTCGACTACGAGGTCGAGCTCGGTGTGGTGCTGGGGCGACGGCTCGAGATCGGCGATGTCGTGACGTCGGAGAATCTGGGCGATTACGTTGCGGGGCTGGTGATCACGAACGACGTGAGCGCGCGCGACATCCAGCTCACCCGAACGCAGTTCTACGAGTCGAAGTCGTACCCGACCTTCACGCCGGTCGGCCCGTATCTCGCCCTCGTGAGCGCGGACGAGCTCGCCGATCTGCACGCGCTGCGACTGACGCTGACCGTGAACGGTGAGGTGCGCCAGAACAGCACCGTTGCGGAGATGATCGTCAGTCCCGCGGAGGCACTCACCCTGCTGGCCCGGTTCCAGGTCCTGGATGCCGGAGACCTGGTGCTCACCGGCACGCCGGGCGGGACCGCCCTGAAGGCGCCGCCGAAAGTCGTCGAGAAGATCGCCGGACTCCTGCCGCCGGCCGTCAAGTGGCGCGCCTTCTTCTCGAGGCAGGCCTCGAACCCCCGCTACCTCCGCAATGGAGACGTTGTGACCGCCACGATCGGCCGCCCGGACGGCGCAGTCGCCCTGGGAACCCAGATCAACACGGTGCGCTCCCGGGGATTGCGGTGACAGCAATGGACACGCTCACCCTCCGCGGGCCGGAGGACCTCGCCACGATCGAGGGCGTTCCCCTCGCTGATCGAGACATCGCCTTCACGACGTACGACATCGTCCGGCGAGCGGCAGCGTCGTCGCCCGACGCGACCGCCACCGTCTGGATCCCGGACCCAAGCAAATTCGCGGATGCGCACAGCTGGACGTTCGCCGAACTGCTCGCGGCGGTGCACCGGATCGGCAACGCCCTGGTGCGGCTGGGAGTCGGTCGGCAGGATGCGGTCACCCTTGTCTCCCCGAACACGGGCTCGTTGTTCGCGACGATACTCGCGGCGGAAGCGGTGGGCATCGCTGCCCCCATCAACCCGGTCTTCGACGTTGAACGGATCGGCGAACTGATGCGTACGACGGGCTCGCGCGTCGTCGTCGCCGCCGGCCCGGAGATCGATCCGGGGTTGTGGGAGCGACTGCTGGATGCCGCAGGGACGCTGGGCCTGACCGCGCTTCTCGCGTTACGTCCCGATGGCGCGGGCACTGCTGCACCGAGGCTGGGACACCGGGATGGCGTGACGGTCGCGTACCTGGAGACACTGGCGGCGACCGCCGATCCTGAGTCCCTCATGGTCCCGCCGCCGCGACCCGATGACGTAGCGTCGTTCTTTCACACGGGGGGAACCACCGGTGCCCCGAAAGTCGCCGCCCATACGCATTCGAACGAAGCCACCACGGCGTGGGCGCTGGCGCTCGCCGGTGACTTCCGGTCAGGGGCGGCGATTCTCGCCGGCTTGCCGCTGTTCCATGTGAACGCCCTGATGGTCACCGGTCTCGCCCCACTCGTCAGTGGCGCCTGCAGCGTGTGGCCCGGTCCTCGAGGGTATCGGGATCCGGGACTGTACGGGTCCTTCTGGAAGATCGTCGAACACTACAGCGTCTCCGCCATGTCGGCGGTGCCGACTGTCTATGGTGCACTGGCGGCCATCGAGGTCGATGCACGAATCGACAGCCTCAGCGTGGCGGTGGTCGGCGCCGCGCCCCTGCCACATGCCGTGCGCGAGGCGTTCTTCGCGCGGACCGGGATCCAGCTCCGTGAAGGCTACGGGCTCACCGAGGCGACCTGTGCAAGCTCGGTCGTACCGCCGGGCGCCGGCGCAACCGAGTCCGTGGGGCAACGGCTTCCGTACCAGCACATCAAGGCCGTCGACATCGACACCGATGGCGACTGGCACGATCTTCCTCCCGGGCGCGTCGGCGAGTTGGTGATCAGCGGCCCCGCGGTCTACGCCGGTTACGTGCGCCAGACTCCGGCCGGTCGGGTTCTCAGCAGGGATGGCGTCGTCGATGGCTGGCTGCGAACGGGGGACCTGGGTTCGATCGACGAGAACCAGATCGTTTCCCTCCGAGGTCGCAATAAGGACGTGATCATCCGTGGAGGTCACAACATCGACCCGATGGTCATCGAGGAGGCGCTGCTCAGCCATCCTTCGGTCGTGGCTGTCGGCGCGGTGGGATGGCCCGACCGCAAGTCGGGAGAAGTCCCCGTGGCCTACGTCGTGCCGAAGCCCGGTGCAGCGGTGGCTCATCGTGAACTGATGGATTGGGCGGCGGCGCACATCGACGAGGCGGCCGCCCGACCCGTAAGGCTCATCGAGTTGCCAGAACTGCCCCTGACGGCCATCGGCAAGCCGTTCAAGCCGGCGTTGCGCGAGGACGCTGCAGCGCGGGCAGCCCGCGAGGAGCTGGAAGCTGCAGGGCAATCGGGAGTCGACGTGGCAGCGACCCATGTCGAGGGACAGCTGACCGTGACAGTGGCGGGTTCGCGGGCCGACATAGCGTCGGCGTCCTCGTTGCTCCGCGACTTCGAATTCGTTGTGACAGGAGTTACCCCATGATCTGGCTCTACTGGATCGCCGTCGTCCCCCAGGTCCTGATCTACACCGCCGTCGGGATGCTCAAGATCGTCCGGTCAAAGCCGCGGCTCGTCGCCGACAACGGCTTCGACTGGGCCGACTCGGTGCCCGCCGTGGTCGTCAAGGGCATCGGCGGGCTGGAATTAGCCGCGGTCGCCGCTTTGGTCGTGCCGATGCTGCTGGGCTGGGGGCCGATCCTTCCCGTGGCGGCGTCGATCGGGCTCGTCGCCCTTCAGCTCGGCGCCGCCGTCACCAACGTGCGGTTCGCCGACAAGAAGAAGCTGCCTTTGGATGCCCTGCTCATCCTGCTTGCGCTGGTCGCCGGAGCAGCAGCGCTCGCGATCGGATGGCGTTGAGCACCGTCGATCCGGTCCTGCCCACTGAGGTCGACATCCTGATCGCCGGCGCCGGCCCGACAGGGCTGACGCTGGCCGGTCTCCTCGGCCAACGTGGTATCCGGACTCTCGTCATCGATCCGCATCACGAGGCGTATCCGCTTCCGCGTGCCGTGCACCTGGATGACGAGGTTCTGCAGATTCTTCACCAGCTCGGTGTCGGCGAGCAGTTCGCGACGATCAGCGAACCGGCCAGCGGTCTGCGCCTCGTCGACAGCGACCACCGCATCCTGGCGCAGTTCGAGCGGAGGGAGTCGGGCTTCCTGCCGCAGGCCAACATGTTCGACCAGCCAGACCTCGAGGAGCTGCTACGACGCAACCTGACCAGATTCGCCTCGGTCACCCTTGCCGGCGGCCAGGAACTCGTCGGCGTCATGCAGTCCGGCTCGCTCGCCAGTGTTCGCGTTCGCAACGTCGACACGGGCGAGTTGCAGCAGGTGCACGCGAAGTTCGTCATCGGATGCGACGGAGCCAACAGCGTGGTCCGCAGCCTCATCGGCTCGACGAACCTCGATCTCGGGTTCGAGCAGCGGTGGCTCGTCGTCGATGTGCAGTGCGGAGTTCCCGTGGACGCCTGGAATGGCGTCCAGCAGGTCTGCGACACCAACCGCGCCGCAACCTACATGCACGTCACAGGCGATCACCACCGGTGGGAGTTCCAACTCGTCGAGGGGGAGAGCGCCGACGACTATCGCCGGCTCGATGACGTACGAAGGTTGATCGACCCATGGGTGGCCCATGTCGATGACGGCGACCTCCGCATCGTCCGCTGCATGGAGTACACCTTCCGCGCTCGCGTAGCCCGGCAATGGCGACGCGGGCGCCTTCTGATCGCCGGCGACGCCGCACACCTCACCCCACCATTCATCGGGCAGGGGATGGGATCGGGGCTGCGCGACGCCATGAACCTGGCCTGGAAGCTGGACATCGCCCTCCGCAGGGCGGACTTCGACGCTCTGCTGGATTCGTACGAAGCCGAACGGGCCCCACACGCGAAGGCGTTGGTGCGGCGAGCGGTGATGATCGGCAAGGTCATGACAGGTGGAGGGCGCGCAGCCGTCGCCGCACGCCGCGTCATACTGCCCGTGCTCAACCGCATCCCGCATTTGGGAGACGTCATCCTGAGCAGCGCCACGCCGCCGCTCGTCGCCGGCCCACTGGTCAGTCGGCGGGTTCCTCGCAGGGTCAGGGGAGCGTTGCTGCCCCTGGTGTGCCTCGTCCCCGCTGCCGGCGAGGTTCTGATCGACCCGGCCGTAGGCTCCGGCTTCACCCTGCTCGTCTTGTCGGAGTCCGACCGTCGCTTCGTCCAGGCCACGACGGCCGCGAGGGTCGTGTGCGCCGCCGCCGACCCGTCGAGCACCGCGTCGCGCATCCTGACCGAGTGGCTCGAAGCCGCGGGAGCGCGCTTCGCGTTGATTCGACCCGACGGGGTCGTCCTCGGGATCGGGGACACCTTCGCAGAGTTGGCTCAGCAGTCAGAGGTTCGCTGGGTGTGCCCGCTTCTACCCGGTGAGCTGACCTCGACTCACGCGATTCCCACGGCGAGATCGCAGTGAGCGACTCGGCGGAAGCCCAAACGCAACGTGCGCGTACCCGTCGACTCGTGGTGAATGCCGCACGGGCGTCCCTCCCTCTCGATGGCAGCCTCACGACGCAGTCGATCGCGGACATCTGCGCTCAAGCAGGGCTGAATGCGGGCGCTTTCCGGCAACTCTTTCCCTCGGACCAAGCCCTGTTGGATGCTGTCCATGAGGTGCTTGTCGACGAATGCGTTCAACGACTGCGGTCGGGTGTCGATCGGTTCGCGACGGACGCGACGGACTCCTCCGATGAGTCCGCCATCGCGCGGGCCGCGGTCGCCATCGCGCGATCGTCACCGCTGGACAGGACGAGCCTGATCATCAGATCGCAGCGCCGCGTCGCATCATTGCGATCGGCAGCGGGCATGGTTGAAGTCGCCGAAGGCGAGAGGATGTTCATAACGGCTCTGGCCGGAGTCTTCGCGGACCTGTTCGAAAAACTGCACCGACGGATTTCGTGGCCGACCGAGCTCGCTGTTCGAGTGATTCTCAACACGTACGAGCGATCGTTCGAGACGTGGCTGCTGCGAGGCGCCGACGAGACGCACTTCTTCGAGTCCGGGTATGTGCGCAAGACGCTCCCCACGATTCTTGCCCAGGTGAGCGCCGCGGCCTGAAGATCGGCCATGGGGAGTCGATGGCCGGATCCGGCCGGTCGGTTTCGCTCCCGGCGACGACGCCCCTCCCGTTCGAGCGCCGCCCACCCAGGGCGTGCAGTGATGTCTACCGTCAACAGGAACCAATACGAACCGTGGCGGGAAATCGCTGTCGCCGGAGGACTACCATGGCCGACATCCCGCCCCTGAAAGGAATTCCATGCCTGTTTTGACCGATACGTTCGCTCTGTCCAACGGCGTCACCATCCCCAAGATCGGTTTCGGAACCTGGCAGATTCCGGATGGCCCCAAGACGTACGACTCGGTGCGCACGGCGATCGACACGGGCTACCGCCACATCGATACGGCCCGCGCGTACGGCAACGAGGCGAGCGTGGGACGCGCCGTCCGCGACAGCGGGATTCAGAGGGAAGACATCTTCATCACGACCAAGTGCCCCGCTGAAGTCAAGGACCCCGCGGGTGCCCGGCACGCGTTCGAGCGATCCACAGCAGCGCTCGATCTCGGCCCGGTGGATCTCTACCTGATCCACGCGCCCTGGCCGTGGAACGCCATCGGCAGCGACCACCGCGCCGGCAACATCGAGGTCTGGAAGGTCTTCGAGGAGCTCTACGCGGCGGGAAGCACCCGCTCGATCGGCGTCAGCAACTTCACCGTCGCCGATCTCGAGTCGCTCACCGCCGCCACGAGCGTCCTCCCGCAGGTGAACCAGATCCGCTGGTTCGTCGGCCACACCGAGCCCGAGACCACCGCGTACTGCCACGACAAGGGCATCCTGGTCGAAGGCTATTCGCCTCTCGCGACGGGTCGGCTCCTGAAGAATCGCGAGATCGCTGCGATTGCCGGCAAGTACGGCAAGTCGGTGGCCCAGGTGAGCATCCGATACCTGCTCCAGAAGGACATCCTGCCGCTCCCCAAGTCCACCACCCCCAGCCGGATCGCGGAGAACGCCGACGTGGACTTCGAGCTCAGCGCGGAGGATGTGGCCGCATTGGATGCGCTCGACGCAGGGGGGATCTGAGGGAATAGGCCTCTTGGCTACGTAGTTGTCAGTCTTTCGGATGGCGGTGAATCCCTTCCATCAAGACACCTATGGGCAGGCTGCCCTTACTGGCGGGACGTCGCCGAGAGTGCTGAGGTTTTTACATGATCGACTCGGATGAACTGGACACGATTCCTGGCGCACACCAATCGGAGCCGCACCGTGAGCGGCTTGCCCAGCGGCTGAATTGGCTGCGAGCAGGGGTGCTCGGTGCGAATGACGGAATCGTCTCGGTCGCAGCGGTGGCCGTGGGCGTCGCCGGTGCGACGGGCGCGATCGCACCCCTCCTCACCGCGGGCCTTGCAGCTCTCGTGGGGGGTGCAATTTCGATGGCGCTCGGTGAGTATGTGTCGGTGAGTAGCCAGCGGGACAGCGAGCACGCGCTGATCGCGAAGGAAAGACGCGAGCTGGCCGAGATGCCTGACGAGGAGCTCCAGGAACTGGCTGGGCTCTACCGGGCGAAGGGGCTGAGCCCCGAGACCGCACGACAGGTCGCGGTGGAATTGACTGAGCACGACGCGCTCGAGGCCCATCTCTCGGCGGAACTGGGTATCGACCAGGCCGACGTGGTGAGCCCGTGGCATGCGGCGTTCGCGTCGGCTGTCTCCTTCACGATCGGCGGCATCCTGCCTTTGATTCCGATGCTGTTGCTTCCCGAGGCGGTTCGAGTCCCGCTGACCTTCGTTGTCGTCATCATCGCCTTGGCCGCCACCGGGTGGCTGGCCGCGTACATCGGCGGGAGCTCTCGCGGGAGGGCGACCGTCCGCGTCGTCGTCGGCGGAGCGCTAGCGCTCATCGCGACGTTCGCGATCGGCACGCTCTTGGGTACCACCGGGGTCGTCTAAGCCGCCTGGCCTCGGCCGCGCTCCGTGGTGATTCAGGCGTCCGGCTCGTGGAAGTCGAAGACGAGCGCTCCGTCCTCGGCGAGGAAGGGGCCGACGAACTCCTTGAACTCCGCGTGGGCGATGTCGAGATGCTCCCGGTCTGAGAAGACGGGTTCGCCGACGTAGAAGTTGCGGTCGCCGAGCGACCTGAACATCACGATGAACGCTCGGTCGTGGCCGCCGGGCGCGGTCTCGCCGCTGCACTGGTCACCGCTCCTAATTGATGCAATATATGGCTCACCGTTGCGTTCCGTCTGTGCGAGCGCATGGAACCGTCGAGCGATTTTTGAACGCTGCGCATCCGTCACGTCTGGTCGGTACCGGAACAGGACGATGTGCGTTGTGCGTCCAGGGCGGTAGTCGGATGCGGTGAATCGGTCGATGCCGACATCCGCGAGTTCAGCCTTCAGATCAGCTAGCGGCATTCAGGAAGCTTCTTTCGGTGGCGCTGCAGGATGAACGGGCGTGCGGGATGCTCGGGGTTCGTCGCCTCCGTGCTCATCGTGAGAAAGAGTTCGATGAGTCCGCGATGTTCCGTGTCGTACCCCATCAGCGGGGCGAAGCCACGGATGAATCCCTTCTGCCTCCACTCTAGGCCGGCCGCACCACCGCGGCTCTTCGTGGATTTAATAGTTACACTGTGTAATGATTGTACTCTGTAATTAATTAAGGAGTACACGATGGTCGACCCGCTGCTCGAGAAGCTCGTCCGTTTCCAGCATCCTGAACGCTCGCTCGGCTATGTCCGCGCGCTGAGCGACGAAACCCTGGCCTCCCTGTTCGGCACCGATACTGGGACGTACCGTGAGGCTGTTGCGCAGCTCGATGCGCAGCGAGCCGAGGCGGTCCGCCGGCTCGCAGCGCGCCAGGATGTGCGCGAGGTGCTGCAGCATCCACCATTCGAGCGCGGCCAGGCGGTCGTCGCGACCGGTGAGAGCACGACGGCTGATCGACTCTCCTGGTTCGAACTCATCGCTGCACTCTTTGACGCGGAGCGACCGAACCTCGAACTGAGATTCGAGAACCTGGCCGTCGCCGGCTCGACCACGACGCAGGCGTTGGCGGGGGTTTCCGCGCTTCGTCGCGCATCCGGTGACTGGGTGTTCTGCATGCTCGGCGGGAACGACTCCCAGCGGTTCGGCGGCGCTACAGGCACGCGGCTGGTGAGTTCAGCCGAGACGGTACGCAACCTTCGAGCGCTCCGCGACTTGGCTCAGCGCGATGAAGCGAACTGGGTCTGGCTGTCGCCGACCCCCGTGGATGAGGAGCTGGTTGCGCAGTTCCGGTACTTCCAGTTGGCCGGAATCACCTGGACCAACGAAGACGCTCGCGGTCTCGCCGCCGAACTGTCCGCGCTGGGTGGCGCCGTCATCGACGCATTCGATGCAGAGCCGGTAGCGGAACCGTTCCTCGACGACGGAGTGCACCCGAGCCTGAGCGCGCAAGAGTCCTTGGCTGTTCACGTGCTGACTGCGCTCAGCTCCGCCCTGCACTGATCGACCGCATCAGGTCTTCCCGAATCGACCCGAGAATTGGGGAACGGTTCACCTGACGTCCACATTTCCGTCACCCGAGACGCCTGACACCCGTACAGGGGCAGTGCCAGAGTGGGGAGTGCTCGCGGGACGCGCCCGCGAGCACGACCTCGCAAGGAGAGCGCCTGGTGTTCAAACTCAAGATCCAGCACATAGCGGCAGCCGTGGGGGCGGCCGCTATCGTCGCAGCCGGAGCCGTCGCTCCGGCTGTCGCGTCCGGTCCCTCGAGCGACGACGGCAGCAAGACGGCCGCCAGCTCGACCGCGACGCCGATCAAGCACGTCGTTGTCATCTTTCAGGAGAACGTCTCGTTCGACCACTACTTCGCAACGTACCCGAACGCCGCCAATCCGGCCGGCGAGAGCCGCTTCACCGCGGCCGCGAATACTCCGACCGTCAATGGGTTGAACGGTCCGCTGCAGGCGCCCAACAACCCGAACTCGGTTCAGCCGTTCCGTCTCGACCCGAGCCAGGCGCAGACGTGTGACCAGGACCACACCTATACGGACGAGCAGAAAGCGTTCGACTCGGGCCTGATGGACAAGTTCGTCGAAACGGTGGGCCGTGGCGCCGGTGCCTGTGTCGACTACGGCAAGGGCCCGGGCCTCGTCATGGGCTACTACGACGGGAACACCGTCACCGCGATGTGGAACTACGCGCAGCATTTCGCGATGAGCGACAACTCGTACAACACCACCTTCGGCCCCTCCACCCCCGGCGCGCTCAATCTGATCGCCGGCCAGACCCATGGATTCTCCACCACCTCTCCGGCCGTGACGGCGAACTCCACTGTCGTGGGCGATCCGCAGCCAGCCGGTGACAAGTGCGACACGCGAGACGCCACGACCTCGACGGATGTCAAGAACAAGAACGTCGGCGACCTGCTGAATGCCAAGAACGTGAGCTGGGGATGGTTCCAGGGCGGCTTCCGTGACTGCGCAGCCACCAGCACCACGACGTACGGCACTCCGGTCACCTCGAAGTCCTATATCCCTCACCACGAGCCGTTCCAGTACTTCGCCAGCACGGCCAACCTGCAGCACACACCGCCCGCGTCGGTCGCCGAGATCGGCCACAACGGTCAGGCCAACCACCAGTACGACCTGACGGACTTCTGGTCGGCCGTGAACGCGAAGAGCATGCCGGCCGTCAGCTTCCTCAAGGCCCCGGCCGCGCAGGACGGCCACGCCGGCTACTCGAACCCGCTGGACGAGCAGGCCTTCGTGGTCGACACGATCAACAGGCTCCAGAAGACGCAGGACTGGAAGAGCACGGCGGTGATCATTGCGTACGACGACAGCGACGGCTGGTATGACCACCAGATGAGCCCGATCGTGAACCAGTCGAACGACCCGGCGGTCGACGCCCTGGCCGGGGGCACCAACTGCGGTACGAATCCGGCTGTGGTGCTCGGTGGCTACCAGGATCGTTGCGGCTACGGCCCGCGCCTGCCGCTGCTAGTGATCTCGCCCTACGCGAAGGCCAACTTCGTGGACCACACCACCACCGACCAGAGTTCCATCCTCCGATTCATCGAGGACAACTGGAATACCGGCCGCATCGGCAACGCCTCCTTCGATCAGAAGGCAGGAACGCTGAACAACATGTTCTCGTTCTCGACCCGCGGCCAGGGAGATGACAACGGGAACCGCGGTGACTCGAGTTCGCGGACGCTGTTCCTCGATCCGAAGACCGGACAGCCAGTGAAGCGATGATCTGGTAGACGGAGAGCTTCGCCTCGCGTCATTTTCGCGGCCCCGGGATTACGGTCCCGGGGCCGCGTCTTGCCCTGAGAGCCTCGTCTCAGCCAGGGCCCGAGAGAGGTTATCTAGCCGATCGCCGCCCGACAGCGTTCTGAATGAATCGAAGCAAGGATCGTTTGGGCGGATCGTGGCGTTCGGGTTCTTCCACGTGAACCGGAGCAAGGAATTCAACGTGATCGCATTCCTGACAACTCGCGATGCGGTCATGGACTGAAAGCCCAAAGCCGTAGTACGGGTTCTGGCGAAGATCCATTCTGGCGCCACAGTTGCGACAGCGCATTTCGGGCGCCCCTTTCGAATTGGATTTTGTCCATTTGCGATCGGGTAGTTGTGAGGGCCCCGACAACCCGAATGTCAGGGCCCTCGCCGACTGACCGTGGCCACGCCGGCGTGTTGCCGGGCTAGGGCCAGCAAGCACAGGTGTCAATGTACAGGAATTGGACCAACAATTCGAAATTTGCCGACCTATCCGGGCGATTGTCGGAAACCAACTGGCACACTGTATTGACACACGATTTCCGTACCCGAACCGGAGGCAAACTGTGGCGAAAGCATCTGCTGTACCAGAGCAGCGACGGCAGCTGATTCGTGACCGCGCATACCAATCCATCCAGGGCGCGATCCTCGATGGCACCTTTCAGCCAGGCGAGGCTCTCGACGATGCGAGGCTGCAGGAGTGGTTGCACATCTCGAGGACGCCGATCCGGCAAGCGCTCTACGCGCTGAGTCTTGAGGGGCTGATAGACATGGCGCCGCAAGCGCACACCCGCGTCGTGCTGCCCCGCCGCGAGGACGCCATGGCTTACTTGCAGGCAACGGGCGTGCTGGTCGGGGGAGTGACGGAATTGGCTGCTGGCGTAGCCTCACCGGCGCAGCGGGGGCAGTTGATCGATGTGCTGAATGATGTGGTCGGTGCCACGAGAATGCGGGACACGGCGGCGTTCGTCAGTGGCCAACGAAGTTACTTCCGGACAATCAACAACATCAACCCGAACGCAATCCTTGCCCGACTCAGCGGGCAAGCGATGGTGGCGCTGGGCTATTACCTTTCGGTAGTGGCCCATGCGTCGGACATCGACTGGGGTGAAGTGGGCGCCCAGTATGAGCTTCTGATCGCCGGATGGCGAGCGGCAGATACTGAGGCTGTCGTCATCGTAACCAGGGGCATCTTCGGCTTACGAGGAGCGCGGCTGGTCAGCACCCTGAATGCAGAGCCGGCTTAACAGGGTTGATGCCGGATTGTTGGTCTAGTAAGGCAAGCCGGGGTGCGACCGAATCCTCTTGGCCGACACGAGCGGTCTGCACCCCGAGTGTGCAAGGCGCACATAACACGCTGCAATCAGGGCTGATTGCACATGGATCGTGGTCGAAGTGGCAATTAGCCTGTCCACACCCATTCCTCGTCACGAAGGACACCCTCATGGCTCGCACCGCACCTGCTGAAGACTTCGCCCTCAGTCGCGTCACGCCCGATGCTCGAAAGCCCTGGTTCGGCATCGCAGTGCAGCGATTCGGCCAGGTCTCCGCTCTCTCGCAGTTCCTGCTCGGAGCCACTCTCGGTTACAGCATGACCTTCGGGCAGGCCGCGCTCGCCCTGCTTCTCGGCTCGATCATCCTCGAGATCATCATGTGCATCGTCGGCATCATCGGTCAGAAAGAAGGACTGAACACGGCGCTGCTCGCCCGCTGGACCGGCTTCGGTGAGATCGGCGCCTCTCTCGTCGGTCTCGCCATCGGCATCAGCCTCATCGGCTGGTTCGGAATCCAGAGCGCGATCTCCGCGCAATCCCTCAACGTGCTGATGCCGGGCGTCATGCCGATCTGGTCGTGGAGCCTCATCTTCGGCCTGGCCGTGACCGCGATCGTCAGCTTCGGATTCGTCGGGATGCAGTGGCTCGCGAACATCACCGTGCCGCTGTTCCTCATCCTGGTGGGCTGGTCCGTGATCAGCGAGCTCAGTAAGCACTCGATCAGCGATCTCCTCACCTCGCCGGCGCCCGGCCCGACGATGAGCGTGTGGTCGGGCACCGCAATCGTCGCGGGCGGTCTCATCGTCGGTGCGATCATCACCGCCGACATGACCCGCTACAACCGTTCCAAGGCCGATGTGGTCAAGCAGACGGTCGTGGGAGTCACGTTTGGCGAGTTCGTCATCGGCCTCGCCGGAGTGCTCCTCGCCCACGCGGCCGCCACCGGCGACATCGTAGCCATCGTGACCTCGTCGATCGGCTTCGTCGGCCTCATCATCGTCATCACGGGCACCCTCAAGATCAACGACTGGAACCTCTACTCCTCGACTCTCGGCCTGGTGAACTTCATTTCGACCGCGTTCGGAAAGAACATCCACCGTGTGTCGACGACCGTCGTGCTCGGTGTGGTCGGCTCGATCCTGGCCGCTGCCGGCATCCTGTCGCAATTCACGGGGTTCCTCATCATCCTGGGCGTCGCCTTCCCGCCGATCGCCGGCATCATGGTGGCCGAGTACTTCATCGTCAAGCGCTGGCGCGGAGAACTCGACGCGACGCGCGCTTCAGGCACGCTCCCGTCGACGGCGCCCCGCGTGGTGCCGGCCACTCTCATCATCTGGGCGGTCTCGTCGGTCGTCGGTTACTTCGTCACCTGGGGGATTCCATCGCTGGTGTCCCTCCTGCTGTCGATCCTGCTCTATGTGATCGCCGGCAAGCTCGGCTGGGTTCGTGGTGTCGGACGCGCCACCACGATACAGGCCGAAACCGCTTCCGCCCCCGCCGCATCGGCGACCACCGTCCCCACGAACTAGCACCGATCCACGCACCACAAGCACCACTACGAAAGCGAGAACCAATGCATATCGGCATCGACGTCGGCGGAACGAACACCGATGCAGTGCTCATGGACGGCAAGCTGACGCTGGCCGGCGTCAAGAACGCGACGAGCCCCGACGTCACCGCCGGGATCGTGCAGGCGATCGAGGCTCTGCGGAACGCGCACGGGTTCGAAGGCGACGACATCAGCGCCGTGATGATCGGGACCACCCATTTCATCAACGCGCTCGTCGAAGCCAAGCGGCTGGCCCCGACGGCGGCACTGCGGCTGGGACTGCCCGCGACCAAGGCGCTGCCCCCGCTGGTCGACTGGCCCGAGCCGTTGAAAGAGGCAATCGGGGCCCGCAGCTACCTGGCGCACGGCGGCTACGAGTTCGATGGTCGCCCGATCTCCCCGCTCGACCACGCCGAGCTCAAGGGCCTGGCGGCGGACATGGCGGAGCACGGAATCCGCTCGGTCGCGATCTCGTCGGTGTTCAGCCCGGTCAACCACGATGTCGAGACGCAGGCGGCTGCGATCATCGCGGATGAGCTGGGCGACGTCGCCATCTCGCTCTCACACGAGATCGGACGGATCGGCCTCCTCGAACGCGAGAACGCGACGATCATCAACGCCGCGCTGCGCGAACTCGCATCCGAGATCGTCGACGGGCTCACGGCAGCGGTTCGCGCCCAGGGCATCGGCGCTCCGATCTTCCTCAGTCAGAACGACGGCACGCTGATGGATGAGGACTACGTGCGCCGCTACCCGGTGGCCACGTTCGCCTCCGGTCCCACCAACTCGATGCGCGGGGCAGCACTCACCAGCGGTCTGGAGACGTGCGCCGTCGTCGACATCGGCGGGACCACCGCCGACATCGGCCTGCTGATCAACGGCTTCCCCCGCGAGACGGCCAACGAGGTGAAGGTCGCGGGGGTGCGCACAAACTTCCGGATGCCCGACGTGCTGTCGATCGGAATCGGGGGCGGCTCGATCGTGAACACCGAGACGGCCGAGGTCGGACCGGAGTCGGTCGGATACCGTCTGACCACGGAGGCCCTCGTCTTCGGCGGATCGACGCTGACGGCGACGGATATCGCCGTCGCCGCCGGACGTGCGGCCATCGGCGATCCCCGGCTGGTCGAACACCTCGAGCCCGCCTTCGTGGCGCGGGTCCTCGAGCGGATAGCCGAACGCATCGCGGAGGCGGTGGACCGGATGCGTACGTCGCCGGACCCCATCCCGGTGGTCGCCGTGGGCGGCGGCTCCATCCTGCTTCCGGACGAGCTCCCCCTGTTCGGAAGGGTGCTCCGGCCGGAGAACTACGCCGTCGCCAACGCCATCGGAGCATCCATCGCCCAGGTCGGCGGCGAGATCGACAAGGTGTACGCGATCGAGCCGGGACGCCGCGATGAAGCTATCGCCGAGGTGCGGGCCGAAGCCATCGACAAGGCGATCGCCGCCGGCGCCTCACCGCAGTCCGTGTCCATCGTGGACTTCGACGAAGTGCCGATTCCCTACCTGCCCGGCAATGCCACGCGTATCCGCGTCAAGGCCGTCGGCGATCTCGACATGGCGGTGCGAGTATGAGCTGGATGCTGACCGCCGACGCCGTGCCCCAGCTCGCGCGCGGTGCTGCCGTACTCGGAACCGGTGGTGGAGGCGACCCGTACATCGGCGCACTCCTCGCGCAACAGGCCCTCGCAGCGCACGGCCCTGTCACCGTGGTCGCACTCGACGAGGTACCGGATGACGGGCTGGTGCTCACTGTCGCGATGATGGGCGCCCCGACCGTCATGATCGAGAAGCTCCCGAGCCTGGATGAGGTCATCGCGCCGGTGAAGGCCCTGGGAACCTACCTCGGACGGCCCGTCACCCATGTCGCCTGTGCCGAAGTCGGCGGCGTCAACTCCACCATCCCCGTGGCAGCAGCGGCCGCTCTCGGCCTGCCGCTCGTCGACGCAGACGGCATGGGCCGCGCCTTTCCCGAACTGCAGATGGTGCTGCCGACCCTCTATGGAGTGACGGCGTCGCCGCTCGCGTTCGCGGATGAGAAGGGCAACATCGGCGTGCTTCAGACCGTCGACAACAACTGGACGGAGCGGATCGCCCGCGTCGCCTGCGTCGAGATGGGCTGCTCGATCATGATCGCGGGCTTTCCGATGAGCGGGTCGCAGGCCCGGGAGGCGCTCGTACCCGGATCCCTTCGACACTCGCTCTCCATCGGTGCAGGCATCGCCGACGCCCGTGACACGAAGAGCGATCCGGTCAGCCGCACCGTCGACCTGCTCGGCGGCCGCGAATTCTTCGCCGGCAAAGTCGTCGACGTCGAACGCGGGACCACGGCCGGCTTCGCCCGGGGCAGGGCGCGCATCGAGAACGCGCTATCGACCCTCACCCTCTCGTTCCAGAACGAGCACCTGATCGCCGAAGCGAACGGGCAAGTGCTCGTGACGACACCCGACCTGATCATCGTTCTCGACCACGACTCGGGTGAGCCGATCACCACCGAAGCGCTGCGCTACGGCCAGCGCGTGCGAGTGATCGCCGCACCCAGCGACCCGCGGTGGCACAGCGCGGAGGCTCTCGCGATCGTCGGGCCCGGCTACTTCGGCTACGACATCCCGTCACATCGTTTCGACGGAACCGCGGAGATCGTCGCGGCGGACGGCTCGATACAGATCTGTGCGGCGGAGGTCGTGGCATGAGCTGGACCCTCACCGCTGCGGACCTTCCCGACCTCGCCCGGGGCGCCACTCTCCTCGGCACCGGAGGCGGAGGCGACCCCTATATCGGCCAGATGCTCGTGCAGCGAGTGCTCGGGGACGGCAGCATCACCGTGCTCGACCCCGACGAGCTCGCCGACGACCTGTTCGTGATCCCGACCGCTCAGATGGGCGCGCCGACCGTGATGATCGAGAAGATCCCGGCGGGAACAGAGCCGACGCTCGCCCTCCGCACGCTCGAAAAGCACCTGGGCCGCACCGCCGATGCCACCATGCCCATCGAGTGCGGTGGCATCAACTCGATGATCCCGTTGATCGTCGCCGCGGAGACCGGACTCCCCGTGGTCGACGCCGACGGCATGGGCCGCGCGTTCCCCGAGCTCTCGATGGAGACGTTCGCCGTCTACGGTGTGCACGGTTCTCCCCTGGCGCTCGCCGGCGAACGCGGCGAGACCGTCGTCATCGACACAGGAGACGACGACCGTCAGATGGAATGGCTCGCGCGCGGCGTGACCATCCGCCTCGGCGGAGTCGGTCACATCGCGGAATACGCGATGAGCGGCGCCGACGTGAAGCGCACGGCCGTTCCCCGCACCATCTCAATGGCACTCGCCTTGGGTCGTGCCATCCGCGAAGCCAGGGAGGAGCATCGTTCGCCGTTCGATGCGATCGCTCAGACCTTGTCGACCACCCTTTACTCGGAGGTGCGCGAGCTGTTCACCGGCAAGGTCACCGACGTCGAGCGACGCACGACAGAAGGCTTCGCGAAGGGCCGGGCGATGATCTCCTCCCTCGATGCTACGAGCGACGACGCGCTCGAGATCGCGTTCCAGAACGAGAACCTCGTCGCGCGCCGCGGCGACGACGTCGTGGCCATCGTTCCCGACCTGATCTGCGTCGTCGACATCGAGTCGGGTGAGCCGATCACCACCGAAGGTCTTCGTTACGGTCAGCGCGTGCGCGTGCTCGGGATCTCGACTCCGGCGATGATGCGCACGCCGGAGGCCCTCGCAGCATTCGGGCCCTCGGCGTTCGGTCTCACCGAGCCGTTCATCCCGGTAGAGGCGCGCGTTTACGCTTGATCCATGGCGAGAACCCTCGAGCACGACCGGTTGCCGGCGCTTGCCCGGGGGTTCTCGCTCCTCGGCTCCGGTGGCGGTGGGACGACCACCATGCTGGAGCTCATGCTGTTGGATTCTCCGGCCTGGCCGATCGGGTTGCACGCCGTCGGCGAGCTCGACCCCGCGACACCGTGCCTTGCCGCCGCGTTCGCCGGCTCGACCTACCTGCTCACAGAGCGCATTCCGGGCGAGAGTCCATTCGCCGAACTGGTCGATGCAGCCGAGCGCTGGACCGGCGTGCGGGCGCGGGCGGTCTGCGCTCTCGAGGGAGCCGGATTGAACGGGCTCTCGCCATTCCTTCTGGCCGATGAGTTCGCGGTCGTCGACGCCGACTTCATGGGCCGGGCTCTCCCCAGGCTCGACCAGCTGTCGCTGTTCGTCGACCGGGTTCCCGGCACGGTGACCGTCTGCGGCTCGGGCGGGGGAGGTGTCGTGCTCATCGACACCGACCGTGCCGGCGACGTCGAAAGCGTACTCCGAGGCGCGATCGTGCAGGCAGGCGGTGCGTCGGCCGTCGTCGTGGCCGGCTTCACGGTCGGCGATCTGGCCGAGCATGCGGTTGAAGGCAGCTTCCGTCGAGCCCTCGAGCTCGGCACAGCGTTCGACTCCGCAGCCGAAGCGCCCCTCACCGAACTCGCGGGGCGGCTCGGCGGCCGGATGCTCGGCATCGGGCGCATCGTCGCCGTCGAGAGCTCCCCGATCGACGAATACGTGTCGACGATCGAGATCATGGGCGACGACGGCGGGCTCCTCCGGGTGATCGCCCGGTCGGAGGTGCTCGCCTTCATGCGAGACGGTCGGCTTGAGGCGGCTTCCCCCGAGATCATCGTCACCATCGACTCGATCTCCCGGGACATCCTGCAGGTCGACGGGCTGACCAACGCCCGACATGTGGCCGTGTTCGCGTTACCGGCGCCTGAGTGGTGGACGTCGTTACCCGAGCGCTTGCGGCGCGTCACACCCGCGGCGTTCGGCGTGGACGGGCTGGAGCCGGCGGCATGAGCCAACAGCTCGACCTGCCGGCGCTTCTCGCCCACCCCGCGAACGGTGGTCTCAGAGCGATCGCCACGACGCCTGCCGCCGCCGCCGCCCGTAGCACGGCCGTGGTCCCTTGGCGCGATGTGATGGTCGACTCCAGCGAGTCGCGCCTCCCGTTCGACGGCACCGACTCCCTCGCGATCGTGACCGTCGACCCTCCGCTCACCTCCTGGCAGCAGGATGCCCTCATCCGGCGGGTGCGCGACCGCGGGTATCGGGCGCTCGCGGTGCCGAACGCCGATGTCTTCACGCCCGGGAGCCGCGTCCTCGCCGAGCGTCTCGGGCTGACGCTTCTCCACGCGGACGATCCGATGATGCTCGCCAAGGCGTGCTGGGAGCTGCTCGAAGGCAGGGACACCCTCACCTTGGGCTACGTGCGTCGGGTCGCTCAGTCGATCGAATACCACGCGAATGGTTTGGCCGACCTCTTGCGCCATCTGTCCGCGAGTGTTGGGCACGGCGTCGCACTCATCGATGCCCAGGGCGTGCTGCTCGAGGCTGGCGGGACGCTTCCCAAGGCGGTGCACAAGGCGATCGACTTCGGCCGGTGGCTCGATACCGTGACCGTCTCCGACGGCGCCGCCGCATCCGCGCGCGTCGACAGTCCGAGTCGCGTCGGTCTGCGGTTGACATTCTTCGGAACCGGGCTCAGTACATTGCAACTGAGCGCCCTCGCTGTGGCCGCCGAGGTCGCAATGCCGGTGGTGGCCGCGCGCATCCTCATCGACGAGGTCGCCGACGTCAACGACGCCGCCGTCGCCTCAGGACTGCTGCGCGAGTTCCTGGAGCGCCGTGACAGCCGAGACGCCGAACTCGAGCAACGGATGCTCGACCGCGGCTGGCGCACCACCGGCTACCACCTGGGCTTCCGCGTCATTGGTCGCACCCGTGTGGACACGTTCCAGTTGCTGCGATTCGTCACCCGCGAACTTGCGGCGTTGCCCGTCGACTCACACGCGGCGACCAGTGGGCGCGGAGTCACTGGCTGGCTGAGTTTCAGCGCACCGCCCGCCCCCAGTCAGGTCGAGAACTACGTCACGGCCCTCCGCGGACTCCACGCGGCCGCCCGTCGCGCCTTCAACGTCGCGGCCGGCATCGGATCGCTGGAGAGCGGATCGGCCGGTCTGGTCGCGACGATCGACGGAGCGTCGGACGCCGCACGCATCGCGGCGAATCGCTCGGCAACCGGCTGGTTCGTGCGCATCGACACGCTCGGCCTGGAACAACTCCTCCTGTCTTGGACCGAGAACGACACGTTCGTCCCGGCCGCGGAATCGCTGCTCGCCCCGCTCATCACGCGCGCCCCCGACCTGCTCGAGACGCTCACCGCGTACCTGGACCACGAGTCGGGAATCGCCGCTACTGCCGACGCGCTCGGACTGCACCGCAATACGGTCTCCACTCGAATCGCCAGAGCGCAAGAGCTCCTCGGCCTCGACTTGTCGGATCCCGAGGTGCGGCTGGCCGTGCACCTCGCGTGCCGTGCGGTGAAACCGTGACCGCCGCGTGCATCCGGAGCCACCGCCGACCACACCCGCGCCCAAGGAAGGCGAACGCTGAATGAAGGCGATGTATTACGAGCAGTTCGGCGGGCCGGTGTCTGTTGCCGAGGTGGCGGACCCTGTCGCCCCTGAGGGCGGCGTCGTGATCCGCGTCGCCGCATCCGGGCTCTGCCGCAGCGACTGGCACGCCTGGGCCGGGCACGACGACAGCGTGCACCTGCCGCACGTTCCCGGGCACGAGTTCGTCGGTGTCGTCGAGACGCTCGGCGCCGGCGTGCAGGACTGGCGCATCGGCGACCGGGTGACGGCACCCTTCGTCAACGGATGCGGTGTGTGCGAGTGGTGCCAGAGCGGCCAGTCGCAGGTGTGTCCCGACCAGACTCAACCCGGATTCACCCATTGGGGCTCGCACGCCGAACGGGTGAGCATCCGGGCGGCCGACCTGAACCTCGTCGCCGTGCCCGACGGACTCACCGATGACGCTGCTGCCAGTCTGGGCTGCCGCTTTGCGACGGCCTACCGCGCGGTCCACGCTCGCGCTCACGTTTTGCCGGGCGAATGGGTGGTCGTCTACGGTGCCGGCGGTGTCGGGCTCAGCGCGGTGATGATCGCCACGGCGCTCGGCGCTCGCGTGATCGCGGTCGACCGCAACCCGGCCGCACTGGAGTTCGCTCGCCGGCTCGGCGCCGAACACGGCGTCGAGGCATCGGACCTCACTCCTGCTGAGATCGCCGACCTCACCGGAGGCGGCGCCCACGTCAGCATCGACGCGGTCGGTTCGGCGACGACGAGCACGGATGCGGTGCGCTCCCTGCGACGCCGTGGGCGGCACGTGCAGGTCGGCCTGCTCTCACCCGAGCAGTTGCCGGTGCTCCCGCTCGACCGCGTCCTGGCGTGGGAACTCGACGTGCTCGGGAGCCACGGCATGTCGGCGGCCGACTACCCGGAGATGCTCGACCTGGTCGCCCGCGGCGCGGTGCGCCCCCACGACCTGCTCGGCGCCGTGGTCACCCTGGAGGAGGGCGCCGCACTGCTTCCCCGGATGGACCAGCCAACCTCGGCAGGCATCACCGTCATTCGGCCGGACTGACACCAGGCGACGTCGCGCCCCGACTTCACCCACTGGGCGCTCATCGACGGCCGTCGGGACCATTTTCACCGAAACTGTCGATTGGCCGGTCGCTCGATCGTTTAAGGGTGAGAGGGCCGAACAGTCGGTCCTGAAAAGGAGATGAACATGAGCAGCATCGGCGTCTTTGAAAGCATCACCCTCGACGGCGTGATGCAAGGCCCCGGCAGACCTGATGAGGACACGCGCGGCGGCTTCGCCCACGGCGGCTGGGGCAACGGCTATCAGGACGACGTCTCAATGGCCTTTGCGGCGGAGGGCCTGTCGCAACAGGGCGGGTTGTTGTTCGGGCGGCGGACCTATGAAGACGTGCTCGGGTACTGGACATCCCTCGACTCGCCGAACCCCTTCGCTGACGTCCTGGTGCGATCCCCAAAATATGTAGTCTCACGCTCATCTCAAACGGAGTTGGCCTATCCCAATTCGGAATTGCTCGCCGGCGACGCCGTCGAGACGGTAAGCGCATTGCGCGAACGGGCGGACGTTCCGCCGTTGACGATCATGGGCAGCGGTGAGCTCATCCGCTCACTGCACCGGGCCGGTCTCATCGACAGCTACAGCTTGCTGATCTTTCCCATCGTCCTCGGCTCAGGCACGCGCCTGTTCGGTGACGCCGACCGCACCGACCTTGTTCTGGACCATACGATTCCGACCACGACGGGCGTTGTCATCGCGCAATACACAGTGCGTCGCTCGCGCTCTACAGGCCAGCGTCCGGGTTGATCGCCAGCTCGTATCGGTCACCGCGATAAAGCGACGTGGTCTGCTCTGCGATGCCACCCGTGTCGGTGATGCTTCGGGAGTGCACTCGCAAACACGGCTGTGACTGCGTGATCTGGAGCAAAGCTGCCTCCTCGGCAGTGGGGAGGACGGCCGACACGCGCGACTCGGCCCGAGAGAGCGTCATCCCGTACTTTCGATGAAGCAACTCATAAAGGGAGCCGGTCAGATCTTCCCCGAGCAGCCCCGGAACGGTGGTCGCATTCAGCACCGTGTGGTCGATGCTCAGCGGAACGTCGTCGCCGAAGCGGAGACGTTCGACGGTGATGATCTGATCGGCCTTGGCGATGCCCAGCTCCCGGGCCGCGTCGGCGCCGCCCGGCCCGATGCTGGCCGAAAGCACTTTGGCGTGTGCGGTCATGCCGGCCGCTTTCATCGAATCGGTGAACGACGCCATCACCATACGTTTTGTGACGGTGGGCTCTGCGACGAAGGTTCCGCGGCCCCGGATGCCGATGATGCGTTTGGCCTGGATGAGGACCTGCAACGCACGCCGCACCGTCATCGCCGATACACCGTAATGGGCGGCCAGCGCCTGTTCCCCGGCAAGCCGTTCTCCAGGTTGCATGTCCGCGATCGTCAGCGAGAGGTCCTTCAGCACCTCTTCGTATTTGGCGACCACCGCTTTCCCTTCCGCGCCGGAACAATCCGGCTCTGAACAGTATGTCTACTCGACTGTTTCGTGCTTAGCCAACTGAGCCGGACAAGGCGAACGTGTCGGCCGCAGCGACCAGGTCGCGGGTCAGCGCGTATGCATCGGTGACGGCCTTGCCGACAACGACGGTGGCCGCTCCGGCACGGAAAGCGGCCTGGACGTCCGATGGCGTCGCGAAACGTCCCTCGGCAATGACCTGACGCTCCGGAAATGCGTTCGACAAGCGTTCGATCACGGCGAGATTCGGGCCACCGGGTCGGACGTCTTCGTCACTCGCGGCCACCAGGGTGGTGCCGAGAACATCCACCCCGGCTGCGATGGCCTGGCCAGCGTCCTCAGAGGCGGCAAGGTCTGCCATGACCGTGAGACCCAGCGCTTTCGCATGACTGACCACTTCTTCCAACGTCTCACCACCAGGGCGCGGACGTGACGTCGCGTCCAAAGCGATGATTCCCGCTCCGGCGCCGGCGATCTCATCCACCTCGAACCGGGTCGGGGTGATGTACACCTCGCTGCCTTCGTAGTGCTTCTTGCGGATTCCGATCACGGGAATCCGCACCGTCTCCACGATCCGCGAGATGTCCTTGACCCCCTCCGCCCGGATACCGGCCGCACCAGCTTTCTCGGCGGCGCGAGCGAGGCTCACCATCACGTAAGGGTCGCGCAAAGGGCTTCCCTCCGGGGCCTGGCAGGAGATAAAGATTCCCCGAGGAAGCAGGAGCCTGCCCGTGGTGGTGGTGTCGTCAGTCATCGGTGTCCTTTTCTTCGGTTGTTTCGGGTTCTTTCGTGCTCGTACCGACGAGGGGTGCGAGAGTCTTTGCGTTGGGGTAGTGCAGCAGGCGCACTGCGCCGTCCAGACTCGACCCACCCGAACTCACCCGGAAGGCGGCTGGGAATCGCCCCGAAACGAGGCTTTCGATCACCGGGTCGAGAAGATCGGCGGCACCGGTCAGTCGTCCGACCACCGCCCACGGGAACCTCGCGTCGCGCGCAAAGCCGGCGCGGGTCGCCGCGGCGACGACGGCATCGCCGATATAACGGGCTGCTTCGGCCCAGATCACTCGTGCCTCCCGGTCGCCTTCCCGTGCCGCGGCAGCGACTGCCGGCGCGAAAGACGCGACGGTGCCGACAGGGAACTGCGACTGTGCCACCAGGGCAGGGAAATCGGCGACCGGCCCGAACTGACTTTCGAGGGATGCAAGCAGTCGCGGCGATCCGCCGGATCTGCCGTCGCGAGCGCTGAGGGCTGCGATCGCTCCGCGCCGACCGATCCACCAGCCTGAGCCGTCATCACCGATCATCGACCCGGTTCCGTCCACCCGGGCGGCGCCCGCCGGGCCGATGCCCAGACCGACGATGCCGGTCCCGGCTGCTACCAACGCTCCAGGTTCGCCGCCGAGCGCTCCCAGGTGCGAGCTCACGGCATCGTCGCCGACGACCAGGTGCTGGACGCTCAGTGTCGTGGCCAGCCTGGTGGCGAGTTCGCTGAGGTCGGGGACAGAGCCATAGAGCCCGGTCATTCCACCGGCGACCGCCGTGATCGATGGAACGCGGAAGCGGTCCGCCGCCTCACGACACAGCAGGAAGACGGTGCTGAGGACGTCGTCCCCGTATCTGAAGCCATCAAGCTCGAGTTCAGCCGCGGGGCCGTCGCCAGAGAGCAGGCGCAGCCTGGACTGGGTCTGCCCGATGTCGAACGCTAGTTCAGCCACCGCTGATCCTCCTGAGTTCCGATTCTTTTGTAACGGTCTTGTTTCGTCCTTGCGAGTTTGCCAAGCACGGTGTTAGCGTATCGTCAATCCTAGGGTGATTCAATAACCCTAGGGTAACAATAAATGCAGGCTCGGACTGGCGCGAGGTTGGCTGTCGCACAGGTCTAGACCTGCGAGGCAACTAGACCTGCGAAATGTTGGTAGGGACTTCTCAACCCAACGATGGGAGCAAAAAACACAATGAGAAAAGCACGACTTGCAAGACGCGTATTGATCGCGGCGGCGGGGGTGACTGCCGTGGTCATGACGTTGGCCGGCTGCAACGCGGCGGGCGGCGGAGGCACCTCGGCGAACGGCGTCACCAACCTGAAGCTGATCATGAACCCGGGACCCGAGGCCGACGCCATGTCCAAGGTCATGGCCGGTTACAACCAGGGGCCCGGCACCAAAGACAAGATCCACGTGGCCGTGGACCAGCTGAGCCGCACCGACACGTACGCCAAAGAGGCGACGCTGATGTCGACCAAGTCGTCGGACTACGACTTCTACCAGACCGCGAGCTACTACATCGCGCAGCACGCTCAGTACCTCGAGCCGCTCAACCTCAACGCCGGCCAGTACTACAAGGGTGCCCTGGATTCACTCAACGTAAGCGGCAAGCAGTATGCGATCCCGCTGGACCCGAGTGTGCACATGGTCTTCTATCGCACCGACCTCATCAACGCGATGCTGAAGGACAAGGCGACGTACGAGAAGATCAGCCAGCAAGTCCTCGGAAAGACGCTCGACCCGAAGAGCCCCGACCAGTGGACCTGGGACGACTACATCGCATCGGCCGCATATTTCACCCAGCAGTACAACTCGGCTTCCCCGACGAAGTACGGAACGGCGCTGCAGGCCAAGAACCTGGTCTACAACACGATGGTCTGGGATGACGTGCTCTGGAACCTCGG
Organism: Leifsonia tongyongensis; assembly: GCF_010686705.1. GTDB lineage: Bacteria > Actinomycetota > Actinomycetes > Actinomycetales > Microbacteriaceae > Diaminobutyricibacter > Diaminobutyricibacter tongyongensis. The sequence goes on along the minus strand of NZ_JAAGWY010000001.1, from coordinate 807,165 downwards.
AGGCAACTGGCTCGACTCGTCGGGCAAGCCGAACCTCACCAGCGATGCCGCCAAGCAGGCAGTGAACGTCTACCGGACGATCTACACCAAGGGGCTCACTGCTCCCGACTCCGACCAGGCCGAGTTCCCTGAGACCCAGGCGGCCCTGAGCAGTGGCAACGCGGCGTTCGCCCTTCAGTGGAACGCTGCCTACGACCAGCTCAACGATCCCAAGCAGTCGCCGAAGATCGCCGGCAAGATCGGGATCGCACGCGTTCCTGGTCCGGACCACCTCAGCCACGTCCACACATTGGCTGTCGGTGTCAACAAGTACGGCAAGCACGTCGCGCAGGCGCAGAAGTTCATCGCCTACCTCGACACCGTCGACGCCATGAAGAGCTACGTCGCCGCCGGTGGCCTCGCCACCATGCCCGGAGCGCTCGCAGGCCAGAGCAGCGCCAGCATCACGGCCCTCCAGGGCATCCTGAAAGACGGGACCTACAGCGAGCCGAAGCTGGCCCGGGCTTTCGACATCTACACCGCCCTGGCCAGCGACCTCTCCGGCGCGTGGGTCGGTCAGGGCTCGGTCGACGATGCGCTGAACAAGGCCAACTCGGATCTGGCCAGCCTGTCGGGCAAGTGATCAGGAAACAAGAGAGAGTGTGATGTCGGAATCGACAGCAACACGCCGGGCGACTGGGGCGGCGAGAAGGCCGCCCCGGTCATCCCGGCGGAATCCAAACCTGCGTGCGCGGGGCGGGTCTCGATGGGTGCTCAGTACGCCTCTCGTCCTCTTCCTCGCACTGCTCGTAGCGTTCCCCATCGTGAACGGCATCACGTCGTCACTGCAGAACCACACGCTCCTCGATCCCACGGCGACCTGGGCGGGGTTCAAGAACTACGGTGCGGTTCTCAGTGACGGCAACTTCTGGCATGCGCTCCTGTTCACCCTCGGATACACGATCGTCGTCACGGCGTTCGAGCTCGTCCTCGGGTTCATGCTTGCATTGCTGTTCGACAAGGCGTTTCCCGGCAAGAAGTTCTTCCTGAGCGCCCTCATCCTGCCGATCATGATCGCGCCTGCACTCATGGGCATCATGTTCCGCCTCATGCTGAGCGCGAACATCGGCATCGTGCCCGCGGTGCTGGATGCGATGGGTATCAACGTCTCGCTGTTGAGCGCCGGCACGGTCATCCCGATGCTCGTGATCCTCGACATCATCCAGTGGACGTCTTTCACCTTCCTGCTCTTCCACGCCGCCCTCCAGGGTGTTCCGGCGGAGCTGCATGAAGCGGCACAGCTCGACCGTGCCAGCAAATCGCGATACGTGTTCTCCATCCTCATCCCGCTGATGGCGTCGACGATCTTCATCACCGGATTCCTTCGGGCGATCGACGGGTTCAGGACGTTCGACACGATCAACGTGCTCACCGCCGGTGGCCCCGGCACCGAGACCACCACGCTGAGCATCTACGTCTACAAGATCCTCTCGGGAGGCAACTTCGGCCTCGCATCGGCCGCCGCGGTGCTGATCGCGCTCATCATGCTGCCGATCATCCCGTTCGTCATCCGCCGCATTACCAGTGGAGCAACATCATGACAACCCAGACCGCCATCGGCATCCGTCGCCCCCAAGCCATCGCCGGCGTCCGTCGCCGCCAGCCGAAGGGATGGTGGCGCACGGCAGCCATCGCGCTCATCGCCCTCGTCATCAACCTGCCGCTGCTGAACGCGATCTACACGTCGCTGAAGACCGACGCGGCGATCGGCATCTCGCCGTTCTCCGTCGTGGGCGGATTCAACCTCGACCACTACGCGACGGTACTGAGCGGGTCGAGATACAACTTCCCCGCGTACCTGCTCAACTCGGCCCAGCTGTCCATCGGCACCGTGATCCTCGTGCTGATCATTGCGATCCCAGCGAGCTACGCGATCGTACGGACAGGTTTCGGCGGCCGCTGGCTGCTCGAAGCCATCACGAGCTTGCGGCTCGTCCCAGCCATGTTCTTCGCCGTCCCGTTCTTCCTCATCTTCACCGGTCTGGGCATCTACGACACGGTCTTCGGCCTTGTGCTGGCCGACACGTTCGTGCAGCTGCCACTCGCGCTGCTCATCATCTGCGGCAGCCTGCGAGACATTCCGATCGAGATCGAGGAGGCGTCCTCGATCGACGGCGCCGGAACGTATCGCACCATGTTCTCCGTCGTGCTGCCGCTCCTCGCACCGGCACTCGTGGCAGTCGGAATCATCGTCTTCGTCTTCGCATGGTCCGACTACCTGTTCGCGGTCATCCTGTCGGCATCCGGCGCGGTGCCTGTCACTGTAGGTGCGGCATTCTTCGTCACCAGCGCAGGAATCCAGTGGGGCAACCTCGCGGCAGTGACCGTGATCTCCGTCATCATTCCCCTGTGCTTCGCCTTCATCGCTCAGCGGTACCTGGTTCGCGGACTCTCCGCAGGTGCCATCAAGTGAGCAGACGTCGTCTCTGAGAGGATTCCGTGGAAGTCATCATCCTGCCGGACGCCGTCGATGTCGGTCGCTTCGCGGCCGCGAAGGTCGCGGCCATCGTGGCCCGCAAGCCGTCCGCCGTCATCGGCCTGGCCACCGGCTCGAGCCCGCGGGGCATCTACGCTGACCTTCGCCGGCGTGTGGATGCACGGGAGATCTCCTTCTCGCGCGCACGCGGTTTCGCCCTCGACGAGTACGTTGGAATTCCCCTCGACCACCCGGAGTCGTACGCGAGCGTGATCGCGCGCGAGGTCGTCGAGCCGTTGGGCTTCGATCCCGCCAACGTGCGCGTCCCGGACGGCCGGGCCGCCGACCTCGACGTGGCAGCAGCGGAGTTCGAGGCAGCTATAGCAGCGGCTGGGGGCGTCGATCTTCAGATCCTCGGCATCGGTGCGAACGGTCACCTCGGCTTCAACGAGCCCACGTCCTCATTCGCGTCGCGCACCCGCATCAAGACCCTGGCGCAGCTCACCCGGCAGGACAACGCCCGGTTCTTCGACTCGCTCGACGACGTGCCGACTCACTGCATGACGCAGGGCCTCGGTACGATCCTCGACGCACGCGAAGTCGTTCTGGTCGCGCAGGGCCCAGCGAAGGCCGACGCGATCGCTGCCGCAGTCGAAGGTCCGCTCAGCGCGTTCGTCCCAGCATCCGCCCTGCAGCTGCACGCGCATGCCACGGTCGTCGTCGATGAGGAGTCGGCCGCGAACCTCACCCTCGCGGACTACTACCGTTACACCTTGGCCCACAAGCCGAGTGGTCCACGTCATACATTCGCGCCAGCGCTGCCGGCTTCGGCACAGCTCTGGTAGCCAGATCCCCCGGTGGGGCGGTGAATCCCCCCAACCTGCCCCACCGGGGACCAGTTCATCAATACGTTGCGCGCCCGCCGCTGATGTCGTAGACCGCGCCCGTTGAGAAGCTGACACCGTCTGAGGTGAGCCACGCGACAAGCGATGCGACCTCTTCGGGTCGGCCGACACGCTTCATCGGGATGAGGCTCGTGATGTGTGCCAGCACGTCAGGGGCGGTCGAGTCGTTCATCGGTGTCGCGAAGACGGCCGGAGCGATGGCGTTCACCAGCACCCCACTGGTGGCGAGCTCTTTGCCGGCCGACTTCGTCAGCGCGATGACGGCGGCCTTGGAAGCCGAATAGACGGAGAGATTCGGGTTGCCGTCCTTGCCTGCCATGCTGGCGAAATTGACGACTCGTCCCCAACCGCGTTCGACCATCCCGGGTACGAAGGCCTGCATGGTCGCGACCGTGCCCAGTACGTTGACGTCGAATACCCGGCGCCATTCGTCGGCCGAACTGTCGAGCAGCGGCTTGTTCGGTCCGACGATTCCGGCGGAGTTCACCAGGATGTCGACGGGTCCGATCGTTGCTGCCGCGTCGGCGAGGGCGGCGGTGTCGGTGACATCGAGATGGATGTCGGCATCGCCGGCCAGATCGAGTGTCACGACGGTCACACCGTCGCTACGAAGGCGTTCGGCGGTAGCGGCACCGAGACCACTTGCACCACCAGTGACAACTGCTGTCCTCATCGTGGGTTCCTTTCCGTCGGGGATGTCTTCATCGTGGTGCGATCACGTTCTGTCGCTGAGTGCCCAGACCGTCGATGCCGAGTTCCATCACGTCGCCTGCGTTCAGCCAGATCTGCGGGGTGAAGCCCATACCAACACCGGGCGGAGTGCCCGTGTTGATGAGGTCACCGGGCTCGAGCACCAGGAATTGCGAAATGTAGTGGACGATGAAATACGGATCGAAGATCATCGTCGAGGTCGAGCCGGTCTGCCTGCGGGTGCCGTTGACGTCAAGCCACATGTCGAGCGACCGCACGTCGTCGATCTCGTCGGGGGTGGCCAGCCATGGCCCGGCTGGATTGAACGTCTCTGCGGATTTGCCCTTCAGCCACTGTCCGTTGCGCTCCATCTGGAAGGCGCGCTCGGAGACGTCGTTCACGAGGAGCCAGCCGGCGATTGCGTCTTTGGCGTCATCGACGGACTCGAGGTAGCTGGTGCGCTTTCCGATGACGATGCCGAGTTCGACCTCCCAGTCGGTCTTCGTGGCTCCGCGTGGGATTCGCACCTCGTCGTACGGCCCGACGAGCGTATTGGGCGATTTCGTGAAAAGAATCGGCTCGCTCGGTACGGCCTGGCCGGTCTCAGCCGCGTGGTCGCTGTAGTTCAGGCCGACACAGAGAATCTGGTGCGGGCGTGCAATGGGTGCCCCGATGCGCTGCGAACCGATGGGCGTCGCGAGGCCCGATGCTGCCCGTTCGGCGACGACTGGGCGGATGCGATCCAGGCCACCGGAGCCGAAGAATGTCTCATCGAAATCGCTGACGACATCGGAGAGGTCGATGTACGTGGTCTGGTCGATGAGTGCGCCGGGCTTCTCGGCGCCGGCTTGACCGATACGAATGAGTTTCATGATGTCCCTTCGCGGATGATGTCGTGGATCTGATCGATTGCGCCGATGAGGTCGGCGAGGGGTGTGCGATAGGCCACAGCGCTGACGCTGACCGCACCGGACGGCTCGCTCGGCGATGCAAGATACAGCGGGACTGCGACGCAGTTGATCCCCGCCTCGTTCTCCTGGTCATCGACCGCGAACCCTCGCTCGCGGGTTTCGGCAAGCCGCCGATGGAGCTCGGGAGCACTGGTTGCTGTGCGGGGGGTTCGCTGCTCGAGTGTGCGATCGCCGATCCATGCTTCGACGTCGGCGAGCGAATGAAGACGCGTCGCCAGCAAAGCCTTGCCCACCCCGGTGGAGTGGGCGGGATTGCGCCCGCCGATCGTGGACGACAGTCGAACAGCCCCCGAGGTCGGGTCGACCTTCTCGCGATAGACGACGTCGTAGCCATCGAGGACAGCGAAGTGGATCGTCTCGCTGAACCGTTCGGAGAGTCGGTCGAGAATCGGCCGCACACGGATGTGCTCGGGTCTCGCTTCATGATGGGCGAAGGCGAGTCGCAGGAACTCATCGCCCAGGATGTAGTGGCCGCGAGCATCCTGTTTCGCCAGCCCGGCGCGTCGAAGCGACGCAAGCGCACGATGCACGGTCGCCTTCGGGCTGCGCGTGCGCTGCACCATCTCATCGAGCGAGGCGCCATGGGAAAGGCCCGCGAGCTCGACCAGGACGGACAGCACGCGATCTGCTCCGACCAGCCGCTCTTCCCCGTCGGTGGCCGATGGCCTGTCTGGCATGGGTCTCCTCCTCGTCAGGCGCTATGCTAGCAAGAGTTTCATCAGTCTGACCACAATTCCGAAAGTTGGAATATGAGTATCGCTGACCCCCGGCTGCGCCCGGCCGATCCGGCGCTGATCGCCGCGATCGAAGAGAGCGGAGTGCCCGTCGCCGCGCGGGCGACGGACCGCCTCGCGCTCGCACACGATGCCTCCCACTATCTCCTCACCCCCCAGGCCGTCGCATCCCCCTCTACGAGCGCCCAGGTTGCGGCGCTGTTCGCAGTGAGTCGTGCACGAGGGGTTCCGATGACGTTCCGGTCTGGTGGCACGAGCTTGAGCGGTCAGGCCGGTTCAGCCGGAGTCCTGGTGGATACGCGGCGAAACTTTCGATCCATCGAGGTGCTCGATGGTGGTAGTCGCGTTCGCACCGGCCCCGGTGCCACCGTAAGAATGGTGAACGCGCGACTCGCCCGCCACGGACGCAAGCTCGGACCCGACCCGGCCAGCGAGATCGCCTGCACGATCGGCGGGGTCGTTGCGAACAACAGTTCCGGGATGGCATGCGGGATCGTCGCGAACACGTATCGCACACTCGATTCGGCTGTCCTCGTCCTGCCGAGCGGCACCGTCGTCGACACCGGGGCGGTGGATGCGGATGACCGGCTGAAGTCGACCGAGCCTGCGCTCTACGCGGGTCTCGAACGACTCCGGGACCGCGTGCGTGGCAACGCCGGCTCGCTCGAGACGATCAGGTCGCTCTACTCCATCAAGAACACGATGGGCTACGGCCTGAACTCGTTCGTCGACTTCGATCGGCCGGTCGACATCCTCGAGCATCTCGTGATCGGGAGCGAAGGGACACTCGCGTTCGTCTCGGAGGCGACATTCAACACCGTTCCGATCAAGCATCACGTCGCGACCGGATTGCTGGTGTTCCCCGATCTCGCGGCCGCCACCGGCGCGTTGCCGGCCCTCGTCGCAGCGGGGTTCGCGACGGTCGAGTTGCTGGACGCGACGAGTCTTCGGGTGGCTCAGCGCGATCCGGAGGCGACCGAGGAACTGCGCACACTTCTCGTAATCGACCACGCTGCGCTGCTCGTCGAATACCAGGAGTCGACTGAGGACGACCTGTCAGTGCGTCTCCGCGAGGCACCTGCGCTCTTCGGGTCACTCCGCCTCGCAGCACCAGTCGAACTCAGCGTCGATGATGCACGGCGAGCCCAGCTCTGGCACCTTCGCAAAGGTCTCTACACGTCGGTGGCCGGTAGTCGCCCGTCAGGGACGACCGCCCTGCTCGAAGACATCGCCGTTCCCGTCGAACGCCTGCACGAGACCTGCGCACAGCTGACCCGGCTGTTCGACGAGTACGAGTACGAGGACTCGGTCATCTTCGGCCATGCGAAGGATGGCAACATCCATTTCATGCTCAACGAGCGCTTCGACGATCCTCAGTCGCTCGCCCGCTACGAAGCCTTCACCGAGGAGATGGTCGTACTCGTCCTCGCCCAGGGTGGCACACTCAAGGCCGAGCATGGCACGGGTCGGATCATGGCGCCGTTCGTGAGCCGCCAGTACGGCGAAGAGCTCTACAGCGTGATGTGTGAGCTCAAGCGCCTCCTCGACCCGGCGGGTCTCCTCAATCCTGGCGTCCTGATCAACAGTGACCCTGATGCGCACATCCGCAACCTGAAGAGCGCTCCAACCGTCGAACTCGAGGTGGATCGCTGCGTTGAATGCGGGTACTGCGAGCCTGCATGTCCAAGCCGCGACATCACTCTTACGCCACGTCAGCGGATCGTCCTTCGGCGTGAGATCGCCGATGCCTCGGCAGCGGGCGATGTCGCCCTGGTGAACGAGCTGCAGAACGAGTTCGAGTACGACGGTGTCGAGACCTGCGCCGTCGACGGGATGTGCCAGACCGCGTGTCCGGTTCTGATCAATACCGGCGACCTCGTGCGGCGGCTCCGGGCCGAGAACGCTGGACCGATCGCGCAGGCAGGCTGGAAGACCGCCTCGAAGCACTGGGATGCCGTGAGCACGATCGGGGGAGTGGCGATGACTGTCGCCGATACGATGCCGGCTGCGTTGGCCCTGGCGACCACTGGGGTCGGTCGTGCCGTTCTCGCGAAGGATACGGTGCCGGAGTACTCGGCCGAGCTCCCCCGAGGGGGAAGACGCCGCCGATCGATCACGGCCGAAGACGCCGTCGCTGTGTATTTCGCGAGCTGCACCAACACGATGTTCGGCCCGGTGGGCGAAGACGGAGTCAGCGAGTCGTTCCTCCGCCTGTGCGAACGGGCAGGGGTCGTCGTCTCCACGCCGGACGACATCCCGTCCCTCTGCTGCGGAACGCCCTGGAAATCGAAAGGGCTCACCGACGGATATGACGTCATGAGACGACGCGTCGCGGAATCGCTGGTGCGGGCGACTCGCGGCGGGGAGCTCCCCGTGGTGTGCGACGCGTCCTCCTGCACGGAGGGGTTGCGAGTCCTGCTCGAAACAGTCGATGGAACAGGAATCGAGGTCCTCGACTCGGTTGCCTTCGTGGATGCGGTCGTGCTGCCGAGACTCCCGCGAGGAGGGTCGAAGGTCGAGTCTGTGGTGCTCCATCCCACCTGCTCGTCGGTCCACCTCGGCCTCGACGGGGCACTTCGCCGCGTGGCCAGTGCTGCGGCCGAGAATGTCGTGATCCCCGTCGACTGGGGATGCTGCGCATTCGCAGGAGACCGAGGGATGCTCCATCCGGAGCTCACCGCGTCGGCGACCGCTCGGGAAGCGGTCGAAGCCCGAGCCGCAGACGGCTCGGCTTACGCTTCGCTCAATCGGACGTGCGAACTCGGAATGACGCGCGCCACCGGTCGCGAATACGAACACGTCCTGCAGGTGCTCGACCGGGCTACGCGTCCATAGCGATGCGATCCGGTGCGGACACCGCCTGGGCGCGGCCTCGCACGAGTGCCGAAAGGGTATCAGCGTGGCTGCGGACCACAGCGGCGACGGCGTGGGTGTCTTCCAGGGCCGGGTCTGCCTTGAGTCCCGTGATGCTCAACGCCGCGTACGGCCTTCCAAGAGTATCGAGGACGGGAGCAGATATGCAGACGATGCCGTCGGCGTCTTCCTCGTCATCCACGGCATAGCCTCGTTCGCGCGTGATGGCGAGTTCCTCGATGAACTGGTCGATGTCGGTGATTGTTCGTCTCGTATGTCTGGGCATGCCTAGCCGGCTGACGATCTGTCGGGCCTCCGGGTCGCTGAGCGCAGACATCAGTGACTTCCCCACGGCCGAGCAGTGGGGCCACTCGCGCTCACCGAGCCTCAGGTCGAGACGCACGGCACCGGGGGCGAACACGCAGGCCACCACGAGCGCCCAATCGCCGTCGAGCAGAGCGGCGCGCGAGGTCAGGCCCGTCGCTCTCATGAGGGACGACAGGACAGGGGTGCTCACGTCGGCGACAGTCGACTGCTTGGTCGCGCTCTGTCCCAGCCGAAAGAGGCCGAGTCCGAGGCGATACGTGCGCGAGGCTCCCTCGCCGCGGTCGGTGATCAGGCCGTAGGCGAGGAGGGTCTGAAGTGTCGAATAGACGCTCCCCTTCGACATGCCGACCGACAGTGCGAGTTTCGTCACCGTGCTGTTCGCGCCGGTCGGATCCTTCTCGATCTCCTGAAGAAGTTCGATTGCTCTTCCGACGCTGCGTACCGAGTATCGGGGGTCGAGATCATCCACTGGTGCATCCTTTGCATCAACGGCGCATGTATGCGCAAACTCGTGTTCGGTCTAACGGAACGATACCACGGCACGGGTGATCAATTCTGCTTCAGAGAAAACCCAGCGGACTGAAACATTCCAGCAATATGCAGAAATCTGGTTGACATCGACCGGAGCTATGTTCATACTCAAACACAATTCTACGGAATCGTGTTCGGTAATACCGAACAGAGAACGACATGCTGAAGGCAGTATCCGGCACGCGGTGGTGTTTCGGACAACCACGGTGCATATCGTCAACCGTCATCCAACCTTTGGAGCAGTTATGAAATCGTCAAAGCGAATTTCCTCTGTGGTGGCCGCCGTGGCCGTCATTCTGTCCATGTCCGCCTGCAGCGCAGCGGGGAACGCCGCTGAATCGTCGACGGGCGCCTTGACACCGAACTCGGTCGTACGAGTCGGTGCGGCGGCCGGACCGCCTTTCATGATCCTCGACAGCAGCACCGGCCAGTGGACGTCGTTCTCGGCCGAGCTGGCTAAGAAGTTCGGTACCTACGCCCACGTCAAGATCGAGTTCGTGCCGACGTCCTTCACAACGATCGTCGCCGGTCTTCAGTCGAACAAGTACGACATCATCCAGCCCATCAATGCCACAGCCGAGCGCAAGCAAGCCGTCGACTTCAGCAACGGGGTGAGCGCTGCCGGGGCCATGTTCTTCGTGCCCGCCGGCTCCAAGTTCACGAAGCTCTCCGATCTGAACAAGTCCTCGGTGACCATCGCCACGATTACCGGTTCCGCCGAGGAAGCAGCAACCAAGCAGCTCCTGCCGAACGCCACCCTTCGGTCATTGCCGAACGCTTCGGTCGCCACTCTCGCGACTGAGGTGACGTCGGGCAGGTCGGATGTCATGGTCGATTCCAGCTACCTGGCGCCCGCTGTCAAGAACCAGTTCGCGCTCAACTCCATCCCCGACTACGCAACCACGCCGAATGGGATTGACCCCGTGCAGATCGCCTTCGCGGTACGCAAGGGCGACTCGACGCTCCTCAACGCGCTCAACAAATTCATCGCATCCGAGAAGTCCAGCGGTGACCTTACCAAGCTGGCGGACTCGACACTGACGGTCGCCAACTCACTGAAGGGCTGATCGCATGATGTACCCGACTGCCAGGACAGCCGGCGGCACATGGTGAAGACAATGATCGCGACGTCTGCCAGCTACACCTGGGACTGGTCCTCCGTCCTGAGCCTTCAGTCCCTCGAGATCATGGGGCGGGGCTTGCTCTACACCTTGTTGGTGTCGGTACTTGCGCTCATCTTCGGCAATGTCATCGGGCTGATCGTCGCGTCCATCCGGATGTCGAACCAGAAGATCCTGTCCGGCGTCGCGTACGTGTACATCGAGTTCTTCAGGACCACGCCTGCACTCGTGCAATTGATCTGGATCTTCTACGTCGTGCCGATCCTCTTCAATATCTCGCTCGACCCGATCACCGCCGGTGTCGTCGCGCTGTCGATGAATGCGGGTGCGTTCCTCGCAGAGATCTTCCGCGGGGGAATTCAGGCGGTGCCGATCGGTCAACGAGACGCGTCGTTCGTCCTCGGGCTCTCTCGCATCACAATGTTCTGGAGCGTCGTCTTTCCGCAAGCTGTCCGTACGATGCTCCCCGCGACGGGCAACGTGTTCGTGAGTCTTGTCAAAGACTCGTCGCTGCTGTCGGTGATCGCTGTTCCCGAACTCACCTACCAGGCACAGCAATTGGCAACCTCCACGTTTCGTCCGCTGGAGGTCTACACCCTGCTCGCCGTGACGTACTTCATCGTCGCGTTCCCGTTGACGCGCGGCATCGGCAGGCTGGAAAAGCGATTGAGAAAGTCGAGTGTTCGATGAGCGTGCAAGAGGCAACAGCAGTGATCACGGAAACCGACGCGATCGAACTGCGTAACGTGACGATGGCCTACGGCAGTCGGACCGTGCTCCACGAAACCGATCTCGAGGTTGCCGTGGGAAGCGTCGTGGTCCTGATCGGCGCGAGTGGAAGCGGCAAGAGCACGCTGCTGCGGTGCGTCGCGGGACTCGAGCAGATCCAGCACGGAGAGATCCTCGTTGAGGGGATGGTCACCCAGAGAGGTGGCAGCGCGAAGCGGGAGAGACGTGAGCTCGCTCGTTCGACGGCCCACCTTCGCCAGGAGGTCGGGATGGTGTTCCAGCACTTCAACCTCTTTCCTCACATGACGGCCCTTCGGAACGTCGTCTTCCCGCAGGTCAAGACAAAAGGGCTCAGCAAGGCAGAAGCCACCGAGAAGGCCAGGGCACTGCTCAAGACAGTGGGCCTCGGCGACCACGAGGGAGCGTTTCCGGCGAACCTGTCGGGCGGACAGCAGCAGCGAGTGGCCATCGCACGTGCGCTTGCACTGAATCCACGCATCATGCTCTTCGACGAGGCGACCTCGGCGCTGGACCCCGAACTCGTCGGCGAGGTGCTGACGGTCATGCGATCTCTTGCGAACGAGGGGATGACCATGCTGGTGGTCACGCACGAAATGGGATTTGCCAGAGAAGTCGCCGACCGTGTGGTCTTCATGGACGGCGGCCGCATTCTGGAAGAGGGCACGCCGGATGTGATCTTCAACAATCCGAGTCAGCCTCGCACCAGAGAGTTCCTGGCCCGGCTGCTGGACCACTGAGTCCAGGGCTCTGCAGATTGGACACGACGATGACGAGCGAAAGCAACGAGTTCGCCCCGAAGGGCTCCCCGTTCGAACCGGTGGGCGCGGATGGGGTGGTGCGTCTGAGTGCATTCTCGACCCCGATCGCAACGCTTGCGGGGGACCGTATGGCGGGAAACATCCGGGCGATGGCGCAGTGGTGCGGAGACCGGGGGTTGTTGTTGTCGCCGCATGGGAAGACGACGATGGCGCCGAGTATCTGGGAACAGCAGTTGGCTGCTGGGGCGTGGGCGATCACGGTGGCGAACCCTGCGCAGTTGCGTGTTGCGCGGCGGGCCGGCATTCGCCGGGTGATCGTGGCGAACGAGTTCGTGGACCCGACTGCTCTGCGCTGGGTGTACGCGCAGCACGCCGCGGACCCGGACTGGCGGGTCATCTGCTGGGTCGACTCCGTTGCGGGGGTCGAAGCCATGGCTGCCCAGCACGACGGGACGGCCCCGCCGATCGACGTCTGTATCGAAGTCGGAGCGCTCGACGCCCGAGGGGGCGTGCGGTCTGAAGACGAGGCTCGCCGGGTCGCCGAGGCGGTCGCAGCCACGCCCGCGGTCCGGTTGGTGGGGGTGGCTGGCTACGAGGGGGTGGTCACCCACGGGGCCGACGCGGCCGGGCTCGCGGAGGTCAGTGGTTATCTGCGGCGGCTGGTGAGCATCCATCGCCGCCTGGCCGACCTCTATGAGACGGATGAGGTGCTGATCTCGGCGGGCGGCAGCGCCTATTTCGACCTGGTGGCTGCTGAGCTCGGGCCGGAGGCAGGCACGCAGGCTGGCTCTTCGACGTTGGTGGTGCTCCGGCCCGGGGTGTATGTCACCTATGACGACGGCATCTACACGCAGATAGCGCCGCAGGCCAGGGGGGCGGGTCCGCAGCTGGTAGCGGCGATGCACGTCTGGGGGCGGGTGCTCAGCCGGCCGCAGCCCGACCTGGCCTTGCTCGATGTCGGCAGGCGAGACATCTCGGCGGACGAGGGCATGCCGGTGCCTCAGCGGGTGAACCGGAACGGGACCTGGCGACCGGACACCGCGCTAAACGGTGCGGCCGTCATCGATCTGAACGATCAGCACACCTATCTGCGGCTCGCCCCGAACAGCCCGATTGAGGTCGGCGACGTGGTCAGGCTCGGGCTGTCGCACCCCTGCACCACATTCGACAAGTGGTCGACCATCCCGGTGATCGACGACCCGGACATCCCGGACCCCCGGGTGACCGAATTCATCGAAACGTACTTCTGAGCCGACAGGCCCAGAAGCCATGCGCACGCAGAAACAAGAAACAAGGAGAACGAGTGAGAACCGAAGTCCGAACAAATGACGCCGCAGCCCCGGGCGGAACCTATTCCCAGGCAATCCTGGCAGGTGAGTTCCTCTATGTATCAGGGCAGGGACCGTTCGACGCGAACGGTGAGATCGTCGGCGCCACCTTCGAGGAGCAGGCCAAAGCCACCCTGGCGAACATCAGCGCGATCGCCACGGCGGCCGGTGGCCGGATCGAGGATGCTGTGAAGATCGGGGCCTACCTCCGCGACCAGAGCGACTTTCCTGTCTGGGACGCCGTCTGCGCTCAAACCTTCGCCCGGCCCTTTCCCGCCCGCACCACGATCGAATGCAACCTGATCGGCTTCGACATCGAGATCGACGCGGTCATCTGGGTGCCGAAAGCCACTTCTGAAGGAATTGATCGATGAGTCGACTCTCCGGCGTACTGCCCGTTATCTCCACACCTTTCACCGAGACACTCGACCTCGACAGGAACGGTCTCGACCGGGAGCTCGACTGGCTGCTTCTGAACGGGGCAGACGGCGTCGTGGTGGCCATGGTCTCCGAACTGCCGCGGTTGACACCCGTGGAGCGCCAGGAGCTCGGCGAAGCGGTCATCGACCGTATCGCAGGCCGCGCTCACACTGTGTTGTCGGTCGGCGCCGAATCGACTGATCAGGCTGTGCGCTACACCCGCCACGCTGTGCGGAGCGGCGTGAGTGCGGTCATGGCCAATCCGCCGCTCACGGTCTCGGTCGGAACTGATCAACTGAGGGCCTATTTCCGGTCGATCATCGATGCGGCCGAGCACTTGCCGGTCGTGATCCAGGACGCGAGCGGTTACATCGGAACCCCGATCGGCCTCGACCTACTCGCCCAGCTCTTCGATGAGTACGGACCTGAGCGGGTGATGTTCAAGCCTGAGGCGCAGCCGCTCGGGCCCCGGCTGTCGAAACTCCTCGAGATCACGGGAGGCGAGGCGAAAGTCTTCGAAGGCAGCGGCGGAGTCGCGCTCCTGGAGAGCTTTCGACGCGGAATCGTCGGCACGATGCCCGGCGCCGACCTGATCTGGGCGATCTCGGCGTTGTGGCGTGCGCTCAGCGATGGAGATTTCGCGAGGGCATACGACGTGACCGCCGCGCTGGTGCCTCTCCTGTCGTCGCTGAGCAGCCTCGACTCCTACGTGGCTGTCGAAAAGTACCTCTTGGTGAAGCAGGGGGTCATCGACGGCGAATACCGTCGACAGCCCACCGACTTCGACTTCGACGAAATCGCGCGCGCGGAGACGGATGAGCTCTTCGATCGGCTCACGGCAATCGCCGGCGGTCCGAGAATTCTGCAGGAGCGATGAACGCGATCGTCCTCAGCGGCGGCCTTATCGTCGACGGGAGCGGGGGGCCGCAATTCGCCGGTGATGTCGTTATCCGCGGCGACAGTATCGAATCGATCGAAGCGGTCGGATATCAGGCGCAGCCGGACGATCACGTGATCGACTGCCGTGGACTGGTTGTCATGCCGGGATTCATCGACGCCCACAGTCATGCCGATGGCGCAGTCTTCGACGACCGTGTCGCGCTGGGATTGCTTCGCGAGGGCGTGACCACGGTGATCGTCGGCCAGGACGGCGTCTCGTACGCACCGGGCGACGGCGGGTATGCCTCCGACTATTTCGGGGCGCTTAACGGCCCGCACCCCAGCTATCGAGGTTCCCGGGTATCCGACTTGCTCGCTACCTACGACGACGCGTCCCCCGTCAACGTCGGTTACCTCGTGCCGCACGGAACCGTGCGGCACGAGGTCATGGGCATGGAGGATCGTCGGGCTACGCCGGCCGAGCTCGCGAGAATGGCCGACCTGGTGGCTGAAGGGCTGGAGGACGGCGCGCTCGGGTTCTCGACCGGCCTCGACTACGTTCCTGGACTGTTCGCGGATGCCGTGGAACTCGGCCGATTGACCGTTCCGGTGGCAGCCGCCGACGCCCTCTACGTGACGCACATGCGGGGCGGGTATGAGAAGAATGCGCATGTCGGCTTCGACGAGATCCGCGAGATCATCGCCGTGAGCAAGGCAAGCGTGCACGTGTCGCATTTCCACGGCCCCCAGGACGTGGTGCTGTCGCTCGTCGACGCAGCGCTCCGGGACGGGATCGACCTGAGCTTCGACAGCTATCCCTACCTGAGGGGGAGTTCGCTTCTGGCCATGCCGATACTTCCGGCCGAGGTGATGGGCCAGGGGAAGGCGCATGCCGTCGCAGTGCTCTCGGACCCGGTCAACCGGACGCAGGTCGCGGAGGTGCAGCGCGGAGCAATCGCTGCGAGGGCGGACATGGGACCGCTCTGGGCCGAGCACACCGTGCTCTCGTACGTCGGCAGCCCGGAAGGGGCATGGGCAGAGGGCCTGACGGTCCGCGAGGCCGCGACTCGCGTCGGCCAGGATCCGATGGAGTTCTGCCTGGAACTCCTGGCCACGACCGAGCTGGCGGTGGTCGCGATCTTCGAATTCCCGAACGAGCGGCCCGTCGAACAGCTGGCCGCCGTCATCCGTCACGATGCGCACATGGTGGGCTCCGACGGAATCTACATGGGGTCGCGCCCGCATCCGCGTGGCTGGGGTGCCTTCGCCAAGACTCTCGCCACGTTCACGCGGGAGCGCCGCGACCTGACCTGGCCCGCCGCGAGTCAGCACGTGTCCGCCAACGCTGCCGCCCGGTACGGGCTCGGCGACCGGGGCCGGCTGCAGCCCGGCGCCAAGGCCGACATCGCTCTCGTGGATCCCGGCACCGTTCAGGACCTGGCGGACTACGACAATTCCACGGCGCTCGCCGTCGGCATCGACACCGTCCTCGTGAATGGTGTCGTCGTTCTGCGCGACGGTCAGCTCACAGGTGCGAAGTCCGGGCGCGGGCTCCGACGATCCGCGCCTGTGCAGCCGGTTCTCGCCGGAGCCGGCGACCGAACAGCCGGCGACCGAACAGAAAGTGGTGCCTGATGTTGGTGACAGAGTGGCCGAAGTCGATGGAGGCCTGGACCCGCACGAAGCGGTCCCTCGCCGGCGGGGTGTCGACGGGACTGAGGGCCCAGGCTCGACCGCATCCGATCTTCTTCAGCGGAGGCGCGGGCGCGCGCCTGACAGATCTCGATGGCAACACCTACCTGGATTACGTGCTCGGCTGGGGACCCAACATCATCGGTCACGGCCATCCGCAACTGGTCGCGGCCGTGCAGGGGCAGATCGAGCACGGCGCGACCTACGGCTCCGGACACGAGTTCGAATACCTCGCTGCTGAGGCCGTTCTCGACGCGTATCCCGCCTTCGACAGGCTCGTCTGGTCCAACTCTGGTTCAGAAGCAGCCCAGGTCGCCCTGCGAATCGCGCGCGGGGCAACCGGAAGACAGCACTTCGTCAAGTTCAGCGGTCACTACCACGGCTGGACAGATCCGGTGCTGGTCGGCTACCGGGGCGGCCGCGCGGGAAGCTCCTCGGCGGCCGAGTCGCTCGGGCAGTCCGAGAACGCCAGCCGGGATGCAGTCGTGCTGGAATGGGGCAATCTCGACGACCTGAGGGCAACGCTCACAGGGCGGGACATCGCAGCGGTCGTCCTCGAGCCTGTGCTCTGCAACTCCGGTGTCATCGAGCCGCCTGACGGCTATCTCGAAGGTGTGCGCGAGATCTGCACCGAGACAGGCACCGTCCTCATTTTCGACGAGGTGATCACGGGCTTCCGCCTCGCCTTCGGCGGAGCGGTTGAGAAATATGGTGTCGTGCCCGACCTCGCTGTGCTCGGAAAGGCGATCGCCGGCGGCCTCCCGTTGTCCGCGGTCGTCGGCAAGTCGGAGTTGCTCGACCTGACCCAGGCCGGAGTCGTCCATGCAGGAACGTACAACGGGAATCCTGTCGTTCTGGCGGGCGCCCTTGCGACACTCGACGTTCTGAAACGCGAAGGTACGTATGAGCGGCTGGATGCCCTCGGGCGGCGGCTGGCATCCGGACTCGGAGACCAGCTCACGCGGCACGGCGTCGTGGGCGCGGTCAACCAGGTCGGTCCGGTCGTCCAGTGTGCTCTCGGGGTGCCCGCAGTCCGCACGTTCACGGAATTCATGGGGGCCGACACGAAGGCTTACGACCTGCTGCTCGTCGAGCTTCTGCGCCGCGGCGTGTTCGCGCTTCCGGGTGGACGCTGGTATCTGTCGACCGAGCACACCGAGCACGACATCGACACGACGATCCGAATCTTCGGCGAAGTGGTGAGTGTGTCATCACCAGGTGTTGGGGAGGGCTCCTAGAGGTACGGGCGCGGGTCGTTCGACGCTACTTGCGAGGGAGATCACGTGGTGGTGTGTGCCCGAATTCAGGATCGCGTCCATGATCTCAAGTACGTGGAACGCGAGTTCGGCCGAGGCGCGATGGGGGCGGTTGGTCTCGATGGCCCGACCCAGGTCAGCGAGCCCGTACCCACGGCTCGCGTTCGCGTAACCTGCCGTGGGTGCCACGGTTCGCCACTCCGGCTCATCCTTCGTCCAGATCTCCACGGGGTCCGAAAAGTGATTTGGATCGGGAACGGTCAGCGTGCCCGATGAGCCATAAACCTCGATATTCGGGACCGGGACGCCCAGACGTCGAAGCTCATCGTGACGGTCGATGCGACACCGGACGCATGCTCCAGAATGGCGTTGACATGTGTGTCGACGTCAACGCCGTTGCCCCCACGGGCCGGCCGATACTCCCGCCATCAATCTGCTGTCGTGCGGTCTGTATACCGGTGCCCAGCACGGTGTCCGGCGCTGATCCGACACGCAGACCGGTCTGCTTTGACGCGGCGATGATCTCCGTCGCCTCGGCCGGGGTCACCGCCAGTGGCTTCTCGGTGTACACGTGCTTGCCCGCGTGGAGGGCTCGGATGGCGATCTCCGCGTGCGCCACCGGGATGGTGAGGTTGAGAATGGCCTGGACACGTTTGTCGTCGAGTAGCTGTGACACAGATTTGGCCTCGACCTTATGCTGGGCGGCGGCTTCCGGTGCCCGGTTTTCGTCCAGATCGGCGACCGCCACCAGCTCCAGACCGGGAACTGAGCCCAGCGATGCAAAGTACTGGGCGCTGATCTTGCCGACCCCGACGATACCGAACCTCACCCCCGGGGCGGTGTTCATCAATGTCGGCAGGGGGGCAACCGTGGACGAAACCGCTCTGCGACAGGCGCTCGACGATGGCCGACTGCGGGCGGCCTCAATCGATGTGACGAAGACGGAGCCGCTCTCGAGCGATTCGCCACTGTGGGACGCTCCGAATCTCATCATTACGCCACACGTGGCTGGTAACCGTCCAATAGGAGCACAACGCTTAGTCGCGTCCAACATCGAAGCTCTTCGGTTGGGGCAAGCGCTCATAAATCAGGTAAATCCTTCATAGGTAATGACGGATCAAACGACAACGCTCGCCGATGTCGCGCGCGATCTGCGAATCTGGACTGCGATAGTCTCTCCTCGTACACCGTGCCTAAGCTCCGGGGAGGCGATCATGGCGGTCCCGAACGGGGAGCCCGCCATCACGCGGCCCCCGACTCTCTACGATGTCGCCAAGCTGGCGAACGTCTCGCACCAGACGGTTTCTCGGTTGGTGAAGGGGCAGACGAACATCCGGCCTGAGATTCGTGCGCGCGTGGAGTCCGCGATCCTCGAGCTCAACTACCGCCCCAACATGGCGGCGCGCTCGTTGGCGACGAGCCGATCTCATCGAATCGGCGCCCTCGTCTACGAGATCGCGGAAGTCGGACCGAGCAAGATCATGCAGGGTGCGAGCGTCGGTGCGCGGGAGGCCGGGTACCTCCTCGATATCGCGAACCTCGATCCGAACGACGATCACGCCATCGAACAGTCGATTTCATTGATCAACCAGAATGACCTGGCCGGCGTGATGGTCTTCGCCCCGACGGATCGCGTCGTCGCAGCGATCGAAAAAGTTGCGTTCTCGGTACCGGTGCTCGTCGAGTCTGAAGCACGCAGGCCCTCGGGGTCACCGGGACCGACACCCAACGAGATGGCGATGACCGTGCTGGTCGAGCATTTGATATCGCTCGGACACCGTCGCTTCTTTCAGATCGCTGGGCCGAGCGATTGGGTTGTCGCGCGCGGCAGGGCACACGCGTTAGAGGCCGCGCTGCGCGCTCGCGGGCTTGACCTTGTGGGCGTGGCGGAGGGCGACTGGACGTCGCAATCGGGGTATGACGCGGCGATGGCGATGCCTTTGGATCGCGGGATAACGGCACTCGTGGCTTCGAACGACCAGACCGCCCTTGGCGCTCTCGCCGCACTGGCAGATCGTTCAGTCCGGGTGCCCGACGATGTGAGCGTGGTCGGCTTCGACGACATCCCTGAGTCTCGGTTCTTTCGTCCGTCGCTCACCACGGTGCGACTGGATTTTGAAACACAAGGACGCATCGCAATCGGCAATCTGCTCCAGATGATCACGGGGAACGACATTGATGTGACCCATACGCTCCTCGAGCCGGAACTGCTGATCCGCGCGTCATCCGGACCCGCTCCAAGCGTTAGATAACAAAAAGATAACGAAGATCAATCTTGTGTAGTCGCTCTCTTGTTAGCGCTAACTCAAATTACTAGAGTCAACTTCACGCTCTCACGCACCGCTTTCGATCGAGTTCCGAATTCGACGGAAGCGGTTGACGAGCGAGCGTTCCCGCATCCGTCGTGTGACCGACACAGAAGGAATCGACACATGCCAAAAAATGCACGAAGAAGAGCATTTGCACTGGGATCTGGTTTGCTGGCAGCAGCATTGCTGCTGTCAGGCTGCTCCGTCGGAGCCAATGCCACGACCGCCGGTTCTGTGTCTCAGTCAGAGATCGACAAGGCTCTTAAGACGCCGACGACACTCACATTCTGGAGCTGGCTGCCTGACATCCAGAAGAACATCGACCTGTTCGAGAAGCAGTATCCGGCGATCAAGGTGAACGTCGAGAACGTCGGCAACGGGCCGGCTGAGTTCACGAAGATCAGAACCGCGTTGAAGGCAGGCAAAGGCGCTCCTGACGTCGTCCAATTGTCGACATCATTCGTCTCGTCGTTCGTCGCGACGAACAGTCTCCTCGATCTGGCTCCCTATGGCGCGGACAAGCTCAAGGGCGACTATCTGCCCGGCATGTGGAGCCAGATCGTGAGCGGGCAGCAGATCTTCGCGATCCCGCAGGACTGGGGCCCGGTGGGGACGCTGTACCGGAACGACATCCTGGCGAAGGCCGGAATCTCTGGATTCCCCACGACGTGGGACGAATACGCTACCGACGCGGCAGCCGTCAAAGCCAAGACCGGCTCGTACATCACCAACTTTGCGCCGGACCCTGAGATCCAGGTGATCCCAGTGCTCGAGCAGGCCGGAGTCCAGCCGTTCTCGTATGACGGAAAGAAGACCGTGACGGTCGACGTCAACAGCGACAAGGCCAAGCAGGCGCTGTCGTACTGGCAGAAGCTCATCCAGTCCAACCTCGTCTCGGTCGACCCCGACTTCACCGACCAGTGGTATCAGGGACTCGCCAGTGGCAGGTACGCGAGCTGGATGGCCGCCGCGTGGGGCCCGCTCTTCCTTCAGGGGACGGCAAAAGACACCTCAGGCAAGTGGCGCGCAGCCGAGCTGCCGAAGTGGTCGGATGCCACACCGTCGGTGGACGCCGGCGGATCGTCGAACGCGGTGCTGAAGACGACGAAGAACCCGATCGCCGCTGCTGAGTTCGCGAAATGGATCAACAACGACAAGTCGTCGACGCTCGTGTTCGCAACGCAGGAGTCCCTGTTCCCCACCGCGAAGAATGTCCTCACCGATCCGCAATTCGTTGAGCAGAAGTCCGCATTCTTCGGCGGACAGCAGGTGAACAAGCTCTTCGGGCAGATCTCGCAGACGATCGGTGTGGACCAGCACCTGCCGTACATGGACTTCGTCGACTCCAGCTTCAATGACACGCTCGGCAAGGCGATAGCCGCCAAGGGAGACCTCTCCGCAGGTCTCGACGCCTGGCAGAAGGCTCTCGTGGACTACGGCAAGCAGCAGGGCTTCACCGTCAAGTAGAAGCCACCTTCAGCTAGTCACTGTCGACGGTGGGCGACGTGTCGTCGCCCACCGTCGACGACGAAGGGATTGAGAATCGGATGAGTTTGACATCCATTGCCGCGCCTCGGAGAGGTCGCCCGGCACAGCGTAAACGGGCACGGAAGCCCAGTACGACCAAGCGCAAGCAGCACATCGCTGCTTATCTGCTCGTGGCACCCTTCGTCGTGATCTTCATTACCATGCTGGTGGTTCCGCTGGCGTACGCAGGTTACCTGAGCTTCTTCCAGACGCGGCTCGTGGGCGGAACCAGTTTCGTCGGGGTCGACAATTTCGTCAGCGTCTTCGCCGACCCGAACTTCCTGGCGGGGCTCGGAAGGGTGGCATGGTTCCTGGTCGTCCAGGTCCCGATCATGCTGGGCGTCGCACTCTTCTTCGCACTTGCACTCGACAGTGGGCGAGTGCGAGGCAGCAAGGCGCTCCGACTGCTGATCTTCATCCCATATGCCGTACCGAGCGTGGTTGCCACTCTCATGTGGGGCTACCTTTACGGGCCGGACTTCGGCCCGATCGCCCAGGTCTTCCACGCGCTCGGCTTGAGCGCTCCCCAACTGCTGTCGCAGGACAATGCGCTCGGTTCGATCATGAACATCGTGACCTGGGAGTACATCGGATACAACATGATCGTCATGTATGCAGCGCTCCGGTCAGTGCCTACAGAACTCTACGAAGCGGCCGAGATCGACGGAGCGGGCGCCGTCCGAATCGCCTGGAGCATCAAGGTCCCGGCGATCCGACCGGCGCTGCTGTTGACCATCATCTTCTCGATCATCGGTTCATTTCAGCTCTTCAACGAGCCGAGCCTGTTGCACAACATCGCACCGGATGCCATCAACTCCTCGTACACGCCGAACTACTACGCGTACAACGTCGCGTTCGTCAATCAGAACACCAACTATGCGGCGGCGATCGCGTTCGTTCTCGGCTTCGTGATCATGGTGATCTCGTATGTCGTTCAGCTGTCGACCCGGAAGAGGGAGGCACTGTGATGGCCACCATCATCAACGAGCCCGAAGTCCGCGCCGAGGCCAGGCCGAAGCGCTCACAGAAACACTTCGACCCGGAGAAGCGGCGCAACTCGCCGCTGTCGGTGGTCATGTGGATCTGCGGACTCTATTTCGTGGTCCCGCTCCTGTGGCTGGTGGCCGCCTCAACCAAGGACAACTCGGACTTGTTCGCTACGTTCGGACTCTGGTTCGGCCACCGATTCAGCCTCATCGACAATCTGGCGGCGCTCTTCACTTCTCAGAACGGCGTCTACATCCACTGGCTGATCAACACGATCGTCTACGCAGGGGTGAGCGCTATCGGGGCGTCCCTCTTCGCGACGATGGCCGGGTACGCGTTCGCGAAATACGACTTTCCGGGCGAGAAGCTCCTGTTCAGCGTGACGCTCGGAGCCGTCATGATTCCGCTCACCGCGCTCGCCATTCCCACCTACCTGTTGTTCAGCAGCGCAGGCATCACCAATACGCCCTGGGCCGTGATCCTGCCATCGCTCGTCAGTCCGTTCGGCGTGTTCCTCATGCGGGTGTACGCCGCTGACGCCATACCCGATTCGCTCATCGAGGCTGCTCGAGTCGACGGTGCAGGCGAACTCCGGATCTTCTGGCAGATCGGGTTTCGGCTTCTGGGACCCGGGATCATCACCGTGTTCCTCTTCTCACTGGTCGCAACCTGGAACAACTACTTCCTCCCGTTGATCATGCTGAACTCGTCCGACCTGTATCCCTTGACGGTCGGGCTCGCCCAGCTCCAGGCCGCCAGCGCCGCCGGCGGAGGGGCGAAGGTCCTGTTCTCCACGGTGATCACCGGATCTCTGGTCTCGGTGGTCCCCCTGATCATCGCCTTCCTCTTCTTGCAGAGGTACTGGCGCACAGGGCTGGTCACAGGCGGCGTCAAAGGATGACGTTGCGGCAGCGCACGCACGAACACGTAAACGAACATCACGAAACGGACAGACACATGATTGAGAGGCCACATTGGTGATTTGGTTCGGCGGGGACTACAACCCCGAACAATGGGAGCCCGCCACCTGGGGTGACGATGTCCGGCTCATGAAAGAGGGCGGCATCAACCTGGCCACTGTGGGCGTCTTCGCATGGTCTCGAATCGAGCCGCGAGACGGCGAATTCGACTTCGAATGGCTGGATGAGGTGATCGCCGCACTCACGGATGCCGGCATCGCGATCGACCTCGCCACGGCAACAGCTTCACCGCCGCCCTGGCTCACGCACGCGCATCCGGAAATGCTGCCGGTGACGGAGGATGGCGTGCGTTTGCATCCGGGCAGCCGCCAGCACTATTGCCCCAGTTCGCCGATCTATCGCCGCTATGCTGCGCGCCTGGTGACTGCCATCGCACGACGCTACGGCGACCACCCGGGCCTTCGCCTCTGGCACGTCAACAATGAATACGGCTGCCATGTGGGCCGGTGCTATTGCGATGTGTCGGCTCAGGCCTTCAGGGAATGGCTGACAAAGAAGTACGGCACCATCGAACGACTCAATGAAGCGTGGGGAACCACCTTCTGGTCCCAGATCTACGGCAGCTTCGAGGAGATCTATCCGCCGCGCTCCGCGCCGACTTTCCGTAACCCCGCGCAGCTCCTGGACTTCGACCGGTTCAGTTCGAATGAACTCCTCGAGTGCTTCCGAGTCGAAGTCGCAATCCTTCGCGAAATCTGCCCAGGAGTCCCCGTGACCACCAACTTCCTCGGCTTCACCAAGCTGGTGAGCTACTGGGATTGGGCCTCCGAAGTCGACATCGTCTCCTACGACAGCTATCCCGAGCCGGACAGCCCTGACTCCCCGGCGCGCGCAGCAATGAGCCACGACCTCATGCGGTCGCTCGGAGGCGGGCAGCCCTGGCTGCTCATGGAGCAGGCGGCTAGCGCCGTGAGCTGGGGCCACCCCAACCGGCCGAAATCGCCTGGACAGATGCGTGCCTGGTCGTATCAGGCCCTTGCCCACGGAGCAGACGGCATCCTCTACTTCCAATGGAGGCAATCCGTTTTCGGCGCCGAGAGGTTCCTTACCGGGATGCTTCCCCACTCTGGCGACACGTCGCGGGTGTGGGCCGAGGTAAGTCAGCTCGGCGGCGAGCTCGCAGCGCTGGAACGAGTGCAAGGCACCCGGGTCCACGCAGACGTCGCCATCGTCGTCGACTGGGACAGCTGGTGGGCCATCGAGCAGGAAGCCCTGCCCGCTCAACTGTCGTACTCCGATGGGATCTTCTCGTGGTACCGAGAGCTGTTCGAACTCAACGTCAGTGTCGACTTCGTGCGGTCGGACCAGGATCTGTCCGCCTACCGGCTCGTGGTGGTGCCCAGCCTTTTCGTCCTAACCGAAACAGCTGCCGCGACCTTCGATTCGTATGTCCAGGGCGGCGGACATCTCTTCGTCACCTATCAGACCGGGATCGTCGACGAATCGACCCGGATAGCTCCGGGCGGATATTTGGGAGCGCTGCAGAACACTCTCGGTGTCTCCATCGAAGAATTCGCCCCGCTCGTCCCGTCCGGCACGCGAGGCGAAGGGGATGGCCCACGATTGGGACTGACGGGCCCGATTACAGGGCCGGCCGACGCGGAGTTGTGGAGTGAGTACGTCCACACGCACGGAGCCGAAGTGCAGGCAAGCTTTTCGGGAGGTTCACTCGCCGGATGGCCCGCCTTGACACGGAACGAGACCGGCCGGGGTGTCGCCTGGTACGCCGCTACGCTTCCGGAGCGAAGTGCGCGCGCAGCGCTCCTCGAGCACCTGCTCGAGGAAGCCGGCATCCCAGCGAATCGAGCCGTGCCGGGCCTTGAGGTTGTCACGAGGGGCGACGTGGTCATTTCAATCAACCACGGGGGAGGCGACGTTCACACGTCATCCTCTGGCACAGACCTGCTTTCCGGTGAACCGGTGGCGGGCGTCGCATTGCCGCCGTTCGGGGTCTCGATCGTTGTGCCCGACGATTCGCCGGCGGCCCAAGCGGATGAGCTCGAACCTGCGTTGACAGGAAGGAACTGACCGTGGGTTCGACAGCCGCAGAGGTCGCCTTCTTCACCGATGCCACTCTTGAACGGGCAGAGATAGACCGGTTTCTCGATCCGCAGGCGCCATCATGGGCGCAATTCGATTCCGCCCTCGGGTACCTTCCCCACGATTCACTGGTACCCGACAACATCGATGGTGCCCTGAGTGAGTATCGCTATGGCGAGTTCGGCGAACGGTTGCAGGTCAACCATGCTGACCGTCCGACGCGAATCAATACCTATGGCGACAGTTTCACGCAATGCCACCAGGTCAGCGACGGCGAAACCTGGCAGGAGGTCCTGGCCGCCCACATCGGAGAACCCATCCGCAACTTCGGTGTGGGGGGATTCGGGGTCTATCAAGCGGTCGAGCGGATGAGGCGGGCTGAAGCATCCGCGGCGGCTGCACCGTATATCGTCCTCAACATCTACCTTGACGATCACTACCGCAACGTGGATGCCTACCGGTTGCTCAGACTCGGCCGCTGGTGGCGCGACTACGACCGGTCATTGACGACGAGCATGTTTCACGCGAATCCATGGCGACACGTCCGGATCGATCCGGCGACGGCGGCACTCGTCCCGCAGGAGAACATCTGCCCGACTCCGGACTCTTTGTACAACCTGTGCGATACGGATTTCCTGATCGACGCCTTCGGACACGATTTCGTGGCGCAGAAGCTGATCGCCGACCAATCCGGTGATTACCGCTATCTCGCCGAGCATGAGGATCTCGCGCGCGCTCTCAGCATCGATTTCAGACCTGATACGGCGCCCAGGGAGACCGCCCATGCCCTGTGGGAGGGGGCGGCGTTCAGGGCCACGGAATTGATCCTGGCTTCGCTGAAGGGCGAGCTGCAAGCAGCCGGCAAGCGCCTTCTCGTCGCTCTCACCTATCCTGCCGAGGAGGTCGCGCGCTACATATCCACGGGTGTTCGGACGGATCAATCGTTCGTCGAAGCGCTCACGCAGTTGGGCATACCGGTCATCGACGCGCTCCAGCTTCACGCCGACGACTATCGCGACTTCGCTCTTTCTCCGGATGCGTATACGGATCGCTTCTGGGCTGGTCACTACACCCCCCTCGGCAACGCTCATTTCGCGTTCATGATCAAACGGCGGCTGGTCGAGTGGGTGGATCCTGCACCGCCGGCCTATGACGAAGAACAGGCGTCGTTCGCCAGGCAGGCGGGCAGGCTCGCGTAGCGCCTTTACGAGATCAGGAGAAGGCACTTCCTTCGCGGTGCCAGGGCTGCGGCGTCGTGAGGACCGGCTTGCCGGTCCTCACGGCCTCATGCATCAGAAGGCCGAGATAGTGGTCGTGGCAGGCGTCGCCCAGTCCGTAGAACGGCGCGCCGCCTGCAGCGTAGTCGGCCATCTTGTGGAGGACAGTGCCGATTGCTATCTCGTCGTCGGACAGCCGACCCGGTGCGAGCGTATTGCGGTAGACGAATTCGCCGCCGAGGGTCAATCCGCGAAGAAACCGGCCCTCCAGGTCTCCGTCGACGCCGGTCTCACTCCGCGTGATCGTCTCGATCACGGGCTCCTCGGGACCGGCCAGATGCCGCACGGTGTCGTCGATGATCTCACCCCTGACCCCGCGGACGGAGAGGTGGCGCGAGCGCAGCGGCGAGAAGTACTGCTCGTCGCTGAAGTCATAGTCGATCACGGCGCCGCCGTCGAATCGCATCCGCGCGGTCACGCGAGCCGTCGTCTTCGGTGTTGTCTCATCCGACCACCCATCGAAGCCCAGCGTGGCCACGACCTCGTCGACGAGGGACGTGGCAGTGATCTCGGCTTCCCTGAACCCGAGATCGAGGATGGCCCTGCCGAGACTCATGGCGTGATAGTCGTGCGCCGTCGAGAGGCGGGCGTGGAGTGGCTTGCCGATCAAGCCGCTGCGGGCGATGGCGAGTCGGGCTGCGTGGTGCGGCTGGAACCGGTACTGTTCCGCGACCTGGACCGCGGCTGTTCCGAGTGAGGAGTAGAGGGACACGAGCCCGGCAAGGTCGGCAGCCGGCGGGGTCTCGCTCAGCACCGGGATCCCCGCGGATACCGCGCGCTGGATGAACTCGGGGGCTGCGTCGCGGCTGACGCAGACGATGACATAGTCGAGCGCACGTGCGAAGAATTCCTCCGCATCCGTGGTCGCATCCACTCCCCATCGCCGGGTGAGGTCCTCGGCGCTCTTGTCGCTGCGCACGAGCGCCGACGTGATGCCCAGGGTCGATGAGCTGGCTGCGGCGGTGAAGTACGCCCGCGTGCGCTGGCCGCCGCCGATGATGCCGATTCGTACCGGTCGATCCATGCGTGCTTCCCTTCGTGGCGCGCCATAGTTGCGCCGAAAACGTAGCTCCCGTAAAGTCGCTGAGCAGCGAGTTACCGCTAACTTTGCCACAAAAGGAGCACATCTGCGATGAAGGCAACCCCGATCCCGTTCGAACCCGCCGGCATCCGCTTCGGAGCCGCCTACTATGCCGAATACCAGTTGTCCGATCGCACAGAGGTCGACCTCGACCTCATGGCCGAGGCCGGGTTCACGGTCATCCGGGTCGGCGAATCGGTCTGGTCCACCTGGGAGCCGGCCGACGGTGAATTCAGTCTCGACTGGCTGCAGCCTGT
Source organism: Leifsonia tongyongensis (assembly GCF_010686705.1). Lineage (GTDB taxonomy): Bacteria > Actinomycetota > Actinomycetes > Actinomycetales > Microbacteriaceae > Diaminobutyricibacter > Diaminobutyricibacter tongyongensis. The sequence goes on along the minus strand of NZ_JAAGWY010000001.1, from coordinate 779,037 downwards.
GCTCGACGGTGCGCACGCGCGAGGAATCGGTGTGATCCTCGGCACGCCGACCTACGCCGTTCCGCCGTGGCTCCAGAAGAGCTACCCGGAAATCGCTGCGGAAAGCGCGACCGGAAGGCGCGTTCCCTGGGGTGCGCGACAGGAGGTCGACTTCTCACACCCGGCGTTCCTGTTCCACGCGGAACGGATCATTCGCGCCGTGGTGTCCCGCTACGCCGACCATCCAGCTGTGATCGGGTACCAGGTCGACAACGAACCCGGTCTCCACCTCATACACAACCGCGGATCGTTCGACCGCTTCATCACCCGTCTCAAGGGCACGTACGGCGACGTCGAGACCCTCAACCGAGAGTGGGGTCTCACCTACTGGTCGCACCGCATCGGAGACTGGTCCGAACTCTGGCGCCCCGACGGCAACACCCTTCCCCAGTACGACCTGGCCTGGCGGCGTTACCAGGCATCGCTCACCACCGAGTTCATCGAGTGGCAGGCGTCGATCGTTCGCCAGTACAGCCGATCCGACCAGTTCGTCACCACCTGCATCGCCTACCCGCGCCCGGCGCTCGACGATGGAACGCTCGCTGCTGGTCTCGATATCACCGCCGGCAACGTGTACTACGGAACGCAAGACCACCTCGCCCGCGGCACGGAACTCGCGCCGATCCAGCCGTGGACCACGACAGGTGTCTGGGGACTGTTCCGCCAGGCCGACCGGATCTACTCGAGCAAGCAGTCCCGCTTCCTGGTCACGGAGACGAACGCGCAATCGGTCGGCGCCCACGATCAGAACCTTCCGCCGTATCCCGGCCAGCTGACGCAGGCGACAATGGCGCTCATCTCGCGGGGGGCCGCGATGGTCGAATACTGGCACTGGCACACCCTCCACTTCGGAACGGAGACCTACTGGGGCGGCGTTCTCCCTCACAGTCAGCGACCGGGGCGCGTGTATCGCGAGATCGCTCAAATCGGAGCCGCTCTCAAGGCCATCGGAAACAGCCTGGACGGCTACGAGCCCGACTCCGACGTCGCGCTGCTCCACTCGGTGGACAGCAAATGGGCGCTCGAATTCTCGGCCCCGCTCCACGACGCGAACAACGTGCCAGATCGTCAGTCTTACCAGCACATCTTCGATGCGTTCTACCGAGGTGTCATCGATGCCGGCGCACAGGCGCGCATCTTCCACACTGAACAGTTCGTCGCACTCGGAGCAGAGGCCGCAGCGCAGGCGCATCCTGTGCTCATCGCTCCCGCCCTCTACATCGCATCCGACGACCAGCTCGAATTCCTGAAGGATTACGCAAGCGCCGGAGGCCACCTCATCATCGGCACCCGGACCGGCTATGGCGACCATGAGGCCCGTGCGCGCAATGTGGTTGCGCCCGCCTTCCTCGATCAGGCCGCCGGCGTCTGGTACGACGAGTACTCGAATCTCAACAGCGTCGTTCGGGTGCGGCAGGGTGAGGGCGAAGGCCACGGGCTGGCGCTCAGCGAGGGGGCCGCCGCGACCGGATGGGCGGACGGGCTCGTGCCCGACGGCGCCGACATCCTGGCCGGCTACGATCACCCCGAATTCGGTCGCTTTCCGGCGATCACCTCCACGGTCTTCGGGCGGGGGCGCATCTCCTATGTCGGAACGGTGCCCAACCCGCCACTGGCGGCGGACATCGTGCGTTTCGCGGTCCCCGAGACTGTCGCCCACGCGTGGACGACGACCGCGAGCGAAGCGGTGACGTTCGCGTCCGGCACGACTCCGGATGCACGTCGCACGTGGTTCATCCACAACTGGAGCGGCCAGCCTGCGAATCTGGCGGTCCCGGTGACTGTGACGGACCGCGTCTCCGGTGAACAGCTGGGCGCCGGCACTGAACTCGTGCTCGAGCCATGGGGCAGCAGGGTTCTGGGTGAGTGAATCGTTCGCTCAAATCCTGAACCGAGCCAGCCAGAGCTCGGCGTGTCTGGTTTCAGGACGCTCCGCTACGACACCATCGACCCCGGCGGGAAAGTCTCACTCCGCTACGGCAACCGGATGCTCCACCTCGGGTCGGCCGACACCACGCCAGAACCGAGATCATCATCCTGATCCACAGCCATGAGGCGACCATCATCAGCCTCGACGGCACCGTCCTCGGCGACTACCGAATCGACCCGAAACAAAGCTACCAACCCAAAGTGAAAACGGCTGAACCCCACAAACCGGGGGTTCAGCCGTTCACAATGTCTTGAGACATCACAATGCACCCGCGAACGCGCGGTTGCACCTGGGCCCAGGGGCCGCGCCGGCCAGGGCGTAAGGGCCCGCCGTAGCGCGAACGGCGTGGGTCGATTACCCCGCCGATTCGGCGACGTTGCCTCGCAACAGACGATCAACCCAACTATTTCGCGCCGCGACCGAGGCACGGGTAACTGCGGCTTGGGGAGCGATCACTTCGAATCCGTGGAATCCGCCCGACCATACGTGCAGTTCAGCTGACCCCCCGGCTTCCCAGATACGGGACGCGTAGGAAATGACCTCATCTCGAAAAACTTCTGCACTACCCACGTCGATGTAGGTGGGAGGGAGTCCCGACAGGTCCGACGCGCGCGCAGGTGCCGCATAGATCGATACATCGTCCGATCCACAGCGGCTGCCCAGCAGGGCGTCCCAACCAACTCGGTTTGACCCGCGGTCCCACACTCCGATTCCGTCGATCTGATGTGCTGAAATCGTGAGGTCTCGGTCGTCGATCATCGGACACAGTAGAACTTGTCCGGTCAGAACGGGACCCCTGCGGTCACGGGCAAGAAGGGTGGTTCCGGCAGCGAGTCCCCCACCTGCGCTCCCGCCCATAATGAGCAACCGCTTAGAATCTATGCCTAGGTTCGCAGCGTTATCGGCAGTCCAATGCAATGCTGCGTAGCAGTCTTCAACGGGATACGGGTCAGGAAATTCGGGCGCAAGGCGATACTCAACGGTGACGACTACCGCTCCGTACGTGACAATCCAGGGTGCAACCTGTTCAAGTCCGTCGAACCGGGTACCTGTGATCATGCCTCCTCCATGAATGTTGAGGATCCCTGGCCCGAACCCAGTATGAGCTTTCGCTTTGATCACGCTCACGACGATCTGGTCACCCTGATGTCCATCGATGACTACATCGTGCCGGGTCAAGCCGGTCTCAGCCAAGAACTCGTCAGTGGACTGGCCTCCGGCGGACTCCAGTCGGAGTGCAGGGATCATCTCCGCGGTGATCGTCGGAGCAATGTGGCTTGAATCGAGCGCAGCGTGAAGCTCCCGGTCGAATTCTGGTGGTATGAACGGGGGCATAGTGTGCTCCTTCGCGACTTCGTGTCGTACTGTCTGCGCTCGCTGCAGTCTCTTTATTGAACATATCCGGGGGCTACCGGGCCCTCGACGTCCTCAATGGAAATTGCGCAACCCCCGAGCGAAGTGATCGGTGCTGCGAATGCCCGCAGCACTGCTGGGTTCGACTGGAACTCCTCAAGTACGTCGTGTCAGCCGACGTTGCGGCGGATAAGAAGAGCCCAATCGCCGGGGGTCGGGGGGCAAGGAAGCCCAAGCCTTCGGTTCTCGGCGCGTTCGGCATCGTAGACACTTTCAAACGTCCCCGTTCGCGGATCAAACCATTCGACCCGATAGGTGCCCTCGTCGCTGACCTCGACTGCAGCATCGCCGTCATCGTGGCGATACGTTTCGCCGAAATACACACTGATTATGTCGCGCGTAGCGTTGGAGGCAACGTGCGGCCGATACATCGTCGAGTTGATCCAACTCTCCGTCGAATACAATTCCGGCGCGGGAGAGAGCGAGGTCCAATCGACCGATTCGTAGAACCGCCTGAGGAATCCCATCTGCTCGGCTCCAGGAAGATCGACTCCCTCGTGCCAGGGGAGGTCTCCCCACATGCTCTTTCCCGATTCGGAATCCCAGGCGCCGTTCCAAGATCCTTGGGCGCCATAGGTGTATCCAGAGCATCCCGATTGGAATGCTCGGTACGCAACCTGCCGGACCATCGTGTCCGTCACCGGCCGTCGCCCATTTGGTTCGACGCTGGTCAGGCCTTCGTAAAAGCTTTCCCCTTCGATGAGGGGCTTGCCCGGATGCGCGGCAAGGTGATCTGTCCAGTGCTCGGAGCTCATGTCGAGGTCTCCATGACCGAGCTGGCTGAGCGTGAAGGTCAACCATTCTTCGTTTTGAAACTCGGCCGGCATCGGCCGTTCGCAAGTTAGGTGAGCAGTGATCGGGTGCCGGTAGTCGTCATCGCGTTGGATTGCCAGTGCGACGTCACGCCAGGCCGCGAGACGCTGCGCACGCGTCGCGGGTTCATATCCGGCCACCTCGCCACCCAGAGTCCAGACAAGCGGGTACGACCCATAGCGGGCAACGACATAGCGCGCTAAGCGAACCATCGCCGATGGATGACCGTCGACGGCCGCGTACCAGGCCAGCCCGATCGCGTTCACCAAACCGCTCGCCGCGATGTACTCCATCCGTGGGTCGAGAACCTCACGGAAGAACGCCACATCGAATTCCCCTCCGGCGAGGAGCCTGTCCCAGAAGGGCGGTGGGTTCCAGGACAACAGATTCGCTTGGTAGACGGTGAAACCTTGCCTGACGCGTCGGTCGACGGTGTCGCGGAACTGCGACGACCAACCAGCCTTGTTCGCCCGGTCCCATTTCTCCCATGCAAAACGCCAGTGCGTGTCTCCCAGCCAGAAGAATGGCGTGCCATCCGCGTGCTCGAGGTGCGTGCCAGTACCGGAAGCGCGTAGGAAACCGTGTTCGTAGAGGGGAGCGGCACTTCCTTCCTTGCACAGGAGCTCGCCTGCCACGCTGTGGAGACCGCCGTTCGTTCTATCCGTGGCCGCCGTGGTGAAGGCCCAGAGGCCCGCCGCTGTTGGGGCGAATCTCAAACGCCAGCTTCGGCCGCCATTCCAAAAGGCAAATCGCCGGAAAGTTTCGCCGTGTGGACCGACGAAAGTAGCGATGACGTCGACCTCCTCGTAAGGGCGTGCATAATCCACATCACTTTCGAACTCGAACTCGACGGTGCTCCACGGCCCAACGCTACGCAACGATCTCTCCTCGGACTGGTTGGCCGCCTCGAAGCGATCCATGACCCATCGTCACGGAACGGTACGCGAACGCATATGGTTCGGTGGTCTTTTGCGCAACCTCGACTAGCGCTGCTTGATCGTCGTGGCACGTTCTCGAAGCTGTGGCCGCATGACGTAGCGCACGGGGTCGACACGGCCTTCAATACGCTCAAGGAGCAGTCGGGCGCTCGTCTCGCCGGTCTCGCGAGCCGACTGATCTATGGTCGTCAGGCCAACGCGCGAGATGCCGGCGACCGCGATGTCGTCATAGCCCGCGACAGCGACCTCGTCGGGAACTCGCAGTCCGGCCTCCTCCACTGCGCGGAGTACGCCGAGCGCGGCAATGTCGGCGCCCGCAAAGATGGCCGTCGGTCGGTTGGATCGGTCGAGCAGGTCTCGAGCCGCGCGATACCCGCCTTCCTCCGAATAGGTAGTCCGGACGATCTGAGGCTGGAGGGATCGCGCCCGCATCGCCTCTTCGTACCCGCGCTCGCGTTCGGTGTGGGACAGCACATACTGCCCTCGTAATCCCCCTGACGGTTGGCTCGTGAGTGCGATTCGGGTGTGTCCCTGACTTACAAGATGGTCGACCATCAGCCGAGCTCCGAGATTGTCGTCGCTGACAACTGTGTCGAAGTGCCGAGGAGCGCCGTGGCGTGCAACGACGACAGTGGGAATTTCGCGGCCCAGATCTTCGAGCCATTCCTGGGGCGTCCACGGTGCGATGACGATCAGCCCGTCCACCTGTCGGTCAAAGAGAGCCTCGATGCTCCTGCGCTGCCGACTCGGATCTACTCCGCCCCGGACGACGATCTCCTGGAACGGAGTCTGGTCAAGCTGGTTGCTGATCCCTTCCGCGACTTCCGGATGAAACGGCGAGGAGAAGTCCGTGACCATCACCCCGACGGTGAATGATGTTCCACGCATCCCGCGTGCACCTGCGTGCGGCCGATAATTCAGGTCCGCGATCGTCTGAGTCACCCGCTCGCGCATCTGCGGACTCACTCCTGCCGCAGAGCGAATCACCTTTGAGACCGCAGAAGCTGAAACCCCTGCCGATAGCGCGACATCATGGATCGTAGTTCGTCGACGCTGCGCGCGGTCACCCGTTGGGCCGTTGTTCGGAGTTGAAGGGGTCATGGTCATCTGACGCTAGCCGAGGTTACTCGCGTGAACAATGTAACCAAATCGAGACATGTTTGCGCAAAAATACCCGCTTTGATTGCGCGCCTAACATGGGCTACCTAGGTTCGACGTGGATAACGATGCACGCCGGAATCCCCCACGGCAAGTGAAACCCGCACTGACCACCGGCTGCCCCACCACCAACAAAGGAGTTGCAATGCGAAGCACCCGACGGCGAGCGCTTTTCGCCCTATCGGTCCCGGTCCTCATCACAGCGGTTGCACTCAGCGGCTGCACGTCCGGGACGAATTCTTCGTCCAATGCGTCGAAGGCCACCCTCACGCTGGGTATGACCCAGGACATCACCGGCTGGGATGTATCGAACCAGCCCCCCTATCAGAACTACCCGATGATGGCGGTCTGGGACACCGTGATTCGTTGTGACAAGTTCGGTAAGCCGCTGCCGGGCTTGGCCGAAAGCTGGAAAATCAGCGACGACCAGAAGACCCTTACGGCGAAGCTGCGTTCGGGTCAGAAGTTCTCCGATGGAACCCCAGCGGATTCGGCAGCCGTCAAGGCGACATTCGAGTTCGCTTCCAAGAACGGTGGCGGCGCAGCCCGTTATGCCGGAATCAAGGTCGATGCTCCCGACGCGACTGACGTCAGCATTACCTGGCCGCAGGCGAATCCCCTCATCGTCCTGAGCACCTGCAACGTCCCCATCACGACGCCGAAGGTGCTCGCGAGCAAGGACTTCAAGACGCCGGTCGGCTCTGGCCCATACGTCCTCGACACGTCCCACACAACGCAGGGCTCCGTCTATTCGTTCACGAAGAACGACGCATACTGGGACGCGAAGACCTTCCCGTACAAGAAGCTGGTCGTGAAGGTTCTCGGCAGCGACACCGCTGTCCTGAGTGCGCTCAAGACCGGACAGATCGACGGTTCACTCATCACAACCTCCACCGTCAACCAGGCCAAGTCGTCTGGGCTGAAGCTGCAGACGCTGAAGGGCGAAACGACGCGCCTTCTGATCACCGACCACCTCGGCAAGACGATCCCGGCTCTGGGGAACGTTGACGTGCGACGTGCGATGAACATGGTCTTCGACAAGAAGGCAGTCGCCGACAAGCTCTACCTCGGCAACGCCGAACCCGCGACTCAGATCTTTCGACCGGGAAGCGACGCGTACATCGACGGAATGACGGATCCCTATCCCTTCAATGTCGACAAGGCGAAGGCGTTGATGAAGTCCGCCGGCTACGAGAGCGGCTTCACGCTCACCATCCCGGTGATTCAGGGCTCTGGTGTGGACAAGCTCCTGCCGTACGTCACACAGCAACTCTCGCTGATTAACATCAAGGTGGAACAGCAGGCTCTGTCTGGGCCGAACATGTACGCGGAGCTGCTGAGCGGAAAGTATCCCGTGCCGCTTTGGCCTCTCGGCAACTACGGAGAATCGCTGGAGGACATCAACGACTACGTTCTCACCACGGGCATCTGGAACGTCTCGCACCAGCCGGACGCAACAATCGATTCGCTCTGGGCGAAGATCAACACCTCCTCGGGTGACCAGCGCAAGCAGGCTGAGCAGGACATCAACAAGTACATCTCCGACCAGGCGTGGTTCGTGCCGATGGCTTACCCTGACCTGTTCTTCGCCTACCGCTCGAACATCAATGTGCAGCCGTCATCGGACTACGCTGCGCTCAACCCGCTGCTGCGGGACTTCAAGTAACACCGGAAGAGTTCGCGTCCCATGTTGACAATCCCCATTCTCAAGAAGCTGGCACGAGCAGTGGCTGTGCTGCTCGTGGTCACGTTCGTCACCTTCTGCCTGATGTTCGGAAATGCCGAGGGCATTGCCCGTGGTGTGCTGGGCCTCAGTGCGACGGAGTCCGACGTTCAGCGTGAGATTGTCAAACTGGGTCTCGATCAGCCCCTCTTCGTCCAGTACGGAAAGTGGCTCCTCGGAGTCGTCACCGGTGACCTGGGTCATTCGTACTTCACGGGACAGTCCGTGAACGATGCGCTTGCGACCCGGGTCCCGGTGACCCTCTCACTCGTCCTCGGAACGCTGATCCTCACCCTCCTACTGAGCGTCGTGATCGGCGTCGCAGCAGCAATCTTTGGTGGCTGGATCGATCGGGTCGTGCAGTTTCTGACCGTTCTGGGTGCGGCGGTCCCGGCGTTCATCATCGGCGTTGTTCTCGTCTTCTCCTTCGCCATAGCGATTCCGCTCTTCCCAGCCACTGGCTACATTTCACTCGCGGATGATCCGGCAGGTTGGCTCCACTCCATCACGCTTCCAGTCGCAGCCCTCCTGATCGGCTCGGTCGCCAGCGCGGCGACGCAGATCCGTGGCGCCGTCCTCGATGTGCAGGGAAAGGACTTCGTTCGAACCCTGCGCGCTCGAGGGATTTCTGAAGGCCCCCTCCTCTTCCGGCACGTTCTCCGCAACGCGTCCGGCCCCGGACTGACGGTCCTCAGCCTTCAGACCATCGCTCTTCTCGGAGGCGCAGTCTTCGTCGAACAGATCTTTGCTCTGCCCGGTATCGGCCAGCTTGCCAACACATCTGCCCAGCAAGGAGATGTACCGATCGTGATGGGCATCGTGCTCGTCACCATCGTCTTCGTCCTCATCGTCAACCTTCTCGGCGACCTCGCCAACATTGCCCTCAACCCGAAAGCGAGGACACGATGAGCCTTCGACCCACCACGGCCTCCGTCCGCGCCGTGCGGCCGCAGCCCCGGCGACGTAAGCCACTTGTCGTTCGTCTGATCATGAACCCGCTGGGCGCGATCACGATGCTGTTCCTTCTCTTCGTCGTGATCCTCGGTGTCTTCGCTCCGTTGATCGCCCCGGCCCCGCCGAATGTCACCGACCTGAACGCCGTGAACGCGCCGCCGTTCTCACCCGGCCATCTCCTTGGCGCCGACCAGTCGGGACGAGACGTCTTCTCGCGTCTGGTCTGGGGAACACAGCCCACCATCATCGGCGCGCTGATCGTCCTGATTGTCTCCGTCGCGATCGGAGTCACCGGCGGCCTGCTCGCAGGCTTCTTCCGCGGCCGACTTGAGGCGGTCGGCAACTTCTTCACCGACGTCATCATGTCATTGCCCGGCATCGTCCTGCTGATCGCCCTTTACACCCTCACCGGTCCGAACATCCCGGCGGCGATGGCCGTGTTCGGCATCCTCGTCGCGCCCACCTATTTCAGACTCGTCCGCGCCGTGGTCGTCGGCGTGAGAGGAGAGCTTTACGTCGATGCTGCCAGGGTAGTCGGTCTCTCGAACACCAGGATCATCGGTCGACATGTACTCTGGGCGGTCCGCGGCCCGGTCATCATCCAGAGCGCGTTCATCATCGCGGCAGGCATCGGCATCCAGGCAGGTGTCGATTTCCTCGGGCTCGGTAACCCGAGTCAGCCGTCGTGGGGAACGGTCATGCAGGACGCCTTCAACAACATCTACAACAACCCGATCGGGGTATGGTGGCCGGCGCTGCTGATCAGCCTCACCATTCTCTGCCTGGTGCTTCTAGGAAACGTGCTCCGCGACGAACTCCAGTCCACAGGCGTGAAACCCCTCACGGTTCGCCAACGCCGGCACGCCGTAGACAGGTCAGAGCCATCCGTCCGAGCTGTCCCCAGGGGGGACTACGCGATCGCAGTGCGCGGCCTCCGCGTCGGCTACCCGGAGAGCGACGGACACATTCAGGAGGTCGTCCACGGCGTGGACCTCGTCGTCCGTAAGGGCGAGATACATGGCCTCGTCGGCGAATCCGGTTCCGGGAAATCGCAGATCGCCTTCTCTACCCTCGGGATTCTGCCGAAGGAAGCGGTAACGCTCGGCGGCAGCATCTGGCTGGACGGCGAAGATCTTCTTGCTGACCCCAAACGGCTTGTCCAAGCCCGCGGCCGCCGGATCGGGTATGTGCCCCAGGAGCCGATGTCGAACCTCGATCCGTCATTCACCATTGGGGCGCAGTTGACCTACGGGCTGCGCGCGGTGAAGAAGATCTCGAAAGTGGAGGCGCGGAGACAACTGCTCGCACTGCTGGCGCGCGTCGGGATCAGGGAACCCGAGCAGGTATTCAAGATGTTCCCCCACGAGATCTCCGGCGGCATGGCCCAACGCGTTCTGATCTGCGGCGCCGTCGCGGCCGACCCGGAGATCATCGTTGCCGATGAAGCCACGACCGCCCTGGACGTCACCGTGCAGGCCGAGGTGCTGGAACTCCTTCGGGAACTCAGCCGGGAGCGCGGGCTGGCGATGATCCAGGTCACCCACAACCTGGGAGTGGTCGCCGACCTCTGCGATGTCGTCAGCGTGATGCGCGACGGACGAATCGTGGAGGAAGCCAAGGTGGATGATCTCTTCGAATCGCCGAAGGAGCAGTACACCAAGGAGCTGCTGGCTTCGTCCAGAAGCGTCGAGATCATCGAAGAGGCATCATGACCGATCCAATCCTGCGCGTGAAGAATCTCGTCGTCCGATTCGGATCCGGTCGTCACGACACCAAGACTGTCATCAACGACGTTTCCCTGGACCTCTTCCCGGGTGAGACGTTGAGTCTCGTTGGCGAATCCGGATCCGGGAAGACGACTATCGGGCGGGCGATCCTCGGACTTGCGCCAGTCAGCGAGGGAACCATCGAGTTCCGCGGTCAAACGATCAGTAACCTTCCACGCAACCAGCGGCGGAGAACCGCCAAAGCCATCCAGGTTGTCTTCCAGGACCCTTACTCGTCGCTCAATCCGTCGATGACCGTTGAGGACATCCTTGTCGAACCGTTGAAATCTGCGGGGGTGGCTGGAGGGCGTCAGCGGATTCGCGAGCTTCTGGACGCTGTGGGTCTACCAGCTGATTCCGGCGCGCGGTACCCGAAGGAGTTCTCGGGCGGTCAACGGCAACGGATCGCGATCGCCCGTGCGCTTGCCCTCGAACCGTCAGTCATCATCTGCGACGAACCGACTAGCGCCCTCGATGTCACCACCCAAGCCCGGGTTCTCACTCTGCTGAGAGAACTGCAGGAGCGTACTGGGGTCGCCTATCTCTTCATCAGCCACGACCTTGGAGTTGTCAACGCGATCAGCGACCGTATCGCGGTCCTTTACCAGGGACAGATAGTTGAACTCGGCGATGCGGCCCAGGTCGCACATCATCCGCGGCACGACTACACGCATCGCCTGCAGATCTCTGCGCCGGTAGCGGATCCCAAAATCCAGCGGGAACGCAGAACCGAGCGGCTGCGTCTGTATGCGCAGGAGCCGGCGGCTTCTGTCACCTCGTGAGGTCTCACATCGATTCACCATCGCAGGCTCGGCGGCAGAGTTTCGCCGATTTGAGACAACACGCCTCGTACCCCGAACGGAAACAACTATGACGCTGACGCAAGAGCACCTCAATACGAGCCTTCGACCGGAGCAGCGCGCCTTTCTCTCCGAGTCGGTCATCGACCATGCGTGATGGTATGCCCACGCCCACGCCAGTTGTCAGCGGCGCGGTCCTGAGCCCATCGGGATCAGCGGCGACCGACCCGGTGATCCCAGGCTTCTACCCCGACCCGACAATCTGCAAAGTCGGGTCCGACTACTATCTGGCCAACTCGAGCTTCGAGTATTTTCCCGGGGCGCCCCTGTTCCACAGCACCGATCTGGTCACCTGGGATCAGATCGGCCACATCATGAGCCGGCGCTCTCAGTTTCAATACGGGTCGGACGGACCGTCGACTGGTGTGTACGGGTCCACCCTGCGGTTCCACTCGGGAAGATTCTGGTTCATCACCACGAATGTCAGCACCTTCGACTCGGGCCAGTTGCTCCTCACCGCCGACGACCCGGCGGGCGAATGGAGCGATCCCATTCAGATCCCAGACGCGATCGGCATAGACCCCGACATCGTCTGGGATGACGACGGGATTTGCTATCTGACCTGGAACGCCCTCGACTTTTCCGATGGAGGTCGAGGAATCCTGCAAGCGACGTTGGACACCACAACCGGGAAGCTCACGTCACCCGCATACCAGGTGTGGCAGGGAACTGGCATGGTTGCACCCGAAGGGCCACATCTTTACCGGATCGGCGACTACTGGTACCTGCTCCTCGCTGAAGGCGGAACCGAAAGGGGTCACAGCGTCACGGTCGCTCGAGGGACCTCGCCAAGCGGCCCATTCGAGTCGTGCCCGTGGAATCCGATCTTCACCCACCGCAGTTCGGGCCATCCCGTTCAGAACGTCGGGCACGCAGATCTGGTTCCCGATCTTGACGGCGGTTGGGCCGCCGTCTACCTGGGTGCGAGGCCTCACGGATCCACCCCTCAGTATCACGTGCTCGGCCGTGAAACGTTCCTTGCCGGAGTCGACTGGCTCGAAGGGTGGCCGGTATTTGATGAGGGACGCTTCCAGGCGGAACCTGTAGACACCGATTTCATCGATGCATTCGCGACACCGACCCTCCACCACCGCTGGGTAGCTCCGACAGGCGAGCCTGATCGAATCGCGAAACATCTCCCGGAGGGTGGCGTCGCTTTGGCGGGCATCCCCGGCCAAGGTGGCCTGTGTGTGCGCGTCCGCGACCTCAGTTGGCGAGCAGATGCCGTGCTGATGGCTTCGGGAACATTCCGGGTCCGAATCGACGATCGACACTGGTACGGGCTGCACGTGCTGGATGGCTCCGTGACTGTCGAAGCCCAAATCGGCGACATCAGGTCGACGGTGAGTTCGTCGCCGTTCGCCGGCGGAGCGGTCACCGTTCGCATCGAAAGCGTCCCACCCGTGTCCCTACCCATCCCGCTCGGGCATGGCGGTCCCGATGACATCGTTCTCTCCTTCGATGCCGGAGACGGCTTCCACGAGTTGAGCCGCCTTGACGGACGTTACATCTCCACCGAGGTCGCATCCGGTTTCACTGGACGGATGCTCTGCGTCGGAGCAGCTGATGCGGAGTCCCGCCTGCTGCGCGTCACGTACGAGAAGCGATAGTCGACTCGCGCACCATCAACCGCGTCGGGAGCTCGAGACGTTCGAACCGGTCAGAATTCCGCGTGCGAAGATCACGCACAAGCTGCACGGCGCGCGCCGCCATCGCCTCCAGCGGCTGTCGAACAGACGTCAGTGGGGGTTCCGCTGCAGATGCGCGCGGTTCGTCGTTGAACCCGATCACGCTGACATCCTCGGGAATCCTCAGCCCCAGGACCGAGGCGGCCTGGTACACCGCGAATGCCATTTCGTCGTTACATGCGAACACTCCCAAAGGCGTACCCGACTTGGCGACTAGGGCCCGAAACTCCCGAGTCACCTCAGCTCCGGTCCAGTCGGCGTCTATTCGAGTGATGGGAACGTCGCCCAGCTCGTCGGCGATTGCGGTTCGGAATCCGTCCTCTCGCGCCTTCCCGAATCGGTAGTGCGGTACCCCCGCGATCACGGCAAACCGCTCAAGCCCTGTTGCCGCAAGATGAGTGCCGGCGTCGTAGCCGCCCTGCCAATCCGTAGTGCCGACACTTGCCACTTCCCCATGCGGATCAGAGCGCGGGTCGATCAGGACGACGGGGATGCGAGCGGCGGCGAGGTCCTCGATCTGGTGCCTCGTCGGCTTGATGATTCCAAGGATGACGCCGGACGGGCGCCGGCGCGCCACCCTCGCGGGCCAGTCGTCCGCCGGATCCTCTCGCTCCAAGGTGAGCACGAGATCGAACCCGTTGGCAAAAGCGCCTCGTCGCGCGCCACTGACAATAGCTTGAGTCCACGCGTCGTCAAAGGTGCCGAGCACTAGCTCGATGAGGCGCAAGTCCAAGTTTGCGGGACGGCCGCGATTCGTACCCGTCATGTCGTAGTTGAGGTCGCTCGCCACCTGCAGGACCGTGTTGCGCGTTTCGGCCTTGAGGTCGCCGCGCCCGGACAATGCGCGCGACGCGGTTGAGACGGAAACTCCCGCCTTGTGTGCTACATCGGCGAGGGTAACGAGAGCGGCAGTGGGTTCGGGCATATGTCATCTCCTCCCACCATTTTTGCGCAACACTCGGTTCGGCGCCAATTTTTGCGCAACGAGTTCCGCTTCTTCGACGAAACCTGAGACCTTGAATCCGGAAGGTCAACAGACCGGCTGCATGACGACAGGAGACGCAACGATGCGCACGTTCGACCGATGGTCTACGTTCGGCGAAGCGCTGGAGAACGAGGAAGCGCGGCGGCTGCTGGAGGCGGAGGTTCCGGACCTCTTGGGCTCCTCGCTCGCCGAACAGTTGCGCGGCTTCCCGCTCGGCGGCTTCCTTGAGTTCGCACTGGCGGCCGACGCCGACAAGGCACGATCTTTGCTCCAACAGCTTTCCACGATCGAGGACACCCGGCCGCTTCCGGTCGAGCCCCCTGCCATCCAGCCTGACGCCGACTACGAATCAGTCGCGGTCGCGCATGCGAGCGCATCGGTGACGCTGCCCGACAAACCCCGACTACACGAGACGACTGAGATCGTCCTCGCCGGCCCGAGCCACGGGAACCCATTCGTCGATGTCGAACTGGGGGCGATCCTTACCCACGGTGATCTCACGCTCCGAGTGGGCGGCTTCTATGACGACGACGGCAGCTACGTGCTCCGGTTCCTCCTCCCGATCGATGGCGAATGGTCATTCGTCACCACTTCCAATGCTCGCTCTCTCGACGGAATCACTGGATCCATCTCTGTTGCCGACAGCGACGGGCGGGGCCCAGTCCGCGTCGTCGACCAGTTCGCCTTCGCCTACGCTGATGGATCCCCCTACACACCGTTCGGTACGACCGCGTATGTCTGGACCCTCCAACCGGAGGCCCTTCAGGACGAAACCATCCGAACACTCAAGGATTCGCCCTTCAACAAATTGCGGATGGGACTCTTCCCCAAAGACTTCCTATACAACTCGAACGATCCGGATCGCTACGTTTTTCCGCGCCGTGAAGACGGCGGGTGGGATACAACACGTTTTGACGTCGACTACTTTCGGCGTCTGGAGCGGCGAATCAAGCAGCTCGGGGAGCTCGGTATCGAAGCCGATCTCATCCTCTTCCACCCTTACGACCGCTGGGGATTCGCTGCTCTCGGTAAGGCGGCAGACGACCGCTACGTCAAGTACGTGACCCGCCGTCTCAGTGGCTTTGCGAATGTCTGGTGGTCGCTCGCAAATGAATACGAACTTCTCGTCTCGAAACGGCCAGATGACTGGGACAGGATAGCTCGGGTGATCCAAGCCGAGGACCCGAGCCACCACCTCATGTCCATCCACAACTGGACAGAACTCTTCGACTACTCGGCGGACTGGGCAACCCATGCGAGCATTCAGCGCAACGAAGGCAAGATGTCCCAGCGCGTCGATGAGTGGCGCCACCGGTGGGGCAAGCCGGTCGTCGTCGATGAGTTCGGCTATGAAGGCAACCTTGACCAGGGCTGGGGAAACTTGACGGCAGAAGAAGTCGTCGAGAAGTTCTGGGACGGCACCGTGCGCGGCGGTTACCTCACGCACGGTGAAACTTTCCACGCAGAAGACGAGGTTCTGTGGTGGTCCAAGGGCGGGAAGCTCGCCGGCGAGAGTCCCGCGCGAGTCGCGTTCCTCCGCACAATCGTCTCCGAATCACCGACCGGTCGTGTTGAGCCGCTCCCGTCGGACTGGGATGCGCGCTGGGGGGGAGTCAAGAACGAGTACATCCTGATCTACTTCGGCGCCAACCGCCCACTATTTCGGAACGTCAGCATCCCGGAGGGCATGCGCGCCCGCATAGACGTCATCGACACCTGGAACATGAACATCCAGACCGTTCCCGGTGTCCACGAAGGCACGGTCCACGTAGACCTTCCCGCTCGGCCCTATATGGCGATCAGGCTCACCAAGGCAGACCAGTAGCCCGCGACGATACCCCACAACACGCTCGATCCAACGAAGAAGATGGAGGACCAATGCTGATCCAGCCGCGACCTTTTGGCCGACTCAGAGTACGCCGACGAGCAGTCAGTAGAACCGGAACTGCGGCCGTAATCGCGGCAGCACTGATCGGCGGGTTCGTTCCGCTAAACGCTGCGAATGCGTCCCCAAACGACCCGAATTCGCACGCCAGAGACTTTTTCGCGGTTCCAGCCGCGGCGACGGTCCGTCAGCTCGGAGAAATTCCGCCGGGCCCGTCCACACCAGGCTTTCCCGGACTGCCGGAAAGCGTTCCGGGACTCGGGATTCCTCTCGGCGGCGTCGGTGCCGGATCCTTCATGATCAACCAGTCCGGAACCTTCGGACCATGGTTCTTCGGCGGCTCGCAAGATGACAGCTGGGAGATGCGTGCTCTCCCGCAAGCGGCGTTCCACGTAAGAGAGCAGATCGGCACGGACCAAACAACCGTCAAGACGCTCGCTACGAACGGACCTCAGTCCACGTCGGCGGCACGATCGTGGCAATCGCCGCTCCCCGGCTGGAACCTCCTCCAGCCCGGGGAAGGTTCGTATGCAGCCCTTTACCCGTTCGGGTGGACCAGCTACACCCCGTTCAAAACGGATGTATCCATGAGGTTCTTCTCTCCGATCGTCGCGGGCGAGGACAAACGAACGTCGCTTCCCGTCGCCTACTTCGATGTACGGCTGGCAAACCACACCACCAAAACCAGCAACATCTCCGTCATGTTCACCATGCCGAACGCGCCCGCACATGAAGGCAGGCAACCCGCGACGGTTCGCACCGGCCTCGACAGTCAGTTCACGAACGACCGAAAATCCGGCATCCAGGCCGTCACCATGACTTCCAACGACCCGTCAAACACCGTCGACGCGTCCCGGTCCGAATGGACTATCGCCGCGAAACCGCAGGCGGGGCAGAAGGTCACATACACAACCTCTTGGAATGCGAACGGCGACGGCTCCGACGTGTACGCACCGTTCTCTGACACGGGCGCGCTGACCAATGCGCCGATCGACAATTCTCACTCCGCTGGCGCGATCTCGGTAGCCGTCACGCTGAAGCCGGGCGAAGTCTCGACAGTCCCGTTCGCGCTGACGTGGGACTTCCCCCAAGTCGCCTTCGCCAACAACAACACCGTCTGGATGCGTCACTACACCAACTTCTACGGCGCAAAGGAGGACACGCAAAACAACTACGTGGCCGGAAGCTACCCGTTCAACCAGAGCCTCGCCATCGCTCGTGACGCGCTCACCGCACACGACGAGTCGCTTAGGGCAGTGGAACAGTGGTGGAAGCCGATCGCAAACGACCCCGCCTACCCGCTGGTGATTCGAACAGGCGCGTTGAATCAGCTGGCCCAAGTGCCGTTCAAGACCGCTTTGTGGGAAGGAGGCCTCGTCTCCAATACCGTCGCACCGACAGGCGTCAAACGTCAGGGAACAACTGTGCCCGGCACGCACCTGTACCTCGGTGTCGACTCCAATGCCGGCGGCGGCGCAAACGGCGGGATGGGCACAGAGGTCGGCACCTACAGCTCCCTCGCATACAGCCAGGTCTTTCCAACCATCGAGCGGGACAGGCTTCGAGCCAAGATCGATGCCGTCAACGCAGATCCATACGGCGACCCCTGGGACCCGGGCTTGACCTCATCTACCGACCCTGCCGCCTACTCGGTCCGCGACCCGTTCATCACCTGGACTCAGGGCCAACAGCCGTCGCCGGGGAACGTCTGGTTCATCGACAAACCAAGCGAGAACCTCTTCAGGCTGTATGACTACGCGCAGAGTAACCATGACTGGAACTTCCTGCGTCAGGCCTACCCCGCCATGCGCAAGCTTCTCGCGTACATCCAGGCGACGATTCCTCCCGGGTCGACGCTGCCCGAGGCGCCAAACATGAACGCTCCCAGTCCGAACCTGAAAAGCCCGCTGCCATACGCAAACGTTTTTGACGTCATCCCGGTAAACAAGGTCGACGCATATGACTCGCAGCTGTATCTGCTCGCGCTCGAGTCGATCTCAGCAGCAGGCAAAAGCGTCGGGGAATCCAAGGCGACCCTGGCAACGTGGAACGCCGAATTGAAAGCGGCCAAGACCGAGTATGAGGCGACCTTCTGGAACGCCGACCATCAGTATTACCGATACACGCCGGGCCCTACAGCCAACAACGACAGCGTTCTCTTGGCTACCTTCTTCGCTCAGCACCTCGCGGAACGCGCCGGGCTCCCGGACCTGGTCGACACGAGCCGTTACCGCCTGCAGCTGAAAAGTCAGATCGCGCTCTTCCAGTCGAAACTTGACAGTCAGGGTCGCGAGATCGGTTCGCCGAACATGGGGCTGCCGCCCGGGTCAACAGGCTTCCCCTACCTCGGATTTGCGGGCACCACCTACGAGGACGGAGTCTGGCCCACCGTCGACTACTTCGTCGGTGCGACATACGTCGACGCGGCGAAGCGGTTCAAGGATACGGGACTCAGGGCGGAGGGCCTCGACCTTGGATCGGCTGTGGCCACCCAGGTTTGGCAGGTGAACGAAAACGGGTATCAGTTCAATACGCCACTGCAGTGGAACAAGAGCGACGCGGGACGCTGGATCTACCCGGCCTTCGAGAGCAACCTATCTTCGTGGGAGCTCCTGAACGCAATCAAACCCGTAACGATTCGGAGGGGATAGTTCGGAACCCGAGGGGCCGGTGCAGCGCGAACTGCATCGGCCCCTCGCCCATTGCTGCCCTCCATCGTGACGGCGGCTTGCACCTCCGTTTTGCGCAACGATTCGCTCTCCTCGCGCCAACCATGCGACTCTCGTAGGGACCTTGCGGTTCATGGCCGTGCACACCCTGTTTTGGAGAGAGTCCAGTGACGTCCATGCGCCGCATCCGGTCCTTTGTCTTGCCAAGCCCCCGTAGAACCTTGTCGGGTCGTCGACTGTCTACTTCTGGTGTGAGGCTTGTTGCGGCGGAACGCGCTGCAGAAGCGACACTGGGTTCGCCACGACGCACCAGGGCCATCGTGCTCGTGCTCGGCGCGATCGCAGCACTCGGACCGTTCACGATGGACCTCTATCTGCCGGCGTTTCCCTCCGTAATGCACGAATTGCACACCACGGAAGGGGCTGTGCGGCTGACTCTAACTGCAACAGCGGTGGGGATGGGGTTTGGCCAACTCGTCGTTGGTCCGCTGAGCGACATGTTCGGCAGAAAAGTCCTGCTAATAGTGGCGACCACCCTCCACGTCGCTTCAAGTATCGGCATCGCCCTAGCGCCGACGGTCGATCTCGTTTCAGCAATGCGCTTCGGCGAGGGGATCGGGGCTGCCGCCAGCGCGGTTGTCACCGTGGCGATGATCCGCGACATATTCGAGGGCTATCCGCTCGTGCGGATGCTTGCGCGAATCGCGCTCCTGTCCGGACTCGCGCCGGTCGTTGCTCCGATCGTCGGATCGCAACTCCTTCAGGTGATCGATTGGCGCGGCATCTTCTGGATGCTCGCCGCATACGGCTCGGCAGTTGTGTTGCTTGCTGTCTTGCTCATCCCAGAAACGCTGCCCCGATTGCAGCGCGGACGAGTTGGAGTTGGCGCCGGCTTTAGCCGTTTCGTCGCTGTGCTCTCGGACCGGGTCTTTGTCGGGGCTGCGCTCGTCGGAGGCTTCGTCTTTTCAGAGCTCGTCACTTACCTTTCATCTTCGCCGTTTCTGTTCCAGGTGTCCGAAGGCCTGAACGCCCAGCAATTCGGAATGCTCTTCGGCGCGATCGCAGTCGCCTTGTGGCTCTCGACGCAGGCTGCGGCTCGACTGATGCGGTGGTTTGAACCAGGCAGGCTGGTTGCAGTCGGACTCTCGATCCTGTTCATGACTGGAGCGGTGATGATCGTCCTTGCGGTTATCGGAGCAGGCTTCTTTCCGTTGGCTGCCGTATGTCTCGTCCTCGTCTCTACATGTGGATTCTGTTTCCCGTGTCTGCAGGTGATTGCTTTGCAGAACCACAAGAACCAGGCCGGCACCGCAATTGCAGTCACAGGCTTCACGAATTCGGTCGTCGGCGGCTCGATTTCCATGCTGCCGAGCGCGTTCGGCGCAATCACGTTCAACTCACTGGGGATTGTTGTCGTCGGCGCCATCTCGCTTGCGCTGCTCGCGTTGGTAGGGCTCGTCCTACCGTCTCCCACGATCACGGGAGCGATGGACACCTAGGCGCTGTTGATCGTGGCCGTAGCGGCGGCAAGACCATCCGCGCGAACGGTCACGATTGCCTCTCCCACATCGGTGCTGCGAATGACCGCGAGGGCGCGACCGCCGAATGTCGTGTGACTGTGCGAGTTGTACACCTCGTTCGTCGACGGTCGAGCGCTGCCAAGCGCAAGAAGCTCGGCCGGTCCGTCCACGTCGATGGAGACGGTGCGATCGCAGTTGGTCGCGAGCGTCCCGTTCGCATCCACGACTTCGATCGTGACGAACGCAATGTCGCGCGCAGGTATCACCGGGCGGTCGACTCCGAGTCGAAGGTCCGCTGGGGCCGCCGCCGTACGAAGAACTGAGCGACCCGATTCTGAGTTGCCGTTGCGAGTGATGGCGAGGAGTTCACCGGGTTGGTATGGCACGGTGAAGTTCGCGCGAAAGCGGGCGGCGTGGCCGGCAGGCGCCCTGCCAAGGGATTTCCCGTTCACGAGGAGCTCAACCTCCGGTGCGTCGGAGTACACCTCGACATTGAGCGGAGCGCCTTCCTCAAGGTTCCAGGACCAGCTGTCGGTTGTGTCACTCCACGCCCAGTCGAGGGCCGCCGCCCGGCGTCCCGCAGGCGCTGGTTGGCCAACCGCGATGAAGGGCTGACTCCGCAACCCGTAGACGATCTCGCGGTAGAAAGACGCGGGGCGACGGTATCCGGTGATGTCGATGTCGCCGCACCAGGCCAGGATCCCTGGGTATGCGGTCGGATCGGGCGAAGGTTCGTTTGCCGGGCCATACACGGTGAGGCCGAGACCCGCCTCACCGAGGTAGTCGTATCCAGTCCAAGTGAAGTCGCCGATGACATGAGGAAGGCGAGTCACCAGATCCCAAATGATGTCGATCCGTTTTGACAGAGTTTCGGTTCCGACAACCACGCGATCTGGAAATGCGGACTGGTCGGCGAGGTAGCGGGCGTCGGCATAGTTGTGACCGACGATGTCGACTACTGAGTGCGATTCTTCGGTCATCGCTGTGACCTGGTCAGAGAGGCTGATCTCGTTCATGAGATCGCCCATCGCCGTCATCAGGTCATTGACGCCTCCACGTTCAAGATCGCCGACTTGCTCCTGAAAGTCTTCGAGTATGTCGGAGATCGTCGCCACGAATCCGCTAATGCTGTTGGTTATGAAGCGAGAGCCGTCAAGGTTTCGGATCTTCTCGGCGATGGCGCGACCCCATTTCGCGGACAGCGCGTTTCCGGCTTCAAGGATCTCGTTCCCGATCGAGTACGCGATCACACTGGGCCGGTTGAAGTCCTTTTCCACGAGAGCTTCGATGTCGCGCTCCCACCATTCTGGGAAGTTCAGTGAGTAGTCGAACGGGTTCTTTCCCCGTGTCCACATGTCGAAGGATTCGTCCATGACGAGCATTCCGAGTCGGTCGCAGGCGTCAAGCATTGCAGGGCTCATCGGATTATGAGATGAGCGGATGGCGTTGAATCCCGCCGATTTCAGCAACTCAACTTTGCGTTCCTCTGCACGTCTGAAGGCTGCTCCGCCCAAGATCCCGTTGTCGTGATGGACACAGGCGCCTCGCAATTTGATCGATTCGCCGTTGATCCTTAACCCGTTCTGTGGATCGATCTGCAGCGTGCGAACGCCGAACGCGGTGTCGCGGGTCTCGATCAATCGCTCGCCTTCTCCTAACTCAGACCGGACCGAATAGCGGTTTGGAGTGTCGACGCTCCATCGTTTCGGATTGGGAAGATACAAGCGATGCCGCGCGACAGCTGAGTCTCCTGGTCGGAGTGTGACGGGAGAGGAAACCCGCGCGAGATCCTCTCCATTTGCGTCGACGATCGTTGTTGTGAGTCGTGTGGTCTGCGTGCTGATGTCTTCATTCACGAGCTCGGTGGCCACCGCGATCACCGCACGTTCGTCATCGACATCGGGTGTTGAGATTCGGATTCCGGATGCCGTGATGTGTGTGAGCGCTGTGACGGTCAGGTAGACATCGCGGTAGATCCCGAGCCCGGAGTACCACCGTGAGTCCATGTGTGCGCGGGCGTCAACACGAATCGCGTTCGGCTTGCCGTAATCGAGGAAGTCGTCCAAAGCAATGCGGAAGCCGGTGTATCCGTTTGGATGCTGGCCAGCGAAGACGCCGTTCACGTAGACCATGGCGTCCCGGTAAACCCCTTCGAATTCAACAGCCACTCGTTTCCGTCGCCATTCTTCGGGAACGTCGAATACTTTCGAGTAGGTGACGGCACCGCCCGGAAAGTAGCCGTTGGACGCGCCTGAACTCTCCGTTCGAGCGAACGTGATCATTGCATCGTGGGGGAGGGTGACCTCGTTCTTCTGATCGCCCTTCGGGACCAGCTGCGAGAACACGCTCACGTTCGGCTGAACCGTCCACCCACCGTTGAATAAGGTACGCAACGAATCTCCCTTGATTTGTGGCTCGACCGCGCCGACCAGAGCAGGTCAAGCATTTCAGCAAGCCATGATCCAACGGTGGGAATTTCGCCTCATCGGGTCTTTTTGCGCAAACCTTGTGGAGTTGCCCGCCGATGTGGCTAGGGGTGTGGGGCGCACCGGGTATGGGCTCGTGCCTAGAGTTCGACGGGAGGGCTCGGTGAGAAACGACAGCCAAAGCCCAAGTAGGTTGAGAAAAGCCCAAGTAGCTTGAGACGTGACAATGGAGCGAGTGACGGGAATCGAACCCGCGCTATCAGCTTGGGAAGCTGAAGTTCTGCCATTGAACTACACTCGCGTGGCCCGCGATCCCAGTAAAACACTGGGAAGTGAGGTTGCCGCCCAGACTACCCGGTCAACGGTCTTTGGCCAAACTCATCGTTTATCTCGCCATCCGTAAGTCCTCGACCCGTTGAAGCCGTGCCCGCCGGCGTCAGCCGATCCAGTTCATTGCGTTCCACCCGACGCCGATCTTTGTGCGGGTGAGCCATCCGGATCGACCGTTGCCCGGGTAAAGCCAGAGGAGGCCGGCAGAATCGCGCGCAACGACATCCGTGTGGCTGTCACCGTTGAAGTCGCCGACCGAGATGATCCCGGTCATCGCGTTCCATCCGGATCCCACCTGGACCCGCGTCTTCCAGCCGATGGGCGTGTGTGCATAGAGCCAGAGGACACCCGTGCTATCCCGCGCGAGGAGGTCGGGATATCCGTCGCCGTTGAAATCGCCGGCCCCGATGATCGCGGTCATCGCGCTCCACCCCCAGCCGATCACCTTGCTCGGCAGAAAGCCTCCCTTTCCGTTCCCCGGGTACAACCAGAGCCGACCGGATGCATCCCGTGCGACGAGGTCGGCGTTGCCATCCGCGTTGAAATCTCCCACACCGACAATGGTGTTCAGGCCGTTCCAGCCGGCGCCGATGCGCAGTGATGCGCCCCAGCCGCCGGAACCGTTGCCCGGGTACAACCGGAGCGCGCCTGTGGTGTCTCGTGTGATGACATCAGGGATTCCGTCGTTGTTGAAATCTCCGGGTGCGACGATCGCTGTCAGGCCGCCCCAGCCGCTGCCGACCTGGCCGGATGCGGGAGTCGACCACCCTCCTGCCCCGTTGCCGTGATACGACAGGAGGGCGCCCGCCGCAGTCCTCGCCAGCACATCCGGGTGTCCGTCACCCGAGTAGTCGTGCAGGCGTACCGGCGAACCGGACAGCACGGCGATCTTTCCGTTGACGCCGGTCGCCGCATCGCCGGACGCGAGGGTCAGGGCTTTGCCTGTCGCGTAACTCGCAGCGTTCTGGTACCACTGGGACGCGTAGGGGGCGGATGACGGCAGGGGGCCACGCGCGATCACACCGGTCGTGTCGTGCGTGAACCCGACCTTGTAGACGCCGGGCGCGAGGCCGCTGACCGTGTACTTTCCGTTCGCAACCGTCGCCTCACCTACGAGTGTCGCTAGGGAATCGCTCGGTCCAACTGCGTCGTAGACCCCGACGTATCCGGCTGCGGGCGCACCCCCGGCATAGCTGAGTGTTCCCGACACCGAGGCGCCGAGTGCGAGTACCGCGTCTTCGGTCGCGGTCTGTCCGGATGTCACGGTGAGCGGCGTCGCAGCCTGGAGGCTCGGCTTGCCGCCTGACCACTCGGTGTCGTAGGGGCTCGGCGCAGCGAACTTCACCGCGTACGTACCTGCGGTGAGCTGATCGATCGAATAGTGCCCGAGCGCGTCGGTGCGAACGCTGCCCCGCAGTCGACCGTCCAGGCTGTAGACCCCGACGACGACACCTTGCAGGGCTGCTGCAGGCGAGCCGCCCTGCACCGTGCCACTGATCGTGGCACCGGGCACCATGACCGCGTTCATGCCGGTCGCTGACTGGCCCCCTGTCACCGTGAAATAGTTTGCAGCGGCCTGGCTCGATTCACCGTTCCACCACTGGACGGCGAAGTTCTGTTCTGACCCAGGGGTTCTGTTGGGCGTGAATATCAGAGTGTATGAGCCCGCAGGGAGTTGCGCGACGGTGAAATTCCCGGCCGAGTCGGATACGCCGTTCGACCCTGCGTATGTCCCGTCTGACCGCACGGCGTTCACGTTGACACCCGCTACGGGCGTGTTCGGGTTACCCTGTTGCTCGACGGTCCCACTGACTGAGGATTGCGCGGCGAGCGTGGCATTGATTCCGGGGACATTCTGCTGCGAACCGACGGTGATGGATGTGGCTGCGGACGGGCTCGACGCGTTCTTCCACCACTGCGCGGAGAAGGACTGACCTGCTCCTGGCAGGAACTCGACGGTGTAGGTTCCGGCAGCAAGGTCCTCGAGGGTGTACCGGCCGGAGCCATCGGTGACAGCCTGCGCGACCACGCCGGCCGTGCTCGACGCATTGACCGTCGCACCGGCAAGGCCCGCGCCGGGGGAGCCCTGCGCCGAGACGGTTCCGCTGATCGTCGACCCTGACGAGAGTACAGCGCTGATTCCCGTCACGTTCTGGCCGGAGCCCACCGTGATCGGCGTCGCAGCCGCCTTCGTCTGGGCGCCGAACCACCACTGTTCGCTGTAGTTGCCGATTGCCGTGAAGAGGATCGTGTAGGTACCGGCGGCGAGCCCCGTGAAACTGTAGGCGCCGCCCGAAGTCATGGCGATGTTCGCCACGACCCCGGTCGAACCGTACAGGTAGACACGCTCGCTACTGAGCGGGACGTCGGGGTTTCCTGACCCCATGACTTCGCCGCTGATGCTGCCTGGTGCCACGAGCGTCGCGTTCTTTCCCGTGACTGTCTGCCCGGCCGCGACGCTGAAGAAGTCGGCCGTCTGCTGGCTGTTCCGCCCGCTCCACCACTGTTCGGCGTATCCGGATCCGGCCTCGAAGTCGAGGGTGTATGAACCCGCCGCGACGCCAGTGATCGTGTACTTGCCGTTCGCGTCGGTCATCGCTGACCCGCCCGGGCCGCCCGAGGGGAGGATCGCAAGCACTGCGATACCTTGGACGCCGACACCCGGTGCACCTGCAGCCTGGACCGTGCCACTGATGGATGCCGTTCCGGCGGCTGCGGCCGACGGGACATGGCCACCTGCGACCATCGCCGTTATCAACAGTGCGGCGGCGAGAAAGAGAGCGGCCGGGGAAAACCGGGCCGGGCGTGCAGCGACGATCGGTGGGCGTGACATCGTGAGAACCTGCTGTCGGGAGAGGCGATTGATTGACCACGGTCAGGTCTCAGAGACACGTACGAGCGTTCGATTTTCGGGCGGAGCTGGCCGTCTCCGAATCGTATTCACGAATCTTGCGCACCCGCAAGATTCGTGCGCGCGTCATTCCTGAGAGTTTTCGCAGGGCCGACGTGTACACATCGCCGGCAGTCTCGATGACCCGGAGCGAGTCGAGGCCGAGCCCGCGGGCCACGACGTCCGCGCCCCCGTCGAGTTGTCGACAACTACCCCTTGGGTCGCCCCGTTTCGGTGAGTTGGCGACCACTCGACCCGGCGATCGGGCTTCGCCGAATCAACCACCATTTCCGCGTGACAAATCTCGTGATTCGCCGTCTCTCTGGTGAGGGCTAGGAACGCAAGCGCGCGACGAATGAGGTTTGCATGGAAGCATCGGCCGCCGGAGCGCCAGCCCACCGGCGTCACCGCCACCGTCGCTCGAGGTGGCGCGTGGTACGCGACGTCATGGTCATGTTCGTCGTCGCGATTCTTGTGTCGTTCCTCGTCAAGACCTTCCTGGGCCGATCGTTCTACATACCGTCGGTGTCTATGGAACGAACGCTGATGGTCGGTGACCGGATCCTGGTGGATCAGTTCACGCCGAAGGTTTCGGGCATCCAACGCGGCGACATCGTGGTCTTCCGGGATCCGGGAGGTTGGCTCGATCCGCAGAAGGCGAGCGCAGCCTGGAACCCCCTCGATGCGGTCCTCACCTTCATCGGGCTGTCGGCCGGCGACAGCGACGACTATCTGATCAAGCGTGTGATCGGACTCCCGGGCGATCATGTGTCGTGCTGCAACGCCTTGGGGCAGATGGTGGTGAACGGCGCACCGCTGAGGGAGTCTTACCTGAATGGGCCAGCAGGGACTGCGCTACCAGGGCACGGCGAGGCGTCGCTCCGACCGTTCTCTGTCACCGTTCCGAAAGGCAGCCTGTGGGTGATGGGCGACAACCGCGACCACTCGGCCGACTCGCGGACTCACCAGACCGGCCCGGGCCGTGGTTTCGTACCCATCGACAACGTCGTCGGCAAGGCCTTCGCCATTACGTGGCCGGCCGATCGCTGGTCGTGGCTGAGCAGCCATCCTGAGACGTTCGTCGGAGTGAACTAGCCCCTGTGACGCACAACCGCCGGGCCGGCGCCCGATCTCCGACCCGGCGGCCCCCGCCCCCATCAGGCTGCGTCGTCCAGCGGCGGAGCCGCTTCCGGACGAGTCGAGGAAGCGGGGGTGGCGGCGTCGTTGGCACCACTCCCGCCGTGCAGCACGCTGGCCGCGTTCTCGCGCGCCAGGAAGTTGCCGAGCTCGCCGATCGTCGACATCAGCGGCGCCGGGAAGACGACGGTCGTGTTCCGGTCGACCCCGATTTCGACGAGGCTCTGCAGGTTGCGCAGCTGCAAGGCGAGCGGATGCTCCATCATCGTGTCCGACGCGGCACCCAGCGCGGCGGCAGCCAGCGACTCGCCTTCTGCGGCGATGATCTTCGCCCGCTTCTCGCGCTCCGCTTCGGCCTGTTTGGCCATCGCGCGCTTCATCGTCTCCGGCAGCAGGATGTCCTTCAGCTCGACGAGCGTCACCTCGACGCCCCAGTCGAGCGTCATCACGTCGAGGATGCGCCGGATGTTCACATTGAGCGTGTCCGTCTCGGAGAGCGTCTCGTCGAGGCTGTGCTGGCCGACGACTTTGCGCAGGGTGGTCTGCGCGATCTGTTCGATCGCGGCATACACGGTCTGGATCGCGATCACCGACTTCACGGGGTCGACGACGCGGAAGTATGCCACGGCGGACACCCCGACGCTCACGTTGTCGCGGGTGATGATCTCCTGCGACTGGATGGGCAGGGTCACGATGCGCAGGGAGACCCTCGTCATCACGTCCACGATCGGGATGATGAACCGCAGCCCGGGCTCCCGCGTGCCGATGTAGCGGCCGAACCGGAGGACGACACCGCGCTCGTACTGCTTGACGACGCGCACGGACATGAAGAACAGGATGATCGCGATGACGACGACGATCGCGAGGACGATATAGAACACAACCATGAGACTCAACTCCATGGCGTCGGGTGGAACTCGACGTCTCTCACCCATATTCTCCTCCTGACCGGCACCTGTTCTGCGCAAAGTTGGCAACCTCACAGCGACCGCATCCGCGCCGTGACGCGCGCGCACTAGGCTACGAAAATGCTTCTCTCTGATCGCGACATCAAGGCCGAGCTCGGTGCAGGCCGCATCGCCCTCGAGCCGTATGAAGAGGGGATGATCCAGCCGTCGAGCATCGATGTGCGGCTCGACCGGTTCTTCCGCCTGTTCGACAACCACAAGTACCCGTTCATCGACCCGGCAGAGGATCAGCCTGAGCTGACGCACCTGGTCGAGGTCGAACCGGAACAGCCGTTCATCCTGCACCCCGGCGAGTTCGTGCTCGGCTCGACGTTCGAGCTGGTCTCGCTTCCGGATGACGTGGCAGCGCGCCTCGAAGGCAAGAGCTCGCTGGGGCGGCTCGGCCTTCTCACGCATTCGACGGCCGGTTTCATCGATCCGGGTTTCTCGGGCCATGTGACGCTGGAGCTGAGCAATGTCGCCACCCTGCCGATCAAGCTGTGGCCGGGGATGAAGATCGGGCAGATGTGTTTCTTCCGGCTGTCGTCGGCGGCCGAGAAGCCGTACGGGTCGAGCGAGTACAGCTCGCGGTACCAGGGCCAGCGCGGCCCGACGGCGTCGCGGTCGTACCTGAACTTCCACCGCACCGATGTCGGGTCGACCGAGGCGGGTCGCCCGGGCAACTGATCGTGATCGCCCGGTTCGCGGGTCGCGGTTTTGTCCCCCATATGCGGGGCAAGGAATATGTCGGCATCTTATCCACCGACGTTGTCCACAGGTGGATGAACCGTTTTCAGAGCTGCGCCGACTCTGTTTCGCCCGCGTAGAGCTGGGGCAATTGGAGGGTCAACCACGGGCTGAACGCCCACGGGGTGGCTTCTACGGCCGAAATCAGCGTGCGCGCCTCCACCCACTCCCATTCCATGACTTCATCAGGCGAAGGGGAGATCGCGTCTGTCGTGGTCGCGGTGAACACCGGACAGATCTCGTTCTCCACAACCCCGGCTGCATCCACAGCCCGGTAACGGAAGTCGGGAAGCACGACGGTGAGGTTGTCCAGGGTGATGCCGAGCTCGTCGGCCGCGCGGCGCGCGATAGCGTGGTCGGTCGACTCGCCCGGCGCCGGGTGTCCACAGAACGAGTTCGTCCACACCCCGGGCCAGGTGCGCTTGGCAAGCGCCCGGCGGGTGACCAGGATGCGCCCCTCACCGTCGAACACGTGGCACGAGAACGCCAGGTGAAGAGGAGTGTCCGTGCCGTGCACGGCCGCCTTGTCGGCGACGCCGATCGCGGTTCCGTCCTCGTCGACCAGGACTACCTCTTCGATCGTCTCCGCCATCCGCCCATTCTGGCGGATTCGCCTGAAACGCGGGTGCGAGCCGCCGTCGCCGCACTACTTCCTTCCCAGCGCACTAGTACCACTTAGTGCGCTCGGAGCAAACTCGTGCGAGAGCCCGCGCCCACCTTGTGAACACGCGCAGGTTGCACCGTGTGCGCGTGTTCAGCAGGTGGGCGGCGAGAGTGGCCGGTCAGGCAGCGGGTCCTGGGCCAGCCTCGGGCGCGCCCGGTCCGGGTGCGTCGCCGTCATCGGCGGATGCGTTCGTGTCGGGCCGGTCAGGCTCGCCTGCCTCCCCCTCTTCCGCCGACTCCTTCGCCTCCTCGCTCCAGCCGACGTTGCGCGCCATCTTCTCGAGTGTCGCGATCATCGTCCGGTAGTCGTCTTCGCTGATTCCTTCGGTGACGGATGCGCGCAGTTCCCTCACCCGTGACTGAGCCTCGTCGTGTACCGCACGGCCCGCATCCGTGAGCGTTGCTCCTGTGTCGTCGAGGACGACCCAGCCGCGCTCGGCGAAGTCCACCAGGACTTCGGCCACGCTGCGCGGGCGGCGGTGTTCACGGCGGTTGCCGTGCTCGGGTCGGTCGGCGCTCTCGGTGTCGTGCCCCTCGTGCCCGTCATGCCCCTCGTGCCCGTGGTGAGCATCCGGTCCGTGGTGGCCCGGGTGCCAGCCGTAGCGGCCCTGCCAGTCGTGCCCTGTGTGCTCGGCGTGAGCATCCGGTCCGTGGTGGCCCGGGTGCCAGCCGTAGCGGCCCTGCCAGTCGTGGCCGGTGTGCTCGGCGTGAGCATCCGGGCCGGCCTCGGCGGAGCCCGAGCTGCTTGCGGCGGCGGGACTGCTCGCGGAGCCCGAAGAGCTTGTGGCGGAGCTGCTCGCTGAGCCCGAACCGCTTGCGGCGGCGGAGCTACTCGCGCTACCTGAGCTGCTTTCAGCGCCGGCACTGCTTGGGGTGTCGCTCCCCGCCTCGGCGCCTGCACTCGCTGTCGCACCGGCCTCGCCCGCACCGGCCTCGCCCGCACCGGCCTCGCCCTCGGCGGGTGTGAACCCGGGCGCGA
Source organism: Leifsonia tongyongensis (assembly GCF_010686705.1). Lineage (GTDB taxonomy): Bacteria > Actinomycetota > Actinomycetes > Actinomycetales > Microbacteriaceae > Diaminobutyricibacter > Diaminobutyricibacter tongyongensis. The sequence goes on along the minus strand of NZ_JAAGWY010000001.1, from coordinate 748,577 downwards.
ACCCGCGTCCGAACCAGCGACCGGAGCCGGGTCCGAAGGCCGGCCCATATCCGGGCCAGGATCCGGGGCCGTATCCGCGGCCTGCCCAGGCCCAGGGTCCGTATCCGCGGCCACCGCCGTATCCGGGAGCGAAGCCGCCCCAGCCCCAGGGGCCGTAGTGTCCGGGTCGGCCGGACGCCCGGGCGCCCATGCGGCGGTGGCGGTCGCCGGGTGGGAGGGCCGCCTCGATGTCGTCGACCGATTTCGGTCCGTCGACGAGCGTGTGGAGGATCCGCCATTCGCCGCGCGAAAGGTCGAGGTCCGTGAATGTGTCGCGCATTTTCTCGCGCAGGCGGTATTCGATGACGCCGAACCAGTAGCCCGGCGGTTTCAGTGACGTGTCGTCGGTGTTCATGATGAACGCCCCTTCCTATTGCATGTACTGTTACAAGCAAATGTATAGTTACATACATGGAATCCGGTGGTCAAGCATCCGACGAGAATTCGCAGCTTCGCCCTGAAGACGTGGCGCTGATCGAGCAGGCGCTCATCGTCATCCGCCGCGACCACGCTCGCCGGCACCTGCAGCAGCGCGCCGAATGGGCTGCAGAACACGGGGCTGCAGAACACGGGGCGGCCGAGCACCGCGCAGACGAGCACCGCGCAGACCAGCACGGCGCAGACGAGCCCGGAGCGAACGGCGCATCCGGATCCGGACCCTGGCAGCCGCCGGGCGCATGGCCGGGACAGGGCCAGTGGCAGGGCCCCGGACCGTGGCCGATCGCACACCACTACGGCGGCGGCCCCCGCGGACCGGGGCCCCGGTTCGGCGGCGCCGGTCACGAGCACCGCGGTCGCCATGACGGGTCGCTCGGGCGGGCCGCACGCTTCCGTATGCTCGACGCGCTCGAGGCGGCCGAACGCGACGGCCGCGCCCTCACCATCAGCATGATCGGAGAGGCGATCGGCGTCGACCAGCCGCGGGCGAGCCGGCTCGTGCAGGATGCCTCCGATGCCGGCCTCGTGCGGCGCACGGTCGACCCGTCGGATGCGCGCCGCAGCATCATCGAGCTCACCGCCGCCGGACGCTCCCAGATCGCGGATGTCCGTTCCGCGCGCCGTTCCGCCGTCGAGGATGCCCTGGCCGGCTTCACCCCCGAGGAGGCGCACACCTTCGCGCAGCTGTTCATCAAGTTCGTCGGAGCCTGGCCGCGCGAGTAGGCGGGCGGGTAGTCGGGGGCGGATGCAGGGGTACCATGTCTCGGCATGGGCAAGCTGATCTACTCCGGAATCACCTCGCTTGACGGGTACACCGTGGATGCGTCGGGAAGCTTCGACTGGGCGGCGCCCGCCGAGGAGGTCCACGGCTTCGTCAACGACCTGGAGCGCCCGATCGGCACCTACCTGTACGGCCGCCGCATGTACGAGGTCATGGGCTGGTGGGAGACCGTCGAGACGGATGACGAACCTGACGTCATCCGGGATTTCGCCGACATCTGGCGAGCGGCGGACAAGGTGGTGTACTCCTCGACGCTCGCTGGTCCCGTGACGGAGCGTACGCGCGTGGAGCGCGCGTTCGACGCAGACGCGGTGAAGCGGATGAAGGATGCGGCCACCAGCGACCTCGGCATCGGCGGGCCTCACCTCGCTGCAGCCGCGATCCGTGCCGGGCTGGTCGACGAATACCAGCAGTTCCTCACGCCGATCATCGTCGGCGGGGGAACGCGTTACCTTCCGGACGACGTTCGCGTGGACCTGGAGCTCGTCGACGAACGCCGCTTCGCCCGCGGCGTCGTGTTCGTCCGCTACCGCGCCCGCTGAGCACGCGCAGCCCGTCCGGCGCGTTCACAAAACAGGAGTTCAGGGCGTCGGCGAGCGGAGGCAGCCCATCCCATCAGGGGTTTTGCTCGGCGCGAGAACACGCCCGCCACATCCGCCCCACGAGTTCCTGTTTTGTGAACGCAGTCGCGCCGTGGTCGCGCATCCCATCAGGGGTTTTCCTCAGTACGAGCGCCAGCCCGCGCCAGCCGCGCCCCCTGCGCCTTCACCGGGATGAGCAGCCCCAGCCCGATCGCCAGCACCAGCACGATGCCGAGGATCCCCCAGAACTGCGCCCCGCCCACGGCCACGAACGTCGCGAACAGCAGCGGCGCGAGAAAGCTGACGGCACGCCCGGTCGTCGCGTACAGGCCGAAAACCTCCCCTTCGCGGCCGGCCGGGGTGAGGCGTGCCAGGAACGTTCGGCTGCACGACTGGGCGGGCCCGACGAACAGGCAGAGGATGAGCCCGCCGACCCAGAAGGCGGTCGCGCCGAGGTCGTGTGCGAAGAAGACGCCGAGGCCGGCGATGATCAGGCCGACCAGCGAGGTGACGATCACCGGCTTGGCGCCGAACCGGTCGTCGAACCGCCCCGACACGATGGTGCTGACGCCCGCGACCACGTTGGCGGCGATCGCGAAGATGATGACCTGGCCGCTCGAGAACCCGAACGTCCCGGCCGCCAGGATCCCGCCGAACGTGAACACCCCGACGAGGCCGTCGCGGAAGAACGCGCTCGCGATGAGGAACAGCACCGTGTTGCGGCTCTCCTTCCACAGTCGGCCCACGTCGCGCACGAGCACCGCGTACGACCCGAAGAAGCCCACCGTGACTCCACGCCGGGCGGCGGGGATCTCCGGTACGGCGAACAGGACCGGAAGCGAGAACACCAGCGTCCACGCCGCAGCGATCAGTGCGATGAGGCGGATGTTCAACCCGTCCGCCTCCGTCACGTGCAGCAGCCCACCGGTACCCGGGGCCGACGAGCTTTCGACGACGAGACCGAAGTACACGATGAGCAGCAGCACGATGCCGCCCAGGTAGCCGGCGCCCCAGCCGAACCCGCTGACCTTGCCGACCGTCTTCGGTGTCGACACCTGCACCAGCATGGCGTTGTAGTTGACGGTCGCGATCTCGTAGAAGACCGTCCCGATGGCCACCAGGGCCACGCCGAACAGGAAATACCCGGGCTCGCCTTTGACGAAGAACATGAGTGCGGTCACGAGTACGACGACGCCGGTGTTGATGCCCAGCCAGAGTTTGCGGCGGCCGGAGCCGTCCGTGCGCTGACCGAGCACCGGCGCCAGCAGTGCGACGACGAGGCCGGCGATGGCGAGCCCCCAGCCGAGCCCGCTCGAGAGGGGCGCCTCGGCGGCGGTGACGGCCGCGTGTGCCGGGCCGTGCACATCCGTTTCGGCGTCCCGGGCGGTGCGGAGTGCCGGGTCGATGAAGAGACTCCCGGTCAGGTACACCGTGAAGACGAAAGTGGTGATGACCGCGTTGAACGCGGCGCCGCCCCAGTCCCAGAGCGCCCACGCGACGATGCGGCCGCGGGGGATCACGCGGTCCGTGGACGAGTCGATGAAGAGGGGGCTCTCCGTGGTGACGAGAGCGTCGGCGGATGAAGGCACAGCGGGCGCGCGATCGTCGCCCGGCCTCGTGTCGTCGGTCATGGTCACAGAGTAGTGACCGGCGGCGCAGGGTGCGGGGATGCGAACGCCCGCGTCACGTGTCAGCGCGTCAGCGTCGCCGGACGGTGTACCGGTGCTCGGGGCGTCCGGTCTGGCCGTAGCGCAGTTCCAGGGTCACGGCGTTGCCCTGTTCGAGCTGCGTCAGGTAGCGCTGGGCCGTCGCGCGGCTGATCCCGATGCTCGCCGCGATGTCGGCCGCCGACAGGGCGACGTCGCTGCTGCTGAGCGCGTCGTAGACGAGTTTCAGCGTCGGCGCGAGGTGGCGGAGCTCCGCGCTGACCTGCGCGGGTGTTGAGGGCCGCAGGAGGTCGAAGATCTTGTTGACGTCGTCCTGTGTCGGTTCGTCCGGCCATTCGGTGATGTGCAACTGGGCGTTGCGAAAAGCGGTGAGGCGCTCGGCGAGTGCCGCGAATCCGAAGGGCTTGACGATGTAGTGCACCGCTCCCAGCTGCACCGCCCGGCGCACGGTCGCCATGTCGGTCGCTGCCGAGATCACCATGACAGCCGGCGGCGACGGGGTGTTGAGCATCCCGCGCACCACCTCGAGCCCATCGCCGTCGGGAAGGTAGATGTCGAGGAGCACGAGGTCGGGGTGCAGCTTCTGGGCGAGTTCGAGGGCGTCCGCCGCTGTGTGCGCCTGCCCGACGACCCGGAACCCAGGGACCCCTTCGACGAAGGCGACATGAACGGATGCGACGCGGTAGTCGTCGTCGACGACCAGCACCTCGAGGGCGTCGCCGTTCATCGCGCCCGGTCGCCTACGAGGGCGGATGCGGCGAAGCCGGCGGATGCCCGCGGCAGCCGCACCGTGAACGACGCACCCGGCCCGTCCGACACTGTGACAGTGCCGCCCAGCTTGGTGACGGTGTTGTTGACCAGGGAGAGCCCCAGGCCGCTGTGCCGTTCCAGCGTCCCGCGCTTCGTCGTGTAGCCGTTGCTGAAGATCTGGGGGATCTCGCCCGCTGCGACCCCCGGACCGTTGTCGGTCACGGTGACCGTCAGCGACGCATCCGTCTCGACCACACTGACCTCGACGCGACGCGGCCCCGGGGTGCCGGCGAGGGCATCGAACGCGTTGTCGATCAGGTTGCCGAGGATCGTCGTCAGCGCCTGCACCCGGTCGGGCGCTTCACCGAGGTCGGTCTCGGGCAGGATGACGAGTTCGATCCCGCGCTCGTTCGCCTCGGCCGCCTTGCCGAGCATCAGTCCGACGATCTGGGGCGCGCCGATGTGCGTGCGGAGCGTCTGGTCGAGATCTGCCGTCGTGCCACGGATCTCGTTCACATACTGCAGTGCGTCGCCGGGCCGTCCGAGTTCGAGGAGGCCGGCGATCGCGTGGATGCGGTTGGTGAACTCGTGCTGCTGCGCGCGCATCGATTCGGTGAGGCTCCGCTCGCCGGCGAGCTCGCTCGCCAGGCCCTCGACCGCGGTCCGGTCGCGCAGGGTGACCACCGCACCGTGCGCGCGCCCGCCCAGTGTCACGGGCATCCGGTTGATGACCAGGCAGTAGTCGTCGGTGACGACGATCTCGTCGGTCACGGCGGTCGTGCCGGTGAGGAGGTCGCGTACAGGCCCAGAGGCGAGCACATCCTCGAGCCGTCGCCCGGACGCCTCGGCGGGCAGGCGCAGCAGCTGTTGCGCCTCGTCGTTGACCACGCTGATCCGGCCTGCCGGGTCGACGGCGATGACGCCTTCGCGGATGCCGTGCAGGGTCGCTTCGCGCTCTTGCAGCAGGCGGGCGATCTCGTCGAGTTCCAGGCCGAAGGTCCGGCGTTTCAGGATGCTCGCCAGCCCGAACGAGGCGAGCGTGCCGATCGCGAGGACCAGCACGAACCAGGCCGCGTACGACGGCAGTTCGCTGAGGAGTTCGCTCGACACGGAGCTCTCCTGGATGCCGACGGACACCTCGCCGACGATCGCTCCGGTGGATCCGTACAACGGGACGCGTGCGTTGGCGTTCACTCCGGTCGCTCCGGAGTCGATCCCGAGGTGCACCTTTCCATCCCGGGCCATGATCGGCTCGCTGACCTTCTTGCCGATCAGTGAGGGATTCGGATGCGAATGCCGCACCCTGTTCATGTCAATCACGACCACATATCCTGCGCCGGTCCTCGCGGCCGTCGACGAGGCGAGGTCCTGGATGGTCACGTCGCAGGCGATGCCCGGGTGCGTCATGCACTCCTGGATGGTCGGCATGGCGGCGAAGGTCTGCGCGATGCCCGCGGCACGCGACTGGAAGTCCGAGTCGAGGTTGCTGCGTGCCGTCTGGGCGAAAAGCGCGAAGCCGACGGCCATGGACGCAGTGAGGATCACCAGCTGAGCCAGAAAGATCTGGGTCGAGAGCTTTTTGATCCGTCGTCGCATCACAGGGGGGATTCTCTCAGGACAGCCTGCGTATTGCACGCGAGCACAATGCGCAGAACCCACGTGAATGCGCACAAAAGGCCAATAGCGCACAAGCGAGACACCGCCATGCCGCCTGCCGCACGATCAGTACTCACACCGAAAGACAGAGAGGTCTTGGCATTATGGGTGAACCCAACCCCAGCCGCACACCAGCGGCCACCGCCCGCGCAGAGGATGCGGCGCGGATCGACATCGTCGGGCTGACCAAGCGTTTCGTCACCCCGAAGGGCGAAACCTTCACGGCCATCCGCGACGTGACGCTCACGGTCGAACCCGGGCAGTTCTGCGCGATCGTCGGACCGACCGGCTGCGGCAAGTCCACGACGCTCGCACAGGTCTCCGGCCTCGAGCCGCCGAGCTCGGGCTCCGTGCAGGTCGGCGGTCACATCGTCGACGGCGTCACCAACGGCGTCAGCTACATGTTCCAGGCCGACTCGCTCTTCCCCTGGAAGACCGTGCTCGGCAACGTGATGATCGGGCCGGTGCTTCTCGGCACGCCGAAGCGGGAGGCGACAGCGCTCGCCATGGACTGGCTGCGCCGCGTCGGACTCGCGGGCTTCGAGGACCGCTATCCGCACCAGCTCTCCGGCGGGATGCGCAAGAGGGTCGCCATGGCGGCCGCGCTGATCAACCGGCCGCGCATCCTGCTGATGGACGAGCCGTTCGGGGCGCTCGACGTGCAGACCAAAGCCATCATGCAGACCGAGTTGCTGCAGTTGTGGGAGGAATTGCGCCCATCCGTGCTGTTCATCACCCACGACCTCGATGAGGCGGTCGCACTCTCCGACCGGGTGGTCATCATGACCAGCAGCCCCGGAACGGTCAAGGACATCTTCGACATAGACCTGCCGCGTCCGCGCGGCGACGTCCAGGAGATCCGTCACGAGAAGCGGTTCCTCGAGATCCAGGGACAGATCTGGGACTCGCTCAAAGACGAGGTCACCAGGGCATACCAGCAGACGGCGGGGGCAGCAGCATGACCGCGGCAGTGAACACCAACGGGTCGGCGGTCGCCGCCAAGGGATCGTTCGGCGTGACGCAGGAGAGCGAGCTCCGGGCGAACGCGCGGAGGGCGCGATCGCGTCGCACCGCGTGGATCTGGGTCGGCCGCGTTCTCGTCGCGGTCATCGTGATCGGCGGCTGGCAGTGGTTCACCGCAACCGGGTGGGTCGACAAGTTCTTCTACGGACAGCCGTCCGGGATCTGGGACAGCCTGGTCCACCTCTTCACCCAGGGGTCGGCGTTCGGATCCATCTGGGACAACCTGTGGATCACCGTCCAGGAGGCCTTCTTCGGCTTCATCCTGGGCACCATCGCGGGTGTCGTCGTCGGCATCCTGCTCGGTTCGAACCGGTACCTAGCGTCGGTCTTCGGCCCGTACATCAAGGTCGTGAACTCGATCCCCCGCATCGTGCTCGGGTCGATCTTCATCGTCGCGTTCGGCCTCGGTGTGTTCCCGAAGGTGCTCCTCGCCTCGGTGCTCGTGTTCTTCGTCGTCTTCTTCAACGCCTTCCAGGGTGTGCGCGAAGTCGACCAGAACCTGGTCGCCAATGTCAGGGTCCTGGGAGCATCCCCGCTGCAGGTCGCCCGGCACGTGACCATCCCGTCGGCGATGACCTGGATCATCGCGAGCCTTCACACGGCTTTCGGATTCGCGATCATCGGCGCACTCGTCGCCGAAGTGCTCGGCGCCCAGCAGGGCATCGGGCTGATCATCAGCCAGGCCCAGGGGAGCTTCGACCCGAACACGGTGTTCGCCTGCATGGTGATCATGGCCGTGGTCACGCTCGGGGCGGAATACCTGATCACGCTCCTGGAGCGGGCCCTCCTCAAGTGGCGTCCGCCGAACCGCTCGGAAGCCCAGGCGATCTGATCGCCCGGTGTCAACCAGCAACAGTCCTCACAGTCCTCACAGTCCTCACCAGGAAAATCGCCGAACCCTCGGCGTCAACGAAAGGAAACGCACTCACATGAAGAAGCGCACTATCAGCGCTGTCGCTGCGGCCGGAGCACTGATGCTCAGCCTCGCGGCCTGCAGCAGCGGAGCAGCGGGTGGCAATGCAGCCGCCGGCAATGCAGCCGCGACGATCCCTACCGTCAAGATGATGGTCGGCGGCATCGACAAGCAGATCTACCTGCCGTATGAGCTCGCGGAGCGACTCGGCTACTACAAGAAGTACGGCGTGAACATGCAGCTGTCCACCGAGCAGAACGGTGGTGTCGGCGCCGAGGATGCGATGGCATCGGGTCAGGTCGACATGGCCGGTGCCTGGTACAACCACACGATCGACTTCAAGTCGAAGGGCAAGGACGTCATCGACGTCGTACAGCTCTCGGGAGCCCCGGGCGAGCGCGAGATGTGCGGCACCAAGAGCGGCGTTCACTCGGCGGCCGACTTCAAGGGCAAGACGCTCGGTGTGACCGACCTCGGTTCGGGTACGGACTCGCTGACGCAGTTCCTCGCACACACCCAGGGAATCGCGAAGAGCGGGTACCACACGCTCGCCGTGGGTGCCGGGTCGACGGCGATCGCCGCCATCCAGCGCGGTTCGGCTGACTGCGTCATGACCACGCAGCCGACCGTCGGCGCGCTGACCAGCAAGAACCTCGCCTACACCGCCGTCGACCTCGCTACGGCGGAAGGCGCGACCAAGGCGCTCGGCAGCGACTGGCCGGCGGCGGGTGTGCTGGCGACGAGGAGCTGGGTGAACTCGCACAAGGATGCCGTCCAGAAGGTCGTCAACGCTCTGGTGGCGACGATGCACTGGATCAACTCGCACTCCGCGGCGGACATCGCCAACAAGCTGCCCGCTGAGTACGTGCAGAACGCGACGATCACCAAGCAGCAGTACATCGACGGTCTGAACACCGACAAGGGCCAGTTCCTGCCCGACGGCATCATGCCCGCCGGAGGCCCGAAGACCATCCTCGCGATGGAGAAGGCGATCGGCGTCGACACGTCGAACGTGACGCTCGGCGACACCTTCACCAACAAGTACGCCCAGGCGGCGAACAAGCTGGAAGGGTTCACCACGACGTCGACCCCCGCCGGAGCTGACGGCTGATCGGGATCGGCTGAAAGCACCGTACGACCGGCCCGCCTGGAACCTCCCCAGGCGGGCCGGTCTTTCGTGTCTCTGGCCCGAGTCGCCCCTCCCCGGGGGCCGGCAGTAATTCAGGAAGATCCGGGCTGGGCGCGCCGGGGCCGCGCGTCCCATCAGGGGTTTTTCCGCGGGAGGCCGCCCGCGCGCCGCATCCGTCGCACGATCTCCTGAATGCCTGCATCGCTGTCGTGACCCATGTTCGTAAAACAGGAGTTTGGGGGCCGGGCGGGCTGTGGCCGCGCATCCCATCAGGGGTTTTTCCGCGGGAGGCCGCCCGCGCACCCCATCCGTCACACGATCTCCTGTTTTACGAACGGCGCCCGGCGCCGTCCCCTTTGTCCCCCTCACCGGGAATTCTTCACGCCCGCGCGAAGTTGAGTCAAGTACACTCAAGTTTTTCCCGATCGACTTGACATCACTTCGGCCGGATGCAACGCTTGAGTCGTCAGGACTCAACTCTTGACCCCACGACTTTCACAGGCGACAAGCCGGCAACAAAGGAGAAAAACACATATGTCACGTGCAGTAGGTATCGACCTCGGAACCACGAACTCCGTGGTCTCGGTGCTCGAAGGTGGCGAGCCCACCGTCATCGCCAACGCAGAAGGATTCCGCACCACGCCATCCGTGGTCGCCTTCACCAAGGACGGCGAGGTGCTCGTCGGCGAGACCGCGAAGCGCCAGGCCGTCACCAACGTCGACCGCACCATCGCATCCGTCAAGCGCCACATGGGCACCGACTGGAAGGTCGAGATCGACGGCAAGAAGTACACGCCGCAGGAGATCTCGGCGCGCATCCTCGGCAAGCTGAAGCGCGACGCGGAGCAGTACCTGGGCGACACTGTGACGGATGCGGTCATCACGGTTCCGGCATACTTCAACGACGCCGAGCGCCAGGCCACCAAGGAGGCCGGTGAGATCGCGGGCCTCAACGTGCTCCGCATCATCAACGAGCCCACCGCCGCCGCTCTCGCGTACGGACTCGACAAGGGCAAGGAGGACGAGCTCATCCTCGTCTTCGACCTCGGTGGTGGAACCTTCGACGTCTCCCTCCTCGAGGTGGGCAAGGACGACGACTTCTCGACCATCCAGGTCCGCGCGACCGCCGGTGACAACCGCCTCGGCGGCGACGACTGGGACCAGCGCATCGTCGACCACCTGATCAAGAAGTTCAAGGAGACCACCGGTGTGGACGTCTCCAAGGACAAGATCGCCCTCCAGCGCCTGAAGGAGGCTGCCGAGCAGGCCAAGAAGGAGCTGTCGAGCAGCATGTCGACGAGCATCCAGCTCCCGTACCTGTCGCTGACCGAGAACGGCCCGGCCAACCTCGACGAGACGCTCACCCGCGCCCAGTTCGAGCAGATGACCAGCGACCTCCTCGACCGCACCAAGAAGCCGTTCGCCGACGTCATCCGTGAGGCCGGAATCAAGGTGTCCGACATCGCGCACGTCGTGCTCGTCGGTGGTTCGACCCGCATGCCCGCCGTCAGCGACCTGGTGAAGCAGGAGACCGGCGGCAAGGAGCCCAACAAGGGCGTCAACCCGGATGAGGTCGTCGCCGTCGGCGCAGCCCTCCAGGCCGGTGTCCTCAAGGGTGAGCGCAAGGACGTGCTGCTCATCGACGTCACCCCGCTGAGCCTCGGAATCGAGACCAAGGGCGGCATCATGACCAAGCTCATCGAGCGCAACACGGCCATCCCCACCAAGCGCAGCGAGACCTTCACCACGGCCGACGACAACCAGCCGTCCGTCGCGATCCAGGTCTTCCAGGGCGAGCGCGAGTTCACCCGCGACAACAAGCCGCTCGGAACCTTCGAGCTGACCGGCATCGCCCCGGCGCCCCGCGGCATCCCGCAGATCGAGGTCACCTTCGACATCGACGCCAACGGCATCGTGCACGTGTCCGCCAAGGACAAGGGCACCGGCAAGGAGCAGTCGATGACGATCACCGGCGGCTCGTCGCTGCCGAAGGACGACATCGAGCGCATGGTACGCGAGGCCGAGGAGCACGCCGCGGAGGACAAGAAGCGTCGTGAGACCGCCGAGACCCGTAACACGGCCGAGCAGCTCGCCTACTCGATCGAGAAGCTGATCAAGGACAACGACGACAAGCTGCCCGAGGACGTCAAGAACGAGGTCCAGGGCGACGTCGACGCGCTGAAGACCGCGCTCGCCGGAGACGACGAGGATGCGGTGAAGACGGCGTACGACAAGCTGAACTCCAGCCAGCAGAAGCTCGGCGAAGCGATCTACGCGTCGAGCCAGGCCGAGCAGGCCGCACCCGCCGAGGAGCCCGCAGCCGAGACGCCGTCCGATGAGGATGTCGTCGACGCCGAGGTCGTCGAGGACGAGGAGACCAAGTAGTCATGCCTCACACGCCGAAAGGTCCCGAAGGGGACCAGCCCGACGAAAACGAGGAGCCGGTCATCCGCGACAAGCGGCGGATCGATCCCGAGACCGGAAAGGTTCGGCATCCGGAGGGAGGGTCGGAGGCTGAGTCCTCCGGCCCCGACCTGGCCCATGAAGAGCTGGTCGACGTCGGTCCGTCCGACACGGACGCCGACGAGCTCGGCAACTTCCTGTCGGATGAAGACCTCGACCTGCTGTCCGGGCAGTCCACGGCCGAACAACTGGCAGCCGAGCGGCTCGCCGATCTCCAGCGGGTGACCGCCGAGTACGCGAACTACCGCAAGCGCACCGAAGCCAACCGCGAGATCGAGCGCGAGCGCGCCGTCGGCGAGACCGTCAAAGGCCTGCTGCCGGTGCTCGACGACCTCGACCGGGCCGAGAAGCACGGCGACCTCGAGGAGGGCAGTGCGTTCACGACCATCGCGGCCAAACTCCGTACCTCGGTCGAGCGCCTCGGTCTGAAGCCCTTCGGTGCCGTCGGCGACCCGTTCGACCCGCAGATCCATGAGGCGATCTTCCAGCAGCCGAGCCCCGACGTCGAGACGGACACCGTCGCCGACGTGGTGGAGACCGGCTATGTGGTCGGCTCGACCCTGGTGCGGGTGGCGAAGGTCGTCGTGTCGGTTCCGCAGCACTAGCAGCATCCGCCTGCCCCATCCGCAGCGTGCTCCCTTTCGCAATTCGGGAGTATGCACGCGGATGGGGCAGACGTGACGCGATCGATTCGCGTCGCAGAAAAGACTTTCTTCGAATTGCGCACGGTTAGATAGAGGGAGAGGAGGCGCCATGGCAAGCCAGGACTGGTTCGACAAGGACTTCTACAAGGTCCTCGGTGTCTCCAAGGACGTCACCCCGGCAGAGCTCAAAAAGGTCTATCGCAAGCTCGCTCGCAAATATCATCCGGACTCGAACCCTGGCGACGCGGCCGCGGAAGCGAAGTTCAAGGAGATCAGCGAAGCGAACTCGGTGCTGAGCGATCCGGAGCAGCGCAAGGAGTACGACCAGATCCGCGCCATGGGTTCCGGCGCCCGGTTCACCGCGCCGGGCTCGGCCGGGCAGGGCGGGTTCGACGACGTGTTCGGTGGGATGTTCGGGCAGGGCGGCCAACGCGGCTACACCTATCAGCAGGGCGGCCAGTTCGACGACATCTTCGGGAGCATGTTCGGCGACGGCCGGTTCGGCTCGACGAGCGGGGGATTCCGCGGCTACGGCGGTCCGACCCGCGGCCGCGATGTGACCGCCACCACGACCATCGAATTCATCACCGCCACGCGCGGTGAGACGATCACCTTGCAGGCCGCCGACGGCAAGCCGATCAAGGTGAAGATTCCGGCCGGCGTGGCCGACGGCCAGAAGATCAAGCTGCGCGGCAAAGGCCAGCCCAGCCCTGACGGCGGCGAGTCGGGCGACATCGTGCTCACGGTGTCCGTGCGCAAGCACCCCGTGTTCGAGCGCGAAGGCCTCAACCTGCGGGTGACCGTGCCGGTGACGTTCGCGGAGGCGGCGCTCGGCGCGACCATCGAAGTGCCGACGCTCGGCGGCGACCCGGTCAAGCTGCGTGTGGCCCCCGGCACCCCGAGCGGTCGCGTGCTGCGGGTCAAGGGTCGCGGCGTGCAGACCCCGAAGGGCACCGGCGACCTGCTGGCCGTCGTTCAGATCGCCGTACCGTCGCACCTGTCGGCCGACGCCGAGGAGGCGCTACGCGGTTTCGTCGAGAAGCTGCCGGATGAGAACCCGCGCGACGACCTGCTCGCGAGGTCGCGAGGCTGACATGGCCGACATCGACGAGCACACCCAGGTCTTCGTCATCTCGGTCGCAGCCGAACTCGCCGGGATGCACCCCCAGACGCTGCGGCAGTACGACCGTCTCGGGCTGGTGAGTCCGTCGCGCACGCCCGGCAAATCCCGTCGGTATTCGATGCGCGATGTGGCGAAGCTGCAGGAGATCTCGCGACTCGGAGCCGAAGGGGTGAGCCTGGAGGGCATCCGGCGCATCCTCGAACTCGAAGACCAGGTGGGTGCGCTCACGGGGCGCATCCGCGAGCTCGAGTCCGCCCTGTCGGATGAGCTGCTCAACCGGCCGGGTCGCCGCGTGTTCGCCGCCGGCTCGGCAGGCGAGGTCATCTCGCTGCGTGCCGGCACGCGTGTGCGCCGCAGCAACCAGATCGTCGTCTGGCGTCCGCTCGACCGCGACTGAGCTGCGCGCACGCGCGGTTTGTCAAAAATGCCTAGTCGCTCGGCGCGACACCCGCCGCTTTCGACAAACAGTGGGGCCCGTAACAGGTCGGCGACCATCAGCGACTCGTCGTAGAGTGAAGCGGGCTTCACAAGAGCCCGGATGCACGACACTTCACACGACGAAGCAAGAAGGTGGCGATGAAGGCCCTTTACAAAGCTGAGGCTGCAGCAGGCCTCGAACTGATCGACGTTCCCGAACCCGAGACGGGACCGGAGGACGTCAAGATCCGGGTGCTGCGCACCGGCATCTGCGGAACCGACCTGCACATCCTCCGCTGGGACGACTGGGCGGCCTCCGCTGTCGCGGCCCCGCTCATCCCCGGCCACGAATTCTTCGGCGAAGTCGTCGAAGTCGGACCCCTCGTGCATGACGTCGCCGTGGGCGACAAGGTCTCCGGCGAAGGCCACATCGTGTGCGGCACCTGCCGCAACTGCCGTGCAGGACGCCGGCAGATGTGCATCCGCACCCAGGGTCTCGGCGTGCAGCGCAACGGTGCGTTCGCCGAATACCTGACCCTGCCCGCCACCAACGCCTGGGTGCACCACAGCGCGATCGAGCCCGACGTCGGCGCGCTCTTCGACCCGCTCGGCAACGCCGTGCACACCGCCCTCGCGTTCCCGGTCGTCGGTGAGGATGTGCTGGTCGCCGGCTGCGGCCCGATCGGCCTGATGGCCATCGCCGTCGCCCGCCACGTCGGCGCTCGCTTCATCGTCGGCACCGACATCAGCCCTGACCGTCTCGCGCTCGCCGAAGGCATGGGCGCCGATTTCACCGTGGATGTGCGCTCCGCGTCGATCCGGGATGCGCAGATCGCGCTCGGCATGCGCGAAGGCTTCGACGTCGGCTTCGAGATGAGTGGTGCTCCGACGGCACTGCCGCAGATGATCGAAAACATGAACCATGGCGGACGCATCGCCATGCTCGGCCTGCCGTCCACCCAGATCGCCGTCGACTGGGGGATCGTCGTCACCCACATGCTCACCCTCAAAGGCATCTACGGTCGCGAGATGTTCGAGACGTGGAACGCGATGGGCGCCATGCTGCAGACCAGCGAGACGCTGCGCAACGCCATCGCATCCATCGTCTCCGACCGGTTCCCGGCGAGCCGCTGGGAGGACGGATTCGCGGCCGCGGCGTCGGCGCACGGCGGCAAAGTCATCCTGGATTGGACGGAACTCTGATGTACGGAACGTTTCGGGAGCACGTGGCGGGGCAGCTCGCCGAGATCGAGGCGGCGGGGCTCACGAAACGTGAGCGCAGCATCCACGGGCCGCAGCAGGCGCTGATCGTGGCCGACGGCGCGGAGGTCCTCAACTTCTGCGCCAACAACTACCTCGGGCTCGCGGACCATCCCGCGCTCCGCGACGCCGCCAAGAAAGCCCTCGACGACTGGGGTTACGGGCTTGCGAGCGTGCGCTTCATCTGCGGAACCCAGGAACAGCACCTCCAGCTGGAGCGCCGGGTCTCGCACTTCCTCGGCACGGAGGCGACCATCCTGTTCTCGTCGTGCTTCGACGCCAACGGCGGTGTGTTCGAGACGCTGTTCTCGGCGGAGGACGCGATCATCAGCGACGAACTCAACCACGCGTCGATCATCGACGGGATCCGCCTGTCGAAGGCGCGGCGCCTGCGCTACCGCAACCGCGATATGGCCGACCTGCGTGCGCAGCTCGAAGCGGCGGCGGATGCACGCCACACGGTCATCGTGACCGACGGCGTCTTCTCCATGGACGGCTACATCGCCCCCCTCGCGGAGATCTGCGACCTGGCCGACGAGTTCGGCGCGCTCGTCTTCGTCGACGACTCGCACGCGGTCGGGTTCGTTGGTGCGCACGGGCGCGGGACCCCGGAGTTCTCCGGGGTCGCCGACCGGGTCGACATCTACACGGGAACGTTCGGCAAGGCGCTCGGCGGCGCATCCGGCGGGTACGTGTCGTCGCGCCAGGAGATCGTGGACCTGCTGCGGCAGCGGGCGCGGCCCTACCTGTTCTCGAACACGCTCGCGCCGTCGATCGTCGCCGGGACGCTCGCGGCCCTCGACCTGCTCGAGCAGTCCGACGGGCTGCGCGAGACGTTGCGCGCGAACGCGGCCCTGTTCCGCTCGCTGATGTCTGACGCGGGTTTCGAGCTGCTGCCGGGCGAGCATCCGATCGTTCCCGTCATGTTCGGGGATGCGGCGCTCACCGCACGCATCGCGGATGAGATGCAGAAGCGCGGCGTGTATGTGACGGCGTTCTCGTTCCCGGTGGTGCCGCGGGGGCTGGCGCGCATCCGCGTGCAGTTGTCGGCGGCGCACACGGAGGACGAGATCCGCCGCTGCGTGGATGCGTTCGTCGGCGCGCGCGAGGCCGTCGCCGCGGAGGTCGGCGTCGCCGCGCGCGATTAGGTGCCACGAATTACGCATCCGAGTCCGCACGAAGCGGAATTCGCGGTACCTAATCCCGGCGTAGGGCCGACGGCGCGGTCGACTCCCGGCGGATGACCGCCGGTTCGGGCGCGCGCACACGGTCGACGCGCGTTCCGGACCGCATCTGTGCGAACGCGTCATGGCCTGGCGCACCGAGCCGGGAACGTATCGTGTGCACGTCGGGTCCTCCGCCGCCGCGCTGGTGTCGTCCGTCGACGTCGAGATCTGACGCGGGCGGCGGCAGTCTGACCGCCACGTCGGGACGTCCCCGCCCTCTCGAGGTGGCGGGGACGTCCCGGACGGGCGGGCACCGGTGTCCGCGTCAGGTGCCGCGACCTACGGGACGTGGTAGGAAAGAGGGCGTGGCCGATCCCGGAGACTTCTCGTTCGAGCGGCTGCGCCGGCGCCCCGACGTCGAAGCCCCGAACCTGTTCGCCGTGGATGCCGCCGACCGCCTGCTCCTCGACACGGCGGCGGATGCGCTGACCTCGGCCGCCCCCGGCGAGGTCGTCGTCATCGGCGACAACTACGGCGGGCTCACTCTCGGTGCTGCGGCCCTGTACGGGGTGCGCGGCATGCGGGTGCACCAGGATCCGGTGACCGCCGAGCGCGCCCTGGCCGCCAACGCGGCCGGCTCCGGGCTGGCGGATGCGTTCGAGTCGTTCGACCTCGTCCCTGGGCTGGTCGACGGAGCGAACGTCGTGCTCCTGCGGCTGCCGAGAAGCCTGGATGCGCTCGCCGAGGTCGCCCAGCTCGTCGCGGCCCACGCATCCGCCGACGTGACCGTGTACGCAGGCGGCATGGTGAAGCACCTGACACGGGCGATGAACGACGTGCTTCTCGCGTCATTCGCCTCGGTTCGCGCGGGGCTCGCCCGGCAGAAGGCGCGGGTCCTCACCGTTGAGGGGGCTGCGCCGGAGGGGCGGCTCGGGTTGCCCGGCGACGAGGCCCCGGCCGATCCCGCTGCGCCGGAGGGGCGGTTCGGGCGGCAGTCCGAGTGGCCGCGTAGGGAGTACCACGCAGACCTCGGGCTCTGGGTGTGCGCGCACGGCGCCGCATTCGCCGGCACCTCCATCGACATCGGCACGCGCTTTCTCCTCACCGTGCTCGCCGCGGCGCGACCGGATGCGCGGACCGCCATCGACCTCGGCTGCGGCACCGGGGTGATCGCCGCCTCGCTCGCCCGCGCTCGGCCGGGCATCCACGTGATCGCCACCGACCAGTCCGCTGCCGCCGTCGCATCCGCCCGCGAGACCATGCTCGCGAACGGCGTCGCCGACCGGGTCGACGTCGTGCGCGACGATGCACTGTCGGCCCAGCCGGCTTCGAGCGCCGAGCTGATCGTGGTGAATCCGCCGTTCCACATCGGCGCGGCGGTGCACGCGGGCGCCGCCCTCAAGCTGTTCGACGATGCGGCGCGCGTGCTCGAGCCGGGCGGCGAGCTCTGGGCCGTGTGGAACTCGCATCTCGGCTACCGCACGCCGCTCGAACGGATCGTCGGCCCCACGACCCAGGTCGCCCGCAACGCGAAGTTCACCGTGACCCGCTCCGTCCGCAGGAACGAGTCGAGTGGTCGGTAACTCCCCTTTCGGGACGGTTTTCGGGGGAGTTGGTGACGACTCGCGGGCAGCCGGCAGCGCGCGGCCGGCAGCGGGCGGCCGCGGGCAGCCGTGCGGACGCACGCCTCAGGCGATGAGTGCGGCGACCTCGGCGTAGCCGTCGCGGACGACAGTGGGGGCAGCGTCGTAGACCTGGGTCTCGCCGTCCGGCGCGAACCGCGGCCAGCCGGGGTCGCCGTCGCGCGCGAAACTCACGGCACCCCTATGTACCGCGTCGGCAAGGGACTGCGGCGGGTGGTCGCCGGCGATCGCATCCACGGCCACGGCATCGAGGCAGTCGAAGAAGAAGGGCACGTCGACGCAGTGGACGGCGATGCCGAATTTCGGCGAGGGCCAGGAGAACCGGTACGCCCAGGTCGGAGCGCTGCCCCGGGCGCGGACGATGCGGAGCGCCAGCGAACGGAACATCCGGTCGGTGAGATACCGGCCGACGATCGCAGCCGTTCCGCGTCGGGCGACAGCACGATTCGCGCTGACATATGCGGATCGGGCCCCGCCCGTCAGGCCGACCTTCCCGAGCAGGTAGCGCGCCGGCACCCAGCGGAGCTTGTCTTTCGAGTCGCTGAGGATCATCGAGAATTCGTCGTCGGTCGCCCCGAGGACGAGCGGCTTGTCGGCGCCGATGCCCGCCTGGATCGCGGCGACCGTCGGCTTCGGTACGAGTTCGCCGTCGATGACAGGGCCGATCGTCAGGCCGCCGTCGATGAACGTGCGCAGGCCGTCGAGGGGATTGCCGCCCGCAGCGGGCGCCGTCAGCTGCTTCTGAAGTTCGAGCACCCGTTCCTCGCTCAACGAGGAGAGCCCGGCGCGATCGGGTGTCACACCGCCGGCTTCGGCAAGGCGTCGCCCGAATGTCTCCGCCTCGGCTGAGGACACGTCGGCCGCTGCGCCCGAGATGCAGTAGACCCTGCTGAAGAGCGACTGGGCGGTGGGCATCCCGAGAAGCGTGAGCACCGCGCCCCCGCCG
Source organism: Leifsonia tongyongensis (assembly GCF_010686705.1). Lineage (GTDB taxonomy): Bacteria > Actinomycetota > Actinomycetes > Actinomycetales > Microbacteriaceae > Diaminobutyricibacter > Diaminobutyricibacter tongyongensis. The sequence continues at coordinate 729,938 of NZ_JAAGWY010000001.1, read as the reverse complement.
GCCGACTGGCCCGCGATGGTGACGCGCGCCGGGTCGCCCCCGAAGGCCGCGATGTTGTCGCGAACCCATTCGAGTGCGAGCAGCCAGTCGAGCACGCCGCGGTTCATCGGGGCGTCCTCGATCCATCCGAAACCGTCGAAGCCGAGCCGGTAGGAGATCGAGACGGTGACGATTCCGTCGCGGTTGAACGCGGCGCCGTCGTACCAGGGACTGGCGGGGGACCCGGCGAAGTAACCGCCGCCGTGGATGTACACCAGCACCGGAAGGGCGGCAGAACTCGCCGGGGCCGGAGTGAAGACGTTGACGTTGAGCGTCGAATCGCCGGGGATGCTCGGCTCGGGGATCAGGGTGACCCCGGGGTCTCCCCGCTGCGCCGTCGGTGCGTAGTCGAGCGCGTCGCGCACGCCCTCCCACGGACGTTTGGGCACCGGCGCCGCGAAGCGGAGTTCGCCGACGGGCGCCTCAGCGAACGGGATGCCGAGGAAGGCCGCCGACCCACCCCCTTCACCCGGCGTGCCGCGCCACGCACCCCGCACACGACCGGCCGTGGTCTCGACTTCGACATATGTTCCGCTGCTCGCCATCGCAAAAACCTACCATCACTCGGTGTTCTCCTCCCAGTCTGACAGACCCACCCGCGGCAGGGAACTGCGAGGGTTGTGCGGGCGCGCGGGCTGGGGCAGTCTGACGGGATGGATGAGGTGGAGCGCCGCGTCGTCGACCACTTCCGCGACGCGATGGCCGCAGGCGACGCGGAGGCCGTGCGCCTGGCGCTGCATCCCTATCTCCACTGGACCGAGCCCTCGGGGTCGGTGGTCCGTGGGAGGGTGAACGTACTGGCCGCGTTGTCGACCGGTGGGGTTCCCGCTCTGCCGGGGTCGGTCGAACTCCGCGACGGTCAGATCTACCGCTGGGTCTGTGAATCGGTGGGGGAAGAGGAACCGCTGGCGGAATAGCGCACCCATTGCTAAAGTTGAGCCTACTAGACTCAACTTTACCCGTCTCCCGAACCCGGCCGGGACAGCAGCTGAAAGGACCCAGATGGCGAACATGCAGGGCGCCCCTGCGTCGACCGACGAGCAGAAGACCGCACTCCAGCAGTACGGGATCAACCTCACCGAGATCGCCAAGAGCGGCAAACTCGACCCGGTCATCGGGCGCGACGCCGAGATCCGCCGCGTCAGCCAGGTGCTCACCCGGCGCACGAAGAACAACCCGGTGCTGATCGGCGAACCCGGCGTCGGAAAGACCGCTGTCGTCGAAGGGCTCGCACAGCGCATCGTCGCCGGCGACGTGGCCGACTCGCTCAAGGGCAAGCAGCTCGTCGCGCTCGACCTGTCCGCCCTCGTCGCCGGCGCCATGTACCGCGGCCAGTTCGAGGAGCGTCTCAAGGCCGTCCTCAAAGAGATCAACGACGCCGAAGGCAAGATCATCACCTTCGTGGATGAGCTGCACATCCTCATGGGCGCGGGCGGCGGCGAGGGGTCGGTCGCCGCATCCAACATGCTCAAGCCCATGCTCGCCCGCGGCGAGCTGCGGCTGATCGGGGCGACCACGCTCAACGAGTACCGCGAGTTCATCGAGAAGGATGCGGCCCTCGAGCGACGCTTCCAGCAGGTGTACGTCGGCGAGCCCAGTGTCGAAGACACGGTCGCCATCCTCCGCGGGCTCAAAGGGCGGTACGAAGCGCACCACGGCGTGACGATCGAGGACTCGGCGCTCGTCGCGGCCGCGTCCCTCTCCAACCGCTACATCACCGCGCGCCAGCTGCCGGACAAGGCGATCGACCTCATCGACGAAGCCGCCAGCCGTCTCAAGATGGAGATCGACTCGGCGCCGGTCGAGATCGACACCCTCCAGCGCGTGGTCGAGCGCATGAAGCTCGAAGAGTTCGCGCTGAAGAAGGAGAAGGACGACGCGAGCAAGGAGCGGCTCGCCCGGCTGCGCGAACGCCTGGCCGAGAGCGAGAGCGAACTCGCTGAGCTGCAGGAACGCTGGCGACTCGAGAAGGCATCCCTCAACCGGGTCGGCGAGCTCCGCTCTCAGCTCGAGGAGGCGAAGACGAAGCGCGATCTCGCCCTGCGCGACGGTCGCTATCAGGAGGCCTCGAAGATCGAATACGAGACGATCCCCTCGATCGAGCGTGAACTCACGGCGGCCGAGCAGGCGGAAGAGCATCCTGACAGGCCCCGCATGGTGAACGAGCAGGTGACCAGCGAAGACATCGCCGCCGTCGTCGCGGCGTGGACGGGCATCCCCGTCGACCGGCTCACCCAGGGTGAGACCGAGAAGCTTCTGCAGCTCGAATCCGAGCTCGGCAAACGGCTGATCGGGCAGAAGCCCGCGGTCAAGGCGGTGGCGGATGCGGTGCGCCGCACGCGCGCGGGCATCTCCGATCCCGACCGGCCCACCGGGTCTTTCCTGTTCCTGGGGCCGACCGGCGTCGGCAAGACCGAGCTGGCGAAGGCGCTCGCCGCCTTCCTCTTCGATGACGAGAAGGCGATGGTGCGCATCGACATGAGCGAGTACGGGGAGAAGTTCTCCGTCTCGCGCCTCGTCGGAGCGCCCCCCGGCTATGTCGGCTACGAGCAAGGCGGCCAACTCACCGAGGCGGTGCGCAGGCGCCCGTACTCGGTGATCCTGCTCGACGAGGTGGAGAAGGCGCATCCCGAGGTCTTCGACGTGCTGCTGCAGGTGCTCGACGACGGCCGGCTCACCGACGGTCAGGGGCGCACGGTGGACTTCCGCAATGCCATCCTCATTCTGACGTCGAACCTGGGCAGCCAGTTCCTCGTCGACCCGACCCTCACCGAGACGGAGAAGCGCGAGGCGGTGCTGCAGATGGTTCGGCAGTCGTTCAAGCCGGAGTTCGTGAACCGCCTCGACGACATCGTGGTGTTCTCGACGCTCAACCAGGAGGAGCTCGGCGAGATCGTCGAGCTGAACGTCGACCGCCTGACGCGGCGCCTGCAGGATCGCCGCCTCGAACTGGCTGTCACACCGGATGCGCGCCGCTGGCTCGCCGAACGCGGCTACGACCCGATCTACGGTGCGAGACCGTTGCGCAGGCTGATGCAGCAGGAGATCGACGACCGGCTCGCGACCGAACTCCTGAAGGGCGAGGTGCGCGACGGCGACACGGTGCTCGTCGACGTTGCTCCCGAGGGCGACCGCCTGACGGTCGGGCCGACGGTGCCCGACGCCACCGTCCCTGCCGGCTACGGCGACGAGGACCTCGAGGGCGACGACCTCTAGCGCGGGGTCGCCCGCCGGCCGCCGGCGGCGGCGGCGGCCGGCGGCCGGCGCGCGTAGGCTCGAGTCATGCATGCAACGGTGATTCACGGCGCTCGGGACATCCGCTACGAAGAGGTTCCCGATCCGGTCCTGTCCACAGGGGGTGACGCCATCGTCCGCGTGGTCGCAGCCTGCGTCTGCGGGTCTGACCTGTGGCCCTACCGCGGGGTCACGCCGACCCACGAGCCGCATCGCATCGGCCACGAGTTCGTCGGCGTCGTCGAGGAGGTCGGGCCGAAGGTGACCAGGGTCGCCGTCGGCGACTTCGTCATCGCCCCCTTCTACGATTGCGACAACACCTGCATCAACTGCCGCAACGGTGTGAGCACGTCATGCCAGCACGGCGGTTGGTGGGGCAGCGAGGACGAGTTCGGCGCCTTCGCCGACGGCGGCCAGGGCGAGAAGGTCAGGGTTCCGCACGCCGACGGATCGCTCGTCGCGACGCCCGGATACCCGGCCGAGGAGCTCATCCCGAGCCTCCTGTCCCTCGCCGACGTCATGGGCACAGGCCATCATGCCGCCGTGTCCGCCGGGGTGAGCCAGGGCAGCACGGTCGTGGTCGTCGGCGACGGGGCGGTCGGGCTGTGCGCGGTGCTCGCGTCGAAGCGGCTCGGTGCATCCCGGATCATCGCGATGTCGCGCCACGAAGCGCGGCAGGAGCTCGCGCGCGCGTTCGGCGCGACGGACATCGTCGAGGAACGGGGCGACGACGGTGTGGCACGGGTCAAGGCGATGCTCGACGACATCGGGGCCGATTGCGTGCTCGAGTGCGTCGGGACGAAGGAGTCGATGGACCAGGCGATCCGTTCAGCACGTCCGGGCGGCATGGTCGGCTATGTCGGCGCTCCCAACGGCGGCCCGGAGCTTCCAGTGCGCCGCCTGTTCAACACGAACGTCGGCGTCAACGGCGGCGTAGCTCCCGTGCGCGGTTACGTCGAGGAGCTGCTGGCGGATGTACTGGCCGGCGCGATCGACCCGGGTCGCGTCTTCGACCTGGAGCTTCCGCTCTCCGACGTCGCCGAGGCCTACGCGGCCATGGACGAACGACGTGCCATCAAGGTGCTGCTGCGCCCCTGAGCTGCCACCCCCGAGTCGCCCACTACAGGAAAAGGCACCCCATTCGTGAAGAACGAGGTACCTTTTCCTGTGCTCGCCCCAGGGTTCGGGTCCGGGGAGCAAGCGTCGGGTGCTGCTAGGCGTTGACGAGGAGGATGTCGTCGAGGGCGGCGCGGCTCCGCGGTGCGATCTCGCGCTCGCGGAGAGCCTCAGGAAGCGCTTCCGGCTCACCGACGACGCCGAGCGCAGTCACCGAGATCGGGGTGAAGCGCCCGTCGATACCGAACGCCTCGCGAAGGCCGTCGGCGACGAAGCCGCCCATCTGGTGCGCATGCAGCCCGTCGTGGTGGGCCTGCACGGTCAGGTGCGCGACAGCCTGGCCCAGGTCGTACTTCGCCCAGGGACGCTCTTGGCCGTTCTCGTCGACCGTCTCGGCGAGGGCGACGATGAGCACACCGGCGGACCCGGCCCATGCCTGGTTGAAGCCCATGAGGTTCGCGGCGACAGCGTCGAACGCCTCGGTCCCACGGCGCGCGACGATGAAACGCCACGGCTGCGAGTTGTTGGCGGACGGCGACCAGCGCGCAGCTTCGAGCGCAGCCGTGAGCTTCAGCTCGTCGACAGGCGCGGTGGCGTCGTAGGAGCGCGGGCTCCAGCGGTCGGCCAGCACACCGAGGAGGGGTGCGCTCGTGTCAGCGGTACGCGTGGGAAGGTCTGCGATGGACAATGTGTCTCCAAATGGTCTGGACGGTCGGATGGCGCCATTGCCATCACCGTTCAACGCAGTGGGGTCCTGGTTATTCCATGCACACACATACACGGAGCGAAGCGCCGATCTGCGGTGTCAGCCGGCCCAGGTGGTGTTGATGCCGCTTCCGTCGATCGCCAGGGCGACCCCCTTGACCTGATTGAGGTGGATCGTCGTGTCGAGGGCGACCGTCGTCGTCGTACCCAGGTCCGTGGTGGTGGTCGTCGCGGTGCCTCGTACCGCCCCGACCGCGCCGTAGACCGTGAGCTGGAGCGCCAGGCCGCGACAGGCGGCCGGCACATTCGAGATCAGCACGGTCGAGGTGTTGTTGCCGGTCACGTTGATCGATGACACCGTCAAGGTCGATGCGGTGCAGGCAGAGGAGATCGTGTACGAACCGAGGGAGCCGGCCTGAACGGCGAGGGCGGATGCGCTGGACAGGGAGACGGCGACGATACCGGAGACGGCCGCCACGACAGCGAGCAGGCGGACGGCTTTCATGACACGACCACCTTCCTGTCTGCTTCGGCCTCTGTCGCCTGGTGGTCGTCGAAGGCTTCAGCGGTCGACGCGAGGGCTGCCGTTCGTCTCCCGAGGACGCGTTCGCGGGCCGGCCACACCAGCAGCGCGGCGGCCATGAGAAGCAGGGATGACCACACGAGCGGTGCCCGCAGCAGCGAGCCGACTGACGGGATCTTGAGAAGCGCGATGCCGAGGATGTCGTGGTCGGTCGGCTGCCACGGGTCTCTGAAGTCGTTGTTGTCACCTTGCATCACCCAGCCGCCGTTGCTGCCGGCGGCAATGATGCGATGGATGATCTGCGCGCGCTCGGCGATACCGGGGGGCTGGTAGATGACGATGTCGCCGACCGCAGGCGTTCCGCACCGCGCGACGACGAGGTCGCCGGTGTGGAATGTCGGCTCCATGGAGTGACCGGAGACGACGGTCATGGTGGTGCACCCGCCGAGGCTGGTAGGCCAGACGAGGATTGCGAGGATGACGACCAGCACGGATCCGAGACCGATCCGAACTGCCCGCCAAGCCCTCGTGTGTACTGTCGTGGATTCGGGTTCCATGACCGCACAGATGGCGGCGGCGCAGGGCCGCGCCGCCGACCACCTAGTTGTAGACGACCACCGAGGTGGCGACGACCGAGGTCGCGGGGATGGGAGTGCCGGCGGGAACGGAGAGGGAGACCGTGTACGGTCCCGATCCGGTCGTCGGTACGGTGCCGGTGAGCTCGATGAGCTGTGTGTTCGACGAGTTGGCGAGTGTCACCTTCAGCGACTGGCCCTGGCAGGCGGCAGCAATGGCGCCGAGGTTGACGCTGGCCACCGTGTAGCCGGCGGTGGGGGTCGCAGAGTAGACCGACGTGAAGTTCACCGTGATGGGTGTGGCGGCCGGCTGGCAGGCGGCGACGACGGTTGTTCCTGCGCCGATCGTTCCGCCTGAAAGGTTGAGGCTTGCAGCGCTCGAGACGGTGAGTCCGACGATGCCGGCGACCCCCAGGGCGACTGCGGCGGCTTTCAGGGTCGTGGATTTGCGGATTTTGGGCATGACGGTGTTCCTGTTCCATTCTGGGCTGCAATGGTCGGGTTGGAACGTGAGTCTCGGGGGTTCGGGTCCCCGGTCCACGTCTATTCGGGTTGAACGTGTGTGAAACTCGGATGCAGCAGTGCGAGCTTAGCCAGCAAATACGTCGTGTGGGTCAAAATGAGGACACGATGTGTACCCCAGTTGGAGTGGCATCGCCGCCCCTTTTCGGGGGGTACCATCCGCGCGATTTCTGGCCGCTGACCGGCTTTTTCATCGGCCTCGCCGCCGTTGGCCTTAAACAACGATGACGGGGTGTGCGGGTCCTAGGGTGACCCACACATCCCGTCATGCGTTTTCGGGGTATCGACCGTGGATTATTCGGGTTCCGCGGCGACTCTTGAAGTGTAGCGAAAAAGAGGACCCGTGTGGGCCAAAATGAGGACATGTTTTGTACCCCACTTGGAGTGTCAGTCTGACCCTCGCCTGGGGCACATTTCCGCTCTTTCGGCCGGATTCGAGCCGATCCGCGCAGGATCCTAGGCGTGGAGCTCGAACTTCAGCGCGGCGACGAAGGCGTCGATGTCGGCCTCGGTCGTGTCGAACGAGCACATCCACCGGACCTCGTTGCGCGCGGCGTCCCAGTCGTAGAAGCGGAAATGCCCTCGAAGACGATCCGCGACCCCCGCCGGCAGCGTCGCGAAGACCGCGTTGGCCTGCGTGAGCTGGCTGAAACCCACACCGCTGATCTCGCCGCTGGCGACACCCTCTTCGAGAGCCGTGCGGAGGCGAGCGGCCATGGCGTTGGCGTGCGACGCCGAGCGCAGCCACAGCTCGTCGGTCAGCAGCGCGATGAGCTGGGCGGAGATGAAGCGCATCTTCGAGGCCAGCTGCATGTTCAGTTTGCGCAGGTAGATGAGCCCGTCGGACGCCTCCGGGTTCAGCACGACGACGGCCTCGCCGTAGAGCATGCCGTTCTTCGTTCCGCCGAAGCCCAGCACGTCGACACCGGCGTCGCGGGTGAACGCCCGCAGCGGCACACCGAGCGTCGCCGCCGCGTTCGAGATACGCGCCCCGTCCATGTGCAGCTTCATGCCCAGACCGTGGACGTGATCGGCGATGGCCTTGACCTCGTCGACCGAGTACGCCGTGCCGAGCTCGGTGGTCTGCGTGATCGACACGACGAGCGGCTGGGCGCGGTGCTCGTCACCCCAGCCCCAGGCCTCGCGGTCGATCAGCTCGGGCGTCAGCTTGCCGTCGGGCGTCTCGACCGGGAGCAGCTTGATTCCGGCCACGCGCTCAGGGGCGCCGGCCTCGTCGGTGTTGATGTGAGCGGTCTTCGCACAGACGACGGCACCCCAGCGCGGAATCATCGACTGCAGGCTGACGACGTTCGACCCTGTGCCGTTGAAGACGGGGAACACCTCCACGCCGGCGCCGAAGTGCTCCGCGAACACCTCATGCAGTCGCGCCGTGTAGACGTCTTCGCCGTAGGCGATCTGGTGGCCCTCGTTGGCGGCGGCGATCGCGTCGAGGATTTCAGGATGCACGCCCGCATAGTTGTCGGATGCGAACCCGCGCAGGTTCAGGTCATGGAGTTGCAGAGTCACTCGTCTATCCTTGCGTAACTTGGGCGCTCACGCGGTCGCGGAGTCCAGGGCTGTGAGCAACTGCCGCTCGCCGTTGATTGTGGAGGGATCGGCATCCCACAACTCCACCACACGCTCCGCAAGCAGCCCCTCGAGCCCGGCGAGCGCCTTCACCACGAAGATCACCGCTGCAGCGTTCGGGGCTTCCTTCCTGAAGCCCTGGGCGACCGCTCGAGTCCACGCATCTCCCGCCGCCTTCGCCGCGGCATAGTTGGCGCCGCCGGCCTGCGGATGCTCGACAGCGGTCGCGGACACGATCGCCAGCCTCCCGGCCGGCGACGCCGCCAGGTCCTCGTAGAACACCCGGGTCGTGTTCCGCAGCGTCGTGAAGGCGCGTTCCAGGAATTCCCAGTCCTCGTCGGTCTGTCCCTCGATCCCGCCGCCTCCGCGCCAGCCGCCGACCAGGTGCACGAGGCCGTCGATCCGGCCGAACTTCACGTGGATGCGCATGGCGAGCTCCGCCACCGCCGACCGGTCGCCGAGATCGCAGACACGGGTGTCCACGCCGGGGACGGCCTGCGCCAGGCGCTCCAGTGCATCCTCACGCGTACCGACAGCCAGGACGAACGCCCCGGCGGCGACCAACGCTGATGCGACGGCTTCACCGCTCGCGCTGGTCGCCCCGGCGATGAGAACCGTGCGTCCGCGCACTCCCTCGGCCATAGGATCCACGTCAGTCGTCGCCGCGGATCCCGGCGGTCGACTCGATCACGCCGATCATCTTCTTGCTGAGCGCCTCGTAGAACATCGACAGCGGGAATTCGTCGTCCAGCACCTGGTCGGTGTAGCCCTTCGGAGGACCGGCGAGCACCTCGTCCGGGAGCCCTCGGGCCCAGTTCGATGCCGGGTTCGGCGTCACCGTCTCGGTGAGCATCTCGTATGCCGCGAGCCAGTGCGCCACCTTGGGGCGGTCGATCGAACGCCAGTACAACTCGTTGATCCGGTCGCTGAGCGCCACGACGACTTCAGGCACAGCCTCCCAGTCGATGGTGAGCTGGGTGTCCGTCCAGTGCAGCACATGGTGCTGGTGCATCCACGCGAACAGCAACTGGCCGCCGAGGCCGTCGTAGTTGCGCACCCGGCTGCCGGTGATGGCGAACCGGAAGATGCGGTCGAAGATGATCGCGTACTGCACGAGGTGAGCGTGGTCGCGCACCTGGCGCTGCGCATCCGTCAGCCCCCCATTCGGCAGGGCGGAGAGCTCGCGCTCCAGCTTCACCGACTCGCGGAAGGCCGTCAGGTCGCAGCGGAGCTCTTCGAGCGAGTACAGGAAGAAGGGCATGCGCTGCTTGATCATGAACGGGTCGAACGGCAGGTCGCCGCGCATGTGGCTGCGATCGTGGATGAGATCCCACATCACGAAGGTCTCCTCCGTGAGCGACTGGTCGTCGAGCATCCGCGCCGCATCGGCCGGAAGGTCGAGCTTCGTGATCTCGGCGGCAGCTCGCACCACGCGCCGGTAGCGGGCGGCCTCGCGGTCCTGGAAGATCGCGCCCCAGGTGAACGTCGGGATCTCGCGCATCGCGACGGTCTCCGGGAACAGGACCGCCGAGTTCGTGTCGTAGCCGGGGGTGAAGTCGACGAAGCGGATGGGGACGAACAGCTTGTTGCCGTAGTCGCCCGCCTCGAGCTCGGCGACGAACTCCGGCCAGATCACCTCGACGAGCACAGCCTCGACGAGGCGGTCGGTGCTTCCGTTCTGCGTGTACATGGGGAACACGACGAGGTGTCCGAGGCCGTCGATGCGGTGCTGCTGCGGCTGGAACGCGTTCAGCGAGTCCAGGAAGTCGGGCACTCCGAGGCCCTCATCCGACCAGCGACGGAAATCGGCGGTGAGTGCGTCGAGGTACGCGCTGTCGTGCGGGAAGAAGGGGGCGAGCTCGGCGATGGCGTCGACGATCTCGGCGATGTGGCCCTTCGCGGCGTGCTTGTCGCCGTCCTCCGGAACCGATCCGTCCTTGACCTGGAGCGGCTGGAGCGCGATCGCTGCCGCCTTCAGGCGGAGCCAGCCCGGATGCCCGACCAGGCCGCGAGCGCCACGGACGTCCTCGACGACCTCGGGCTCTCCGACAATTGCTTCCGCGTCGAACTGGGATACGGACTGTGACATGGCGAACCTCCCGTCGTGTGGTCGAGCCGCGGGCGCGGCACTGTGCTCGTCTCTCTGGCGGCGCGCGATGCACACCCTCTTCGAGCCTAGCCGCGCAGGTCGAGCGTTTTCTTGACGACCTTGGCGAAAAGTTGCGCCAGGACACGCTCGCACGCACGTTTCCGCCGCCAGCGTAGGCTCTCCGCATGGGAACAGCCGTTCAGGTCATGGATGCGCTCGCCGAGGTCGCCGACCCCGACGACGCCGTGTTCCTGCAGCGGTTCTTCAAGACGGGGCCGGGCCAGTACGGCGAAGGCGACGTCTTCATCGGTGTGCGCGTCCCGGCGACCAGGGCCGTCGCCAAGCGTTTCGCCGAGCTGCCCCTCGAGGAGATCGGAGTGCTGCTCGACAGCGGCGTCCACGAGCATCGGCTGGCCGGCCTGGTCATCCTGAACAGGCTCTTCGAGCGCGCGAGCCGCCCGAAGGCGCGCGATGACGCCCAGCGCGAGCGCCTCGCCGACTTCTATCTCGCCGGGGTGCGCCGCGGACGGGTCAACAACTGGGACCTCGTCGACGGCTCGGCCGAGTTCGTGCTCGGCGAGTACCTCGTCGACCGGCCGCGCGACCTGCTGTTCGAGCTGGCTGGGAGCGACGTCCTGTGGGAGCGGAGGGTGGCCGTGCTGTCGACCTTCGCGTTCATCAAGCGCGGTGACGCATCCACCACCCTCGCGCTCGCAGAGCGCCTCCTCGACGATCGGGAAGACCTCATGCAGAAAGCAGTCGGCTGGATGCTGCGCGAAGTCGGCAAGCGCGTCGACCAGGTCGAGCTGCTCTCATTCCTCGACGCGCACGCGCCGGCCATGCCGCGCACCATGCTCAGCTATGCGACGGAGCACCTCGCACCCGCCCAGCGCGCCGCCTACCGCGCCGCGCGCTGACGCGTGCCTCACGCGCCTTCCCCGGCACCCGCCCCCTCCGAGTCGGCGCCAACTCCCCTTCCCAACCCCGGATGAGGGGAGTTTCCGCCGAGTCGACCGCGGGCGGCCACAATGGAGGGATGACCAGAACCGTGCGGGGCGCCCGAATCCTCATCACCGGCGCGGCGTCCGGCATGGGCAGGCTGTACGCCGAGCGTGCCGTGCGCGAGGGCGCACGCGCCGTCGTGCTGTGGGACAAGGATGCCGAAGCCCTCGATCGCGTCGCCATCGAGTTGCGCGCCATCGTCATCGCCGACCGTGACGAGGCGCCGTGGGGTGCGCCCGGTCGATCCCCGAGTTCGGCTGCGGGCCGGCCGGCCACCACCGTCCATCCGTTCGTCGTCGACGTCGGCGAGCTCGGAGCGATCGCCCAGACCGCGCAGGTGGTACGCAAAGAGGTCGGCACGATCGACGTGCTCATCAACAACGCGGGCATCGTTCGTGGCAAGTTCTTCTGGGAGCACGACAACGGCGACGACACCCGCCCGACCATGCAGGTCAACGCCCTCGCCCCGATGTACATCACCCGCGAGTTCCTGCCCGGGATGATCGAGAGCACCCGGGAAGCACGCATCGTCAACATCGCATCCGCTGCAGGTACGGTCGCGAACCCGCGCATGAGTGTCTACGCAGCGTCGAAATGGGCCGTGATCGGGTGGAGCGACTCGTTGCGGCTCGAACTGAGGCAGCAGGGCTTCGGTCACGTCAAGGTGACGACCGTCGCGCCCAGCTACATCTCGACCGGGATGTTCGAGGGCGCACGTGGGCCACTCATGACGCCGGTGATGGAACCCGCGTACGTGGTCGACCGGGTCTGGCGGGCGATGCTCGCCGGCAGGCCGATGCTGCTGCTTCCGTGGACGGTCGGGCTGGCCAAGGCCATGAAGGGGATCCTGCCGACGAAGGCGTGGGATGCCGTGGCAGACCGGGTCTTCGGCGTCTACACGACCATGGAGGGTTTCACCGGCCGCACGTAGGTTCGAGCGGTGCGAAGAAGGAGATGGCGATGGCGAAGGTGCTGTTCCACGCGACGATGTCGCTCGACGGTTTCATCACAGGCCCCCGCGGCGCCATGGACTGGGTCGGCCCGTTCGCCGGAACGCCGAACCCTTCGGTCGACGAGCTGATGCCGCGCATCGGTGCCCTGCTCATCGGTGGGAACACGTTCCGTGGCGGCGCGGCGGCGGATGCGCATCCCGCCGGCTCCCCGGAGGGAGCGCCCTACGGTGGCGCCTGGTCCGGCCCGATGTTCGTGCTCACCCGCGATCCTGACGAACCGGCACGCGAGGGTTACACCTTTCTCTCCGGCGAGCTGCAGGATGCGGTCGAGGTCGCGAGGGCGGCAGCCAATGGCGGGTACGTGGTCGTGCTCGGCGCGGCGACGGCACGTGCCTGCCTCGAGGCCGGCCTGCTCGACGAGGTGCTGCTGCACATCGCGCCCATCCTGCTGGGTGACGGGGTGCGGATGCTCGACCGGGACGGCGGACAGCCGGTGCACCTGGAATGGATGGAGCGCAGCACCGCCGGCGACATCGAGAACCTGTGGGCGCGGGTCATCCGCTGAGCGCATCCGGGCCTCGTCACAGGCCGTTGCGCTCCATCCAGCCGAGCAGGACGTCAGCGAACTCGTCGGGATGCTCGACGCTCGGGAGGTGCGCTGTGTCGCTGAAGATGTAACCGTCGGCGCCGGGGATCGCGTCGAGCAGGTAGGCCTGCTGCGCGAGCGCCTCCGACAGGTCGAACTCACCCACGGTCACCAGAGCCGGAATCTCGATGTCGACGATGCGATCGAACGCCGGCGGATCGAGCGGGATGGCGATCGGCGCCTCGCCCGCATGCTCGGCGTTGGGCCGGTTCAGTTCGTACGCGATCTCGACGAAGCGCGGGTCGAGGTCGTCGTTGCTGCGCGTCGGGCCGATCGTCCACAGTTCCACGGTGAGTCGACTGAGCAGGTGCCAGTCCTCCGCCTTGTACGCCTCGTCGCATCGATCGAACAGGGCGTCCTCGGTGTCGGTGAGCTCGATTTCGGGGAAACCGCTCGGGCCTGATCCGATCGTCACCAGCCCGATGACGCGTTCCGGGCTCTCGAGGGCGAGATCGATCGCAATGCGGCCTCCGCGCGAGCATCCGACCACGACCGCCTGGGTCACTCCGAGGTGGTCGAGCAGGTCGCGTGCGTCCTGGCGGTCCGAGAATTCGACGTTCTCGGTGGTCGTGCGGCCGAAGCCCCGCGTGTCGAACCGCACGACGAAGTGGTCGTCGGCCAGGCGCTCCACGAGCGGGTCCCACATGCGCAGTGTCGCGACCCCGGCGTGGATGAGGAGCACGGCCGGCGACGAGATGTGCCCGGCCGTCTCGTAGTACAGGGATGCGCCCGGGACTTCGAGTGTCGGCATACGTCGAGCCTAGCGAGCAGGGGTCGCGGCGTCAGCCGAAGATCATCGGGCGATCGTCGTCGTCTTCCTCCGGCTCGAGGTCGAGGTCGACGACAACCGGCACGTGGTCGCTCGGCGCCTGCCCCTTGCGTTCGTTGCGGTGGATGCTCGCCCCCGTGACGAGGTCGGCGAACGGCTTCGAACCCAGGATGAAGTCGATGCGCATCCCCTCGTTGCGCGGGAAGCGCAGCTGCTTGTAGTCCCAGTAGGTGAAGCCCTCGGGGACGAGCGGACGGACCACGTCGGTGAGGCCGATCGACTCGAACGTGCTGAACGCGCTGCGTTCGGGCGGCGAGATGTGGGTCGAGACGCCGGGGATGACGCTCGGGTCGCCGTTGTCGGAGTCGAGGGGGGCGATGTTCCAGTCGCCCATCAGCGCGAGAGGCTGGTCGGGTTTCTCGGCCAGCCAGCGCTGGGTGTCGGCTGCGAGGGTCGCCAGCCAGTCCAGCTTGTACTCGAAGTGCGGATCGCCGAGCGCGCGGCCGTTCGGCACGTACAGGCTCCAGAGGCGGATGCCCGCCACCGTCACACCCAGCGCGCGTGCCTCGCGCGGCAGGTCGGGGCCCTCTTCACCCTTCGAGAAACCGGGCATCTCGGGGAAGCCGATCTCGACATCCTCCATCGGGAGGCGGCTCGCGAAAGCGACCCCGTTCCACTGGTTGTGCCCTTCGATCACGAGTTCGTACCCGGCCTCCTCGAAGGCCTCGACGGGGAACTGCTCGGGCTTGCATTTGATCTCCTGCATCGCGAGGACGTCGACGTCCTCCCGCACAAGCCAGTCGACGGTGCGGACGAAACGAGCACGGATCGAGTTCACATTCCAGGTGGCGACGCGCATGACCCGATGCTATCGATTACCCCCGACCTCTAGAATCGTGGACGTGACCGACGCACGACAGCAGCTCATCGACTACATCTCGTCCGACGCCGTCTTCCACGGCGACTTCACGCTGACCAGCGGCAAAAAGGCGAGCTACTACGTCGACCTGCGCAAGGTGAGCCTCGACCACCGGGTGGCCCCTCTCATCGGCCAGGTGATGATCGATCTCATCGCGGACGTCCCCGACGTCTCCGCGGTCGGCGGGATGACGATGGGCGCCGACCCGGTCGCAGCGGCGATCCTGCACCAGGGCGCCGCGCGCGGGCTCTCCTACGACGCGTTCGTCGTGCGCAAGGAGCCGAAGGACCACGGCCGCGGCAAGCAGGTCGAAGGGCCCGAGCTCGCCGGCAAGCGCGTGATCGTCCTCGAAGACACCTCGACCACGGGTGGGTCGCCGCTCAAAGCGATCGAAGCACTCGAGAAGGTTGGAGCCGTCATCGCCGGCGTCGCCGTCGTCGTCGACCGCAACACGGGCGCCCGCGAGAAGATCGAGGATGCCGGCTACCCGTATTACGCCGCCATCGGTCTGGCTGACCTGGGGCTGGAATAGTGGTCGATCCCCGCGACCGTGACGGTACCGACGACCCCGAGACGGGCGCCGGCGCCGAGGGCGCGGACGAGCCGGACACCGGCAACTCCGACTGGTTCTACCACCAGCTGAGCGGTGGGCGACGACGCGCTCGCGCGGCCGAGGCTGCGGCTGCGGCGTCTGGCAAGGATGCGGACGAGCCGCCGATCACGGAACCTGTCGCCCCCACCTTCGACCCGCAGTTCCCGGACGTCACCAGTCCGTTCACCACTCCGGAACCCGCCCCGGCCGTTGAGCCGACGACGACCTGGAGCATCCTCGACGTCCCGGTCACTCCGGCAGAACCCCCGGAGCCCGTGTCTCCCACTGAACCGAAGCCGCAGACCGGCCCGATCTTCGAGCCTGGTGCGCCCTTCGTCTGGAACCTCAAGCCCGGCGTCGGCTCCGACCCGCTCGTCGCGCCCCCTGCCGCATCGGCGGGGCTTACGCCCGCCGCCCCCACACCTGCTGCGCCAGAGCCTGCCGAGCCCACGCCCGCCAAAGCCACGTCCGAATCGATCACGCCTGCCGAAGCGCCGACGACAGACGAGGTCGCCCCTCCGACCCGCGCCTTCCAGCCACCCGCATACGACGTGCCGGCCGTCCCGCCGACCCCGGCCGTTCCGCCGACCCCGGCCGTCCCGCCGACCCCGGCCGTTCCGCCGCCCGCAGCCGTGCCGCCGGCCGAACCCGCCCCGCAGACACCTCCACCGTGGTCGCCCGCGCCACTCGTCCCGCTCGTAGGGTCCGGCGCGACGGCGGCGGACGACGAGGCCGACGAGGCCGACGGCGACGGGCACGGCCTCGCCGCCCTCCTCGGCATGTTCGACGAAGCAGAGCCCGAGCCCGCCGCACGGGAGGATGGTCGGCCCGCGACCGACACGACTGACGTCGGTGCAGCCCAGGTCCACCCCGAGATCCCACCGATGGCACCGGCCTTCTTCGAGCCGGCGCCGCTCGTGCCACCGGCTTTCGCCGTGCCCGTGGTTCCGGCCGTCGCTCCCGCCCCGCCGACCGTGCCGGTCGAGGCGCCCCGGTTCCCGGCGATACCTGGGCTGGTGCCGCCTCCCGTCGGGGCGACACCAGCCGAATCCTCCCACCTCGCGGAACCCGCTCCTGAATTCGACGAGGATGCCGACGACGAAGGGATCGACGACCTCGCCCCACCGCCCTACGACGAGGCGGCTGCGCGCGCAGCCTCGGCGAACACGGCGACGGTGCTCATGGATGCGGCGGCCATCGAAGCGGTGCGTGCGGATGCGCCCGAGCCGGCCGAGGAGACCACCCTCCTGATGGGCGCGATCCCGTCGCCTGCCACCCAGGCGCTCGACGCCGAGAGCCTGGCCGAGGCATCCGCGCCGACCGTGGCGATGGCGCCCGCATCCGCGCCGACCGTGGCGATGGCGCCCGCATCCGCGCCGACCGCGGCGATGGCGCCCGCATCCGCTGCCGCTGCCGCCGCCGCAGCGGGACCGGACGACGTGCTCACCACGTCGCGTCGTTCCCGTGGAACGAACCCGCACGGTGAGACACCACCTGGCGGAAGGCCGCCGGGTTCGCCGGGGAACAGGCGCATCCTGTTCTGGGTCGCCGGAGGCCTTGTGGCCCTGCTCATCCTCATCGGTCTGTTCGTCTTCGGAACCCGGCTGCCGAGCATGTTCACCGGGAGCACCCCGGTGTCCACTCCCGCGCACACGACGAAGGCGACGCCCAAACCCACGCCGACGCCGACTCCCACGCCGACGGTGATCGCGAAGCCGGGCGCGCCGGCGCCCGTCGGGGTCTCGAAGTGGTCCACGCTGGCCGGCGGCGAGTGCATCCAGCCGTACACCACGCCGTGGGCGGAGACCTTCACGATCGTCGACTGCGGCACGCCGCACACCGCCCAGATGGTCTACTCGAACCTGTTCTCCGCAGACCCGGCCGCTCCTTATCCCGGCGCGCCTGCTCTCGCCAACCAGATCAACCTGCTGTGCACCAAACCGGGCGTGATCAACCTCCAGGCGGCGAGCGCCTACCCCGACCTGCAGCTCCAGGGCACCTACCCGGCGACCCCCCAGCAGTGGGCGGACGGCCTGCGGTCCTATTACTGCTTCGCGAGCCGCTCCTCCGGCCAGCCGATCACCGGCTCCGTCGCCGGCCCCGGCCCCCAGGGTTGAGCCGCGCCCGCGTTCGCCGAGCACACGGTTCTTCCGGCTATGAGCCGATCTTTTCGGGAAGAACCCTGTGCTCGCGCGAAGAAGTCAGAGCTCAGAGGTCCGACTCGACGGGGGTTGGCGTGACGAGCTCGCTCACGCCGGAGACGATCTCGTCGGGCCGGAAGGGATAGCGGTCGACCTCCTCCTGGTCGCTGATGCCCGTCAGCACCAGGATCGTGTGCAACCCGGCCTCGATGCCGGCGACGATATCGGTGTCCATGCGGTCGCCGACCATGGCCGTGTTCTCGGAGTGCGCGCCGATCCGATTCATCGCCGACCGGAACATCATCGGGTTCGGCTTGCCCACCACGTACGGTTCGCGCCCGGTCGCCTTCGTGATCAGGGCGGAGACGGCACCGGTCGCGGGCAGTGGACCTTCCGAGCTCGGCCCGGTCGGGTCCGGGTTCGTCGAGATGAATCGTGCGCCCGCGCCGATCAGTCTGATCGCTTTGGTGATCGCCTCGAACGAGTAGTTGCGCGTCTCCCCGACGACGACATAGTCGGGGTCGACGTCAGTCATGATGAAACCGGCTTCGTGGAGGGCGGTCGTGATTCCCGCTTCGCCGATGACGAACGCGCTGCCGCCGGGCATCTGCGATTTGAGGAAGTCGGCCGTGGCCAGCGCGGATGTCCAGATCGCCTCCTCCGGGACGTCGAGTCCGGATGCGCGCAGCCGGGCCGCCAGGTCACGCGGCGTGAAGATCGAGTTGTTGGTGAGAACGAGAAACGGCGTGCCCTGGTCGCGCCACTGCTGGATCAGCTCCTGCGCGCCGGGCAGCGCGCTGTTCTCGTGGACGAGCACACCGTCCATGTCGGTGAGCCAGCATTCGATCTCGTTGCGTCGCGACACGCATACCCCTTTCGACGGACCAGTTTCGACGCCCCCAGCTTAGGCTGCGCGGCGATACGCCACATTTCGCGGAGGTTCCAATGCGGTACCAGTAATCTGGGTGCCGTGGACCCCGAGCACGCAGCCAATCCGACCGCGGAGCTCACCACGCACGGGGTCGGCCCGTGGCAGGGCGAACTCCCCGACGATCCCCGTTTCGATCCGGACCTCCTGGCGCACGGCGACACCCGCAACGTCATCGACCGCTACCGGTACTGGCGCATGGAGGCGATCGTCGCCGACCTCGACGAGCACCGGCATCCGTTCCATGTGGCGATCGAGAACTGGCAGCACGACATGAACATCGGTTCGATCGTGCGCAGCGCCAACGCGTTCGGCGCCGACACCGTGCACATCATCGGGCGGCGCCGCTGGAACAAGCGCGGCGCGATGGTCACTGACCGCTACCAGCACGTCGTGCACCACGACGACGTGGCCGACTTCGTGGCGTGGGCCCACGAATCGTCCCTCCCGATCATCGCGATCGACAATGTTCCCGGTTCCGTGATCATCGAGACGTTCGCCATCCCGCGGGAGTGCGTGCTGCTGTTCGGGCAGGAGGGGCCAGGGCTGTCGGATGCGGCGATCGCGGCCTCCGATGCGGTGGTCGAGATCAGTCAGTTCGGCTCCACGCGCTCGATCAACGCGTCAGCGGCGGCCGCCGTCGCCATGCACACCTGGATCACCCAGCACGTCGCCTTCTGATGAGCGGTCGCGGGCTCAGCGTGTCCGCTGCTCGACCCGCCACACCAGTTTCAGTCCCGACCAGTCCTCGTCGACCGCGGCCACTTTGACGTCCACGATCCCGCCGCGTTCGAGCGCCGTATTCCGAATGACGTTGTCGCCGAGATCGCTGACGTGGCCCGCGGCCTTGCGCGGCCACGCGATCCACAGGGCGCCGGCGGGGAAGATGCGCTCGGCGAGATCGTCGAGTTCGGCGACATAGTCGGCGACCGTCCGGTAGAAGGCGAGCACCAGGTCGAGCGGTCCCTCATCCGTGCCGTGGTCCTCGACCCACACGACACCGTCGGGCGCATCCGGGATGCTCCACCCGGGGTCCGCGTGCGCGAGGAGTACTCGCGACCCGGGCTTCACGCCGAGCTTCTTCCACAGCGGCGTTCCCGAGTATCCGGCCATGGCCCAAGCCTATTTCGTCACGTGGCCGAGCTCAGGAAAAGGGGTGAATCCGGGCCGCATTCGCCCCGTTTTCCTGTTCTCGACGGCATTTCAGCGGGGGCCGTACGAGGCGGCTATGCGATCGATGGCGGCCCGGTCGAGCTCGTAGACCGGGGATCCGTCGCCGGGGCCGGGCGCGGTGATGAACATCGCTCGTGGTGCTTCGTCGCCGACCAGTTCGACGTAGGCGAAGCCGGACCCGATCGCTGCCCGCTCGGTACCCGGGGCCGCGAGCACATCTGCCGTGTTCGCAACGGCGGGTGCCACGACGAGGGGGATGCCCTCGGCCTCGGTTGCGAGCGAATGGTGGTAGTGGCCCGCCAGGATGAGACGCACGTCACCCGTCGCGCACACGTCGAGCAGGGCGGCGGGGTTCTGCAGCTCGAGTGCCTGCAGCAGCGTCGTCTGGGCGGGAACCGGAGGATGGTGCAGCACGACGATCGTTCCGTTCCTCGACGGCGTCTCGAGTGCCACCCGCAGGGCGTCGAGCTGCGCCTCGTCGAGGTTCCCGTAGCCCGCACCGGGCACGGCGCTGTCGACGGTCGCGATGCGGAACCCCCTGATGTCGAGGGTGCGCGTCCGCTGCCCGAGCACCTCCTCGAATCCAGCCTGAAGGTCGTGGTTGCCCATCGCGTAGACGACCACGGCTCCGCGTTCGGCGGCCCACGGTTCGAGCATCCCGGAAAGAATGCGGTACGACTCGGGCGAGCCGTCGTCGGAGAGATCACCGGATGCGACGACCACGTCCACCGCGTCGAGCTCGCCGGCCCGCTCCAGCGTCCTGGCGAGCGCCGCCCGCGTGTCGACGAGCCCGTAGTGCAGAGTGCCGTCGCCGTACAGGTGCGTGTCGGACAGGTGCAGGATGCGCAGGATGCGCTCAGATGGCGTGCTCACCCTGCAACCCTACGGCGCGCCGCCGACGCACGACGGGCCATCCCCACCGCGATCGCAGGCGCTTTCGGCCGCCACGATAGGATCGAGTGCAACGGGAACCGGCCCCAGCGCGCTTCCACGAGAGGACTGAACAGTGCCCGCGATCGTGATCATCGGCGCCCAATGGGGCGACGAAGGCAAAGGCAAGGCGACCGACCTCCTCGGCAGCCGCATCGACTATGTGGTCAAGTTCAACGGTGGCAACAACGCCGGCCACACGGTCGTCGTCGGCAACGAGAAGTACGCGCTGCACCTGCTGCCGTCGGGAATCCTGACCGAGGGCGTCACGCCGATCATCGCGAACGGTGTCGTCGTCGACATCGAAGTGCTCTTCGAAGAGCTGGATGCGCTCATCGCCCGCGGCGTCGACGTGTCGCGCCTGCGTGTGAGCTCCAACGCGCATGTGATCACCCAGTACCACCGCACGATCGACAAGGTGACCGAGCGCTTCCTCGGCAAGCGCCAGATCGGCACGACCGGCCGGGGCATCGGCCCGACGTACGCCGACAAGATCAACCGGGTGGGCATCCGCATCCAGGACCTCTTCGATGAGAACATCCTGCGGCAGAAGGTCGAGGGAGCCCTCGACCAGAAGAACCACATGCTGGTCAAGGTCTACAACCGCCGGGCCATCACCGTCGACGAGGTCGTCACCGACCTGCTCAGCTATGCGGAACGACTCCGGCCGATGGTCGCCGACACGGGGCTGCTGCTGCACCAGGCACTCGACGCCGGCAAGTACGTGCTGTTCGAGGGCGGCCAGGCGACCATGCTCGACGTCGACCACGGAACGTATCCGTTCGTGACCTCATCCAACTCGACCGCCGGCGGCGCAGCCACGGGCTCCGGCATCGGCCCGAACCGCATCGACCGGGTCATCGCCGTCGTCAAGGCGTACACGACGCGGGTCGGCGCCGGCCCCTTCCCGACCGAACTGTTCGACGAGTCCGGTGAGTGGTTGCGTGAGCGCGGCTTCGAGTTCGGCACGACGACGGGGCGCCCGCGGCGCACCGGTTGGTACGACGCGCCCATCGCGCGCTACTCGGCGCGCATCAACGGGGTGACCGATTTCGTGCTGACGAAGCTCGACACCCTCACCGGCCTCGAACGCATCCCGGTGTGCGTCGCCTACGACGTCGACGGCGTGCGCCACGACGAGGTTCCCGCCTCGCAGACCGACTTCCACCACGCAGTGCCGATCTACCAGGAGTTCCCGGGCTGGTCAGAAGACATCTCGGGCGTCCGGGAGTTCGGGGATCTGCCGCAGAACGCGCAGGACTACGTGCTGGCGCTCGAAGCGATCAGCGGCGCCCGCATCTCGGCGATCGGCGTCGGGCCGGGTCGCGACGCGATCGTCGTGCGGCACGACCTGGTCGACTGAAGCACGGCCCAGTCGTCACCAACTCCCCTTTCCCGGCGCGGATGAGGGGAGATAGCGACGACTCGGCGGGCTCGGGAAGAGCGCTAGAACCAGGTCGAGAGACGGGGAGGGACGGCGGTGCGGAAGACGCGGTCCAGGGCGTCGGCATCGCCGGTGAGCTTGCCCGCGAGCGCGAGGTGCCGGGCCGCGTCGTGGCCCAGGTAGACCGAGCCGAGCGAAGCGACCGGCAGGGTCACGTCGGGTGACGCGGTCGTGGACTCGACGGTCGCCTCGCCGCCGCTCACGCGCATCCGGTACCGGCCGCCGGCGAACCCCATGTCGTCGGTGACCTCGATCGTGAGTTCGCCGTCCTGCTCGTACCGTCGGGCGCCGAGCGCCGCGGGGACGTCGAGGATGCGCACCCACAGGTGGTCCTGAACACCGACGACGCGAGCGCCGCGGACATCCGAGACGAGGTGGTGCAGCGGCTCATCGACACCCCGGGTGTCGATGTGCACCTCGGCCACGAGATCGAGTTCGAGCAGGTACCGCCACAGGGCGGTGAGGGCCTCATCCGTCGCGGCGGCGAGGTAGGTCACGTCGACGGTGTGCCGCACGAAGTCGTCCGCATCCTTGACGACGTAGCTCACGAATCCTTCGGGCTCGCCGGTGGGGGAGTCGTAACGCACGAGGCGGTACTTGTCCGCCAGGGAGTTGCCCTTGAGCGGCCCGATCACACGATCGGCGTGGTACGGCGTCTGCTCGATCTCGCCGGCGCGGGACGCCATCACCGCGTGGAGGACCGCCCGGCCCGTCTCCCGGTACGCCTCGGGTTCGGTGAACGAGAGCGTGCCGGTCGTCGCCGGGCCCGCCCATCGCACCCGCTTCGTGTCGACCCGCCATTCGCTCGCGAAGGTCGCAGGCCCGAAACCCCACCGGCCGTAGATCACCGACTCCGACACGGTGAGGATCGCGATCGGCACGCCGAGGGCGTGCGCCGTGCGCAGTTCGGCCCCGAGCAGTGCGCGGGCGATGCCCCGACGTCGATGGGTCGGCGCCACGGTGACATTGCTGATGGCCCAACTCCCGACAGCTGCGCCCCCGGGGACGGTGAGAGGGGCGATCCACGAGTTCGCCGTGCCGACCGGGGAGGCAGCCGCCGGTATCGAGTCGTCGTAGACGCCGGTCGTCCGCAGATCGCGCTGGTAGTCACGCGTTTCACGGAGTGTCTCATCGCTCGGGCGCCCGCCGAGGAAGCCGCGGTGGTCCGCACGCAGCCACTCGTCGAATGCAGCGTCGTCGGAGGTGTCGACCAGCGACAACCTCAAGCCGCCTTCGGCCAGGGCACGGGCGGACTGTTCGTCGATCGGCTGGGTGAGATATGTCTCGGTCACCTCACCACCGTATCGGCCGGTCAGGGCGTTAGGGTCGGTCTATGGCCCCGAACGACATCCCCGCTGCCGACCTGGAAACGTCCGCCGACGCCGCGGTCTTGGAACAGCTGCACAGCATCCGCCAAAGCATCGACAACATCGACGCCGCGGTCGTGCACATGCTCGCCGAGCGCTTCAAGTTCACGCAGCAGGTCGGCAGGCTCAAAGCGGCTCACGGTCTGCCGCCGGCCGATCCGGAGCGCGAGCGCGAGCAGATCCAGCGCCTCCGGGCGCTCGCCGAGGAGAGCCACCTGGACCCTGCGTTCGCGGAGAAGTTCCTCAACTTCATCGTGGCCGAAGTGATCCATCACCACGAACGCATCGCGGGATCCACCGCCGAAGACCGGGCGTCGTGACCGGAACGGCGGCCGGGCTGCCCGACCAGACCGGCAAAGTCGTCGTGGTCACCGGCGCGAACAGCGGAATCGGCTACTTCACGAGCGAGCAGCTCGCCGCGGCGGGAGCCCACGTCGTGCTCGCCTGCCGCAGCCGGGAGCGCGGCCATGCGGCGGTCACCGCCATCCGCGGGCGCGTCCCCGGAGCCAGTGTCGAACTGCTCGACCTCGATGTCACCGACCCCGAATCGATTCGCGCGGCTGCCGACGTGCTGGCGGCGCGCGGCCATCTCAACGCGCTCGTCGAGAACGCCGGGATGGTGCATCCGCCGGCGAGACGCGAAACCGATTCGCGCGGCAACGAGCTCGTGCTCTCCACCAACGTGCTCGGCCACTTCGCGCTCACAGCCCTCCTCTACCCGACGCTCGCGCAGACTCACGGCGCCCGCGTCGTCGTGCTCGGGAGCCTCGCGAGCCGCCTCTCGACCTTCCGCCTCGACGATCTGCAGCTCGTACGCCGTTACAGCGGATGGCGTGCGTACGCGCAGTCGAAGATCGCCGTGCAGGCCTTCGGGTTCGAACTCGATCGCCGGCTGCGCCTGGCGCGGAGCGGAGTGATCAGCCTGGTCGCGCATCCGGGCTATTCGATCAGCGGCCGCACGCCGGGCATCCGGGGCGTCAACGAGCCGACGCGCATGACCCGGTTCGTCGACAACCTGCAGGCCGTCGGCACGCAAGGTAAGGATCGGGGAGCCTGGCCGGTCGTCCAGGCGGTCACCGACCCGGATGCGCGGGGCGGCGACTACTGGGGCCCCCGCTACCTGACGCGAGGGGCGCCCACGCGGCAGCGGCCCACAGCGACCAGCAGCGATCCCCAGGTGGGCACCCGGCTCTGGTCACGACTCGAAGAGTTCTCCGGAGTCCGATTCGACGTGGACCAGGCGCCCTATACACCCTCTTCCTGACGCCGCCTTCAGCGCCCGTTCAGCCGGCCGGTGTGGGCTGACGGTCATGGAGATCGCTTACACGGCCATCGCGCACGCATCAGGTGGAGGCCGTGACGGCCATGTTCGCAGCGAGGACGACTTCCTCGACTTCGACACCCGTCCCCCGCGCGAACTCGGGGGATCAGGCGAAGGCACCAACCCCGAGCAGCTGTTCGCGGCCGGGTTCGCCGCCTGCTTCCTGAGTGCACTGCACGCGGTCGGGCGGCGCGAGAAGCTCGACACGCGCGACGCAGGGGTGTCGGCGAGCGTCGGCATCGGCGACAACGGTGCGGGCGGCTACGGGCTGGCCGTCGAGCTCGACGTGTACGTGCCGAATGTGGGGCGCGCGCAAGCTGAGGAGCTCGCAGACAAGGCCCACCTCGTGTGCCCGTACTCGAACGCGACCCGGGGGAACGTGCCCGTGAGGATCACCATCGTCGACTGAGGCGTGCGGTGTCCGTGGGTGGCGGCGAGGGATGCCGGCGGCGGGGTCGGCGTGCGGTGTCCGAATTCCGCGAGCGGATGTCGGTGGACGCCGGTAACGTCGAAGGGTGAAGGTCGCCGTCCAGTTCATCGCCATGGGTCTCGTCTGGGGCGCCAGCTTCCTGTTCATGAAGGTGGGCCTCGAGGGCGTGAGCTTCGGGCAGGTGGTCTGGGCGCGCCTTGTCTTCGGCGCGATCACGCTGGGCATCATCGCGCTGGCGACACGGAGCCGCCTGCCTCGGGAGCCGATCGTCTGGCTGCATTTCGTGGTGGTGGCGATCACCTACTGCGTGATCCCGTACCTGCTGTTCGCCTGGGCCGAGCAGTACGTCTCGTCGAGCCTCGCCAGCATCTACAACGCCGTCACGCCGATCACGACCGCGATTCTCGCGACCGCCGCCTTTCGGGTCGAGAAGCTCAACCGTGACCAGGTGCTGGGCGTCCTGGTGGGAATCGTCGGTGTCGTCGTCGTGGTGGGGCCATGGCAGATCTCGGCCCTCACCGGCAGCCTGTGGGGGCAGCTGGCCTGCCTCGGGGCTGTTACCTGCTACGGCTTCAGTTTCGGCTACATCCGCCGCTTCATCAGCCATCGGGACATGCCGGCGACGACGGTGGCCTTCATGAACATCGGTGTGGCCGCGGTCATCATGATCGCGCTGACCCCCGTGGTCGCGCTGGGGCCGATCACCTTCAGCTGGCCGGTGCTGCTGAGTCTCCTCGCCCTCGGTGCGCTCGGCACCGGGGTGGTCTACATCTGGAACATGAACGTGCTGCGGGCGTGGGGGCCGACCGCGACGTCCGGGGTCACCTATGTCACACCGGTCGTCGGAGTGGCGCTCGGGATCCTCGTGCTGCAGGAGTCGCTCAGCTGGAACGAGCCGGTGGGGGCCGTCGTCGTGCTGCTCGGGATCCTGTTGACCCAGCAACGCGTGCGCGTGCTGACCCGCGACCGGGCTCAGTCGGTCTTGGCGAGGTAGCCGGCGCCCGGCTTGGCGGAGACGACCGGACCGAAGTATTCGGGCAGTGTCGCCTTGTGGGTGCTGCCCAGCTCTTCGAGTCCGACCGTGAAATAGTCCTGGATCTCGAGCACAGGCTGCGTGCCCACTTCGGCATCGGTCACGCCGATGCGTAGCACCGGGTAGCCTCGGCCCTCGCAGAGTCCGCGGAACTTCACGTCGTCTTCGCGCGGCACCGAGACGATGACGCGGCCGGTCGATTCGCTGAAGAGCGCGGTCGTCGCATCCACACCGTCACGTTCCATGATCTCGGTGATCCAGACGCGGGCGCCGACACCGAAGCGCAGAACGCTCTCGGCGAGGGCCTGTGCCAGCCCGCCGTCAGCCAGGTCGTGGGCGGATCCGATCAGGCTCTCGAGGGACCCCGCCCGCAGCAGCTCACCCAGCTCACGTTCGCGCGCCAGGTCGACCGTCGGCGGAAGGCCGCCCAGGTGCCCGTGGATCGTGCCGGCCCATGCGGAACCGTCGAGCTCCTCACGCGTGACGCCGAGCAGGTAGATGTTGTCGCCTTCGTCCTGCCATCCGCTCGGGATGCGCCGCGCGACGTCATCGATCACGCCGAGCACACCGACGACCGGCGTCGGGAAGATGGGGGTGGACCCGGTCTGGTTGTAGAACGACACGTTGCCGCCGGTGACAGGGATCTCGAGCTCCAGGCAGGCATCGGAGAGACCCTCGACGGTCTGCGAGAACTGCCACATCACCTCGGGGTTCTCGGGGCTGCCGAAGTTGAGGCAGTCCGTTACCGCCGCAGGTACGGCTCCGGATGCGGACACGTTGCGGTACGCCTCGGCGAGTGCGAGCCGGGCGCCCTGCTTCGGGTCGAGCTGGCAGTAGCGGCCGTTCGCATCCGTCGCGATGGCGAAGCCGAGTCCGCTCTGCTCGTCGACGCGGATCATTCCAGCGTCGTCGGGGAAGGCGAGAGCCGTATTGCCGCCGACGAAATAGTCGTACTGGTCGGTGATCCAGCCCTTGTCGGCCAGGTTGGCGCTGCCGAGCAGAGCGAGGAACTGTTCGCGCAGAACCTCACGGTCGCTCGACCGCGGCAGCCGCGATGCGCTGTCGGCCTGCAGGGCGTCGATCCAGGCCGGGTACGCGACCGGGCGCTCGTACACGGGACCGTCGACAGCGACGGTGCGGGGCTCGACGTTGACGATCTCTTCGCCATGCCAGTTGATGACGAGCCGGCCCGTGTCGGTGACTTCACCGAGCACGCTGGTCTCCACATCCCATTTGGCCGTGACCGCGAGGAAGGCGTCGAGAAGCTCTGGCTTCACGACCGCCATCATGCGCTCCTGGCTTTCGGACATCAGGATCTCTTCGGCCGTGAGACTCGGATCGCGCAGCAGTACCTTGTCGAGCTCGATGAACATTCCGCCGTCACCGTTGGACGCGAGCTCGGAGGTCGCGCACGAGATGCCGGCCGCGCCCAGATCCTGGATGCCTTCGACGAGCTTGTCGCGGAACAGTTCGAGGCAGCACTCGATGAGCACCTTCTCGGCGAAGGGGTCGCCGACCTGCACGGCCGGTCGCTTCGTCGGACCGCCGGCGGAGAAGGTGTCCGAAGCCAGGATCGAGGCCCCACCGATCCCGTCGCCGCCGGTGCGGGCGCCGAACAGCACCACCTTGTTGCCGAGGCCGGACGCGTTCGCCAGGTGGAGGTCCTCGTGGCGGAGCACACCGACCGACAGAGCGTTGACCAACGGGTTGCCCTGGTAGACCGCGTCGAAGTAGGTCTCGCCGCCGATGTTAGGCAGGCCGAGGCAGTTGCCGTAGAACGAGATTCCGGAGACGACGCCGTGGACGACGCGCGCGGTGTCGGGCTCTTCGATGGCGCCGAACCGCAGCTGGTCCATGACGGCGACAGGACGAGCGCCCATCGAGATGATGTCGCGCACGATGCCGCCGACGCCGGTCGCCGCGCCCTGGAAGGGCTCGATGTAGCTGGGGTGGTTGTGCGACTCGACCTTGAAGGTGACTGCCCAGCCTTCGCCCACGTCGACGACGCCCGCGTTCTCACCCATGCCGACCATGAGGTTCTTCTTCATGGCGGGCGTGACCTTCTGGCCGAACTGGCGGAGGTAGATCTTCGACGACTTGTAGGAGCAGTGCTCGCTCCACATCACCGAGTACATCGCGAGCTCGCCGCTCGTCGGGCGGCGCCCGAGGATCTCCCGGATGCGCGCGTACTCGTCGTCCTTCAGGCCGAGTGCCGCGTACGGCTGCTCGCGTTCGGGCGTTTCGAGGGCGTTCGCAACGGTGTCGACGACGGATGCGGTGGAAAGGTCGGTCACGGGAGGCAGTCTCCAAGAAGTCGCGGGTGCCGGGCATCCCCAGTCTACCGGCGCTGCGCGGGCTCCCTCCCCGTCGCTGCTGGCGCCTCGGCTAGCTCCTTGCCAGCGCACTCGTTCTTTCGCAGCGCACTCGTACGTACGAGTGCGCTGGGGCGAAACTAGTGCGGTCGGAGCAAACTACGCCTCGACGAGGGTGCTTCGGATGACCGAGGTGAAGAAGGTCAGGCCGTCGACGCCGGAGCGCATAGCGGCCGGGGTGTCGGGGCCGAAGCCGGGCTCGACGGCGTGCTCCGGGTGCGGCATGAGGCCGACGACGTTGCCGCGCTCGTTGCGCACGCCGGCGATGTCGTTCAGCGAACCGTTGGGGTTGACGCCCTGGTAGCGGAAGACGACGAGGCCCTCGCCCTCGAGGCGGGCGAGCTCGTCGGCGGGCGCGATGAAGCCGCCCTCGCCGTTCTTGAGCGGGATGACGATCTCCTGCCCCTGCTCGAACCCGCTGGTCCACGGAGTCGAGACGTTCTCGACGCGCAGGTGCTGGTCGCGCCGGATGAAGTTGCCGTGGTCGTTGCGGATGAGCCCGCCCGAGACGAGGTGCGCCTCGGCGAGCATCTGGAACCCGTTGCAGATGCCGAGCACGGGCAGACCCTTGCCTGCAGCGTCGATGACCTCGGTCATGATCGGCGAGAGGCTCGCGATCGCACCGCAGCGCAGGTAGTCGCCGTAGCTGAAGCCGCCGGGCAGCACCAGCGCGTCGACGCCCTGCAGGTCGTGGTCGCCGTGCCAGAGCGCGACCGCCTCGGCGCCGGCGAGGCGGATGGCGCGCAGGGCATCGCGGTCGTCCAGCGAGCCCGGGAACGTGACGACGCCGATACGCATCAGGCGTCGGCCTCGCTGTAGTGGATGCCCACGACGTCTTCGATCACCGAGTTGGAGAGGATGTCTGCCGCGATCTCCTCGACAGCCGCCTTCGTCGCGTCGTCGATCGGCCCGTCGACGGTGAGCTCGAAGCGCTTGCCGAGCCTGACAGCGGTGAACTGGCCCTTGCCGATGCGCGCCAGGGCGCCGGCCACGGCCTTGCCCTGCGGGTCGAGCAGCTCAGCCTTCGGCATGACTTCTACAACGATGGTGGGCACGGGCACTCTCCGCTCGGCAGCTGGGTGGGGATGAGTCGATTCTATCGGGGGATCGCGGGCGTGTTTGCCGGTTGTCCACAGGTCGTGACGGCGCGCGCGAAGGCGAGCGCCGCATCCGAGTATCGTTCCCGGATGATCTCGAACAGCTCCCGGCTGGCGTGCCCCGGCCATCCCGCGGGGAGGGCCGTCTCCGGCAGGCCGGGATCGAGGTACGGGATGACGCGCCACTCGTCGAGAGCGCCGATCCAGGTCGCGAAGGCCGCGCGAGCGCCGCCCGGCGTGATATCGCGAGCGGCCGCCGCGCTCGCCGCCGGCGAGAACCGCTCGATGAACGCCTGGTGGAGCATCCGTACGCGTTCGAGGTCCCACCAGCGACCCGCGAGCTCGGCCAGCGGGCGGTCCGCGAGCGGTCGTGCGCCGGTGAACACCGTCACTTCTCCGGCGAGCTTGAGGTCGGCGAGGATGTCGCGCACGTCGTCCGCGACGCGTTCCGGCCCGATCCACAAGGCGTCGCTGACCGTGCCGCAGCCGATCCAGTCGAGCCGTCGCCGCAACTGGTGACGGCGGTCGCGATGCCGTTCGGGGATCGAGAACGAGACGAGGCACCATCCGGCGTCGACGGATGCGGCGGGCTGGAAGATCCGCGCGTCGCCTCGTTCGAGCATGGGCACCGCCTCCGGACGGAGCACATAGCCGGCGACGCCGCCGCGCGGTTCGCGGGCGAGGACGCCACGCGCGGCGAGACGAGTGAGTGTGGAGCGGGCGGTCGATGGGGGCACCTCCAGTGCGTCGAGCATGGTGATGGCGCCTGCCGTCGGCATCCACCCTCCGAGCCGACGCAGGGTGCTGCCCACGATCGTGCGCAGGAGCGACATCGAGCCGCCGGGGCGCGAATCGAAGTCGTCGAGCACCGTGTCCGCAGCGCCCGCCGCGCCAGCGCCAGCGCCCGCAGCACCACCCGCAACCATCGTCACCCGAGCCCTGACCGGTGCAGCAGTTCCGCGCGCAACGTGTCCCGCACGGCTGCCAGCCCTCGGTAGGTCTCCTCGAAACTGGTGCTGAGCGGCGACAGTCCGATGCGCAGCCCGTACGGGTCGCGGTAGTCGGGGATCACGTCCTGCTCCCAGAGCCGGGCCGTCACCTCGCGCATGGCGGAGTGGTTGAGGGTCACATGGCCTCCGCGCCTGGCTGCGTCTCGCGGGCTCGCCACGGTGACTCCGAGCGGAGCGAGCCAGTCGTCGGCGAGCGCGATCGCGAACTCGGTGAGCGCCACCGATTTGTCGCGCACCGCCTGGATACCGCACTGCTCGATCATCGCGATCGTGTCCTGCATGGCGAGCATCCCGACGATGGCGGGCGTGCCGCTGACGAAGCGGTGGATGCCTTCCCCGGCCACGTAGCGCGGCCCCATCGCGAACACGTCGCGGGTTCCCATCCACCCCTGGATCGGCTGCGCGAGCGCATCCTGCAGTCCGGCCCTGACGTAGCCGAACGCGGGTGAGCCCGGTCCACCGTTGAGGTATTTGTAGGTGCAGCCGACGGCGAGGTCGACACCCCAGGCGTCGAGTTCGACGGGCACGGACCCGGCCGAATGGCACAGGTCCCAGAGAACAAGCGCGCCGGCGTCATGCGCGATCTTCGTGATGGCAGGCACGTCGGCGATGAAGCCGGACCGGTAGGCGACGTGACTCAGCAGGACGAGCGCGGTCTGCGGCCCGACGACGGCCGCCACCTGCTCCGGCGTGACGCCGCCGGCCGTGTCCGCTTCGATCCAGCGCAGTGTCATCCGGCGCTCCTGCGCGATGCCTTCGAGCACGTACCTGTCGGTCGGGAAGTTGTCGGTGTCGACGACGATCTCGGTGCGGAACGGGCCGTCTCCACGCCGGGCGATCTGCGAATCGACGGCGGCACGGGCCAGCTTGTAGAGCATGACCGTGGTCGAGTCTCCGATGAACGCCTGCCCGGGAGCGGCCCCGATCGCCGCGCGTCCGAGCGCATCGCCGATCGTGTACGGGAGCTCCATCCACTCTTCGTCCCAGCCGCGGATGAGCCGGCCACCCCACGCTTCGGCCAGGAACCGCTGGATGCGTTCGAGGCTGGCACGGGTCGGCCGCCCCAGCGAGTTGCCGTCGAGGTAGGCGACGACGCCGCCCGTGTCGGAGGCGCTCGAGCCCCCCGTTCCGCCGTCGCCGGCATCCGAGGCCTGCGGGATACCGTGGAACTGCCGCCTGAAGTGCGCGAGCCCGTCACTGCGGTCCATCCGCCTCGCGTAGCCGAGATGGGGGTCGACGCTGCCCGTCGAGACGGCGTGCTGTCCGGGGCGGTCGGGTGTCGGTTCGGTCATTGCGGTCCTCCTGTGGTGCGGGGGCTACGGGTCAGGCGTTGCGGATGCGGCGGTCGGGCGGGTTGGCGGGTTCAGTGGGTGAGGCTGTCGACCGTGAGCCCACGGCATGTGGTGAGCCAGTGCGCTGCGGCGGCCGGGTCTGCAGGCGGTCGGCCCGGCGCCCAGGCGAAGCGCGGGCCGATGGCGGTCGTCAGCCGGTCGCCGGCGATGGATGCGACGAGCGTGTCGCGATCGAGTCCTGCGGCTGCCAGTGCGAGCAGTTC
This sequence comes from Leifsonia tongyongensis, assembly GCF_010686705.1. Taxonomy (GTDB): domain Bacteria; phylum Actinomycetota; class Actinomycetes; order Actinomycetales; family Microbacteriaceae; genus Diaminobutyricibacter; species Diaminobutyricibacter tongyongensis. The sequence continues at coordinate 697,866 of NZ_JAAGWY010000001.1, read as the reverse complement.
CCGGCCGTTCACGCCGACGCGCAGCGGGCCGTTCCCGAGGTCGGTTCCGTACAGGATGCGGCCCCCAGCGTCGGCGAAGCGGCGCAGGTTGTCCGTCGCCAGCTTGAATTCGCCGATCGGGGTGCCCCAGCCGTGGATGTCGAGCGTGGAGATCCATTCGGTTCCGGCGTCGGCCATGCTGCGGATGAGGTCGTCGTCGAGACGTTCCGAGAACGGGGTGTGTGCGAAGCGGTCGGCGCCTGCCCTGAATGCCCGCCGCGCTTGTCCTGCACCTTGCGCGTGGACGACGGCAGGCAGTCCCGCCTGGTGCGCGGCGGCGACGATCGCGAACGCCAGTTCATCCGACGGCGCCGGGCCCGCTTCGCTGTTCATCGTGAACTTGATGGCGGATGCGCCGACCGCGACCTGCGCGTCGACCGCGACCCGCGCATCCGCTGCATCGCCGACCTCCACCCACGCGCCGGGGGGAGCCCACCCGCTTTGCGTCGGATAGCCGCCCGGGCACGTGAGAAGCGCGCCCACGATGCTCACCTCAGGAAGGCCTGAGCTGGGCGCTCCGCTCTCGTCGCGCAGGCGTGCCGACTCGGACGGCACCCAGCCGAGGTCGGTGACCGCGGTGATCCCGCCGGCCATCAGGGCGGACGGGTCGATGAGTCCCAGGTGGACGTGGTGGTCGACGAGACGCGGGAAGAGGGTTCCCGGCAGTTCGACGTCGGCGTCCGTGTCTCGTCCTCCGACGGCATGGAGGCGGCCGCCGGCCGCGACGAAGACCGTGCGGTCCCGCCAGCCGCCCGACCACCATTGTTCGACGCCGAGCGTGAACCCGTCGGCGACCACGTCAGTCTCCCGCCGGTCCCGGGGCGCCGATCTCGGTCCGCACCGCGAACAGCTCCGGGAAGAACGTCAGCTCAAGCGCTTTCTGCAGGAACGTCACGCCGGTCGAGCCGCCCGTCCCGGTCTTCATGCCGATCGTGCGTTGAACCGTCTTCAGGTGGCGGAACCGCCAGAGCTGGAAGTTGTCCTCGAGGTCGACCAGTTCTTCGCAGGCCTCGTACTCGGCCCAGTGCTCGGTCGCGTTCTCGTAGATGCCGCGGAACGTCTCGACGAGTTCGGGCGTGAACGTGTGCGCCTGCGTCACGTCGCGGTCGAGCACCGACGCCGGGATGGCGAAGCCTGCGCGGTGGAGGTAGCGCAGGAATTCGTCGTAGACGCTCGGCTGCTCGAGCAGTTCGGTGAGAAGCGCGTGAGCCGCCGGGTCGCTCTCGAAGACGCTCAGCATCCGCCTGTTCTTGTTGCCGAGCACGAACTCGACCGCGCGGTACTGGTACGACTGGAAACCGGACGAGTTGCCGAGGAAACCGCGGAACTCGGCGTACTCGGTGGGCGTGAGCGTCGCCAGCACCGACCACTGCTCGGTAAGGGTCTTCTGGATGTGCTTCACCCGCGCGATCCGCTTGAGGGCGACCTGGAGCTGGTCGGCGCGCAGCAGGTCGCGCGCCGAACGGAGCTCGTGCAGCACGAGTTTCAGCCACAGCTCGGTGGTCTGGTGCTGGATGATGAACAGCAGTTCGTCGTGATGCTCCGGCGTGCTGACCGGACGTTGCGCGCTCAGCAGGACGTCGAGGTCGAGGTAGGAGCCGTAGCTCATCCGCCTGCTGAAGTCGGTGACGATGTCCGGATCGAATTCCCTGGTGTTGTCGTCGACGGTCACGTGTTGCATTATCTCGCCGACCGTCACGTTTACGCAACACCCGGGCGGGGCGCAGGCCGGATGTGCGCATCCGTTCACCTCACGGTAACCATCGGTTGGCGCGCGATTCGCCCGGTCTGCTTAGCGTTTTGCATACGCGAGGCGAGAGGGGATCGGGGCGATGGGAGGCAACAGCCGGCGTCACTACGATGTCGCCATCGTCGGTGCCGGAATCGTCGGCCTTGCCCACGCGGTCGCCGCCAGCAGGCGCGGACTGTCCGTCGTCGTGCTCGACCGGGCAGCCGGAATCCTCGGCGCCTCCATCCGCAACTTCGGACATCTCTGCCTCACCGGGCAGGACGGCCTCGCCCGGGAATACGGCGAAGAGTCCCGCGAGCTGTGGCTCGCGCTCGCGGCGGAGGCGGGCTTCTGGCTCCGCGAGACCGGAACGGTCGTCGTGGCACAGGCGGAGGACGAGACATCGGTCCTCGAAGAGTTCCGCGACCTGCGTGGGCCCGACGACATCGTCCTCCTCGACGCCGGCCAGGTGCGCGAACGCGTCCCTGTCGCTGCGGACCGCATCCACTCGGGCGCGTGGCTCCCGCGCGACCTCCAGGTCGACCCGCGCGAAGCCGCCGGGGCGATCGCCCGCCGGCTGCGCGCCGGAGGCGTCGACTTCCACTTCACGACCACGGTGCTCGGTGTCGAGCGGGGCCGCGTCCACACCGCACGCGGGCCCTTCATCGCCGACACCGTGATCGTCGCCGTCAACCACGACGTCGACCAGCTGTTCCCGGTGATCGCGGAAACCCACGGGATCCAGCGCTGCGGCCTCGACATGCTCCTGGTGGATGCGGAACTCGACGGCCCGCTGAGCTCGCCCCTGTTCACCGGCTGGTCACTCGTCCGCTACGCGGGGTTCACCCGCACCGCGTCGGCCGCCGCCCTTCGCGCCCGACTCCTCGCCGAGCATCCCGACCTCGCTGCCCTCGACCTGAACCAGATGTACACGCAGCGCCCCGACGGCGGCCTGATCATCGGCGACACCCACTACCGCGGCGACGGTATCGAGCCGTTCCAGGGGGAGCCGGCGTTCGACGCGCTGCTCGCTCTCGCGCGCGACCTCTTCGGTGTGAGCGACCTCCGGGTGCGCGAACGCTGGCAGGGCGTCTACGCGTCGGCTCCGCAGGACTTCCTCGTCGCATCGCCGCTGCCGGATGTGCGCGTCGTCTCCGTGACGACCGGAATCGGGATGACCACCGGGCTCGGACTGGCCGAGCGCGTCGTCGACGAGCTCTACTCCTCGACCAGCGCCCAGCGCCTGAGCGAGCCGACCACATCGCTCTCCGCACGCTGACCGCATAGAAAGGCACCACCATGACGAACGACGGAATCCTGACGTCGGAATTCGACGACGCCGGAAAGATCGACGAAGCCGTCGATGCCGCATCCGGCGGCGCGGGGGATGACGACGACGAGTACGACGAGTTCGACGAGTTCGACGTGACCGACATCGACGAGGCCCGCCGCGAGGACGACGACGAGGCGGATGACGACGGCGACGTCGACCTCGAACTGGTGGTCCTGGACATGGCCGGGACGACGGTCGTCGACGACGGGCTCGTCGAGAAGGCTTTCGTGCGGGCGGCCGACGAGGCCGGGATCGGCGAGACGCCTCAGGAGCGCGAGATCGCGCTGCAGTACGTGCGCGACACCATGGGCCAGTCGAAGATCGCCGTGTTCCGTTCGCTCACCGGCGACGAAGACCAGGCGCAGCACGCGAACGCCGTCTTCGAGAACGCCTATGCCGACTTCGTGGGGCAGGACGGCGCCACGGCCGTCCCCGGAGCTGCGGCGGTGATCGCCCTCCTCCGTGACGCCGGCGTCAAAGTCGCACTCACCACCGGGTTCTCGCCGTCCACCACTCGGGCGATCATCCGTTCGCTCGGTTGGGAGGAGTCCGTCGACGTCGTGCTCAGCCCGGCCGACGCGGGCCGCGGACGCCCGTATCCGGACCTTCCCCTCACCGCGCTGCTGCGCACCGGGGCGACGAGTGTGGAATCCATGGTCGTCGTCGGCGACACGGCGTCGGACATCCAGAGCGGCATCGCTGCGGGCGCCGGCCTTGTGGTCGGGGTCCTCACCGGAGCGCACGACGAGGCGACGCTCAGCGACGCCGGAGCGGACGCGGTCATCGGCAGCATCGCCGAACTTCCCGCGTTGCTCGGCTTTGACGAGTAGGGCGGTCACCCCCCGCGTGCTGGAAGCCCCGGCGCGTGCCGGCAAGGGGGTGGGAGTGTTCCCGTCCGCGACCGCGATGGTGTGGACGGGCGAGGGCCATGCGCACGAGGCCGTCGCCGTGCCGGGCGTGCGGTTGAGTCCGGGGGATGTCCTCGTCGAGATCGAACTCGCCACGGTCTGCGGGTCCGACGTGCACACCGTGCTCGGCCACCGGAGCGCGCCGACCCCGCTGATCCTCGGCCACGAGCAGGTCGGGCGCGTGATCGCCCTCGGCCAGGGCGGCGCGAAGACCACCGACGGGCACCGCGTCTCCCTCGGCGAGCGGATCGTGTGGTCCGTCTCGGTGCCGTGCGGACGCTGCGTGCGCTGCCGCCGGGGCCTCGGCCAGAAGTGCGTCAACCTCCAGCGGTACGGACATGAGCGGATGCGCCGGGGCTGGGAACTCTCCGGCGGATTCGCCACCCACGCCCACGTTCTCGCCGGCACCCCCATGGTTGCGGTGCCGGACGACGTGCCGGCGACCGTGCTCGCGCCGGCGTCGTGTGCGACGGCGACCGTGGCTGCCGCGATCGAAGCGGCAGCGGAGATCACCGTCCTCGATGGGGCGGTCGTCGTCGTGACGGGCGCCGGGATGCTGGGCCTGACGGCGACGGCGATGGCGACGGAGGCCGGCGCGCATGTCGTGGTCACCGACCCCGTCGATGAGCGGCGCGAGACGGCGTTCGAGTTCGGCGCTGAGGCAGTCGCCGACCCGCGGGTCGCTCCGGACGCCCCCGGGGGACTCGCAACGGCGATCACGCGGGCAGGTGGGCGGGGTGTCGCCTGCACGGTCGGACTCGACATGTCGGGATCGCCTGCCGCCGTGCGGACCCTGCTGTCGACGGTGGACGTCGGCGGTGTCATCGTGCTCGTGCGGTCACTGACATCGGGCGCGGATGTTCCGCTCGACCCCGACGTGCTGGTGCGGCGACTCCTCACGGTCCGTGGGGTCCATGATTATGCTCCACGGCACCTGGAGCAGGCGGCACGATTCCTGGTCGAGGCGCGGTCGCGGTATCCGTTCGCCGAGCAGGTCACGCGCATCCTGCCGCTGGCCGACGTGGATGAGGCGCTCGCGCTCGCCGCGTCCGGCGTCGGACCGCGCGTGGCGGTCTCGCCCCGCATGTAGCGGGCGCCCGCGCTGCGCAGCGGCGGTCAGGCGGCTGCGACCGCGCGCACGACGTTCGCCCAGGGGTCGTCGAAACTGACCGAGCGACCGTCGTCGCGTGCGTCGACGCCGTAGTGGCGCATCCGCTCCGCGAGTTCCCCGAGGTCGTCCGTGCCCGGCACCAGGATCTCGACCTGCCCGAGGCCGAGTGCGAGAGTGCGCGGCCCCGCTCCCCGGCTGTTCCAGGTGTTCATCGCCATGTGGTGGTGGTAGCCGCCGGCGCTGACGAAGAGCGCCTGGCTGCCGAGGCTCGCGGTCGCCTCGAACCCGAGCCTGTCGACATAGAACGCACGGGCGGCGGCGACGTCTCCGACGGCGAGGTGAACATGTCCCACCTGTGCGTCGCCGAGCTGCTCGGTCTGCGCACGCTCGGTCAGGTTCTCTGCGAGGAATCGGTTCGGGTCGAGGTAGAGCGTCGCCATCTCGACCTGGCCGTGGATCCAGCTCCACTGGGTCCGGTCGCGATCCCAGTAGAGCTCGACTCCGTTGCCTTCGGGGTCTGAGAAGTAGAACGCTTTGCTCACCAGGTGATCGGCGCTCCCGGTGAACGTTCCGGGCGCCAGGCGTGCCACCGAGTGGACGGCCGCTGCGAGGGACTCCTCCGTGTCGAAGAGGACAGCCGTGTGGAAGAGGCCCGCCTCGTGCGGCGACGCATGCTTCAGTTCAGGCGCGTGCTGCAGGATCACGATCGGCGTCGTGCCGCGACCGAGCACCGCGATGCCGCCCTCCTGGCTGAGCAGGCTCAACGTCACGCCGTCGCGGTAGTAGGCGATCATTCGGTCGAGGTCGCCGACGCGCAGCGTCACCGCTCCCATGGACGTGTCGGCTGCCAGAAGTTCACTCACATCTACGTGAACGTCGCCGGACCCGCGGGTATTTCACACCCGTTAGGCAGGCCGAGGCGGGTGGCCGGCTCGTGCCTCGTCGGTGGAGCGTGCCGCTGGCGCCCAGCGAGCGACGAGTGCCTCCTCGACGACTTCGCGGACGGATGCGCCCGTGTTCGTAACCAAGTGGGCGATCAGGTCGAACACCCTCTGATCGAGATGCGTCGAGAGTCGGCGCATACCGGGAGCGGCGCTCTGCGGCACGATCCGCGCGGACGGGTTCTCCCGAAGTCGGTAGCGGACCAGCGGTTCGTTCGCCACCTTCGGGATGGTGACGAGTCCGGCCTTCTTCGTCGCCACGATGTCGCCGTTCCTGATGGCGTCGCGGATGAGTTCGATGGACTCTCCCGCGAACGCTGCGAAGTCCATTGCCGACATCAGCTCCGGCAGGTCGTCGAAGCGTTCCTGCAGGATCGCATCCTGCAGGTTCTGCCAGGCGGCGTCATCCGGTGGTGTGTGGGTCCTCGCGATTGCAGGCACGGCTCTCTCCCCTGTTTGCGTGTGCATTGGTGCCTTCCAGCGTAGGAACGCCTGAAGCGCGAGCCCCGCGGTTACGGGAGAGTGCAGTAGTGGTCGGCGGGAAATGCAGTAGCCGGGGGTCATTCCCCGGGGTCATTCCCCTGTGAGGCGCTCCAGAAGTTCGCGATAGCGGGCGGCCGTGCGTTCGACGATGTTCGCAGGCAGCTCCGGCGGGACACCGTTCTTGTCCCAGTTCGCAGCGAGCCAGTCGCGGACGATCTGCTTGTCGAAGCTCGCCATCCGCTCCTCGGGGGTGGCACCGGCGGCCCAGGCGGCAGCATCCCAGTAGCGGCTCGAGTCACTCGTCAGCACCTCGTCGGCGAGCGTGATCGTCTCGGTGCCGCGATCGCGGCCGAACTCGAACTTGGTGTCGGCGATGATCACGCCGCGCCTCTCGGCGATGGCGGCGGCCTCCGTGTAGATCGCGAGCGAGAGGGCGCGAAGCTGGGTGGCCGCATCCTGACCGACCAGCTCGACGGTCCGCTCGAAGCTGATGTTCTCGTCGTGCTGGCCGAGCGGTGCCTTCCAGGCGGGAGTGTAGATCGGCTCAGGCAGCCTGTCACCGTTGGCGAGACCCGCCGGAAGGGGAATCCCGCATACCCTCCCGGTCGCCTGGTACTCGCTCCAGCCGCTGCCCGTCAGGTACCCGCGAACGACGCACTCGATCGGATACATGTCGAGTGGCTTGACGAGCATGGCGCGGCCGGCCACGGCATCCGGAATGTCGTCCACGACGCGCTCGCCGTCGAGACGATGATCGGCGAGCAGATGGTTGGGCACGTCGGCGAGCTGGTCGAACCACCAGAGGCTCAGGGTGGTCAGCAGTTCGCCTTTGCCCGGGATGCCGGGCTCGAGCACGTGATCGAAGGCGCTGACCCGGTCGCTCGCGACGACGAGCACGGCGGCTGCGTCATCCAGCCCGCTCGCCTGCTCGGGTACGTACAGGTCGCGGACTTTGCCGGAGTAGACGTGCGACCAGCCGGGAAGGGCGGAGGATGTCGGATTCACGCCACAATGCTATGCGCTCGCCGCAGCGTTGCCTGGTCGAGTGAGCCCGCCACGTCGGGGCATCCCAGCCACCTCGAGGTGGCGGGCATTGCCCGAACGTGCGGGCACATCCGAGAAGGTGCCCGAACGGGCGGGCGCGCAGCGCTCAGTTGATGCAGGCACCCTGGGCGTACGTCTTCGCGGGCGTGGACGGCGTGGGCGCGGGTGCCGGCGAGCCTGGCGAGCCCGACGAGCCCGACGTTCCGGATGCGCCGCCGGTGGATGCGCTCGCCGAGGTCGCCTGCACTCCGTCGGCTCCGAGCACGAGGGTCACGCCGCTGACCGACGATGTCGCGCTCACGGTCGCACCGGGTACGTGCGCGGCGACGGCCTTCGCGGCGGACTCCATACCCGACGCGTACTCGATGGTCGTCGTCGGAGTGGTGGCCGTCGTCCCGGGTGTTCCGGTCTTGAACCCGAGCGCAGCGAGCGTCGCCGTGTTGCTCGCGGCACGACCATCCGCACCGCTTCCGTTCAGGACGGTGACCGTGACTGTCGAGGGTGCTGCCGCCTTGGCGTTGACGTAGGCGCTCGGGTTGCCGACGACGCTGTGGATGAATGACGGCATTGCCGCGGTGTCGACCTGGACGATCGACACATCGTTGCCGTCGACCGTGATCGTCGGGGTGCCGCTGACCGGGATCGTCGCCGTCGAGAGGTTGTCGGCACTCAGGCCGTGGAGCTGGGCTGCGAGCGCGATGAGGTCGAGCCCGGGGTCGGTCTGGATCGACGAGCTGACCGCATCCAGCACATTCTGCAGCTTGACCGGGTTCAGGAGCGTTCCCGCCGACAGGACCTGCCGCGCTTCCACCGAGAGGAAGTACTGCTGGCGCACGATGCGGTCGAGGTCGCCGTTCGGCAGACCGTGTCGCTGCCGGACGAACGCGAGCGCCTGCTGCGCGTTCAGCGTCGAGACGCCCTTCGGGAGGTTCACGGTCGAATACGGGTCGTTCACCGCGTTGTTCAGGCACACGTTCACCGGGCCGAGCGCCTTGACCACGTCGTAGAAGCCGAGCATCGAGATGCGCACGAAGTGGTCGATGGTGAGGCCGGTGAGGTTCTGGATGGTGCTGATCAGCAGGCGCGCCCCCCCGGCATCCCCGCCGCCGTTCTCGCTGCCGAACGCGAAAGCCGCATTCAGCTTGTTCATGCCGAACCCGGGGATGTTCACCCACGAGTCGCGCGGGAACGAGATGAGTGTCGCTTTGCGGCCGTCGGCCGGCACGTGGAGGACCATCATCGTGTCGGTGTTCGTACCGCCGCCGTCGGCCGTCGTGCCGAGTTCGGCCAGCTGCTGCGCGGTCGCGCCGGCCGGCCGGTGGTCGTCGCCGACGAGGAGGATGTTCTGGTCGGCCCCGTCGAGGTCTTTCGCGGGCGCGTTCGAGTGGCTGATCGCGTCGACATGGGTGATCCCGGAGACGAAGTGCTGGTAGTTGTACCAGACGTAGCCGCCGGTCGCCACGAGCAGGACGACGACCGCCACGACGATCCATCGGAAAATACGCACATCGAACCGTAGGCAGTCCAACCCGAATGTCCGCCGGGAAACGCGACCGCCTTCAGGGGATCGTCAGTAAACGTGGATGCTCGCGAAACGGTCAGGTGCGGCCGAGAGTGCGCGTTCCGCCGGGCACGCCCGACCGGAACGGGCACTCTCGGCGCTTGCGCGGCGGCCGACCGCGTCAGGCGCGCTTGCCGCCGTCGACGGGCAGCACGAACCCGGTCGTAAAGCTCGAGCCGTCGGTCGCCAGCCACAGCACGGCGGCCGCGACCTCGTCGGCGCGCCCCATCCGCCCCAGGGGCACGTACTTCCCGATCCCGGCGCGAACCTCGGCGGGCTGGCTCATGACCGGGCCCGATTCGATCGGCCCGGGCGCGACCGCGTTCACCCGGATTCCGCGCGCGGCATAGTCGATCGCCGCCGTGCGGGTGAGCCCGACCACAGCATGCTTCGCTGCCGAGTACGCCGACATGCCCGGAGCCCCGCCCGTTCCGGCGCTCGACACCACGTTGACCAGCGCACCGCCGTCGGGCAGTTCCCGCAGTTCGTTGCGCATCGCGACGGCGACAGCCCTGAAATTGATCGCCACCACGTCGTCGAATTCGCGCGGGTCGAGTTCCGTCAGGGGAGCCGGGCGATGGCCGCGGCCGACGTTGTTGACGGCGATGTCCATCCCGTAGTCGGACGCGGTGCGCGCGATGGCGGCGGAGAGTGCGTCGTCGTCGGTCGCATCCACCGTCTCGGTTGCGGGACAGTCGAGGCCGGCCGCGAGCATCCGTTCGCGCAGTGCGTCGAGGTTGCCGGCGTCGCGAGCAGCCGGCACCACGCGGATGCCCGCCTCACCAAGCGCGAAGCAGATCGCGTTGCCGATCAGCCCGTTCGCGCCGAGCACGAAAGCCGTCTTCGTCATGAGAGGTCGGCCTCGGCGCGTGCTGTCGCGGCGTCGTCTTCGCGCACCGTGCCCTCACGTCGCACCTCGCGTCGGTCGTTCGGCAGCAGGAAGCCGACCGCGATCAGCCACAGCAGCCCGCCGAATCGGCCGATCGGCAAGATGAATTGCAGGGGCTCGATCGCCATGGAGAGGAATGAGAGCTCCGCGAGGGCTGCGATGACGAGTCCGGTCCAGGCGAGCCAGCGCGGCACGAAGTGCAGGATGAGCGACGGGACCGCGATCCCGGCGACGAGCAGGCCCATGCCGGTGACGAAGCCGACGCCGCCGGTGATGAACGCGAAATACGTGAGTGCGAGCGCGACGGTCGGGTCGCTGCTCACGTCGGGCCGGCTGACGACGTACGAGCCGAGCGCTGAGACCATGAGCAGGATCGAGGCGGTGATGCCGCCGAAGAAGCCGATCCCCGGTCCGGGGACACGGACGCCGAGGCGGAGGAGGCGCGCGTAGGCGGTGGCTGCGTAGATGCCGAGCGGCACGGCGGACCCGAACTGGATCATCGAGGTCACGCGGATGCTCGGCCAGTTCTGCTGCGCGTAGGCGGAAACCGCATCCGCCCCGGCGAACGGCGAGATGTACGGTTGGCCGCCGGTGAGTGCGGCGACGATGAGGCCGACGACGACGAGCGCCGTGGAGACGATGGCGAGGACGCCGAGGTGGGGACCGCCCGAACGCGATCGATGCGGGGTGGTGGGTGCGGGGTCCATGATTCCTCCGAATTAGTTAGACATAGAAATGATTACACACTGTAATTGTTTCGGCAAGGCTGTATTCTGGTGTCGTGACCGAACCCGCCGCCGCACCCTTGCCTCCGCGCACCGCGCCCCCGCGAACAGCGCCGCCCCGCACAGCGTTCCTGCTCGCGCAGCTGGGCGCGGATGCGGCCGACCGCTTCGCCGAGCGCGTCGCCGAACTCGGTCTCACCCCCCGCGACGCCGGCGCCATCCGGGTGCTGGGCCACACCCCGGGGATCAGCCAGCGCGAGCTCGCGACCAGGCTCGGGACCACGCCGAGTCGCATCGTGCCGCTGCTCGACTCACTCGAACAGCGCGCACTCGTCGAGCGCTCGCGCTCCGAACGTGACCGCCGCAACTACGAGCTGTCGCTCACCGAGACCGGGCAGGCCCTGCTCGCCCCACTCCGTGTCATCGCCGAATCGCACCAGCGCGCGGTGCTCGCGGCTCTCACGGCCGACGAGCAGGTTCAACTCGCCGGACTTCTGGCGAAGCTCTCGGCGGGCGGAGGTCTGTCGCCGGATGCGCATCCCGGGTACGCGGGCGCTGCGGGGTCGTCGGGCGCCTGACCCCGCTGCGCGGTCGCGCACGCGTTCTCTTCGACCGAACCCGTTCGACCGCACGCGTTGTGATCGAGCGCACGCGTTCCGTTCGACCGCACTCGTACGTACGCGTGCGCTGGATCACAACGCGTGCGGCAGCGTCAGCCGCTCCGGATGCGCACGTTCACATTCACGGATGACAGACTGGACGCACGACGACGGCGCAGCGGAAGGACCACGATGGGCGAGCTCAACTGGGCAGGCAACTACGAGTACCGGGCTGCGCGGATCGCGGCGCCCGGCTCCCTTGACGACCTGCGTGAGGCGATCGGGAGTGCGACGAAAGTCCGCGCCCTCGGCAGCAGGCATTCGTTCAACGCGCTGGCCGACTCGGCCGAGTTGCTCGTGAGCACCGCCGCGCTTCCCCCGGCCGTCCGCATCGACGAACAGCAGCGCACGGTCACGGTCGGCGGCGGGATGCGCTACGGGGATGTCGCGCGCCACCTCCAGGAGGCGGGCTGGGCGCTCCACAACCTCGCATCCCTCCCGCACATCTCCGTCGCCGGTGCTGTCGCGACCGCCACGCATGGCTCGGGCGACCGCAACGGCAACCTCGCCACGGCTGTGCGCGGGCTGCGCATCCTGCGCGCCGACGGTGAACTCGTGGACCTGCGGCGCGGGGAACCCGGCTTCGACGGCGCGGTCGTGTCGCTCGGCGCACTCGGGGTCGTCGTCGAGGTGACGCTCGACATCGAGCCCAGCTTCGACGCATCCCAGCGCCTGTTCGCCGGCCTCCCCTGGGAGGCGGTCGCGACGCAGTTCGACTCGATCACGTCGAGCGCGTACTCGGTCAGCCTGTTCACGACCTGGGATGAGCCCACTGTCGCCCTGGCCTGGGTGAAGGAGCGGGCGGATGCCCCGAGCGGCATCGAGGACGACTTCTTCGGTGCATCCGCACTCACCACGCCCCGCCACATGATCGAGACCATGGATGTGCGCAACACCACCGAGCAGCTCGGTGTGGCCGGCCCGTGGAACGAGCGGTTGCCGCACTTCCGTTTCGAGTTCACGCCGAGCAACGGAGCCGAGATCCAGTCGGAGTACCTCGTGCCGCGCGCACGGATCGGCGAGGCGATCGAAGGCGTCCGGAGGATCGCGGCGGTGGTGGCACCGCTGCTGCTCGTCAGCGAGATCCGCACCGTCGCCGCGGACGAACTCTGGCTGAGCTCCGCATACGGGACCGACGTTGTCGGCCTGCATTTCACCTGGGTGCGCGACCAGGCGGGTGTCGAAGCCGTGCTGCCGGCCCTCGAGGCGGTGCTGCTGCCGCTCGGCGCGCGACCGCACTGGGGCAAGCTCTACCTCGACCGCGACGGGATCGTGCCGTCGCTCTACCCGCGGCTCGACGCTTTCCGCTCGCTGGCGCGCACCTTCGACCCCGAGGGCGTCTTCACGAACGCCTTCGTCGCCCGCTACCTCTAGCGCGCGCAAGGCGCCCACCTCGCACTTCGCGCTCGTCAGCCTGGCCCGAAAGCCAGCGGCGACTTGGCACTCGTGGTCGTTCTACGCGCCGGAAAACGACCACAAGTGCCAGGTCATCGACCCGCCCGCGGGGGACGCGGGGAGGCGGGGCGGATGCTCAGCGGGCGACGCGCGCGGCGATGTCGGTTCGGTACTGGCCGCCCTCGAGACCGATGAGGTCGAGAGCCTCATACGCGCGTGCGCGCGCCTCGGCGAACGTTGTGCCGCGCGCGACCACGCTGAGCACGCGGCCGCCGGTCGCGATGTACGACCCGGTCGCGAGGTCGAAAGCGGTTGCGGCGTGCGCGATCGTGACCTCGGGGACCGCCGCGGCCGCATCCAGCCCGGTGATGACGCGGCCGGTAATCGGCGTCTCGGGGTAGTTCTCGCTCGCCAGGACGACGGTGACGGCGACGTCGAGCGCGAACTCCGGATGCGCAACCCCGGCCAGCGCGCCCGTCGCGGCCCCGAAGAGCAGCTCGGACAGCGGGGTCACCAGGCGCGGGAGCACGACCTGCGTCTCCGGGTCGCCGAACCGGGCGTTGAACTCGATCACCCGGATTCCGCGGTTCGTGACGATGAGGCCGCAGTACAGCAGTCCGATGAACGGCGTCTGCTCCTTCGCCAGCTGGCGCACCGTCGGCACCGCGATCGTGCGGATCACCTCGTCGACGAATGTCTCCGGGAGCCACGGCAGCGGCGAGTACGCACCCATCCCGCCGGTGTTCGGCCCCGCGTCACCGTCGAGCAGCCGTTTGTAGTCCTGGGCAGGCGAAAGCGGGAGCACGTTGTGCCCGTCGCTGATCAGGAACAGTGAGACCTCCTGGCCGTCGAGGAACTCCTCGACCAGCACCGACCCGTGCTCCAGCCAGTAGGTCGAATGTGCGACAGCCGCTTCACGGTCCTCCGTGACCATCACGCCCTTGCCCGCCGCGAGGCCGTCCGCCTTCACGACATACGGGGCGCCGAACGCGTCGAGCGCCTCTTCGACCTCGAGCAGGGTCGCCGCGCGGACCGCCCGGCCCGTCGGGACACCCGCCTCGTCCATGATCCGCTTGGCGAACGTCTTCGAGCCCTCGAGCTGTGCCGCGGCCTTGCCGGGCCCGAACACGGGGATGCCGCGGGTTCGGAGTCCGTCGGCGACGCCCGCGACCAGTGGGGCTTCCGGACCGATGACGACGAGTTCGATGTTCTCCTCGATCGCGAAATTGGCGACGACCTGCGCGTCCAGCGGATCGAGCGCGATCACCGGGACGTCCCGCGCGATGCCCGCATTTCCGGGGGCGGCGATGATCTCATGCCCGGCTTCCTCGCTGAGGAGTGCGGTGATGATGGCGTGCTCGCGGGCACCGGATCCGAGAACGAGAATCTTCACGCCACCAGACTAGGGCCCGCGCGGTGGGGAGGCGGATTTTGGCAGGATGGTGCCATGGCACGCGCGAGGATCGGTGACGACGTCGGGTCGGTGGCGGTGACGGCCGCGCTGGCCGACGCATCCGACACCCGTTCGCTCGCGACAGCGGTGCGGTACCTGCTGCAGTTGCTCGCCGAGCGCGCACCCGGCAACACGGTCGAGGTGCGGGTGCCTCCCTATGGCGCCGTGCAGTGCATCCCGGGTCCGCGCCACACGCGCGGAACTCCGCCCAACGTCGTCGAGATGGATGCGGTGACCTGGCTCGCGCTCGCCACCGGGCGCGGCACGTGGGATGACGCTGTGGCTGCTGGCGCGGTCCACGCATCCGGGCAGCGTGCGGACCTCGCCGCCCTCATCCCGTTGCGCGTCGCGGGCGTGTCGTAGCGCCCCCGCCCATCGTCCCCGCCCATCCGCTCCGCTCCCAGCTTCGATGGGGGAGAATGGAACCCATGAGCGAGACCCCCGACGAGCAGGCGACTGTCACCGAAGACACGGTGACCGTCCGGCGCTCGCCGCGGTATTTCCGGTTCATGTTCGCCGGAGTGGTCGTGTTCGCACTGGTCGCGCTCGTGCTCACGTTCGCGTTTCCCGAGAACCCGACGTACAGCCGGGCGCAGGTGTTCGGCTTTCTGCTCGTCGCGGCGATCGCCGTCGGCGTCGCGGTCGGCTCGGTGGTCGCACTCGCTCTCGATCGGGCTACGAACAAGCGGGCCAAGACGGTTCAGGCCGATAGACTCGACGTGCGCGTAACGAGCGACGACACCCACAATCCCATCGAGAGCTAATCAATCCCATCGAGAGTTAGGGGTATCCGGTTTGTCCGGAGGCGACGGTCTTCTCAGTCACGATCTACTGCCAGGCGAGAAAGGCCCGCAGGACGCCTGCGGCGTATTCGGGGTCTGGGCCCCCGGCGAAGAAGTCGCCAAGCTCAGCTACTTCGGCCTCTACGCGCTGCAGCACCGCGGCCAGGAGTCGGCGGGCATCGCGACCAGCGACGGCAAAAAGATCCTGATCTACAAAGACATGGGGCTCGTGTCGCAGGTCTTCAACGAGAACGCGCTGAACACCCTCACCGGCCACATCGCCGTCGGGCACACGCGTTACTCGACGACCGGCGCATCCAGCTGGCAGAACGCACAGCCGACGCTGGGCCGCACCGCCAGCGGCACGGTGGCGCTCGGCCACAACGGCAACCTGACCAACACCGCCGAACTCCTGCAGCTCGTCCACGAGCGCTACCCGCAGACCGACGGCGAACTCTCCCGCGGCAACACGACCGACACCGCGGTCGTCACCGCGCTGCTCACCGGCGACCTCGACCACACCCTCGAGGCGACCGCGGTCGAGGTGCTTCCCCGCCTGCGCGGTGCGTACTGCCTGGTGTTCATGGACGAGACGACCCTCTACGCGGCGCGCGACCCCCAGGGTGTGCGCCCGCTGGTGCTCGGCCGCCTCGAACGGGGCTGGGTCGTCGCCTCCGAGACGGCGGCGCTCGACATCGTCGGAGCGAGCTTCGTGCGTGAAGTCGAGCCGGGCGAACTGATCTCCATCGACGAGAACGGGCTGCGCAGCCAGCGGTTCGCCGAAGAGAAGCGCGCGGGCTGCGTGTTCGAGTACGTCTACCTGGCGCGCCCGGACACGACGATCGCCGGCCGCGGAGTGCACGAGGCGCGGGTCGAGATGGGCCGCCGCCTGGCCGCGGAGCACCCGATCGAAGCCGACCTGGTCATCCCGACGCCCGAATCGGGCACCCCCGCCGCGATCGGCTACGCCCAGGCGAGCGGCATCCCGTTCGGTCAGGGCCTTGTCAAGAACTCCTATGTCGGCCGCACGTTCATCCAGCCGTCGCAGACCATCCGCCAGCGCGGCATCAAACTGAAGCTCAACCCGCTGAAAGAGGTCATCAAAGGCAAGCGCCTGGTCGTCGTCGACGACTCGATCGTCCGCGGCAACACCCAGCGTGCACTCGTGTCGATGCTGCGGGAAGCGGGGGCCGCCGAGGTCCATGTGCGGATCTCGAGCCCGCCCATCACCTGGCCGTGCTTCTACGGGATCGACTTCGCGTCGCGCGCCGAACTCATCGCGACCGGTCTCGGCGTGGACGAGGTGCGCCAGTCGATCGGTGCCGACTCGCTCGGCTACCTCTCCGAAGACGGGATGATCGCCGCGACCGAGCAGCCGCGCGACCGCCTCTGCACCGCATGCTTCACGGGCAAATACCCGATCCCGCTGCCTGACGCGCACCATCTCGGCAAGAACCTGCTCGAGCGGCCGGCAGCCGTCGACCCGGAGAGCGTTGCGGCTGGCGGCCGCGACCCGGGCCCGGATGCCGAGTTCGACGTGATCCTCGACGCGTCGGAGCTGCGCGAGCGTGCGCTCGCCCAGTCCGGACAGCTGCCGTTCGGAGACCCCGGCCGCCAGGAGTAGCCCAAGGCGCGTTGCGTCTCGTACGCGTTGCGTCTCGCACGCGTTGCGTCTCGCCGCACGTGTTCGTCCCCGGCGCACTAAGTCGTACGAGTGCGCTCGGGCCGAAGTAGTGCGGCGGCGTGAATCCAGCACCGGCGCCCGGCGCAAGGGTGCGCATTCCGGGCCGGTACTCTTGAACGGTGACCGAACAGCGCGCATCCGCCACCTCCTCCTACGCCGAAGCCGGTGTCGACACGGCCGCGGGTGACCTCGCCGTCGAGCTGATGAAGTCCGCCGTTTCGCGCACCCACGGGCCCGAAGTCCTGGGCGGCGTGGGCGGGTTCGCCGGCCTGTTCGACGTTTCTGCGCTCAAGGAGTTCGCGCATCCGCTTCTCGCAACCTCCACCGATGGGGTCGGCACGAAGGTCGCCATCGCGCAGGCGATCGACAAGCACGACACCATCGGACAGGACCTGGTCGGCATGGTCGTCGACGACATCGTCGTCGTCGGGGCGAAACCGCTGTTCATGACCGACTACATCGCGTGCGGCAAGGTCGTCCCCTCACGTATCGCCGACATCGTCGCCGGCATCGCCCGCGCGTGCGCCGAGACCGGCACCGCCCTGGTCGGCGGCGAGACGGCTGAGCACCCTGGACTCCTCGGCCCGGACGACTACGACGTCGCCGGCGCCGCGGTCGGCGCTGTCGAAGCGGATGCGGTCCTCGGCGCAGACCGCGTGCGCGACGGCGATGTGGTGGTCGCCCTGGCATCCTCCGGACTCCATTCGAACGGCTTCTCCCTGGTCCGGCACATCCTGTCGAAGAGCGGAATCGGCTTCGCCGATCGGTCCGACGAGTTCGGCGGCGTCGTCGGCGAAGTGCTGCTCGAGCCGACAAGGCTGTACACGAGCCCGCTGCTGCGCGTTCTCGGCGATCCCGCACTGGCCGGCGCGGTCCACTCGCTGAGCCATGTCACCGGCGGCGGCATCGCCGCCAACCTCGCCCGGGTGCTGCCGCGCGGTTCCTGGGTCGAAGTCGATCGTTCCACCTGGTCGCCGCTTCCGGTGTTCCGCGTGCTGAGCGATCTCGCCGGTTCGACCCTCGAGTCGAGCGAGGGCACGTGGAACCTGGGTATCGGCATGTTCGCGGTCGTCGCACCGGATGCGGCGGATGCGGTGGCCACCGCCCTCACGGCCGACGGCATCCCGTCGTGGACGGTCGGGACGATCTCCACGTCGGTTCGCGACCTTGACAGGTTCGAGCAGGGCGCGAAGGGTGTCGACGGCGGCGCGGTGCGGCTCGTCGGCTCGTACGCCGTGTAGCGCATCCGCATCCTGACGCTCAACCGACGCGTGCCCGCCACGTCGCGACATCCCCGCCCGCTCGAGCTGGCGGGGATGTCCCGAGCTGGCGGGCACGCGCGCCGAGCTGGCGGGCACGCGCGCCGAGCTGGCGGCCACACGAAAGGGGCCCGGCAACGCGCCGGACCCCTCCCGTTTCAGGAACTTACTGCACTGCGGTGAGCCACCCGGCGCGGGCGCTGCCCCAGCCGGTCTCGCTGTCCCATCCGGTTCCGACCTTCAGGGTGGTGTTCGCCGTGTTGAACGAACGCACCGTGTAGACGTACCCGTTGGTCGCATCCAGCCCGTTCACGAAGTCGACCCGGATGTTGCCCGCATCGATCCCCGCACCGGTCACATCGTGGAATCCCGAGTGGTCGGAGTAGATCAGCGGGTTGAGGAGGCCGAGGCCGTGACCGCTGGCCTGGATCTTCAGCGCCGTCATGCCGGCGAACAGTGGCGACGAGAGGCTCGTGCCGCCGATCCGGAAGGTGCCGTACGCGGCGCCGCCCGGGAAGGACTGTGTCTGTCCGATCAGCATGCCGGTCGTCGGGTCGCCGTCCATCGACACGTCGGGCAGCGCGCGGCCACCGTTCGGGCTCTGGATGCCGGCCGCGACCTGGTAGTCGGGTTCGGGAACGTTCGACGAGTACCCGCCGCCGCCTCCGTAAAGGAACGGAACGGTCACCTTCCATGCACCACCGGAGAGCCCGTACTTCGTGGTCTGCCAGCCGGTCTCACCGGTGACACCCGCCTGGGTGATCGCCGTCGAGGTTCCGCCGACGCCCGTCACGTACGGGTCGGATGCGGGGAAGTCCGTCTGCGGTGTTCCGAGCCGGGTGACCTCGTCGCCGTTGTCGCCGGTGGAGAACACGTAGCTGATTCCCTGGACAGCGCCCTGGAGGAACGCCACGTCGTAGGCCTGCAGCAGCGTCGGTGGAACCGCGTCGCCCGCGCCACCCCACGAGTTCGTCACGATATTCGCGATGTTCTCGTCGTTGATACGGGTGAACGTGTCGAGGAGGTCTTTGTCCTCGCAGCTCTTTCCGGCGTAGTAGCGGATGTTCGCAGCCGGCGCCATCGCATGGACGGCCTCGACGTCGAGCGTCTGCTCGCCGTACCATCCGGATGCGTCACACTGGTGCGCCGACTTGGTGGCGTTGACCTGGATGAACGAACCGGGAAGGTTCTGCGAGTACTGGCCAGCGGTGAACGCCTTGTCGCCGTTGTCGGTGGCATAGCGGTTGGCGTCGGATTCGATCGTCGGCGATGCGTACGCGTCGGTGATCGCCACGGTCACTCCGCTGCCGTTGAGGCCGGCTGCTGCGCCTGCCTCATAGGAGTTGCGGAGCTGGGGACCGGTGTACCCGCACGGTGCAAAGGGCAGCGTCGCCCCGTTGAACTGCGGCAGGACCGTGCCATCCGGCGTGGGGGTGTTGGCCGGAGTGGAGTCCCCGTACCAGTGCGAACACACCTGCGCGTTACGGAACCCAGCGCTGGGCGGTGACGGCTTCTGCGTCTGCGGCTCGACGGTGTTCACCGTCGTGTCGAGGCCCGCTACGGCGATGATGGATGCGGCGACGGCGTCAGGCGCGCTCGCCGCGCCGGTCGGTGCCTGCACCGAGAGTCCGTCGTGGGTGAAGTTGGAGAGGGTGACGCCGAACGCCTTGTTCGCAGCGCCGACGCTGCCTGAGACATCCAGATAGCGGTTGTTGGCCTCCGCGCTGACCTTCAGTCCGGCTCCCGTGAGCCATCCGCTCACCGCGCTGACGGTCGAGGCTGTCGCGTCGAACTTCGCGTGATACTGCGCCGGGGTGAGGTAGTGGTGGGTTTTCGACGCGGAGGTCGCCGCGGCTTTCAGCGCGTCGAGTCCTCCGTTCGGTGCGAGGTAGACACGCACGTCGACGGGCCCGTTCGGCGAAGCGGCACCCAGGTTCTTGCCGTGGTTCAGCCAACCTGGTGTCGAGTTCGGTATGGGTTTCGAGGCGGGTGCGGCGGTTGCCGCTCCTGTGCCCGTGAGCGCTGCGACGAGTGCCGCGACCGCTACCAGGGACACTCCGAGTGCTTTCTTGCGCATCAAGGATCTCCTGACCGTTTGCATTGTGGCGGCCGACGGATGCCGGCCGACCGGTTGGTGTCAACGTATGACCGATTCTGCATTCATGCAATACTCAGATTCGATCCGGTCTTCCCCCGTTCGGGCGTCCCCGCCATCGTGGGGCTTTCCTGCCCGGTCGAGCTGGCGGGCGCGCCCCGAACTGGTGGGGGCGCATCCGCCGGAACCGCGCTCCGGGCGTCGTGCCGGCGGATAATATTGCGCGTGTGAAACGTTCGCGATTGCGCGCTTTCCGCGTGGCCGCGGCGGTCGTTCTCGCTGGCGCGTTCGCGCTCGCAACGGCAGGTGCTGCCGTAGCGACACCGGATGCCGGAGCGCTCGCACCGTTGGTGGATTGCGTCAGCTCCGCGCCGGGGGCGGCACCGGATGCGTTCACCGTCGTCTTCGGGTACCGCAACTCTTCGGCGGAGTCCGTCGCGCTCACCCCCGGCGCCGCCCAGAACACCTTCTCGCTCGGCCGCGATCGCGGCCAGCCGTCGACCTTCGACCCCGGTGTGCACCACGCGGTCTTCGCGACGACGTTCGCCGGTGCGGCCGGCGACCTCGCGTGGACTCTCGGCGGGTCCACGGTCGCCGTCGACCCGGGCGCAGCGGCGTGCGAGACAGCGACGACGGTCACGATCTCTGCGCCTCCGACGGCCGCGTCCGGTGACCCGGTCGACGTCACTGCGACAGTCCAGCGGATGCTCCTCGGGGCGCCCGGCGCAGGAACCGTCGAATTCTCGCTCGACTCCTCGGACACGACCGTCGCAGCGACGGTCAACGCCGACGGTGTGGCGCGGGCGAGCGTGGATGCACCCGGCCCCGGCACGCACACCATCACCGCGCGGTACGTTCCGCCGACGGCGACGCCGCAGCTGCTGGGCTCGGTAGCCACCGCATCCTTCGCCGTGACGCGCGCGAGCGCGATCAGCATCGCGAGCGCGGGGCTGTCGGCCGACAGCCGGTCGGCGCGCTTCATCGTGTCGCGCACGGCAACCGACGCGGCGGCGCACGTCGACTACGTGACGGCGGACGGCTCTGCGCGCTCAGGACTGGACTACGCGTCATCCCGCGGCACCGTGCGGTTCGCTGCCGGGCAGGGCAGCGCGACCGTCGCGATCCCGCTCCTCGACCGGGCGTTCGGTTCGCCCGGCGCGAGCTTCTACGTGCTGCTGCAGCGCGCATCCGAGACGGTCGAGGTCGCCGGGGCGACGGCGGTCCTCCCGCAGGTGACCGCGATTGCCACCCGGCCGCCCGGCCAGGCGTCAGCGGGGATCCGCTTCGTGCGACCGCCGCAGGTTCCGCCGGCTGCCGCCGTGGCCGCCCCGGCGGTCGGGTCGGGGCGCGCCGGTGGCCCCGGCGACCTCGCTCTGATGATCGGCGGACTGCTGCTCACGGTGGGCGCGGCCTCGGGCGTGATCGGGATGATGCGCCTGCGGTCGTCTGGCGAGGCATCCGAGCTCTGAAAGCACCGTGGTGACAGCCCTGACGTTTGTCCGCGGCGCCCACCCGTGACATACGTCACCCGCACATCCTGACGGACGGCCCGAGCACGCGCACCCGCGCGCCCCGAAGCTGGGATGGTGAATACACCAGCCATCCAGCTCACCGACCTGAAGAAGTCGTTCGGTCACATCCGGGCGGTCGCCGGAGTCAGCCTCACGATCGAACCGGGCGAAGTCGTCGCGCTTCTCGGGCCGAACGGCGCCGGCAAGTCGACGACCATCGACCTGGCTCTCGGACTCGCGCATCCCACGTCGGGCGCGGCGGAACTCTTCGGCGCCTCCCCGCGGTCGGCGATCGAGAGCGGACGCGTCGGCGCGATGCTGCAGGGCGGCGCGCTACTGCCGACCCTCACCGTCGCGCAGAGCGTGGCGCTCGTCGCGAGCGTGCACCGGCATCCGCTGCCCGTCGAGGAGGCGCTCGCCCGCGCCCGCTGCACCGAGATCGCGAAACAGCGGGTCAGCAAGCTTTCGGGCGGCCAGCTGCAGCGCGCACGCTTCGCGGTCGCCGTCGTCTCGAACCCCGACCTGCTGTTCCTCGACGAGCCGACCGCTGCAATGGATGTGGAAGCGCGCCGCACCTTCTGGCAGTCGATGCGGGAATTCACCGACGAGGGCCGCACGGTCGTCTTCGCCACGCACTACCTGGATGAGGCCGACACCTACGCCGACCGCATCGTCATGCTGAGCGCAGGCCGCGTGGTCGCCGACGGCAGTCCCAGCGAGGTGAAGGCGGTCGTGTCCGGTCGCCGCATCCGCGCCACCGCGGACTTCGAGTGGAACCTCGACGTCGAGCAGGAACTTGCGACGCTGCCCGGTGTGCGGAGCCTCGAGCACCGGGGAGCCCACTTCACCCTCGTGAGCGACGACTCGGATGCGACGCTGCGGAGCCTCCTGAGCGCGTACCAGGACATCCGAGACATCGAGGTCACGTCGCACACGATGGACGACGCGTTCCTCGCCCTCACTGAAGGCCGTTCCGACTTTGAGGCCGACGCCGACAACCGCGCCCGAGTCGACTTGTCACTTGTTGCTGATGTGCCCGGAGCGATAGCAGCAACAAGTGCCAAGTCGTCGCACGACGCAGCCCCCGCAACCCTGGAAGAGGTCGCATCATGAGCATCGCCTATGTCGGACTCGAATCATTCCGCCAGCTCAAGAACGCCCGCGCGATGATCTTCACCCTGGCGGTTCCGCTGGTCATGCTCGTCGCTTTCGGCGGCACCTTCGGCGGAGCCGGTCAGGTGGATGCGGTCACCGGGCTTCCGTGGATCGTCGTGACGACCATCCAGGTGGCCGGCTACGGCGGGATGATGGCG
The DNA here is from genome assembly GCF_010686705.1 of Leifsonia tongyongensis. Classification (GTDB taxonomy): domain Bacteria; phylum Actinomycetota; class Actinomycetes; order Actinomycetales; family Microbacteriaceae; genus Diaminobutyricibacter; species Diaminobutyricibacter tongyongensis. Next base: position 674,952 of record NZ_JAAGWY010000001.1, on the reverse strand, counting down.
GCGCTCTCGCAAGCGTTCAACATCGTGACCGAGCGCTCGATCGGCTGGAACCGCCAGCTGCGCATCACCCCGCTCAGTGGGACCGGCTACCTCGTGTCGAAGATGATCACCGCGATGCTGATGGGTCTCGTCTCGATCCTCGTGATCTTCGGCGTCTCGGTGCTGCTCTACCATTCGACGCTTCCCCCGATGAGGTGGATGACCGCCGGCCTCGGGCTCTGGTTCGGCATCCTCCCGTTCTCCCTTCTCGGCATCCTCATCGGGCAGTTCGCGAAGCCCGACTTCGCGCAGCCGCTCTTCATGGCGGTGTTCATGGGAATGGCGGTGCTGGGCGGCCTGTGGATTCCGTTGCAGATCTTCCCGGCGTGGGTCGCGAACGTGGCGCAGGCGGTCCCCTCGTACTGGCTGAACCGCATCGGGCAGATGGGGGCGCACCAGTCGGGCGACATCCTGACGCCGGCGCTGGTGCTCCTCGCCTGGACGATCGCGCTCGGGGGATTCATCATCTGGCGGTACCGGCGGGATGCGGCGCGCAGCTGACGCCGGTGCGCGCGCTGCCGCCGGCGCGAACGGGGCCAGGCCGGCCCGGTCTACAGTGATCGGTATGGACCTGGCCTCCCGCACGCCGGCGGAACGTCCCGCGAGCTGGGACGAATGGTGGGGCCGGGCACGCCAGAGCATGACCGACCGCTCGACCCGCGGCTGGTACATCGGCGCCAGCTTCGGACTGCTCTACCAGGTGCTCACCGTGATCGCCGTCTGGCTGTCGCCGGGCTCGACCGCAGCGAAAGTCGCCGCCACCGTGCTGCTGGTGATCTACTGCGGGATCTTCGTCTTCCTGGCGCCGATGGTGTGGTGGGCGCCGCTGCGCGACCGGATCATCGCGGTCGCCGGCTACTGGCTCATCTCGTTCGCGTTCTTCCCGTTGCTGGGCGGCAACACGTTCTGGCTGTGGGTTCTCGTCGCCGTCGTCTCGGCGGCTGTCTTCGAGGAGTTCGCGATCGTCGCCGTGTTCACCGCGGTGCTCATCCTGATCCCCCTCATCTACGGCGTGCTCACCGATTTCGTCGACAGCGCTGCGTGGAGCGGCATCATCACCTTCTCCGTCACCTCGATGATGTTCGGCCTGAACCGGCAGATGCGCACCGTGCGCGAGCTGCGCCAGGCGCAAGGCGAGGTGGCCCGGCTCGCGGTCGTCGAAGAGCGCGCCAGGTTCTCCCGCGACATGCACGACGTGCTCGGTCACTCCCTCACCGTGGTGACCGTGAAATCGGAGCTCGCCCGCCGGCTCGTCACGCTCGACCCCGCGCGGGCGGAAGAGGAGATCGCCGACATCGAACGCCTGTCGCGCGCGGCCCTGACCGACCTGCGCGCGGCCGTCGCCGGGTACCGCGAGATGAGCCTGTCCACCGAACTCGCTGCGGCTCAGACGGCGCTCGCCGCAGCTGACATCGAAGCCCATCTTCCCCGCAACGGAGAGATCGTGCGGCCCGAGCTGCGCGAGCTCTTCGGGTGGGTGCTGCGCGAGGGCGTGACCAACGTCATCCGTCATTCGGGAGCCAGGAACTGCTGGGTCGAGCTCACCGACGACTCGCTCGTGGTGTCGGACGACGGACGTGGGGCGGGGATGGTCAGGGTCGTCGGTGCCGTCGGGGTCGTCGGTGTCGTCGGTGTCGCCGGCCCGGACGGCGACGCGATCACTGCGTCGGTCGCGTCGCACCGGGGCAACGGTCTGGACGGTCTCGTCGCCCGCGCACGGTCGGCCGGGGCCCGCGTGGTGGCGGGCCCGAGCGTCCACGGCGGGTTCCAGCTGAGCGTACGGAAGGCGACCGCATGACCGAACCGATCAGGCTCCTGCTCGCCGACGACCAGGCCCTGGTGCGGGGAGCCCTGGCGGCCCTGCTCGACCTCGAGGCCGATCTGAAAGTAGTGGCGGAGGTGGGCCGGGGCGACGACGTCGTCGAGGCGGCGCGGAACAGTTCGGCCGACGTCGCCTTGCTCGACGTCGAGATGCCCGGCCTCGACGGTATCGCTGCGGCAGCCGTGCTGTCGCGGGAGCTTCCCCATTGCCGGTCGCTCATCGTGACAACCTTCGGACGCCCCGGATATCTGCGGCGCGCAATGGAGGCGGGAGCATCCGGATTCGTGGTGAAGGACACGCCGTCGGGTCAGCTGGCGGATGCCGTGCGTCGCGTCGCGGCCGGCCTGCGTGTCGTCGACCCGGCCCTCGCCGCCGAGTCGCTGGCCTCGGGCAACTCCCCGCTGACACCGCGCGAGACCGAGGTGCTCGTCGTGGCGCGCAGGGGCGGGTCGATCACCGACATCGCAGGCGAGTTGCACCTGTCGGAGGGGACCGTACGCAACCACCTGTCGAGCGCGATCGGGAAGACGGGCGCGCGCAACCGCTCAGAGGCCGTCGGGATCGCGGCGGAGAAAGGCTGGCTGTGACGCCGGCGCGCGGCGGATCGCCGGCTTACGCCGTGTGCTGACGAGGTGACTCAGGCCCGCTTGGGCTGGTCTTCCTCTTCGTACGTGTCGGTGGGGCTGCTCCCATAGCCCTCGGGCTCATAGTCGGCCCATTTGGCATACTGGTCGTCGTTGTGCGAGTGCCCGGTAAGCTCACGCTCGAGCGCGTCATAGTTCACCTCAGGGCTGAATGACTTCAGCTCGCGCGCGATCTTGGTGTGCTTTGCTTTTTGACGGCCGCGCCCCATGCGTGACCCCCTTACGATGCCAGGCCGAGTGGGCAATGAGTCACTCGGGCTACCGAACAGGAACAGTGAAAACTAGCGGCTAGTTTAGCATGTAGGGCCCTGTGCGCCCTTGTGTGCCGCACAGGGAATCATGATGGGATGAGGCGTGACCACGAGCAGTGACGAAACCCAGGTGGTGATCGTTGGCGCGGGCCAGGCCGGGCTCGCGGTCGCCTATTACCTGAGGCGTTTCGAGCTGACTCCCGGGGTCGATTTCATCATCTTCGATCGTGGCCCCGGCACCGGTGGTGCATGGCAGTTCCGGTGGGATGCGCTCAAGCTCGGCAGCGCCCACAAGGTGAACGATCTCCCAGGAATGTCGGAGCTGGGTATCAGCTTCGACACCGCCGACCGGTCGCTCCCGGCGAAGGACATCGTGGCCGGCTACTACCGCCGCTACGAGGAGCACTTCGGGTTCCAGGTCCGCCGCCCGGTGACGGTCGAGAGCGTCTTCAACCGGGGCGCCGACCTGGTCGTCGAGCATTCCCTCGGCGAGACCACGACGCGGATGCTCGTGAACGCGACCGGCACGTGGGGTGCCCCGTTCGTGCCCTACTACCCCGGAGTCACGTCGTTCAGCGGGCGCCACGTGCACACGAGCTCCTACCTGGCGGCCGACGAGTTCGCCGGAAAACGGGTTGTGGTCGTCGGCGGCGGAACCTCCGCGATCGGTTTCCTCCTCGAGCTCGAGCACGTGGCCGGCGAGCTGTTCTGGGCGACCAGGCGCCCGGTCGACTTCAAGGATGAGTCCGAGCTCACCATCGAGGGCGGCGTTGCCGCCGTTGCAGCGCAGGATGCGGCGGCTCGCGCGGGCGAGGCGCTCCCCAGCATCGTCAGTGGCACGGGGGTGCCGCGAACCCGTCGGGTGGCCGCGGGGATCGAGCGGGGCGTCCTCGTCGAACGACCGATGTTCAGCGCGATCGAAGAGCACGGGGTGCGCTGGCCCGACGGCACGTTCAGCGAGGTGGATGCGATCATCTGGGCGACCGGCTTCCGGCCCGAGCTGCGGCATCTCGCGCCGCTGAAACTCCGCGAGAAGAAGGGCGGCCTGACAGTCGCATCCGGGGCCTCGTGGCAGGATCCCCGCATATTCCTCGCAGGGTATGGACCGCAGGCGAGCACGATCGGCGCGAACCGCGCGGGCCGCGTGATCGCCCGGCAGATCATGGCGCAGCTCTGAGCGCGGCTCGCGCGCGCCGTAGTCCCCGCGGTCATCCTGCGAGTCCGCGACCTACGAGCGGGTGACGCGGCCCTCGCCGTCGACCTTCACGGAGAACGCCTGTCCTGCGAAGCGCAGCCCGCGGGCGTCGATGGCGCCGGATGCGGCGAGCGGCGACACGCGCAGCTCTCCTGCCTGCGCATCCGCTTCGAGTCCGAGCAGGGTGCCGAGCACCGCGATGGACGCCGCAGCAGACCACGCCTGCGGGCGGCAGGCGGCCGGGTACGGGACGGGTGTCGCCGTCACTGCCGTCGAGTCGCCCGAGTGCAGCTCCGGCATGCGGTAGCCGAAGCCGTCTGCAGCCCGGAGCAGCCCTTCGATGAGCGAGGCGGCCTCGGTGTGGAAGCCCTCGCGCCCGAGCCCGGCGATCGCGATCGCCGTGTCGTGGGTCCAGACCGAACCGCCGTGGTAGCTGAGCGGCCAGAACCCGACCGAGTCGCTCGACATCGTGCGCAGGCCGAAGCCGGAATTCAGTTCGGGCGACGCGAGGCGGCGAGCGACGAGCGCCGCGCCATCCGCATCGAGGATGCCCGTGCCGAGCAGGTGACCGATGTTGCTGGTGACCGTGTCCACCGGTCGTTTCTGTGCGTCGAGTGCGACGGCGGGGTAGGCGCCGTCGGGCGAGTCGATCAAGAACGAGTCGGCGAAGCGGTTCTTGAGCGCAGCGGCCCATTCGCGCCACGGCTTGCCGGTCCGCCCGAAATGGTCCAGGAGGGCCGCGCCCCCGAGCGCTGCCTCGTATGCGTAGGCCTGCACCTCGCACAGCGCGATCGGCCCTTCGGCCAGGGTGCCGTCGCGCCACTGGATCGAGTCGCCGGAATCCTTCCAGCCCTGGTTGGCGAGACCGTGCCCGGTCGTGTCCACGTATTCGAGGAAGCCGTCGCCGTCGCTGTCGCCGTAGTCGCGCATCCAGGCCAGCGCGGCTTCGAGGTTCGGCAGCAGCGCCTCGACCTCGGAGTCGGGCATGCCCCACTTCCACGCGTCATGGAGGAGGCAGATCCAGAGGGCGGTCGCATCCACCGTTCCGTAGTAGAGCGGGGGGAGCGAGATGTTGAGACCGGGGATCGCCAGGGTTCCCGGCCGCAGTTCGTGCATGATCTTGCCCGGCTGCTCGGCAGTTTCGGCCACGTCGTGCGTGCCCTGCAGTTCGGCGAGAACCCGGAGCGTGGACGCGGCGAGTTCGGTGCCGAGCGGGAGCAGCATCCTCGCGGCCCAGATCGAGTCGCGACCGAAGAGCGTGAAGAACCAGGGCGCGCCAGCGGCGAGGAACACCTCGTCGGGCCGGCGGCGGGTGACCATCCGGAGGGCCTGCAGATCGCCGATCGCGCTGCGCACCCACGACGAGAGGCGCGAGTCGCCCGCCTGCACGACGACCGAATCCCACTCGGCGGAGCTCTCGGCGCCGGCGACGACCGTCGTCGGGTCTGTCACGGTCAGCCGCCACGAGACGGTCGTGCTGCTGCGCTCGGCGACCTCGACGGGCCATTCAAGCCGGACGGACACCACGCCGCCCGCGACGGGGGTGCCGCTCGAGGTGTCGGGGACGTTCCCGGATGCTCCGCCACTCGTGCCATACGTGATGGTCACGCGTGCATCCGAGGTTTCGAGACGTGCACCGACCTCGCCCGAGCCGAAGCGCACCACCGAGCCGACCTGTTCGGTCTCGACGGCGAACTCGCTGCCGCGGCGACCGGACTTGATCACCTGCATGGGAGTGAAGTCGGCTCGCAGCACGACGGCCACGGTCGTCTGCACGGGGTGGGCGAGCGCGTTGACGAGGGTGATCGATTCCTCGAGCGAGTCGGTCCCCACGGTGCGTCGCCGTTCCACGCGGACCCGCGGGTCTGCTGTCTCGTCGTCGACGCCGCGGGCGAGGGCCGTGAAGACGGTGGTGGCCGCATCCACCGGCGACGTCGCGATGTGCTCGGGAGCCGCACCGGCGACAGTGAGGCGGAGTTCGTCGAGCACCCGCAGGTCGGAATGGTAGAAGCCCTGGATGCCCTCGGCGCAGATGTCGCCGTTCTGTGCCGACCAGGCCTGGCTCGGCGTGGCCAGCAGTACGACACTGTCGTGCAGGAGCGGTTGGTGGGGCTGGGTCATGGTGGAGTTCACGCCTCCTCGGCGGTGGATCGGGTTGATGCGATGTGGGCGTCGGCGGTGACCTGCGTCATTCCTTCACCGCGCCCTCGCTCGTGTTCATGATGCGTTTCTGGAAGATGAAGAACATCACCGCGACCGGTATGGTCATGATCGCGGCGGCGGCGAGCTTGATCGGGTACTGGTTTCCTTTGCTCAGCTGCCCGCTCGCGAGCCCGGCCACGCCCTTCGTCAAGGTGGTGAGCGCCGGATCCTGGGTCGAGATGATGAAATGGCTCAGCTCGTTCCACGAACCCTGGAACGACAGGATGATGATCGTGATGAGTGCCGGTCGCGCCATCGGCAGGACGATCGACCAGAACAGGCGGAAGGTGCCAGCGCCGTCGATGCGGGCCTGCTCTTCGACGCTCTGCGGGATCGACTCGAAGAAGCCCTTCATGATGAACACCCCGGCGGCGTCGGTGAGCAGCGGGACGATCATGCCGGCGTACGAGTCGTACATGCCGAGTTGGTTGAGCACGAGGAACTTCGGGATCATCAGCACGACGGCCGGAACAGCCATGACCGCGATGAGCGCGGCGAAGACGACGCCGCGGCCACGGAAATGCAGACGGGCGAGGGCGTAGCCGGCGAGTGAGTCGAAGAACACCCTGCCGAGGGTGACGAAGATCGTGACGATCGCGGAGTTCTTGAACCAGGTCGGGAAATCGGAGTAGCCGAACAGCTTCTGGTAGGCGGCGGTGGTCCACGTGGCAGGGATGAGTGCGATCGGGTTGGCCGTGGCGTCCGGATCGGTCTTGAACGACGTTGCCACCTGAATGAGGAACGGCATGATGTAGACGATCGCGATGGCGATGAGGACCGCGTAGGTGACCGAGGTCGCCACTACGGTTGCGGTGGATCGCTCCGGGCGTCGACGGGGAGCTGCGCTCGGCCGTGGCGGGGCGGTGTCCGATGCGACCGGTTTGGCTGTGATCGTCACGAGGCGACCCCTTTCGCGGTCTCGGATGCCGCAACGACCTGATAGCGCCGCAGACGGCGCCGCGACACTTTTCGATCGCGAAGCACCCATCTTTGGAAGATCGTGAACACGACGATGATGACGAAGAGGATGAACGCGATCGCCGCGCCCTGGCCCCATTCCTGGTTGGCGAAGGCCGAGGTGTACGACAGGTATGCCGGGGTCAGCGTCGTCTTTCCAGGGCCGCCCTGCGTGCCGGTGTAGATCTGGTCGAAGATCTGCCAGCAGCCGATGAGGCCGAGAGTGAGCACGGTGAAGAGCGTTGGGCGCAACTGCGGGAGGGTGATCCGCCAGAACCGTTGCCAGCCGTTCGCGCCGTCCATCATCGCGGCTTCGGTGATGTCCGCGCCGAGGCTCTGAAGTGCGGCGACGAACAGGAGCATGAAGGTTCCGCTCGTCGTGAAGACCGCCATCAGGATGAGCGCGAACATCGCAACCGACGGGCCGGCGAGCCAGTCCCACCAGGACACCCCGAGGAACTCGTTGTTCGTCAGAACGGGCGGCCCGGTCGTCACGCCGAAGAGGCCGAGAAAGTTGTGGATGATCCCGTCTGGGTCGTTGAACCAGTTGGGGCCGTTGATGCCGAACCACGAGAGGACCGCATTGACCGGGCCGGTCGCATTGAACAGGAACAGCCAGAGGACCACGATCGCCACGGTGCTCGTCACGGAGGGGAAGTAGAAGGCGGTCCGGAAGAAGCCACGACCGCGGAGGATCGCGCGGTTCACGAGCACCGCGAGGAACAGTGCGACGGCCGTCTGAGTCGGCACGACGAGCACGACGTACCAGGCGTTGTTCCTGAGCGAGGTCCCGAAGTCCTGCTCGGCGAGGCCGCCGCCGGACAGGAGCGTCGTGTAGTTCTTCAGCCCGACGAAGTTGACGTCGGCGGCGAAGGGGCTGCCGCGGCCGCCCCAGTCGGAGAAGCTCACCCACAGCGCCATGAGCACCGGAACGACCAGGAAGACGCCGAGCAGAACGATGATCGGGGCGGTGAACAGCCACCCCGAGGCGGTCTCGCCACGCCGGATTCCGGAACGGCGAGACCGACTCGAAGGTTGTGACATGGCAGGCTACTTCAGCAGAGCTTCGAGGTTCGTCTGCGTGGCGTCGAGGATCGCCTTCGGGTCGCCCGTCTTCAGCGTCTCGAGCTTCGAGTTGAGGTCGGTGACGACGTCGGATGCCCCCTTTGCGGTCGGTACACCCTTGGCGTAGTCGGCCGCAGTCAGGAAGGGCACGAGCTCCGGGTTGTCGGACTTCCACTGCGACGCGGCGGACTTGATCGACGGCATCGGACCGAAAGCCTTCGAGAAGGCGAGCTGGTCGCTCTTGCTGGTCAGCTTCTCCACCAGCTTGAGGGCTGCGGCCTGGTTGGGGCTGTCAGCGGCGATGCCCCAGCAGTTGCTGAACTGCAGCGTGCCCTTGCCCGCCGGGCCCTTCGGGAGTTCGACCACCTTGTACGCGATCTTCGGAAAGTCGGCCGTCATGGCGCCCGTGATCCAGTTGCCCTCGATCGTCATCGCCGCGAGGCCTTTGCCGAACGCCTCGCCGCCCCAGCCGGCGCCGAGGTCTTTGGCATACTTCAGCGTGCCGTCGTTCAGCATCTTCTTGACCTGGGTGAGCGCCTGAACGTTGGCGTCGCTGTTCGCGGTCGCCTTCGTGCTGTCGTCGTTCATGAGGTTGCCGCCGGCCTGGGTCATGAAGGCACCGATGCGGGCGTACTCACCACCGATGCCGAGCCCGGCGTGCGCGGGCGTGGTGAGCTTCTTGCTGACCGCCTCGAGCTGGTCCCAGGTCGTGGGCAGGTCGGAGTCGGTGAGGCCCACAGCCTTCCACATGTCGGTGTTGATGATCAGCTGAAGCGTCGAGAAGTCCTTCGGCGCGCAGTAGAACTTGTTGTTGTAGGTGAACGACTTGACGAGGCTGGGATAGAAATCGCTCTTGTTGGAAAGCTGGTCGCCGTATGCGAGGAGCGAGCCGTTGGAGGCGTAGCCGGCCAGGGCATCCGTGCCCAGATAGAAGACGTCTGCCGGCTTCTTCGCCGCGAAGCCCTGCGAGAGCTGCTGGTTGAGGTCGCTCGCCGCGATCACGCTGGCCTTGGTGCCCGAACTGCTCGACCAGTCGGACACGGCCGACTTGACCGCCGCGGTCTCGGCGTCGCCGCTCGACCCGATCATCACGGTCAGGGGCTTGTTGCTCGACGTGAGCTTGCCATTCGTCGAGTCGCTGCCGCTGCCGCCGAAACCGGACCCGCAGGCGCTGAGGGTCAGGGCTGCGGTGACGGCTACCGCGCCGCCGATGAGCCAACGTGTGCTTCGTGGTTGCATTATTTCTCCTTGGTGTAGTGTGCCCGGGTTTCGAGCACTCTGTGGGGCGAGGTCGGGAAAGTGTGGAGGGGATTCGACGCGCCGCGAATGGGGAGGAGAGGTCCCGCGTCAACTGGATCGGTGGAGGGACGCTTCGCCGGCCTGGCGTGCATCTGACCTCCCGTGTTCTCAGGTCTGTGGTGGGGGCCCGTTCCCCCGCCACACGCGGTTCTGTGCCTGCGCCGCATCGCGACGCGCTCATTTTGATCGTTCAAACCGCATCCCGCTAAGCTAATTTTTGAACGATCAAATGCGGCGCCCCCTACATAACCACGGAGCTCACGGGGTGTCAACCCGCTCCGGATGCGCATCCGGCGCCGCGGCAGCGGTATGGTCGGAGCCAGCTTTGAACGATCCAAGCGAGAGGAGGCCTGCTGTGGGACTGCTGCCCACCGTCCTGGACGTCGCCGAAGCGGCAGGCGTCTCCCGCCAGACCGTCTCCAACGTCCTCAACTCCCCGTCGATGGTCCGGCCCGAGACGCGGGAGCGGGTGGAGGCTGCGATCGCCCGCCTCGGGTACCGGCCCCACGCATCCGCCCGCCGATTGCGGACGCAGAAGAGCTCCACCATCGGGATCCGGCTCGACCCGATCACGACCGACGGTATCTCCGGGTCGATCCTCGACCGGTTCCTGCACGCCCTCACCGAGCAGGCCGATGCGAAGAACCTACGCGTGACGCTGTTCACCGCGGCGGACCCCGAAGAGGAGATCCGGCAATTCCAGCGGCTCAGCGACGGGGCGGACGTGGATGCGTTCGTGCTGACGTCGACCTTCCACGGCGACCCGCGCACGGAATGGCTCATCGAACACGGGCAGTCCTTCGTGACGTTCGGGCGGCCCTGGGGCATCGACGACATGAACGACCCCCAGCACCTGTGGGTCGACGTCGACGGCTGGTACGGCCTCCAGCAGGCGACGTCGTACCTGCTGTCGACCGGTGCGCGACGCGTGGGCTACATCGGATGGCCGAGCCCGTCCGGCACCGGCGACGACCGGCGGCGGGGCTGGCTGGAGACGATGAAGGAGTCGAGCGGCCTGGGCGACGACGACCTCGAGCGGCTCGCGGTCGCAACCGAAGACGGGGTCGCGTTCGGGGCGGATGCGATGCGGCGCCTTGAAGCCGCGGCTCACGCACTCGGCGGGGTGGATGCCGTGGCCTGCGCGAGCGACTCCCTCGCGCTGGGTGCGCTCATGGCCACCGCCGGCCGCATCCCCGTCGTCGGCTACGACAACACGCCCGTCGCCGCGTCGATCGGTTTCTCCAGTGTTGAGCAGCCGCTCGACGAAGTCGCAGCCGGAGTGCTCGAACTGCTCACCGGCGCACACGGAGGCCGTGTGAACAGTGGGCCGGAAGCGGTGGACGACCCGGGCCACCGGCTGGTCAAGCCGCGGCTCGTGGTGCGCGAGTATCGTCCGCTCGGGGCCGTCGCGCCTGCTTAAGGGCGCCGCGCGCACGACTTCGTGCCGACCGCACTTCTTCGCGGCGAGCGCACTCGTACAACGGTGTGCGCCGGGACGGAGCGAGTGCGCTCGGAAGGAACGGGTGCGGCGGCGCCGCACCGCCCGCTCAGCGCTTCGCGCGTGCCGGCTGCTTCGACTTCTGCTGCTTCGCGGCGGCCGTCGGCGTGCCCCCCGACTTCGCGGCAGCGGCACTCTTCTTCGCCGCCGCGGCGCTCGTCTTCGCCGCTGCGTTCGCCGCCGACTTCGCTGCTGCAGACTCCGCAGCAGCGGCCGTCATCCCCGTACGCCGTGCGCCGGCCGACGCCGGTTCGAGTGGCCGCCTCGCGATCGGGCGAACCGGCTCGCCGCGGCGGTCCTGGCCGGGCAGCGGCCGCGAGCGGCGTCCGTAGATGAGCGACGACGAGTCGAGCAGCCACGGCACAAGGGCGACGGTGACGCCGTGGCACAGCATGAGCTGCTGGCGGATGCGCCGCGCACGGTGGTTGTGGAGCATGTTCTCCCACCAGTGCCCGACGATGTACTGCGGGAGGTAGACCGTCACCACTTCGGAGCCGTGCTCCTCGCGCCGGTGCTTGAGATATTTGATCAACGGAACGCCGAAATCGCGGTACGGCGACTCGATGATCGTCAGCGGCACATGGATGTTCTGCTCGATCCACTGATGCTGCAGTTTCGCTGTGGCGTCGTCATCGATCGACACATGCACTGCCTCGATCGAGTCGTGCCGGGCGGCGATCGCGTAGTCGAGCGCCTTGAGACCCGGCTTCTGCATCTTGCCGATGAGCACGATCGCGTGGTCGCCGTTGCTGCCGAACGTCGTGACCGGGTCGACCTCGACCTCTTTCTCGACGTCACGGTAGTACCGGTTCACGCCGAGCATGAGCGTGAACAGGATCGGCATGAAGATGAACACGAGGTACGCGCCGTGGGTGAACTTCGTGATGGTCACGACGATGAGGACGACCAGCGTGAGGAGCGCGCCGAACGCGTTGATCGAGAGGCTGCGGATGACGCTTCCGCGCTCCGTGGTCCCGTTGCGCAGCAGGGTGATCCAGTGCTTCACCATGCCCGTCTGGCCGAGGGTGAACGAGACGAACACGCCGATGATGTACAGCTGGATGAGCTGGGTCAGGTTCGCCTGGTAGACGACGAGCAGCACGGTGGCGGCGAGCGCCAGCAGGATCATGCCATTCGAGTAGACGAGGCGGTCGCCACGGGTGTTGAGCGACTTGGGCGCGTAGGAGTCCTTCGCGAGCACCGACCCGAGAAGCGGGAATCCGTTGAACGCCGTGTTCGCGGCGAGGAGGAGCACGACGGCGGTCGCGGCCTGCACGACGAAGAAGAGCAGGGAGTTGTTGCCGAAGGTGGCGGATGCGATCTGTGCGATCAGGGATCGTTGCGGCTCCGTCGCGCACTGGGCCCAGCCCTGCAGGTCGCACGGGTTCTCGGCGTAGTGCACGCCGCTGATGAGCGCGACCGCGGTCAGGCCGGCGAACAGGACGATCGCGATGCCGCCCATCATGCCGAGGGTGCGGCGGGCGTTCTTGATCTTGGGGGTGCGGAAGGCCGGGACGCCGTTGGCGACGGCTTCGACACCGGTCAGCGCGCTACATCCGCTCGAGAATGCGCGCAGCAGCAACAGGATTGTGGCAGCCTGCGTGAGGCTGGCGGCCTGCACACCGTAGGCGGCCGACTCCGCGACCGGCGGATGCCCGAGGAAGGTCTGGATCAGGCCGGTCACGACCATCAGGAAGATGCTTCCGATGAAGATGTACGTCGGGATCGCGAACGCCTTGCTGGATTCGCGCACACCCCGCAGGTTCACGGCAGCGATGATGATGACGAAGCCGACAGCGATCTCGACGCGGAACTCGCTGAGGAACGGCAGCGCGGAGATGATGTTGTCCACGCCGCTGGCCACCGACACGGCGACCGTGAGCACGTAGTCGACGAGCAGGGCGGATGCGACGACGAGCCCCGCCTTCTCACCCAGGTTCTTGTGGGCGACCTCGTAGTCGCCACCGCCCGAAGGGTAGGCCTTGACCAGCTGCCGGTAGGACGCGACGACGGTGACGAGGAGCACGATGACGGCGAGCGCGACCCACGGCGCGAAGCTCAGGAACGCGAGTCCACCGAGCAGCAGGATCATCAGGAGTTCCTGCGGAGCATACGCCACAGACGAGAGTGCGTCGCTGGCGAAAATGGGTAGGGCGAGGTGCTTCGGGAGTAGCTGTCCTTCGAGTTTTTCGCTCGGAAGCGGGTCGCCGATCAACCACCGCTTCGGGGATCTCCCCTCATTTGTCACGAGGGTCGAGAATACTCGCTGCTAATCCACTGTCAAGTCGGAGCGTCGCCGCACCCTACTGTTGTGCAGCTGCAATGACGTGATTCAGTGCTTCGCGAAGCCGCTCAAGGTCCTCGAGCGGCATGCCCAGGCGGTCGACGATGCGCGGTGGAATGGTCTCCGCCCGGGCGCGCAGGGCCGCTCCGGCATCGGTCAGCGTGATCTCGAGCATCCGTTCATCCACGTCGCTCCGCCGACGACGGACGTACCCGATCGCCTCCAAGCGTTTGAGCAGCGGGGACAGGGTTGCGGGCTCCAGTTGCAGGGCCGCGCCGAGGTCTTTGACCGATCGCGGGCTGCGGTCCCACAGGGCGAGCATCACGAGATACTGCGGATGCGTCAGGCCGAGGGGCTCGAGCAGCGGCCGATACACGGCGTTGACGCTGCGCGACGCGACGGCGAGGGCGAAGCACACCTGGTTTTCGAGCTTGAGCAGGTCGACGGGCTCGGTCTGGGTTGCCATCTTCCCAGTGTACCGAATTAGTTAGTACACTAATGGTTGTGACACAAAATGATTTCGGCGAACCGCACGCTCACGAAGGATTCTTCAACAAGCTCAACCGGGTGCTCTTCCCCTGGCTCGGTCCGCCGCCGCTCGGCCCGTACGATGAGCCGGCTGTCGAGGCCAAGCCCGCCGTGTGCCCGCTCTGCGGCAAGCCGATGGCCGACCACGAGATCGACCGGTCCGGCATCAAAACACAGCTCTACTGTCCCTGACGCGCGCTGAGATCCTCGCCCGCATTCACAGCGAGATCGAAGAGCGCGAGCGTACCGTCGGAGCATGGCACGCAACACCGGCCATACCGGCAAACAACAACTCGCGGCGCGCGCTGCGGAGTGGCTGGACGACAAGCTGGTCCCCGTTCTCGGACCACCGCCGCTCGGTCCCTACGGCGCGGACGACCCGCAGCCTGAGGCGCACACGAGCTGCCCCATCTGCGGCGAACCGCTGGCACAGCACCGCCTCGAGCGCGACGGAGAGCACTCCTACCTGCACTGCCCCAACGGGTCCGGCGTGTTCGAAACCGGTAGGGCGGCCTAGGCTCCCGCCCGCATCCACGACCGACGTGTTCGAGCCGGCCGCGCGATCGCTTTCGTGTCCGCATCCGCTCACTCGCGCCCTCAGACGACCACGAGCACAGGAAAAGGCACCCCACAGCCCGATTGTGAGGTGCCTTTTCCCGTTCTCGACGCCACGGGCGCCGGGGCGCGGGAGCGCGGCGTCAGGTCCGCTGCGTGAGCTGCTCGAGGATGGCCGTGCGGACGCGGGCGAGCTCGAGCCGCAACTGGGGGATGATCGACTCCGGGAGGCCGCCGCGTGCGGCCTGGGAGCGCAGGTCCGTCCGCAGCTGCTGCCGGAACTCGTTCAGGATGGCCTCGGCCTCGCGAGTCGCCGCGTTCGCGGCCTGGCGGGCATCCGACTGGATGTCCACCGGCCGCATGCTGCGTTTCGCGTCGCGTGCCGCGGATGCGAGGTCGGCCCGCAGACTCTTCATGGCCTCGTTGACGCCGGCGCGCACCTCGTCGGCCAGGCGGCGCACCGAGTCGGTGACCTCATCCTCGATCGCGTCGAGTTCGCCTTCGCGGGCCACCAGTTCGGCGCGGCCCGCTTCGGTGATCGAATAGACCGTCTTGCGGCCTTCCGTCGTCTTCGTGACCAGGCCTTCTTCTTCGAGTTTGGCCAGCCGCGGGTAGATCGTCCCCGCACTGGGACTGTAGGTGCCGCCGAACCGTTCGCTCAGCGCCTGGATGAGCTCGTAGCCGTGCTTGGGTGATTCGGCGAGCAGGCTCAGCAGATAGAGGCGCAGGTTGCCGTGGGCGAAGACGGGGCTCATGCCGTCGCCCCGCTGGTTCCGGCCGCGGTCGAAGCGTCCTCGTCGGTCACACTCCGGATGACGGAGACGTCGCCCGACACCGAGTTCACGGTGATGTCGACCCAGCTGCCGTCGAGGGTGCCGGTCGTCCCGGAGAAGCCTTTGCCCGCGGGGCCGTGGAGCATCGCGCTGTCGAGCTGCATCCGACCGGACACCGTGTTGATCCGGTACCGTGCGCCGACCGCCTGGGGGATGCGCACCGTGAGGTCGCCCGAGACCGTGTTGGCGTTGATCTCGTCGGGGGTGCCGGTGATGTCGAGGAGGACGTTGCCGGACACGCCGTCGGAACTGAACCGCACGATCGCGCCCGTTGCGGTGACGTCGCCGGACACGGTGTGTGCCGAGATCTTGCCGGAGTGGTTGCGCACCGAGAGCTCGCCGCTGACCCCGTTGAGTTCGAGGTTGCCGCTGAGGCCGTCGACCACGAGGTCGCCCGTCACGGTGCTGAGCCGAGCATCCGTCACGAGACCGGACACGAGCGCATTGGCCGAGACGATTCCGAATTTGAGTGCGACGTCGCGGGGGACGAGCACGCTCACGTCCGCTTTGGCGTTGCTGCGGAGGGACTTGAAGACCTCGATGAAGTTGTCCCAGCGCAGCTGCGGGTGGTCGATCTCGAGACGATCGCCGTCGACGCTGATCTTGAGGTCACGCCCCGTGACGGAGTGGACTTCGACCCGGGCGCCGGGCTCGTCATGGCCGATGATGTCGATCTGGCCGCCGACGAAGCTGACCTTGAGGCTGCGCACCAGGTCGATGTCGATGATCTTGGTCTCGCCTGGCTGGATGAGCCATTTGTCCTGTGCCATTGTTCTGCTCTCCTTGTTCCTGCGTTACCGTCGGTGAGTCACGATATATCGCGTTGTTGACGAGGATCACGATATATCGCGTTGGCGACGATTGCAACCCCTTTTCGGCAGATTCGGCGGATGCTCGGCTCGGCCGAACTCGTGCGGCTAGGTCGTGCTCGCGCGCTGCGATCCCTGGAGCCACGGGTGCAGCATTCGCGTGACGAACGGCAGCAGCACATACGTCATGATCGGCGTCAGGATGAGCGTCGTCACCAGCACGGTGGCGAGCGGCCAGAGCTGATGCCACCCGGGGACGAACCCGTTCACAAGCGACGTGAACAGCAGGTTCAGCGGGAAGAACCCGAGCCAGATCGCGACGGCCTGCTTCCACCGCGGAGGTGCGGCCGGCTCTCCCGGCTGGGGCTGGTCGAACCATCCCTCGATGCCCGTGCGCTTCTCGACGCGCGCCACCTCGACCAGCTCCCGGCCCTCGAATAGCCAGTCCGCCCGGTCCTCCGAGGCTTCCCAGGTCTCGAGGGTGCGGGCGTCGGCGAAACGGTAGAGCATGTGCCACTCGTCCGAGTCGCTCGAGGCGCGAACCCAGCCGGAACCGAGGAAGCCGTCGTACGAACTCGCGAGGTTGACGCCGGCCTGGACCCAGTGGGTGACCGCGTCGATGTGGGCGGGATCCACCCGGCGGGTGATGGAGACGGTGACGGGAACGGGGCGCTGCGCTCGTGACGCGTCGGAGAGGGGCTCTTGTGGAGTCATGCCTCCAGTGTGACGCGCCCACGTGTCAGGAAGATTTCCGTGGACGCTTGACCTTGACGTTACGTCAACGTCTACCGTAGAGCTCGGAAGGGAGGGCGGATGAGCACCGCAGCGCCCGAGGCGACACGCGACTGGTCGATCCAGGACATCGCGCGCCTCGCAGGGACGACGAGTCGGACCCTCCGTCACTACGACGACATCGGGCTCCTCGAACCGAGCCGGATCGGCGGCAACGGATACCGCTACTACGACCAGCACGCCCTCGTGCGGCTGCAGCGCATCCTCCTGCTCCGCGACCTCGGTCTCGGACTCCCCGCCATCGCGGACGTTCTCGGCAACCAGTCGGACGCCGCGCACGCGCTCACCGGCCATCTCGAGTGGCTGCGTGAGGAACAGAAACGGCTGGCGCGGCAGATCGCGTCGGTCGAGGCGACCATCGAGGCGATGAGAGGAGGTGAACAGATCATGGCAGAAGAGATGCTCGACGGTTTCGACCACACCCAATACAAGGAAGAGGTCGAAGAACGCTGGGGCAAGGACGCGTACGCGAAGAGCGACGCCTGGTGGCGCGGGTTGTCGGCGAGCGAACGCGCGGACTGGCAGCAACGGCAGAAACAGCTCGCAGCCGACTGGATGGCGGCCGCACAAAGCGGCGAAGCACCCGACGGCGAGGTGGCGCAGGCGCTCGCCCAGCGGCACTTCGACTGGCTCCGGGACATCCCCGGCACGCCGGGTGGGGGAGCCGAAGGCCCGAGCAAGGCGTACTTCACCGGGCTCGGCGAGATGTACGTGGCCGACCCGCGATTCAGTGCGAACTACGGCGGCCAGGCGGGCGCGGAGTTCGTGCGCGACGCGATGAAGGCGTACGCCGACCGCAACCTGTAGGCCGGCGCGAGGGGCTGCAGACCCTCCCGCCGGTCGGCGTTCAGTGGGGCGGTCGCTAGTGGTGCGGCGCGGGAGCCGGGCGTCCTCTGCGTGCCGACCCGAACAGGCGATCGTCGAGCCAGTAGGCGGCGATGGTGCGCGCATCCGCCCGCCGGACCGGCCGCGCGCGGTCGGGGCCGTTCGCACCGATCGTCGAACTCGTCGCCCGGCGCATGACCCTGTCGTGCGATGCGGCGTCGGACTCGATGAAGATGCCCTCGCGCAGGTCGTACTGGGTCGCCTGCTCGGCTGAGCCCTCGAGTTCACGTTCTTCGGAACTCGCCTTCGCCGCCTCGGGAAGCCGGATGGCGAACAGCGGGAGGGTCAGACTGCACAGCGGGCCGATGAGCAGGGCGAATGCCAGTGTGCCGACGCCCAGGTTGCCGCCGAGGATCCACCCGATGATCAGCACGGTGACCTCGATGCCCGTTCGCACCGACCAGATCGGCCAGCCCGTGCGGGCGTGCAGGCCGGTCATCAGGCCGTCGCGCGGGCCGGGGCCCATCCGCGGACCGATGTACAGGCCGGTCGCGACGGCGAGCAGCAGGAGGCCGCCGGTGAAGAGGGCGACCTCCGCCCACAGCTCGGTCTGCTGCGGGATCAGCCAGAGCCCGAGCTGCGCTGCGGGCCCGATGAGGAGCACGTTCAGCACGGTGCCGAGGCCGGGGCGCTGCCTGAGCGGGATCCAGAACAGCAGCACCACCAGGCCGACGATGTTGGTGATGAGCCCGAACGGGATGCCCGTCTTGAGCGAGAGCCCCTGGGCGAGCACGTCCCACGGGGATACTCCGATGCCGGCGCGGACCATCATGCTGATCGCGATTCCGTAGGCGAACAGGCCGATGAGCAGCTGGGTGAGGCGTCGCGTCAGCAGGAGTCGGGAATTCACACTTCCATCCAATTTCACAATTGGACTTTGATCAAGAGGCCAATTCGCTTAAGGTGGCCTTTATGCCGGATGCTCAGCTCAGCGCACGCGCCCTCGAACCGCTCCTCGGCGAATGGCGGGGGACCGGAGCGCACTACCAGGCGCTGGCCGACCGCATCCGCCTGCTCGTCCTCGACGGACGCATCCCGATCGACACGCGCCTGCCGGCCGAGCGCGACCTCGCAGCACGCCTCGAACTCAGTCGGACGACCGTGAGCGCGGCATACCGTGAGCTCCGCGACGCCGGATTCGTGGCCAGCCTCCGCGGGTCGGGGACACTCACGCGGCTGCCGGGGCCCGTGCTCGTCCCGGCGCCCGCGCAAGCCGAAGGACTCCTCGACTTCAGCAAGGCGGCGCTGCCCGCCGCGACGACACTGGCCGCGGCCGCGCGCGCGGCGGCCGAAGAGCTGCCCCACTTCCTCGCCGACTCGGGCTACGACCCGGTCGGGCTGCCGCACCTGCGCGAGACGATCGCCGAACGCTACCGGATGCGCGGCCTCCCCACCGACGCTGACCAGATCCTTGTCACCGTCGGCGCGCAGCAGGCGATCGCGCTCATCGCGCGGACCCTCCTCAGCCGCGGTGATCGCGCGCTCATCGAGATGCCGACCTATCCCCACGCGTACGAAGCGCTGCGGTCGGCGGGGGCGAGGCTGGTGCCCGTCACCGTCGTGCCGGCCGACGGCGCCGCTCGAGGCGTGCGAGCGATGCGGGGGATGCGGGGGGATGACGCGAGCGGTTCGGCCGGCGTGGTCGGCGGGAGTGGTTCGGCAGGCGGCCGCGGCTCGGTCGGCGCACGCGGCAGCGGCGACGACGGCTGGGATCCCGACGCCATCGAACAGGCCATCGCGCGCTCCAATCCGACCCTCGCGTACGTGATCCCGGATTTCCACAACCCGACCGGCGCATCCATGTCGGTGACGACGCGTGAGCGGCTCCTGGCCGCCGCGGCCGGCCACGGGATGATCGTGGTCGCCGACGAGACCACCGCCGACCTCGACATCGACCGGGCGGAGACCTTCGGCCCGCTCGGGATGTACGGCCAGGGCCGGGCGGGGGATGCGCCGGTCATCCACATCGGATCGGCGAGTAAAAGCCTGTGGGGCGGCCTGCGGATCGGATGGATCCGTGCCGAGCGCGCGACGATCCGCCGGCTGATCGCCGCGAAGCCGGCCAACGACCTCGGCACGCCCATCATCGAACAGCTCGTCGTGGCGCGGATGCTGCCCGACATGGGCTCGATCATGGAAGAGCGGCGCGGGCAGCTGCGCGCCGGCCGGGAAGACGTGCGGATGCTCGTGTCCGAGCGCTTCCCCGAATGGACGATGCCCGCGGTCGACGGCGGCCTCGCCGCCTGGGTGGGTATCGGCGCGCCGATCAGCTCCCAGCTCGCGCTGGGCGCTCGCAACAACGGGCTGTCCATCACCGCAGGGCCGCGGTTCGGCTTCGACGGGGCGTTCGAGCGCTTCCTGCGCATCCCGATCACGTATTCGGCCGGCGAGACGGCTCGCGCGTTCGACGCGCTCGCCGCCGCCTGGGCCGCCGTCCTCCGCCACCCCATCCCCGACACCGGCTACCTCGCCGACGTCGTCTGACCCCCGCGGGCTGCCGCCCGCCTCGCCCCCCTTCCTCGCCCCCCTCGCCCCCTCCCCTCCCTCCTTTCCTGGCGCTGACTTGGCAGTAGGGGTTGTTCTCGCCTCCTGAAAACAGCCACGAGTGCCAAGTCGTAGTCGAGCGGCGGACGACCGGGCGGCGATCCTGTGGAGAGACGGCGACACTCCAGGAGGAAATCGGGCAAGGTCGAGGGATGCGCTTGCCTGGACCCCTGCACCCGCGCTTTCGTGATCTTCCATTCCTGGTCGCCGAAGCGAACCGGGCCGGAGTCGGACGTGCGCGCCTTCGAAGCTCCGATCTCACGGCGCCCTTTCGAGGCGTGCGAACTCCCCGACTCATCGAACCGACTCTCCTGAATCGCTGCGCGGCCTATCTCGGGATCATGCCGGCCGGATCGGTATTCAGTCACGGCACCGCCGCCCTCTTACTGGGCATGCCGGCCCCCGTTCGCGTTGAGCGGGAACGCGCGCTGCATGTCGCTGTCACGCCACCGCGGAGAGCACCCCGAGTCGATGGCATAACCGGACACCAGCTCGACCTTTGCGAGTCCGAGATCACGGTGGTTCGTGGTCTGCCAGTCACTACGCCGGAACGCACGTGGTGCGACCTCGCTCCAGTGCTGTCCGTTCGCGAGCTCGTCGCACTCGGCGACTTCCTGATCGCTCGAACCAGACCGCTGACTTCTCGCGGGAAACTACGCGAGTCCGTCACGCGACGACGAAGGGGCCGAGGAGTCGCAAAACTTTCGGCGGCGTTGGCTCTCCTGAACGAAAGGTCGGAGTCGCCTCAGGAATCGCTGCTGAGAACGATGTTCGTCGAGGCTGGACTCCCTGGCCTGGACGTGAACGTCGAGCTTCGCGATGCTTCGGGGCGATTCGTCGCCCGGCCGGACCTGAGATTTCCCGAGTACCGGCTGGTTGTCGAGTATGAGGGCGATGGGCATCGAACCGATCGCGAACAATGGCGTCGCGACTTCGGGAGGACTGCGCGACTGCAAGTGCTCGGTGAGGAGGTGCTTCGAGTCGGCGCGGCCGATCTCGCGGACGAGCCGCAACTCCTCGCCACGGTGCGGGCTCTGCTGGCGCGTCAGGGATGGAGCCGGACATGACGACTTGGCACTTGCGGTGGTTATGAATCGCGGGGAACGACCACAACTGCCAAGTCGTGGGTCGGCTGGCGGGACGGACGGGATGGGGGCGGGTGGGGGCGCGGGGTGGGGATGGGTGGGGATGGGCGGGGATGGGACCAGGGTCTGATGTTTTTGCACAGGGTGCAATGAGATACTGGCCCCGAGCGCCACAGCAGGCGGCTCCGCCGCCGGGCAGGCGGCACCCCTGTACCCACATTCCGCCAAGGGAACTCCCGTGCATTTTCTCGCTGTCCTGAGCATGAAGAACCGTGCGCTCATCGCACTCGTCACGGTCGTCGTCGCCATCTTCGGAGGGCTCGCGCTGACGAGCCTCAAGCAGGAGCTGGCGCCGTCCATCCAGTTCCCGCAGCTGGCCATCGTGACCAGCTACCCCGGCGCATCCCCCGAAGTCGTCAACAACGATGTCAGCACCCCGATCGAGACAGCGATCCAGGGCGTACCCGACCTGCAGAGCACCTCGGCGGTCAGCAGCACCAACCGCTCGCTGATCACCGCGAAGTTCACCTACGGCACCAACCTCGCCACTGCCGAGCAGAAGATCGACCAGGCCATCAACCGGATCAAGTCCACCCTCCCGGACGGCGTCGACCCGCAGGTGCTCTCCGGGAGTTTCGACGACCTCCCGGTCATCCAGCTCGCCGTCACCAGCGACGAAGACCAGAAGACTCTCGGCGCGAACATCACGAAGCTCGCCATCCCCGACATCAAGGACGTCACGGGCGTCAACGACGCTCAGCTCATCGGTGAGGTCGGGCAGCGTGTCACGATCACTCCGGACAGCGCGAAGCTCGCCTCGGCCGGGCTCACGTCACAGGCGATCAAGGATGCGCTGCAGCAGAACGGCGTGCTCGTCCCTGCCGGCGCGATCACCGAGAACGGCAAGACGCTCTCCGTGCAGACCGGAACCCAGCTCGGCTCTGTGAACGACATCGCCTCGCTCCCCCTCATTCCGTCGCGCGCAGTGGGGGCAGCCGGGGCAGCCGGCGCGACCGGGGCGACCGGCCAGACAGGCGCGGCCGGAGCCGCCGCCGCGCAGGCCGCCGCCGCGCAGCAGGCCGCGACGCCGACCGCGCCCAAAACGATCGGCGACGTCTCGACCGTCGCCATCACGGACGACCCCACAACATCCATCTCGCGTGTCGACGGCAAGCCGGCGCTGACGATCGCCGTGACGAAACTGCCGTCCGCGAACACCGTAGAAGTGTCGAAAGGCGTCAACGCGATCGTCTCCGACCTCGAGGCGAAACTGGGCTCCAACGCGAAGATCACCGTCGTGTTCGACCAGGCGCCGTTCATCGAGCAGTCGATCAACTCGCTCACCGAAGAGGGCCTGCTCGGCCTCTTCTTCGCGGTGCTCGTGATCCTCGTCTTCCTGCTCTCCGTGCGGGCGACACTCGTCACCGCCATCTCGATCCCCACCAGCGTGCTCATCACGTTCATCGGGTTGCAGGCGACCGGCTACACGCTCAACATCATCACGCTGGGCGCGTTGACCATCGCGATCGGGCGCGTCGTCGACGACTCGATCGTCGTCATCGAGAACATCAAGCGGCAGATGGTGCACGGCGCCGACCGTGCGGCGACCATCGTGCGGGCCGTGCGGGAGGTCGCGGGCGCGATCACCGCATCCACGATCACCACCGTCGCCGTGTTCCTGCCGATCGCCTTCGTCGGCGATGTCACGGGCGAGCTCTTCAGGCCGTTCGCCCTCACGGTGACGATCGCTCTCCTGTCGTCGCTGCTGGTTGCCCTGACGATCGTCCCCGTGCTCGCGTACTGGTTCCTGCGTCCGCCGAAGGGGAGCAAGCATGAGATCGTCGTGCTCTCGGAGGATGAGGGCGGTGCCCCCGGCGAAGACGAGCTCGAGCATCCGTCGCGCCTGCAGAAGGGCTACCTGCCGATCATCCGCTGGACCCTCAGGTACTCGAAGACGACCATCGCCATCGCGCTGGTGATCCTCATCGGGACCATCCTGCTCACCCCGCTGATGAAGACGAACTTCCTCGGGTCGACCGGGCAGAACACGCTGACGATCTCGCAGACACTCCCGCCGGGCACGAGCCTGGAGGCGCAGGATGCTGCGGCGAAGGTCGTCGAGCAGAAACTCCTCGACACCAAGGGCATCAAGACGGTGCAGCTGTCCATCGGCTCGACCGGAAGCGCCCTGCGTGATGCCTTCTCCGGCGGCGGCGGCAGCATCACGTTCTCGGTGACCACCGACCCGAACGCCGACCAGGAAGCCCTGAAGAGCACAGTCGAGTCCGAGCTGTCGAAGATCAGCGGCCAGGGCGACATCACGGTCTCGTCGTCGAGTGGTTTCGGCGCATCCACCGACATCGAGATCGACATCACCGCGTCGACGAACGAGGACCTCCAGACCTCGACGGATGCGATCGTCGCCTCACTGAAGAAGCTCGACTCGATCAAGCAGACGTCCGACAACCTCAGTGCGTCGCTCCCGTACGTCGCCGTCAAGGTGGACCGCATCAAGGCCGCACAGGCCGGGCTCAGTGAGGTCGCCGTCGGCACTGTCGTCTCGCAGGCCATGCAGCCGACCACGGTCGGTTCGGTAGCGATCGACAACTCGACGCTGAAGATCTACATCCAGAGCGACAACCCGCCGACGACGGTCGCCGCGCTTTCGGCACTGAAGGTCCCGACAGCGGCGGGTCCGGTCGCGCTCGACACGCTCGCCTCCGTCGCGCAGACCAACGGGCCCGCGACCGTCACCACGGAACGCGGACTCCGGAGTGCGACCATCACCGCCACGCCCGGGACCGACAACCTGTCGACCGCCAACGCCGACGTGCAGAAGGCACTCAAGGACACCGACCTGCCGTCCGGCGCGACCGCGAAGATCGGCGGTGTGACGGCGAGCCAGTCGGACGCCTTCTCGCAGCTCGGGATCGCGCTGCTCGCGGCCATCCTGATCGTCTACATCGTCATGGTCGCGACCTTCCGCTCGCTGCGCCAGCCGCTGCTGCTGCTCGTCTCGGTGCCGTTCGCGGCCACCGGTGCGATCATCCTGCAGATCATCTCGGGCATCCCGCTCGGTGTCGCGTCGCTCATCGGTGTGCTGATGCTCATCGGAATCGTCGTCACCAACGCGATCGTGCTCGTCGACCTGGTCAACCAGTACCGGCGCCGGGGTCGGTCGGTGCCCGACGCCGTGCTGCACGGGGCGTCGCGTCGTCTGCGCCCCATCCTGATGACGGCGCTCGCGACGATCTTCGCGCTGCTCCCGATGGCGATCGGCCTCACCGGTCACGGCGGGTTCATCTCGCAGCCGCTCGCGATCGTCGTGATCGGCGGTCTCGTCTCGTCGACGCTGCTCACGCTGGTCGTGCTGCCCACCTTGTACAACCTGGTGGAGGGCGCGCGGGAGCGGCGGGTCGCGCGGCGTGCTGCGAAGGTAGCGGCGGGCGAGCATGTCGAGCCCGATTGGGAGAAGGCACCCCAGATGCAACAGGGAACGCCTGACGACGAAGTGCCTGAGCCCGCACAGTCATAACGGATCACGTGCGTTCTCGCGAAGGCCGCCTCGCCGCTCTGGCGCGGGCGGCCTTTCCGCTGAATACTGGGGTGACTCCCGGGAAGGCGGATCACCGATGGAAATCCTCCAGGTCGCACAGCATGCGGATGACCTCGACCGCGCTGCTGAGTTCTACGAGCGCCTTCTCGGTGGCCCGCCGGCGGCGCGGTTCGATTCTCCCGGGCTGCTGTTCTTCAACATCGGGATCGGGCGTTTGCTGCTCGAGGAGGCGGCGCCCTCGGCTCTTGTCTACCTGCAGGTCGACGACGTGCGCGCCCGAATCGAGGAGTTGCGGGCGGATGCGGTTGAGATTATCGGCGAACCTCACGTCATCTTCACCCACACCGATGACACCCTGGGGCCGGCCGGCACGGACGAGTGGATGGGGTTCATCCGCGACAGCGAAGGCAACACCGTCGGGCTGGTGAGTCACGAGCCGCGGCACGATCCGTGAGGGTCGCGATTCCGGCTATCGTGTGGCGAGTTGGCTGGAGGGAACGCCCGCTGCCGCGGTGATGACCCATTGGCTGTTGCCGCCGTAGGAGACCCACCATTGCCCGTTGGGGTTGGCCCAGAACACGTCCGCCTTGCCGTCGCCGTTGAGATCCGCGACCTGGAGTTGCTCACCCGGAACGCCTGCTGTTGCGGTGATGATCCATTTGGTGTTGCCCCCGTAGGAGACCCACCACTGTCCGTTCGGGTTGGTCCAGAGCACATCGGCCTTGCCGTCACCGTTGAAATCGCCGAACCTCAACTGCTCGACCGGGACGCCTGCACTGGCCATGACCTGCCATTTACTGTTGCCGCCGTAGGACACCCACCATTGGCCGTTCGGGTTGGCCCAGAATACGTCGTCCTTGCCGTCGCCGTTGAAGTCCGCGATCCGGAGCTTCCCCGCTGGGACGACGGCGGTCGCTGTTATCGCCCACTTGCTGTTGCCGCCGTAGGACACCCACCAATGGCCGTTCGGGTGAGCGTAGAACACGTCTGCCTTCCCGTCACCATTGAAATCGCCGAGCTGAAGCTGCTCACCGGGAACTCCCGCGCTGGCGAGGATCTGCCATTTGGTGTTGCCGCCGTAGGAGACCCACCACTGTCCGTTCGGGTTCGGCCAGAATACGTCGTCCGTGCCGTCTCCGTTGAAATCGGCGAACTGCAAGTAGTCGATCGGCACACCGGTGCTCGCAGAGATGCGCCATTTGGAGTTGCCACTGTCGGACACCCACCATTGCCCGTTGGGGTTGGCAAAGAACACATCCGCTCGTCTGTCGTGATTGAAGTCAGTGCTGTTCGCCGAGCGCGGCAGCGGACAACCCGAGAAGAGCGAGAACCCCGGCGTCGACGGGCACAAGTCGGTGCCGGCTGACGACGATGAGGTGGGGATGTTCAGTTTCGCGCCGCCCGAGCGAAGGAAATCGACGTGCTGGTGATGACAACCCGTGGCAGAGAACCGCTCAAAGTTGGAGAAGCTGCCATCTTCACAGTTCTTTTCAGCGCGGGAGCCGGCCGGGATAACGCCTGATAGAAAGGAGAGGAGGGCCTTCGAGTAAGCGGGTGACGGTGAGCCGAGGCCCCCAATTGTGCCGAAGTCGATGCCTTGCGGCGGTGACAGTCGCTCGACGCAGTGGACTGGACTGATGTCAATCGTTCTTCCATCGCACGTTGCCCCCGGATCGCCGGCACAATTGCGATTGAGATCGTTGAGCTGGACAGATCCGTACTTCTTCGCCACGATTGCGACAACTTGGAGGGAGCGTACGTCGACATCACAACGGGCTCCCGGTCCGATTGAGCCACTTGCGATTCCACTGATCGTCGGAATGATTCCGGAATAGCCGCCGGTGAGTTTCGGCCGACCGGGAGTCCCATTCGTGTAGGTCATCAGGAGTTGCGCGACTTCTCTTCTCCCGGCGGGAATGTCGGCACAGGCTGAATCCGCACACGTTGTTGCGGCGTGTGCGGGCACCTGCTCTGAAAGTTGAAAGAGAAGGCCGGCGACAAGCGTTGACCCGACCGCGGTCCAGAGCGCACGAGCGACGGCTCGCACCTGGCGTCATCGCCCTTCGTTCGAGCCGGCGCCATGCTCGTCTAGAAGCGGAATGCCGAGCGCGACGCAGTCCTTGTGCAGTATCACGGCGTCCCGCTGATCCCGCTCGAAGTCGTCTTGCGAGTCGCTCAACCCTGCCTTGATGAAGGACGCTTGCGAGGTTCGGACATGGGTGGCCAGGTATTGCCACATCGGGTCACCAGCGCCTGCTTGATCGGCAAGCGCCCCGGCTCGCACGTAGGCCTCGGGTAGCTTCCCGTCCTCCATCCCGGATTGCTGGAGCACTCCGCACGCCTGGACGGCGAGGTCCCGGGCGTCATCGAGAACGTTCGAATCAACGTTGCTCGACGGCGTCAGAGGCTGCGTGGACCGAGTGCCTGGCGGTGGCGACTCGAGTCGTATGGATCCGCTTGAGGTTTGCCGGGCGCTCTCCGGTTCGTGCGTGCATCCAGTCAGCAGCGCCGCGACGGCGCTGCAAAGCGCTGCGGTCAGGGCGATCTGCGTGTGAAACTTCGCGGTGAATGTCATGTTTTCGGCCTCTCTTTGATCCCCGACGCTCGGTGCGATAGGCGAGTCCGAGCGCACCGAGCGATCAGTCCGGGCTTCGGGCTTCGATGAGCTTCCGATACGGTATCAGGTATTAATACCCGGGGTACAAACGCACTATAGGGAAGAGTTCGATGGAAGACTTCGGTTGGTACTGGCTCGTGCTGGCTTTGCTGAACGCTCGATGGGCTCGAGGGATGAACCGATCGGGTATGAACTGGTTCGTGATCTCACTGTTCGTCGGTCCGCACGCCGCGGTCCTGATTCGGGTGTGGCCGCGATTGCCCGAGTCGGGATCACCGGGCTGGACCCCAAGGCAATTCGTCTCCGGCGGTGCTGTGGCGCTCACCGGGGCGTCGGTGTGTGCGTGGCTCGCTCTCGCGCGGGACGGGGGCAGGCTCCTCTGGACGATGTGCGCCCTCTGCCTGATTGGGGCGGGCGCGTTTGGATGGCTGTTCGCGCGGGAGTGCGCGGCGTGAGCTGAGGGAGAAGGTGTCCGCGTCCGTCATCCCAGACAGGCGCGCCGCGGCGGGTGTTCCCGTCGGGCATCGGCCTTGATAGCTTCGACAGCGTGACTCCGCGTGCGCTCTCCGTCGACCCGCTGTGGCCGCGAACCGGCGACTGGCCGGCGCCGGGCGCATTCCCCGCAGACGCGCGTTTCGACCTGGCGCTGCTCGGCATCCCGACCTGGCGTACCTCGCTCTCGCAGACGGGCGCAGGCGAGACCCCTGCAGCGGTCCGGGCCGCGCTCCGCTATTACAGCGCCTACGTGACGCCTGACCGTGGCGCCGATCGGACCGGCCGAGAGCGCGGTGGACTGGGCGGCCGCCCCGGAACTGAAGGGGCATCCCGTAACCTTGCAGACCTCGCGATCGTGGATGCGGGCGACGTCACCGAGCCGGACGGGCCCGAGGGCGAAGCCCGCGCGATCGCTGCGATGGCGGATGCAGCGGCCCGCTCGACGGCGGTCGTCGCGCTCGGCGGCGACAATGCCCTCACGGTCCCCGCCTCCCTCGGCGCGTGGGGAGCCGACCGTTCCACCGCCGGCCTCGTCACCCTCGACGCGCACCACGACCTGCGCGACGGTGTCAGCAATGGGTCACCGGTGCGCCGGTTGATCGAGGCGGGTCTGGACGGGAACCGGGTCGTCCAGGTGGGTATCGCCGATTTCGCGAACTCTGCCGAGTACTCGGCGCGCGCCCGCGACCTCGGCATCACGGTCATCCACCGCGACGAGTTGCACCGGCGTCCGATCGAGGACGTGATGGCGGAGGCGTTCGAGCTCGCCGGCAGCGCGGGCGGCCCCATCCACGTCGACCTGGACGTCGACGTCTGCGACCGCTCGGTCGCTCCCGGATGCCCGGCCTCCGTGCCCGGCGGAATCTCGGCTTACGAGCTGCGCAAGGCGGCGCGCGCGGCGGGCGCGCATCCATCCGCGCGGTCGCTCGACCTGGCCGAGGTCGACGCCACGGCGGATGCTCCGGACGGCCGCACTGTGCGCCTCACCGCCCTCTGCGTGCTCGAGTTCGCTGCCGGCCTCTGCGCCCGCTGACCGCCGCGCCGCCCGGCTGCGACTCGTCGAGAGTCGCCGCTCCAGCCGAGTTGACCCGGCACAGCGGTGACACTCGGCGCTACGGGCGACTCTCGCCGACACTCGGCGGTAACGGGGACTCTCGGCGGAAGGTGGGGCGGCGGGGGAAGGGAGGCGCGTCACGCGACGCGCACGCCGTCCTTCCAGGTCGCGGAGACGAGCGGCACGCCCGGCCGGTACGCGAGGTGCACATACGACGGCGCGGCCAGCGCGGCCAGGTCCGCCCGCGCCCCGACGGCGACCCGGCCAATGTCCGACCGCCGCAGCGCCGCTGCCCCGCCGGCCGTCGCCGACCAGAGGGCTTCGGCAGGCGTCATGCCCATGTCGCGCACGGCGACGGCGATGCAGAACGGCATCGACGAGGTGAACGACGAGCCGGGGTTGCAGTCGCACGCGATCGCGACGGTGACGCCCGCGTCGATGAGGCGGCGCGCATCCGGGTACGGCTGGCGGGTCGAGAACTCGACCCCCGGCAGCAGGGTGGTTACCGTGGATGACCCGGCCAGCGCAGCGATGTCGGCGTCGGTCAGGTAGGTGCAGTGGTCCACGCTCGCCGCTCCGAGCGACACGGCGAGCTGCACGCCTTCGCCGGGGCCGAGCTGGCTGGCGTGCACGCGCAGCCCGAGTCCCCGCACGGCGCCCGCCTCGAGGATGCGCCGCGATTGCTCCACGGTGAATGCGCCCGTCTCGCAGAAAACGTCGATCCAGCGGGCGTGCGGTGCGCACGCGTCGAGCATGGGGCCGGTGACGAGGTCGACGTAGGCGTCGGGGTCGGCGGCGTAGTCGGTCGGGACGACGTGCGCACCGAGGAAGGTCACCTCGTCGGTCACGGATGCAG
This sequence comes from Leifsonia tongyongensis, assembly GCF_010686705.1. Taxonomy (GTDB): domain Bacteria; phylum Actinomycetota; class Actinomycetes; order Actinomycetales; family Microbacteriaceae; genus Diaminobutyricibacter; species Diaminobutyricibacter tongyongensis. Next base: position 645,087 of record NZ_JAAGWY010000001.1, on the reverse strand, counting down.
CAAGAGCGACCAGCCGCTCCTCGTCGTGCACGCTCAGCCCGTACCCGCTCTTGATCTCGACGGTCGTCGTCCCCTGGCGGTGCAGCTCGCGGATGAATCCCCGCAGCCTCGCCAGCAACTCCGAATCGCTCGCCGCACGGGTCGCCGCCACCGTGCTGCGGATCCCGCCGGCGGTGTACGGCGTGCCGGACATCCGCGCCTCGAACTCGGCCGACCGGTCCCCCGCGAACACGAGGTGGCTGTGCGAGTCCACGAACCCGGGGATGACCGTCGCCCCGCCGAGGTCCGTCACGACCTCGGCCGCACGGGCGGCAGCGGGGGCGGCGGATGCGTTCCCCACCCACGCGACGCGGCCCTCCTCGATCAGCACCGCGGCATCCGCCACCAGACCGAGCCGGTCGACGCCGGTCGCAGCGGGGTCTGCCGGATCGTTCGTGACGAGCTGGCCGATGCCGGTGAGGAGTTCGCGGGTCACGCCGCTCAGTCTTCCATCATGGGGACGCGCAGACCGCGCTCACGCGCCACCTCGGCCGCCCGTTCGTAGCCGGCGTCGACGTGCCTCATGACGCCTGTACCCGGGTCGTTGGTGAGCACGCGTTCGATCTTCTCGGCGGCGAGCGGGGTGCCGTCGGCGACGACGACCTGGCCGGCGTGGATGGACCGGCCGATGCCGACGCCACCGCCGTGGTGGATCGACACCCAGGTCGCTCCGGATGCGGTGTTGAGCAGCGCATTGAGGAGCGGCCAGTCGGCGATCGCATCCGAGCCGTCCGCCATGGCCTCCGTCTCGCGGTACGGCGACGCGACGGAGCCGGAGTCGAGGTGGTCGCGCCCGATGACGACCGGTGCGCTCAGCTCGCCGCTGGCGACCATCTCATTGAACTTGAGCCCGGCGAGGTGACGCTCCTTGTAACCGAGCCAGCAGATGCGAGCGGGCAGGCCTTCGAAGTGCACCTTCTCACCGGCCTGGGTGATCCAGCGGCGCAGGTGCTCGTCCTCGGGGAACAGTTCGAGGATCGCGCGGTCCGTCGCAGCGATGTCGGCCGGGTCGCCCGAGAGCGCGGCCCACCGGAACGGACCCTTGCCTTCGGCGAACAGCGGGCGGATGTAGGCGGGCACGAACCCGGGGAACTCGAACGCCCGCTCGTACCCTCCGAGCTGCGCCTCGGCACGGATCGAGTTGCCGTAGTCGAAGACCTCGGCCCCCGCATCCTGGAACTCGACCATGGCCTTCACGTGCTTCGCCATCGAGGCCCGGGCGCGCAGGGTGAAGTCCACCGGGTCGGCTGCGGCCACGTCGTGCCATTCGGCGACCGAGATCCCCTCGGGCAGGTAACTGAGCGGGTCGTGAGCGCTCGTCTGGTCGGTGACGATGTCGATCGCGACACCGCGGGCGAGCAGCTCGGGGAAGACGGTCGCCGCGTTGCCGACGAAGCCGACACTGAGCGGGCGGCGCGCTTCCTTGGCAGCGAGCACCCGGGCGACCGCGTCGTCGAGGTCGTCGGTGAGCTCATCCAGGTACCCGTGGTCGACCCGGCGCTGCAGGCGCGTGACGTCGACGTCGACGATGAGCACGACGCCCTCGTTCATGGTCACAGCGAGCGGCTGGGCCCCGCCCATCCCACCGGCGCCGCCGGTCAGGGTGAGGGTGCCGGCGAGCGTGCCCCCGAACCGCTTCGCGGCGATCGCGGCGAACGTCTCGTACGTGCCCTGCAGGATGCCCTGGGTGCCGATGTAGATCCACGAGCCGGCCGTCATCTGCCCGTACATCGTCAGCCCCAGCGCCTCGAGGCGGCGGAACTCCGGCCAGGTCGCCCAGTCGCCCACCAGGTTCGAGTTGGCGATGAGCACCCGCGGCGCCCACTCGTGCGTGCGGAACACGCCCACCGGCTTGCCGGACTGCACGAGCAGGGTCTCGTCGGCTTCGAGCGTCGTGAGGGTGCGCACGATGGCGTCGTACGCATCCCAGTTGCGCGCCGCCTTGCCGGTGCCGCCGTAGACGACCAGATCGTCGGGCCGTTCGGCGACCTCGGGGTCGAGGTTGTTCATCAGCATGCGGAGGGGACCCTCCGTCTGCCACGACTTGGCGGTCAGGGTGGTGCCGCGCGACGCGCGGACTTCACGGGGTCCCGACATGGTGTGCTCCTTCTTAAGGGGGATGTGGGTCAGTTCAGCGGGCCGGTGACGGCTTCGGCGGCGGCGAGGATGCGCCCCTCCTGCACGAGCGCGACGACGGCTTCGATCTCGGGCGAGAGGTAGCGGTCGGGGCCGGGGCCGGCGGCGACCTCGCGGACGGCGGCGAGCACGGCGCCGGTCGCCGCACCCGGAAGCAGGGGCGCACGGAGCTCGGCTCCACGGGCCGCCGTCATGATCTCGATGGCGAGGACGCGACCGAGCCCGTCGAGGCTGCGGCGCAGTTTGCGTGCGGCCGCCCACCCCATCGAGACGTGGTCCTCCTGCATCGCCGACGACGGGATCGAGTCGACCGAGGCGGGCGCGGCGAGGCGCTTCAGCTCGGAGACGATGCCGGCGGCGGTGTACTGGGCGATCATCAGGCCGGAGTCGACGCCCACCTCGTGCGCCAGGAACGGCGTGAGGCCCTGGTTGCGCGCCGGGTCGAGGAAGCGGTCGGTGCGGCGCTCCGACATGCTGGCGACATCAGCGGCCGCGATGGCCAGGAAGTCGAGCACGTAGGCGACAGGCGCACCGTGGAAGTTGCCGTTCGACTCCACGCGGCCGTCGAGGGTCAGCACGGGATTGTCCACGGCGGAGGCGAGCTCGCGCTCAGCGACGAGTTCGGCGTGTCCCAGAGTGTCGCGAGCCGCCCCGTGGACCTGGGGTGCGCAGCGCAACGAGTAGGCGTCCTGCACCCGGGTGCACTCGGGACCCTTGTGGCTGGCGACGATGGGGGAGCCGGCGAGCACCGCGCGGAAGTTCGCGGCGGCGAGGGCCTGGCCGTGCTGCGGACGCAGGCGCTGCAGGTCGTCGGCGAAGACGGCATCCGTCCCCATGAGCGCTTCGACGCTCATCGCGGCGGCGATGTCGGCCGTCGTGAGGAGGGCTGCGAGGTCGTGGGCGGCGAGAGCGAGCATCCCGAGCATCCCGTCGGTGCCGTTGATGAGGGCGAGGCCCTCCTTCTCGGCGAGGCGGAGGGGCTGGATGCCGGCAGCAGCGAGCGCGTCGGCCGCGTCGACGAGTTCGCCGGCCACGCGAACCTGGCCCTCGCCCATCGCCGCGAGGGCGCAGTGCGCGAGAGGAGCGAGGTCGCCGGAGCATCCGAGCGATCCGTACTCGCGCACGATCGGGGTGATGCCGGCGTTGAGCAGGGCGGCGTACGTCTCGACCGTGGTGCGGCGCGCGCCGGTGCGGCCGGTCATCAGGGTGGAGAGGCGGAGCAGCATGAGGGCGCGCACGACTTCGCGTTCGACCTCGGGACCGGAGCCGGCGGCGTGCGACCGGACGAGGCTGGCCTGGAGCTGGGCGCGGCGGTCGGCGGGGATGAACGTGGTGGCGAGCGCGCCGAAGCCGGTCGAGATGCCGTAGTGCGGCTCGGTGTCGTCGGCGAGGGCTTCGATGATGGCGCGGGATGCCTCGACCGCGTCCAGGGCGGCAAGGTCGAGTTCGACGGGGGCGTCGTGGCGGGCGACGGCGACGACGTCCGCGATGGTGAGGGGGCCGACGCCGACGGAGACGCGGCCCACGGACGTGATGGTGGTCATGCTCTCGATCCCACACCAGCGCGATGGCGCGCACAATCCGGATACACTGCTCGGTGTCTTGAATTCCAGACGGGAGGTGCGCGTGGCCGGGAGCTCGAAGGTGCCCGCAGCGGAGAACACGCTCCAGGTGCTCAGCTTCCTCGCGGCCCAGCGCGGTCCGGTGCCTGCGGCGACGATCGCCTCGTCCCTCGACCTGCCCCGCTCGACCGTGTACCACCTGCTCGCGGTGCTCGTCGACCACGGCTTCGTGCTGCACCTACCCGAGGCGCGCCGCTACGGGCTGGGAGTCCGCTCCTACGAACTGAGTTCGGCGTTCTCGCGGCAGGAGCCGCTGAGCCGGCTGGGGCGTCCCATCCTCGCCGGGCTCGTCGACCGCATCGGCGAGTCCGGGCATCTCGCCGTGCTTCACGGTCGCGACGTGGTCTACATCGTCGAGGAGCGCGCTCCGCGTCGCCCTCGGCTGGTGACGGACGTGGGGGTGCGGCTGCCGAGTCACCTCACGGCGAGCGGGCGGGCGCTCCTGGCGACCTTGCCGGCCGGGCAGGTGCGGGCGCTGTACCCGGACGCGGCGGCGTTCGTCGACCGGAACGGGGGAGAGCCCCACACGTATGGGGCGCTGAAGCGCATCCTCGAACGGGTGCGCGCCGACGGCTACGCGACCGAGGACGGCGAGGTGACGCCCGGTTTCGCGTCGGTGGCCGTGCCGGTGCGCGACCATGCCGGGTGGCCGGCGGCCGGGATCGCGATCACGTTTCCGCGGGAGAACATTTCGCACGACGAGTGGGCGGAGCTGGCGGCGCAGGTCACGGCGGCGGCTGCGGAGCTGTCGCGGCGCATCCGCGGGCTGCCCGTCTGAGTCTGGTATGCCGGACGCACGGTGAGGTCGCCGCACTAATTGCGTCCGAGCGCACTAAGTACAGCTAGTGCGGTGGGAAGTAAGTAGTGCGGGTGGCGCGGGATCAGTGGGCAGCGGCGGCAGCGGCGAGCGGCTTCGCGTAGCAGACGCTGAACTGGTCGCCGACATACGGGCCGAAATTGGGGATGCGCGTGTAGCCGCGCTTCTCGTACAGCGCGATGGCCGCGTGCTGCAGCGGGCCCGTCTCCAGCTGGATCGTCTGCACGCCGGCTTCGGAAGCGGCGGCCTCGAGCCGGTCCATGAGTGCGGATGCGAGGCCCTGGCCGCGCGCATCCTCGTGCACGAACATCCGCTTCAGTTCTGCCGTGCGGTCGGGCCTTTCGATGAGCGCCGCCATGCCGAGTGCGCTCCCCGCCGCGTCGCGACCGACGAAGACCGTGACGCCGGGCCGCTCGAGTTCGCCGACATCGAGCAGGTAGCAGCTCTCCGGCGGATAGAGCGAGAACGTGAACTCGTCGCCGAGGCGCAGCAGCTCCTCGATTCCGGGGGTGCGCGGCGGCTCGATCGCGATGGTCAAAGTCACCCCACCACGATAACGGCGGCGCGGCTACGCTCGCTGCATGGCCCAACGCCTCGAACGCGCCGCCGAACGAGTGTCGTCGGTGGAACTCCTCTTCGACCTGGTGTTCGTGTTCACGATCACTCAGGTGACGGAGATCGTGGTCGCGCATCCGAATGTCACCGGCGTCGCGCAGGCGGCGCTGACCATGGCTGTGGTGTGGTGGATGTACGACGCGTTCGCGTGGCTGACCAATCAGTCGGGCGAAGGGGCGGGCCTCCGCATAGGGCTCGTCTCGGCGATGATCGCCTTCCTGTTGCTGGCGGTGGCGATCCCGGAGGCGTTCGGTGCGTCCGGGATCCTGTTCGGATTCGCGTACCTCGCGATCGTCCTCATCCATTTCACGCTCTTCGCGAAGTTCGGGGCGGCGGGCTCCGCGCGCTCGATGCTGCGCGTTGTTCCGTTCAATGTCGCCGGAGCGCTCCTGGTGGTGTGGGCGGGGTTCGTGACCGGGCCGGCCGACTGGATCCTCTTCTCACTCGCGATCCTGGTGATGATCCTGACGTCGTTCACGGTCGGGCCGGCGGGTTTCGACATCGGGGCCTCGCACTTCGTGGAGCGGCACGGCCTGCTGATGATCATCGCCTTCGGCGAGTCGATCGTGTCGGTCGGTGTTGGGGCCGGAAGCCACGCGTTCGACCTCGGCATCCTCGTCGGAACGGTTCTCTGCGTCGGAATCGTCGCGGCCCTCTGGTGGTGCTATTTCACCGGCGACGACGAGCGTGCCGGTCGCAGCATGACCGAAACACCGAGCCGCAGACGGTCGTATCTCGCCCTCACCGCGTTCGGCCTGGACCATTTCGTGATGATCTTCGGACTGATCCTGCTCGCGGCCGGCGTGAAACTGTCGATCGGGAACGTCTTCGCGGTCGCTCCGCCGGTCGCCGCGATCCTGCTGGGGTCGGGCGTCGCGCTCTATCTGGTCGGGGATGCGCGTTACCGCCAGGAGCTGGAACTCGGCCCGGCGGCACTCCGGTATGCGGGCGCGGCGCTCGCTGCAGCGAGCATCCTTCTCGGCCTTGCCGTGCCGGTGGCATGGCAACTGCTCGTCTTGCTCGTGATCGTGGTTGCCGTGATCGCCCTCGAATGGAAACGCGATTCGCAGAAGTCACCGTGACTTCCCAGCCGCCATCCGGTAACGTAGGAAGGTCGGCTCTTGACACCGCGATTGTTCGCGGATGGGTTTGTAAGTCAGGTGGGCCGGTTTCACCGCCAATCGGCGGGCGAATGATCACTGTATGTGAACGGTCCCGGCCAAAGGCTTGCCCGGGTTTCTTATGACCACGACGAATCGTCGTGCGTTCAGTCATGCACACAAGACAACCCAGGAAAACATCTATGGCCAACTTCAAGAAACCACAGAACAAGAACTTCGTGCCGCGCGACGGCGCCCGCAAGGGTGGCCCGAAGGCAGGCAGCCGCAGTCCCGGACATCGCGGGTACCGTCCCGCTGAGGAAGGTGCCGCCCCGAAGAAGCAGCGCTGGAACGCCGACGAGCGTGCCGCGCGCGCTGAGGGTCGCCCCTCGGCCGGTCGCAGTGAGCGCCCCAACTGGGAGCCCCGCGCCAAGGGATCCAACTGGGAACCGCGCGGTGCCCGCACCGAGCGTCCCGCTTATGGTGACCGCCCGCAGCGTACGGAGCGTCCGGCTTACGGTGACCGCCCGCAGCGGACGGAGCGTCCCGCTTATGGTGACCGCGCCCCTCGTGGCGAGCGTCCGGCGTATGGGGACCGCGCTGAGCGTTCGGAGCGACCCGCCTATGGTGACCGCCCGCAGCGTTCCGAGCGTCCCGCCTACGGTGACCGCGCGCCTCGTGGCGAGCGTCCCGCGTACGGTGACCGCGCCCCTCGTGGCGAGCGTCCGTCCTACGGAGATCGACCGCAGCGTGTTGAGCGTTCCGAGCGTCCCGCTTACGGTGACCGTCCGCAGCGCGCTGAGCGCCCGTACGGCGATCGCCCCCAGCGCAACGAGCGCCCGGCTTACAACGATCGTGCGGCTCGGACCGAGCGTCCGTCGTATGGCGACCGTCCGGCTCGTTCCGAGCGCCCGGCCTACAACGACCGTCCGGCGCGCACCGAGCGTCCGTCGTACGGAGATCGTCCGCAGCGCGCAGAGCGCGGCGAGCGTCCCGCTTACAACGACCGCGCCCCGCGTCGCGACTTCGGCACCGACCGCGCCCCGCGTCGCGACTACGACAACGATCGCGCTCCGCGTCGCGAAGGCAGCGACTCGAAGTTCTACCCCAGCCGCGACGACAAGGCCAAGTTCACGCCGCAAGACGACGTCGTGCTCGAGCGCCTCGAAGCCGACGCCATCCAGGCCGTCGACGTCGAAGGCGTGACCTTCGCTGATCTGGGCCTCGGCGGCAACATCGTCAACGCGCTCATCGAGCTCGGAGCTTCGTCGCCGTTCCCGATCCAGGCTGCGACCATCCCGGATGTCATCGCCGGCAAGGATGTGCTCGGCCGCGGCCGCACGGGGTCCGGCAAGACGATCGCGTTCGGTGCTCCTCTGGTCGAGAAGCTCATGGAGAACGGCGGCGGCAAGAAGCGTCAGATGGGCCGCAAGCCCCGTGCGCTCATCCTCGCCCCGACTCGCGAGCTCGCCCTGCAGATCGACCGTACTGTGCAGCCGATCGCCCGCAGCGTCGGTCTCTTCACCACGCAGATCTACGGCGGCGTCCCGCAGGGTCGCCAGGTCGGCGCACTCCAGCGCGGCGTCGACATCGTCATCGGCACACCTGGTCGCATCGAAGACCTCATCGACCAGGGACGACTCGACCTGAGCGAAGTGACCATCACAGTGCTCGACGAGGCCGACCACATGTGCGACCTGGGCTTCCTCGAGCCGGTTCAGCGCATCCTGCGCGAGACCGCCGACGGCGGCCAGAAGCTGCTCTTCTCGGCCACGCTCGACAAGGGCGTCGCCCAGCTCGTCAACGAGTTCCTCCCGGAGCCGTCGGTCCACGAGGTCGCCGGTGAAGACCAGGCGTCGTCCACGATCGACCACCGCGTGCTCGTCATCGAGCACCGCGACAAGGGCGCGATCATCGAGCAGCTCGCCGACCGCGAGGGCAAGACCCTCGTCTTCGCGCGCACCCGTGCATTCGCTGAGCAGCTCGCCGACCAGCTCGACGACGCGGGCATCCCGGCTGTCAGCCTCCACGGCGACCTGAACCAGTCGCGCCGCACGCGCAACCTCGCGCAGCTCACCAGCGGCCGGGTCAACGTGCTCGTGGCGACGGATGTCGCAGCCCGCGGCATCCATGTCGACGACATCGACCTCGTCATCCAGGCCGACGCCCCGGATGAGTACAAGACGTACCTGCACCGCTCGGGCCGCACGGGCCGCGCCGGCAAGCAGGGTACAGTCGTTACGCTCATCCCGAAGCAGCGCCGTCGCCGTATGGACGAGCTGCTCGGCCGCGCCGAGATCGAGGCGGAATTCGCCGACGCGATCCCGGGCGACCAGGTGATCACCGACCTCGCGAACGTCTAGTCACGAGACACCGAAGGCCCCCTTCCCGCTCCGGGAGGGGGGCCTTTCGTCGCCAGAGCACCAAGTCCTGCGGTGGCTCAGGAGGCGGGGGAGGCTCAGGAGGCGGGGGTGGCGGGGGTGTTCAGCCACTGGATGAGGCCGTCGATCACGCTGCGCACGGCGGCGTCACGCATCCCGCACGTACGACTCCACTTTCGGCCCGGCCTTCAGGACGCCGTTCACGATGGCCTCGATCGCGAACTCGCTTGCCCCAGCGAGATCGACCGCGGTGGGATCGAGCAGCCATTGAAGCTGGAGGCCGTCCATGACGGCGAGGATGGAGGCCGCTGCCTTGTCGATCGTGGCGGGCTCCGTGACGTCCTCCTGGGCGCAGAGCTCCCGGAACGCCTCGTCGACCTCCCGTCGGAGTGTGCTGTAGCGCTTCTGGAAGAACGGCGTCGTGGGGTGGTCGTCGGTGACTGCCTCCGCTGAGAGCACGGTGTAGACCTGCACGATTCCCGGGCGCAGTGCGTTGCGCTGCGCCGTCGCGATCAGGTGCGCGAACAGCGCGGGACCGCCGGGGATGTGGCGCTCGGCCAGGTGGGCGACGTCGTTGCGGTCGCGGAACTCGAGCATCTCCAGCAGCAGGTTCTGCTTGGAGCCGAAGTGGTGGAGGACGCCGGCGTGGGTCATCCCGACTTGCTCGGCGATGTCGGAAAGCGTGCCGTTCGTCGACCCTTTGGTGCCGAATGTCTCGATGGCCGCGCGCAGGATATCCTTGCGTTTACGCTCGGTTTCCGGGCGCGGGCTAGCACTGCTGCCGCTCATTCGCGCCTCCGTGTCGCTTGCTCGCCAGCATCCTGTGGGTGCCAGTTGCGAGCGAGCTTACCACACAGTAACCTCGGCTCAGCCAACTTGCTTTCTGACCAGTAAGCAAGTTATGGTCAGCCAACATTCCGCAGCACCAGGGCACAACGAATGTGCCCGCCACGAAGGAGAAGCAATGAGGCTTAGGAAGTACTTCATCACAGCGACGACGATCGCCGCGCTCAGCGCGGTGGCCCTCACCGGCTGTTCGTCCGACCACAAGTCGGGCACGAGCACCGCGAGTAGCGGGTCGCTCACGGTGGCGAAGCCGGATGGCGCGGCCATCCTGGCGACCCAGATCAACAACCCGTTCATCACCACCGGATCGGGCATGTCGCTCGGCTACGACCGGATGATCTACGAACCCCTCGCGATCGTCAACCCGGTCGGCAAGAACGAGACGACTCCGTGGCTGGCGTCGAAGGTCGAGTGGAACTCCGACTACACGCAGCTCACGGTCACTCCTCGCAAGGGGGTCAAATGGAGCGACGGCAAGCCCTTCACCGCCGATGACATCGTCTTCACGTACAACCTGATCAAGAACACGCCCGCTCTCGACCTGGGCGGCCTCAAGCTGACCGAGGTCAAGAAGGACGGGGACAACGTGGTCCTGAACTTCAGCGAGTCGAAGTTCGTCAAGCAGGGCGACGTGCTGCAGGTCTCGATCGTTCCCGAGCACCAGTGGAAGACCATCGCCGACCCGACGAAGGACGCGGTCAAGGATGCGGTCGGCACCGGCCCGTACACGATCAAGAGCTTCTCGTCGCAGGGCGTCGTGCTCAAGTCCCGCACCAACTACTGGGGCGGCACCGTTCCCGTGGCCACGCTGAACTACCTCGAGTACAACGACAACACCGGCCTCCTCCGCGCTCTCCAGAGCGGCGAGACCGACTGGGCGCAGATCTTCATCACGGACTACCAGAAGAACTACGTCGACAAGGACCCGAAGCACAACGTCTTCTGGGGCGCCAACGTCCTGAGCCCGGACATGATCGTGGTCAACACGACCAAGGCCCCGTTCAACAACGTCGCGTTCCGCAAGGCCGTCAACATGGTCGTCGACCGCAAGGCGCACGCCGAGCAGGCGCGCAGCAACGCAGGTCCCGAGCTGAAGAGCGTCACGGGCATCCCGCAGCCGACCGGTGACCAGTACATCGCCCCCGACTACAAGGGCCAGAACTTCTCGATCGACGTCGACGGTGCCAAGAAGGTCCTGACCGACGCCGGTTACACGTGGAAGAGCGGCGCCCTGATCGACCCGTCGGGCAAGCCGGTCTCCTTCACCCTGCAGGACCCGCAGGGCTGGAACGACTACGTGACCGGCATCCAGCTGGCTGCGACGCAGATCAAGACCACGCTCGGCGCCGACGCCAAGGTCGCCACGCCCGACGCCGACACCTGGTTCGCGAACATGGCCTCCGGCAACTTCGACGCCGCGCTGCACTGGACCGGCTCCGGATCGAACCCGTGGCACATCTACGACGACGTCATGAACTCCAGCTACCTCGACCAGGCCGCTGACGGCAAAGTGTCGGACAACTTCGGGCGCTACAAGAACCCGGATGCGACCGCCCTGCTGAAGGAGTACGCGCAGGCGTCCGACGACGGCGCGCGCACTGCCGCCCTGAACAAGCTGCAGAAGATCTTCGTCGACGACGTGCCGGCCATCGCGATCGGAACGCACCCGCAGCTCGCCCAGTACGACACCCGGAAGTTCGTCGGCTGGCCGAGCGAGAGCGACCAGTACGCGACCGCCGACCCGACGCAGCCGTCGGCTGTCCAGGTGCTCATGAAGCTGAAGCCCGCGGGCAAGTAGCAATCGAACGTCCGGGGTGGGCGGGGGTCTTCGTGCCCCCGTCCACCCCGGACTATCCCTGCGGACAGCACGAAAGCGACGCCCTCATGACAGACTCCCTTCTCTCCGTACGCGATTTCTCGGTCGTGTACGACGTGAATCCGCCCGTTGCGGCGGTCAAGAACGTCACCCTCGACATCAAGCGCGGCGAGATCGTCGGTCTCGCCGGCGAGAGCGGCTGCGGCAAGACCACCCTCGCCTATGGCGTGCAGCGCCTGCTCAAGCCCCCGGCCGTCATCACCAGCGGCAGCGTCGTCTTCCACGACGAGAGCGGCGTCGACATCGACATCAACGCGCTCGACCCCGAGCAGATGCGCCGATTCCGCTGGGACAAGATCTCCATGGTCTTCCAGGGAGCGATGAACGCCCTCAACCCGGTGGCCACCATCGGGTCCCAGCTGGACGATGTCTTCCAGGTGCACCGCCCCGGCATGAGCCGCGCCGAGCGCAAGGCGGCCGTGATCGAGCTCCTCGAGATCGTGAAGGTGGGCGCACAGCGGGTGCGCTCCTACCCGCACGAGCTCTCCGGCGGCATGCGCCAGCGGGTCATGATCGCCATGGCCCTCGCGCTTCGCCCGCAACTCATGGTGATGGACGAGCCGACCACCGCTCTGGATGTGCTCGTGCAGCGCGAGATCCTCAAGCAGATCTCCCAGCTCCGGCACGACTTCGGCTTCTCCGTCGTCTTCATCACCCACGACCTCCCCCTGCTGCTGGAGATCAGCGACCGGATCGCGATCATGCGCGAAGGCGAGATCGTCGAACTCGCCCCCGCCGAGCAGATCTGGACCGACCCCCAGCACGAGTACACGCGAAAGCTGCTCGAGTCGTTTCCGCGGCTCACCGGCGAGAGAGGAGTGGTCGTCCGATGACCACGCTCGAGTTCAAGAACGTCACCAAGATCTACAACGTCCGCGGATCCGGACAGCTCAAAGCGCTGGACGACGTCAGCTTCACGCTCGGCCCCCGGCAGACGATCGGTCTGGTCGGCCAGTCCGGCAGCGGCAAGTCGACGATCGCGAAGATCCTCACCCAGCTGGAGACCCCCACGCGCGGCGAGGTGCTGCTCGACGGCGCCCCGATCCCGAAGTCGGGCAAGCAGCTGCGCAAATACCGTCAGCAGCTGCGCATGGTATTCCAGGATCCGTTCGCCTCCCTGAACCCGTCGCACTCGATCCGCCACCACATCGAACGTCCGCTCCGGCTCGACCACGTCGTGCCGCGCAAAGACGTCGACGACGAGGTGCGACGCCTTCTGCAGCGTGTGCGGCTGGACGCGGACGCCGTGATCGACCGCCGCCCGCACGAGCTCTCCGGAGGCCAGCGGCAGCGCGTGGCCATCGCCCGCGCGCTCGCGTCGCGGCCGGCTCTGCTGGTGGCCGACGAGCCGGTGTCGATGCTCGACGTGTCCATCCGCCTCGGCGTGCTGAACCTGCTCGCCGACCTGCAGCGCGAGGAAGGCCTCGGGGTGCTCTACATCACGCACGACCTTGCCACCGCTCGCCACTTCAGTGACGAGATCATCGTGCTCAACCAGGGCCGGATCGTCGAGCACGGCCCCGCCGACGACGTGATCCTCCGCCCGAGCGACCCCTATACGCGCGAGCTCCGCGCCGCTTCCCCCGACCCCGAGAACCATTTCGGTCCGCTGACCGCACAGATTGCAGGAGGTGCCCTGTGAGCGCCGAGACCACGACCGTGTCCGTCGACCCGACTCTCGTCGGCACAACCGCCACCCGGGCCGAGCGCGGCGGCGTCCGCGTCCCGTGGCGCTTCATCGGAGGCCGTGCAGCCTTCTACGCGTTCACTCTGTGGGCAGCGATCACCATCAACTTCTTCCTCCCCCGCCTGATGAAGGGCGACGCGGTGGATGCCTACATGGCGCGCAGCCAGGGTCAGCTGACCCCGGACGCCGAAAAGGCGCTTCGGCTTATGTTCGGCCTCGACAAGTCCGTGCCCCTCTGGCAGCAGTACGTCGACTACTTGAACATGCTGCTGCACGGCAACCTGGGCGTCTCGATCTCCACGGGCATGGCGCCGGTGGGCGACGCGATCGCCTCGGCTCTGCCCTGGACGCTCGGGCTGGTCGGCTTCGCCACGGTCGTCTCCTTCGTCATCGGGACGAGCCTGGGCGCGGTGATCGGCTGGAGGCGGGGCGGCAAGCTCGACGTCTTCGTCCCGGTGACGACGTTCCTCGGCACGGTGCCGTACTTCTGGGTCGGCCTGATCTTCATCGCGTTCTTCTCGAGCACGCTCGGCTGGTTCCCTGCGGGGCACGCCTACGAGCTGGGCGTCGAACCGGGCTTCAACGGCGACTTCATCGGCCAGGTGATCTCGCACGGCGCCCTCCCGATGTTCACCATCGTGGTCGTCTCGCTCGGCGGCTGGGTGCTCGGCATGCGCAACATGATGCTCACCGTCCTCGACGAGGACTACATCACGGTCGCGCAGGCGAAGGGCATGCCGAACCGGCGCGTGCTGTGGCGCTACGCTGCCCGCAACGCCGTGCTGCCGCAGATCCAGAGCTTCGCGCTCGCGATCGGCTTCATCGTCAGCGGAACGATCGTGATGGAGATGGTGTTCTCCTACCCCGGCATCGGACTGCTGCTGCTCCAGGCGACCAGCGCCAAGGACTACGCGCTGATGCAGGGCATCTTCCTCGTCCTGGTCCTGGCCGTGCTGATCGCGAACATCGTGGCGGACATCGCCTATGCCATCCTCGACCCCCGCACCCGCCAGACGGAGGCTTGATCATGAGAACCACGAACAACGAGCCTCAGACCGTCGCCGCTGCCGCGGGCGTCGGCAGCCCCGAGACGGCGTCCGTCCGGGCCGCGAGCGCGCACAAGCCGCAGAAGGCCACTTTCTGGTCGCAGCTGAAGGCCTCGCTGGCCATGTTCAGCAACCGCAAGTCCGCAGCAGGCCTGATCATCATGGGCGTCTTCGTACTCGTCGCGATCTTCGCGCCGTTGATTGCGCCGTACGACCCGGAAGCACAGAACCTCAAGGAGACCCTGCAGCCGCCGTCGTTCGAGCACCTCCTGGGCACGACCCACATCGGCCAGGACGTCTTCAGCCAGCTCGTCTACGGAACCCGCGGTGTGCTCATCGTCGGGTTCCTGGCGACGATCATGGCCACCATCGTCGCGATCCTCGTCGGTGTGACCGCCGGCTACCTGCGCGGCTGGAAGAGCGAGTCGCTGTCGGCGCTGTCGAATGTGTTCCTGGTCATCCCGGGCCTCCCGCTGATGATCATCGTCGCCTCCCAATTCCAGGACCCTCCGCTCGCCCTCATTGCCGCCGTGCTCGGCCTGACCGGCTGGGCCTGGGGTGCGCGCGTGCTGCGAGCGCAGACGATGTCGCTGCGCAACCGCGACTTCATCCAGGCCGCGCGGGCCAACGGCGAGCCGCTGCACCGCGTCATCCTGGTGGAGATGCTGCCGAACCTGATGGCGATCATCGCCTCCAGCTTCGTCGGCACCATGACGGCCGCCGTGCTGGGCCTCACCACGCTCGCGTTCATCGGCGTCATCCCGGTGTCGAACCTGAACTGGGGGACCATCCTGTTCTGGGCGCAGCAGAACAACGCCTTCCCGGACTACTGGTGGTGGTACGTGCCCGCCGGACTGTGCATCGCCCTGCTCGGCGTGGCGCTGGCCCTGATCAACTTCGGCATCGACGAGTACGTCAACCCGCGCCTGCGCTCGGCCGGTGAGCGCGCACGGGCGATGAAGCGCCAGGGAATCAACCCCAACGCCGCCGTCACCCAGGTGCGCACGAATCTCGCCGCGCCTCCTGCAGCCTCACCGGAAAGCAACACCGCATGACCTCGATCCTCCCGTCCACCACTGCTGATCTCGCACAGGAGGCCCGGTCCACCAAAGAATCGCTGCCGTACCAGGACCCGACGCTGACGACCGCGGAGCGTGTCGACGACCTGCTCGGCCGTATGACGGTCGAGGAGAAGGTCGGGCAGATGCTGCAGCTCGACGCGCGCGACGATCTGCCCGATCACGTGCTGCGGCGCCACGTCGGCTCCATCCTGCACACCTCCCCGGAGCGCATCCTGGAGGCCAACCGGCTGACGCAGCAGACCCGGCTGCGGATCCCGCTGCTCGTCGGTGAGGACTGCATCCACGGGCACTCGTTCTGGCCCGGCGCCACGATCTACCCCACGCAGCTCGGCATGGCCGCATCGTGGAACGCCGAACTCATCGAGCGCGTCGCCCGGGCCAGTGCAGAAGAGGTCGCTGTCACCGGTGTGCACTGGACGTTCTCGCCCGTGCTGTGCATTGCCCGCGACCTTCGCTGGGGCCGCATCAGCGAGACGTTCGGCGAGGACCCGTTCCTCATCGGCGAGCTCGCCAGCGCCATGGTGCGCGGCTACCAGGGCGAGGGGCTCGGAGACCCGACCGCGATCCTCGCGACGGCGAAACACTTCGCCGGCTACTCGGAGACGCAGGGTGGCCGTGACGCGAGCGAGGCGGACATCTCGCGACGCAAGCTTCGCAGCTGGTTCCTGCCGCCCTTCGAGCGCGTGGCCCGCGAAGGCTGCCGTACGTTCATGCTCGGCTACCAGAGCACCGACGGCGTGCCGATCACCGTGAATGATTGGCTGCTCAGCGAGGTGCTCCGCGGCGAATGGGGCTACACCGGCACGCTCATCACCGACTGGGACAACGTCGGCCGCATGGTCTGGGAGCAGAAGGTCCAGCCCGACTACGCGCACGCTGCGGCGGCCGCGGTGCGGGCGGGGAACGACATGGTCATGACGACCCCGATGTTCTTCGAAGGCGCGCTGGAGGCTGTGGCTCAGGGGATGCTGGGGGAGGACGCCTTCGACGCGGCCGTCGCGCGCATCCTGACGCTCAAGTTCGACCTCGGCCTGTTCGAGGACCCGCGCCTTCCGTCGCCTCGGCTGGACGAGGTGGTCGGAAGCGCGGCGCATGCGGAGCTCAACCTTGAGATCGCGCGCCGCTCGATCGTGCTGCTGGAGAACGACGGGACGCTGCCGCTGGCGGAGTGTGCGGCGCCGGCGCCGCTGCGCGTCGCCCTCGTCGGACCGCTCGCTGACGATGCCCAGACCCAGCTCGGCGACTGGGCCGGCGGCTCGGGCCAGGCGGGCTGGCTCGACGGCCAGCCACGCGAGATGATAACGACGGTGCTCGACGGTCTGCAGTCGATCGACGGCTGGACAGTGCAGTACGCCCCCGGGGCCGACATACTCACCCTCGAGGACGACCCGCGAGGTTCGACGTTCCCGGACGGGCAACCACGGCCGCCTGTGGTCGTGCCGTCGCCGCCGGACCAGCGGCTGATCGCAGACGCCGTCGCCGCCGCCTCGGCGTCGGATGTCGTCATCGCGGTCGTGGGCGACCAGATCGAGCTCGTGGGGGAGGGTCGCTCCACCGCGACGCTCGAGCTGATCGGCGGTCAGAACGCGCTCCTCGATGCGCTGATCGCGACCGGCAAGCCCGTGGTCGTGGTGCTACTCGCCTCTAAGCCGCTGGTGCTGCCGCCCTCGGTCGCTCGGGCAGCCGCCGTGCTGTGGGCCGCGAACCCCGGGATGCTCGGTGGTCAGGCTATCGCCGAGATCCTCGCCGGCCGGGTCGAGCCCTCCGGTCGCCTGCCGATCTCGTTCGCCCGTCACGTCGGCCAGCAGCCGACGTATTACAACCAGATCCGCGGCCAGCACGGCGACCGCTACGCCGACCTCACGCAGGCGCCCGCGTGGGCTTTCGGTCAAGGCCTCTCGTACACGACCGTGGAGTACGCCGACCTCAGGCTCGCGAACGATTCGCTCTGCGTCGGTGAGACGATCGAGGCCGAGGTGACCCTGACCAACACGGGCGACCGCCCGGTCCGCGAGACGGTGCAGGTGTACGTGCGCGACCAAGTAACGAGCGTGAGCTGGGCAGACAGGGAGCTGAAAGTGTACCGTCAGGTCGATCTCGCGCCGGGCGAGTCGGCCCGCGTGAGCCTTCGGCTCCCGGTCGCCGACTGCACGATCGTCGACGCTGCCGGAGAGCGCCGGGTGGAGGCGGGGGAGTTCGAGCTACTCGTTGGGGCGTCGTCGCGGGAGTGTGACCTGCTCGCGGCGGGGTTCAGGGTGCGGTGATCGTACCCTTGCACTCACGACCCCGCGATGACACCGTCACCACTGCCGGAGCAGCTCGCGTTGCGCCCGGTGAGTTACTAGTCCACCCCGGCCTCGAGTCGTTACCGGCTCACCGAATTCCCGGGCGGGTCGCCTCTGTTGGTTACGACTCGACGCCGGTCAGGGTGGGCCCGGTCAGCGATCGGTCCGGTCGATGTTCGCGGCGGCCTCGAGGGCGGTGAGGGCGGCGCGGATGGCGTCCACCTCTTCGGGCGTGCGCTCGGCGAGCAGCGCCACGACCGCTCGCGCGCGGTCCGAGCGGGCACGCAGGAGAAGCTCGACCCCCGCATCCGTCGCCGCGACCAGAATCGAGCGCCGGTCATCCGTGTCGGGCTGCCGCGCGACGAGGCCGCGCGCCTCGAGGTCGGCCACGACCCGGGTGATCGTCGGTGCGGCGACGACCTCGATCGCCGCAAGCTCGCTCGGCCGCAGCGGGCCCTTGCGCGCGATGCTCGACAGCGCCGACAGCTGACCATGGCTGAGGCCGCCGGCCGACGACCGCATCCGCCGGTTCAGGCGGCCGATCGCGAGGGCGAGGCGACCGGCGAGGTCGTCGTCCGGGTCCACCTGCCCGGCGCTCGTGCCCTTCGTCATCGTCACCGTCTCTCCCGTACTACGCCCTGCTTGCACTGGCCTCTTCCACTTCCCGCTCGACGACCTTCTCTTCATGAACATACTTCGCCCCGCCGAGGAATGACGCGAACGCCGCGATGACGGACATGATCGCCGCCGCCACGAACACGACGACGAGGCCGTCGTGGAAGGGTCCCGAAATGAGTTGCGGGAAGAACTCGTGACCGGTCAGCGCCTGCACGTTCGCGGGCGAGAGTTTGTCGAGCACGCCGGTCGGCTGCAGGATGCTCTGGATCGGGTTGTAGCCGAGGAACGCAGCGAACAGGCTGCCGACCGGCGGCGTCTGGCCGACCGCCGTCGCGACATTGCCGGGCACCCCGTGCGCCGTCAGGCCGTTCGTGAGCGCCGAGGGCAGTGCCGCCGAGAGACCCGCGATCATGAGCGAGAAGAAGATGCCGATCGAGAGCGAGCTTCCGGCGTTGAGGGCGGCGCCGGCCATCCCGGACGCCGAGCCGCGCTCGCCTGCCGGCACGCTGTTCATGATCGACGTGCGGTTGGGCGAACTGAACAGGCCCGACCCGATGCCGTTGAGGCCGGTGATGACCGCGAATTGCCAGTACTCGAAGTTCACCGGGATGAGCAGGAGCATGATGAAGGTCGCAGCCACCAGGAGCAGGCCGACCGTCGCGAAGCCGCGGGCGCCGTACCGGTCGGAGAGCGCGCCCGAGATGGGCCCTGCGATGAGGAACCCGATGGTGATGGGCAGCAGGTAGATGCCGGCCCAGAGCGGTGTGTCCTGGTAGGAGAAGCCGTGCAACGGCAGCCAGATGCCCTGCAGCCAGATGATCAGCATGAACTGCAGGCCGCCGCGACCGATGGCGGCGAGAAGGCCGGCGAAGATTCCGCTGGAGAACGAACGGATGCGGAACAACCGCATGTTGAACATGGGTGACGGCACGCGCAACTCGATGTACACGAAGAAGACGAGCAGGATGATCCCGCCGACGATCGACCCGATCACCCACGGGTTTCCCCAGCCGGTCGAGCTGTCGCCGTACGGCTGGATGCCGTAGGTGATGCCGGTCAGGAGGGCGACGAGACCGACGCCGAAGGTCGCGTTGCCGAGCCAGTCGATGCGGCCGGGGTTGCGGGTGCCGACCTCGTGCAGCGATTTGTACGACCAGATGGTGCCGATGATGCCGATCGGCACGCTGACGAAGAAGACGGCACGCCAGTCCCAGGCGGCGAGGACGCCGCCGACGATGAGGCCGATGAAGCTTCCGGCGATGGCGGCGACCTGGTTGAGTCCGAGGGCGAACCCGCGCTTGTTGGCTGGGAATGCATCCGTCAGGATCGCCGTCGAGTTCGCGAACAGCATCGCGCCACCGACACCCTGGATGAACCGCCAGACGATCAGCCACATGGCCCCAGGTCCCCCGGTGAACGGGACGAGCGAAAGCGCGACGGCGGCGATGGTGAAGATGACGAAGCCGAGGTTGTAGATGCGCACGCGACCGTACTGGTCGCCGAGGCGTCCGAAGGTGACGACGAGCACCGCTGTCACGAGCATGTAGCCCATGAGCATCCAGAGCAGGTAGCTCACGTTGCCGGGCTGGAGCGGGTCGAGGCCGATGCCCTTGAAGATCGCCGGCAGGGAGATCAGGACGATCGAGGCGTTCACCGTCGCCATCAGCATCCCGAGTGTGGTGTTGCTGAGGGCCACCCAGCGGTAGTGGGGGTGGTCTTTGTTGAAGATGCCGGTGCGGGTTGCCGTTGCCACGTAATGCTCCGAATTCACATGCGTCACGAAATAGTTGTTGTGTGTGAACTAACTATATTCGCTCGGAGCGATCCGCGCTCGGGAATCAGGCGGCGGCGAGCATCCCGGTCGCCACGAGGGCCAGGACCAGGCCCGCCCACTGGACCGGCGCGATCCGCTCTTTCAGGACGATCGCCGCAAGGATGATCGTCCCGGCCGGGTACAGCGCCGTGAGCACCGACATGACGCTCAGCTCGCCGAGCCGGAGGCCGACGAGCAGGAGGACGTTGGCCGTGGCATCGACGACACCACCGGCCGCGGCGAACACCAGGCCGGGGCGCCACCCACCTGTCGTCGCGGTGCCCGCTCCCCCAACGCGTCTCGACCGGCGTGTCGCCAGCCAGACCACGCCGACCGTCGCGAACATGATCGACGCGTTCACCGCGCGGTTCACCACCAGCGGCACGAGACCGGAGTCGGAGGGCGTCTGGTCGATCAGGATGATGAAGACGCCGATCAAGGTTCCCGAGCCGACCGCCATCACCAGGCCGCGGGGCCGGGGCCGCACGGCACCGCGCTCGGGCACGAACCCGACCAGCACGACCGCGACCAGTGCGAGGCCGAGAGCGAACCAGCCGAGAGGCGCGAATCGCTCGCCGTTCAGCACACCCCAGGCAAGCGGGACCACGGCCGAGATGACCGCGGTGAGTGGCGACAGGATGCTCATGGGACCGATCGCGAGACACGCGTACAGCAAGGCGAGCGCGACGGCGCCGGCCACCCCGGAGAGGGCGCCCCATGCGACGGCGGATGCGCTCCAGCGGCCGCCGGAGAACGCGAGCGCGACCAGCAGCACGACGAGACCCGAGAGGGCCGACAGGCCGGCCGCCCGCACGGCACTGATGCGCTTGGCGGCGAACCCGCCGAGGAAGTCGGCCGAGCCGTACGCCAGCGCGCCGAGGAAGCCGAGGAGCGGGGCGAGCATCCGTCGAGCCTATCGGTGGGCGCGGGGCCCGGGGCTGCGCATCCTGGGGTCTGTGCGCCATCTCGCGTCGTGCCCGCCACGTCGCGTCGTCCCCGCCACGTCGAGCAGGAGGGGATGTACCGAGCTGGCGGGGACACCCTGCCGGCGTCGTTCTCCACAGATCGGCGGGAGCGGCGCTCGGGCGTCGGTTGCTGCGGATACGATCGACGGATGAGCTGGAACGCTGAACTTCCCTGGGAGCCCGACGACCGGGACGCCCCACCGGAGTTCGAGCCCCCCTACGAGCCGACGTACGAGCCGTCGTTCGATCCGTCGTTCGACGAGGGTGTCGGCGCGCCGTCCGGGTTGTCGCGCGCGGCGACACAGGGGCATCCGATCCGCGCGACACCGCCGCGGTTCGCCACTGCGGGCGAGGCCCTCCACACGGTCTTCGGCTACGAGAGTTTCCGCGGTGAGCAGGCGGCGATCATCGACCAGCTCGTCGGCGGCGGCGACGCGGTCGTGCTCATGCCGACCGGCGGCGGCAAGAGCCTCTGCTACCAGATTCCCTCGCTGGTGCGCGAAGGCACCGGGGTTGTGGTCTCGCCGCTCATCGCCCTGATGCAAGACCAGGTCGACGCACTCCTTGCCAACGGGGTGCGCGCGGCATTCCTCAACTCGACGCAGGATGCGGCGGAGCGCTCGCGCGTCGAGCGCGCGTACATCGCGGGCGAGCTCGACATCCTCTACGTAGCGCCCGAGCGCCTGTCGTCCGAGTCGACCAAGCGCTTCCTCGACCGGGGGACGATCGCGCTCTTCGCCATCGACGAAGCGCACTGTGTTTCGCAGTGGGGCCACGACTTCCGCCCCGACTACCTCGCCCTCTCCGAACTCGCCGAGCGGTGGCCAGACGTGCCGCGCATCGCACTCACGGCGACCGCGACCGAGGCGACGCACCGCGAGATCACGTCGCGGCTGCGCCTCGAGGGCGCGGCCCAGTTCGTGGCGGATTTCGACCGGCCGAACATCCAGTACCGCATCGTGCCGAAGGCGGAGGTGCGAACCCAGCTCCTCGACTTCATCACCACTGAGTATCCGACCGACGCGGGAATCGTCTACGGGCTCTCCCGCAACACGGTCGAGCGGACGGCCGAGTTCCTGAGCGCGCGCGGGCTCAAGGCGCTGCCCTACCACGCAGGCCTCGACGCGGCGACGAGAGCGGCCACCCAGTCGCGGTTCCTCCGCGAAGACGGCATCATCGTCGTCGCGACCATCGCATTCGGCATGGGCATCGACAAGCCCGACGTGCGCTTCGTCGCACACGTCGACCTGCCCAAATCGGTCGAAGGCTACTACCAGGAGACGGGTCGCGCAGGGCGCGACGGGCTCCCCTCGACGGCCTGGCTCGCGTACGGTCTCAACGACGTCGTGCAGCAGCGCCGCATGATCGACGAGTCGCCCGGCGATCTCGCGCACCGGCGCAAACTCAGCGCGCACCTCGACGCGATGCTCGCCCTCTGCGAGACCGTCCAGTGTCGCCGGGTCAACCTGCTCGGGTACTTCGGGCAGCGCGCGGAACCCTGCGGAAACTGCGACACCTGCCTCACGCCACCCGAGAGCTGGGACGGCACGGTTCCGGCGCAGAAACTCCTCTCGACCGTCGTTCGCCTGCAGCGGGAGCGCAACCAGCGGTACGGGGCCGGGCACCTCATCGACATCGTCCGGGGCAAGCAGACCCCGCGGGTCACCCAGTTCTCCCATGACACGCTCGCGACCTGGGGCATCGGGTCCGACCTCAGCGAAAGCCAATGGCGCGGCGTCGTTCGCCAGCTGCTCGCCCAGGAGCTGCTCAAGACCGAGGGCGAGTACGGCACCCTGGCGCTCACCGCGGGGGGAGCGGACGTGTTGAGCGGAGGGCGCACCGTCATCCTCCGGCGCGAACCCGAGCGACCTGAGCGGGCATCACGGAGCGCCCGCAAGGCGACCGCCGCAGACGACCTTGCCGTGAACGACGTCGAGCTGTTCGAAGCGCTGCGAGCCTGGCGCGCTGAGCAGGCCCGAGTGCAGTCGGTGCCGGCGTACATCGTCTTCGGGGACGCCACCCTCCGCGCCGTTGCGACCGCGAAACCCGCGACCCTCTCCGACCTCGACGGCATCACGGGCATCGGCGCGAAGAAGCGCGAAGCCTACGGCGAGGCGCTGCTCGAAGTGGTCGCCGCGCGACCCTGACGCGCGCCTCGCGAGTTGAGGCATATCCGGCGCTCGGCGTCAGGCCTTCGGCGGACGGTCGGCCTGGGGGTAGATGGTCTCGTGGCGGGCGAGCATGTCGACGTACTCGGTGATCTTTCGTGTGCGTGTCTCAGCGCGTTTCACGTTGGCGAGGCGGAAGAGGATCGCGAACCGGTTCTGAGCCGAAAGCGTCTCGAAGAATGCAGCAGCCTCCGTGTTGCCTGCGAGTGCGTCAGCAAGTTCCCCGGGAACCTCGGCGGTCGACTGGGGTGCATACGCCGACTCCCAGCGCCCATCCGCCTTCGCCCGCTCCACTTCGGCCAGCCCGGCTGGCCGCATCGCACCGGCGGCGCTGAGCCGCGCGACGTGTTCGCGATTGCGCTCCGACCAGATGCTCGACTTCGTGCGCGGCGTGAACAGCTGAAGGAAGCGCTGGTCGTCGAGCGAATTGCGGCGCCCGTCGATCCAGCCGTAGCAGAGCGCGACGTCAAGGTATTCGCCGTATGAGGCCGTGCCGCCCGCGCTCCTCTTGACGATGGCGAGGCGCACGCCGTCGGTGTCGGCGTGGTGCGCATCCAGCCATTCCGCCCATTCCGCGACGCTGTCGATGTACAGGATCTCGCGCTCGTCCATGCAGCCCCCTTGTGCTCGATCGCATCTGCGCGTACTGAATGGGTCTTCGTTCCGAGTATCGCAGCGACCCCCGACGTGACGGGAACGAAGTCAGGAATCCGAGGCCGAACCGTAGTCGGATCAGGGAATCTTTTTGGGTCAACGGGTGTTTACCTTGTTGATCGTGAATTGACTCGAACTCGAAGGAGGATGGGATGGCACGAATGATCGAAGAGCTCGAGGATGAGACCGGCGCCATCATCAAGTACAAGAGGCACGCCAACGGGCGTGGCCTCGTGTCGCCGTCCGCACGCGTTGCGGAGACGGCGTTCATCGACGCGACCGCGTACGTGGAGGCCCACGCACGGGTGGGGCTCGACAGCTGGGTCGGCGCAGGCAGCTGGATCGACAAAGGAGCTACCGTCGGTGACCGCACGTTCGTGGGATCGAACGTGCACGTCGGCGAAGGATGCGTCGTCGGAAGCGGCGTACGGATCGGCAGCAATACCAAACTGGGCGCTGACGTCATGGTCGGCAACGGCGTGCGGGTCGACAGGGATCAGCAGATCGCGGCCGGAACCGTGATCGAACCGAAGGGCGGCGCCACGAGTCGCGCGGCCCTCGCTGCGATGTCGCGCCCGGTGAGGCCGCAGGCGCGCCGCGCGGCCTGACCCGTCTCGCTCGTCCCACGAAAGGTGCGGGAAGAAGGCTCCGGATGACCGGAGACCCGCTTCCCGCACCTTTTGTCACGTCCGGGCCGATTGTGGGGTCACGCCGACTTTCGGGTGCTCCATCTGTGGCTTTCCACAGTGCCGCTCGCGAGCATCCGCCCCGCTTTTGTAGGCCGTACACCGACGACTTCGCGTTGGGGAGACCCCGTCATACGGTGGATGGAGACTGCTCTCGACACTGAAGAGGAACAATGGTTGACACCGCCACGCGAACCAACGCCACGCCCGGCACCACGGCAGACACCACGCCCGACGCCGGGATCGAACCCGCCGACAGCACGACCCCCGAACAGATCGATTCCGCGGCGCCACGCATCGACGTCGAGAAGCTCGGCCGCCAGCTTCTCGGCACCTGGGCCGAAGCCCGCCTTGCGTCGCGGGCGCTGTCGAGCCGTCCTGAGATGCAGAAGGTCGAAGGTCTCAGCCTGAAAGACCAGCGCGCTCGTACGTTCGGGCAGCTGAAACTCCTCGTGGCGAACGGGCAGGTGCACCGCGCATTCCCGAAGAGCGTCGGCGGTCAGGAAGACAACGGCGGCAACATCGCCGGGTTCGAAGAGCTCGTCGCTGCCGACCCGTCGCTCCAGATCAAGTCGGGCGTGCAGTGGGGCCTGTTCGGCTCGGCCGTCATGCAGCTCGGCACTGAGCACCACCACAAGAAGTACCTTCCCGGCATCATGAGCCTCGAGGTCCCCGGCGCGTTCGCGATGACCGAGACCGGACACGGATCGGATGTCGCCAGCGTCGCAACCACGGCGACCTACGATCCCGAGACACAGGAATTCGTAATCGACACTCCCTTCCGCGCAGCGTGGAAGGACTACCTCGGCAACGCCGCCGAGGACGGTCGGGCGGCGGTCGTGTTCGCCCAGCTCATCACCCGAGGTATGCGCCACGGCGTTCACGCCTTCTATGTTCCGATCCGCGACGCCGACGGCGCGTTCCTCCCCGGGATCGGCGGCGAAGACGATGGCCTCAAGGGCGGGCTGAACGGTATCGACAACGGCCGGCTGCATTTCACCGGGGTGCGCATCCCCCGCACCGACCTGCTCAACAAGTACGGCGACGTCGCCGAGGACGGCACCTACACGTCGCCCATCGACAGCCCAGGACGCCGCTTCTTCACGATGCTCGGCACGCTGGTGCAGGGGCGCGTCTCGCTCGACGGTTCGGCCGTCGCCGCGTCGAAGATCGGCCTCAAGATCGCGGTCACCTACGGCAGCGAGCGTCGCCAGTTCACAGCAGGCAGCGACACCGACGAAGAGGTGATCCTCGACTACCAGCGGCACCAGCGCCGCCTCTTCCCGCTGCTGGCGACCACCTACGCCGCGAGCTTCGCGCACGAGGTGTTCCTCCAGAAGTTCGACGACGTCTTCAGCGGGCGAACCGACACGGATGCCGACCGCCAAGACCTCGAGACCATCGCGGCCGCCCTGAAGCCGCTCTCCACCTGGCACGCCCTCGACACGCTGCAGGAATGTCGCGAAGCGTGCGGAGGGGCCGGGTTCCTCGTCGAGAACAGGCTGACCTCGCTGCGCGCCGACCTCGACGTCTACGTGACGTTCGAGGGCGACAACAACGTGCTGCTCCAGCTCGTCGCCAAGCGGCTCCTCACCGACTTCAGCCGCAAGTTCGCCAAAGCGGACGCGGGCGCCCTCGCCCGGTACGTCGTGACCCAGGCGGCCGGCCGCGCCTACCACGGCACCGGGTTGCGCAGTGTCGCCCAGACGGTCAAGGACTTCGGTTCGACCGCCCGCTCGGTGAACTGGCTGCAGGAGCCGAGCACGCAGCGCGAACTCCTCACCGACCGCGTCGCGACGATGATCTCCGAGATCGCAGGCCGGCTGCGTTCGGCGGACCGCCTGTCGAAGAAGGCCGCGGCCGATCTCTTCAACTCACAGCAGAACGAGCTGATCGAGGCTGCCCGCGCCCATGCCGAACTCCTCCAATGGGAGGCGTTCACGGATGCGCTCGAGAAGGCACCGGATTCGGGAACACGGCAGGTGCTCACCTGGCTGCGCGACCTGTTCGGCTTCGGGCTCATCGAGAAGCACCTGGCCTGGTACGTCATCCACGGGCGCCTGTCGCCGCAGCGCGCCCAGGCGGTCGGCGCCTACATCGACCGGCTGATCACGCGCATCCGCCCGCACGCCGTCGACCTCGTCGACGCTTTCGGCTACGGACCGGAGCTGGTGCGCGCGAAGATCGCGACGGGAGCGGAGGCCGAGCGCCAGGAGGAGGCGCGGGCGTACTACGCCGACCTGCGAGCGTCGGGTGAGGCTCCGGTCGAGGAGAAGTCGCTCAAGACGAAGAAGCGGTAGCCGGGCGGCGCTCCGCGCTCCGGAATGCGCCTCGCCGCACTAGTAAAGTTCCAGCGCACGCGTTTGTACTAGTGCGCTGGAACTTTTCTAGTGCAGTCAGACGGATCGCGTGCGCTGGCACGAGTGCGCGGGGACCGATCACGTGCGCTGGCACAGTGCGGTGAGACGGATCGCCTGCGCGGGGCGACCCAGCCCCGCTCAGACGAGGCCGAGCGCGCGCACCGCCTCGCGCTCTTCGACGAGCTCGGCGACGGATGCGTCGATGCGGGCGCGCGAGAAGGCGTCGATCTCGAGCCCCGGCACGATCTCCCATTCGCCGCCGACCGATCGCACCGGGTACGACGAGATGAGTCCTTCCGGCACCCCGTAGGATCCGTCGGACACGACGCCGGCCGATGTCCAGCGTTCGCCGGTCCCGTTGACCCAGTCGTGCACATGGTCGAGTGCAGCGCTCGCGGCGGATGCGGCGCTCGACGACCCGCGCACCTCGATGATCTCGGCGCCCCGCCTGGCGACGCGCGGGATGAACTCCGACGCCAGCCAGTCTTCGTCGACGAGGTCGGTCACGGGTCGGCCGTTGACGGTCGCGTGGCTGATGTCGGGGTACTGGCTGGCCGAATGGTTGCCCCACACGATCACGCGGTCGATCGCGGCGACCGGGACGCTGAGCTTCGCGGCGAGTTGCGCGATCGCCCGGTTGTGGTCGAGTCGGGTCATCGCCGTGAATCGCGACGCGGGGATGTCGGGCGCATGGGCGCTGGCGATGAGGGCGTTGGTGTTGGCCGGGTTGCCGACGACCAGGATGCGGACGTCGGATGCGGCACCCGCGTTGATCGCCTCGCCCTGCGGTCCGAAGATGCGGCCGTTCGCTTCCAGCAGGTCTGCGCGCTCCATGCCCGGCCCTCGCGGCCGCGCACCCACGAGCAAAGCGATGTTCACTCCGTCGAAGGCGGCCGTCGCGTCCTCGGTCACGGTGACGCTGCGGACGAGCGGGAACGCGCCGTCCTCGAGCTCAAGGGCCGTGCCCTCCGCGGCGGCCCGGCCTTGCGGGATCTCGAGCAGGCGCAGGTGGACCGGTGTCTCCCGGCCGAGCAGCTGGCCCGAAGCGGCGCGGAACAGGAGGGCGTATCCGATCTGTCCGCCCGCTCCGGTGACGGTCACGGTGACTGGTGTGGTGGTCATCCGTTCAGCCTATGACTGGCCCTATGCTCTGGCCATGCGAACCTTCTATCCCGAGATCGAGCCGTACGATTCCGGCTTTCTCGACGTCGGCGACGGACAGCAGGTGTACTGGGAGACGAGCGGCAACCCCGACGGAAAGCCGGTCGTGTTCCTGCACGGGGGCCCGGGCGGCGGAACCAACCCGAACCAGCGGCGCGTGTTCGACCCGGAGAAGTACCGCATCGTCCTCTTCGACCAGCGCGGCTGCGGCAAGAGCCTGCCGCATGCCAGCGATCCGGATGCGGACCTCAGCACGAACACCACGTGGCATCTCGTCGCCGACATGGAGCAGTTGCGCGAGATGCTCGAGGTGGAGAAGTGGCAGGTCTTCGGCGGCTCCTGGGGGAGCACGCTGGCCCTCGCGTACGCCCAGACGCACCCCGAGCGCGTGACGGAGCTCATCCTGCGCGGCATTTTCACGCTCCGCGCCGCCGAACTGGAATGGTTCTACGAGGGCGGGGCTGCGGCCCTGTTCCCCGACCTGTGGGAGGGTTTCGTCGAACCGGTGCCGGTCGTCGATCGCGGCCACCTCATCCGCGCGTACAGCCGGCTCCTCAACGACCCGGATCCGGCGGTCCACGGCCCTGCAGCGGTGGCCTGGTCGCGCTGGGAGTCGTCGACGATCACCCTGAAGCCGCGGCCGGACCTGGTGGAAGAGTTCACGGAGGAGAAGTACGCGGTCGCGTTCGCCCGCATCGAGAATCACTATTTCGTGAACGGGGGGTGGTTCGAGGAGGGGCAGCTCATCCGCAACGCCAACCTGCTCCACGGCATCCCCGGCGTGATCGTGCAGGGGCGGTACGACGTGTGCACCCCGCCGATGACTGCGTGGGACCTGCACAAGGCGTGGCCGGAAGCCGACCTCAGGATGATCGACGACGCCGGGCATTCGTTCGACGAGCCGGGCATCCTGCACGCGCTGATCAAGGCGACGGATCGTTTCGCCGACCGGTAGGGTCGCACCCGTACCATTTTCTTTAAGGGGGCGGCTGTCCCTCTTATAGGGGAGGTGGCGGATGCCCGAGACCGTGCTGAGGAACGTGCGTCCGTGGGGCGGCCCGGCGGTCGACCTGCGGATGGCCGAGGGCGTCATCACCGCGGTCTTCGCGCATGACGACGACGATCCGCGTTCGCAGACGGGAGCCCCGTACACGGAGTTCGTCGACGGGCGCGGCCTCCTGGCGCTGCCCGGCTTCGTCAATGCTCACGCCCACCTCGACAAGAGCTGGCTGGGGCTTCCGTGGGTGTCCTACGGCGGCGAGGCGACGACCGAGGGGCGGATCCGGCACGAACGGGCTCACCGTGACGAGCTGGGCATCCCGAGCGTGGAGCGGACGTCGACTCTGCTGAAGCGGATGGTCGCGTGCGGCACGACGGCGTTCCGTTCGCACGTCGACGTCGATCTCGGGGTCGGGGTGGAGGGCATCCGCCATGTCCGCGAAGCGGTCGCCGCGATCGGCGTGCCGGTCGGGCTGGAGATCGTGGCGTTCCCGCAGGACGGCGTGCTGCGGCATCCCGGCGTCCTCGAGCTCCTCGACCGCGCTGCGGCGGAAGGAGCCGACCAGGTCGGCGGCCTCGACCCGGCGTCCATCGACCGCGACCCGGTGGGGCAGCTCGACGCGCTCTTCGACATCGCCGAGCGGCGTGGGGTGGGCCTCGACATCCACCTGCACGAGCTCGGCGAGCTGGGTGCGTTCGAGTACGAGCTGATCGTCGAGCGCACGCGGGCGCACGCGATGGCGGGCCGCGTGAACGTCGCCCACGGGTTCGCCATCGGGGATGTCCCGGATGCGCGGCAGCGGGCGCTCGTCGAGGCGGTCGCGGATGCCGGGGTCACGATCACGACGGTCGCGCCGGTGAACGCTCCGCGGCTGCCGCTGACGGCGTTGCGGGATGCGGGCGTTCGCGTCGGGCTCGGAACGGACGGCATCCGCGATCTGTGGGGGCCGTACGGCACCGGCGACCTGCTCGCGCTGGCCGCGAGGATGGCGCAGCTCGCGGAGTGGCGTCAGGATGAGGACCTCGAAGCGGCGGTGCGGATCGCGAGCAGCGAGGCGGCGGGCTTCGTGGGGCGCGCGAAGCACGATCTCGTCGTCGGCGCGGCGGCGGATGTGGTGCTGGTGGATGCGGAGAACGTGCAGGAAGCGCTCGTCGAGGCCCCGGAGCGTCGGCTCGTGATCTGCGGCGGCGAGATCGTCGTGGATCGGCTGTCGGGCGCGGATTCGACGGAGTAACAGCGATTCGTCCCCCTTTAGGGGGTATGCGGCGTGCACGGGTTTGTGAGAACCTCAGTTTGTGAGGAAAACTCAGAACCCGAATCTGCGTGCGTGGCCTCAAGGTTACCGATTCACGCCCTTCACCGCGACCGCGGGCGCGATGGTGGTTCTGCTGGTGACCTGGCTCCTGATGGCCTTCGGTTCGGTGCCCGCTCATGCGGCGCCCGGCTGCGGGACCGCCCCGAACCCGATCGTCTGCGAGAACGCACTGCCAGGCACCGACTCGTCGATCTGGGACGTCACGGGCGCCGGCGACAGCACCATCCAGGGCTTCTCCACCGACATCAGCGTGAACGTCGGCGGGACGATCAGCTTCAAGATCGACACGAACGCGAAGGCGTACACGATCCAGATCTACCGCACCGGCTACTACCAGGGACTCGGAGCACGCAAGATCGCGGACGTGACGCCGTCGGCGACCCTTCCCCAGATCCAGCCCCCGTGCGTCACGGATGCGACCACGCAGCTCTACGACTGCGGCAACTGGGGCGTCTCGGCATCGTGGACCGTGCCGACGGATGCTGTGTCAGGCGTGTATATCGCGCACCTCCACCGCCCAGACCTCAACGACGACAGCCTGATCACCTTCATCGTCCGCAATGACGCGAGTCACTCCAACGTTCTGTTCCAGACGTCGGACCCGACGTGGCAGGCCTATAACAGCTACGGCGGCTCCGACTTCTACCAGGGCGCCGGCGTCGGTCGCGCCTACAAGGTCAGCTACAACCGTCCGATCGCGACCCGCGGTACCAACTCCGGACGCGACTTCTACTTCGCGAACGAATACCCCGAGGTGAGGTTCCTCGAGGAGAACGGGTACGACGTCTCGTACTTCAGCGGCGTCGACACCGACCGCTACGGGTCGGAACTCATGAACCACAAGGTGTTCCTCTCGGTGGGACACGACGAATACTGGTCTGCGGCGCAGCGCGCCAATGTGCAGGCGGCGATCAACGCGGGCGTGAACGCGCAGTTCCTCTCCGGAAACGAGATGTACTGGCACACGCGGTACGAGCCGTCGGTGGCAGGCACGCCCACCAACTACCGCACCCTCGTCTCGTACAAAGAGACGTGGAGCAACGCGAAGGTCGACCCCACAACGGAGTGGACGGGCACCTGGCGTGACCCGCGGTTCGCGTCGCAGGCGAACGGAGCGGGCTTGCCGGAGAACGCGGTCACCGGAACGATGTACATGTCGACCATCAGTGATATGCCGATAACCGTGACCGCGGCCCAGGGCAAGACGAGACTGTGGCGTAATACCAGTCTGTCCTCGCTCGCCTCAGGAACCAGCGCGGCGCTGGCGCCGCACACCGTCGGCTACGAGTCCGATGAAGATCTTGACAACGGGTTCAGACCTGCCGGCCTGGTCGACCTCTCCACGACGACCGGTGCGGTCCCGCAGGAACTTCTGGACTTCGGCAACACTGTCGGCGCGGGAACGACGACCCACCATGTCACCCTCTATCGCGCATCCAGTGGAGCCCTCGTCTTCTCAGCGGGTACTGTCCAGTGGTCATGGGGACTCGACCAGGAACACGACGGCGCCGGAGCCCCGGCTGACGTGAGGATGCAGCAGGCCCAGGTCAACATCCTCGCCGACATGGGCGCCCAGCCGTCCACCCTGATGTCCGGGTTGGTGGCCGCGACGGCGAGCACCGACCAAACGGCGCCGACCGCCACCATCACAACGCCGGCCTCCGGCGCGAGCATCGCCAATGGCGCCACGGTCACCGCGACCGGGACCGCAGCGGATGTCGGCGGAGTCGTGGCAGGCGTCGAGGTCTCGACCGACGGCGGAAGCAGCTGGCACCCGGCGACCGGCACGACCAGCTGGTCATACACCTACGTGCAGCACGGCGTCGGAGCGGCGACGATCCAGGTTCGCGCGACGGACGAC
This sequence comes from Leifsonia tongyongensis, assembly GCF_010686705.1. Classification (GTDB taxonomy): domain Bacteria; phylum Actinomycetota; class Actinomycetes; order Actinomycetales; family Microbacteriaceae; genus Diaminobutyricibacter; species Diaminobutyricibacter tongyongensis. Next base: position 612,954 of record NZ_JAAGWY010000001.1, on the reverse strand, counting down.
AGTGGCAACACCACAGCAACCCCGACCGGCCGGTCGGTGACGATCACGTCCCCGTACTCGATCTTCGGCAAGCAGGCGCCGGCCGTCGCCGATTCCGGGGACGCGTCACCTGTCGAGGTCGGTCTCAGGTTCACGCCGACCCAGGACGGTTACATCTCGGGGGTCCGGTTCTACAAGGCGACCGCGAACACGGGCACCCACACCGGTTCGCTCTGGGATTCCAACGGCAACCGGCTCGCAACCGTGACCTTCGCGAACGAGACGGCGTCGGGCTGGCAGTCGGCCAACTTCCCCTCATTCGTGCCCGTGAGCACAGGGGCCAACTACACGATCTCGTACAGCGCGCCCAAAGGCCACTACACCGCGTCGTCCAACTACTGGTCGTACCGCGGCGTGTCGAGTGCGCCGATGTCGGTGGCCGGTGGATTCGGCAGCGCGCCGGCCGGCGTGTACAACACCACGCCCGGACAGTACCCGACGAGCTCCTACAACCAGGCGAACTACTTCGTCGACGCGACCTTCGTCACCACGGACACCTCGCCGCTCGCCGCGACCGGACAGTGGCCGCTGCCGGGTTCCTCCAGCGTGCCGCTGACGACGACGATCGGCGCCGTCTTCTCCAAGCCGGTCACGCCCGCATCCATCGTTTTCACCGTGAAGGACTCGCTCGGCAACGCGGTCCCGGGAACGACCTCCTACGCCGCAACGACGCGGACGGCGACGTTCACGCCCACCAATGCACTGAACGGGTTCGTCGTCTATTCGGTCGCGCTGACCGCGACGGACACGACCGGCCTTGTGCTGTCATCCGGAAATACCTGGAGCTTCACCTCCGTCAAACCGGATGCGCCTGTCGGTGTGTGCCCGTGCGGTCTCTTCACCGACTCGACCGTGCCGGCCGTCCTGCAGGTGGCGGACAGTCCCGTCACGCTCGGGCTCCGCTTCGCCGCTACGGCGAACGGAACGGTCACCGGCATGCGGTTCTACAAGAACGCCGCCAACACCGGAACCCATGTCGGAACCCTCTGGGCCGCCAACGGTACGAAGCTCGCGAGCGCGACCTTCACCGGTGAGTCGACGGCGGGCTGGCAGACGGTGACGTTCAGCACGCCGGTGGCGATCACGGCGAACACTGACTACGTCGTCTCCTACCGCAGCCCAACAGGGAACTACTCAGTGACGCCAGGAGCCTTCAGTGGGAGCGGCATCACGAGAGGTGTTCTGGTCGCGGGCTACAACACCGGCGCCTACAACTACACCGACGCGTTCCCTGGTTCGAACTCGACCAGTAACTACATGGTCGACGTCCTCTACACCAAGGCCGCATCGCCGGAGGCGGTCGTCAGCCAATCGCCTGCCAACGGTGCCGTCGACATCCCCGTCACCTCGGCGATCTCCATGGCGTTCTCGGTGGCGCTCGCCTCGGGATACAGCGTCGCGGTCACCAGCGGCGGAGCCTCGATCGGCGGGACGACGGCGCTGTCAACCGATGGGTCGACACTCACGTTCACCCCGTCGCAGTCGCTGCCTGAGGGAGCCACAGTATCCGTGAGCGTGTCGGGAATCGTCTCGATCGAGGGCGCGACTCTGGGCACCCTGACCTGGTCGTTCGCGACGAAGTCGTCCACACAGACGAGCTACACGCTCTTCGGAAGCGACCTGCCCGCATCCACGGCGACGAACGATGCGTCTGCTGTCGAGCTCGGGGTGACGTTCACGCCAAGCCAGGACGGCACAGTCAGTGCTATCCGGTTCTTCAAGTCGGCGACGAACACGGGAACCCACACCGGTTCGCTGTGGAATGCCGCAGGGACGCGGCTGGCCACCGTCACCTTTACGAATGAGACCGCATCCGGGTGGCAGACGGCGTCGCTGAGCACGCCCGTGGCCTTGTCGGCCGGCCAGGTCTACCTGGTGTCGTACTTCGCGCCGACCGGCAACTACTCGTACACGCAGAACTACTTCAGTGCGGCGAAGACGAGCGGTCCGCTCACGGCAGGAACCAGCACGAACGGGCGCTACCTCTACAGCGCCACCGGAGGCTTCCCGACCTACTCGTACAACGCGACGAACTACTTCGTCGATGTGGTCTTCACTCCGACGGCCACATCCGGTGGCGGCGGCGGTGGCGGGTCGACGCCGACCCCGACGCCGACCCCGACACCCACGCCGACGCCCACGCCGACGCCGACGCCGACTCCGACTCCGACTCCGACGCCGACTCCGTCGCCGTCGCCCAACCCCGCAGCGGGAGCCTCGATCTTCCCTGACGCGAGCGTGCCGGCCAACACGGCCTGGCCCGATGGCACCCCCGTCCAGCTCGGCGTGAGGTTCACCACCTCGCAGGCCGGCTCCGTCACCGGCATCCGCTTCTACAAGGGAGCGGGCGACACCGGAACGCACACCGCGTCGCTCTGGTCGGCGACGGGAACTCTGCTCGCAACAGCCACCTTCACGGCGGAGACGGCGAGCGGCTGGCAAGACGTGTACTTCACAACCCCCGTGGCGATCCAGACGGGCGTGGAGTACCGGGCCAGCTACCACACGACCTGGTCCGCCTACGCGGTGGATCCAGGAGCACTGACGAATCCTGTCACCAACGGGGCGCTCTCCACACTCGCAAACGGCGGGGCGTACTCGTACTCGACAGGGTTCCCGAATCAGACGGTCTCTCACAACTACTGGGTCGATATCCACTTCGTCGCCTCACCGTGACGTAGGGAATGCATGACGGGGCCGCCGCCCGAGCGGCACCGAACACGAAACGTGTCTGGGGGCACAGAAGTGACAGAACAATTGCGTATCGGCGTCGTCGGCGCCGGTTACTGGGGTCCGAACCTGGCCCGGAATTTCCGTAGCAGCCCGGATTGGGACCTCGTCGCGATCTGCGATCTCGACGGTGAACGCGCACAGCGACTCGCCGACCAGGTGGGCGGCGTGCGCGTCGTCACCGACCTCGACGAACTCCTGCGCAGCGACGACATCGATGCCATCGCGGTCGCGACGCCCGCGCGAACCCACCACGGGATCGCGCTCGCTGCGCTGGCCGCGGGCAAGCACGTCATGGTGGAGAAGCCGCTCGCCGACACGGGTGGGCGCGGGCGTGCGATGGTGGAGACGGCGGCCGCGAGCGGTCTCGTGCTCATGGCCGACCACACCTACTGCTACACGCCGGCCGTCCTCAAGATCCGTGAGCTCATCGAGGAGGGTGCGCTCGGCGACATCCTGTTCATCGACTCGGTGCGCATCAATCTCGGCCTCATCCAGCCGGACGTCGACGTGTTCTGGGATCTCGCGCCGCACGATCTCTCGATCATCGACTTCATCCTCCCCGGCGGACTGCACCCGACGACGGTATCCGCCCACGGAGCCGACCCGCTCGGTGCGGGCAAGGCCTGCGTCGGCTACCTGGTTCTCCCCCTTGCGAACGGCGCGATCGCACATGTTCACGTGAACTGGCTCAGCCCCACGAAGATCCGCCAGATGGTGATCGGCGGGACGAAGCGGACCCTCGTCTGGGACGACCTCAACCCGCAGCAGCGGCTCAGCGTCTACGATCGCGGTGTCGACCTCGGACTCCAGGCGCTCGACGGAGCGGAGCGGAAGGCGGCGACGGTTTCATATCGCCTCGGTGACACCTGGTCGCCGGCGCTCCCCGAGAAGGAAGCCCTCGGAAGCATGGCAAGTGAGTTCGCCGCCAGCATCCGGGAATCGCGACCTCCCCGCACAGATGGCCGGGCAGGCCTCCGCGTGCTCTCCGTGCTCGAGGCGGCCACGCGCAGCCTCGGCGGATTCGGAGCCGTCACCCCGGTCGAAGCCGACCGCGTCCTGATCGGAGAGACGCGATGACCGCGCTGGCCGGTGCCGACGTCCTGGTAACCGGAGGCGCCGGCACGATCGGCTCGCAGATCGTCGACCAGTTGCTCGACGCGGGCGTCGCCCATGTCGACGTGCTCGACAACCTGGTCCGTGGCCGTGTCGCGAACCTCGACGATGCCATCGCCTCCGGAAAGGTGACACTGGTGGAGGGCGACCTCCGCGACCGCGACCTCGTGGACGACGTGACCCGCGGCAAGGACCTGGTCTACCACGAGGCGGCGATCAGGATCACGCAGTGCGCGGAGGAGCCGCGCCTGGCGCTCGAAGTCCTCGTCGACGGCACGTTCAACGTCATCGAGTCGGCGGTCCGTCACCGCGTCGACAAGCTGATCAGCGCGTCGAGCGCCTCCGTCTACGGTCTGGCGGAGGAGTTCCCGACGAACGAGCGCCACCATCACCACAACAACGACACGTTCTACGGCGCAGCGAAGTCGTTCAACGAAGGGATGCTGCGCAGCTTCCGGGCCATGAACGGCCTCGACTACGTCATCCTCCGCTACTTCAATGTCTATGGACCGCGGATGGACGTCCACGGCCTGTACACCGAGGTGCTGGTCCGCTGGATGGAGCGGATCGCCGACGGCCGGCCCCCGCTCATCTTCGGCGACGGCCGGCAGACCATGGACTTCGTCTTCACACGCGACATCGCGCGGGCGAACATCCTCGCCGCCACGTCCGAGGTCACCGATGGCGTGTACAACATCGCGAGCGGCAGTGAGACGAGCCTGCTCGGTCTTGCGGAAGCTCTTCTCGAGGCCATGGACTCCGACCTGGAGGTGGAGCACGGCCCGGAGCGAGCGGTGAACGGCGTCACACGTCGTCTCGCTGATACCAGCGCGGCTCAGCGCGATCTCGGATTCACGGCAGAGGTGCCTCTCGCGGATGGCCTTCGCGAGCTGGTCGAGTGGTGGCGCCCCCTGCGCGAGGAGATCGCAGCCGGACGGCCGCTGGTGACCTCGTGAACCGCATCAATGTCATGAAGCCGTGGCTCGGCGAGGAGGAGATCGCCGCGGTCACCGAAGTGATCGCCTCCGGCTGGGTCGCGCAGGGCCCGCGGGTCGCACGCTTCGAAGAGGAGTTCGCGGCGGCTGTGGACGCTCCGTTCGCCGTGGCCACCTCGAACTGCACGACCGCGCTCCACCTCGCGCTCGTCGTCGCAGGAATCGGAGCCGGAGACGACGTCGTCGTCCCTTCGTTCTCGTTCATAGCGACCGCCAACGCGCCGACCTACGTGGGGGCCCGGCCGGTCTTCGCGGACGTCGACCCCCTCACCGGCGACCTCACGGCGGCGACCGTCGCGGAGGCGCTCACGCCCCGCACCCGAGCGGTCATCGTGGTCGACCAGGGCGGGGTGCCGGTCGACCTCGACGCCATCCGCGCCGTCTGCGACCCGCGCGGCATCGCGGTCATCGAGGACGCCGCGTGCGGCGCCGGCTCCCGGTACCGGGGGCGCCCGGTGGGCGCAGGCGCCGACGTGACGACCTGGTCGTTCCACCCGCGCAAGCTGCTCACGACCGGCGAGGGCGGGATGCTGACCACATCCGACAGCGCCTGGGCGGACCGCGCACGCCGGCTTCGCGAGCACGCCATGAGCATCTCGGCCGCCGACCGCCAGGCGAGCGTGCTCGCCCCGGCTGAGGAGTACACCGAGATCGGCTTCAACTACCGGATGACCGACCTGCAGGCTGCGGTCGGGATCGTGCAGCTCGGCCGCCTTCCTCTGATCGTCGCCCGCCGGCGGGAACTCGCCGCCCGCTACGCCGGACTCATCGCCTCGATCCCCGGCCTCCGGCCGGTCACCGACCCGGCATGGGGCACCGGGAACTTCCAGTCGTACTGGGTGGAGGTCGAGGCGGCGTTCGGCGCCACGCGCGAGCGCACGCTGGAGGTTCTGGCCGAGGCCGGTGTCTCGGCTCGTCGCGGCATCATGGCCGCCCATCGCCAGCCCGCGTACCGCGACCGCGACACCGGCGCCGTGCCTCTTCCGGTCACCGAGCGGCTCACCGACAACACGCTCATCCTGCCGCTCTTCCACGAGCTGACGGACGCCGAGCAGCTGCGCGTCGTCGACGCACTGCGCGAAGCATCGGAACTGCGGGGTGTGGCATGAAGGACCTGGTCCTGATCGGCGCGAGCGGCCTGGCCCGCGAGGTGATGGCGATGGAGCAGTCGCATCACCGGGTGATCGGCGTCCTCGATGACGACCCGGCTCTGCACGGCCATCCCATCGGCGGGGCAGACGTGCTCGGCGGGATCGACCTGGCCTCCGAGCTTCCCGGCGCGATCGTCGTGTGCGTCGGCTCCGGGGCCGCGCGCCGGTCGATCGTGTCTCGGCTCGCGGCACTCGGTGTCGGCAGCGACCGATTCGCCACCCTGGTCGACGAGTCCGCGCGGATCTCCGCCAACAGCGTCGTCGGCCACGGCACGATCATCCTCGCGTGTTCGGTGCTCACGTCGGACGTGGTGGTCGGCCGTCACGTCGTGGTCATGCCGAACTGCACGCTCACGCACGATGACATCGTCGACGACTTCGCAACGCTGGCGGCCGGTGTCACGGTCGGCGGGGTCGCCCGTATCGGCGAGGCGGCCTACCTGGGAATGAACGCGTCCATTCGCCAGAAGGTCTCCGTCGGGGCGGGCGCGACGATCGGGATGGGGGCCGTGGTGCTGACCGACGTCCCGGAAGGACAGACGTGGGCCGGTGTGCCTGCTCGAGAGCTGGGGGTGCGGCTGTGAGAGTGCCACTGGTCGACCTGGTCGCTCAGAACACCGAGACCGCGGCCGATGTCAGGGCGGCAGTCGACCGTGTCTTCGAGACCGCCTCCTACATCGGCGGCAGCGACGTCGGCGCGTTCGAACAGGAGTACGCGGAGGCTACCGGGGCGCGGCTCTGCATCGGCGTAGGCAACGGCACCGACGCGCTCGAGCTCGCGCTCCGAGCGGCAGGCGTGACTGCAGGCGGCGAGGTCGTCCTCCCTGTCAACACCTTCATCGCGACAGCGGAGGCCGTGTCCCGCATCGGGGCGGTCCCCGTGTTCGCAGACGTCGACGAGGAGCACCTCCTGCTGGACCCGGATGCGGTCGCCGCGGCCGTCACCTCGCGCACGCAGGCCGTCGTACCGGTCCACCTCTTCGGCCAGGTCGCACCTGTCGGCGCGATCCGCGCTGCGCTCGGCTCGAGCGGCATCCCGATCGTGGAGGACGGCGCGCAGTCGCAGGGCGCGGAAAGCGAGGACGGTCGGGCGGGCGGCCTGGGGCTCGTCTCCTCGACCTCCTTCTACCCGGGCAAGAATCTCGGTGCTGCCGGAGACGCGGGAGCGGTGACAACCGGCGACGCCGAGATCGCGCGCACCGTACGCCTCCTCGCATCGCACGGCAGCGAGACGAAGTACGTGCACGAACTGATCGGCTTCAATTCGCGGATGGACTCGGTGCAGGCGGCCGTTCTGCGGGTGAAGCTGCGCCATCTCGCCGACTGGAATCGCCGTCGACGCGTCGCAGCCGCCCGCTACGCCGCCCTCCTCGACGACGTCGACGGTGTGCGACTGCCGCAGAGCATGCCGGGGAACCTCGATGTCTGGCACCTGTACGTCGTGCGCGTGGATGAGCGCGACCGCGTGATGGCCCAGCTCAATGCGGCGGGGATCGGCGCGTCCATCCACTATCCGACTCCACTGCACCTGACGGCAGCCTACGGCGGGCACGGACTCGGTGCCGGCTCGTTCCCGGTTGCGGAGGCGGCTGCGGGGCGCATCCTCTCCCTTCCGCTCTATCCGCACATCACGGCGGATCAGCAAGAGTTCGTGGCCGAGGAGTTGGCGGAAGCGCTCAGGCAGTCGTGATGAACACAAGCACCCCGGGTCGACCCCTCGGCATCAGCTGCCAATCGATTCTCGCCGACCGACCCTCCAACGAGGGGTTGGCGGCGCCAGCAGGCCTGTGGCATCGTTCAAAGGTGAGATTCACTCAGTTGGGGGAGACGAAGTGAAGAAGCTCGGTAGCCGGCTGGTGAGGATCCTCAAGCCGAAGCCGCTGCGGCGGCGACCGAGGGTCACTGTTGTCATTCCCCACTACAACTACGGTCAGTACTTGCCCGTAGCGGTCGCTTCCGCGCTCGACCAGGAGGGCGTCGACATCGAGATCATCATTGTCGACGACCGGTCGACCGACGGAAGCATCGAGGTCGCCCGCCGCCTCACGGCGCAGGACGAGCGGATCACGCTTGTCGAGCATCCGGAGAACATGCGACACATCCGCACATACAACGACGGTCTCTCGCGGGCGACCGGCGATTACGTCGTACTGCTGTCGGCGGACGACGCGCTGACAAGCAATTCCCTGACCAGGGCGGTCGCCTTGATGGAGGCGCACCCAGAGGTCGGACTCGTTTACGGCGCCGTCGAATGGTTCCAGGGCGATCTGCCCCCGGTCAAAGCCGCTCCGGTCTGGTGGAAGATCTGGCCAGGCGAAGAATGGCTGCGGCGCAGCGTACGCTGCGGAAGGAACAGCATCGCCAATCCGGAGGTTGTGATGCGCCGCTCCGTCTACGAGAAGACAGGAGGCTACGACGCCGACTTCCCGCACGCTGCCGATATGTATATGTGGCTGCAGGCCGCCTCCTTCGCCGACATCGGCTTCGTCGGGGGCTCGCGTCAGGCGTACTACCGCGACCACGGGCAGAACATGCACTCCACGGAGTTCGCCGGTGCTACCGACGACATGACCCAGGTGCGGGACGTGTACGAGCGCTTCTTCGCGCGGGATGGGGCACGCTTGCCGGCAGCGAGTCGCTGGCTCGAGAGGTCGAAACGCTCCGTCGCACGGGAGGCACTCCTGCGTGCCGCTCTGCTCGAGTCCACAGGATCGTCGCACTCGTCCGCCGTTGCGCTCCGCGAGTTCGCCCAGGAGACATGCCCCCAGGTCGTTGGATCGGGTGCCTGGAGATGGACAGGGCTCGCTTCCCGCGGCGCTGGTCTCTTCAGCTCTCGGCGACTCGTTCGCCTCGTAGAGGGCATCCGTTGGAAGATTCGATCGCGCCGACAGTCGGCGATGGGGCTATGACCGGGGACGCCAGCGGTCGCGACACCGCCCTCCCTGCCCAGGAGGCCGGAGCGTCCGAGCCGGCCGTCGGACGCTCGCTGCTCTCCCGCGCCGCGCACGGCGCCGCCTGGAGCGGCGTCAGCACGGTGGTGCTGCGCCTGGGCGGCCTGGTCGTCGGGATCGTGCTCGCTCGCCTGCTGGCTCCGGAGCAGTTCGGTGTCTATGCGGTCGCGCTGACGGTCCAGGGGATTCTGATCACCGTCGCCGACCTGGGGCTGTCGGCGGACCTCATCCGCTCGGACGAACCCGACCGGATCGCTCCCACGGTGGCGACACTCGGGCTCACGGCGGGCGCGGTCACGATGCTGGCGACCGTGGCCTCGAGCACCTGGCTCGCCTCTCTGCTGGCCAGCCCGCAGGCGGCGCCGGCGATCGCCGTGCTCTCTCTCACGCTCCTGCTGGCCGGAGGCACTGTCGTGCCATTCGCCATGCTCCAGCGGCGCTTCCAGCAGCGCGAGCTGTTTTTCGTCGGGGTGGCCGACTTCGTGGTCTCGACCACAGTGACCCTTCTGCTCGTGGCGCTCGGCTTCGGAGTGATGGGACTCGCTATCGGGCGCGTCGCCGCGCAGTGCGTGTCGTCGACGATGCAGTACCTCCTCGCGCGGGTCGTTCCGCGATTCTCGATCGATCGGACCGTCGTCAAGGGCGTGCTCGCGTTCGGTCTGCCGATCGCTGCCGCGAACCTTCTGTCGTGGGCGCTCCTGAATGTCGACAACATCGTGCTCGCGAGGGTCGCCGGTGCGACGGCGCTCGGCTACTACGTGCTCGCCTTCAACGTCTCGAGCTGGCCGATGAGTGCGCTATCTCAGGTCGTGCGGTCGATCTCCCTCCCGTTCTTCTCGCGATCGCAGGGCGGGAGCCACGCATTCGTCGTCGTCGCCTCCGTCGCCTGGGCGGGAGCGCTGCCCGCCGGCACCGTGCTCGCCGCCCTGAGCTTCCCGCTGATCGACGTGCTGTACGGGGCGAGGTGGTTGCCGGGCGCTCCCGTGCTCGCGGCCCTCGGCCTGTACGGAAGCTTGAGGGTCGCGTTCGACATCTCCGCGGGGTATTTGTACTCGCAGGGCAGATCGCGCCCCGTGCTGTGGATCCAGATCGTGTGGCTCGTCGCCCTGGCCGGCGCGATGGTGGCCGCGACCCAGGCCTACGGGATCAAGGGGGCGGGGTGGGCGCACGTGATCGTCGCGGTCGCGGTCATCCTGCCGGCGTACCTGATCGCTCTGAAGCTCTGCGGCGTCCGGATCGGCGAGCTGGCCCGGATCGCCTGGGTGCCGACGGTTGCGACGATCCCCGCGGTGGCGGCTGCTGTCGCTGCGACGTTGCTCATCCACGACCCGCTGCCGGCCCTGATGGCCGGTGGCGCCGCGGCTCTCGCCATCTATGCAGCGCTCATCTGGCCGTGGCTCAGGAGAATGCTCCGGCAACTGCGCGGCTCGGCCGACCCGTCGAGGACGGAGGGATGACGATGTCGCAGGGATCAGCGTCGTCCGGAGGCCGACGGCGTCGAGGTCGCGCCGCCGCGCGGGCGGAGACCGCGTTCTTCGGGGCGGTGGTCACCGCGACGGACCTGCTGCCCCCGCGCATCCGCTACGGCTACGTCCATCCATTGACCGCGCGGATGTTCCGGCGTCCGCTGCGACACCTCGCGGCTATCGGGGTACGTTCGGGCGCAATTGCCCTACCCCCGGCGACGTCGTCCTTCCCCGCGACGCTCTGCTGCGCCCTGCTCACCGGATCGATGGAGGTGGGCGGCATCGGCTCCGTCATCGAGGTGCTCGCCGCGGCGTTCCCGATGGCCGGCGTCCGTGCCGTCGTGATCTGCACAGCGGACGGCGCCCGCGCGGCTCGCTTGAGGTCGCGTGGGGTGGATGTCGTCGTCGCGGCGAACGAGGCCGAAGCGGAGCGAGCGCTGCGCGAGCTGAACCCGGACGTGATCGAGTCGCACAGCGCCCCGTTGCCGCTGGAGGACGCAGCCATCGCCTCGGGCATCCCGGTCGTGCCGGTGCTTCACAACATGGAGATCCACTTCTCGAGAGCGCGCTGGCGTCGCTTCGCCCGAGTGCTCGGGAGCTCCCCGGCGGCGATCGGGGTCAGCGAATCGGTGCGCGAGTTCCACGCGCGGCATGTCGGCGCTGAGCTGGCGGAACGGATCCGGGTCGTCGCCAACGCTGTGCCGTCCGAGAGCGCCCCGGACGCCGATGAGCGCAGGGCTGCCCGCGCCGCGCTCGCGCGCACGCTGGGGACGGACCTCGCGGGCGACTTCGTCCTCGTGAGCCTCACCCGCTACGACGCGCAGAAGAACGTGGCCGGCCTCGTCTCCTCGTTCCTCGCGACCGTGACGGCTGACCAGGTGCGCCTCGTCGTTGCGGGAGAGCCCTCGGACTGGGCGGAGCTGCGCCGGGCGGACGCCCTCCGACGGTGCAGTGACCGCGCCGACCGTGTGACGCTCCTGGGCCGCTCCGATGCCCGTGCACTGCTCGCGGCGGCGGACGGCTTCATCCTCGACTCGTTCTTCGAGGGCTGGCCGGTCGCCGCCACGGAGGCCGCAGAGACCGGTCTGGGGCTCGTGCTCGGCGACTTCGGCGGAGCACGCGAACTCGTCGATCGGGACCGGGGCGGCTCCTTCCTCATTCCGAACCCCTGCGGCCCCGCTGAGCGCGTGTCCGACGCCGCAGTCGCCCGAGCGCGGCGGCGGAGCAGGCGTCAGCCGAATGCGCACGAGCTCGGAGCCGCCGTCGACGCCCTCGTCCTCCGTGCGCGGGACGACTCGCGGGCGCCCGTGCGGACGTGGGCGCCCGGGGAGCAGCTGACCGCGATGGTCGAGGGCCACGCCGACGTGCTCCGGCGCGCCGTCGCTCGCGGCCTTGTCGAAGCACGCGTCGGTCGAGTCGAAGGGAGCAGCTGATGAGTCGAGTGGATGGCTTCCTCTCCAAAGCGCGTCGTGCCCGCGACGTTGGTGTGCACGGGATCGTGCAGCGGCTGGCTCAGCGCGCGTACCTGCGGAGCGGGGCGGCCGAGCTGTTGTTCAACCTCGCGTTCGACGACATCCTCACCGAAGTCCCGCTCGGCCTCCCGCTGCCCGAGTCGCGTCCCTCGCGAGACGGAACGCTGACCGTGGGCTGGGTGGCCACCCCGCCCGCGCCGGGTTCGGGCGGCCACACCACCCTGTTCCGGATGATGGAGGCGCTGGAGAGACGCGGACACCGATGCGTGTTGTATCTGTATGACAAGAACGGCCTCGACGTCGCGGCCGCCACGGCGGTCATCCGCGAGCACTGGCCTCACCTCCACGCCACCGTGCGGGACGTGACCAAGGGGATCCGGGACGTCGACGCCATCCTCGCCTCGGGATGGGAGTCCGCCCACGTGATCGTCACGTACGGGGAGGGCCCGATGCGCCGCCTCTACTTCATCCAGGACTATGAACCCTATTTCTACGGCCACGGCTCGCAGTACGAACTCGCGGCGATGACCTACAGGCTGCCGTTCCGTCGCATCGCATTGGGCGAGATGCTCGACGCGATGATCACCGAGGCGACGGGGCTCCGCAACGATGTGGTGCCGTTCGGCTGCGACTCGCAGGTCTACCGGCCTCCTTCGCGTGACATCGTGCGGAGCGGGATCGTCTTCTACTGTCGACCGGATTTCCCGCGCCGCGGGTACGAGCTGGCGTGCGTCGCGCTGATGCAGTTCCACCGAATGCATCCCGAGCAGGAGATCCACGTCTACGGCGCACGGCCGCGCGGGCTCGGCATCCCCGTGACCTTCCACGGACGGCTGACGACTGCGCAGCTGAACGACCTCTACGGCCGCACCATCGCGGGGCTGGCGATGTCGTTCACCAACATCACCCTCGTCGCCGAGGAGATGCTCGCCGCCGGTAACATCCCTGTCGTCAACGACATGGCCCTCGCGCACCTGGTGCTGCCGAACGAGCACGTGCGCTGGGCACCGCCGACTCCGGCGGCGCTCGCCGGAGAGCTCAGCGCAGCCGTCACCGCGCCGGATCTCCGCGAGCGGTCGGCCGCGGCCGCGGCGTCCGTCGTGGGCCGCTCGTGGGAGCCGACGTCGCGGGCGCTCGTCGACATTGTGGAAGACGAGGTGTATGGGTCGTCGCCGGCCCCCTCGCCCTCTTCACCTATCGAACTGACCCGCCAGGGGGAGCGAGGATGACCGATACGACAGGGCGGCCGCCTGCGCCGCACGTGCTGATCATCGTGCAGAACCTGCCGGTACCCCTCGACCGCCGGGTCTGGCTGGAGTGCCAGGCGCTGGTGGCGCGCGGGTACCGGGTCAGCGTCATCTGCCCGAAGGGTCCGGGGGACCCAGCTCGTCAGCACCTCGACGGCGTCGACATCTACAAGTACCGGCCCGCTCCCGAGGCCGAGGGATTCCTCGGCTTCGCCTGGGAGTTCGCGTTCAGCTGGGTGCAGACCGCGCGGCTCTCCCTCAGAGCGTGGCGCCACCGGCGATTCGACATCATCCAGGCCTGCAACCCGCCGGACACGTACTGGCTGCTCGCACTGCTGTGGCGTTCGCGCGGCGTGCGCTTCGTGTTCGACCACCACGACCTGAATCCCGAGCTCTTCATTTCGCGTTTCGGGCGTCCGCAGGGGCTCTCGCAGAACCTCGAGTATCGCGGTCTGCGCTGGCTCGAACGGCGGACGTTCCGCACGGCGGACCGGATCATCTCGACGAATGAGTCGTACAAAGCGATCGCCGTGCGCCGGGGAGGGCGTCGCCCCGGCCATGTCACGGTCGTGCGCAGTGGCCCCGACACGCGGCAGATGCGTCCGATCTACCCGCAGAACCCGCGCCCCGCGGATGGCATCGAGCTCGCCTACCTCGGAATCATGGGCCCGCAGGACGGTGTGGACCAGGTGCTCCTCGTCATGGACGAACTGGTGCACAAGCGTGGGCGCACCACGGTGACTGCCACCCTGCTGGGTTTCGGCGACTGCCTCGAGGACCTGAAGGCGCAGTCCACGCGACTCGGTCTCGATGACCACGTGACCTTCACGGGCCGCGTCGATCGGGTGGCGATCGCCGAATACCTGAGCCGTGCCGACATCGGCCTCTGCCCTGACCTGAAGACGCCGCTCAACGACCTTTCGACGATGAACAAGACCATGGAGTACATGGCCTATGCGCTGCCGTCCGTCTCGTTCGACCTGGCTGAGACCCGCGTCTCGGGCGGCGACAGCCTGCTCTATGTTCCGTCTGGCGACATCGCAGCGTTCGCGGATGCGGTGGAGCGGCTGATCGAGGACTCCGACCTCAGGATCGCGCTCGGAACGAAAGGCCGCGAGCGCGTCTCGTCCGACCTCGACTGGCGCCCGCAGGCCGAGTCCTACGTGGCGGTCTTCGACGCGGTCTCCGGGTTCTCGCAGCCCGGCCCCGCCGTCCCGGACGATACCGGCGTCACAGCGAGCGACGCGCAGGGTCGGCGCTATGTTGATCTCGACGACAAGGAAGAATTCGCTCGCTATCTCCTCGAACGGAGGGCTCCGCGATGAGGACGCACCTGCACGACCTGCTGCGGCAGGCCGCTACGTCGACGCCGGATCATCCCGCACTCACCTACAAAGAGGTCACCGTCTCGTACGCCGAGCTCTGGGATCGGACCCGCGCCGTCGCCGTGCAGCTCAGCGAGCTCGGCCTGATGCCGGCGGAGCGCGTCGCGATCTACCTCGAGAAGCGGATCGAGACGGTGGTCGCCTTCTTCGGAGCATCCGTGGCGGGCGGCATCTTCGTCCCCGTCAATCACGTCCTCAAGCCTCCGCAGGTCGCCCACGTCCTCCGTGACAGCGGTGCCCGGTTCCTGGTGACCTCATCCGACAGGCTGGCCCAGCTCGCCGGAGCGCTCGAGGGCACCGAGGTGACCGACATCATCGTCCTCGGTTCGCCCGGGACAGCAGCCCCGGAGGGAGTCGCGCTCCACCCGTGGAACGATGAGCGGACGACCGGCCGCCTGCCGGTGCCGGGCACGATCGACCTCGATCCGGCGGCGATCCTCTACACCTCCGGAAGCAGCGGCAAGCCGAAGGGCGTGGTGCTGAGCCACCGCAACCTGATCGTGGGTGCGGAGAGCGTCAGCACCTACCTGAAGAACACCAGTGATGATGTGATCCTCAGCATCCTGCCGCTCAGCTTCGACGCCGGCCTCAGCCAGGTCACGACGGCCTTCTCCGTCGGGGCGCACTGCGTGCTGGCCAACTATCTGCTTCCCCGTGACGTGCCCCGGCTGTGTGCGAAGCACGGCATCACGGGCATCACCGGCGTGCCCCCGCTGTGGCTGCAGGTCGCGGAAGTCCCGTGGCCCGAGGAAGCGGCACAGCGACTGCGCTACTGGGCGAACACGGGGGGCCGGATGCCACGTGCCCTCCTCGACCGGCTGCGCGGCATCTTCACCGCCGCCGATCCGTATCTCATGTACGGCCTCACCGAAGCGTTCCGCTCGACCTATCTGGACCCGCGCGAGGTGGATCGTCGTCCCGACTCGATCGGCAAAGCCATCCCCGACGCCGAGGTGCTCGTCCTGCGCCCCGACGGCACACGCTGCGCACCGTGCGAGGAGGGCGAACTCGTGCATCGGGGCGCCCTGGTCGCGCTCGGGTACTGGAACGACCCGGAGCGCACGGCCGAGCGGTTCCGGCCGGTGCATCATCCCGGTCAGCTGTGGCGCGCGCCGGAGCTCGCCGTCTGGTCCGGTGACACCGTCGTAGCAGACAAGGACGGGTTCCTCTACTTCGTGGGCCGCACCGACGACATGATCAAGACCTCCGGATACCGTGTCAGCCCGTCGGAGATCGAGGAGGCTGCGTACGCCACCGGGTTGGTGCGGGACGCCGTGGCCCTCGGGGTCGAGGAGCCGGGCCTGGGTCATCGGATCGTGCTCGTCGCCACGGCGGTGACAGACGATGTCGAGGTATCCGCTCTCGGGTCGGCGCTGCGGCAGACCCTTCCCCTGTACATGGTGCCCACGACGATCGACCTGCGCGACGAATTGCCCCGCTCTCCGAACGGGAAGTTCGATCGCACGCTCATCAAGGCGCAGGTGTCCGGATGAAGCCGCACGAGCACGTCGCTGCGTTCGGCACGGTCGACGGCGAGCTCCGCGTCGGCGGCCTGCCGTTGACCCGGCTGGCTGCCCGCGTCGGCTCGACCCCGTTCTTCGCGTACGATCGCGGGCTGCTCGACGAACGGGTCGACCGTCTGCGCACTGCCCTCCCCGAACAGGTCGAGCTCAGCTACGCCATGAAGGCGAACCCGATGCCCGCCGTGGTGCAGCACCTGGCGGGGCGGGTGGACCGGATCGATGTGGCGTCCGGGCTGGAACTCCGTACGGCCCTGGACACCGGCATCCGCCCCGAGCAGGTGAGTTTCGCGGGTCCCGGCAAGAGTCCTGCCGAGATCGGGCAGGCCGTGGCTTCGGGGATCATCGTGGAGGTGGAGTCTCCGACAGAGATCGAGCGGGTGATCGCGGCCGGCGACGAGCTCGGTCTCACTCCGAGCATCGCGATCCGTGTCAATCCGGACTTCGCGGTGAAGGGTTCCGGGATGCGCATGGGCGGCGGTCCCCAACAGTTCGGCATCGACGCAGAGCGCGTGCCGGAGTTCGTGAAGGAGTACGCACGAGCCGGGGTGGATATCCGGGGCTTCCATGTCTTCGCCGGCTCCCAGAACCTCGATGCGGCGATCATCGCCGAGGCGCAGCGGCGCACCGTCGAACTCGTCGTCGAGCTGGCCCAGCACCTGACGACGCCGGTGCGGTATGTGAACCTCGGCGGCGGGTTCGGGATCCCGTATTCGGAAAGAGACCAGGCGCTGGAGCTCGATGTCCTGGCCGCCGGTCTCCAGGAACTCGTGGACGGGCCGCTCTCCCGGGAGCTGCCCGACGCGACGCCGGTCATCGAGCTCGGGCGCTACATCGTCGGGGAGTGCGGCGTGTACGTCACGCGCGTCCTCGATCGCAAGGTCTCCCGGGGCAAGACCTACCTCGTCGTGGACGGCGGGATGCATCACCAGTTGGCTGCATCCGGCAATTTCGGGCAGGCGATCCGCCGCAACTACCCGCTCGCGGTGGGAAACAGGATCGAGGCGCCTGAGGACGAGAACGTGACCGTCGTCGGCTGCCTGTGCACGCCGCTCGACCTCCTCGGCGACAACGTCGCGGTACCGGCGGCGGGCATCGACGACCTCGTCGTGATCTTCCAGCAGGGTGCGTACGGCCTCACCGCGAGTCCGACCGCGTTCCTCGGCCACCCCGCGCCTGCAGAAGTATTCGTCTGAAGCACAGTATTCGTCTGAAGCAGTATTCATCTGAAGAAATGGGAGAACGACCGCATGCCCGAGACCGTTGACACCATCCGAGAGGTGCTGATCGACACGCTGGAGCTCACGCAGAGCCCGGATGAGCTCACCCGCGAGACGGCGCTGTTCGGTGCGCTTCCCGAACTCGATTCCTTCGGTGTCGTCACCCTCGTCGTCGCGATCGAGGAGCGCTTCGACATCGTGATCGACGACGACGAGTTCGGCGAGGACCTCTTCGAGACCGTCGGTTCCCTTACCGACTTCGTCGATGCGAAGCTCGCCGCCTAGCGCCATGACC
This sequence comes from Leifsonia tongyongensis, assembly GCF_010686705.1. Lineage (GTDB taxonomy): Bacteria > Actinomycetota > Actinomycetes > Actinomycetales > Microbacteriaceae > Diaminobutyricibacter > Diaminobutyricibacter tongyongensis. Next base: position 595,367 of record NZ_JAAGWY010000001.1, on the reverse strand, counting down.
CGCGCGGCGGTCCTTCCCGGGATGCTCGCCTCCAACGTCGGCGCCGTCCCGGCCGAGGTGGGCGCGGTCGTCGGCACATTCTCGGAGATCTGCACAGTCTCGGAGACCAGCACAGTCTCGGAGCTCGGTGCCGGCGCGGTCCGGATGGCGTACTGGGGTCTCAGCCCGACCGAGGACGGGTGCACCCTCGTCCTTTCGCGCGTTGCGCGCCGATCGGGAAGGGCCGTGGCCGGCTCCGAGATCGCGGGCCTGATGCGCGACGACTCGCGTGCGCTCACCCGCCTGCTTCCGCCGTTCGCCGCAGCGACCCTGCACGACGACGCGGTGACCATGGTCGCCGACTCGATGGGCTTCCGGCAGCTCTTCCACAGCGATCCGCAATCGCCGGGTGCCGGAACGCTCTCGACCTCGGCGCTGCTGGCCGGCTGGGCCCGTGGCGCTCAGTTGGACCGGACCGCCGTCGCGGTGCAGTCCCTGCTGGGCTGGCAGCTCGGTCAACGCACCCTGTTCGACGGCATCCTGAAGTTGGCGCCTGCGGCTATCGCGCGTCTCGGCGTCGACGGAGTCAGCCTGGCCGAGGTGGCGCCCGCGCCCGCAGAGCCGATCTCTCTGGATCGCGCCGTTTCCGAGGCTGCAGCGATTCTCCGCGCCTCAGTCGAAGCTCTGCTCGACGATCAGCCGGACGCGGTGCTGCAATTGACCGGCGGCCTCGATTCGAGGCTCCTGCTGAGCGCTGTACCGGTCTCCCGGCGACGAGGGCTCCATGCGATGACACTCAGCGTGCCGGGCAGCGGGGACGTCGCAATCGCCGGGGAGATCGCCTCGCGATTCGGCATCGAGCACGAGGTGCGTGGCCTCACCGACCTCGGTGGACTCGACCCGGAGGAGGGCTGGGAGCTGTGCCGGGACGCCGCGTTCCGACTGGACGGGATGTCCGACCCGGTCGCCCTCGCAGCCCTCGGTGTCGCCGAACGCGGGTTCACCCAGGGAGTGCGTATCTCCGGTCTCGGCGGTGAGGTGGCGCGCGGCTTCTATTATGTCGGCCGTGTCCGGGACCGCCCATACACCCGCGCCGACGCCGAGAAGCTCGCCGCCTGGCGCATGTTCGTCAACGAGGCGGTCGAGCCTGGTCTGCTCACCGCTGACTTCGCGGATTGGGGTCGCGAGGCTGCGAACGCCGAGGTGTACGCCGCCCTCCGTCGCGGGGGTGACGAGTGGTTCCGTGCGACGGATGCGCTCTACCTCCGCGATCGCATGCAGCGATGGGCGGGTGCGACGGACACGGCCGTCGGCTACCGGCGGGTCGTGGTGAATCCGATGCTGGAACCGGACTTCCTCGGACTCTCCGCGCGCCTGACTCCCCAGGACAAAGCCCATGCGCGTTTCCTTGCGACCCTGCAGCTGGAGTTGGATCCCGAACTCGGGCGGCTTCCCCTGGAAGGCCGGCCGAGCCCCGCCGCTTACGCGCAGCCGTCGCTGTGGGATCCGGTGGCTCAGACTCTGCACACCGGCCAACGCCTCGCCCGCAAGGCGATCCAGCGCGCCCGCCGAGGGAATCGACCTCCGGCTGGGGGAGACGTGCTGGCTCAGAAGGTGGTCCAGTGGTGGCGCCGGGAACCTCACACCCTCGACCCGCTGGGTGCGACGGATTTCGTGAGCGCGAACTGGCTGCAGGACATGCTCGCCGGCACGATCGAGCCGCGGCCGAGTTCCGTCGGATTCCTGACGAATCTGATCGTCGCAACAGGAGGGCCCCAGCCGGACCGCAGCGCCGGCTCCTCGTAGCCCATGCTCAGCGCGGGATCAGCTTGCGACTTGCGCCCAGGGCCGGCGGCCGCCGCGACGGCTGGAGGAGAGCCCGCGTCGTCGGCCAGGACTTGTCATGCCCGAGAACGGCCCGACGGAACTCGACGAGCACAGTCAGCCCGAAATAGATGCCGGCTCGGATCGGACCCCGGCGCCGCCGGTACAGGCGGATGCGGTTGAGCATCTTCATGGTGTGCGTCGTCGCGCTCTCACCTGAACCGCCGCCGATGTGGACCGCTCCGGCGTTCGGTGTATAGACGGTCGCCCACCCCGCGTCCTTGGCCCGGAGGCTCAGGTCCGTCTCCTCCGAGTAGAGGAAGTAGCTCTCGTCGAGGCCGTTCATCGCCTGGAAGCACTCGGCACGCACGAGAAGGATGGCTCCCACGGCCCACTCCACCTCGTGCTCGGTCTCATACTCACGAGGGTCTTCGATGCGCTCCTGGAAGAAGGGCAGTCCCGTAAAGCTCAGGCCGCCCACCCGCGCCATCGTGGGCCCCCGGCGAAGCGTGGGCGACAGGCTGCCGTCGGCCTCACGGGTGCGGGGCGCGACGATGCCGTTGCCCGGCTTTCTCAGCACGTCGAGCATCCGGGGTATGCACTCCGGGTCGAGGGTCGCGTCCGGGTTCAGGATCAGAATCGCCTCGGCGTCCGGCGATGCGGCGACGGCGGTGTTGATCCCGGCCGCGTAACCGCGGTTCGTCGAGGGGATCGCCACGCAGTCGGAGCGCTGCCCGAGCCGATCGAGCGTGCCGTCGACGGACCCGTTGTCCACGACGACCACCGAGTAGCTGAGACCTGCCGCCGCTGCCGGGATCGTGTCCAGCAGTTCGTCGATATGGTTCTCGCTGTTGTATGTCACGACCACTGCGGCGACATCAACGGTCATGGCGGTGATTTTACAGTAGCCGAGTGAAATTCGCCCCGGTGCGTTCGATCCGCCGCAGGGAACCGGCCAGACCGAGGACGAGGAACAGGGTCCCCATGGTCATCGGGAAAGCGAACGCATCGAAAGTGAACAGGCAGACAGCGCCTGTCGCGATCGCAGCGGCCAGAGCCAGCGCCAGATCCCTCGTACCATCGTCACGGACCGAAGCACGCAGACGAACCATCGAAATGAAGCCGCTGAGGAGGAGCGCGACGAAGGCGACCGCACCGACGACTCCGACCGTCACGAGGAGCAGCAGGTATTGGTTGTCGAAGATGCGGTAAATGGGCAGGAAGGTGCCGAGGCCTCTTCCGAACAACGGTTTTCGCAGGAGGAACTCCGCTGCGAGAGAGTAGCTGTCCGTGCGGGAGGCGATGCTCGGATCGTTGGACGCCCCGGCGAACAGGTTGATGATCGACTGGAGGAGGCCGGGTGTCACCACGCTCAGTGCCGCGACGCCGGCGACGATGATCGCGAGAACCCTCAGGCGGCGCGTTCGGTTCCATCCGATCAGGCACACGACGAGACCGACCGCAACGCCCAGATAGGCCGAACGCGACGAGGTGAGCGGGACGACCGCCGCCAGCGCTGCGGCTGGCAGCCAACGGACAAGGAAACGGCGATGGGTCTGATTGAAGCCGACGTACAGGGCGAGCGGGAGGATGATGGTGATCAGCGTTCCGTACTCGATCGGATGGGTCGCGGTCCCAGAGGGTCGGACGCGCCCGCCCCTGGCATTCAGGCCGTAACCCGGTGTGCCGGTGAGTCCAGGAATAGAGAGCTGGTCGACCCAGAGTTGCTTGGTGAGCACCTGCACGATCCCGAGGAGTGCGATCAGTCCGCCGCAGATGCAGATGCGCCAGATGAGCGTCTCGAGCCGGCTTCGGTTGGGGATGTTGTCGTTCGTGAGCAGTAGGGTCCCGCCCCACGATGCAAGCGACAACAGGGCCACATCCGCCGGACTGACCTCGGCGGGACTCATCGGGCCCGACATCGCCAGGACATAGGAGATCCCGACGGTGACGAAGAAGATCCCGAGTGCGAGCCGGACAGGCTGAGTGCCCCCCGGCACCGCCCGCACGGTGCCCAGCCTGATGAACAGCCAGAGGATGAGGCTTGCCACACCGAACAGCATCGACGGGGCACCTGCGCTCCCCAGGGGACCGACAATGAGACGCGTCGGTATGAACAGCAACAGCATCACGTAGAACGTGAGCCACCCGACAGCGTCGACCTGGCCGGTCGCCAGGCGTCGTTCCACAGGGGCGAGCGCTGTGGTCAAGGCTCCTGCCTGGCTGCGGCCGGAACGGGACCTATGAACTCCGCAACCATGTCGCCCGGATCCGGATCCGGGTCAGGGTCCAGGTCTCCGTTCTCGTCGGCCGAACTCGACGCCATCGCTGCACCGTCGTGGAGGGTGTGTGACGGGCGGGACGTCTCGGTCGGCTCTTCGGGGTCGATCGGCTCAGCTGGGACGTGGGCGACCGCCTCGGCGCGCGCTCTCTTCCGTGCCTGCCGACCCAGCAGCAGTCCGTCGAGCGCGAACGCGATGACGCCCGTGACCACCAGGCCGACGAGGACTGCCGCAATCATCGTCCGGATGGTGGCCGCGTAGTCCGCCTTGGCCTTTGCATCTATGGTCAGGGGCATCGACGTTATGACCGCGTCGGGAGGCGCAGACACCGCGGTCTGAAGACCGTGCAACTCCACTGGAATCTGGTTGGTGATGTAATCGAGCGCGCCCAGGGTCTTCGCCGGCGTCTTGTCGGTCACGTCGACCTCGATGATCGGTCCGCGCGTCGAGCTGTTGATCGACACCACGTATTGAGCTGTCGGCGCGTTCGCTTTGACGTCTGCCTGTGCCGAGGCGCCGGAGAAGTATGCCACGAGGATCTCGGCCGGCTGATCCAGGTCGGAAAGCGCCAGCAGCGGGTTCCCGCCGAGGCCGACGGTTGACGTGGAAGGCAGCAGGAGCACAAGTCCGCTTGCGGTATAGCTGGGGGGAGCGATGCGATACGCCCCATAGGCGAGTCCGGCGGTCATCAGGAGGCCCGCTACAAGGACGTACCATCGGCGGCCGAGCGCGCGGATCACGTCGCGTGTCACGATGTTCCTCCCTCGGAGCGTACCTCTAGCGCCCGACTGACGCGCAGCGAGTCATGAGTTAGTCTAAACGAGGGACACTCATGACTTTGCGGCAATTTTTCAGCGCCTGCCTCCGACGGTGGCCGATTGTGCTCGTGGGAGTCCTCTGCACGGGCCTTGCGGCATTCGCAGGCCTCGGCGACAAGGGCGTGTATTACACGCGCACGCAGATCGTCTTCCTGGCTCCGATCAGCACCGCCTACCCCAATGCCCTCGCAACGCGGTCCGAGGACATCATCGACGCTGCCGGCGCGGTCGCGAAGAGCGTCACCGGTCCCGATCCGGTGACCAAGTACGCGTCACCCGACGTGACCCTGGTCGGCACCGGTATCCGCGACGGATGGTCGCTGGTCGTCCCCGATACGGGTGGTCAATGGGCCACGAATTTCCCGAGTCAGATCCTCAATCTCGATATCGTGGCACCGGACCGCGCGACTGTGCTGCAGCGCCAGACGACGATTCTCCGACGTGTTCAGGAGAATCTGGACAAGCTTCAAAGCACGAGGCATGTCACGCCGATCAATGAGATCACGATCACGACCGCGCCGAGGTCGACGGTGATCTACCACGTCGGAGGCAGTAAGCCCCGGATGCTGGGGATGACCGCGGCTCTCGGCATCGGTCTCACGGCAGCGGTGATCGTCCTCGCCGAACGTTTCGGACGTCGACGGCCTACGCGTTCCCGTCGGTGAGTGCTCGTGCTCAGCGGAGCCGCTTGACGGCGCTGCGGGTGCGGCTGCGCAGGTCGGCGAGACGCGCACGATCCGTGATGAGGTGGCGCACCGTCGCGACCGTGTCGGCGGCCGTGAGACTGTAGCGCGGCTGCAACCACGCCGACGAACGCGCGGGATAACGGTCGCTCGAGAAGACCGTCCGATACTCACGATGGCGCAGCTGCGCCAGCAGTCTCCGGTCATACCGCCCGAGCGGGAGTGCGGCGTCATCGATCCTGCCACCGCTGGCTTCGGCCAGAGCCTCCCGCGCATCCACCAGCTCGCGCTGCTGCTCCTGTGTGTTCAAGCCGCGCCAGGGGACGTGTGCCCAGCCGTGCGTGCCGATCTCCATTCCGGCGGCCCGAAGCGCGCGCAGGTCGCTCGGATTCAGGCTGTGCGACTCCTCGAGCCGTCCGGCAATTGGGAAGAACGTCGCGTGCAGACCTCGTTCGACAAGCGCCGGGAGGCCGGTCTCGATGTCTGAGACGTTGCCGTCGTCGAAGCTGAGGCGCACGTCGGGTCGTTCCCGGACTTCGTCGAGGACCGCGAGGAATACGTCACGCTCGATCCAGTACCTTTCACCCCCAGCCTCGCGTTCCCGGCTGCTGTCGCCGATGCCATGGAAGCAGATGTTGATCGTCATGAGCGTCCTTCCGCCCGGCCGGAGGCGGACCCGCCCCGGGTGCTCTCGTCGCGTCCCCAGGTGCGCGATATGTCCTGAACCTGACGCCGGGCCAGGATGGCAGCGGCGAGGGTGATCGAGACGTAGGCGATCGCGGAGGGGGCGAGTCGTGGATGGGGGAGAACCACCTCAGTGAGCCACGCCCATCGCTGCGGCCTCCGCACCGTGAGTGCGAGCGTGCCGTCGGCGCCCGCGGCACGCATCTGCGCGTTCCCTCTCCGCACGCGTTCGAGGCGTCGAAGCAGATCCCGCGTCGTGTGGGGGGCCTCGACCGTGACTTCGACATCGTCCACAACCGCACGTTCCGTCTCTGTATAGAGGGAATCGAGGAAGAGGTCGTCGGCTATCAAGGAGGGAAAGGCCGGGAACCGTGCGCGTCCTTCCTCGGACAGGACGATCACTCCACGGCCGAACAACCCCGTCTGGAAGACGGGCAGTCGCTCGTTGATCGCGAAATACGCGCGTACCGGCCAGGGGCGCCCGCTTGTCTCGAGTCGCCGTCGCGGGACGACGGCGAGGCAGCCTGCCCCAGACCCCAGCCGTGTGGTGAAGGACGAGAGGGCATGAGGGGGCAGGATGATGTCGGCATCGAGATAGATCCGCGGAAACGTCGTCGCGACGGCATCGCCGGCATTCAGTGCGGCCGTCTTACCCGGTTCCGGTCGGTCGACGACCTCGGCGCCGGCTCGACGAGCCACCTCAGCCGTGCGGTCGGTGCAGCCGTTCGCGCTGACCACCACCTGGACGTCTTCCCCGAAATCCTGCTCGGCGATCGCGCGAAGGCAGGCTCCGATGAGGTGCTCTTCGTTGTGAGCGGCGATCACGACGCTCGGCATCTGTACCCCCTGCGTACGTCAGGCGGCGTCCATCATGACGGCCTCGCCTCAGCGTAGCGGGAATGCGGAACGCAACGCTGGAGGATTATGTGTGCCCACCGGCTAATGTGAACGTCGTGAACCCTGGCGCGGCACCCGAGGTCAAGCCGATATCCCTCGACGATGCGATGGAGATCGCCCACTTCTTCCACGCACAGCTGAACGAGCGCGTCACGGCAGACCAGTGGGCCAGGCTCCTGATGCCACCGTGGGAGGACGGAAGTGCGCCGAATCGTGGGTTCCAGCTCGTAGCCGACGGAACTGTCGTGGGCGCCTGCGCCGCCGTCTATTCACACCGCGACATCGAGGGCGAGGGCCGCGCTGTGTGCAACCTCGCGGCGTTCTGCGTCCTTCCGGACTATCGGCCCCACAGTGTGCGGCTCGTCCGAGCGCTGCTGGGTCAGCGCGGGTACGTCTTCACGGACTTCTCGCCGAGCGGAAATGTCGTCGCGATGAATGAGCGCCTGGGCTTCCGGCACCTCGACACGGCAGGGCGCCTGTTGGTGAACCTTCCTTCGCCTGTTCCGGCCCGCGTTCGCGTCACTGATGATCCAGCTGTCTTGTCCGCACGGTTGCGAGGGCCGGACGCCGACGCGTTCCGTGATCATCGTCAGGCGGCTGCGACCCGCCACTTACTGGTCGAGACCGATGCAGCCTACGCGTACCTCGTCTACCGCAGGGAGCGGCGGAAGGGACTCCCGCTGTTCGCCGTTCCGCTGTATGTCGGTGGCGAACGCGACCTCCTGCGGATGGCGTGGCCGCGCGTCGGGGCGCATCTCCTGCGCCGCGGGCTGCCGTTCACCCTGGCCGAGCGGCGCCTGATCGGCTTCACGCCGAGTGGCCCCGGGCGGACGTTCGAGCACAACAGGTACAAGATGTTCCGCGACAAGGGCACCGATGGTGCGTCACTCGACTACCTCTACAGCGAGCTCACCCTCGTCGAGTGGTAGCGAAAAGCCTCCGGCGGTCGAGGTGACCGCCGGAGGCTTTTCAGCATGACCGACTAGTTCGCGGCTGCCGCGATCGAACCGTCGTCGTAGAGGTTGTTCGACCATAGGTCGCCAGGTGCACTGGTGTCGAACGAGGTGATCGGCCCCCACCAGCCACACTTGCCTGTGGAGCCCTTCTGGTAGACGTTGTTGAGGAACTGGATGTGGCTCGTCTGACCGGAGAACGGCTTGCCGGGCGTCGCTCCTCCGTAGGAGCAATAGCCCCCCGAGTCGGCCAGGATCAGGTTTCCGTTGACGATGTTCCCGGTTACGGGATCGAAGTCGGGGTATCCCGTGATCGCTGCGGAGCAACCGGCGTCGGGTGCCACGTCGGGAGCGTTGCACCCGATGGTGTTGTGGACCAGGTGGCTGTTCGTGTTGATGCGGATTCCCGACTCGTGATAGACGCCCGTCTTGTCAGTGAACTGATCATTGACGTAGGAGTCCTGCACCGTGCAGTTCGCGTAGCAGTTGATCGAGCGGTTGCCGCCCGTCACATGCACTCGAGTCGCAGTGAAGTTCGCGTCGCCGATGCCGGTCCCTGCCTTGTTCCCAGCGTCGACGAAGCTGTCGGTGATCGTGAAGGAGCCGACGTTGGCGGTGGCATCCGCATAGACGCCTCCGACGAGCTTGGAACGTGTGATGACGACGCCCTTCGCAGCAATCTCAAGGTTGCAGTTGATGGTCTTCGCGTCGATGACCACGTTAGGCGTCTGGATCGTGCACGGTCCGGTGTAGGCCGTCAGTGTCGTCCCCGCCGGCACGCCGGTGGTGGCAGGAGACGGGAAGCTTCGGCCGAGTGCCGTGATTCCGCCGGCCGGTGCAGGCGCGGGGGCAGGAGCCGGCGTCGGAGTCGGCGTGGCGGTGGGCACAGGCACCGGCGTCGGCGTCTGCGTCGGGACCGGCCTCGGAGTGGCCGTAGGTGTCGGGGTCGCGGTCGGCTTGGTCACTGGAGTCGTCGGAGCCGTCGGAGTCGTCGGAGCGCCCGCATCGGCGGCGAACACGATGTCAGCCAGGTAGTTCGAGCCCTTGTAGGTGCTCGTCGGCATCGCGTTCGACGTGCTGTAGCGGTAGACCCCGGCATTCGCGGGGAGCGCGAAGGGCCCGACGACATGGCTGGTGTAGAGGCTGTTCTCGGTGACGGAGTAGTGGCCCTTCGTCGCCAGGTAGGACGCGACGTACGTGGCGTGTGCCGTCAGCCGCACCGGCTTGGGGAGGGAGACGGTGTGCCACCCGACCGTCCGGCTGGGCGTGACGGAGACGCTCGCGAGAGCGGACCCCGACGAGGACCACAGGGTCGCCTTCGTGATCCCGGAGTCCTGCGGACCCTGGTAGTACTGCAGGGCGACCACGGTTCCCGGCAGCGAGGGTGAGAATTTCACCCCGAGATTCACCGAGTTGGTATCGGGGTCGGCTGCGACGACCGGCTTCAGGTCGTCCGGGAAGATCCCGACCGTAGCAGCTGTAGCGGCGGTGGACCCGGCGACGAGCGCCGTGACGGCGAGCGCAGTCGCAGCAAGGGCGGCTGCGCCGGCCTTGATCCATCGCTTTGGATTGGGGGATTGTGCGTGCCGGGGCTTCACGGGCATGCGTGTATTCCGTTCGTTTGTAACCGCAGTGATTCGTCGCGATCGTCGTTCAGGGGGATGCCCAGCGAGTCTCAACCCGCCGGATGCCCCCCATAGTAGGGTGGCGTCTGGTCGGGTTGCAAACGAGGGTCCTGAGCAGGGCCCTCGGCTGGACGGGTCTGACGAACTGGCGATCGCGGCGCCGATGTGGGTTCAGGCCAGTGAACCAGCGGCTCACGGAGTCCTGGTGACGAGACCGCAAGCGCTTTCATTTCTCGCAGGTCGCATCCGGAAAAAAGCTTCAGGAAGGCGGCTCCCTAGCCCGCCTCCCGGCCCGGTTCCAGGGGCCGGAGCGAGGGGCGACCGCGGGTTGAAGCGGCGTCGATCGACTACGGAACCTAGAAGTGATGAAGTTTCATTAATAGGGACGCTAGTCGATGACCGCTCGGGGCGGATACCCCGAATTATGGGGGTGGGGTTCGCTCAGCGCCGACTCGGGGTGTCGCCGTCGACAGCCCTCCACGCATAGAGGAGCCAGCCGAGCTCATACGGCCGGCACTCGTAGTCGATGCGGCTCACGGGGAAGAGCCTGTCGATTCCGGGCGGGCGCCATCCGCGGTGGATGCGCGAGGTGGCGGCAGCAAGCAGGCGAACGGTCTTGCCGGGCTCGCGTCGACCCGCCTTGCGCCAGATCAGGGCGTTGTCCTCCGACACGAGCTCATCATCCACTTCGGGATGCGTTCGCAGCCAGTCGAGGCCGCGGTAGACCGCATCCGAATGATCCGTACCGCCCGCGGCAGCCAGGTCGAACAGTGCCATGGGAGCCATGGCGTGCTGGTGCACGCTGTAGACGGGATAGCGTTCGACGACCGATCCGTCGCGGGCGTCGTAATGCCACCACCACTGACCGGCGTCGCCCTGCACTGCGCAGAGGCGATCGGCGCAGCGCTCGGCCGCCGCCAGGGCTTCGAGGTCTCCGCCCAGCGCGGCGAGCCGTGCGAGCGCCTGTATCGGGTAGGCCTGGTCGCCGAAGCTTCCGACGTGTGCCCGCAGCCGGCCGAACGTCGTGGGTGGCAGCGCATGCGCGAAGATGCCCGCGGATCCCTGGGTGGCCAGGAGCCGCTGCCGGCCGATCGTGGCGATACCGGCCGCGTGCGGCGCCGAGGGGTCGACCGCGATGGCGGCGACGGCCGCGCTGAGAATCCAGGCGGTGTCGACGGTGGAGAGCGGATGCCCTGCGTCGAGAATGCCGGCCAGCCGTTCGAGGAGGGCCGGGTCGGGTGACCCGCCGACCTCCGCGGCTGCCCACGCGACGAGCGCGAGGGCTCCGGGTTCGCGGGAGTCGGCGGCCCGGTTCACGGCAGCCGCGACCAGGTCACGAGCGGTGGATCCGTGGAGGACCGCGCGCTGGGTCTCCACGGCGACCGTCCCGAGGCCGAGGGCGACGATGGCCGCATACCGGAGGTTCCTGCCTTCACGACTCAGGGCGCCGGAGGGCGAGGTGTGCGATTCGCGGACCGTCTGGCTGAATTCGAGAGTGTCCGTGATGAAGGACGCCGGGAGGCCGCGCAAGGCGAGATCGGTGTAGTCGCGCACCCTCGTCATGTGGAGCGGCCGCGTCGGGGTGGCTGCCGCGGCCCGTCCGGCCCGCGGTCTCCTCGGTGCACGCGAAGCGATGGTGCTCACAGTTGCTCTCCCTTTCGGCGGGTAGCTGTGGATCTGACACGAACGCGGGTTGGGGGGCGGAGGCCGGCGCCCTCGGGCTGTTTATTGCGAATTCACAGAAGTGAAAATTGCTCATATCATAGTGGTACTCACGCTACTCGCCGCGCGAAAACACGGACCCCCCAAAACGAGGGTGAAAAATCCTCACGTCTTTCCTTCCCTGTGCCGCGTCGCCCTACGATCGAGATCGCCCGCCCCGAACAAGGAACCCAGATGCCCGCAACCTCGGTGACGATCATCGGCGGCGGAATCCTGGGTCTCGCCGTCGCCGAACGGCTCACCCGCCAGGGACGCGCTGTGACGCTGCTCGAGAAGGAGCACACCTGGGCGGCCCACCAGACCGGCCACAACTCCGGCGTCATCCACGCTGGCCCCTACTACGCGCCGGGCTCGCTGAAAGCCCGGATGTGCGCGGCCGGCAACCGCTCGATGGTCGAATTCGCCCACGCGAACGGCATCCCGTACCGGATCCCCGGCAAACTCATCGTCGCCGTCGACGAAGCCGAACTGCCCAGGCTGGCTGTGCTCGCGGAACGTGCGGCGGCGAACGGGGTGCCGTCTCGGCTCATCTCCGGCCAGGATGCCCGCGAATACGAGCCGCACGTCCGGGCCGTGCAGGCACTCCGGGTCGAGACGACAGGGATCATCGACTACGCGGCGGTATCGCGGAAGCTCGCCGAGCTTGCCGCGTTCCACGGGGGCGAGATGCTCACCGACGCGCGGGTCGAGGCGATCGTGCCCACTGCATCCGGAATCCGGGTCGTGCACAGCAAGGGCGAAGTCGAAAGCGAGCTGCTCATCAACTGCGGCGGCCTGCAGGCCGACCGCATTGCACGGATGGCCGGGGTCGAGCCCGAGGTGCGCATCGTGCCGTTCCGCGGCGAATACTACGAGCTCGTGCCCGAACGTCGAGACCTGGTCAACGGACTGATCTACCCGGTTCCCGACCCCGAGCTCCCGTTCCTCGGCGTCCACCTGACGCGCATGATCGACGGGACGGTGCATGCCGGCCCCAACGCCGTGCTGGCGCTGGCCCGTGAAGGGTACGACTGGCGCACGGTGAGCATCCGCGACGCTGCCGACGCGATCGGCTACCCCGGATTCCTGCGCATGGCGAGCCGCAACATCGGCACGGGCGCGAACGAGGTGCTGCGCTCCCTGTCGCGGCGGCTCTTCGCCCGCAGCCTCGCCCGCCTCGTGCCGGAACTGCGCACCGCCGACATCGTGCGCGCGGGCTCCGGGGTGCGGGCCCAAGCGGTGCGGCGCGACGGGAGTCTCGCCGACGACTTCGTCATCCAGACCGCGCCCGGCCAGGTCCACGTACTGAACGCGCCCTCACCGGCCGCGACGAGCGCGCTCGAGATCGCGGCGTACATCTCGCGTGCCGCCGGCCTCGAGCCCGAGCTCGAGCTCTAGCCGGGGCCGCGCCCCGCCCCGCGTCCCCTGGCGTTCATAAAACAGGAGTTCGTGTGACGGGAGGGACGAATGTGGCCCGATTCGGCGCATCCGCGTCCCTTTAGTTCACTCCTGTCACACGAACTCCTGTTTTACGAACGCGGTGCGTCCGGCGCCCGACGACGTCAGGAATTCAGGAATCCGTGTGACGGATGTGACGGATTCGGCCCGAAAGCACCCATCCGGCCCGACTGGCGTGCTCCGGTGGCCGAAGTTCCCGAATTGCTGCCGCGCTCAGCGCACGACGGATGGGGACCAGGCGTGTGCGAGGAACAGTTTCGGCGCACTCTTCCCATCCGCTGCGACCGACCACACGTTGCTGTCGCCGACGACCTTCGGGTTCGGCAGGCCGTACAAGAGGGTCGAGTCGTCAAGCCACAGGGCCTGGTCGTCGACGTTGTCCTTGACGGGGAGCACCGTCTCCGCGCCGGTCGACAGGTCGTACACCGCCAGCGTCCAGTACGGAGTCCCTGTGGTCGACACGTTCTTCTTGTAGGCGACACGGGTGCCGTCCGGCGACAGTGAGGGGCACTCGGCCGTCTCGTGGATCGCCGTCAGGGTGTGCGCCGCAAGATCCCCGCGAACGAGCCACGTGTGCCCGGCCGACGCACCTGTCGCATAGAACGTGTTGTCGTCCGGCGCGAACGTCACCCCCCAGAAGTTGCGGTCGGACGCCGTCACCGCCGCACCGTCGACGACGAACCGGAAGTCCTCGATGTTGCCGTAGTCCTTACCGGATGTCGACGAGATCGTCGTCTGGGTCGAGAAGCCCACGGTGCCGTACGACGAACCGGTGATGAACGAGGTCTGGGCGACGAGCTTCGAGTCGGGCGAGATGCGGGTGCGACTCGGGATGCCGGGTAGCGGCCACGTCTTCACCGCCTTCCACGACGGGTCGAAGAGCGTCGCGTTGAACTTCGTGACGACGCCGCGATCGACGTGCAGGCACATCTCGTAGTCGGCGGTGGCGTACACGCGGTCGCAGGCCTGCGACGTGACCGCGCGGGCGGCCGACGGGTCGTCGAGCGGCACGGAGGCGACGAGCCCGTACCCGGCGCCCGATGCGGTGTTGCGGAACACGATCCGCGGCCCGCTCGCCTTCGTCGTCGAGTCGACGGTCTGCACCTGGCTGGGTGCGCCCGCCCTGGCCTGGTAGTCGACGAAGGCGATGACCCCGTAGACGATCGCCCCGCCCAGGAGAACGACGGTGAGCCCGGCGAGCAACCACACGCGGGCACGGGATGTCATGCAGCCATCTTCCCCGACGATGCGGTGCGCTGCGTGAAGAACCCGCGTAACAGATAGGCGACGATCGGGATGACCGCAGCGAGCGCGATCGCGACGATGAACATTGCACTCTCGCGCCCGACCGCGAACCACAGCAGGCCGAAGCCGGTGGAGGCGACCAGGCGGCTGAGGGCGACGACGGTCTGCGCTGCAGCGATCCCGGTGCCGCGGCTCTCAGCGGGGGTGCTCTCGGAGGCGAGGGCCGCGAGGATCCCGTCGGTGGCGGCGTAGAACGTTCCGAGGAGGGCCAGGCACAGGATGGTCGTGGCTATGCCGGCGACGGGCACCGCTGCGAAGATGTAGGCCGCGAGCAGCGCGATGTGTCCGATGACGAAGACGCGGGCGCGCCCGAACCGGTCGGACAGCCTGCCGAGCGGGACCGCCAGGGCGAGGAACGCGATGTTGGTGCCCACGTACATGAGCGGGAACCACTCGGCGGCGAACGAGCTGCGGCTCTGCAGCACGAGGTAGATGAACCCGTCGCCGATCGTCAGCAGCCCGAACAGGCCCGAGACCAGCAGGACGCGGCGCAGCCGGGGGTCGTTCAGCTGGCGCCACCGGAACGGGTGGCGGGGTCGGTGGTCGGCCGCTGCGCGGTCGGCGCGCGGGCGCTTGTTGGGAACGAGGATCCCGAGGATGGCCACACCGAGGATCGCGCAGGCGAGCGAGACCACGAACACGGTGTTGTAGCCGTCGGGGATGAGGAAGAGGATCAGGAACGCGAGAAGGGGGCCCACCGCGGCGCCGACCGTGTCGAGCATCCGGTGCACGCCGAACGAGCGGCCGAGATTCGACGGCGTCGACGAGGCCGAGATGAGGGCGTCCCGTGGTGCGGTGCGCACGCCCTTGCCGAGCCGGTCGATCGTGACGATGGCGGTGATGGCGGCGAACCCGGTCGCGAACAGCAGCCCGATGCGCGCGATCGCCGAGACGCCGTACCCGAAGAAGGCGATCCACTTGGGCTGGTCGCCTTTGTCCGCCGCCCAGCCGCCCGCGATCCGGACGATCGCGCTGACACCCTGGTAGAGGCCGTCGATGAAACCGTAAGCCACGGTCGACAGGCCGAGGACGCCGGTGATGTAGAGCGGCAGGATCGCCGAGACCGACTCGGAGGAGATGTCGGTGAACATGCTCACGATGCCGAGGCTGACCACGACCGACGAGACGCGGGTGACGGTCTTGCGCGTGGTGCCGGTGGCGCTGGCGGATGCGGTCCCTGCGCTCTCGGGTACAGTGCCGGTCTCGGATTCGGTCGTGGTCGCGGTCGCGGATGCGGTCTCGGATCCGGATTCGGACTCGGGCTCGGCCGTCGCCGTATTCTTTCCGCGGTCGGAGAAGGAGAGGTACATCGTGGCCCCTGTCAGTTCTTCGCCGTGAAGGCGCCGTAGATGACGTACTTCGTGCCGCCGGTCACGGGCGTGGTGCTGACCGTGACCGAGTTCGTGCCGCGCTTGAATGTCAGCGCCGTCGCGCCGTTCAGCGCGGGCGACGCGGTGTCGTACATCCCGTACTTCGCGAGCGCTGTGCGGTAGAAAGCGAGGACGTCGGGGACGGCCAGCGACGACTTCGCGGTCAGCGCGACCTGGAGGTGCGCGCCCTGCGAGGCGACCGAGCTCGTCGTGATCGACGAATGCGGCGCGGCCGGAAGCAGTGCGCTCGGATAGCCGGTTGCCAGCGAGCCGACGGCGCTCGCCGTCTTCGGCAGCGGATTGCTCACGGGCTCGGGCAGTGCGGTCGACTTCGGCAGCCCCTTGCCTGCGGCGCCGGGATCACCTCGGTCGTGAACCGTTTGCTCTGCGGCGGCCCCGACTCGTCCCCGTCAGGGGTCGGGACGGGTGACGCGGTCGTGGGCGCGCCGGGAGCGTTGGACGAGGGCGACGAAGATGTGGACGAGGGGGAGGAGCCCGAGGTCGGGCCCTCGGCCGCCGAACGACCAGGAAGGTGGTCGACGGTCACTGCCCCGGCGATGATCAGCGCTGCGGCCGCAAGCCCGGCGATGATCCACGTGCGGGATCTCATGCCGGCACCTGCGCCGTCAGCGTGGTCGGTTCTGTTGTCTCGTTCACTCGCGTCGCCCCCAGGTCGTCGTCTGTGTGGTTGGTCGGTTGGGTCTCAGTACGCCCCGGTCGGATGGACCAGCACGTGGAACGTGCGCCAGAGGATGACGATGTCTCCGGTGAGCGACCAGTTCTCCACGTAGTACAGGTCGAGGCGCACGCTCTCGTCCCAGGAGAGATCGGATCGTCCGTTCACTTGCCACATGCCGGTGAGACCTGGCTTGATGTACAGGCGGCGGTGAACGTGTGTTTCGTACCCGTCGACTTCGCGGCGCAGTGGAGGCCGCGGGCCGACGAGGCTCATGTCGCCGACGAACACGTTCCACAGCTGTGGGAGCTCGTCGATCGAGAACTTGCGGATGAAGCGCCCCACGCGGGTGACGCGGGGGTCGTCCTTCATCTTGAAGAGCACGCCGGCGCCCTGGTTGCGCGCCTGGAGCGCGGCGAGGCCGGATTCCGCATCCTGAACCATCGAACGGAACTTCAGCATCCGGAACGTCGAGCCGTTGCGCCCGACGCGCTCCTGGCGGAACAGGGCGTCGCCTTTGGTGTCGAGGCGGATGGCGATGCCAACGGCGACCATGAACGGCAGCAGGACGAGCAGGGCCATGCCGCTGACCACCAGGTCGAGCGCGCGCTTGAGAACGTGTTTGCCACCCTCGAACTGCGGGATCTCGACGTGGATGAGCGGGAGGCCCTCGACGGGACGGAAGTGGATGCGCGGGCCGGCGACGTCGGTGAGGCGCGACGCCAGTACCAGGTCGGTCGCGGTGCCTTCGAGCGCCCAGCCCAGGTTGCGGATGAACGTGCCTCCGCCTTGCGGCTGGCCGGCGACGATCACGCTGTCGACATGCAGGTTGGATGCCGCCTGGGTGATCGTGTCGAGGTTGGCGACGATCGGGACGTCGCGGTCGCCTACGACGAGCTTGCCGGCACCGGGGTCTTCGAGTGCTGCACCGACGACGTTGTACGCCGCCCCCGACTTCTGCTGGATCTGCTTCACGACGTATTCGACGTCGTCACGGCCGCCCACGACGAGCGCGCGGGAGAGGTAGTGGTCGTAAGCGCGTTGTTTGAGCAGCCACTGCCGCCAGATCCAGCGGCTGCCCAGGAGTGCGGTGGCGCCGAGGGGCAGCGCCAGCACGAAATAGCCTCGGGCGATGTCGACCTTGGCCACCAGGAACGCGATGGCGAGGATCCCGAAGGTCAGCGCGCTGGCGTTGGCGACGCGCTTGTATTCGGACAGCCCCATCCCCACGACCCGGGGATCGCGTGTGTGGTACGCGTAGAGCGCGACGACCCAGGAGCTTCCGATGATGACGGAGATGGTGAAGTAGGCGACGGGGAACCCGGCCACCTGCGTCGCCACCCCGTCGATGCCGAAGCGTGCGACGAACGCTGCTGCGATCGAGGCGAAGATGATGATCGTGTCGGTCACGCGGAGGCGGGCGCGGTACGAGCGGGCCCAGGCGTGTTCCGACGAATGGAGCTGCGGAGCGCGCGGGGACGAGTTCGTGCCGGGCTCCGGTTCGACATACGGCCGGCGGGATCGGCGGGGGATGTCGACGAGCGGGCGGGGGCGGATGACCGTCATGGCCGGCTCCGTCCGACGCGTCCCGCGAATGAAGAACCGGCGGCGGCTGGGGGAAAGCCGTGGTCTCGAACGGCTTCGCCGCCGCCGGCTCCGACTGGGGGGAGGTTCGTGGCGCTCTGCTCGGCGGACCGCACGAACTGCGATCGGGCGAACGGCGGTCGATACGATGATCGACGCAGGTGAGACGCATTCACGAGGACTTTCCCTGCTATCGGGGTTACAGGCGTTACTTCGGGTTGCGAACGGGTGAAGCCACTTTTCGAGGCCGTGATGCGAGACAACACAAAAGTGACTGTTTCTCACCTATTCATAAAAATGAGATTACATCGTTTTTTGGGTCGAGCGGTCTCCCCCGAAGGGGGGTCATTTCTGAATTCGGCGTGCCCCCCGGGCTTTCGCAGCCATTCATCAGCGCGCCGACCTATGCTGGGGCCATCTGCGGACGTCTGTCCGAGACCGCCGGCTGGGAAGTCGATCGACGAACGGGCTGGCTCATGACGGCACTGACCTCAACCCTGGGACCGGTGCGTCGCACGGTCAAACGCATCGACTCGACGCCGAGCGTGACGAACACGTATTCGACGCTGCTGAACACGGTGCGCGACCACGGTCTCCTCCGCCGCACGCCGTGGTTCTACATCACCGTCTTCGGCATCCTCGTCGCCGCCCTCGGCGGTGCCACGACCGGTTTCGTGCTGCTCGGCGACAGCTGGTTCCAGCTGCTCATCGCCGCTGCCCTCGGTGTGATCTTCACGCAGTTCGCCTTCCTGGCTCACGAAGCCTCCCACCGTCAGGTGCTGGCCTCCGGGCCGGCGAACGACCGCGCAGGGCGGCTGCTCGCGACAGCCGTCGTCGGCATCAGCTACGCGTGGTGGATGACCAAGCACAGCCGCCACCACGCCAACCCGAACACCATCGGCAAAGACCCCGACATCAACGTCGACACGGTGTCGTTCCTCGAAGAAGACGCCGCGCGATCACGCGGAATCGTGCGCGCGATCACCAAACGCCAGGGCTACCTCTTCTTCCCGCTCCTGCTGCTCGAAGGCTTCAACCTCCACGCGCTCTCCTTCCGCACCCTGTTCGGCAAAGACAAGGTCGATGGCCGGGCCCGCGAGATCGTGTTCATCGCACTCCGCTTCGCGATCTACTTCGGCGCGATCTTCACCTTCCTTCCGCTGGGCATGGCCTTCGCGTTCATCGGCGTGCAGCTCGCCGTGTTCGGCGTGTACATGGGAGCATCCTTCGCCCCCAACCACAAAGGCATGCCGATCATCGAGCCCGGCGTCAAGGTCGACTTCCTGAGCAAGCAGGTTCTGACCTCGCGCAACATCCGCGGTACCGGCATGTCGACCTTCATGGGCGGGCTCAACTACCAGATCGAGCACCACCTGTTTCCGAACATGCCGCGGCCGCACTTGCGCAAAGCCGCTGCGATCGTCAGAGAGCACTGCGCGAACGAGGACATCCTCTACACCGAGACGACCCTCCCGAAGTCGTACGGCATCGTGGTGCGCTACCTCAACCGCGTCGGCCTCTCGGCCCGCGACCCGTTCGACTGCCCCGCCGCCGGAGAACTCCGCCGCCGCTGAGCCGCCGCGCGTGCTCGTCGCGCGCCTGCGCCTCGTGTGATTACTCGCCAAAATATTGGCGAACAGACACGCGAAGGCAAGACCTTGTGGCAATCAATCGGCGCCAAGACGCCGTGAGCGGATGCGGGCAGCGCAGTTTGGCCCGCCAGCACGTCGGTGGGTGGCCGTAGCCTGTATGCATGTGCGGGCGTTTCGCAATGGACAAAGAGACTGACGACCTGATCCAGGAGTTCGTCGCCGAAGGCGGGGACTTCCGCGACTGGCGGCCGAGCTACAACATCAGCCCCACCGACAAGGTGCCGATCCTGCTCGAGAGCAAGAAGGGCGACGAGGCTCCGGTCCGTCGCCTCGAGCTGGCCCGGTGGTCGCTCGTGCCGTCGTGGTCCAAAGAGCTGAAAACGAAGGTGCCAACCTTCAACGCGCGCGCCGAGTCGGCGGCTGAGAAGCCGATGTTCAAAGCATCCGTCGTCTCGAAGCGAGCCATCGTGCCGGCGATCGGCTATTACGAATGGCAGACCGACCCCGAGACGAAGAAGAAGACGCCGTATTTCATCCACGCGGCCGACGGCGAGCTGATGGGATTCGCCGGGCTGTACGCCTGGTGGGCAGACCCTGCGAAGGCGCGCGGCGACGAGGATCGCTGGCACCTGACCGCGACGATCCTCACCTCGGACGCGGTGCAGACCCTCGAGCACATCCACGACCGCAACCCGGTTCCGCTGCCGCGCGAGCTCTGGGATCACTGGATCGACCCCACCGTCGTAGGGGATCAGGCACTCCTCGACGAGGCCGTGCGGGCGGCCGTGACCGTCGCCGACCAGCTCGTCTTCGACGAGGTCGGACCGGTCACCGGCGATAGTCCCGACCTCATCCGGCCGATCCGCGAAGCGGACTGACCGACCGTCTGTGCCGAGTTCCGGGGGCGGGTCGACCAGACCACGCCCCCGGGAACTCGCCCCGCGCACACCGGGAATACACCGTCTGTCCGTCCGTCTACGGCCCCCTCGGTGCAGCATCCGGAGTGCTGTATCGAAAGTAGAGGCGGCCTCGGCCGATATCTAGGGGATGACAGCGCGGCAGTCGCGTGGTACTACCCGAGCTGCTCGCCACGTCGAGCCGACGCCCACAGGTCGACCCCGGTGTCGACGGCGTGGACGTCGATCGCCGCAAGCTCATCGGCCGTGAAGTCAAGCCTGTCGAGCGCGCCCACGTTCTGTTCGAGCTGGGCGACACTGCTCGCGCCGGTCACGAGCGACGTGACCCGTGCATCCCGGAGCGCCCAGGCGAGCGCGAGCTGCGCGAGCGTCTGCCCGCGCCCGCGCGCTATCGCGTCGAGTGCCCGGATGTGGTCGAGCGCCTCTTCGGACAGCATCGACTGGTCGAGCGACGAGTTCTCGGACGCCCGGGAGCCGGCAGGGATGCCGTCGAGGTACTTTCCCGTGAGCATCCCCTGCGCGAGCGCCGTGAAGCCGATGACGCCGATGCCGAGCTCGCCGGCCGCGTCGAGGAGCCCTTCGTTCTCGATCCAGCGGTTCAGCATGGAATACGACGGCTGGTGGATGAGCAGAGGAGTCCCGAGGTCGGCGAGGATCGCCGCCGCACGCCGTGTGTCTTCCGCGCTGTACGACGAGATGCCGACATACAGCGCCTTGCCGGAACGCACCGCTGTGTCGAGTGCGGCCATGGTCTCTTCGAGCGGCGTCGTCGGGTCCGGCCGGTGCGAATAGAAGATGTCGACGTAGTCGAGGCCGAGCCGGCCGAGGGACTGGTCGAGGCTGGCGAGAACGTATTTCCGGCTGCCGCCGCCCTGCCCGTAGGGGCCCGCCCACATGTCCCAGCCGGCTTTGGACGAGACAACGATCTCGTCGCGGAACGGACGCAGGTCGTCTTTAACGAGGCGACCGAAGTTGATCTCTGCCGAACCGTACGGCGGGCCGTAGTTGTTCGCCAGGTCGAAGTGGGTGATGCCGAGGTCGAATGCGCGGCGTACGATCGCCCGCTGGGTCTCGTAGGGGCGGTCGTCACCGAAGTTGTGCCAAAGCCCGAGGGAGAGTGCGGGCAGGTCGAGTCCCGACCGCCCGGTGCGGCGATACTGCATGCGGTCATAGCGGGACGGGGCAGGTTCGTACGACATGGGTGTCTTCTTTCGTGCAGGCGTGTACCTCTACATTTCCGCGCCGCCGCCGATCTGTCCAACAGCGCCGCACGATCCGATTCAGCGCCTCCTTCGATGAGTGGTCCCGGTGCCCGGTCCGTGGCAGCGAGTTGGCAGTCGTGGTCGTTCCGCGAGCGAGAATAACGACCACAACTGCCAAGTCGCGGAGGGTGGGGCGTCAGGTGCCGAGGATCTTCGCCTTGGCGGCGGCGAACTCTTCGTCGGTGAGCGCGCCGCGGTCGTGGAGGTCGGCGATCTTCGCCAGCTCGTCGGCGGTCGAAGAGGACGTCGAGGGTGCCGGCGTTGCGGATGGCGGCGGCGCGGATGCGGGCGCGGCGGATGCGGGCGCGGATGCGGGGGCGGCGGATGCGGGCGCGGGGGATGCGGATGGGGTCGACAGCCCCGCGGTCCGCGCGTGCTCGACAGCTGCCGTCACGGCGTCGACGAACGCCTGCGCATGCCCGGGGTCCGGGCGGAAAGTCGTGACGGTCGGAGCAGTCGCGTCGCCGGTCCGCAGGCGCAGGAACGAGTTGAGCACGCTGCGCTCGAAGTCCACCGAGAGGATGTCGGTGAGCGGATGCGTCACCAGCGTGAGCGTGTGTCGCACGTGTCCCGCGAAGATCACGCGTTCGTTCGAGAGAGCGAGCAACCCGGTCGGGTTCGCATAGCTCGAGTTCGACAGCGAGAGAACCGCCCGCAGCGTCGCGGTCACCTTCTCGCCGTCGTGGAGAATCTCGTCGATGCTCGCGAGGGCCTTCTTGTCCGCTGTCACGTGCATCCCTCCCGGGCGATCCCGGCGACCCGCCCGCGGGCGAGCCCAAGTGCATCGGTCATGCAGCAACCCTACGGCGGCGATGGCACGAGGGTGCAGGATCCGGTCGAGTGTGACAGGTGTTGCGGGCACTCTCGGCCGCACCGGCCACACTCGGCGCATGCTCCGGGCCGCATGGTTCATGCCCGCCGGGGCATGCGCAGGAGAGACCTCCGTCCCTACCCCCAAAAGAGGGGTCAGGAGGCGGCATGGGATGCGCGAAATGCCTGAGATTTCGGCGTTTTGACGCGATTTCGTGCGTCTGGTGGTGTATACGCAATTTGCTTGCGTGTGGCCCCCGAACAGGCCTATGGTGCTTAGTTGTCAGTGAGAGGGGATTCTCACGAATGCGCTCCGCCGACACCACACCAACTTCGTGCACACGGTTTCGGTCGGCGTTCGGATGAGGAACGTAGGGCGCCCGCAAAATGTTGGGGAGCCGCGCTGTTCAGCAGCATTGGGGGTGCGCAATGGCTTGGCCCGAGCCCGGACCCAGGGTCCATCAGACCAGCCCCCAGCGCGCCCGCAAATCCGGTCCCACTCCGTCCGACGCCACGGGTGACGAAGCCCCGTTGCTTCGACGTCATCACGGATTGTGGGGCACGCTCGCGGTCGTATCGGCCCTGGCGCTCGGCATCGCACAAGCCGTCGTGTTCGTCCCGATCGCGGATGCCTCCGCGCTGACCAAACCGGCTGCGGCCGCGCCTGCCGCACTGCAGACGCCGACGCTCGTTCCCGTCGCGGGACCGCCGTCGGTCGTGCCCAGGACGGTGCAGGTCACCACGCCCGTCACGCAGCAGACACCGACCCGGACGACCACCATCGTTCGACGGGTCACGATCGATCCACGGGTTCTCGCGGCGATCATCGCCGCCGGCCGGGCGCAGCTCGCCCAGCAGGCCGCCGCGCAGACGGCCGCGGCTCGGGCCGCGGCGCAGGCCTCCGCGACCCACGGACCGTCGACCCCCCACGGCACCAACTGCGTCAGCTCGTCCAACACGCCCAGCTCCACGCCGAGCCCCTCGCCGACGACCACGAGCGGCAACGGGACCGTGACGAGCTCGTCGAGCACGTCGACGTCGAGCAGCACGCTGACCTGCGGCCCCGGAACGACCGGTCCGTCGCAGGTCGGAAGCACGCCGACGCCGAGCCCGACTCCGACACCCACCCCGACGCCAACACCGACTCCCAGCCCGAGCCCGACGCCGACTCCGACTCCGACTCCGACTCCGACTCCGACACCGACATCGACACCGACACCGACTCAGACTCCGACTCCAACTCCAACACCGACCCCCACCCCCGCACCGTCGACCTCGAACCAGGCGGATGCGGCACCGCACACCGCAACCATCGCCGGTGGTCGCGGAGCGGCTCGCGACGTGGTCAGGCTCACGATCCTCCCGGCGGACGACCCGGCTGCGGCGTCCGATCCGGCGACCCCGGCCCCAGCGGCCGGGCCGGCCGCGACCTCCGCAACCGTTCCGGCTCCCGCACCAGCGGCGGCTCCCGCGCCAGCCCCTGCTCCCGCGCCAGCGCCCGCTCCGGCTCCTGCGCCAGCGCCCACTCCGGCTCCTGCGCCAGCCCCGACTCCGGCCCCCGCGACGCCCGCCCCTGACCCGACCGTCGCCCCGACTCCCACTCCTTCAGGGACTCCGGATGCCGGAACCGCGCCCGCAGGCCCGGCGAGCGCTCCCGCATCCGGCTCCGCAGCCGCCCCCGCAGCCCCGACGGACGCAAGCACGCCCGCTGCGACCCCGACCACCCCGACCACCCCGACCACCACCACTCCGACCACCCCGGCCACGCCCACCACGACGACCCCCTCCCCGTGGACCTACACCCCGGGAGCCACCTCCACGAACCATTCGATCACCGTGAGGATCGACGGCACCGACCTGGTGATCGTCGACAACGGCGTCGAGACGCGGCGCCCCATCTCCTCGTTGCTCGGGCTGCACGTGACGACAGTCGGCGGCCAGGTGGTCAGCCTCACCTTCGACACGTCGACCGGACCGATCTCGGTTCCGGTCTCGTTCGCCGGCAGCGGCTCCGACCTCCTCTCGGTGATCGGCGACCAGCTCCGCTGGAGCGTCGCGAGTGCCGGGTCGGGATCCGTGACCGGCGCGGGTCTGACCGCGCTCGACTACACCGGAGCACGCACCATCTCGGCGTCGGGCAGCGGCAACACGATCGTCGGGCCGTCCGGCGACGCATCCTGGTCGATCGACGGCCACGACGCGGGCACGGTCGCCGGCCAGCGGTTCACCGGTTTCGGGAACCTGCAGGGCGCCGCCGGCAACAAGGACACCTTCACGTTCCAGCACGGCGGCAGCATCAGTGGGCGCCTCGACGGTGGCGCGGGCGGGTTCGACACGCTCGTCCTGAGCGGATCGGGCGGCCAGGTCACGAGCATCCCGAGCGGAAGCCAGTCGGGCACCATCACGTTCGGGGGCAGGACGATCGCCTATTCGGGCCTCGAGCCGATCACGGTGACCGGCACCTCCGACCTGGTGGTCACCGGCACGACACCGAACGACACGCTGCAGGTCGGACCGAGCCCGACGCCAGGCCAGATCAGGGTGAAGAGCCTCACGGGCGCCATGGAAATGGTCGACTTCGCCGTGCCGACCACGTCGCTGAAGATCGTCGACACCGCGACAGGTGTCACGGTCGTGATCATCGGCAACCTGATCCTCGCCGGTGTGAACCTCGAGATCGACGCTCCGACGATCATCGTGAACTCCGGTGTGACGATCGACACCCGCGGTGGGAGCGGAGCGGGCACCGTGTTGCTCAACGCGACTGACACGCAGACGGGCAGCTCCCGGGCATCCGCCTCCGTCACCGTGAACGGCGCGACGATCCACGCCCGGTCCATCGACCTCGAGGCGACCGCATCGCAGACACCCGGCGCAGGATCCATTCCCGGCGTGAACACGGTGAGCGCATCGTCGTCGGCGCAGGTCGCCGTCACCGGCGCATCGGTGCTGGATGCGACGGGCGACGTCACGCTGCGCAGTTCGTCGTCGATGCAGGCGATCGTCACGTCGACGGGCACGGGTGCGTCGACGAGCGTGGATGCGGCGGTCGCCACCGCGAATATCGACAGCAGCGCGATCACCCACGTGTCCGACGACTCGACCGTCTCGGCCCGCGGAGTCCTGTTCGTCATCGCGAAGAACGCGACGAACGTGACGACGACAGGCAACGGAACCGTGGCCACCGCAGGCGCCGGGATCGCGGTCTCTCGGGTGACGACGAACACGGCGGCATACATCGACAGCCACAGCAGTCACGGAGTCGATGCGGGCAGCCTCGTGGTCGCGGCCGACTCGAACAACACCGTCGTCACCGTCGCCACGGCGAGCCCGGGCGGCTCGACCCAGAACAACTCGACGCCGAGCGACAGCACCTCGACCGCGTCGCACCCCGGCGGCTACGCGAACGCTCCCGGGGGTGTCATCAGCATCGCCGGCGCGCTCGCCTTCACCAGCGTCACCCAGAAGACCACCGCGTACATCGCGCCGGTCGGCGGCGGACTCGTGATAGCCGTCTCGAACACGAGCGGACCGACGACGGGCTCGGCACCCGTCTCCGTTCACGCAGGTTCGTCCGGCAGCGCGACCAGTACGGCGGACGGCAGCACGGTCGGCGGCAGCTCGGCCGGTGTCGGCACAGCCGTAGCGGTCACGGCGGCCGACCAGACCACCTCGTCCTATGTGGGCAACGCCACCTTCACGTCGCCGAAGGTGTCGGTGGATGCGGTGGCCCAGCAGCCCACGACAGGCAACGCGAACACCTTCGGTGCGACCTCGACGTCGGGTGCAGGCGGAGCGTCGAACGTCGGCGTCGCGGGGTCGCTCGCCGTCAACGTGGTCACGCTGAACACGAGTGCGAGCGTCGCGCCCGGAGGCCCGGTCGCCGTCGGGGGTGCGGATGTGGCCATCGCCGCGCACACGAACAACGCCAGCGACGTCAAGGCGCTACCGGGTTCCGTCGCGGGCCAGACCGCCGGGATCGGCGCGACCGTCGCACTGAACATCCTCAACGACACGACCAGCGCAGGACTCCAGGACGGATCGGCGCTGACCGGCGCCCACAACCTTGCCCTCACGTCGTCCGCGATCGCGCCCGCGACCACCGTGGCGCACGGCGGCGTCTCGTCGCCGAACATCGCGATCGCTCCGGTCGTGGCGATCACCACCTCGAACGTCGCCACGACCGCCATCGTCGGCACGGGTGCACCGCTGGTGCTGACCGGAACGTTCACGGCGAGCGCCGACGAGCGGGCGTCGGCGACGACGACGGCCACGGGCGAAGTCAACTCGGCCGGCGCGGCGGTCGGCATCGCGATCGCTCTCACCTTCGCTACGCACACCGTGCGGGCGACGACCCATCGGGATGTGACCGCGGCCGGCAACGCAACCTTCGCCGCAACCGGGGCGTCCTTGACGTCGACGACCGCATCCGCGTCGGCCACCGGGGCCCCCGGCAACGGCGACCAGCCGACCCCGACCTCCCAGGTGACCGAAGCCCGGTCGTTCGCGAACGGCGCGGCGCCCACCTCGGGCGGAGCGCTTCCGGGCGGCAACGGCGGCAGCGGGCCGGGCAACGCCCCCGAGCCGAGCACGCCGGCAGGCACGGTCTCGGCAGCGGCTGCGCTCGCGCTGACCGTCCACTCGGCCTCGGCCGACGCCTCTGTGGACGGCGTCACCATCACCGCAGGTGTCGTGAGCATCACGGCGACCCTCAACGACTCGGCGACCTCGACCGCGACCGGCGCACCGTCCACCCGCGCACCACCGGGCTCCACGACGATCGCCGCAGCAATCGCCATCACCGCGGCCGACGCATCCATCCGTGCGAACGTCGGGCCGCAGGCAACCATCCACGCGAAGGCTCTTACGCTCTCCGCGGGAGTGAACCCCACCAACGCAGCAGGGGTCGCAGACAGCACGGATCGCTTCACCACCACCGCGACGGCAGGAGCCGGAGGCGGTGGAAGCCTCGGAGTCGCAGGCTCGGTGGCCGTCTCTTCGGTCGCACTGTCGACATCCGCCGCCCTTCTCTCGGGCGCAGGCCACGCACCCACCGTGACGTTCACCGGTGCGACGGCCGACCTCACGGCCACGGCATCATCGAAGTCCAGCGTGACGACGCAGGCCCTGGTGGCCGACTCGGGCACGGGAACGCCGGCGACCGGAATCGGCGCATCGTCCGCGGTCTCCATCGTCAACGACACGACGGATGCGTCGATGGGCGACGGCTCGGTCGTCACCGGGGCGCGCAACGTGACCCTCGGGGCCACCGCATCCGACGCGGCAGCCGTGACAGCATCGGGCGCGGCCTCGGCCAGCAACGTCGCCGTCGCACCGTACGCGGCGGTGCTGGTCGCGAACGTCGGGACCACGGCGCGCGTCGGCACGGGAGCCCTCCTCACCCTGACGGGCGCATTCGGGGCATCCGCAACGCAGGTCGCCTCGGCGGCCTCCACCGCGAAAGGCGCGGTCGCGGGCGGCACCGGTGCGGTGGGTCTCGGACTGGCGCTCACCATCGCGAACGCCTCGGTCAGCGCGTCGGTCGCACGATCTGTCACCGCGACCGCCATCACCCTGGCCGCTTCCGGCGCCAGCTCCTCGACCGCCGCATCGACGGCGTCGGCATCCGGCGCGCCGCAGAACCCCGCCGACTCCGGCCAAGGGCAGGGCGGGGGAGCCGCGGGTTCCGGAGTCGACGACCAGGTCGCCGCCGCCCGGACGAACGCCGACGGCGTGGCCGCCGGGTCAGGCGCCTCCGGCTCCGGTTCGACCGCCGCCCCGAGCGCCTCGACCGCCGACGGCAAGATCAACGTCGCGGC
Source organism: Leifsonia tongyongensis (assembly GCF_010686705.1). GTDB lineage: Bacteria > Actinomycetota > Actinomycetes > Actinomycetales > Microbacteriaceae > Diaminobutyricibacter > Diaminobutyricibacter tongyongensis. Next base: position 567,128 of record NZ_JAAGWY010000001.1, on the reverse strand, counting down.
CGCTGTCGCGGTGATCGTCGCGACCACGTCGTCGCGGGCGACGGTCGTCGGAACCGGCGTCACGCTCACGGCCACCGGGGCGGTCAGCCTGACGTCGTCGGCGAACACCGACGCCGCGAGCAGCGCCAACGGCTCGGCCGCCCACGGAGGAACCGCCACGATCGGCGCCGCCGTGGCAGTCACCCTCGTGCACGCGACCGACCAGGCCACACTGCCCGCCGGCGACATGGTCAAGGCGAAGTCGCTCACCCTCTCGGCCGGGGTCACGAACAACGCAGGCGACCAGGTCTCGACGGACTCCGCCACTGCGACGAGCGGTGCCGGCGCGTCGGATGCGAAACTCTCCGTCGCCGGTTCGTTCGGCCTCGTGATCGTCGACCAGACCACTCTCGCGCAGGTCGCCGGTGCGGTGAACCTCACCGGCGGCACCCTCGCGGTGACGGCGGCATCGGCCCTGGCCTCGAGCGCGAAGGCGGACCCCGCCGACGGCACCGGCGTCTCGGCCGGCACTGTGGGCGTCGGCGCGTCCGTAGCGCTCGCCCTCGTGACCGACACGACCACGGCGATGCTCGCCGACGGCTCCGTCATCACGGGCGCCGGAGGCATCACCGTCCACGCGACCGCGACGGACACGGCAGCGACCGAGGCGAAGATGGGAGCGGCCGGCGGCAAGGTCGCCGTCGTGCCCGCGGTCGCTGTGACCCTCTCGACGGTGACGACCACGGCGCGGATCGGCACAGCCGCCACAGCGCTCACCCTCACCGGCGCGCTCAGTGCGACCGCGGTGCAGTCGGCGAGCGCATCCGCGACCTCCGGGGCCATCGTGGTCGGCGCCGGCACGGCGGGTGTGGGGCTGGGATTGGCACTCGTCGTCGCGAACCACTCGGTGAGCGCGACGACGGCCCGGTCGATCACGGCGACGGGCGCGATCACGCTGTCGGCATCCGGAACCAGTTCGAGCGCCGCGAACGCCAGCGCGTCGGCCGGCGGTGCGCCCGAGAACGGAGCGACCGGGTCGGGCACGGGCGGCGGCGGAGGGTCCGGCGACGGGGTCGACCAACAGGTCAAGACCCAGCGTGACAACGCGGACGCGACCAGCTCGGCCAATGGGGGAGCGGCATCCGGTTCGACGGCGACGCCGAGCGCTTCGACCTCCGACGGCAAGGTCAACGCGGCGGCTGCCGTCGCCGTCGTCGTCGCGACGACCGCATCGCGGGCGACCCTGGAGAGCCCGGGGATCACGCTGACGTCGGGCGGTCTCGTCACGCTGGCGTCGTCGGCGAACACGGATGCGACGACCAGCGCTGACGGAACGGCCTCCCACGGCACCGGCGCGACCATCGGCGCAGCTGTAGCGGTCACCCTCGCCGATGTCACCAACCAGGCCGCCCTCCCCGCAGGCGACACGGTAGCGGCGAAGGCCCTGACCATCTCGGCCACCGAGACGGTCAACGGAGCAGACAGCACCTCGACCTACGGCGCTCAGGCGGCGAGCGGTGCGGGCGGAGGCAAGATCTCGGTCGCCGGTTCCGTCGCGCTGGCCATCGTCAACCAGACGACCTCCGCGGCGCTCGCGGGAACCGCGCACCTCACAGGAGGCGATCTGACGATCGCTGCGGCTTCGAAGGCGAGCAGCGTCGTCACGGCGGAGCCGTCGCCAGGTGGCGTAAGCACGACGAACCTCGGTGTGGGCGCATCCGTCGCCCTCGACATCGTGACCGATCGCACTACCGCTTCCATCGGCGCCGGTGCGGCTGTGACCGGAGCGGCGAACGCCATGGTCACGGCAACAGCGACGGACTCGGCGACCACCGAGGCGAAGATGGGGGCGTCGGGCGGCAAGGTCGACATCGCACCCGCCGTCGCGGTGACGCTGGCGAACGTCACGACGGGCGTGACCATCGGCACGCAGGGCGCGGGCGGACTGCTGACGGTCACCGGGTCGTTCACGGCTACCGCGACGCAGACCGCATCGGCGATGTCGACGGCCGGGGCGGTCGTGGCGGGGGGATCGACCGCCGCCGTCGGCATCGCCCTCGCGCTGACCATCGCTGGCGACGCGGTGAGCGCGACGACAGCACGGTCGATCACCGCGGGCGGAGCGCTCAGCCTGACGGCATCCGGTATCAGCGGAAGCGGCGCGACGTCGAGCGCCAGCGCATCCGGGGCGCCCGAGAACAGCGCGAACGGGTCCGGAACCGGAGGTGGCGGTGGCGCCGGCAACGGCGTGGACCAGCAGGTGAAGGCGCAGCGTGACAACGCCGACGCGACGAGCACGGCGAACGGTGGTGCGTCATCCGGGTCGACGGCAAGCCCGAGTGCCTCGACCTCGGATGGCAAGGTCAATGCGGCAGCAGCTGTCGCCCTCGACCTCGCCACCGTTTCGTCGCTCGCGACCGTGATCGGAACCGGCATCACGCTGACGGCCGGCGGGCTGCTCACCCTCGCCTCGTCGGCGAACACGGACGCGGCGACCACGGCGGACGGTTCGGCCTCGCACGGTGCGACGGCCACGATCGGCGCCGCCGTCGCGATCACGTTGGCGAACGTGAAGAACCAGGCGCTGCTGCCCACCGGCGACACGCTCCACGCGAAGTCCCTCACGATCGCGGCGACGGTGACGCCCAACGGCGCCGACGTCACCTCGACCTACGGAGCCCAGGCGACCAGCGGTGCGGGCGGCGGCAAGATCTCGGTCGCCGGGTCGCTCGCCCTCGCCATCGTGAACCAGAGCACGACCGCCGACAGCGCGGGTGCGGTGGTACTCACCGGCGGCAACGCGGCGATCACTGCGGCGAGCATTCTGGCCAGCACGGTGAAGGCGGAGCCGACGGCCGGCGGAGTGACCTCGACGAATGTCGGGGTGGGGGCATCCGTCGCCCTGAACCTGGTGACCGACTCGACGACGGCCGCACTCGAGAACGCGGCCACGTTGACCGGTGCTGCGAACGTCACGCTGGGCGCGACGTCGACGGATGCGGCGGTCACCGAAGCGAAGATGGGCGCGAGCGGCGGCAAGGTCGACATCGCGCCGGCCGTGGCCGTCACCCTCTCGAACGTGTCGACGAGCATGCGGGTCGGCACCGACGGCACGATGACGCTCACAGGGTCGTTCGCCGGCAGTGCGACGCAGAACGCCAGCGCAAGCTCGACAGCTGGCGCGGTCGTCGCGGGCGGCTCGACGGCGGCCGTCGGTGTGGGGCTCGCCTTGACGGTCGCGAACCATGCCGTGACGGCGACGACGGCGCGGAGCGTCACAGCGGGTGGCGCGATCACGCTGAAGGCGTCCGGGGTGTCTGCGTCTTCCGCGTCGGCCTCCGCCTCGGCGTCGGGCGCGCCAGAGAACAGCGCGAGCGGCTCCGGCACCGGCGGTGGCGGTGGCGCGGGCAACGGCGTCGACCAGCAGGTGCAGGCCCAGCGGTCCAACGCGGATGCGACCAGCTCGGCGAACGGCGGAGCATCATCCGGCTCGACCGCGTCGCCGAGTGCGTCGACCTCGGACGGCAAGATCAACGCGGCGGCGGCCGTCGCTCTCGACCTCGCGACCACCGTCTCGCGCGCGACGGTTCTCGGAACGGGCGTGACGCTCACAGCGGTTGGCCTGGTGACGCTGGCGTCGTCGGCGAACACGGATGCGGCCACGAGTGCGGATGGCTCGGCTTCGCAGGGTGCGACGGCGACGATCGGAGCGGCCGTAGCGGTCACGCTGGCGAAGGTCATCAACCAGGCGGTGCTGCCGGCCGGTGACTCGGTGCACGCCAAGGCGCTGACGGTGTCGGCGACCGAGACGGTCAACGGTGCGGATGCGGTTTCAACGTATGGCGCGCAGGCGACGAGCGGGGCGGGCGGCGGCAAGATCTCGGTGGCGGGGTCGCTCGGCCTCGCGATCGTGAACCAGATGACGACGGCGGAACTGGGGGGCGCCGTCGTCCTGACCGGCGGGGATGTGACGGTCACGGCAGCGAGCAAGGCTGCCAGCACGGTGAAGGCGGAGCCGACCGCCGGTGGTGTCACCTCGACGAGCGTGGGTGTGGGTGCATCCGTCGCCCTGAACTTGATCACCGACACCACGGCCGCCACGATCGACAACGGCGCGACCCTCACGGGTGCGGCGAACGTCACGCTGAGCGCGAGGTCGGCGGATGCGGCGATCACCGAGGCGAAGATGGGAGCGTCCGGCGGCAAGGTCGACATCGCCCCCGCCATAGCGGTCACGCTCTCGAATGTGACCACGACTGCGCGGGTCGGCACGGACGGCACGATGGCGTTGACGGGCGCGTTCTCCGGCAGCGCGACGCAGAATGCGAGTGCGTCCTCGACGGCGGGGGCGGTCGTGGCGGGGGGCTCCACGGCTGCCGTCGGGGTCGGACTCGCGCTGACGATCGCGAACCACGCGGTGACGGCGACCACGGCGCGGAGCATCACCGCGGGCGGCGCGATCACGCTCAAGGCCTCAGGTATCTCCGCTTCGGCGGCTTCGGCTAGCGCGTCGGCGTCGGGTGCGCCGGAGAACAGCGCGAGCGGGTCCGGTACCGGTGGTGGCGGTGGTGCCGGTGGCGGTGTCGATCAGCAGGTGCAGACCCAGCGCTCGAACGCGGATGCGACCAGCACCGCGAACGGTGGCAAGACATCCGGTTCGACGGCAGCGCCCAGCGCGTCGACCTCCGACGGCAAGGTGAACGTGGCGGCGGCGGTCGCACTCGACCTGGCAACGACGACGTCGAAGGCGACGATCGAGGGAACCGGCATCGCGCTGACTTCGGGCGGCCTCGTGACGCTGGCGTCGTCGGCGAACACGGATGCGGCAACGAGTGCGGATGGTTCGGCATCGCACGGCGCGACGGCGACGATCGGCGCGGCGGTCGCGATCACCCTGGCGAACGTGATCAACCAGGCCGTGCTGCCGGTCGGTGACAGGGTGCACGCGAAGGCGCTGACGGTGTCGGCCACCGAGACGGTGAACGGCGCCGATGTCACCTCGACCTACGGCGCGCAGGCGACGAGCGGCGCCGGCGGCGGCAAGATCTCGGTCGCCGGGTCCCTCGGCCTCGCCGTGATCAACCAGACGACCACCGCCCAGGTGGCCGGCCCGGTCGTCCTGTCCGGCGGCGACGCGACGATCACGGCGGCGAGTAAGGCTGCGAGCACGGTGAAGGCGGAGCCGACCGCGGGCGGTGTCACCTCGACGAGTGTCGGTGTGGGCGCATCCGTCGCCCTGAACCTGATCACCGACACGACGACCGCCACGATCGACAACGGGGTCACCCTGACGGGCGCCCACACCGTGAGCCTCTCGTCGACAACAGGCGACAGCGCGGTCACCGAGGCGAAGATGGGGGCGTCGGGCGGCAAGGTCGACATCGCGCCCGCCATAGCGGTCACCCTCTCCAACGTGACCACGACCGCGCGGGTCGGCACCGACGGGACATTGACCCTGACGGGCGCGTTCACGGGCAGCGCGACACAGATTGCGAGTGCCTCTTCTACCGCCGGCGCGGTCGTATCCGGCGGCTCGACCGCGGCGATCGGGGTCGGACTCGCTCTGACGATCGCGAACCACACGGTCACGGCGACGACGGCCCGCAGCATTACGGCGACCGGCGCGATCACCCTCAAGGCATCGGGTGTCTCGGCATCGGCTGCAGCGGCGAGTGCTTCGGCGTCGGGTGCTCCTGAGAACAGCACGAGCGGTTCCGGCACCGGCGGTGGCGGCGGCGCCGGCGGCGGCGTCGACCAGCAGGTGCAGACGCAGCGGACCAACGCGGATGCGACCAGCTCCGCGAACGGCGGCAAGACCTCGGGCGCGACGAGTTCCCCGAGCGCGTCGACCTCGGATGGCAAGGTGAACGTCGCGGCAGCGGTCGCACTCGATCTCGCCACCACGACCTCGAAGGCGACGCTCGAGGGAACTGGGATCACTCTCACGTCGGGAGGGCTCGTCACCCTCGCGTCGAGTGCGAACACGGATGCGGCCACGAGCGCGGATGGTTCGGCCTCGCAGGGCGCGACGGCGACGATCGGCGCGGCCGTCGCAATCACGCTGGCGAACGTGATCAACCGGGCGGCCCTGCCGACCGGTGACGGCATCCACGCGAAGGCGCTGACCGTTTCCGCGACTGAGACGGTGAACGGTGCGGATGCGGTTTCAACGTATGGCGCGCAGGCGACGAGCGGGGCGGGCGGCGGCAAGATCTCGGTCGCCGGGTCCCTTGGCCTCGCGATCGTGAACCAGACGACGACGGCCGAGTTGGGGGGCCCGGTCGTCCTGACCGGCGGCGACGCGAACACCACCGCCGCCAGTAACGCTGCCAGCACGGTCAATGCGGAGCCGACCGCCGGCGGCGTCACCTCGACGAGTGTCGGAGTCGGTGCATCCGTCGCCCTGAACCTGATCACCGACACAACGACCGCCGCGATCGACAACGGTGTGAGCCTCACCGGCGCGGCGAACGTCACGCTGAGCGCGACGGCCGGGGATGCGGCGATCACCGAAGCGAAGATGGGAGCGTCCGGCGGCAAGGTCGACATCGCCCCCGCCATCGCGGTCACCCTCTCTAATGTGACCACCACAGCGCGCGTCGGCACCGACGGGACGATGACCCTCACCGGTGCGTTCACGGGCACGGCGACCCAGAACGCGAGCGCTTCGTCCACGGCGGGCGCGGTCGTCTCGGGTGGATCGACGGCGGCAGTGGGTGTCGGACTCGCGCTCACGATCGCGAACCACACGGTGACGGCGACGACGGCGCGGAGCATCACGGCAACCGGCGCGATCACCCTGAAGGCCACGGGCGTCTCGGCATCGGCCTCCGCAGCCAGCGCGTCGGCATCCGGGGCTCCGGAGAACAGCGCGAGCGGGTCCGGCACCGGTGGTGGCGGGGGAGCCGGTGGCGGTGTCGACCAGCAGGTGCAGACCCAGCGCTCGAACGCGGATGCGACCAGCACCGCGAACGGCGGCAAGACATCCGGTTCGACGGCAGCGCCCAGCGCGTCGACCTCCGACGGCAAGGTGAACGTCGCGGCGGCGGTCGCACTCGATCTCGCCACCACGACCTCGAAGGCGACGATCGAGGGAGCCGGCATCGCCCTCACCTCGGGTGGTCTCGTCACGCTCGCGTCGAGTGCGAACACGGACGCGGCCACGAGCGCGGACGGTTCGGCCTCCCACGGCGCGACCGCGACCATCGGTGCCGCGGTCGCGATCACCCTCGCGAACGTGACGAACCAGGCGATGCTGCCGGCCGGTGACAGCGTGCGCGCGAAGGCGCTGACCGTTTCCGCGACCGAGACGGTGAACGGTGCGGATGCGGTTTCAACGTATGGCGCGCAGGCGACCAGCGGGGCTGGCGGCGGCAAGATCTCGGTCGCCGGATCGCTCGGCCTCGCCGTGATCAACCAGACGACCACCGCCCAGGTGGCCGGCCCGGTCGTCTTGACCGGCGGCGACGCGACGATCATGGCGGCGAGTAAGGCTGCGAGCACCGTGAAGGCGGAGCCGACGGCTGGGGGTGTCACCACGACGAGCGTGGGTGTAGGTGCATCCGTCGCCCTGAACCTGATCACCGACACGACGACCGCCACCATCGACAACGCGGTGAGCCTGACCGGTGCCCACAATGTCAGCCTCAGCGCGACGGCCGTGGATGCCGCGATCACCGAGGCGAAGATGGGCGCGTCCGGCGGCAAGGTCGACATCGCCCCTGCCATCGCGGTGACCCTCTCGAATGTGACCACCACCGCGCGCGTCGGCACCGACGGCACGATGTCGCTGACCGGTGCGTTCACGGGCGCGGCGACCCAGAACGCAAGTGCGTCCTCGACGGCGGGTGCGGTAGTGGCCGGCGGCTCGACGGCGGCGATCGGGGTCGGACTCGCTCTGACGATCGCGAACCACACGGTCGCGGCGACGACGGCCCGCAGCATCACGGCGACGGGCGCGATCACCCTCAAGGCATCTGGAATCAGCGCCTCGGCAGCGTCCGCGAGCGCCAGTGCCTCGGGCGCCCCGGAGAACAGCGCGAACGGATCCGGTACCGGCGGCGGTGGAGGCGCCGGCGGTGGTGTCGACCAGCAGGTGCAGACGCAGCGCTCGAACGCGGATGCGACCAGCACGGCGAACGGTGGCAAGGCCTCCGGCTCGACCACGGCGCCGAGCGCATCGACCTCCGACGGCAAGGTGAACGTCGCCGCGGCGATCGCCCTCGACCTCGCGACCACGAGCTCGAAGGCGACCATTGAAGGAACGGGGATCACGCTGACCTCCGGCGGGCTCGTCACGCTGGCGTCGTCGGCGAACACGGATGCGGCGACCAGCGCCGACGGTTCAGCTTCCCACGGCGCGACCGCGACCGTCGGCGCCGCGGTCGCGATCACCCTTGCCAATGTCGCCAATCAGGCGGTGCTGCCGACCGGCAACAGCGTGCACGCCAAGGCGCTGACCGTGTCGGCGACCGAGACGGTGAATGGCGCAGACGTCACGTCGACGTATGGAGCGCAGGCAACGAGCGGGGCTGGCGGCGGAAAGATCTCGGTGGCGGGGTCGCTCGGCCTCGCCGTGATCAACCAGAACACCACCGCGCAGGTTGCCGGAACGGTTGTCCTCACGGGCGGCGACGCGATGATCATCGCCGCGAGCAACGCTGCCAGCACGGTGAAGGCGGAGCCGACCGCCGGCGGTGTCACCTCGACGAACGTGGGTGTGGGCGCATCCGTCGCCCTGAACCTGATCACCGACACCACCAGCGCCACGCTGGACAATGGCATCAGCCTGACCGGTGCTGCAAACGTCACGCTGAGCGCGACCGCCGGGGACGCGGCGATCACCGAAGCCAAGATGGGGGCATCCGGCGGCAAGGTCGACATCGCCCCCGCGGTAGCCGTGACGCTCTCGAATGTGACCACCACCGCGCGGGTCGGCACGCTCGGCGGCGGCCTCAGCCTGACCGGCGCCTTCAGCGCGACCGCGACGCAGAACGCGAGCGCGTCCTCGACGGCCGGCGCGGTCGTCTCGGGTGGATCGACTGCGGCGATCGGTGTCGGTCTGGGCCTGACGATCGCCAACCACACCGTCAGCGCCACGACGGCACGCAGCATCACCGCGGGCGGTGCGATCACGCTCAAGGCCTCCGGCATCTCCGCGTCGGCGGCCGCTGCGAGCGCGAGTGCGTCGGGCGCTCCCGAGAACAGCACGAACGGGTCCGGCACGGGTGGCGGCGGCGGAGCCGGGAGCGGTGTCGACCAGCAGGTGCAGACCCAGCGCACGAACGCGGATGCGACCAGCACCGCGAACGGTGGCAAGGCCTCCGGCTCGACCACGGCGCCGAGCGCATCGACCTCGGACGGCAAGGTGAACGTCGCTGCGGCGATCGCCCTCGACCTCGCGACCACGAGCTCCAGGGCGACGATCGAAGGAACCGGCATCACCCTCACCTCGGGTGGCCTCGTCACCCTGGCGTCGTCGGCGAACACGGATGCGGCCACCAGCGCCGACGGTTCGGCCTCCCACGGCGCGACCGCGACCATCGGCGCGGGCGTCGCGATCACGCTGGCGAACGTGACCAACCAGGCGGCCCTCCCGGTCGGCGACACGGTCCACGCGAAGGCGCTGACGGTGTCCGCGACGGAGACCGTGAACGGTGCCGATGTCACGTCGACCTACGGCGCGCAGGCGACCAGCGGTGCCGGCGGCGGCAAGATCTCGGTCGCCGGATCGCTCGGCCTCGCCGTGATCAACCAGAACACCACCGCGCAGGTTGCCGGCACTGTCGTCCTCACCGGCGGCGACGCGACGATCACGGCGGCGAGCAACGCTGCCAGCACGGTGAAGGCGGAGCCGACCGCCGGCGGCGTCACCTCAACGAACGTCGGTGTGGGGGCATCCGTCGCCCTGAACCTGATCACCGACAGCACCAGCGCGACCATCGACAACGGGGTGAGCCTCACCGGTGCGGCGAACGTCACGCTGAGCGCGACGGCCGGGGACGCGGCGATCACCGAAGCGAAGATGGGCGCGAGCGGCGGCAAGGTCGACATCGCCCCCGCGGTAGCCGTGACGCTCTCGAATGTGACCACCACGGCGCGCGTCGGAACGCTCGGCACGGCACTGAGCCTCACCGGATCGTTCAGCGGCACCGCGACGCAGAACGCGAGCGCGTCTTCGACGGCCGGCGCGGTCGTCTCGGGTGGATCGACTGCGGCGATCGGTGTCGGTCTGGGCCTGACGATCGCGAACCACACCGTCACGGCGACGACAGCCCGCAGCATCACCGCGGGCGGCGCGATCACCCTGAAGGCATCCGGCATCTCCGCGTCGGCGGCAGCAGCGAGCGCGAGTGCGTCGGGCGCCCCCGAGAACAACGCGAGCGGTTCCGGCACGGGTGGCGGCGGTGGTGCCGGCAGCGGCGTAGACCAGCAGGTGCAGACGCAGCGAACGAACGCGGATGCGACCAGCACCGCGAACGGAGGCAAGACTTCCGGCTCCGGTACGGCGCCGAGCGCATCGACCTCCGACGGCAAGGTCAACGTGGCGGCAGCGATCGCCCTCGATCTCGCGACCACCGTCTCGCGGGCGACCATCGAACACCCGGGACTGGCCCTCACCGCGGGCGGCCTGGTCACCCTCGCCTCGAGCGCGAACACGGATGCCGCGACCAGCGCGGACGGTTCGGCTTCTCACGGCGCCACCGCGACCATCGGCGCCGCAGTCGCGATCACCTTGTCGAACGTGACCAACCAGGCGATCCTGCCGACCGGCGACACGATCCACGCCAAGGCGCTGACCGTGTCGGCGACCGAGACGGTCAACGGTGCCGATGTCACGTCGACATACGGAGCGCAGGCGACCAGCGGTGCCGGCGGCGGCAAGATCTCGGTCGCCGGATCGCTCGGTCTCGCGGTGATCAACCAGACGACCACTGCCGAGGTTGCCGGCACTGTCGTCCTCACCGGCGGCGACGCGAACATCATCGCCGCGAGCAAAGCAGCCAGCACGGTCAAAGCCGAACCCACGGCAGGCGGCGTGACCGCGACGAACGTGGGTGTCGGCGCATCCGTCGCCCTGAACCTGATCACCGACACCACGACCGCAACGCTCGACAACGGCATCAGCCTGATGGGTGCTGCGAACGTCACGATGAGCGCGACGGCCGGGGACGCGGCGATCACCGAAGCCAAGATGGGGGCGACCGGCGGCAAGGTCGACATCGCGCCGGCCGTCGCGGTGACCCTGTCGAATGTGACCACGACCGCACGGGTCGGCACCCTCGGCGGCGCGCTGGCGCTCAGCGGTTCCTTCAGCGGAAGCGCCACGCAGAACGCCAGCGCATCGTCCACTGCAGGCGCCGTCGTCGCCGGCGGCGCGACTGCAGCCATCGGAGTCGGCGTCGCCCTCACGATCGCCAACCACACGGTCACTGCGACGACGGCCCGCAGCATCACCGCCGGCGGCGACATCGCCCTCCGCTCATCCGGAATCAGCGCCTCGGCAGCGGCCGCGAGCGCGAGTGCCTCGGGAGCCCCGGAGAACAGCGCGAACGGCTCAGGGACCGGCGGTGGCGGCGCGGCCGGCAACGGCGTCGACCAGCAGGTGCAGACCCAGCGCAGCAACGCGGACGCCACGAGCACGGCGAACGGCGGCAAGGCCTCCGGTTCGACCGCCTCGCCGAGTGCATCCACCTCCGACGGCAAGGTGAACGTCGCCGCGGCCGTCGGCATCGACATCGCCACCGTCGTGTCCAAGGCCACCATCGAGAACGCCGGGCTCGCCCTGACGGCAGGTGGACTCGTGACCCTCGCCTCGAGTGCGAACACGGATGCCGCGAGCTCGGCCGACGGCTCGGCATCGCACGGCGCGACCGCCACGATCGGCGCCGGAGTCGCGATCACCCTGGCGAACGTGACCAACCAGGCGATCCTGCCGACCGGCGACACCGTCAAGGCGCACGCGCTGACCGTCTCCGCGACCGTGACTCCGAACGGCACGGACACGACGTCGACCTACGGCGCGGCTTCCGTCGCCGGAGCCGGCCAGGGCAAGATCTCCGTCGCAGGGTCGGTGGCGATCGCGATCATCAACCAGGCGACCCAGGCCGAACTCGCCGGCACCGTCACGCTGACCGGCGGCGACGTCGCCGTGACGGCCGCAAGCAAGGCCACCAGCACCGTGACGGCAGAACCGACGCCCGGCGGAGTGACCGCGACGAACGTCGGCGTCGGAGCATCCGTCGCCCTCAACCTCATCACCGACACCACGAAGGCCGTCCTCGACGACGGCATCACGGTCGTCGGCGCACGCAACTTCACCCTCGCCGCGACGGCAGGGGACCTCGCCACGACGGACGCGAAAATGGGGGCATCCGGGGGCAAGGTGGATGTGTCTCCCGCCGTCGCGATCACCATCTCCAACGTCACCACCACGGCTGCGATCGGCACGCTCCCTGGCAGCGGCACGATCGTGCTCACCGGATCCTTCTCCGCCACAGCCACCCAGACGGCCGGTGCCGTCACTTCGGCCGGCTCGGTCGCGAGCGGCGGCTCCACCGCCTCCATCGGTGTCGCTCTCGCCCTGAACCTGGTGACCCACACCGTCTCGAGCACGACCGGCCGCAACATCACCTCCGCAGGCTCCATCGCGTTCGGCGCCTTCGGTTCATCGGTCGACGGAGCCTCGGCCAGCGCATCCGCCAGCGGTGCACCGCAGCAGGGCGACAGCGGAGCCCCCGCCGGCGGCGTCGACGGCCAGGCCCAGAAGGAACGCACCAACGCGATCAGCACCGACACGGCTAACGGCGGATCCGGATCGAGTGCGAGCGCGAACCCGTCGGCGTCGACCTCGGACGGCAAAGTCTCGGTGGCGGCCGGTGTCGCCCTCAACATCGCGAACGTCTCGGCGACCTCCATCCTGCCCGACGGTCTCACCCTCATCGCAGGCGGTGCGGTCAGCCTGAAGAGCTCGGAGAACGTCGACGGCACCGTCAAAGCCGACGGGAAGGCGGTCAAGGCGACCAACGTCGGCGTCGGCGCCGCCGTCGCACTCAACCTGGTGACCATCACCAACCGGTCCTTCATCGGCGAACGCACCCACGTCACCTCCAACGGGTTCGACCTCGAAGCCACGATGACCGCGCTCGGGACCGACACGACGCACACCTTCACCGTCGAAGCCGACGCTGGGGCCGGCTCCAAGAAGGTCGGCATCGCCGGCGCCCTCGCACTCAACCTCGTCACCGACAACACCGAGGCGTACGTCCCCGGTAGCGCGATCGTCGCGGCCGGCACCGGCGACATCACGCTCATCGCGCAGAACCTCCGCTCCGACTCCGCGAAAGCGCTGGCGGATGCGTCGATCGGTGGAGGCGGGACCGTCGGTGTCGGCGCATCGGTCGCGATCAACGTGCTCACGACGAACGTCACCCGGGCGGAGGTGCAGGACGGCGCCTCGCTGACCGGCGGCCGCAACGTGACCCTGGCCGCCACCTCCGCCGAACCCGTCGTGAACATGGTGACCGCGGGCTCTGCCGGCTCCAGCGTCGCGGTCAGCCCGGCCGTCGGGATCAACATCGTCGTCAACACGACCATCGCGCGGATCGGCACTCCCGGCGCCGGGACGATCGCCGCGACCGGCGCCGTGCAGCTCCGCGCCACCCACACCGGTTCCGCGTCGATCACCGGTGACGCCAAGGCAGCCAGCAGCAGCGTCGCGGTCGGCGCCATCATCGCCGTCAACGTGCTCACGGTGACGACCACCGCGGCACTGGCGCGGAACATCTCCGGCACGTCGGTCGTGCTCGCCGCGACCACCACGACGGCCGGCAGCGCGGATGTCACGGCGAGTGCGCAGGGCACGACGCCGGGCACCGGAGGCAGCTCCGACGGACAGGCGAAGAACAGCGTTCAGAACACCCCGAGCACGGCGGGCAACGAGAGCCGGCTGCCGACGGGCGACCAGTCCGCGGGCGGCGCGGTCGGCAACGCGAACAGCGAATCCGGCGGCCAGTCCGGCCAGTCGTCCGGCCAGGGGGTCGGCGTCGGGGCTGCGGTCAGCGTCAACGTCGTCACCGACACCAACACGGCGGGCGTCGCCGACGGCCTCACCGTCACGGCGGCCGGCGCCATCCAGGTCAGCGCGACCAACGCGACGGATGCGACAGCCAAGTCGGTGGGAACGTCGACCGCGATCAACAGCAACAACATCGGCGCCGGCATCGGGCTCAACGTCGCCACCATCGTCAACCGCGGCTCGATCGGCGTCGGCGCCACCGTCACCGGCGGCAGCATCATCGTCCAGGCGGTCACCCCGCCGCAGACGGAGAACGACTTCACGGCGTGGGGTCTCTCGGCCGCGGGAGGTGCAGGCGATGTCAGCGTCGCCGGCTCCGTGGCCGTCCAGGTCATCGGTTTCGAGAACACGGCGGTCATCGGTGCCGGTTCGAAGGTTTCCGCCGCCGGCGCGCTGGTCCTGGCCGCAAGCAACCCCATGGGCCTCCAGACCATCGCCGGGGCGGGTGGTCTCTCACTCGACGGCTCCGGGGTCGGCGCCGCGATCGCCGTCAGCGTGCTGAACGTGAGCACCCGCGCCTTCGTCGACTCGAACATCCAGCAGCCCACGACGGTCAACGCGGGCGGCGCGATGTCGCTCAGCGCCTCGGCCTCGCTCGTCCCGCTCGGCATCAGCATCATCCCGAGTGTCAAAGTGCCCGACGTGACCTCGGTGGCGGTCGCAGGCGGAGCCGGGACGAGCGGCGTTGCCGTCGGTGGTGCGTTCATCGTCGACGTGTTCAACCTCACCACCCAGGCGTTCATCGCGAACAACGCGTCGGTGAACCAGAGCGTCGCCGGGTCGCCGGGGCAGTCGATCTCGATCACCGCCTCCGACGACATCCGCGTGCTCGAACTCGCCGGCTCCCTCGGGCTGTCGCTCGGGAGCGTGGGTGTGGGCATCAGCGTCATCGTCGGCGTCATCAACAAGGACGTTCGTGCGTTCATCGGCCGCTCGGTTGTCGCATCGGCCGGCGGGTCGGTCACCCTGCGCGCGACCGACCCGCAGAACTTCACCGAGATCGCGATCGGCGCAGCCGCATCGCAGAGCGTCGGCGTGACCGGCTCGATCATCGTCCTCGTGCTCAACCCGAGCGACAGTGCGCCGGGCACGAGGGCGTACATCGACGGCGGCCCGCGCCAGGCGACGGTCGTGCACGCCGGAGGCGACGTCACCATCCAGGCGGCGGACGACGCATCCAACATCGGACTGTATGCCGGGCAGGTCAGCGTCGGCGGCAGTGCCGGGGTCGGCATCTCGTCGGCCGTCCTGGTGCGCAGCGGCATCGTCGACGCCTGGATCGGCGCGGGCGACGACATCTGGGCGAAGGGACCGACAGGCCTCACGATCGGGGCGACGCAGCACGAGGACGTCACGCTGATCGCCGTCGGAGGAACGGTGGGCGGCTCGGCCGCCGTCGCCGGTTCCGCGACCGTCGACGTGCTGAACAACACCACGCACGCCCACATCGACCGCGGCGCGACGATCAACTCGAACAACGCGGGGGCGTCGAGCACCGAGGGTGTCTCGCTCAGCGCGACTGACACGACCACCATCAAGGGCGTCGCCGGGCAGCTGAGCGTCGGCGGTTCCGCCGGCATCGGTGCGGGGGCGGATGTCGAACTGCTCAACAAGGACACCCAGGCCTGGGTCGCACCGCAGGTCGCGATCACGGCCAACGGTTCAGTGACGATCGACGCCGCCTCCAACGAGAACGTCATCTCGATCTCCGCAGGGGTCTCGGCAGGCGGGTCGGTCGGCGTGGCCCTGAACGCGGCGGTGTCGGTGTTCACCATCGTCACGAAGGCGTTCGTGGGTGAGGTCTGCAGTGCCCAGGCCGTCAACGCGACCAGCTGCGCGACGTCGCGCGCGACCATCCTCGCGGGTGGCAGCGCCCGGATCTCGGCCAACGAGCAGCTCACCCTCAACGTCATCGCGGGCAGCATCGCCATCGGCGGCGAAGTCGGAGTGGGGGCATCCGCCGCCGTCCCGATCGTGAACAAGACGACCACCTCGTTCATCGGCGACAACTCGGTCGTGCGTGCACTCGGCAACGGAGCGGGTCTCACCGTCGACACCGGCGGCTACTCGGTCACCCCGGTCGACACGCGGTTCACCCCGTCGGCGGCGATCGAAGGCGATTCGCGCACCATCGACCTCGGGTACACGCACGGGTTCACCGAAGGCCAGCAGGTGCTCTACGACGACGGAGGCGGCACGCCGATCGGCGGCCTCGTGCAGGGCAACGTCTACTACGTGCACGTGGTCTCCGCACACGAGGTGCAGCTCTCGGCGACGCAGGGCGGGCCGAGCATCCTGCTCAGCGTTCCGGTGCGCGGCGGCGAATCGCAGCGGCTGATGGCAACCGACCACGCGGCCACGCCGCAGGCCCCGGGGCAGTACTTCACCCCGTCGTCGGACGTCTCGGGCAACGTGATCAACCTTCCGTACGACCTCACCGTGAACACCGGCGATCCGGTCGTCTACCGCGCAGGCGGCGGCACCGCGATCGGCGGTCTCGTAGACGGCCACACCTACTACGCGATCGTCGTCGGCCCGCACGCGATCGAACTCGCCGACTCCGCCTGCCACGCCAACCCCGGCGGCAGCAACTGCGGCGGCGCCGTCCAGACCCCCCTCACGCTGAACAAGGCCACGGCCGGCGCGGACCGGGCCCACAGCATCCTCAAGCAGGGCGACCAGCCCCCGGGCGACGCCGCCTCCGTCAGCGGCCAGCACGTCATCGTGCCCAACGCGGCGTCGGGCTTCCACGGCGTCTCGGTCACGGCGAACAACAGCGACGACATCGGCGGGTTCGGGGTGGCTGCCGGCTTCGGCACGGTCGGCGTCTCGGTCAGCGGCAGCGTGAACGTCGTCACGGCGAACACGACGGCGTTCATCGGGCGCATCGCCCAGGTCAACGTGAACAACGCCGGCGCGTCGAGCGCGCAGAGCGTGATCGTCGGGGCCGGCAACGCCTTCCAGCTCCTGATCGTCGCTGCCTCGGTCGCCGCCGGAGCCGTCGGTGTTGGGGCGAACGCAGCGGTCGGCATCGTCACCCTGAACACGGACAGCGTGATCGGAACCGGCGCGGTCGTCAACGCGGCGCGCGATGTGGTCGTCGCAGCGAACGCATCCGACCAGATCACGGCCGTCGCCGCCGCTGCGGCCGGCGGCGCAGTCGGTGTCGCCGGCGTCGTGAGCGTCATCGTGCTGAACACGCACACGTACGCTGACACCGGGCTCGGCGTCGCGATCACCGCCGGCAACAACGCACTCTTCAGTGCGGCGGACGCGACGAAGATCACGGTCGTCTCGGGCGGCGCCGCGGTCGGCGCGGTCGGCGTCGGTGTCGGCGTGGCCGTCACCTCGCTCACCAAGGACACGCGTGCGTTCATCGGCGCGGGCAGCGCGGTCGACGCACTCGCGCACCAACCCGGGGTCGCCCTCGCCGGCATCGACGACGGCACGGTCAGCGGCAGCGGGTTCGGCACGCTCTCGGCCTTCAACGGCCTCGCCGTCCAGGCCCGCTCGAGCGAGAACGTCTTCGGCATGGCCGTCGCGGCCGGTGGCGGATTCGTCGGGGTCGCGGGCGGACTGAACGTCACGCTGCTCCACGCGACCACCCTCGCCTTCATCGACAGCAACGCGCTCAACCGCACGAGGATCAACCTGCAGGCGGGCGCGGGCTCCCAGCAGTCCGTGAACGTGGCGGCGGCCGACCAGGTGACGACCTTCACGATCGGCGGCGGACTCGGGGCCGGCTTCGTCGGTGTCGCCGGAGGCATCGACATCGGCATCGCCGACATCACGAGCCAGGCGTACATCGGCGGCTCCGCCACCCTGCACGCCGCCAAGGACGTCGCGTTCTACGCTCTTGCGATCAAGAAGATCCAGACCTACGCCGTCAGCATCGGCGGCGGGTTCGTCGGCGTCGCCGGCTCGGTCTCCGTCTGGAGCGTCGGAACGGCCCCGACGGGCTCGTACAACGAGGGGTCGTACGGCCAGGACAAGGGCGCCTGGTCATCCACCACCACGTACGCGCAGGGCGACGTCGTCACCGGCTCCGACGGCAAGCGCTACGGCGCCAAGGTCGCCCACCCGACGCTCGACCCGGTAGCCGACACCGCCGGCACGCAGTGGGAGGGCTCGACGGATGCGCTCAGCCCGTCGTCCGGCAAACCGGATGCGGCGGCCGAGGCAGGCGGGCACGCCAACGGCTCCGGAACAGGCGGCTACACGGGTATCCTCGACGGCACCTCCAACCTGCACAACACGTCGGACAACACGAACGGGCGGATGCAGCCCACGCTCGGGTCGGCCAACACCTCGGTGCACGGTTCGGCGCCCAGCTCGAACATCGTCAGCGCCGAGTTCTCGAACGCCTCCGTACCGCAGGGCACCGTCGCCACGATCGGCGCCGGCACGGTCATCGTCGCCGGGGGCAGCGTGAGTGTGGGAGCGGGGGAGAACCTGGCGGTCAACGGCCTGGCCGGCACAGCGGCGGGCGGCGCGGTCGCGGTCGGCGGCTCGGTGCTCATCCTCGGTCTCACGAGCAACGTCGAAGCGTTCATCCAGACCGGCGCATCGGTCACCGCCGGCGGCAACGTGAACGTGAAGGCCCAGCTCACCGAGACCGACAACGGCCTGGTCTTCGCCGGTGTGGGCGGCGCGGTCGCGGTCACCGGCCAGGTCGTGCTCATCACGAGCCACGCAACGCAGAACGCCCACATCGACGACGGTGCGGTCATTCCGACCGCGGGCGGCACGGTCGACGTCGAAGCGATCGGAACCCGCACGATCTCGCCGCTCGCCATCGGGGGAAGCATCGGCCTCGTGGCCGCCGGCGCGTCGGTCGCCGTCGCACTCGTCGACGGCGACACCACGGCGACCATCGGAAACGTCTCGATCGGATCGCTGCTGGCGCCGGCCGGCGGCGTGAAGGAGGTCGCGCAGTCCACGATCGTCGTCCCGGTGCAGACCTACTCGGTCTCGGTCGGCGTCGGCGGCGGCATCTCCGGCGCGGTCGCGGTCGCCGCCATCTCGGGCACGACGACGGCCTTCTACAACGGTCACGCGATCCTCTCCGGTGGCGCGTCGATCACGGCGAACAGCACCACCACCCCGACCACCTCGACCCTCAGTGTCGCAACCGGCGCGTTCGCCGCCGGCATCAACCTCGCCCGCGCGACTACTTCGCGCTCCGCCATTGCCCGTTTCACCAGCTCCGCGAGCGTCGCGGCCGGTGGAGCGGTCGTCGTCGGAGCGACCTCGCAGAACCACGCGAACGCGACCACGCCGAGCGTCACCCTCAGCCTCATCGGGTTCAGTCTCCTGCTGCCGATCGCGACGATCTCGGGGGCCACCGAATCGCACCTCGATGGCGTCGTCTCCGCATCCGGTTCGATCGCCGTCACCGCCAGCGGACAGAACCAGGCCACCGCGACCGCTTTCGTCGTCGGTATCACCCTGGTCGGCGGAGGCCAGGGCACCAGCGCCCTCGCGACCGTGGCCCAGAGTGCCGACGTACTCGCCAGCGTCGGCCCGACGGCGAGCCTCCGCAGCTTCGGCGCCGTGCAGGTGACGGCGACGATCGTGTCAGACGGCACGCACGGCAACTACGCTGCGGCGACGATCACCAGTGGCGGCGGGGGACTCATCAGCGCCGGGTTCTTCCTCGCGAGCGCGATCCTCGCCGGCGCCACCACCGCGGAACTCCGCGCACCCGTCTTCTCCTCCGGCTCAATCTCCGTCGTCGCGGCCGGGGACAGCACCGTGAACGCCTCCACCACGAGCTTCGGGCTCAGCGGGTTCGGCGTCACGGTCGCTCTCGTCGACGCCGAGATACAGCAGAGCGCCGGCGTCGTGGCGATCGTCTCCGGAGGAACCCTCAGCTCCACCGGCGCGGTCCGGATCGCCGCGACGAACGCGAACCACGCGACGGTCTCGACGGATGCGGCGAGCATCGGCCTGTTCACCGGCGCACTCAACGCGGCTACAGCGCTGGTCGCGGCGGAGACCCGCGCCGAACTCGCCGACCCGATCATCGTCAGCCACGGCCTCCAGGTCACCTCGGATGCGACCAACTCGGCGAGCTCCACCTCACAGGTCGTCTCGATCGGCGTCGTCAGCGGCGCGTTCGGCGACACCATCGCGCAGATCATGGTCACCGCCGGGGTTCGCGCCCTCGTCGACAGCAGCGCCACCACAGTCAACGCGGGGACCGGCGACGTGTTCCTGCGCGCGACGAGCGTCAACACCGCCCTCGCGCGGCCGTCACAGGTGAGCGTCGGCCTGTTCACCATGGCCGGCCTCTCGCCGACCGCGACCGTGGCCGCCCCGACACGCGCGGAGTTCGACGGCGGAACCACCGCATCCGGTGCCTTCTCCGTGACGGCGACCGGCCACAACAGCGCGACCGCGACCGTCAAGGTCGACAACTTCAGCATCGCCGGTGTCACCGGGGTCGTCGCCCTCGCGGACGTCACCTCGAGCGCGGCGATCGCCGCCGTCGTCGCGTCGAGCGCCCGCATCACCGCCCGCGGTCAGTTCACCGTGTCTGCGCAGACGCCAGGCGGCACCAGTGCCGATGCCGAAGTCTCGAGCAACACCGGCGGCGTGATCAGCGGCGGCGTCTTCTTCGCACGGGCCAGAATCGGTTCTCCGGTGACGGCTTCGATGGACGGCGCGCTGCTCGCATCCACCGGAGCCGCAGTGGGAGCCTCGGCGACGAACACGGTCACCGCCGTCGCGAACGCCCTGAACATCAGCGTTGCGAGCTTCAACGCAGCGCTGGTCGACGCCGAACTGCTGAGCTCGGCGGGTGTGACAGCGCACTACGGCGCAGGTGCTCTCGCGACTTCGGGCCTCGCATCCGTCATCGCTTCCTCGTCCGCGACCGTCAGCGCCAACACCGACACGCTCTCCGTCGGAGCACTCGTGCTTGGTCTGACGTTGCCGACCGCGCGAATCGACGCCGGCACCGCGGCCGACTTCGGCGGCGGACTCACCGGAGCGACCGGCCTGACCGTTCAGTCGACCGCGACCAACTCGGCCACCACCACAGCGGGTGCCCGCAACTACGGGCTGGTCACGGTCGGCTCTTCGTCGCCGGTCGCCCTCATCACGTCCAACGCGGTCACCCAGGCGAACGTCGACGCCGGCGCGCTCCTGAACGCCCCGAGCGCGACGGTCGCCGTCGTCGCCACCGCGACCAACGGCGTCACCGCCAAGGGCGGCTCCGTCAACGGAGGACTCGGCACCGTCTCCACCGCGAACCCGGCGGCCACCGACAACGCACGCACCTTCGCCCGGATGCTCGGAGCAGCGCACGGTGCCACCCCCACCACCCCGGGCGCCGCCTCGATCACGGTCCAGGCGAGCAGCGGCGACACGTCGACCGCCCTGATCAGCGACACCAGCGGCGCGGGCGTCGCGATCTCCAACGCCGGCGCGACCGCGACCACGGCGACCACCGTCGAAACCGACTTCGCGTCCGCAGGCGCGCCCATCGCCACCGTCGGCAACATCACCATCGGAGTCGCGTCCAACCCGGTGTCCATCTCGTCGGCGCTGAGCACCTCGGTGGGCATCCTGCTCAACATCAGCTCCAACAACGCGCGGGTCGTGACCAACCCGACCGTCAACCTCACGATCGCTGCGGGAGCCCGGATCTTCGCGGGCGGCACCATCACCGTCAGCGCCCAGCAGAACACCACGGCCCCGCCGAGCCCCAACCACAGCGACTTCGACGGCAACGGCGGCGTGAACACGGGCACCGACACCATCACCCTGACGGCGCCGCACTCCTTCACGACCGGCGGCACGGTCACCTACACGAACAACGGCGGAGGGACGGTCGGCGGCCTGATCAACAACGCCCAGTACAACGTCATCGTCGTCAACCCCAACGCCGTGCAGCTGGGCTCGATCTTCGACGGCACCCACATCGACCCGGTCACCGACATCATCCAGTTCGGCGCCCAGGTCGGGTCCACCTTCGTGCCGTTGAGCCACAACCTCCACGAAGGCGACTTCGTCATCTACATCGTTCCGCAGGGCGGCTCGGCGGTTCCCGGCCTCGTCTCCGGCCACCGCTACCGCGTGCACGTCGTGGATGCGTCGAGCATCCAGCTCTTCGATGCGACCACCCCGACGACGCCCGTGGGAGCGAGCGGCGGCAACGTGACCGGTGGCAACACGATCAGCGTCGCCAACGGCTACAGCAACGGAAACGCCGTCACCTACACGGCCCCGCCCGCGCTGCACACCTTCACGACCGACCAGGTCGAGATCGCCGTCGACGGCAGCCACAACCCGATCATCTCCGGGAACCCGCCGGCCGTGCAGTTCGTGAACGACAACACCATCACGATCCAGAGCCATGGGTTCAGCACCGGCCAGGCCGTCGTCTACGAAGGCGCGACCGACCCCGTCGGCGGACTGGTCAACGGGCACACCTACTTCGTGATCGTGCTGAACAACAACCAGATCCGCCTGGCCGCCAACCTCTGCGACGCCACCGGGACCTGCGTCGACGGCAGCAACAACCCGATCCCCGTCACCCCGATCGGCCTGACACCCGACCGCTCCGACGCCGGACGCGCCGTCGTGCACGGGTTCTGGGCGCCCGGCCAGCAGCCCATCCTGGGTCTCAACGACGGTGGACGCTACTACATCGTCGGTGCGACCAGCACCAGTTTCCAGCTCGCCACCACGCCGGGCGGGGCCCCGATCGCCCTCAACGGTTCCGGCGTGGTCGGCGTTGGAAACTTCACCCCGGCGCCCGTCGATCTCGGCGTCGGCAGCGGCCCGCAGGACCTCGTGGTCGACCTCACCGCACCGGGAAGCGGCACGCAGACCCTCTCCGCCGTCGGCATCGGCGGCAGCACGGCCGGCGGCGGCCAGCTGTCGACAGCGACCGTCAACGGATCGGGCGGCGGCATCATCAGCTCCAGCCACGCCAACACGAACGCGAACGAGACCGCCGTCGTCACCGTGAACATCGGCGGCGCCAACACCTCGATCACCGCGCTCGGCTCGATCATCGTCACCACCAACTCGAACGCCGGCGTCAGCGCAGACTCCGCGAACGGCGGCGGCGGGCTCGTGGCCATCGGCAGCGCGGCAGCCACGGCTTCCACGACGACGAGCACCACGGTTGACATCGGCGGCGGAACCACCATCACCGCCGGAGCCGACGTGACGATCAACCCGCTCACCTTCGGCCAGGTCCAGGCGCTGTCGCAGTCCAGTGCCGGCGGCCTCGGGGCCGGGGTCACCTCTGAGGCGGGCGGCACGATGACCATCAGCACGGTCACCAACGTCGCCGGCACCATCATCGCGGGTAACGACCTGGGTGTCTCTGCGCACACGGGCGCATTCGGGAACGTCAGCACCAGCGCCGAAGGCGGCGGACTCGGTGTGGATGCGCACGCCGGCGAATGCGGCTCCCCGGGTTGCGACCTCAACATCGGCATCACCACGACGGTCGACCTCCAGCCGGGCGCCCACCTCACCGCCGACAACGTGAACGTCACCGCGAGCGTCGACAGCGTCTTCGCCCACAACAACGCACACACGCACGCGAGGGCGGTCGGGGCGGCATCCGATGCGACAGCGAACACGAACGTCACCAGCAACACGACCGTGCACCTCGAGCACGACGTCAAGATCGTCGGCTACGAGACGGTCACGCTGAAAGCCGTGCACAATGCGATCACCCTGATCGCGTCGTCGGATGCGCACTGCGGCTGCCTCGGCGGCGACACCAACTCGACGTCGAACATCGGGTACAACAGCGAGTCGAACGTGACGGCGGACGCCGGGTCGGTCATCCGCACCGCCCTCCTCGACGTCGAAGCGCTCCAGCTGCTCACCAACTGGTCGCGCCCGACCAACTCGGACGGCGCGGCGTTCGACGGCGGCGGTTCGCACGGCGGCACCACCGAGAACGCCCGGCGCGTGATCGACTGGCATGCCACGGTGTTCTTGCATGCCGCGGATCCACAACTCGTGATCGATGCGAACGGCACGATCGTGAAACTGTTCGCCGTCACGGTGAAGGACGACCTCGGCAACACCTACGGCCTCGGCAGCACCATCCCGGCCGGCCGCATCATCGAGGTGCAGGACATCAACAACACCGGCGGCGCGCAGGCGATCTTCTTCGCGAACATCCCGGACTCGCTCGCCGGGGGCTCACCACCCGCCGGGATCATCACCGGGACCGACGGCAGGTTCATCGCCCAGAACACCTTCGACTTCGTGAAGCTCTTCAACTCGTCGAGCCGCACGATGGTCGTGCATGCGATCAACGTCGTCAACCTCACGAGCGTCGCCGCCACCATCTCGGTCAAGGTGCAGAACAGTGCCGGTTTCCTGTTCACGATCGGGCAGCCGATCTTCACCCCGACCGCGGTGGACGTCGAGAATTTCCTCGTCTCGGGCAACGGAACAGCCGAGCTGATCATCGACGGCCGCATCTACAACCCGATCGGCTCGACCCGCATCGACAACCAGCACGGTGACATCCTCGCCGGACCAGACGGCACGCTGGTCGTGACGAACACCCTGGTGATCCTCGCTGACAACGGCACGATCGGAATCCTGTTCAACGGGCTCTTCAGTCTGCGGATCCCGATTCCGGTCATCCTGGTGCAGAGCGACTTCACGGTCGACAACGTCGACCCGACCCGGTTCGTGTCGTTGATAGCGGATGCGCGTGACGACGTCGTCCTCGACATCACGTCGATCCTGCGCGGGCCCGCGACCGCCTTCACCCCGACCATCCCGCTCATCCACGCCGGACGCAACATCGACATCGTCCTCGGCGACAGCCTGCAGGGCGACGATGTGCCGACCTTCACGTCCACCTTCTTCCAGGTCGACGTCTTCCAGGCGCCGCAGTTCACTGTCACCGTGCCGCCGACCGGCCAGTACCGAGTGTTCTTCCACCCGGATCCCGCGGGGCCGTACGTGTACAACGACAACGTGATCGTCGCGTTCGGCACGTTGAACAACCCGTATCCGAGCACCTACGTCTTCCAAGACCTCAGCGCCGGCAACGACATCAACGTCAGGCACACCGCAGCACGGGCCGTGCTCAACATCGACGCCCACACCAACGTCGACGCCACCCTCACCGGCGTCGAACTGCCGACACCGTTCTCGACCTCCGACCACGCAGGGGAGATCGACTTCTTCACCAACGGTTCGATCATCGACACCGAGACGGTCAGCGACCTGCGGGTCGGCACGATCACCTCGACAGCGAGCGACGTGACGCTGATCGCCGCGGACACGTCTGGCGCCTCCATCTTCGACGTCGGAGGCATCACCGACGGTTCAGCGCGCGTCACCGGCAACACGATCACTCTCCTCGCCTTCTTCGGCAGCATCGGGTTCCTGGTCCCCGCCGTCAACTACCTGGAGATCCACTCCTCGAACGCGGCACGCGGCTCCGTGCTGGCAGTCGCCGCGCTCGGCATCTATCTTGTGCAGACGACGGGCGCCCTCTTCGTGAACCTGGTCGAATCGCTCTTCGGCGATGTCGAGCTCATCGACCAGAACGGTTCGATCCTCAACAATGTCGACGGCACGACCGCCACAGTGATCGGCGCCAACATCGACCTCATCGCCCACAACGGGTCGATCGGCGCAGCGTCGGCCACCGGCCTCAGCGACATCACGATCGACACGAACGCGGCGGCCGGCGGACGCCTCTACGCGCTGACCGACCGTACCTCCGCCGCGCTCCCCGGCACGGTGCCGCCGAACGGCGACATCTACCTCACCGAGGCGAGCGGTGCGCTGAACGTGCTGCGTGCCGAGTCCGTCTTCGGGGACGTGCGGCTGACCATCCCGTTCGTCGCAACGCGCACGGATGCGAACCTGAACCTCCTCGCCGGCGGCAGCACTCTCGACGGCACCACCACCCTGACCGAGGGTCGCATCGTCGCACTCGGATCGGTGCTGCTGCGCATCGGCGACGACTTCCAATCGGCGACGACCAGCCTGATCCAGGGCGCCACCGTCACGATCATCGGCGAATACCTTCAGAATCCCGCAGCACCGCTCGGTTCGACCATGCACTTCGCCGGCATGGTGACCGGGCACCCGACCAACATCTTCGGCGGCGCGGGCGTCGACACCTTCTTCTTCGACCACACCTTCCTGGGCGGCCAGACGAACGTCTACGGCGGGCCCACCGCCGGCGCCAGCCCGACCGGCCTCCCCGACGGAAACGACACGTTCGTCGTCGATCACCTCCAGACGATGTCGACGACGCACATCGACGCATCCGGCGACGTGTACAACGGCCTGCCCGTGCGCGACTCGCTGCTGCTCGACGGTCAGGGCGGCAACAACACCTACATCGCGACCACCTGGGGGAGCGTCGACCCGCTCAACCACGACTACCTGATCAACGTCCTGAACTCCGGGGCGCGGGGCGGCCTCAACACGCTGACGGTGAACGGTTCGGACGGACCCGACGTGTTCCTGCTGCGCGGAGCCGCGATCATCCCCGACCAGCCGGGCGCGGTCGATCCCGCGTTCGTCGCCCTGCTCCACGGCATCCTGGATGCGGAGCGCATCGCCTACGACGACCACATCAACAGCCGCCTGACCGTCAACGGTCTCGGCGGAAACGACCTCTTCGTAGTCGACGACAACAGCGCCATCACCACGCTCGACGGGGGCGCCGGCAACGACCGGTTCATCGTCGGGCAGCTGTACGCCACCCCGCGCATCCCGCCGGCCGTGCATCCAGAAGACCAGTTCCCGACGGTACCGACCCGGCTCGGGCTGCTCAGCAACGGAATCAGCTTCCCGACCACCATCTACGGGGGCGCGGGCAACGACACCTTCACGATCCGCCACAACCTCGCGGAGCTCCGTGTCGAGGCCGGGACCGGCAATGACGCGTTCCTCATCGTGGTTGCGCGCCAGCCGTCGGCGAAGGCGTACCTCACGAACGGCGCGGTCTCGCTTGACGGCGGTGTCGGCGCGAGCACGGTGCATGTCACGGCGTTCGACAGTCTCGGCGGCTTCGTCTCGAACATCAACGGAGTGACCGGCGAAGGCTTGCACGTCACGATGCACAACTTCGCTGCGAAGGCCACGCTCGCGCTCTTCACCGGAACCGTGCCCACGCCCTCTCCGCTGCTCCTCCCGGGCGAGGACCCGCCGCCGGTCGTAGAAGTCCCCCTCGCTGTGCCCGCTGCGCCCACCGCCCAGGTCATCATCACTGAATCGAACGGCGGCACCGTCGTGAGGCCGGGCGGCCCGACCAGAGACAGCTACACCATCCGCCTCTCGACTCCGCCGACCGCGCCCGTCCTGATCACGATCTCCGCGGCCTTCGGCGGGGGCGCCCCGTACGCGCAGCTCTCGATCGACGGCGGCGTGACCTTCGCCGACAGTGTCGTCCTCGAGTTCGCGGCCGGCGACATGGGCCCGAAGGAGGTCATCGTGCAGCTCAACGCAGGAGTGACCACGTTGCCGCCGGGGTCGGCGGTCGAGACGATCAGCCACTCCGCTGAAAGCGACGACCCGGCCTACGCGCACGCGCCCATCCGCAACGTCTACGTCAACCAGCCGCCGTTGAAGCCCGTGCCACCGCCCACGCCGCCGGTGACGCCGCCGCACGGTAACGCTGGAGGGACGGGGACCGGTGCCGGGGCGGGCACGGGCACCGCAGGCGCAACGGGGGCGGCCACCGGCACAGGAGGACTCGCGGCAACCGGGTCGTCCACTCTCGGCCTCGCCGGGCTGGCCGGCGCGCTGCTCACGATCCTCCTCGGGCTCGGCCTGCTGCTCGCCCGCCGCCGCGGCGCCGCCCGCTGAGCACCCGGGGTGCCGGGCGTCGTGTCCCCGCCGGCCCCCGTCAGCCCCGCCAGCCGTGTCCCCGTCAGCCCCGCCAGCCCCCGCCGGCCCCCGCCAGCCCTCGCCAGCAGGGCCAGCCGCGTCCCCGCCAGCTCGGGGCATCCCCTCCCGCTCGACGTGGCGGGCACGTCGCGAAGTGGCGGGAACCCCCGCCCGAAGTCGTGTTCTTCCGGGCGGCCCGACGTGCTTGGATGATCGGGTGGGGCGATCGACGGAGGGACGTGCGCGATGACCGAACCGTCCACGGCCGACTCCGACCCTCAAGCCTTCCTCGGCGACCTCGTCGCCAGCGTCGCCCGCACACTTCCTGCCGAGGTGCTCGACCGCGTCCTCACCGTCGATCGCCCGCGCACGCTGGCGGACAGGATCGCCCGTCGCCCCGGACTCATAAGAGAGGTACGCCTCACCGGGACCAACGAAGCGTTGAGACTCAGCTACGACCCCGGTCCGCACTGGAAAGCCGAGTGGGCACGCGTCTACCGCGGAGCGACGATCTCCACTCACGCGATGACGCTCGGCGAATGGCTCACGGCCTTCGCGGGGCAGGTCGCGGCGCTCGCTGCGGATGCGGCAGGCGACTCCGCATCCGCATCCCGCGCGCTGCAGACGCTCGGGATCGAACCGGCCGGGTCGGAGATCCGCGTCAGTGAGTCCACCCTCGAAGGCGACCTCCTGACATTGCCTGCGCGGCTCGGCAGTCGCGTGCCCTCCGAGGCGGTCGCAGCTGTCGGGCGCATCGCCGAACTCCTCGTCGACACCCTCGCGCGTGTCGCCGGGCAGGGCGAGCCGGAGCTCATCGTGCGGCGGACCGCGATGGTCTACCTGCCCGACACGCTTCGCGCCTATCTCTCCCTGCCCGCCGACTGGGCCGTCGAGCATGTCTTTCCCGACGGGACGACACCCGCCCGGGCGCTGGTCGCGCAGTTGGGCGCGCTCGAAAGCGCGGCGAAGCGGATGCGGGATGCCGCGGTCGATCACGACGCATCCGCTCTGCTCGTCAACGGCCGCTTCCTCGCCGACCGCTTCGCCACCTCGAGGCTCGACCTGTCCTGACCGGGGCGGCCGCCCTCCCGTCGTCGCGCCGGCTGGCTCCGCTCAGTTCGTGCCGGAGTGCGAGCGGTCCAGGTAGCTCCGCGACCGGGCCACCTGCTTCTCGAGCGCATCCACCGTTACCGCCATCGTCTCGACCGACTGTGCGCGGTAACCGTCGATCGCATCCATCGTCGCGAACACATTGTCGAACGCGTGCTGAAGGGTCTCGATGCTGACCCCGGACGACGCGGCTCCCTCGTTTACCATCGTTGTCTGCTGCTTGAGGAGTTCGCCGGTGCGCTCGATCATCGCGTTCGTCGCATCGTTGAGTGCGCTGATCTGGTCGAGCACCAACCGCTGGTTCGCGAGCGCTTGCGAGACGATCACGGCCGTGCGGAGCGCGGAAACCGTGGTCGTGCGGGCGCGTTCGACGCCCTTGATGAGCTCGACGTTGTTCCTGCGGACGACGTCGAGCGCGAGGTAGCCCTGCACCGACACGGCGATCTGCGTGGTGAGATCCTGCCGGCGCTGGCGGATCGGGAACAGCGCGTCCGCTGTCAGGGTGTCGGCCATCTTCGGGTCGGTGGTTCGAAGCACTGCTATCCGTGCCTCCGTCGCATCGTCGAGCGCGGCGGCGAGGGTCGCATATTCACCGAGCTTCCCCATCGTCTTCCAGAGGTTCGCCCGTTCGAGCTCGATCGCGGCGTTGTCCTTCAGCAGCTCATCCTGACCAGAGATGAGCGCCGTGATGATCGCATCCAGGTGCTTCTGCGCCGGCTGGTAGCGCTCGAAATAGTGCATCAGCCTGCGGCCGCCCGGGATGCGCCCGAAGACGCCCTTCGCGCCGGTCAGGTCGGCGTGCCCGGGGTCCAGATCGGTGATCGTCGCGCGCAGGTCCTGGAGTGTGCGTGCCACATCGGTCTGCGGGTCGGACGGCCGCCCGCGCCCGCGTGCCGACGCCAGCGACGAAGCCGGTCGCTCGAGCATCCGGTTCGAGACGTCGGCCGACGACCGGATCTCCTTCTCGCCCATCCGCGCGATGTCGTCGACCTTGCGGGTGAACTCCGGGCTTCCCGGCTCTTCGGCCGACAGGGCCGCGACGAACTCTTCGGCCTTCTTCACGATCTCGGCACGTTTCTCGGGAGGGAGCGCGACCATCCCGACCGCCTGGTCGTCATTCAGTTCGGAAACGGCCCGCGGTGGTGTGAGGACGAGATCCGCGTTCGATTCCCGCTCGGATGGCGTCGCCGGCTGTTTCGTGTCGAACTCGGACATCGGCATCTCCTCTGGCTGCGCGAAGTGCACTTCAGCTAAGAGTAGAACGATCGTGCTGGCGGCGGACATCGGGAGTACTGACCTGTGCAGTTCCACCCCCTCGCAGCCCGCCTGTCAGGGGATCCGCACGAAGACGGGGTGGCCCCAGACGCTGCGGTGCGAGACGTATCGACCCCAGTCGGGGGAGTCGATGATTCCGCCACGGCCGTCGTAGATGCCGATGTGTTCGCCCGGGTAGACGACGAGATCGCCTGCGCGAGCCTTTGCAGGCGGGACCGGCGTCCCGAGAGCTGCCTGCTCGTTCACGCCCCGAGGCAGCGCGACCCCGAACGCGGCATACACCCATTGGGTGAATCCGTCGCACTCGAAACCCGCGCTCGGCGACGCCCCGGTGGAGTATGGAACGAGGCCGACATACTGCCGGGCGTAGGCGACGATCGCTTCTCCGGTTCTCGTGAGTGCCGGTGGATGGAAGTGGGTGGGGCCTCGGTGGGCCACGGCAGCGACGGCCAGCTCGTGCGCAGCCAGCGCAGCTGCCTCCGCTTCGCGATTTCGGACGGCGTCCAGGCTCGCTTGCGTCGTTGCTGTCGCGGGGTCCCTTGCCACGGTCGGTGCGAGCACGGCCGTTCCAACGCGGAAGGTTTGGACGGGCCCCGCGGGGATGCCCGCTGGGGGAGTGGCCGCATCCGCGGTCGGGGCGGGGTCGATTCCTCCGAACGCACTCGTCGCCAAGGTAAGTGCGCTGACGGCTGCGAGCGTCGTGCGAGCACCGTGGGTCGGCACGCGAGGCGCGAGGTGTCTCCCGTGCCTGCTCGGGGATCCACCCCCCAGCCGGTGTGCACCGTTCACCTTGACCCGGCTCTCTTCCGTTCCCGGAAATCGCGGCCGCCCCCGCGGAGCGGCGGGTCGCCGGCCGTTGGCGCCAGGCGCGACCCGCCACCTTTAAAGACAACGGATCCCGCGACGGATAACGGCGTCACGGATGCCCCTCGCACACTCGGCGTGCGAAAAGCAACCCCTCGCTCCTGGGGTGGATTCAGTGCACACTCAAGCGTTGGAGGACAAACGAATGAGCAACAATCACCCGAAGGTCGCTGCCGTCATCTACAACCCGATCAAAGTCGACCTCGACGCGCTTCGTGAGGTCGTCGCGGCTGAAGCGGTCGCGGCCGGCTGGGGCGAGACGATCTGGAAGGAAACGACGGTCGAGGATGTGGGTCAAGGCGTTACGCAGGAGGCCCTGGACCACGGAGCCGACCTGATCATCGTCGCCGGTGGTGACGGCACGGTACGAGCGGTCGCCGAAGCCGTCCGCGGAAGTGACGCGGTCGTCGCGCTCGTGCCGTCGGGCACAGGCAACCTTCTCGCCCGCAACCTCAAACTCGTGCTGGACGACATGAAAGCGTCGATTCATGCCGCGTTCACCGGAACCGATCGACAGATCGATCTCGGGATGATCGACATCGAGCGTGACGACTCGTCTCGCGACAGGCACGCGTTCGTCGTGATGGCCGGGATGGGCATCGACGCGAAGATGATCCAGAACACCGACGAAGACCTCAAAGCCAAAGCCGGCTGGGCTGCCTACGTCGACGCCATCGCGAAGTCACTGCGGGATCCCGATGAGCTTCATCTGGATTACCAGCTCGACGATGGCAAACGGCGACGCGCCACCCTCGACACCATCATCATCGGCAATTGCGGTTCCCTTCCGGGCAAGATCGTCCTCATGCCCGATGCTGTCGTCGACGACGGCGTGTTCGACCTGTTGATGATGCGCCCCCAGACTGCGCTCGGCTGGATCCGTGTCTGGTTCGAAATCGCCTGGATCAACGGCGTCGTCCGTCGCACCAAGGCCGGAAAAGCGCTCAACCCCGAGCCCCGGAACAGCGGTCTGCGCTACCAGACAGGCACGCGCTTCACTGCTCGGCTCTCGCGCCCGGAAGAGATCGAACTCGACGGCGACGAATTCGGCAAGGCGACGGCGTTCAAGGCCTGGCTCGAGCCCGGCGCCCTCACCGTCCGCGTCCCGGCCGACGCATCGAGCTGACGAAGCGCCCGACCCGCCACGATTCATCCGACCGCGAGGAGCAGCCCGTGTCAACGAACACCCGAGTGATGTCCTGCACACCCGAAGCGGTCTTCGCCGTGCTCAGCGACGGCTGGCTGTTCCCCGGCTGGGTGGTGGGAGCGTCCCGGATGCGCGCTGTGGACGACCTCTGGCCGCAGGTCGGGTCGTCCCTCCACCACTCGTTCGGCGTCTGGCCCCTTCTCATCAATGAGGAGACCACTGTCGACGAGCTCAGGGCGCCGACCCACATCGTCGTTCGACCCAAGGGCTGGCCGCTCGGGGGGTCCCGCGTGCAGATCGACATCGAACCGCACCTGCGCGGCTGCCGGGTGCGGATCATCGAGAAGGCCGTCAGTGGTCCGGCTGCTCGTGTCCCCGACGCTCTGATGAACATCCCGCTGTATCTCCGGAACATCGAGACGCTCAAGCGCCTCGCCTACATCGCCGAGGGCCGCGGCGTCAGCTGACCCCTCAGCCCGCCACCTCGGGGCAAGCCCGCCCGTTCGACCTGGCCGGCACATCCCGACGTGGCGGGGACGGGAGAATGGTCGTGCGCACGAGGCGCCGACAATCCGCGGGTGAGATCGGCCGATTAGTGGCGTTGGCGGCTGCTGTAGTGCGCGGCGAGCGCGGCACCGGCGGAGCGCCCCCAGCGCTGTGGATCGGCGATCGCGGCGTCTGCCCCGCCGGCCAGATCGGCGAGGGCGACGGCCCCGGCGAACGCTTCCGTCGGCGCCTGGATAGAGCCGGCCGCGAGCAGGATTGGCACCCCGGCCCCCCGCGCCAGACCAGCCACGTACTCCGGCACCTTTCCCGCGGCAGACTGTGCGTCGTACCGGCCCTCGCCGGTGATGACCGCATCCGCCCGACCGATGGCGGCCGGCAGGCTCAGCGCCTCTCCGACAGCGGCCGCTCCCGGCGCCATGTGAGCGCCCCACGCGAGCAGCCCGAAGCCCGCACCGCCGGCCGCACCCGCGCCCGGTGCGTCGGGCGAGGCGGTCACGCCGGCGTCCCGCAGAACGTCGGCGAGCCGTCGAAGTCCGGCCTCGAGAACCCGAAGATCTGCCTCGGCCGCTCCCTTTTGCCGTCCGAACACCGCTGCCGCCCCGGCTGGCCCGACCAAAGGACTCGTGACATCACTCAGGATGCGCGCTCCACTGTCTGGCAACGCCCGCAATTCCGAGAAGTCGACCCGGTCGAGGACAGCGAGACCGCGGTTGCCGAGCGGGATGTCACGGCCCGCCGCGTCCAGCAACCGTGCCCCCAGCGCAAGCAGCGCGCCCGCTCCGCCGTCGGTGGACGCGCTGCCGCCGATCCCCAGCAGCAGGGCGCTCGCACCGCCGTCGAGGGCGGCCGCGATCGCTTGGCCGAAGCCGACAGTGTGGGCGGCGAACGGCGCGAGTTCCGGCATCCGACCGAGGCCGCTGGTGTCGGCCAGTTCGACGAGGGCTGTGTCGTCGGGTAGTTCCAGCCAGCCGGTGTCGACCTCGACGCCGGCGGGACCAAGCACGCGCACCGGTCGCCTGATCGCCCCCGGGACCGCTGTCGCGAAGGCGTCGAGCGTGCCCTCCCCGCCGTCGGCCATCGGTACCAGAACGAGGTGGTCCCGTGGCCGCTCGGACGCCCACCCCTCGGCGAGTGCCGAAGCGACGACAGCGGCAGTGGCGGAGCCCTTGAACGAGTCAGGCGCAACGACGATGACGCTCACGATCTCACCCCCGCACGGATCGCCGAGTGCGTCGATCCGGGCGAATCTTCGAGTTCGTACAGAAAGAGTCTGGCGTGAGCGGCTGTGCAAGGGCTGTATCCAGGATGGACGCTTCCGATTGACCCTCAGCCCGCCACCTCGGGGCAACCCCGCCCGCTCGACCTGGCCGTCACGTCCCGACGTGGCGGGCAGACGCGCGCAGTCGCACAGCGTAAAGTCATCTCGTGCGAGCAAGGCCCACGGTGCTGATCGGCTGGATTTGTCTTGCGGTCGTCAGTGCGGGCATCCTCGCCTTCGGCCTCGTGGTCTTGGTCGTCCCGATGGGCGGCGACCAACCGCTGTATCGTGCGGACGGATTGGCGTCTGTCGGACTGGGTCTGTTCGGTGGACTCATTGCGCTTGTACCGTACCGGCGGCTGGAACGGTGGGCGTGGTGGGCACTCTGGTTCTACCCGTTGTTCTGGATGGCACACCTGCTCTGGCGGCTCCCGCCTGGCAACGACCACATCCATCAGGTTGTGTTCATCGCGCTGTCATTGATCGGACTATTGCTGCCCCTACGGGTCTTCTTTCCCAGGAGACCGAACTCCGCGACCCGTTGAGTGACCTGCCGTACGCCAGCGGGTCGTCTCAGCTTGCGACGGGACGACGGAAGACCCAGTTCACCGTGGATCGCCAGGTGTCGCGCAACTCGCGGTCTCGCCGCCATTCCCGCCAGGTGAGCCAGATGATGACTGCATCGAAGACGGTCAGGACGGCGACGCCGATGGATGGCTTGGTCACCAGTTCGTAGAGCTGGAAGATCAGGAACGCTCCTAGAGCGCCCATCGCCCACGGGTAGACCCGACGCGAGCCGATCAGCAGGGCGATCACGATCGCGATCTTCACGACGCCATGCAGCAGCAGGTAGGCGGCGACGAACACCACCCCGCCGGCGTGGACCTGGGATACGCCGTGGATGATCAGGTTGGCGATGAGGTCGTGCGGGTCCTCCGACAACTCTTCCGCAGTGACAGCGTTGGCGGCCCCCTGGAGCTGGGCCGGGCTGGTGAACAGCAGAAGTGCTCCGCCGATCAACTCGACCAGGCCGTCGATGCCTTTGAGCAGGACGCCGACGAGGAACACCAGATCGAGCACGCGCTCTTTCATCGAGTCCTCCTGATTGCCGGTCATCACATCATGCAGCGATCGTCGAACGATTGCGACTGAGCGCTCTAGTTTCGGGTGTCTCTGTGTTGGTTTGCGGCTTGGTTGTTGGGCTGGCCGGTGTGGAAGATTGGCCAGCCGATTTCGGTGCGCCATTGGTTTTCGTCGTTGGTCTCGTGGGCACCGATCACGTAGTACTCGCGGATTGGCCCGTCGATGGCGAGGGCATGGTCGGTGACGTAGGTGGCGAGTGATCCGTAGGCCCGGTCGATCTCGCCATCGTGCGGCCCGGTGTGCGTGGTCAGAGCAAGGTCAGCCTCGGGGATCACGAGGGCGCTTACCCGTCCGGTGGCCCGAACCGTCTGATCGCAGGGCACGAAGACGGTCGCCTCGCCGCGTCCGTGCGTGAACAGGTCGTTGGTGTAGATCGCGCCCCCAGGACCACCGGGAGCGATCTTCTGGGCGACGAGTAGCGCGTGCAGCTCGCCGAGCGCGCCTTGATACCAGCCGGTGGCGTCCTTGACGTCGATCACGTCGTTGACTGCGGCGGCCGGCGTGGCGGGCATCCGGCGATGCTCGATAGCGACTGGTGCCGCGTCGAGGGGCGGTTCGAGGAGATCGCGTAGTGATGCGACTGCCTCCTGGGTCCGGGCGAGGGTCGCTTCGAGGCGTTGGAGGTGGCCGGCGATAAGCGCGTTGCGGGCGGCCAGGTCCGGGGTGGCGATCACTGCATGGATGTCTTGCAGGGGCATGTCGAGCGCCCGGAAACGGCGGATGACCTGCGCCGTCTGAATCTGGCTCGTGGCGTAGCGTCGGTGTCCGGTGTCGGGGTCTACGTGGGCAGGTACGAGCAGCCCGATGCGGTGGTAGTGGCGCAGCGTCTTGATGTTGAGGTGCGTCGCGCGGGCGAAGTCCCCGATAGCTAGCGATGAGGGCATGGACCCCATTATGAGACCTCCTCCTAGGGGAGATAAGAGCGTGGATTTGGGTCTTGCAGCTCCCGCAAGGGCATACCCGAAGCTTCTATCGAGGCGGCCAACCAGGCCGCCAATCGGACCTAAACGTCAATGGAGATGACACAAATGAGCAGTCAAGACAGGGAAGCCATCGTTTCCATCGTCAACGAGATGGCCGAGTCGATGACCGGCGAGCACAGCACACGGCACTGGGCTCCCGATGTGCTCTGGTTTGACATTCCGCCCTTCGCGTCGAAGGGCGTGCAGCCAGCGAAGGAGATGTTCGACAAGGTGTTCGGCGGCTTCGAATCCATCAACGTCGAGATCCTTGAGATGGACGTGATGCTGAACGGCAACATGGGCGTCGTCTGCACGGTGCAGCGGTCGAACATCGTGACCAAGAGCGGCGACAACAAGCAGGTACTGGCGCGTCAGACCGACTGTTTCGAGAAGCGGGACAACGGTTGGCAGTTGATCCATCAGCACGCCTCCGTTCCGGCAGGCGCAGCATGGGACGGCACGATCACAACCGCCTAGCTCTGCTGCCCAAACAAACGCGCTGAGCTGAGCGCGCGTCCAGCCGACTCGGACACGCGGTACCGCTCGGCGTTGATCACTCATCAAATGACAACCGTTGACCCGCTCACCGACGGGTTTCGCCTACAGGACGAGTCTGGCCTGCCGAACTTGGACCGATACAGGGGACGTGATCGAGTATGCGCTGGAACAGCCCTCGCTTCGGTTCTGGGTTCGCAGTAGCCGACCGGTCCTCTCAGGCCCTGACGGCAACCCTCGAGCTTGGCAGCGTCTCGTAGATCCGAGCCCACTCCGCCTCGTACTGCACAGGACTGACTTCGCCGGCCCGACGCCGTGCATCCAGTGACGCGAAAGCCGCGGACGTCTCTCGCAGGAGCGACGCGTTACCGTCCACCTCGAGCACACCGTGAACGTACATGCTGATGACCGACAGCGAACGGACCCGATTCCGAAGACCGTGCGTCAGCCGGGCTCCGAGCAAGAACCCTGCCAGGTACAGCAAAACCGCGCCGAGCGCGACGACCTCAGGCTGCCAGACGCCGCCCAACATGATCATCAGCAGAAGTGCGATGACCGCGCCTGCGATAGGCCAGTTGCGTGCAAAATGCAGCGCGCGTCGTTCGGCGCTCGTCGTCCCCGGGGGATAGACGGTTATCCGGTCCCGATGCCACATGCTCCGGCCCGCCGACGAGACATCGACAGTGCCCCAGAGCTTGGTGCCCTCGGTCAGCTCGCGCAGAAACTCACCCACGAGAACAGGATGTGCCGAGTCAGACGCGGCGGATCAAATCCTTGCGATCTCCCTACGGGCGCGGGGCGGATCCTAACGACTCGCTGACGAATCGCTGGCCGACAGGGACGGCACCCGCTGTTGTTGAGAATGCCCTCAGGCGCCACCTGCACCGAGGTTCGAGCTTTCGGGGTGGGCGTCGTATTCTTGGGCGGGTGTCGCACTCCTTGATCCATTCGAATGGCGGTCAGCCCTCGAAGGTGCGGATCGCGTTTCGCTCGCAAGTGATCGTTGTGACCGCTCTCGCGATTCTCGGAGCGATCACATTCGCGGGAGTGATCGCCTTATGGCCCCCGGCTGGTCGGCCGGCCGCGCAACCAACGTCGCAGACAGCGTTTGCCGGCAAGGGAGTCACGTTCTCCGACGCGCGGATCATGACCATCCACGACAGTTGCCCGCAACTCTTCGGCAATGGCGCGCCACCGAAATCAACCGGCCCAGGTGGTACGCAATTCTGTCAGTCGGCGAAAGTTCGCCTGCTCAACGGCAAAGGTTCGGGCAGCACGCTGACGATGCCGATCCTCTGGCCGTACTCACGGGCAGGGTTGCAACCCGGCGACCAGCTCAGGCTCACGGTCACACCGCCGCCGAAAGGTCAGGTGACGTCTTCGGATGCTCAGAACGGTGCGGTCGGCTCCACGATCGGATCGTTCTCGGTTTTCGGCATCGAGCGTAACCAGCCGGTCGTGTGGTGGGCCATCGCATTCGTGGCAATAGTCGTCGCTGTCGGAGCGTTGCGTGGGCTCCTCGCCGTCATCGCCCTCGGGCTCAGTGGCCTGATGCTCTTTCTGTTCGTGGTGCCCGCGCTGATCGCTGGCGAACCCGGCTTCCTTGTCGGACTGTTCGCCAGCTGCGGGATGATGTTCATCGTCCTGTTCCTCACGCATGGGATATCAATGCGCACGTGTGCCGCCCTGCTGGGCACAGTAGGCGGGATCGCCATCACCGCCCTCATCGCCCAACTCGAGGTTGTCAGCACCCGGCTCAGCGGCGTCGGCGACGACGCCACGGGAACCATTTCCACCCTGACAACAGCCATCGACTACCGCGGCCTGATCACCTGCGCCATCATCATCTCCGGCCTCGGCGTGCTCAACGACATCACCGTCACCCAAGCCTCAGCAGCATGGGAACTGCGCGCAGCATCCCCGCACATGTCCCGCAGGGCCATGTTCACCAGCTCGCTTCGCATCGGCCGCGACCACATCGCCTCATCCATCTACACGATCGTCTTCGCCTACGCGGGAACCGGGCTGGCAGTGCTTGTCGTCGTCTCCCTCTACAACCGGCCCGCGTTCGAACTTCTCACCCACGAGGACATTGCAACCGAAATCGTTCGCACCCTTTGCAGCGCCATCGGACTCGTCCTGGCCATGCCCGTCACCACCGCCATCGCGATCGCCTTACTCCCGCCAGAACGGCATCGGGAAACGGTGACAGCGAGCACTCCGCTACTCGCGGTCCGGTGAAACGAGTTGGGGAGCGAATGCTCCCAAAAGAGCTCCGACAAGGACGCGACCCGTTCAATTGTCGCGGCCTGAGCTCGCTGAGTTGTGGTCAGCTGCCTCTGCGGTGCGGTGGTGGAGTCCTTGCACACGCACGGTACCCTATGGCGCGCCTGCGCGACCGCGCGCCCCCGGGCCACTTGGATATTGAAGCGCGGTCCGATAACGGTGCCCGCAGTCGACATTCCTACGCACAAGACGATTAAGGACTCCGATGACCAGGACCGAACCTCCCTTCGCGCCATCATTGCCGCCCACCTCAGCGAGCGAAGCGCCGTTGTCACGGCCCTACTACGGAGCATCGCTTCCAGTGGCTTTCGTTCGGTACTGGCGCAACTACGTGAACTTCAGCGGACGCGCTAGCCGGAGTGAGTACTGGTGGATCATGCTCGTGAACGTCATCGTTGTCGCCGTCTTCTTCATCATCGGTTCGCTCGCCGGTGGAATCTCCGGTCCCCCTAACCCTGACGGTGCGGCTACGCTTGGGCCTGGCTACGGACTCTACATCGGGCTGTCTTGGCTCTGGGGTCTCGCCAACCTGCTCCCGGGCCTGGGTCTGATCTGGCGTCGCCTGCATGACTCGAACCGCAGCGGCGCCTTCTACTTCATGGCACTGATTCCAGTCGTCGGCTCGTTTATTGTTCTCGTGTTCCTTCTGTCTCGCCCGAACCCGGCAGGCGCGCGTTTCGACAAGTAGATCCGGATGCGGTTGGGGACGTGGTCACGAATGGTCACGTCCCAATCAGGAATCAGCACCCCGCTGAGAGATCGAGGCGAACTCAGCTGTCGGTCGGCGAGTCAGAATGTCCGAATCGAAGCTCACGTTGGAGCCTCCGCTAGGGTTGCCCGGGTGAAGCTCGCCGAACCAGCGCTCCTCTGCCTCGTCCTTCTCACGCTCACAGGCTGCACTTCGCCGGCGACGACCCTGCCAATCCGGTCGACAGCCTCGCGCTCGGTCGGCACACCGAGCCCTACGGCAACGCCAACGATCGTCGACGGGCTGCCCTCGAGCTGCGATGCGTTCTTCTCCGGGCTGAAGAAGTTCGTCTCACCTGACGGTTCTCTTGTTCTCGATCCGACGTGGAAGTCGGGCCCGGGTGTGCCACGCGCGGAGACCAGCGGTTACGGGACCTACGATCCGACGCTTGCCAATTCGCTATCAAAGGCTCCGGGGCTGATCTGCGACTGGGCGCCGCCGACGGGCCCCAGCGACACGTTTCTCACCACTCAGGTGCGCCATGTTGATGCAGTGACAGCGCAGGCCGCGATCGTCAGGATGAAGCAACTCGGCTGGTTCTGCAGCGAGTTCTACGGCGGCGAGTGGTGCCTCACAAACGATTCCCACACGGGTCGGGCCATCGGAGAATCCCAATTTCTGGGTCACGGCGACTGGCTCGCGTCGAATTGGAACAACGCCGGTCCCGAGACCTACACACCGGAGCTCTTGAGGATCCTGTTTGGCTGACCGAAAGCCGCGGTTCACGTGATCCGACGCAAGATCTTTGGCGACCGATCGGCATGAGGCGCCTGATTTTCCACATGCCTAACTTCGCACGTATCAGCTCCAGCGCAACGCATCCCAGAGGTCTGAAATCACGGCAGATGCGTGGAGATCAGTCTCATCTCACTTCAAGGGTCTAGTTTTTTACCCCCGACAAGAACAGTTATCCGGACTATTCGGCGTGAGGCTCATTTCCTCGTTGCGGAACTGTCGACGGTCACCCGAGATAGTCATTCCGCCACGAAGATTGTCCGCTTTCGAGGAGTGGACAATCTGTTCGGCGACACGTTGGGTTGTGTTCGCTGCGGGTATCAGCCTTGGCCCTGATCCCAGAGCCGCCAGCCGGCCTTCGTGAGGCGGTAGCAGAACGACCACCCTTCGGTCCCGCCTTGGTCGGTGCCGTCGAGGCCGGTGTCCGTGGTGATCGAGTACGCCATGCATTCGCCATCGTCGCCGGTGCGGCCGAGCAGCGTGTACGAGAGCAGCCTTGGATTGTCGCACCAGGCCGTCGTGTTTGAGGTTGTCAGGGCGCGTGTCATACCGCAGTCGTTGTGCTTCGCGGCCTGGATGTAGGTGCGGTCGGCGGGAGTCTCGACAAGGAGCTGCGGTGTGGGCATAGGGCACACGCTAGTGCCCGTCGGCGGCGCGCGTCCAAGCCTGCGGCTGGCTACACTCTCTAGCGCCAGCGCGGCTTGTCCTCCGTGGAATCCGAGGGTCGCTTGCTGCTGTAGCCGCTCACATGGTCACCGCGGAGGCGTGACGGTCGTCGCCGGAGTCGACCGACTCGACGAATCGCCTCGGTCCGGCGAGCCCTAACAGTAGGGTAGGTCGTTATCCCGTGAGTGGATCTTGGTGATCGCTGCCGTGTCGCTGTCATCGGTCGTGGAGGCGGCTGCCAGCTTCTTGACGGCATCGTCGGAAACGCTACTTGCAGTCATGAGCTGCGCTTGCCCATGCAACTTGACACTTGCGGGTTGTGTCGCTTTGAGCGTCGCTTCTGTGAGCTGCAATGCGCGATTCGCGGCGTCTGCTGCGTTGTAAGCGGCGTTCGTCTTTGACCATTCCACGCTGTAGGCGTTCCACGATTGGCTGTATGCGTTGCTGGCCGCAGTGTCCATACACGTGAAACCGCCGGCAAGGGCCTCGAAGTTCGTGACCGCGGCTTGCTCCCCGCTAAATTCCGCCTCGAATGCCGCCAGTGCGGTTTGCAAGGTCGTCGTCTGCGTAGCCAGGGTGGCGACCGCTGCGTCGTACGCAGCCTGTGCCTGGCGCTTCTGAATCTGATCCCGGAGTGAAGTCACCGCAGACGAGTATTTCTTCTCGGAGCCGGGTGAGAAGCGCATCGTGACCGCGCCACTCGAGTCTGTGCCGTTGAGCACCATGAGTTGATCCTTCACGGTGCCGGAGAGAGACTCGCTAGTAGCACCGGATCCAATGGTGAGCACGATCTGCCCGTTGTCGTCCGTGCCCGTGACTGCCTGGTCGACTGTGGTGACCGGCTGGGATGCATTCGCGTCCTGACCTGTCGCGCCCTGAAGGGAGCCGGAGATCTTTCGATCCTTAACAGTCCAGGAGATGAAGACCACGTGATTGCCGTTCGACGCAACCCAATGCGTGGGCTCGGCTTTACCTGCGCATCCCGCGAGCACCAACGCTAGGACAATCGAAGAGGCGGTCAGGGCTAGTT
This sequence comes from Leifsonia tongyongensis, assembly GCF_010686705.1. Taxonomy (GTDB): domain Bacteria; phylum Actinomycetota; class Actinomycetes; order Actinomycetales; family Microbacteriaceae; genus Diaminobutyricibacter; species Diaminobutyricibacter tongyongensis. The sequence continues at coordinate 524,998 of NZ_JAAGWY010000001.1, read as the reverse complement.
TCTGTGGGCGCACGGATCGAGCTTAGTGAGCAGGAAGATACACAATCTGCACCCAATTCAAGGGTGAGGATCCGACCTCGGCAACGGGGCTCTATGTAGTTGAAGGGCGCGTCCTTGAAAGGATCTGGCGCGGCCTCCGTGGGCTGACGACCAGGGATCTTCCGTGCCCTGTTTTGGGCGCGTGTGCAAACCCCGGATCCCGTGAGTGCGATGGTCTGATGGTGAGTGGCCTCACTGAGATCGTTCAGGTGCTTCACGGCCACAACTCACAAAGGAGACATTTCCGCATGGCAAAAGAGACCCGATTCACGTTCGATGGTGGAGCTGGCACCTATCTGGGGACTGTGATCCTCGCGACCATCCTCACCGTGTGCACCCTCGGGATCTGCTACCCGTTCGCGGTCGTTCTCAAGGAGCGCTGGCGCGCGAAGCACACCTTCATTGACGGCCAGCAGCTGGTCTTCACCGGGTCCGCGGTCGGTCTCTTCGGGCACTGGATCAAGTGGTTCCTGCTCTCGGTCATCACGCTCGGCATCTACCTGCTCTGGGTCGGCCCGCGCATCCAGAAGTGGGTGACCGTGAACACCGAGTTCGCCGCGCCGATCGCGCCGCTCCAGCCGCTCACCACTGGTGCAGGCACCGCCCCGACGGTGACGGTCGCGGTAACCGCGTAACGACCAACAAGCGAGCCGTCCGCCGTCACGACGAGCGGGCGGCTCTCTCACGTAGAAGTCCTGTCGCCTTGTGCCGCGATTTGGGGACAAGGCATGGTCGGGGCGCCCAGCGGTATCTCGCTAGCGTCGAATGACGGTTCATCCCTCGCGCAAACAGGAAGGCCGATTGGGCTCAATGACAATTGATGAGTTTCGCAAGCAGTTCGCCGACCCGGCCGGACGGGCCCGTATGGGTCTGAACCTCACCGGCGACCAGGCGGCAGCGATCCTGGCGGATGACGTGCTGATCGAATCCTGGTACCGGAGGGTTCAGCTTTCCCTATCGCAGGCCGCATCTCAATCCCCGTCTCCTGTCACCGTGGCACCCAACGTCCCTTCTGCACAGCAGAGTGAGGTTTCTACACCGCAGATTGAGGCCCCCAGACATGAGCCCGGGTCCGGAGGGTCAGCTGTCGTCGCATCGCCGATGCATCGCCCGGCGGTGAAAGGCAACAGAGGTGGGCACATTTGGTGGGCGATCCCCACGGGGGTCGCCGCCTTGGTACTCGTTCTGGCTATCGTCGGGGTTTTGTCCGTACCGGCCGTCAACGGATCGCCTGTCGGGGCACCCGCCACAGCTGGCGCAACCGGGAAGGCCCCAGCAGCCAATAACGGTCCAGCGCTGAAACCGACGCCGGCAATCCCACCGGTCTCCGGCAACATCACTGATGATCAGAAATGCACTGCAACGTTCTGCGAACTGAACGTCCATTTCACGAACACATCCAGCACTCCCCAAACGCTGAACGGCGACGTCTGTGTGGTCGCGCATGGGGCGACGTTCAAGTCAAACGAGTCCGTCAGCACCGCATTGAACCCTGGCGACACTACCGATGTCTACGTTACCTTCGAGAGGCAATTCTCTACCGGAACCTACCTCGGGCCCGTGTTCGTCGGAGACTGTGGCGACCAGAGCACCGCGCAAGCATCAATCGTCACGGGCATCACAGTCGCGAGTCAGTCGCCAGCCGAGCTGGTCGCAGCCAACGTTGTCGCCGACAACTTCACACAACACTGCATTTACAGCATCGCGGGGACCCTTCACTTCGTGTTCAGCCGATGGAGCAACGGTAACGCGGTCGTATCATTTTCATTGGACCCATCTGGTTACCCTCTCGAAACGACTCTGACTATTGTCGATTCGGGAGCAACTTGGTCGGTTTCAGACGCGGGTGACTCGCCAGTGGAAAACGACCCCGCGGTGCAGACTGGTGGAAAGCACATCCTCTGTTCAGCGTTCACCGTCAACAAATAGGACGAACGCGAGTCGTTATCGCTTCCGCCACGCTTGCCGTACCCGATGAGCGTGACTGCCCGTTCTGGGGGTCGAACTCACCACCCACACCCCGCTAGACATTTCGACGGGGCTGTCGACAGGGCAGGAATTGACTCACGATCGCGATCCCCAAGCTGTAGAGGCTAGAGATCACCGCGAGGGCTATAAGCGGCCAGAAGAGTCGGCCCCATCGAGCTCGAGTGTGCCTTCGTTCCATGTCCCCTCCAACTGCTGTGTCGGCTACTCGTGGTCCTCCGAATCCGAGCGATCGTAATTGTCAAACGCGGGGTCCGCGCGGTACCTGCACAACGCAGTCCCCAGGACCGCAGGAAAAAGGGTAAGGGTTACAGCCCCTGCGGGATTTCCCCCTGTCATCGAGGCTATGCAGCTACTTGGAGAGCGATCGCCGCTCTGCACCGATGGCACGGCGCCCCTTTCGTGTTATCGATCGGGCCCGCATACGGCTTGCCCCGGGAGCTGCGCCGCTTACCTATACGCCTGCTCATGTTTGACTACGTTTCGACTGCATAATTCTGAGATCCCACGTATTTCGAGTTCTGAATCGCGCGCGCCCGGTTCAGGGCGTGGTCTGTCTGCGCGACCTTCATCGTTACTGGGGCAGCGATGCGGGGCTGAGCGTCAGTGCCGTACGGGCAGCCACACGCGCATTGTGGATGGACCCCTTTCGGCCCAGCGGTGATACGGGATCAGAGTGACGGTGTCGTTATCGGTAGTCCGGGCTAAGTGCTCCGGACCATAAGGCCACTCGCTCTCGTCATACGTCGACAGGGAGCCTGCGAGCTCGACCGTGTCGTTGCCGATGCGAGTGAGCGTGGCGTCGATCGGCACGGCGAGGGTGGCCAGACTGTCAGCTTCGCGGAGATCGGTCGACTCCGCGCAGAGGACCAAGGGCCCGAGCTCGACCGCCACACTGCCGCGCAGCGCGTCGATCCGCGGATCGGGCACGGTGATGCGCGGTTCTACTGGGATCTCGAGGGTAACCCTGTCGCCGGCCGCGAACTGGCGCGTCACTGAGGCCACCCGGCCCTCGACGACCGAACGCGCGCCGTCGACCGTCAGGACCGCGTGGCCCTCGGCCCAGTGGGGCACACGCAACGAGAGTGTCCACTCCCGACCGGCGTCGGAGTCGACCGTCACCTCGACACGGCCGTTGGCCGGGTACTCGGTTGCCACACTCAGCCGGACGGGCTCGCCGTCGGGCAGTGAGGTCGTGATCTCGGCGGGCATGAACTGGTGCAGCTGGACGCCGTCGGATGAGACGGTGGCGACGTATGCCGCGACGCTGGCGATCGTGCGCGCGACGTTGCTGGGGCAGCACGAGACCTCGAACCAAGGTGCGCGGAGGCTCGACGCCGCCCGTACGCTGGGAGCGTCGAGCGACGCTGGAAGGCCAGGCAGGCTTCGCCGCAGCGGGTTCACGTAGAAAAACGCGGTGCCGTTCTGGTCGGGACTCGTCGCGATGACGTTGTAGAGCGTCCGTTCCATCAGGTCCGCGTAGCGGGGGTCGCCGTCAGCGAGGAGCAGCCTCCAGCTCAGCATGAGCGAGCCGACTCCCGCGCAGGTCTCGGAGTACGCCCGGTCGCTCGGCAGCTCGAAGTCGTCGCCGAACGCTTCGCCCTCGTGCCGGGATCCCATTCCGCCGGTGAGGTAGGTTCGCTTGGCGACCGTGTTGCCCCACTGGGTGCGGACCGCCGATAGCAGGCCGGCGTCATCGTCCTCCACGGCGAGGTCCACGGCCCCGGCGGCGAGGTAAAGCGCCCGGACCGCGTGTCCGCGCAGCACCTCCGCGTCCCGCACAGGTTCGTCCTCCTGGAAGTACGCTGCGCCGAGCTCGATGTCGGCGAGGGTGCCGTGGCCGCGGCGCGACACGAACAGGCGTGCCTGGTCGAGGTAGCGGGCGTCACCGGTCACCCGCGAGAGCTCGACCAGGGCCGGCTCGATCTCCGGATGCCCGCACACGCGCTCGATCTTGCCTTGGCCGAACGTGTCACAGATGTGGTCGGCGAGACGGATGGCCGCATCGACGAAGGAGTCGCGTCCGTGGGTTCTGGCGCGGGCCACGGCAGCTTGGATGAGGTGCCCGGCGCAGTAGAGCTCATGACCCCACTCCAGGTCCACGTATCGCGGCTGCTGACCCGCGCTCCCAAAGTTCGTGTTGAGGTAGCCGTCGCTCTGCTGCGCTGCGACGACGCGAGCGGAGAGGTCGACAAAGGTCTGCTCCGCCCACTCGTCGCCCGATCGCGCCGACTCCCAGGCCAGCGCCTCGAGCAGCTTGTAAATCTCTGAGTCGGAGAACTCGCGGCCCGCATGCTCGAATTGAGCCCCGGACGCCACCCTGTCAAAGTTCGCGATCCAGCCGAGCCGGGTCATCCAGTCGAGGCAATGCTGCAACGTGGCTCGCCCGTTCTTCTCCTGCCTTTCGGCCCAGAACCCGCCAACGATCCGCACCTCGTCGAGCCCGAGCGGGCGGAGAGCTCCCGAACGTGGAGAGACCGGGGCAATTACAGGGCGAGTCTCGAGTCGGACCGACCCGGTGGGCGAAGCTGTGGTCCTGTCGTCTCGGGGGTGCAGGGCGGATGTGGTGGTACCGGACATTCCAGCACTCTCCTTTGATGGGCTAGGGAAATATCAGAAAAGCTTTTCATACCTTACGATTGGAAACCGATTCGCGTCAAGTGCCCGGATATTCAATGCCAAATAGCCGAATTCGGCCCAGAAGGTTGACAACTCACGAAACGAGAAGGTAGCTTTACGAAAAGCCTTTCGGAACAATCCGAAGCACTGAAGCGTCGAGCAAAGGAGCACGAGAATGGAACGTCCAAAGAACGCCAGAGCGAGGCGTTGGGTAGCACCGCTTGCCGTCATCACGGCAACGGCCTTCGCACTGGTCGGATGTGCACCGACCGCGGGCGGAACCGGAGGCGGATCTTCCTCCAACATCTCCGGCCAGACCATTACCGTCGGCGTCGAGACGGGATCGCCATGGCAGACGTTCTACGCAAAGGTAGCCCCCGCCTTCACCAAGGCCACCGGCGTCAAGGTCAAGTTCCTCCCCGTGCCGCACGACGGCATGCAGCAGCAGTTCCTCTCCGACGCGGTATCGGGCTCCGGCGCATACGACGTGTTCACCGTGGACCAGACCTGGATGCCACAGTTCGCCTCGAAGGGGTACCTCGCCGACCTGGACAGCACGCTTCCTGCGTCTCAGCGCAGCGACTTCCTCGGGCACACCCTCGACACGGCAACGTACAAGGGCAAGCTCTACAGTGTGCCGTTCATGGTGCACAACCTGGTGCTCTACTACCGCACCGACCTGTTCAAGGCGGCAGGTATCGCCGAGCCGCCGAAGACCTGGGACGAGTACCGCGCCGACGCCAAGAAGCTGACAGATCCGGCGAATGGCGTCTACGGGACGATCATCCCCGGCGCCCAGGACGTCGAGGTCTCGACCCGGCTGGAGAGCTACATCCAGCAGGCCGGCGGAGACATCGTGGACGCTAAGGGCAAGCCGACTCTCGACACGCCCGCCGCGAAGAAGGCGCTCACGATGATGACGACCGTTCAGAACGAGGACAAGTCAAGCCCAGCCGGCCTGCACGACCTAACCGACATCCAGGGCCAGTTCCTCGCCGGCAAAGTCGCGATGGCTTTTGTCTGGCCATATCTCTACGGAATGACACAGGACCCGAGCCAGTCCAAGGTCGTGGGCAAGGTCGATGTGGCGCGCAACCCGGGAAACCCGGACCAGGTGGCCACCGCCTTCTCATGGGCGTTCGGGGTCAACTCCGCGAGCAAGCACTCAGCAGCAGCGAAGAAGTGGGTGACCTGGTCGACAGGCACCGACATCCTGAAGCAGCTGAGCTTGTCCCAGTCCGTCCCCGTACCGCGCACCTCCGCGGCAGATGAGGTCGCCAAGTCGGGCAGCCTGAACGACGGCCAGAAGCACGCCTTCGGCGTGTTCAACGACTCGGTCGCCAACAGCGGGACGATGCCGATGACTCCCGCCTTCCCGCAATACCAGACGGCGATGTCCGTGGCCGTCTCAAGTGTGATGTCGGGTACGCAGAGCATCGACGCGGCACTCGCCCAGGCCCAGAAGGCCGCCGAGAGCGCGTACAGTTCCGCCCAGTAGGTGCCCCAGCCGGCGCGCCGGATCGGATCTCCAGTCCGGCGCGCCGACGGCCCAACACATCCAAGCGAGAGAAACCATAATGGCCACCACCAGCGAAATCGTCCCCCGGGTGCGAAGAGGGGCGAGCGTCACGCTCAGGCGCAAGCGCCTGACCGGGATCGCTTTGACGGCACCCGCGATGATCGCCATCGCTATCACCGTCCTCTATCCCCTCCTCTGGACGATCTCGCTCAGCTTCCAGAAATTCGACCTAGCAGTCGGGGCGCCGGCGGCATCCTTCGTCGGCTTCGACAACTACGCTCGCGTGCTTACGTCGCCAGGCTTCGTCGCCGCGCTGACACAGACGGTCGGCTACGTGGTCACGACCCTGATCGTCGAACTCATCGTCGCCATGCCGATAGCCTTGCTGCTCAATCGCGCAACCCGCGGCAGCCGGGTACTCCGCCTGATCATCGCGATCCCGATCATGATTGCCCCGATCGTCGCGTCCCTTGCTTTCAAGTTCCTCTTTTCAAACGGATACGGCTTCATCAACGCCGCGCTCTCGGCCGTCGGGATCGACCCGCCGTCCTGGTTCGCGAGCGTCTGGCTTGCGCGAGGCACAGTGCTCGTCACGAATATGTGGCTGGCTCTGCCCTTTGTGATCCTCGTGCTCCTGGCCGGACTTTCGAACGTCCCCGCTGAGCTGAACGAAGCAGCAAAGACAGATGGCGCGAACGCCTGGCAGCGCTTCACCCGCGTCACCCTCCCGCTGCTGAAGCCCGCGATCCTCATCGTGCTCGTCATCCGCCTCGCCGACGCTTTCCGGGTCTTCGACTCTGTATACGTGCTCACCGGAGGCGGACCGGCCAACTCGACCGATGTCATGAGCTCCTACCTTTACCGGCTCATGTTCTCGAACACCGACTTCGCTGGCAGTTCCGCCGCGACTGTTCTGTTCGTTCTGGTGGTAGGCGTGTGCGCCGGAGCCATCTTCTTCATCCTCCGCGACAGGACGGACAAGCCATGACCAGCACATCCCCCGCAGTTGACCGCCTGGCTCCGTCCCGGGAGATCGGGGCCCGCCGCGATGACGCCGGCAGCTCAGGGCACAACGCCGCACGCCGGAACAAGACCGTGAAGGCGACAGCACGCAGAACGACCTTCGTCATCGTTGCCATCGCGGCAAGCTTCCTGTTCCTCCTGCCGATCATCTGGATCTTCACCACGGCGTTCAAGCCGACAAGTGAGATCTTCGCAATTCCACCGACGCTGCTTCCATCATCACCGACGACGGCGAACTTCCAATCGGTGTTCACCGACGGTGTCATTCTCAAGATGTTCGGCAACAGCCTGTTCGTGGGACTAGGCGCCACGGTCGTCAGCCTGGTGCTCGGCGTTCCAGCGGCGTTCGGGTTCGCGAAGTTCCGCTACCGCATGAGCGGCATCCTCTTGGGCGGTGCGCTGGTCACGCGCATGTTCCCCCCGGTAGCGCTGGCGTTGCCCTTCTTCCTGGAGTTCCGCCAGCTCGGTCTCATCAACAACACCGCGGGCCTGATCATCGCGTATATCCCTATCGTGTTACCGCTCATCATCTGGATGCTCGAAGGATTCTTCCGCGATTTCCCGGACGAGATCCTCGAAGCAGCCCGACTGGATGGACTCGGCACCCTCGCCTCGCTCTGGAAAATCGTCCTCCCTTTGGCCCGACCGGCGATCGGTGTGGCGGCCCTGTTCGGATTCCTCGCCGCGTGGAACGAGTTCGTGATCGCCCTCTCGCTGACAAAGACTCCGGATGCGCAGACGATGCCCGTGGGGATCGCCTCGTACATCACCCAGTTTCAGACCATCTGGGGCCAGATGACTGCTGCGTCCGTCATCTACTTGCTCCCAGTCCTCGTGGTCACGCTCATTGCGCAGCGCGGAATCATCTCCGGCCTGATGAGCGGCGCTACCAAGGGCTGATCTGTCGCAGTGCCGCCGTCGCAACCCACCACCCCTTTTGGAGTCATGAAGTGAAGCTCGAATCCTTTCCCACTGCGTCCGGCCATGGAATCAGGCTGACCGCCGAACACATCACAGGCGCCAACGCCGTCGTCGTGACAGCCCCGGTGACGGCGGAGTTTCTCACGACGGCAGGTGCGGTCGTGCGCGTCGAAGGCGGCTACGACTCCGTCGAACGGGTGGGCGCCGTCGTGGAGGCGGAAGCAGAGATCCGATTCGGCGGTGGGCGATACCGGGTGCGCGACAGGTGGACGCTGGATGCGGCGGCCGTATCGGTGCACCGCCACTGCGAGCCGATCGAGCCTGGACGCGAGCCGCTGCGACTCCTCCTCGAAGCGCAGCTCGAGGAGGCGGCGTTCGATGACATGCAGCTATTTGCGCCGCCCGCTCTCTACGACCTGAACGACATCAACGGTGACGGTCTCGAGGACTTTCTGGACACCCGGGACCTGATCTACCGCGACGACCGGCTGACCGGCCTGACGGTACTCGCGTTCTCCCCGGCGACCAGCCTGGGCTACGCCCTGTCCCGAGACGATGTACCCGCCTTCGACGACATCCCAGATCGAATCAGCGGGCAACAGGAGATCGTGCAGCGGACCGACGTCGGCGCTCTTGGTCTGACGCCGGCGGCGAGTGGCACCACCACACTCGTGGCGGCGTATCCGTTCGTCGAGCGATCGCGGTCGCATGCGCTCACCTCTGAGGGACGCGAGCCGTGGGGCGCGTTCTGGCCCATGGGGGTGGTCGACACGTCGGTCGGCGCATCCTTCGATGTGGTGTACTCGCTCTCCATTGTTGCGGGCGCCGCTGCCGTGGACTGCCTGTGGAACCTCTGGAGCGACAGAATGAGGGTCCTGAGTCCGCGCGCCGTCGAGCTCACCGACACGCTCGAGACGATCACCCGCCTCCGTGTTGAAGCTTTGCTGCCGTACTACGGCGAAGGTCTCCCCACGGCGTCCGGAGCGAAGCCCGCGGGCTTCGTCACCAACAACCATCCGCAGAACGGCGTGCAGCTGGAGAACATCATCCAGTACGGCTTCACCGGCCAGAACGTCCTCAATGCGCACCACGTCCTCTCATATGCCGGGACATTGTCCGATCCCGATGCCCGAGCCAAGGCGCTGAAGGTCATCGATTTCTTCGTCGCCCAAGCGTCGGAGTCCGCGCACGGCCTGACCCACACACTGTTCGACCTTGACACCGGAAAGACCGCGAACTGGTGGAGCGGACTGGTGCTGCCTCTGGCCTATGCGGACGACGGCGAAGACCTGAGAGCGCTGATGGGTCCGGTCTACGAGCACATGGAGTACGCCATCGAGCCGCTCCGGCACATCGACGGCACCTATTTGCGTTGCATGGCGGAAGAGCACGCCGCACTGTTGCGCGCGTACGAGGCGGAAAACCAGCGCGGCGCCGCGCATCCCGAATGGCTCGCGACCGCGGTCGCCTTCGGAGAGTTCCTCCTGACGGCCCAGGAGCCGGACGGCAGCTGGCGTCGCGCGTACGACTTCTCGGGGGCACCGGTGACTGAACCGGCCGCCTGGTTCGGCGAGACGGAACTCAACCAGAAGTCGTCGACGGCCACCGCCGTTCCCGTGCTCGCCGCACTTTACCGCGTCACCGGCGAGGACCGTTGGCTCGGCGCCGCTCGCAGGGCGGAGGCCTTCACTGCGCAGCACTTCGTCGCCGATCTCAAGTTCAACGGTGGCATCCACGACAGCATCTACTCCCGGGCGCAGCTTGTCGACAGTGAGAGCATCCTGTTCGCGATGCGGGCGTCGATGTTGGTCTGGCAGCTGACGGGCGAGAGCCGTGCGCTGCAGTCGGCCACCGACGCCGCCCGCATCCTCGCCACGTGGATCTACCTCTGGGACGTGCCGCTGCCGCCAACGAGCACTCTGGCAGGCTACGGGTTCCGGAGCACCGGCTGGAGCGCCTGCGACACCTGTGGAGCCGGCTATATCCACCCTTACGAGATCCACGCCGCGCCCGATCTGTTGCAGATCGCGATCGGTGCAGAGGATCCGCGACTGGCTGAGATTGCGCACCTCGTCTTGGTTGGGTCAAGCGAGACCGTCGCGACTGAAACCAAGGACTGGGGGTACGCCCGACCGGGCCTCCAGGAGGAGGGACTGCTGGTCAGCTGGTGGCTGATCGATGACCCGATGTTCGCCGGCACCGGTTTCGGCGGGCGTGGAAAGGGGGAGGGGAACAAGACCTGCCTGCCCTGGATTTCGGCAGTAGGGATCGACGCGTACAGCGAGTGTGTGAACCGTTTCGGCACAGCGGACCTCATTGGGCACTTCGAAGAAAATACCGCCAGGATAAAGTCGGCGTGAGCGGCCACCGTCCGCTTGTTCTGAAAGGACGAAGATCCGTGGTTATCGATGACCTCTCCGCTTCACGGGGGCCAGCAACGCTCAAAGACGTCGCCAAGCTGGCGGGCGTGTCGATCGCGACTGTATCGAAAGCCCTCAATGGGCGCGAGCACGTGCGGGCAGAGACACGCGACCGCGTCCGTCGCGCGGCGGAAGAACTGCGCTTCTCACCGAATCAGCTGGCCCAAGGGCTGCTCGCCGGCCGCACCGGTACCGTCGGCCTCCTGACAAGCGACCTCGAGGGCCGCTTCTCCATTCCGGTCATGATGGGCGCGGAGGATGCGTTTGGCGCCGACAGTACGTCGGTCTTCCTCTGCGACGCCCGCGGCGACGCTATCCGCGAACAACATCACCTGCGTGCGCTGCTGTCCCGCCGAGTGGACGGGGTGATCATCCTCGGGGATACGACCAACCCGCGGAATTCGCTCGGCCATGACATCCCAGTGCCCGTGGTCTACGCGTATGCGCCATCGAACGATGACTCAGACATCTCGGTGATCAGCGACAACGTCGATGCCGGACGTCTCGCAGTCGAGCACCTGCTCGACTGCGGGAGGTCACGAATCGCCTACATCTCCGGAGACGCCACTTATGCAGCGGCGACCGACCGCGTTGCCGGGGCCAAGGCCGCTCTGCAGAAGCACGGCCTCGAACTCGTCGGGGGTGAAGCACTGTACGGCGCATGGACAGAAGGTTGGGGCCGGGCAGCGGTCCGTACGCTCCTCACCCGGTTCCCCGAAATCGACGGCGTCCTGTGCGGTAGCGACCAGATTGCCCGAGGAGTGCTCGACTCCCTTCGCGAGGTCGGCAAAGACGTGCCCCGAGACATCTCCGTAATGGGTCACGACAATTGGGAGCAGATCGCGTCTCAGTCCCGCCCCGCCCTGTCGACGATCGACATGCGCCTTCAGGAGGTCGGGCGGGTAGCAGCGCGGCTGCTCTTCGCCGCCATTGGCGGCGATGCCCAGCCTGGCGTGCACAAGATCACATGTCGGGTCGTCACCCGTGACTCGACCGCGGTCAGCGATTAGGAAATGCTGTCCAGCTGACTTATGACCGATTACCGGATGTGCAAGTCGTTTGAGGTCTTTCGGGAAGGGATGACATTTCAACTTCCCCGCCTGAGTGGCAAAAGTGGCAGAGCTTCTCGAGGTGACCAAGTCGTGACTCATGACCGGCTCGTTCCTCTACGGACTCGACTCGATGCGATGCCCATCGCGCCCCATCACCCATGTTTGGGATCGGGGCGCGACCGGAACCTCTCGCAGAGGCGCCGTCGTCTTGCACCACGGGTACCTCGAGTATCCAAGGAAGTCCCCGCGTTTCCCGGTTCGTTGCGTCATGATTCCGCGGCCGCATTCGGGGCAGATGATTGTCTCGAGTGGCTCACCAATCGCGTTGGTTCGCATGAGACCGCAGTCGCGGATGAGCTCTAGCAGGAAACGGGATTCGCGACCGGTAATCGTAAGTAGCATCGCCTGCCGGCGAGCTCGCGTGAGCGCTACATAGAAGAGGCGGCGTTCTTCTGCGTAGGGGAAGGCTTCGGGGGTGGGGCATCGCAAGCCGATGAAAAAAGCCCTACTCCCATGTAGAAGCTAGGGAGTAGGGCAGTGGCTCCGACCGGCATCGATCCGGTGACCTTTCGAGTAAGAGTATTGCTCTTCCAGGAGTTACTGCGGTATGTCAGAACCTTCGATCTTCCCTGGTCAGGGCTACTTTCCGTAGTCATTCGCACCAATGGACTGCTATCCAATTTGCGGAATAGATGCGGAGTTCCTCGGCAGTCGCTTGTGCAGGTTTGTTCCGGCGCGCTTGACGGCCCCGACATCCGCCCGGCTCTCACAGAACCGTCGTGACCGCTGCGGTGCTGCCGCGGAAAACTCCATGCGGTCGGCCGGAGCAAACGCCGTGAGCAGCCGCACACGGAACCTTTCTCAGTACCTCAATATGTGGCCCGTCCGCCGCTGATGTCGTAGACGGCTCCGGTCGAGAAGCTGAGCGAGTCAGAGGTGAGCCACGTCACGAGTTCCGCGACCTCCTCCGGGCGCCCGACCCGCTTCATTGGGATCAGGTTCGTGATATGCGCTAGGACGTCGGGCGCCGTGTCCTTGTTCATCGGAGTGGCGAACACGGCCGGCGCGATGGCGTTGACTAGCACTCCAGTCGTTGCCAGCTCTTTGCCCGCGGATTTAGTGAGCGCGATGACGGCTGCCTTCGAGGCGGAGTAGATTGACAGGTTCGGGTTGCCGTCCTTTCCCGCCATGCTGGCGAAATTGACCACGCGACCCCAGCCGCGCTCGACCATGCCGGGGACGAAGGCACGCATGGTGGCCACGGTGCCGCCGACGTTGACGTTGAGCACCCGATTCCACTGATCGGAGGTCGTCTCCAGCAGCGGCAGGTTGGGGCCGACGATCCCGGCGGAGTTGACCAGGATATCCACAGGACCGACCTCATCGGCGACCAGCTTGAGTGCTGAATCGTCAGTGACGTCGATCGCGTAGTCCGCCTCGCCCGCGAGATCGAGCGTGATCACAGTGACTCCATCGGCGCGGAGCCGCTGTGCGGTGGCGGCTCCCAGTCCACTTGCTCCACCGGTTACTACTGCTGTTCTCATTTCGGTTCTCCTTCGGTTCGCGAGGCGATTACGTTCTGGCGCTGGACTCCCAGGCCGTCGATGCCGAGCTCCATCACGTCTCCGGCGTTGAGCCAGACCGGCGGGTTGAAACCCATACCTACCCCCGGGGGCGTTCCTGTGTTGATCAGATCGCCGGGCTCGAGCACGAGGAACTGGCTGATGTAGTGGACGATGAAATACGGGTCGAAGACCATGGTCGAGGTGGACCCGGTCTGGCGGCGCGTTCCGTTGACGTCGAGCCACATGTCGAGTGCGAGCACATCCGGCACCTCGTCTCGGGTGACAAGCCACGGACCCGCCGGGTTGAACGTCTCGGCGGACTTGCCTTTGAGCCACTGTCCGCCGCGCTCCATCTGGAACGCGCGCTCGCTCACATCGTTCACCAGCACCCAGCCGGCGATGGCATCGCGCGCGTCATCGACGCTCTCCAGGTAACTGGTGCGTTTGCCGATGACGATCCCGAGCTCGACCTCCCAGTCGGGCTTCGTAGCGCCACGAGGGATGCGCACGTCGTCGAAAGGCCCGACAAGAGTGTTCGGCGATTTCGTAAACAGGATGGGCTCCGACGGCACGGCCTGGCCGGTCTCGGCAGCGTGGTCGCTGAAGTTCAGGCCGACGCAGAGGATCTGGTGCGGCCGAGCGATGGGCGCCCCGATGCGCTCGTTTCCAATGGGTCTCGTCTCCCCGGCTGCGGCGCGCTCCGCGACGACCGGCCGGATGCGTTCGAGTCCACCGGAGCCGAAGAACCCTTCGTCGAAGTCGGTGACGACATCGGAGAGGTCGACGTAGCTGTCCCCGCCGACGAGCACCGCGGGTTTTTCGGCACCGAAGCTGCCGATTCTCAGGAGTTTCATGTGTACCTCGTTGTCTCAGTGCGGTGGCGGCTCGAATTCGCCACGGTCACCGTGGGTGGGTCATAGGTGTTGAGCCGGTCGAACGCCTATGCTAGCAACCGTTCCATTAGTTAGAGCGCAATTCGAATAGTTAGAATTGTGCAAGAAGGACGTACATATGAACCGACTGGTGCCACTCGATGCTGGACTGACAGCTGCGCTCAGCGATGCCTGCGCCACCGTCGCTACGCGCGCCACCGATCGTCTCGCCGCTGCGCACGATGCCTCGCACTACTTGTTGACGCCGCAGGCTGTCGCGACCCCAGCGACCGCTGAGGAGGTGGCCGCGCTGTTCGCAGCGAGCCGGACGCGTGGCGTGCCGATGACCTTCCGGTCCGGTGGAACGAGCCTGAGTGGCCAGGCCGGCACAGCTGGGATACTCGTCGATACACGTCGCCATTTCCGCTCGATCGAAGCCCTCGAGGACGGCTGGCGAGTACGAACCGGACCGGGGGCCACCGTTCGGGCGGTCAACGCCCGTCTGACGAGATTAGGTCGCAAGCTCGGGCCCGACCCGGCGAGCGAGATCGCCTGCACCATTGGGGGAGTCGTCGCCAACAACTCGAGCGGAATGGCCTGCGGAGTTGTTGCGAACACCTACCGAACGCTCGACTCGGCCGTCCTGGTGTTGCCGAGCGGTACGATCCTTGACACCGCTTCCCACGATGCGGACGACCGATTGAAGGAGCTGGAGCCCGAGCTCTACTCCGGGCTCGAGCGCCTGCGCGATCGCGTGCGCGGCAATGCGGACTCGGTGGAGCGTATCCGATCGCTGTTTTCCATCAAGAACACAATGGGCTACGGGCTCAACTCGTTCACCGATCACGACCGGCCCGTCGACATCTTGGAGCACCTGGTCATCGGGAGTGAGGGCACGCTGGCCTTCGTCGCACAGGCGACCTTCAACACGGTGCCCGTTAAGGCGCACGTCGCCACCGGTCTCCTGATGTTCCCCGACCTCGCGGGCGCGACGAGTGCACTGCCGGCCCTAGTCGAGGCCGGATTCGCGACGATCGAACTCATGGATGCGACGAGCCTCCGCGTAGCCCAGCGCGACCCGGAGGCAACCGACGAGCTCCGTCAACTGGTCGTCCACGAGCACGCCGCGCTCCTCGTCGAGTACCAGGAGGCGACCGCGGACGACCTGGCTGTCCGGCTCAATGAAGCGATTGGCGTCTTCACCGGCCTCACCCTCGCCGCGCCGGCCGAACTGAGCGAGGACGCGAGCCGCCGCGCACAGCTGTGGCACATCCGGAAAGGCCTGTACACCCTTGTCGCCGGCAATCGTCCGTCGGGAACGACCGCCCTGCTCGAAGACATCGCCGTTCCGGTGGAGCGCCTGTTCGAGACGTGCCGGGAGCTCACCCGCCTCTTCGAGAAGTACGAGTACGAGGACTCCGTCATCTTCGGTCACGCGAAAGACGGCAACATCCACTTTATGATCAATGAGCGGTTCGATCATCCGGAGCTCCTCGACCGTTACGTCGCCTTCACGGAGGACATGGTGGCCCTGGTCCTCGAGCAGGGAGGAACTCTCAAGGCCGAACACGGCACCGGGCGGATTATGGCGCCGTTCGTACGTCGTCAGTACGGCGACGAGCTGTACGAGGTCATGCGCGCAATCAAGAAGCTGTTCGATCCCTCCGGCCTACTCAACCCTGGCGTGATTCTCACGGATGACCCGGATGCGTACATCCGCGACCTGAAGACAGCGCCGACCGTCGAAGCGGAAGTGGACCGGTGCGTCGAGTGCGGATATTGCGAGCCGGTCTGCCCGAGCCAGGATCTCACGCTGACGCCGCGTCAGCGCATCGTGCTCCGCCGCGAGCTGGTCGACGCCGAGGCGGCCGGCGACGACGCGCTTGCGCAGGAGCTCCGCGCCGAATACGAGTACGAGGGCGTTCAGACGTGTGCCGTCGATGGCATGTGCCAGACCGCGTGCCCGGTGCTCATCAACACCGGGGACCTGGTGCGGCGGCTGCGTGCTGAAGGCAACGGGTCCGTCATCCAGGCCGGATGGAAGGCCGCCGCACGACAGTGGGATGCGGTGAGTGCTGTCGGTGGCGTCGCGATGACCGTGGCCGACGCACTCCCGCGTTCGGTGTCGAAGGGCGCGACCGTCGTCGGACGAAATCTGCTCGGCAAGGAAACGATTCCGGCGTACTCGGCCGACCTGCCACGCGGCGGCAAGCGGCGTCGCGTGATCGCGGCATCCGACCCGGTTGCCGTCTACTTCTCTAGCTGCACGAACACGATGTTCGGCCCTGTCGGGAAGACCGGGGTGAGCGAATCGTTCCTGCGCCTCTGCGAACGCGCAGGCATCGTAGTCTCAACGCCCGATGACATCCCATCCCTCTGCTGCGGAACGCCGTGGAAGTCGAAAGGCCTAACCGAGGGCTATGCCGAGATGAAGTCGCGGGTCGGCGCGTCACTGCGACGGGCCACACGAGACGGAGCGCTGCCGGTCGTGTGCGACGCATCCAGTTGCACGGAAGGGCTCCGCATTCTGCTCGAAGCGGCGGGCGCCGAGTCGATAGAAGTCATCGACGCCGTCGCATTCGTGGATGGCGAGGTGCTGCCGAGACTGCCGGTGGGCCCTCACAAAGTCGCATCGGTCACCGTGCACCCGACCTGCTCGTCCGCGCAGCTGGGACTGGACGGCGCATTGCGTCGCGTCGCCGCCGCCGCGGCGGAGAGCGTCGTGGTTCCCGACGACTGGGGGTGCTGCGCGTTCGCAGGCGATCGCGGAATGCTCCACCCGGAACTCACCGCATCGGCGACCGCGCGGGAAGCCGCAGAGGCCGTCACGGCCGACACGGCCACCTATGCGTCGCTCAATCGCACCTGCGAGCTCGGGATGACCCGCGCGACCGGCCGCGAGTACGAACACGTCCTGCAGGTGCTGGATCGGGCGACGGCAGGCTAAGCGCTGGGAGCGTAGTCAATGAACTGAGTCCCAGGAGTTCGCACTCGCCTCGATGGTCTGACGGATCTGCGGCACAGCGGCGACTAATTCGGCCAGCGGAGTGCGGAAGGCCAGGGCGCTGATGCTGATGGCGCCGGCGGGGCTCGAACCAAGCTCGGGTCCGAGCGGAAGGGCGACGCAGTTGACGCCGGGCTCGTTCTCCTGGTCGTCGACGGCGAAGCCGTTCTTCCGTGCCGCCTCCAGTTGAGCCCACAACTCCGACGCAGACGTGATGGAGTTCGGCGTCCGCGCCTCGAGCGCGCGACCTCCAATCCACCGCTCGAGTTCGCGCTCGCTGCTGATCTCATAGCTGAGAAGTAACTTGCCGACAGCCGTGCGATGTGCGGGGTTGCGGCCGCCGATCTCACTCGTCAGTCGCACACCACCTCCCGGAGCGTCCACTTTGGCGCGATACACGACATCGGTGCCATCCAGCACGGCGTAGTGCGTGGTCTCCCCGTAGGTTCGGGCGAGCTCGCGCAGGACCGGTTCGACCCGGACAGCCTCCGGCCGCGCAGCATAGTTGCGGAAAGCCAGGCGCAGGAACTCATCGCCGAGGATGTATATCCCCCGCGACACCTGGCTGGCCAGGCCGGCGCGCCGCAGTGCTGTGAGCGCCCGGTGCACCGTCGACTTTGAGCTGTGGAGTGACTGCGCGAGTTCGTCGAGGCTTGCGCCCTGGGGATGCTCGGCGAGTTCGGTGAGTACGGCGAGTACCCGGTCGGCTCCGACCAGCTTGGTCTCCTCGTCAGTGGCCATCATTCCCGCCTTTGTCAATTATCGGAACAGCATAACGCGGAGCGGGATGGAGTCATGCGCGACTATCAGAAGGTGGCGGTCATTCCTCCATCGACGGCGAGGACCTGTCCGGTCACGTAAGTGTTCTGCGGCGAGCAGAAGAAGAGTGCGGCCTGGGCGATCTCGTCGGGGTCTGCGGGACGACGAAGGGGGATACGCGCGTTCTCGACGTAGATGGACTGGAACCAGTCGGTCTCATACTCGGTCGCTCCGTCGGGCAGTCGCGCCATCGGAGTGTCCACGAAACCGGGCGCGAGAGCGTTGACGAGGATCCCGTCGTCGGCGAGGTCGCAGGCGAGGCCGCGAGTGAGGTTCACCAGAGCGCCCTTCGACGCTCCGTAGGCGAGGGAGTCCCGCGCGCCGCGGAATCCCTGGATAGAAGCGATGTTCAGGATGCGGCCGGACGCTGACTCCTTCAGGTGCGAAAGGAACGCAAGGGTCACCGCTACGGATCCTTCCAGATTGATCCGCAGTACCGAGCGGACATCATCGATGCTCACCGAGCTCGTCGGAGACTCGCCACCGATTCCCGCGTTATTGACGAGCACATCTACCGCTCCTAGAGTGCCGGCGACGACTGCCGGAAGCCCTGCGACCGCTTGGTCGTCGGAGATGTCCACCTGGAACGCGGCCGCGGCACCGCCGGCGGACAGGATCGTCTTCGCTGTTTGCTCGGCGGCCTCCAGATCGAGGTCGGCACAGGCGACAGCGAGTTCCTCCCGAGCGAGTGCGATTGCGATGGATGCGCCGATCCCGCTTCCGGCTCCTGTAACGAGTGCGACTCGTCCGTGTTTCTGCATGCTGGAGCTCCTTTGGCCGATACGAAATATTTTGTCATACTTTATAAATCCTTTCGAAGGGAGCCTCCGTGGCATCCGCGCACCTCGTCGTCGACTGTGGCGCGACTCTCGGTGAGTCGGCGGTCTGGCACTCTCGCGCCCAGCAGCTCTATTGGCTCGATCTCGCTGTGCCGACAATCTTCCGCTTCGACTCCGCCACAGGGGAGACGATCGCGCGCCCCGTTTCCGGCCAGTCCCCGCTCGGGGGTCTCGCGTTGAGCGTCGACGACGACAAGCTCGTCCTCGTGAAGCGGGAGGGCGCTGTGCTCTACGACCCCGGGACAGGGGACGAGACCAACATCGCGCATCCGTTGCGGGGACGTCAGGGCCTGGCCTACAACGACGCCGGAGTGGATCGCGCGGGTCGGCTCTGGGTCGGGACCCTCGACGAGGCGGAGACCGAGCCTCACGCCGAGGTGTTCGTCGTACACGCGGACGGTTCCTGGACGAGCGCGGTGAAGAGCCTCGTCATCTGCAACGGGCCGGCGTTCTCCCTCGATGGTTCGGTCATGTACCTGAGCGACACCGTGGAGCGGGTCGTCAGGGCTTATGACGTCCACGGTGACGGGCGCGTCGCCGGGAGCCGGATCTTCGCCCACTTCACCGACGACGACGGCTTGCCCGACGGCTTGGCCGTCGACGCCGACGGCGCCCTGTGGGTCGCCCACTGGGGCGGCGGGCGGGTGTCGAGGTGGAGCGACGGCGGTCAGCGGGTCGACGACGTCGAGATCCCCACGGCGAACGTGACGAGCGTGGCCTTCGGCGGATCCGACCTGTCCCGCCTGTACGTCACCACGGCGAAGGACCCGTATAACGGTGCGGAGAGGGCGCCCCTTTCGGGCGCGCTGTTCGCGGTGGATACGGCCGTGCCCGGCGTCGAGACCACCGCCTTCGCGATGCCCTCATGACGAATCCGGCGTTCGTCTGGTCGCACGGAAGGGCGGAGGTATCGCTGACTGCTGGGATGCTGACGAGCTGTGTCTTCGACCTTGAGGGCCGACTCTTCGATCCGTTCGCCCGCGCCCCCTGGGGGCCGTCGGACATGCCTTCCCTTCCAGGTCATCTCCGGATGCTAGGAGCCGAGTTCGTGTGCGTACCGTTCGGTGAAGGTGGTCTGTTGCCCGACGTCGTCGGTGAGTGGGCCGGCCTCATTGACGGCGCGACGAACCGGCCCCCGCACGGTATGCCGGCGGACGGCGACTGGGAGGTCGCCGAGCTCCGCGACGACGGAGTGACGCTGCGCTTCGACTTTCCGGAAGGTCACGACATCGAGCGCCTGGAGCGCCGGATCGACGGTGTTCAAGGACAACCCGCGCTGGAGTTATCGTTGGTCATCACAGCCCGCCGTCCGACGCGCACGTCCGTCGGACTCCACCCGATCGTGAGGTTGCCGGATCGCCCGCGGGCGCTCCGTCTCCAGGCCGACTTCGACACCGGCTTCACGTACCCGTCCCCGGTGCCGCCCGGCCGCTCGCAGGTGGTGCCGGCTCGCCGGTTCTCCCACCTCCACGAGGTGCTGACGTTCGCTGGCGTGGAGGACTTCGCGCACGTGCCGTTCGGGGAGCCCGCCGAGGAGGTCGTCCAGCTGGCGGGGATGCAGGGGCCCGTGCGGGCCGTCTTCGACGACGAGGCGGCGGGTGTCGAGATCGATTGGGACCGCTCGATCCTCCCGTCCGTGCAGCTCTGGCTCTCCGACCGCGCGCTGCAGGACGAGCCGTGGGGCGGGCGCTATCGCGGCCTGGGTATCGAGCCGATCGCATCCGCCTTCGACCTGGCCGAAGCAGTGTCGACCGCATCCAATCCCATCTCCGCTGCGGGGTATGCCACCGCCGTCGACGTCCGGCCCGGCGATCCGCTCCGGATCGGATACTCGTTGAAAGGCTTTTTACAAAAGTAGTATTTATTGCTACCCTGTAGAGATCCTTCCCCGGAGTCGTGGACGTCCGGGCACCTGCTGACGATTGGCCCTCCATGCGTATCGATGCCGTCGAATTCTTCTATCTCGCCATGCCCGAGATCACGCTCGAGGCGGATGGAAGCCAGGATGCGCTGCTCGTGCGCGTGACCGCGGACAACGGAGTGCAGGGTTGGGGCGAGTGCGAGGCGTCACCGCTCACCTCCATCGCCGCGTTCATCACGCCGAGGTCCCATGGCGTCTGCCAGCCGGTCGCAGCATCGGTGCTCGGCGAGCGCATCGACGGCCCGGCCGACATCGCGCGGATCGCGGCCGGCGTCTCGCGCAGAAGCATGGACCTCCTCCAGGCCGCGCACACGTTCTCCGGCATCGAGATGGCGCTGTGGGACCTGCTCGGCCAAGCACGTTCTGTCCCGGTCTGGAGCCTGCTGGGATACGAGCGGGTCCACGCGAAGACGCCGTATGCTTCGATGCTCTTCGGGGACACGCCCCAGCAGACGCTGGAGCGGACACGGGATGCGGTTGCCCGGGGCTTCCGCGCCGTCAAGCTCGGCTGGGCAGGCTTTGGCGAAGTAAGTGTGGAGAGCGACCGCGACCAGCTGCAGGCGGCGCGGGAAGGCATCGGAGCGGAGACAGTCCTGCTCATCGACGCCGGCCAGATCTGGGGTGAGGACGTGGGCCAAGCGGCAGCGCGAATCCCGGCTCTCGAGGAAGCGGGCGTCGTCTGGCTGGAGGAACCGTTTCACGCCGAGGCGTACTCCGCGTATTCGTCCCTGGGCGCCCGCAGCGGGTCCGTCGGCGTCGCGGGCGGTGAAGGCGCCCATAATGTGCACATGGCCCGTAACCTGATCGACCACGGCGGCGTCAGGTTCGTTCAGATCGACACCGGGCGGATCGGCGGGATCGGACCGGCGAAGGCCGTCGCCGACTACGCGGCGGCCCGAGGGGTGACGTTCGTCAACCACACCTTCACGTCGCACCTGGCTCTCTCAGCGTCGCTGCAGCCGTTCGCCGGGCTCGCGGAGCACCGCATCTGTGAGTATCCCGCGGGCCCGAGCGAGCTGGCGACGCGGATCACGGCCAACCACCTGCTGCCCGACCGCAACGGTCAGATCCATATCCCCGACGCTCCCGGGTTGGGAATGACCGTGGAGCTGGACGCGGTGGCTCCCTATCTCCGCGCGGTTGACATCGAGATCGACGGCGTCTCCGTCTACTCATCGCCGGAGGTACCGATAGTATCGGTCGCCAAATGACTATGAACAACGGCGGCCCGGGCCCAGCAGCTCCGAATTCCCGGGGGAAGAGCTCCGGATACAACATCCGCGGCCAGCAGGGACGGGTGATCGACGGCCTCGGGCAGGCGATCGTCGGCGGCCGGTACCAGCCGGGTGCGATCCTGCCGCGCGAGGCCGAGCTGATCGACGAGTACGGCGTTAGCCGCACCTCGGTGCGAGAGGCGATGAAGGTTCTTGCCGCCAAGGGACTGGTCGAGACCCGCCAGCGCGTCGGCACCCGGGTACGCCCGCGCGAGCTGTGGAGCGCCTTCGACAGCGACCTGCTCACGTGGCACCTGGCACAAGGGCTCGGGGGGGACGCGATGCGCGACCTGGTCGAACTGCGACAGATCCTGGAGCCCGCGGCCGCCAAGCTCGCTGCTGTCCGCGCGACCATGCCCGATCTCCGGCGACTCGAGCACGCGCACGCCGAGATGGCCGCCAAGGTCGACTTCCCCGACCAATACGCGGCGAGCGACGTCGAATTCCACATGGCGGTCTATGCGGCCTGCCACAATGACCTTCTGCAGCGCTTCGGCCAGCTGGTCGCCGATTTCATGCGGCTCACATTCGAGGTGCAGCAGAACGCCCAGCACAACCACTTCGACTTCGCCGCGGACGCCCGTTCACACCGGGAGGTGCTCACCGCCATCACGAGCGGTGACCCCACAGCGGCGACGGATGCGATGCTGGCAGTGGTGCTGGAGGGCAAGACAGCCCTGATCGAAGCCCTCGGGCAGGTGGACGACCGCGCGTCTGCCGACCGCCGATAGCGGCGGCTTTCGCCAGCTTCTAACTCGATGATTAGTCGTATTTATATGACGACGATGGGCTGCGCGCCCGGCGCTGAGCACATCCGTCCTGTAAAGCCGAAAACATATGTAGTACTATTACTTTCACGTGTTCGCGACGGTGCGTACCAATGCCGTTCAGGACTCTCGCAATCAAAGACGAAAAAGAGGATGTTATGAAGGCACGACGCCTCGGCGTACTCCTGCTGGCCGGCGCAGTCATCGCCGCACTCGCAGGGTGTGGCGCCGCGAACGCAAGCGGAAAGACGGACCTGGTGATCTGGGATCCTGCCCTGCTCAACCATGTGTCGGACAAAGGAGTCGTCGACAAGGACCACTCATTCCTCACCCAGGCCGTCGCGGCCTACGAAAAGATGAACCCGAACGTTTCGATCAAGGTCGTGGAGACCTCTGGCGACATCAGCAAGTCGTCCGCTCAGTTCCAGGCCGCGTCGATTGCTAAAAACGGTCCGGACATCCGGGTCAGCTTCGCGGGCGGCAACACGATCTCGTTCTCCGATTTTCTTCTCGACCTCAACGGAGTCTTCGACAAGGGGACGATGAGCGACCTCTCTGGCTGGAACACCGTTCGTCAGGGCTACAAGCCAAACGGCAAGCTCGATGCCCTCCCGATCGGCGCCGGCTCTTACTTCTACGTGTACTACAACAAGAAGACGATGGCGGACGCCGGAGTCGACATGTCCAAGCCGCCTGCGGACTGGAGCAGCCTGCTCGACCTGGCCAAGAAGGTCAAGGCGGCTGGCAAGACGCCGTTCTTCGTCGCCAACCAGGAAGGCTATGTCGGCGCGTGGGTTATCGCGGCCCTGGCCGGGAGCGAGCTCGGGCCCGACACGTTCACCAAAATGTACCGCGGCGCGATCCCGATCGATGACCCGACGATGGTCAAGGCCTACACCGCCTATGCGCAGCTGTACAAGGACGGGCTGACGAACCCGGACGCCGGTAGCGTCGGCAACGCGGACTCGCTGGCGGGGTTCGTCCAGGGCAAGGGCGCGATGTACTTCAGCGGTGGCTGGGACAACGCGGGGCTCACTCAGTCGCTCGGCGACAACGTCGGCGCCTTCCCGATCCCGGTCCTCGACGGCGCGAAGTACCCGGCCACCCTCGCCGGCGGCCCGAACGTCGCGGTGTCGATCACGTCGTACTCCAAGAACCCGGAAGCCGCGAAGGATTTCCTCAGGTACCTGGCCAAGCCCTCGACCATCGACCTATACGTTAAGTTGTCCCAGACCGAGGCGTCCAACAGCAACAAGGCTGATCCGTCGGTCATCACCAACCCGCTCCTCAAGGCGCAGGCGGCTGGTCTCAAGAAGATCGACAACCGCGTGTATCCGTTCGACAACGTGATGGCGCAGCCGGTCATCGACCAGTTCTACAAGGTCAACGCGACGACCTTCCTCGGTACCACGACGCCGAAGCAGGCCGTATCGACGATCGAACAGGCGTTCAAGAAGGAAAGCGCGCAGTAATGAGTGTTCCGATGGTCAGCGCCGGCGCCCCGGAGGTGGAACGCGACCAGGTGTCGCCTTCGCCGAAACCCGGAGCGGGAGCCGTGCGTCGCAAGCGCCCGTCCTGGGGGCGGAAGCAAAGGCTGATCGGCCTAGCCGCCGTCGCCCCGGCGCTGATCATCGTGCTCGGAGTCATGGTCTACCCGGTCGTCTTCGACCTCTACATCTCGCTCAACAAATCGAACGGGGTCAGCTACGTCTGGCGCGGACTCGGTAACTACCTCGACCTGGTCGCCGACCCGATCGTGCAGGGCGTCTTCCTCACCAACCTGAAGTTCCTCATCTCGGTTCCACTCGTGGTCTTCGCAGCGATCCTGGTCTCGGTGCTGCTGTTCGAGCGGGTGCGCGGTTGGAAGTTCTTCCGCGTCGTCTTCTTCATCCCGTCCGTGCTCTCCGCCGCCGTCATCGGGATCATGTTCAAGTCGACATTCGGCTATAACGGGCCGGTGAACGCGCTGATCACAGCCGTCGGCGGCCATCCGATCAATTTCTTCAGCAACGCCAACCTCGCGATCAGCGTCATAGTGCTCGCACTGGTCTGGAGCGGCTTTGGCTACCAGGCCCTCATCGTGCTCAGCGGCCTCACGGCGATCGACCCCGCCGTGTTCGAAGCGGCCGCGGTCGACGGGGCCGGCTGGTGGAAACGGCTGTGGCACATTACGCTTCCGAACATCCGCCGCGTGCTCGGCTTCGTCTTCATCATCAACATCCTCTACACCTTCTCTGCGCTGTTCGGATTCATCTTCGTGATGACGGCGGGCGGCCCGGGATACGACACCACGACGCTCGACTACCTGATCTACCTAAAGGCGTTCTCCGGCTCCGACCTCGGTTCCGGAGCGGCGCTGGCCGTGCTCGTGTTCCTCCTCATCGGCCTGCTCACAATCCTGCAGGTCAAGGTCTTCAAAGTCTCGGAAGAGGACTGACGTGACGACGATTCGCACCGACAAGCCGTACGCGACCAAGGTCCGTTCGCGGTCCCGCACATCCGAGACCAGCGCCACCCTGAACAAGCGCGCACGGCTGCCCGTCTTCATCCTGCTCCTCGTCATCGCGGCGACCGTGGTGTATCCGGTCGTGTTCCTGGCCATCGCATCCGTTCGTACCAACGCCGACTACCTTCGGAATCCGTTCGGACTGCCCGATCACATCACGTTCGACAATTTCATCAGCCTGTGGAACAACTACGGCGTCGGCCAGGCGCTGCTAAACAGCGTCTTCGTGGTCGGCTCGGCCCTACTGTTCACGATCGTTGTGGCCGCTCTCGCGGGATACGCGCTCGCGAAGCTCCCCGTCCCTGGGGCGCGGTACATCAACGCGACGTTCGTCTCCGTGATGTTGATCCCGAGCCAGGTGCTCATCATCCCGGTCTACCTGCTGCTCTCGGACCTAGGACTGGTCAACGGCTTCGCTGGCCTCATCCTGGTCTACATCGCGACCGGCCTGCCGTTCACCGTCTTCTTCCTCACGCTGAGTTTCAAGGCGATTCCCGACAGCGTGCTCGAGGCGGCCAAGCTCGATGGCGCCGGCTTCTTCCGCACGATAATCGCTGTTGTCCTGCCGATCGGGCGTGCGAGTGTTGCGACGGTCGCCGTGCTCCAGTTCCTAGCCATGTGGAACGAACTGCTGTTCGCGTACATCCTGTTGTCGGACAACTCCAAGGCGCTGATCACGCCGACCCTCGCGAATATCGGCACCCGCCTCGTCACCGACCAGCCCCTCATCTCGGCCGGCCTTCTGATCACGTCGCTTCCACCGATCATCCTGCTGGTGTTCGCGTCACGCTATGTCATGCAGGGCATGGCGGCCGGGATCAGCCGATGACGGCCTTGGACGACCGCCTCGAGGAGAGCTACGGAACGCTCGGCGTCCTGCGGCCCGGTGCCCTCGCTGCGATCACCGTCGCCGGCCGAGCGGTCCTCGAGAACCTGGCGACCGTCGCCGTGCGGTGCATGGGCGTGGAGCGGTCCTGGTCGACGAGCGCACCACCCGTCGTCAATCTGGCCGACGACGGCACATTCACTGTGGCGGGCGGGATCGACGGATGCGCACTCACCGCGGTCTGGTCCGCCAGGCCCGTCGGGCCGACCGGCCCCGCGTCCTCGGGTGTCTGGGAGCTCAGGCTCACCATCACCAATGACGGCTCGGAGTCGTGCGAGGTCTCGCTGATGGACCCGCTCGCCGCTGAACTCGGAGCAGCGGAATGGAACGTCCTGTCCTTCACCTCGTCGTGGGGCGAGGAATTCGTGCCGGAGGCGCGAAAGCTTGGGGAGGGGATTGCAATCGGCTCCTTCTCCGGCCGTTCGTCGCACGGTCGGCACCCGTGGCTGGGTCTGCATTCGGATGCGGCGGCGGTCGTCGTCTCGCCCGCGTGGAGCGGAAACTGGCACATCGATGTCGCTCCCTCGACAGGCTCGCTGAAGCTCACCGCGGGTATCAACCCGTGGGAATTCTCGACCGTAGTCCCGTCGGGTGCCGCGGTCACTGCCCCATCGGTCGTGGTCGCCGTAGCCGACACGCTCGAACACGCGTCCGTCGCCCTCAGCGGCGCGGTCGGGCGCGGGTGGATTCCCCGCTCCGTCGTCTCGGAGGCGATGCCCGTCGAGTGGAACCACTGGTGGCCGTACGAGGACGCCGAGGTCACCGAACAAGTGATAGTCGACAACGCCTCCGTCGCCGCCCGGCTCGGCATCGAGGTGGTCACCGTCGATGCCGGGTGGTTCGGCGCTCCGGATGCGGCGAGCGACTGGCAGGAACAGCGCGGCGACTGGGCGGAGGTCAACACCGAGCGCTTCCCGAGCGGCCTACGCGAACTCGGCAGCGCCATCCGGAACGTGGGCGCCAGGCCCGGCATCTGGCTCGAGGGCGAAGCGATCGGTGCGGCCGCGGTCGTGCGGCGCACGCGTCCGGATATCGTTGCGCTCGGCGACACGCGAACCCGCGAACCCGGAACGCCGACCTACAAGCCCAACACCGTATCGGTCGACGCGGACGATCCGACGTTCCTCGGCTACGTCTGTCTCGGCTCCGAAGCGGGCCGTGCCTTCGTCGCCGACGCGCTCGATCGCGCGGTCGACGACATGGATGCCGTCTGGCTCAAGCTCGACTTCAACATCGACCCCGGAGCCGGTTGCACGCGAACCGACCACGGGCACGGCGCAGCCGACGGCCTCTTCCGCCACTACGAGGGCCTCTACTCGGTCCTCGATGCGTTCCGTGCGAGGCATCCCGGTGTCGTTCTGGAAGCCTGTGCCTCGGGCGGACTGCGTATCGACCTCGGCCTTGCCCGTCATGTGCACTGCTCGTTCCTGTCGGATCCCGACTACACGGAACACCACCTGCAGGTGTTCTGGGCGGCAAGCCTGATGCTGCCGCCGGCGGCGATGCTGCACTGGTCCTGGTCGCAATGGCGCGGGGACCACGCTCCCTCGCAGCTCGACTTCGCCGCCCTGAGTGCCGACGACTTCGACACCACACTGCGCGCCGCCATGCTGCAGCGTTTCGGTGTTTCACTTCGACTGCCCGAGCTGAGGGCGGAACTGTGCGAACGGCTCGCCGTCCACGTCGACCTCTTCAGATCGACCATCGCCCCGTTCGTTCGCGACGGTGTGCTGACGCGACTTACACCACAACCGTTGCGGGGCGGGCAGGGGGAGCGGAACCCCGCTTTCCAGCTCAGCCTCGGGGACCGTCACCTGCTCTGTGCGATCCGGCTCCCCGGCGGATCTACTCCGGGGAGCATCACCGGAGCCTTCGATCCGGAGCTTCCGGCGCGGGCCACGGATCTCGCGACCGGCGCCGGCATTCCTCTGACGGGCGCCTCGGTGGCCCTGCCCGCGCAGGGCGATGGTGTGTCATCCTGGCTCATCCTCGTCGAGCCTTCGGCGTTGTCCCGCATTAAGTAGTACCTATTGCTGCAACACGCGACTGACGCGAGACGCGGATTCGCCATTTTCCGGCATTACATCGTATTATTGTGCTCACGCAAGGCTTCGATAACGGACTAGCGAAAGTGAAGTCAAAGGTGACATCAATGAAAAAAGCGGTAACAGCCCTCGCTCTCGCGACAACGCTCGCGCTGACCGCGTGCAGCGGCACAGCCGGGAGCGCGCCGGCCGCGGCCAAGTTCCCCACCGGCAAGGTCACACTCACGATGTGGTGGTGGGGAGACCAGGAGGCCCCGGGCGCGCAGAAGTTCGTCGATGCGGCGGTATCGGCCTACGAGGCCAAGCACCCCAACATCACGATCGATGCCGTGCTTCAGACGACCGACGGACTCGTTCCCTCGTTCCAGACTGCCGCAGCATCCAAGACCGGCCCGGACCTCGAGTACTTCTGGGGCGGCACGAACGCCCTCACGCCGGCCTGGAATAAGCAGATCGTCCCGGTCTCCGACTACCTGTCGAAGAGCGAGCTCGCCCACTACCTCAACGCGACCGAGGAGACCTACGACGGAAAGGTCTGGACCGCCCCCTGGTACGTCCAGCCCTCGTTCCCCCTTCTCGTGCGCAAGGACGTGCTGGCGAAGTACGGGCAGACCATTCCCACCACGTGGGACCAGCTGATGTCGGTCTGTGATGCGCTGTCCTCCAAGGGGGTCACCACGATCGCAGGCGGTGTCAAAGACGGCTGGTTCGGAGGATGGCTCTACTCGATCCTCGGGTCGCAGGACCTCAGCTCGCAGAAGGACGTCATCGCTGCGTCGGTCGGCAAGCAATCGTTCACCAGCGCCAAGCACGCTGAATGGTGGAATCGACTGGCGGAGTCGAAGCAGCACGGATGCTGGAACAACGACATCAACTCGCTCGAGCTGTACCAGGCGCAGCAGCGGTTCGTCGACGGATCCGCCGCTATGACCATCACCGCTGGAACCGACGCACCGAACTTCGTGCAGAAGGCCGGCGGTGACTCGAAGGTCGAGGTCATGGGGATGCCGTCGTGGTCGAAGGGACCGTACGCTGGCAAGCTCGGCTCCACCTCGCAGACCCTCGGCATCACGTCGTGGAGCAAGTATCCGCAGGTGGGCGCCGACTTCATTCGTTTCCTCCACACCACACCGGAACTGAACGCGTTCTACGCGGCAACTGGCGCGATGCCGGCCGACGACCGTTTCGACACCTCCCAGGTGACCTCGCCGTCGAAGAAGGCACTGTTCGACCTGGCAGTGAAGGGCTCGCCGTACCTCGAGAATTACATCCCGCCGCAGCTCGACTCCGACGCGGTCTTCAAGAACGTGCAGCTTGTTCTGCAGGGTTCGGAGAACGCGAAGGCCGCCGCGGCAGACATGGAGGCGACTGCGAAGCGGCTGCGCACCACTGACCGCACGCTGGTCAAGAACTTCACGGTCTGGGCTCGATAACGGTGGCAATCGCAGTAACCGGAGTACGGGAGAGGAGGGTCGCCGGAAAGCGGCCCTCCCGTTCCACCCTTCAGCCACTCCTGTGGATCGCGCCGGCCCTTCTGGTGCTGGTCGCGATCTTCGGGTATTCGATCGTCACGCTTTTCGGTCAGTCGATGTCCTTCCAGGGTGACTGGGTCGGGCTGGAGAACTTCGCGCTGATCTTCAGCGACCCGCTGTTCACCACGGGGTTGCTGCACAACGCGCTCCTGCTGCTCGCGGTCCCCGTGATGGCGTTCCTGGCGATGCTCGTGGCCGTGGTCCTGTTCGAAACCAAGAAGGGCCTCGGCTTCTTCCGTGCCGTCGTCTTCATGCCGTACATCCTTGCTGTGCCCGTCGTCGCGGTCGTCTTCGGTCAACTGCTGCAGCGCAACGGCCCCATCAATGAGGTCCTCCGCTCGGTTGGCCTCGGCAACATCGCGCTCGACTGGCTGGGAGACCCCCACGTAGCCCTGTGGACGATGGCCGGCGTCATTATGTGGAAAGAGGTCGGCTTCGGTGTCGTTCTGCTCCTCGCGCGCATGCTCACTATCTCGACCGAGGCCTATGAGGCCGCAAAGCTCGACGGTGCCGGATTCTGGCGCACGCACTGGTCGATCACCCTCCCCGAGATCCGCCCGATCCTCGGTTTCTATATCGTGACCGAAGCGATCACCATGGTCTCTTGGGTGTTCAACTACGTGTACGTCCTCACGAACGGCCAGGGCGGACCGGGCGATTCGACCGTTGTCAGCGAGCTCTACATCTACCGGAATGCTTTCCAGTACCAGCAGCCGGAACTCGCGGCTGCCGCCGCCGTCATCCTGTTCCTGGGAACGATGGTGTTCGTCGTCGTCTTCGTCCGGATGCAGCGCCGCGCCATGCGGGCGAACAGCTAGGAATCAGCACCAATGAACACTTTCCTCCGCAGGCGCACCGGCCCCACGGTGCGCTACCTGCTCCTCGCCGTCGTCGCGTTCATCGCACTCCTACCGACCTATGTGATGTTCACGGGAGCGTTCAAGACGCAGGCGGACTTCCTTCGCTCGCCCTTCGGTTTGCCCCTCTCTCCGACCCTCGCCGGCTTCGGCCGCGTGTGGTCGGCGCAGTTCCCGACCTGGTTCAGCAACAGCGTCATCGTGACCGGTGCATCCGTCATCCTCACCATCGCAATCGCAGCACTCGCGGCCTGGGGCTTCGCAAACTGGAACTTCCCCGGCAAGTCGACCCTGCTGGCTGTAATCATCTCGCTGATGGTCATTCCGCCCGTCGTGCTGCTGATCCCGCTCTTCCAGATGGGCGCTCAACTGGGCTGGATCTCGACATTCCAGCTCCTGATCGTGATCTACATCGGCCTCATGCTGCCGTTCTCGATCTTCATGCTGACCAACTTCTTCTCGACCGTCCCGAGCTCCATGCTCGAGGCGGCGAAAGTTGACGGTGCGTCGTCATGGACGACTTTCGTACGAATCGTTCTGCCGCTCTCTAAGGCGCCCATGGCGACACTTGCGATCGTCAACGTTCTTTGGGCGTGGAATGAGCTCCTGCTCGCGCTTGTTCTGATGCAGAGCAACGACAAGAAGACCCTCATGATCGGCTTGACAGGGTTCCAGAGCCGCTACAGCCTCGACATCCCGACGGTGATGGCGGGCATGGCGATCGCGACGCTGCCACTGCTCGTCGTGTACCTCTTCGGACAGCGTTCGTTCATCCAGGGACTCACCGCGGGCGCAATCAAAGGGGAGTAGAGCTGCGCGACGACCAGCCTTTGGCCAAGCCCTTCTGCGAATTTGAAAATAAGGACTCTCGGCAATTCAGTTGAATCCGACCAAGGCGACATGCCAAAGGATGTGCTCATAGCTGATCGGGGAAGACCTATTCGGATCTCATGGAGCTCCTTCCAGAGGTCGCTGAGATCCCTATCTGGTGGGCGCTCGACGAGGATGGACTCCCTACTTCCCCGGCATCCTTCACTCTCATCGGCCATGGCGGCGCGATGCTCGCAGACGTGGACACCGAGGAAGTCGAGGGGTCCGGCAGCGATCGACCGGTCACTGCCGATCTTCCGCTCGTAGCGCGCCTCCCGCTCGTGGCGACGGTGCTGGCCTGGGTCGACCCATTCGAGCTGGACGAACGGGATGGGGTTTCGGTGCTCGAGCTGCCGAGCCCAGACTACGTTTCTGACGTCGTTCCGACCACTTGGGACAACTCTATGGAGCTAGAGCTGTCGACGAGCCCACGGGCTACCTGGGTGTGGGCGACTGATCGAGATCGGGCGGAGACGCTGCAAGCACTCCTCACGGCTAGCAGTTGCGAGGTATCGGCCGCGCGAGGCGGCAACGCCGAGAGCTGGACCCTCGATCTCGACATCGGGGTTGTCGCATGGGAGGGGATGGAGTGCCTGGTGAAGGCCGGCTACTTGGCACCCCTGGCCAGCATCCTCTGAATCGAGACGCGGACAAGTTTGGGATTCCTGTCGCAGGTGCGGAATAGCCGACCGCGACTCCCACTGCTTGGGCCTAGTTCGTCCAGGCCTCGTGTGAATCACCGAGCGCAGTCACCTGGATCGGGATGTCGCCGGTCCCGCGCGTTCTCAGATGGCCGAATATTCGTACCCTCCTCAAGAGACTTCACCTGGTGCGACAGGTTCAGTTCTACGCTCTCGCAACTCGTGGCTAGCATGCGGGGTTCCATCGTTCATTCCAATGGTTTGGCTTTGGTCGGAAACGGTGACGGTCTTAATAGACAACGTGTACCCGCATGGGCGCCATCATGTTCCAGAATGCGATATCGCGCTTTAACCATTCGTCCATGCTCATACTCTTCGGTCGTGGCGGCGACCGTTTGCGCCCCAGAGGATAGGGTCGGATTTCGATGCGGGTGATAACCGTGCTGAGGAAGTTGCGGCGTCGGACCGCCGTCCAGTTCTGCCAGTCCAGTCCGTCGGCAACGATTGCGTCGAATTGTGCGTGTCCTAAAGCGCTGTCGAGTTCGAATCGTGCTGCTGTCTCCTCGACTCGGATTTGGCGCGAATACAGGGCGTGGTCTTGTGCGCTGAGGGCACCTTCAAGAAAGGCGTTGTCGTTTCGGCGTTTTCGGGCGACTAGATCGTCAAGACGGGAGTTCAGTCGCCCCACGTCTCGGTAGTTGGCGGCTGGGGGGTGTGGGGTGATGTGTCCGGCTTCGATTCCTGCGATGACTTGGGCGAAGACATACGCCTCTAAACGGTCGTGGTGGATGCGGGAATGCCCACACCCGACTTCGCTTCCGGTGAACTGAGGGTCGCCGGTTTCCCTGTCGCTGGGAACAGCGTGGATGCCTCGAGTGCAAGCGAGGCTCCGGTACCCGTTGCCGCCCCTACTCGTTCGCATGCGCAAACCACACAATGCGCAGCGCGTGAGACCCAGACTCAGAGCTGATGTTTCGTGCTTGTTGGTGTGCGGGCGCGCTTGAATGACGACTTGCATCTCTTTGAACGTGCGGGCACCCAGGATGGGCTCCCATGCCTTCACTCCGGCGCTGTTGAGGCCCATGAGGGACTGCCTGCTCAGTTTCGCCCGGAGTTCGCCGCCCTTCCATGTGTGTCCGTGTCGCGTGCGCAATCCTTTCGCATTCCACTCCCGGGCGATGGCATAGATCGAGTCGCCGCGCAGGAGCCGCCGCGCCGCCGAACGGATCAGCTTCGCTTCGGCAGGATCAGCGACCAGGGTTTTGTTGACCGAGACAAAACCCCACGGTGATGGGCCGCCGTGGCGACCCCCAGCCTTCCGACGTTGGGCTAAAGCCGCTTTGATCCGCTCGGAGAGCCTTTCCGACTCTGCTGCGTCCCACGCGGCGATTGTTCGGGCAACAGCGCGGCCATCAGCGGTATTCAGGTCGAACTCGCCAGACGCGACGGTACTGATCCGAACATTGTGTTGGGCGGCAATGTCGATCAGATCGTTGTACTCCTGTGGCCTGCGGGTGAGCCGGCTGTTGGAGTACGCCACGATCGCGGCGAATTCACCCTTACCGGCGCGCGCGAGCATCTCAGCGTATTGCGGTCGCGGTTTGGTGGACTTGGATGACGCGCTTACGTCGTTGTCCACGAAGACAGCAGCAACCGTCATGCCACGTTGCTCCACAAGACTTCGGCACAGTTCCTCTTGGCGCTGCACACCCAGCGCCGTCCCCTCGGGATCGAACGACATACGGCAATAGATGGCGGCCCTCATACCTCAGCGTGTCACGGCGCTTCGCGCATCGGGGGTGCGATGGCGCCATATGCGCGAAAAGCAGGTAGTCCGGAGGCGCACTCTGCTCAAGGAAAGTGACGGTAATCGTGCGTTGTGACGAGGGGCTGAAGGCGAATACCCTGCGAGTATCGAGTAGCGGCTTCCTCAACGTGAAGCCAGACCGTTTGATCGGTCCTACGATGCGTTATGACCACTTTCATGCAGCGCGTTCGACGCGTTGTGTACGGCAACGCGGATCCGTCCAACGTCTCGGACGCCATCCACAGCGTGGGTCAGATCGGGTTGCTCGGGCATCCCGCGGATCCCGAGCCGTTCCGTGGGAACGTCACGGAGTCTGCTGAGCTCGACCCCGACGAGCTCCCGTGGGAGCTGCGCGGAGACGACAAAGAAAACGATACTTCGGTCTAGCCGGCGTCGCGCGTCCAGCCGGGTGAAGGGCTCAGGCTTTGAGCTACTCCTCGACCCCTAGTGATTTCCGCATTGCCGCGATCATGTCGGAGTCGGCACGATACCGGTCCTCGTTGCTTGCGTCCTGGGGCAGTCGAAGAACTGCCGAGACCGACTTCTCTACCTGTGGTGGACCCAATATCAGCAGCGGGGCAGCGGAGTCGTATCGTTGCCGGCTGGCCTGATCGTATTCATCGGCATAGGCGGCCAGCTCTCGAGTTAGTTGCTCACGTTGCTCTCGCTGGGGCGGCGTGAGCGTCGACGAACTGTTGAGCTGACCGAGCCGGGTCTTCAGTGCGACGCCTCGCTGGCCGAGCTCGTCAAGTCGATAGACCACCGCCTCTATCGCGACAAAGGCCTCGTAACGCCTCTCACGCAACCACTTGGAATGCTCTCTGCGCGACTGAATCCAGGCGCCAATGAGACCGGCGGCGAACGTGACGAGTGCGCCCACGACAACCAGGATGAGCGAGTCGGCCATGGAAGGAGCCTACCGACGTGGGGGGAGTGCGACGCCCCAGGCTCGCACCATGGCGGAGCAGCAGCACGTGTCCCGCATCGATCACGACCTCGTCGCCATCCTCAAGGGTGCGTACAGACCCGCGGCCACACGGTCTGACCTTGCCGAACGGACAGGCATCAAGATCGTTAGGGTGCAGCGGCTGATGGCCGGCAAGTCTGGCTTCACGATTGAGCAGCTGTACGCGATCTTCAACGCCATCAGGTGGAAAAGGCTGACGGCGTAGCTGTCCGAGGCTGAGGCGCTCAACAACAAGTAGCCCCGGAACGAAGTGTCGGACGCAACACACACACATGCCGCGGCCCAGTTGCCAACCCGCCTTTGTGGTCGCCACTATGCTGTGCCGGACGCCATCACGGTGCTGGCGGAACGGAGGAGAATGATGGCCGCAGCAGCATGTCCGGTGTGTGAGCAGATCGACGCGGTCCAGTCCGTATCTGCGGCCATATCCGGTGGGACGAGCACAGGATCTTCTGTCGGTGTCGGCTACGTCGGCGGTCACCTCGCGCCGTTCGGGGTGGCAACCCAGAACAACACGATGCTCGCGCAGCGGCTTTCCCGCCGTCGGCGCCGGGGACCATGTCCGCGCTGAAATTATTCGGCCCCACGGTCTTGTTCACCCTCGCGCTAGCTTTCATCGCCGGAGCGGTTTGGGAACACAGCGCCCACCTCAACGAGCCGATGGACTATATCCAGTGGGGTGGCTCGGTGATCACGTCGGCGTTTCTGCTCTTGCCAGCCGCGGTCGTAGGTTTCGTCGTGTTCCTCCCGCTCTGGGTACTGGCCAACCGTCGACCTGGGGCGAAGCGAGTGTGGCAGCGGAAGGTGAACCACCTGTGCTCCTCCTACTACTGCGGACGGGATGACGTCATCTTCGACATGAGTGGCGCGCATGCACGCCCCGAGCAGTTCGTCGCGAACCTGTTCGCCAGAGGCTAGGGGACCACACGGTCATGACCTGACCGCTTTAGGACGTCGGGGCGTCGCTGGCACCCGCTGAAGGCCCTTGGATGAGCTCATACTTCCTGGCCCGTGTGGCAACGGTATCCGGTGACTGATTCTCGGCGATCGCACGCAGCTGGTCAGTGGCCATTCCATGACGTTGTAGACACGGTGGCCGAATGCCTCCGGCGACTCGGCCGGCGGCTCGGTCGCCTGTTAGTAGAATTCTGGTGGCCTTTCGGGGTGGGTATTTCGTGGAATTTCATTGGAATCCAAGCAGCTGAGCGATAGAGTGAGTGCGGAGGTGGTTTCGATGAACATGGTTACGACGACTCGCAATGCTCATGCGGCGTCCGCGAAGATCGGTATCCGGGAGATCACGCGTCGCTTGAACTCTGCGCTGGGCGCGACGCTTGTGGCGTCCCTGGCGGGCAGCAAGGACCCGAAGATCAGCTACAAGTGGGCCCGCGCCGATGGACCCGAGCCGAAGAATGACGCGGTGCGGCGCCTCCAGTTCGCGCACACCCAGTGGCTCGCCATCACGGCGTCTGAAGGCGAACACGTCGCCCGCATGTGGTTCATCGGGTCGAACCCGCTGTTGGACTACGACACCCCCGTGGATGCGATCCGCGAAAACCGATTCAAGGAGGCCGCCGCGGCGGCCGCGGCGATGGTCGAAGACGGCTTCCTCGGGTGACGACTCGGCTTGATGCGACCAGCGGTCTCCGCGTGGTCGATAGTCCCAGCTCGGCCGTCTTCCGCATCGCCAGATCGTCTTATGGGCCCCTGAATCCGTCCGTCCGCGATGACTCCAAGCGACGGGCCTGGAACCGATGGGACACCCCTGGGCGGACTGTCTACACCTCAGATAGCGAGCAGACCACGTACATCGAAGCGCTGGCCTGGGCTCACGAGGAGGCGGCATCGCACGACAGAGCGATCCGGAAGACGGCTGATCTGTTCGGCGTCTCCGCCAAAGTTGCACGCGAGATGGTCGAGGCCGACTGGCTGAAGGCGGGCAACATGCAGCCTGGCTGGCTTCCGACCATCTGGCGTGATGGCCGGCGCATGTACGAGATGACCTTTCCCGAGGGGTGGTGGGTCGATGTTGACAGCACCGACACTCTGTCGACAGTCTCTGCTGCGCTCGAAGAGGCGCTGCTCAAGTGGGGAATCACAGGCACGCTGACGCTGTCAGAGCTGACCTCCAACGACCGGAAGCTCACGACACGGATCGCTACCTGGCTTCGGGAAGAAGTCACGCTGGACGACGGCAGCCAACCGCTTGGCGTGCAGTGCCCATCGAAGTACGGACGCTCTGGCGTGCAGACGGGCACCTCATGGGCGTACTGGATGCGAGCAATCGACGCCGGGCTCTCCAACGAGCCGGTGATCGTTGACGCGGGTGTGCCGATCGAGCTGGACAACCCGGCGTTCAAGTACGCCCTGAGCTTCCACCACATCCAGTCGCGCTGAGACGCTGCCACCGAACAGTGCGCCTCGTCTACTCGACCGTGGTCACTTCCAGCAACCGATGCCCCTCTGGAACCTCAGCGAGCAGCGCGTCGTGTGAGCTCTTGTAGTCGGGCCCGGTCGCCTCGATCTCACGCGTTGCTGCCAGCCGGATGTGCCCCGTCGCGATGACGCGGCCGCCAGTCGGCATCTCGTCGTGGACCTGTAGCAGCTCGTAACCCGCCGGGGCGAGCTCCGCGATCTGCGCACGAGCGCTCAAGAGGTCGTCAGCTTCTGCGGTGATCTCCTCGATCACGGTGGACTGGATCAACCCTCGGATGAGCATACTCCAAGGCTAGGTCGGACCACCGTCGCTCCCCTGGGCGACACCGGCAATCCATAGATCAACCGACTGCTAACCGACGGGTTCCGTGAGCTCGGGCCCGTCGGCGCCGAACGGGAGCTTGGCGACCTCGTACGCCTCGAGCGTGGATGCCTCGGCGACGCCGGTGGCGACCGCGTCATCCACAAGGGCCTGGTCACCGACGACAGTCGGGTCGATCCAGTGCAGCCACATGTCCTGCGGCAGGATGACCGGGTTCCGGTCGTGGATGTCCGCCAGGGTCTGCACAGCGTCCGAGGTGACGATCGTCGACGTCAGGTGCCAGCCTTCGCGATCATCCTTGCCGCGATGCTCGCGTTCACGCCACCAGGAATACAGCCCGGCGAAGCCCATCAGCTGGTCGTCCGGGTAGCGGATGAAGTGTGGGATCTTGTGGCCCCCTGCCACTCGTAGTAGCCGTTGGCGAGGATGATGCCTCTTCTCGACTTGACTGCCGCCTTCCACAGCCCGTTCGTGAGCAGCTTGTCGGCTCGAGCGTTGAGGGTGAACTTCGGTTTCATCTCGGATGCCCCGGGCGGCACGATCGACCAGAACGCCGTCTCGAACTGCAGCTTGCGTTCACCGTCGCGCTCGGACTCGAGGAACAGTGGCACGTTCTGGGTCGGCGCGATGTTCCAGGACGGCTGCCAGCTGGGCCGCCAGTCCTCCGGCTTCCCGCCCGTGGTCACGACGAACTCGGTGATGCCCTCGTTGACCGAATCGTCCATGGCGAATCTCCCACACATACCGGCCAGAGTACCCGCGACGGCGCGGATGCCGGTCGACCATGGCGACATGCGGAAGGATGTGCTCATGGCCGACGACGGGAAGACCTACTCGGACCTCATGGACTTGCTGCCCGAGGTCGCCGAGATCCGCATTCGATGGAAGCTCGACGAGGACGGTCTCCCTTGGTACGCGGAGAGTTTCACCCTCATCGGCCACGGCGGGGCAACTCTCGCCGAGGCGGACACAGAGGAGCTCGAAGCGACCGCGTCCCGTCGTGGTGGTCCGACCACGGCCGACCTGCCACTCGCCGAACGGCTCAGGGCTGTATCGATGGTGCTCGGCTGGGTCGATCCGTTCTCACTAGACGAACGCGATGGTGTTTCGATCCTCGCGCTGCCGAGCCCGGACCACATCTCCGACACCGTGCCCGCGACGTGGGGTGATCCCACGATGGAACTCGAGCTGTCGAAGAGCCCTCGGGATACCTGGGTGTGGGCGACTGATCGTGAGCAGGCCGAGAAGTTGCAAGCGCTCCTCACCGCCAGCGGCTGCCAAGCGTACCCGGCGCGGGGCGAGAACGCCGAGGACCGCACCCTCGATCTTGACATCGGGGTCGTCGCGATGGAGGGGCTGATGTGCTTGCAAAACGCCGGCTACTCGTTCCGCTGGCATCCCACGATGCGTCCCCTGGACAAGACCGAGGACCTGTACGGGGTTCCGGTCGCGGGAGCGGAATAGCCGCTTCCTCGACTCCCGCTGTGCGGTTCTAGTTCGTCCAGCCCTCGGGTGCGTCACCGAGCGCAGTCACCTGGATGGGGATGTCGCGGGTCCCGCGCGTTCTCATCCGTAGCTCGAACACGTGGGTGACGGCCTTCAGAACGGCATATGGATCAGCGTCATGAACCAGGAAGTCGGTAACGGGGATCGCTCCTCCGTTCGCTTCAGCGATGCGCGGGAAGACATCTTGGCCGTTCGGGAAGATGGCATGGTCGACGGCGAGAACGTGGATCTCGTGTGAATGCTCGCCACCGCCGATGTCGATGCCTACGACCATCCAGCGCTCGGGGTCGAGCCCGACCACTTCTTCGATGCCAGCCGCCGTCATCCGTTGATCCAGCTGAGCTGTCCCGCTCCAGTCTGGATTAGTCACAGACGCCTCGCCCCACTCGTACGGTTCCACTACCGGTCCTTCCTTGACGCGTTGTGTGTGAGCAGCGCGAATCGCTGCGAAGAGTTCCTTCTCGATCTGCGCGAGGTCGTCGTCAGGCATGAACAGCTCGTCTGCCGAGTCACCTGGATCCCCCATTGCGAACATGCTGCCATCCGCCGACACCGGCCGCATGAAGTCGTCGAAGTCGGCAGTTGTTTTCCTGCCACGATCTCCGCGCGAACACTGTCAATCTGCCCGTTGAACGAGGAACCCATCACGTCAAGGCGGGATGGTCGTCCCGGCGCACGACCAACGGGAACTCCGCGGCCCGTCTCTTCTGGAGAGTCAGATTCTCAACTCGGAGCACCGAATCTCCAAGGTTCGAAATACAGGCTGAGTTCGGGGATGCCTCCGTGCCTGGAACACTCATGTCCTCGCGTTCATCTGACTTATTACGGGCAACGCCGGTGGTCGACCGTGGTCAGTGCCGCAACGGGTTATCCGTACGAGTCGCTGTCATGGCTAACCACTCTGAATGAATGCGCCCGCCGCTGCCGCAACTTCGCTGGCCCGGCCGTTGGCGATGCCTTCTGCAGGGGTCGCGTCATCGAGTTGTGGGTTCATGCCCATAAACCAAGCGCGAACGATGTTCGCCGTGTCGACTTCAAGGAGCTCTTCAACAATTCCGAATGCAACCTGCAGAGCATCGCTCTGCTCGGGTAGGGGCTCGACTGTCCCGGCTTCCCACATCGCGACCTGGTCGGCTGTCGTGTAAGTGATGACCGCGATCAAGGCGGGGCCAAGAACTTCTCGCAATCGCCGCGTCATTTCCTCGGTTGAATCCTTCGGCCAACCCTTCGCCGACTCTGGTTCATTTGCGCTCGCGTCTTCGTCCCACATATGCACAGCGTACTTGCGCCTCAAGTCGCGGATCATTAGAAACGAATCGGAGGATTCTGTCTCATCACTTTGGATGAATTCGACGCGCATCAACGCTGCCGAGCACCATCCGTCCCCTAGCGTGACGATATGAATACCTTGGCGCGGCATGGCCGCACCTGGCTCGCGCCCGCGGTGGCCATTGTGTATTTCGTTCTGTGGGTCGTGGGGGAGTGGTCGCGATCGGGGCTGAGCGCGAATGCGACAGTCTTCGCTCTGTTCGCACTCGCCATCGGGCTTTCGACGTGGATGCCAACACTCTCGCTTGGCCTGATCGTCGCGGTCCCCGCTCTGCAGGCTGCCGGACTTGCAGTAGCGCCGAGCAATACGACGTGGGCGACCTACGTTGCCGCCGCGATCGTCGCGTTCTTCGTCGGACTGCGCGGGCAGAAAGTCACCCGCTACCTCGCTCTTCCGGCCGGCGCTGCGGCCTCCGTCCTGATGGCATTGGCTTTCGTCGCGCCGCTCTCACCGAATCCGCTTGATCGCGGTGCGGGAGCCTCCCTCGTCGCGCCGCTCTCACCACATCCACTTGAACACGATGCCGGAGCATTCCTCGGAAGTCTCGCGATCCTCGTGGCCCTGGCCGCGTTCGGAGTCTTCGCGGCCGCGTGGGCGGTTGGGATAGCGTTGCGCGGGTTCTTCAGTCGCCGTCTGCTCTCCGTCGAGCTGCGGGAGTCGGAGAGCCGCTACGAGCAGGCCGACCTGGAGTTGCGGCTCGCCCAGGATCGCGCACGGATCGCCCGCGACGTCCACGATGCCCTGGCCCATTCGCTCGCGATCATCGTGTCGCAGGCGCAAGGTGCGGTGGCGCTCGCGAGCGTGCGTCCGGCGGCTGTCACGGAATCGGTCCAGGCCATCCCCGACGTCAGCCGTGAAGCGCTTCTCGACGTGCGGGGGCTGGTCGAGCGCATCCAGAACGATGACGAGGCGGTCGAGCCGCGCGAGACGATCGCTGACCTCGCGGGGCTGGTCAGTCACATGCGGACGGTCGGGATGGATGCGGTCCTCGAGGTTGAGGGGAGCGGTCGGCTGTCCCCATCCCATGAGCTCGCGGTGTACCGGATCGTGCAGGAATCGCTGACGAACGCGCTCAAGTACGGCGGTCCCGGTGTGGCGGTGAAAGTGACGCTGACCTGGGAGGACCACGACGTGAAAGTGACCGTGTCATCTGTGAGTCGAACGCTGGGCAACCCCGCCGCTGTCGCAATGGGTGCCGGGGTGGGCATCCACGGAATGAAGGAACGGGCACGGCTGGCAGGGGGATGGCTGACGACCGAGCGATCGGCCGACGACGAATTCGTGGTGACCGCTTCGATTCCCGCCCAGGCACTCGCGTCGGCTGCGACCGCAGGGTCCGAGCAGTGATGGCCGACCCCATCCGCGTCGCCATCGTCGACGATCAGCCCCTGTTCGCCTCGGGCATGCGGATGCTCATCGAGGCGCAGCCGGACCTCGAATGCGTCGGGACTGCATCCGACGGCCGAGAAAGCGTCACGCTGTTCGAGCGGGTCCGGCCGGACATCGTGCTGATGGATCTGCGGATGCCCGTCCTCAACGGCATCGAAGCGACGAAGCTCATCCTCAACGGCCGCAAGCCCGAGGACTCGCCCCGGGTGATCGTGCTGACAACCATCCAGAGAGACGAAGCTGTCTACAGTGCGCTGCGGGCTGGCGCCTCCGCGTTCCTCACCAAGGATGCGACGCCAGCGGATGTGCTTGCCACGATCCGCGGCACGCATAGAGGGCAGCCCACAGCGACCGAGGTCGCAGCGTTGGGACTGGTTCGCGAATTCAGCGCGGCGCATCCGGGCCGACCGGGGTCGCTACACGAACGGCTGAGTCCGCGCGAGTGCGAGGTCATGCTCGCGGTCGCTGACGGGTGCACGAATTCGCAGATCGCTGCACGGGCCCAGCTCAGTGAGGCGACGGTGAAGACGCACGTGCGATCCGTGCTCAGCAAGCTCAACCTCCGAAGCCGGGTGCATATCGTCATCTACGCGTACGAGTACGGTCTGGTCGCCGGCCAGAAGCAGTCAGCAAGGAGAGGACTGTGACGACAACTCGAACGGGGCGTCGGCAACGCATCGCCAAGATCGTGACGGGATGCGTTGTCGTGCTGGCTGTCGCCGGTGTGGCGCTGGCTGGGCTGCCGGCGTGGGCGACCGGGCCGACGCCGGACCTTCCGCAGAAGGATGTGGATGCCTGGGTGATGCCGCTCGATCGGTACATCTTGGTCAGCGAAGTCACGGCGACCTATGTTGAGAGTCTGCAGACGATTCCGTGCATGGCCGCCGCCGGCTACACGTGGGAAGTCCCGAAACGGGACATTGAAGCCGCCAGTAACCATCTTGGAGACGTGACAGTCCAGCGGCCGTTGACAGCAGCTGTGGTACAAGATCGGGGCTACCATCCGGCCCCGACTCACGACCCGGGACTGCTCGCCACCCAAGAATTGAACGCGCGTCCGATCAGTGACGCGGAGTACGAGGCCTTCGTCGCGTGCCTGAAGAAGGTGGAAAAGGTGATCCCGCTGCCCTCGTGGCAGCGGGATCAGGCGAGTCAGTACGCCGTCGCGCTCAGCAACGCCGCCTACGACGCGGCACAAAGCGATGGGCCAGTCGTGGCTGCGGCCCGTCAGTGGCAGGTATGCATGGGCGGCACCTTTCTCCATCAACCGCTGCCTGCCTCGCCTGCCGATATGCCGTCGCTCTCCGTGGCGGATCGCTTTGCGACGAACGTCGAGGGCTCGACCGTGAGCCAGGCCGAGCGCGACCTCGCACTGAAGGATGTCGGCTGCCAGGCCACATCCGGCTACCGAAACGCCCTCTACGAGGCCGAATGGAAACGGCAGGCTTCCGTACCGAAGAAGGACGAAGACCTGTTCAACCGGGTCGGCAACGCGAATGAGGCCTATCGCGAAACTGTCCTTGCGGCGCTCGCCCGTCTTCAACTGGCCGGCAACTGACACTCCAGCTTCACCGAGTCCACAACCGAAAGGCACACAGATGTCCACGATCGACCCAGCCGCTCTCGAATTACCGCCGACCCAGCCAATCGATATGATCGCGCTTCTCGAACAAGCGCGAGAATACTTGCAGTCATGAAGGCTGCATTGTTGGGGGCGAGATGAGCGTGGACCTTGATCCGCCAGCGGAGGCGGCCACGAGTGACCAACCGATAACTCGCACCGGAAAGGCCGCCTCCATCGGCGGCGTCGTCATCCCACTCGTCTGCCTTCTCGTAGGCGCGGCCATTGGATCGGCAGCGACCCTAGGTGCGGTGGCCCTCGCCCAGAAACCGAAGAGCACGCTGTCTGGCGCTGCCGCAGCGATTCCCACTCTCGCTCAACCCCAGCGGCACGCAGACACCATCCCCACGGGCCTCCCAGGATTCGACTCAAACCTGATCGTTGCAGGGTCGTCGCGATTGGCCGGACAGACTTCGGCAGCCTCCTACTACCTTTCGGTTTCGAAGGACGGCCAGGCTTGCCTGCTGATACTGCCTTCTGACACTTCAAAGCCATGGGCGCAAGGATGTGCTGAACGGCTTCCGCTCGGCGTTGCGGCGGCGGGCTCGGGTAGCGCCCGATTGATCTCATCCAACAGCGCGACTCCTGCAGGCACGATCCGTATGGGCCTGAACGTAGTCGTCGACCCGACCTCAACCTCGCTCATCAAATAGGCGGCGGAGCGCAAACTACACGCGAACACATACTGGTGATAGCTGGAGTTCGTTGGCTCAGCCAGCGTGCGGTGACAATCCCAGGATGATGCCTAGCCCGATGCCGATCCAGAATGGCGCGAAGGTGAAGATGATGCCGAGGGTGAGCCCAGCAGCGGCAACACCGGCGGCGCCACGGGTGCGGATCTTCGCTAGGCCGATCGAGGAGAACACGATCCCGGAGATCGCAAGCCCGGGTGCGAGGACCACGCCGATATAGAGCGCGTATACCGCCCAGTCGGAACCGGGGATGTGTGCCGCGAGGTCCACGGCTATCAGAGTCACGATCACGACGATGACGGCCAGAATCCCGAAGTTCCTGCCGGTGTAGGCCTGCCGGTTGCGTGGTGGCGCCTGCTCGGCAGCCGGCTGGGCTTGATCGTGCTGCCGTCCTGCGAACGGGGTGTAGGCCTCCGCCTCGAGATCCTCAGGCGTGGGCGCACCCACCGGCTTCAGCGCCACTGGCGGCGCAAAGGGCTGCGTGTGCGACGTCCACTCTGCACCGGCCCACCATCGCAACTGCGTGCCGCTCGCAGGATCGGCGTACCATCC
The DNA here is from genome assembly GCF_010686705.1 of Leifsonia tongyongensis. Taxonomy (GTDB): domain Bacteria; phylum Actinomycetota; class Actinomycetes; order Actinomycetales; family Microbacteriaceae; genus Diaminobutyricibacter; species Diaminobutyricibacter tongyongensis. The sequence continues at coordinate 480,399 of NZ_JAAGWY010000001.1, read as the reverse complement.
GGGCGCTGGTGAAGGAGTTTCGACTTCAGACATACACGTCCTCTCGATCGTTCAACGCTAGCGGCACCCGGAACCCGCAGCCAGACCCTTAAAAAGGTGGCGGCCAGTCTGCTGCGCGGTGCCCGCAGCGACGGATGCATCAGCGCTTGGAGGCGGCTCTACGCCGTGGCGGTGTCCGAAATGGATCGTTCTTCGGGCTCGGCGGGCGAGGCGCCCGACGCGTTCAAACGGTTCGTCGCGCTTCATTTGCTCCCAGACTGGCCCGGGGAACGGGGACTATCACATGCTGCCAGCCCACCGACTCGAGGAGAGTCGAACTGACCGAAGGTGCCCCCCTTGCTCGCGCCCGCTTACCGTTCATCCAACCCCTGAGACTTGCGAGCTTCGTCCAGCGCCCTCTCGATAGCGGGCCTCGACAGGGCGACTTGCACGATGGGTACCAGATCAGCTGGCGTGACAAACATGGCGGGCTGAGTCGTGCGGTCGACCCTCACTAGGTATGAGGCGTCACCCGGGATGATCCCGGCTGCCTTCATCTTCAATATGTGCTTTGAGATCGGCCCCGTCTGGCCACGAAGCCCACTGTCTCCGATGGCGAACTTCTCGCGCACTTCGTTATCACTTCGCTGACCATTCCCTCGCGCCATAAAACTGGTGAGCAGCAGTTGCCACGGGTGGAGGCGTTCGAGTAGAACGATCATGGTGTCGATGGTCCAACCGCCCCACGCGTCGGGCTCGACCTCAGTGGCGACCGCATCGGCGACCCATGCATTGATCTTTTCCGCGAGGCCGCTCAGGACAGCGAGGTCTCCGTGAATACTTAGCGTGCCGTCCATGATTCTCCTTTAGATAATGTCTTAGATGGATTCTAAAACTTTTGAAATCTTTAGTCAATGTTTGAATGCGGTCTTAGACAAACTAAAAATTCGCAAGCGCGGGTCAACCCGCAACTGTGACCGATTTCTTGAACTACGTCCGCGGGATCGACTGGTACGCGATGGCTCGCGTTATCACTTCCGCGACACGGACGCGATCTACGGCCTGCCGGCAGCGGTCCGCGATCTGGTTTGGGCCTTCGATGACGCGATTCGCGCCAAAGGCTGAGTCAACGCACGCCCGTCAAGTGAAACCGCTTAGGTTGGACGTATGAACAGATTCCGGTGCCAACGCTGAGGCGTTGTACTGATTGGACATTTCCATGTCTGCTGTTCCCGAAGGCTACAAGCTCCGCCGGAGCGTCAACCGCCGCATCCTCGGGTCTGACGACTACCAGCATTGGACCGTCGCAGATCTCATCGAGATTCTTGCCGAGTACCCGCAGGACGCACGCGTCTGGGTGATGACGAAGCACCCGCGCATCTACCCGATCGAAGTGATCAGCGCAGACGCGGACGACGTGTTCCTCTCCTGACGCACGTACAACGAGCGCCGCAGTTGTCACGGTGAGCTCATCAGACCTCGGCCGCCGACCGCGCGGGGAGCTGGCTGCCGAGGCTGGTGTGGAAATCCCCACCACCTGTGTCCGGTTCGGCAGCTCGCGCTGATATTGGGGGAAGTTGCGCGGCCCTTTGTCCGTTTCGACTCGTCTCGGGTAGAACTGTCGGGTAGTGGCTCTTCGACCCTGACGGTGGGATGCTCGGCGGGCGCCCCGCCAAGGCTTCTTCGGGCGGCAAGCATGTCGGGTACTGTCGGCGGTGTGAAGCTTTCCTCCGCCACCGTTCTCTGCATCGTGGTTCTTGCTCTTGCTGGTTGCAGTGCGCCAGCCGCAGGCGCGCCGACCCCATCCCGGAGCTCGGCCGCGGCTGCCGCAGCCGCACCAGTCACGACGCCGGGTATCGTCGATGGGCTGCCGGCTGACTGCAACGGACTCTTCCGCGGCCTGGAGACGTTCGTCTCGCCGGACGGTTCGTTGAAGCTGAACCCGGCCTGGAAGTCCGGGCCGGGCACACTGCGATCCATCGCTGATGGATTCGGCACCTACGACCCGACGCTGGCAGGCATGTTGTCCGCCGATCCGGGCGTGATCTGCGACTGGGCGCCTGCCACCGGCCCGAGCACCACGTTCCTCACCACTCAGCTGCGTCAGGTCGATGACGCGACGAGGCAAGCTGCGCTCACGCGGTTGAAAGAACTCGGCTGGGGGTGCAGCGCGGAGTACGACGGCGAATGGTGCCTGACGGACGACTCTCACACTGGAGTGTCAATCGGCGAGTCCCAGTTCCTCGGGAGGGGCGTCTGGCTCGCCTCGGACTGGAACAACGCCGGACCCGAGACCTACACGCCGAGGCTCCTGCAGACCTTGTTCGGCTGAACGCCTAATTCGCGGCGCACCTTCGCCGGAGAACCCGCAGAGACTCCGTAAATTAGCCCCGGCAGTATCGGCCGCTACAAGATACGAATTGTTCCCCCGACCATCAGCGCTTCCTGCCGAACCTGACCTGTGTCCGGGGGTCGACTGGCGGCGGGAACGCCTCAGCGTACTGTCCGCGTCGATCGGGCGGGGATGGTGATGCTCGCTGCCCGTAACCACTCACAGACCAACCACAACCTCGCCCCGAACTGGGGCACCAAACACTCACCTCGGCCTGCGCCTGTCTCGTTAGCGTAGACAAGCCGGTCCCGATGGATCTGAACATGGCAGCCCGCGCGAATACGCCCATCGCCGACGAATAGCCTCTGCCCTCGAGGTCGGAGCTCCGCAATCCGCAAGCCCGAACTGGGGCTAAGGGTTGTCACAGGTTACTGACAGGCTCAACACCATGAGTGATCCCACACAGCCCGAATCAGAGCAGCCGCCAACCATACCTGTCGAGCCGCCCGCCGCACTGATGCCGCCCACACCACCGGCACCTCCCGCCTACCCGGTGCAGCAGCAAGCACCCACGCAGACGCCAGTCGCAACCTACCAGAACCCGCCTTACGGGGAGCCGACTCCCGGCATCCCAGTGACCCTCGTGAAAGAGAAGACCAACGGCCTCGCTGTCACATCGCTAGTACTCGGCATCATCGCCTTCGTTCTCGCGTTCATCCCGTTCGTCAACTTCTTCGCCGCGTTCGTCGCACTCGTCGGTCTTGCTCTGGGAATCGTCGCGATCTTCCAGAAGCGCGCCTCGAAGCCGATCGCCATCACTGGCACAATCCTTTCGTTCGTCGCAGGGGTCCTGTCGATCATCTTGATCGTGGCCTACGCAGCTGCGTTCGTGAACGCTGTCGACGACACAGTGAGCAAGCCGGTCGCCAGCGCCGCGGCCGGAGCCTCCGCCGCGCCGTCGGCTGCACCCGCCGACACGAACTTCAAATTCGGGCAGACCGTCACCTACAAGGACGGCCTCGCCATCACGGTGAGCACCCCCACCCCGTTCACGCCGAGCGACTCCGCGGCCGGAGCAACCCAAGCGAAGAACATCGTGTTCACTATCACCGTCAAGAACGGCACCGCCAAGAACTACGATCCGCTCGTCTACACGTCCCTGTCATCCGGCGGCACCGAAGCAGACTCGATTTTCGACGTCGGTGGCGACATCGGGAATGCACCGACGACGACCATCCTGGCGGGCCAGTCCACCACTTGGAAAGAGGCATACTCGGTCGCCGATCCGGCCCACCTCGTCATGGACGTCAACCCGGGCTTCGGATACAACAAGAGCACGTTCACGAACTAACAGACCTGCACCCCCGGGCGGGGCGTCTTCTTCACGGAAGGCGCCCCGTTCTCTGTTTCTACCCACTTGAAGGTCCAAGGGGAGCGGCTTGGCCGTTCTGGGGGTCGAACGCACCGCACCGCACCCGCTAGACATGTCGACGGGGCTGTCGACATTGGGGGAAACGTGAGCGGACCGAGAGACTGGTCACCGGCCGGATACTGGACTGAGCCCGCCGCGCAGGCGTTGAGACAGGCCCGGTCACGACCTCGCCCCTTGAACGGTCTCGTCGCCGTGATGCTCGGCCTCATATCGGCGTTCCTGCCGTTGGCGACGACGAGCAGACCCGGCTACACCGGCTGGTTCTTCACCACCATCGGGATCAGCGCTGTCGTCCTCGCGGGCAGGTACCGCAAAGCAGGCGGGAGCCTGTTCCTGTCCAGCGCGGGCGGCCTCCTCGGCGTTCTCGGGACAGTGCTGTGCGTCTGGTCCCTGATTGCGTTCTACAGCCCGGCAAGTGTCCCGGCGTTCCCGACGCTTCAGCCAATAACCGCTGCGGTCGCACCGATCCCACCGGGCGCGCCTGCCGTGCAAGCCGGGGCGTTACCAGCACCTGCCCCGAACGTCCGGGTAGTCGCACCGTTCGAAGACGCGAACATCGACCCTCGTAACCAGCTACACGCCAACCTCGTCCATGTCGTCTTCATGCTCGGCGGACCGTTGAGTTACGAGCAGACCCAAGGGATGTTGCCGTCCGCCCTGAGCGTCGCACCAGACGGCACCGTGACCTCGCCCGGCGCCACCTACTCGAAGCTCGCACCGTACATGGCGCTCTCGTACGCCGTCGCACCAGGCGGATTCACGCTCACCGTGAAAGACATCCCGAGCGGAATGGCCGTCGGTGTCGACCCGGGATCGAACCGGGTCATCGACCGGCAGCGGAAGGAACCGTGAGCGACCAGAGTTCTGCCCATGAGAGTGTCCGTGGACCCCTCCTGGCATCGTTCGCCCCGCCGGGCGTCGGAGTACGTGTCGGTTTCTCACCGGTGAACACCAGCTGGCCCTTCCCGCGGGCATTCGACATCTACGAGAACGGGATACTTGTACGCTCGCTCGGCACCTCGGCGTGGATTCCTCGAGGCGCGATCCAATCCATTCGACGTGGGCCCGGGTACGTCAGGATCAAGTGGGAGCTCGGCGGCGGCACCTGCTCCGCCACTGCCAGCAACTGGTTCCGCATCGGTCGCATCAAGCGAGCGTTGGAGGATGCAGGATATGTCCTCGAAGGCTGACGGCAGAGGCGGATCCGGAGATCGCGAACGGGAACGGGAACCAAACCCGTCGCCCCGGACATTCCTTAGTGTGAACGGGTTCTCTGGCGACGCAGCCCGAAGGGCTCTTCCCACCGCGGCGGCGGGTACTGTGTTGCTGGTGACGGTCGCCTTGGCCGGGTGCACGGCCCTCACTCCCGCCGAGCACACCTCTGCGGCGCATCCCGCGCCGGCGACGAAGGCCGTGGCGACAACCTCGGTGACCGTCGCCACCGGAACGCTGACCTCCCCGGACCACGCAACCACCGGGTCAGTGAAGATCGAGAAGACCGACGGGCTCTTCAGCATCACCGTCTCGAACTTCGCAACCAGGCATCAGGGCCAGGTGTTGCTCCTGCTCAACGAACAGGAAACCTCGGTATGCGACCTGGCTGCCTACGCGTGGATCGGCCCCGGAGCAGCTCCTGAGAGCATCCTCACCGCCCTGTTGCCGTCGGGTCCACCTGGTTGGACCGACCCCAGCAACTTCGTTGCACTCACCATCGCGCAGAACGACCCTGCTGGGACCGAGGGTTGCGACCTCAAGGGCATTGCCACGGCACCGCTCACCTGGACGCTTGCCAACCCACGACCGTCGCTGCGTCCGACCGATTTCGGCGCGCGATCTGGCGCGCGGGGCGTCGTCACCTCAAATAGCGGGGTGCCCGCGTCCTACCTGGTCGCCGTCGACGACACCTATACCGACATCGCGGCCCGCTTCGGGATCTCGATCGACGACCTCGAGTACCTCAACCCGGGCTGGACGCAGGCCGACTATGCGCACCCGGGTGCGATCTCGGGAACGCACCTGAACCTCGATCCGGCGAAGCGCTAACGATGGACGTGGATTCCACGAACCCATCGCCGGGTTCCGTCTTCGGTGAGGATTCCGCGCGAGCGCTGCGGGCGGCGCAACGGGTGTGGAGTGCTGGCACCTGGTCGCTCGTGCTGTGGGTCGTTGGCACGCCGATCGTAAACGCCACGTTGCAGGCTCCGCCGATCGTCTGGGTGGTGACGTCGGCGATCACGGTGTTCGTCTTCGTCCCTGCGTTTGTCGTGTCCCTCGTTGCCTCTGAACGCTTGCGCGGCAAGGCATCCCGCCTGGCTGGTGAGCATCTCGACTATCGCGTGAACGGAGAGCGCGCTGCCGTCCCGAAATGGTTGATGAAGCGCGGCCCAGCATCCACATTGAAGGTGGTCGCCCACGCAAAAGCAGAAGAGGAATCAGCGACAGCCCCGGCGCGACCGCGCATCGCCGACCTGCGCGCCGCTGTCCCTCGACGCACCTGGGTTGTGAGCGTCACCGGAGCGATCCTGCTGGTTCTCGGTGTGCTTCTTTCCATCGCGGCAGGGGTCATCGCATTTGTCGCGGCCACGGAGCCTGTCGCGATCTCACCGGCCGCGCTCTTCGCCTCGGCGCTGGCGTGCTACGCGATCGGGTACCCGATGATGCTCGCCCTCGCCCGCAACTTCGGGCGCACGAACGGAAAGACGGGCACCGGCTCGCGCTGAAAAACGGTCACTCGGTGCAGCACCACCGAAAGGTTCATGGCCAGCTGACGACAAGCGCCGGCTGCGCCTTCACTCGACGCCTGAGGCCGTCCGGAACCCACGAACTGCGTCGGCCAACGAATCGTTCCGAACGAACCCCGGCAACACGCGCCCGAAGCGCATGAGATGGACGCTGAGCCGTCCATGGGCGGTCCCATCCTCGAAGACGATGTCGAGGCACGGGACCATCCGGGCGCCCGATTGAGAGGAACCGAGTTCGACACGGCGGACAGCGGCAGACCTGAACGCTGCGACCTGCCGAGGGTTGTGAGAACCGCGGAAGAACCGGACCGCCTCGCGGTCGGCCACGATACTGACGTAGGCGCTGGGGCGAAGGCGCGTGCGCTTGCCGGTCGACTGCATCGAGAACGCGTCGGCCTGTGAGACTAACGTCGAGTCGGTCGCGACTTCCGCGATGAACGCGGTCGGATAGAGGCGTCTAAGTGCGCGTGTCCTGACCCGATCCAGCCACGCGAACATCTCGGACAGGGCGAACAGCAGAACGACGATTCCCGCCCCGATGATAAGTAGCATCCCCATCACGTCGAGCCAGCTGTTGCCCTCGTCATGCGCGCTGACGACGCGCGCCACGAGTCCGAGGACGGCCACCCCCAACGCGAGACCATAGACGACTACGGGAAAAGTGCGAGGGCTCCTGCTGTCCGGCTCGGTCATGGCGCAATCATGGCAGAAGGTTAGATGGGTTCCGCTCAATGGCTGTTGAGCAGGAGGATGCCGCCGATGATCATCTCGACTGCGACGACTAGGACGATCCACACCGGAATCGCCTACGGCGACTTGCTTTGCCGCTGACGAACCATTGCGTATTGATCGCGGTGTAGGACGACGTCTGTAATGGACGGCGCCTGTCGACGGATGACCAATGATCAAGAAAATGTACTACTGAGTACATTCGGGTTAGCCTTCAGGCGTGTCGACTACCGAAGTGAGCGCGGGCCCGAAGACCTCGAAGGGGCAGGCCACGCGTGCTCGAATCGTGGACGCGGCTGCGGCTCTCGTCTTCGAGCGCGGTGTGGCTCGGACGAGCCTGGACGATGTCGGGGTTGCGGCGCGCGTTGGAAAGTCCCAGATCTATCACTACTTCGCCGATAAGTCCTCTCTAATCAGCGCGGTCATCGAACGCCAGACCGACTCGGTGCTGGCAGAACTGACTCCTTTCAGCCTCGATAGCTGGGACGCGTGGTCGATGTGGCGGATCCACATGGTCGCCATGCAGCTCGATAATCAGTGCGCGGGCGGCTGCCCGATCGGATCGATCGCGAATGAAATGGCGGACTTCGACGAAGAGGCCCGGTCGATTTTGGTCGACAGCTTTGATCGGTGGGAGAAGGCTTTCGAGCAGGGAATTGTTGCCATGCGGACGGAGGGCCTTCTGCGGGCCGAGATCGAGCCGAACATCGTCGCAGCAGCGATTCTCTCTAGCGTCCAAGGGGGCTTGTTGCTGTGCAAGACACAAAAGGACACAGCGCCCCTTGAGGCCTCCCTCGACGCTGCCATCGCCTATCTCCGATCGTTCGCCGCCGGGCGCGCGTGATCGTGGATTCGACTCCGAACGAAATTGCCCTGCCTGGGCAACTGCTTTCCTAGCGCCCTTATCCACGGCTGCACCATGAACGGGCACCCCTGCCCGACGGCCGCAAATCACGCACGCCAAATCCCCAATAGAAAGCAGAACAATATGAAGTTTCTAGTCCTTGGAGCAACCGATCGCACCGGCGTCCCCTTCGTCAAAAAGGCACTCGACCAGGGGCACGAGGTCACCGCCCTCGTTCGGAGGGCCGACGCGAACGTTGACCCGCGCGCTCAGATCGTCAGCGGCGATGTCACCGATGCCGCAGTGATCGCGACGGCGGCCCGCGGCCACGATGCGGTCATCAGCACGCTCGGAGCCAACAACGTCCGCGAAACCCCGACCTTGGTCACGGATACAGTCCGCGCCGTCGTCGCATCCGCGAAAACGTCAGGCGTGGACCGGTTCGTGATCGTGTCCGCATTCGGAGTCGGAGATTCTCTCGCCAAGGCCTCGCTCCTGGCCGGTCTGATATTCCGCACTGCGCTGCGCAAGACGTACGCAGACAAAGCCGCGTCGGAATTGCTATTGAAGGCCAGCGAGCTGAAATGGACGCTTGGCTACCTGGCGCATTGAACGACCGGGACAGCTCGAGCTATTCCGCAGCCGCACTCGAGGATGTCAAGAAACTGCCGATCCTCCCGTCAACGTCTCGCGCCAACGTGGCCGACTTTCTCCTTCACTCGGCCGTGGAAGACACTTTCATTCGCAAAACCGTCGTCGTCATCGACAGCAAGTAGGCCAGAGAAAGGGAGGCGATCATGAACACACCCACGCTGAGAACCCTGAACGTATTTATCGCTCTCGTTTCAGCGACATCGCTCTCGATCTTCGCCCAAGCTGTCCTGGCGGGAGAATTCGTCTCGCAGACTCACCGTGACGGGTGGATTGACGCGAATGGGACTGTTGCCGACGTCGTTGCGGGTCTCGCATTGGTCACGATGATCTTCACGATTGTCGCCCTGCGTAACTCGCACCGATCGTTTCTTGGGCGGACGATCACGCTCTTTGTGCTCGTGGTCGCCCAGATCTTCATCGGTCCCTTCATCACGGACTTCAACCAAGATTGGCTCATCGCAATCTACGTTCCGCTTGCGTTCATCATCTTCGGCGGGGGCATTCTGCTCCCCTTCCAAGTAGTCGGAATGCGCCTCGCGGCCGCCGTCGCGACGGTGGGCGTGGCCACGCACACCGCAGCGTAGGCCGAAAATTAGTCACACCCACGCATTGAACGCTCGAGCCGTCCGGTCACATAGGCGACTGGGCGGCTCTCTTCGTGGTGCCCGCAGGGCATCGGGCAGCATCTCGGTGTCGCTCCGGGCGGCCGTCGTTCTGGGAATCGATGGCATGGGAAGTCCCCGTCAGCCGTGGGCGAACCCTGCTAGGTTGCCAGCCGCCTCAGGCGCGACCCTCCTCGCTATAGGGGGTCTCAGCGTCTGTATCTCCGTCGGCGTCGCGGTCGTGGAAGTTGGTTGCCTCGTCTCTGACTAGGTCGGTCAAGACTCCGTGCTTTTCTTGGTTGTCGCCGGTGAGTGCTCCGTCGTCGTCGCCTTCGAGACCTGGCGCCTTTCCGTTTGTCTGGTCGAACTCGCCAATCGGTTCGTTATCGCGTGAGCTGGTCATCGTTGCTCCTTAGGTGTTGCAGTTGTGTTCGGCTCATGGGTTTAATGCCGGACGGCCTCGACGGTAGTCGTTTGCCGGCGGGGCGCAACCCCAGACGTTGTGCATGTGGCGTCGGCTCAGACAAGACAGTGGGCACGGTAGCGTTTGACGTGGCGCGGAGCGGTCATGCAGAGGCTTCATGTGCTCGGCGCTGGCGGGAGCTGGATCGGATCGCGCAGGCTGCGTCCCATCGCAAGCTTCGCGACGGGGGGCACTCGATGTGTCCGTCGAGCATGGCGACGCTGTCGTATTCTGGATTGCGATTCTAGTCAGGGTCGGCGCTTGCGTCGAAGATGAGATGCGCGTCGCTGAGAATCAGTCTGCTCCGAGGGACCTCTTAAAGTGAGGAGAGCTGCCCAGCGGCGGGTTAGCTAGGTCAAGCAACGGATGCCTGTCTGCACAACGGTCGTCGCGAAGTCGTGTGCAGCCTGGCTAGGGTCCTGGCCGTTTTCGACCGCATCTCGCACGGGCGACGTGACAGGCGACTTCCAGGGGGAGCGGGCGCCTTCGTATGCCGCTGGTCCCCGGCGGAAGTGCTCGGCTTGCTCTTTGGTTTCGACGAAGGGCATGTCGACCGGGTACAGGCGGTCGCCACGGGGGCGCGCGCCGACCCGCGAGAGGTGGCCCCACAGTTCGTGACCGACGACTTTTTCGGCTAGCAGCGAGGCTTCGATGATCGCGTCCTGGTCGACGGGGCAGGGGATGCCCAGCTCGCACAGCAGGTCCACGAAATCTTCGGTCGGGATCATGCGGGTCATCCGTCCGTGGCCACCGTACGGGCAGCCGCCCATTCCGCCGACCGAGGTGTCTATGACCAAGGTGTCATCGGGGCCGAGGCAACGGATGGCCTGGTAGGCCGACGCCAGTGCGACGCCGCGGGCATCGTGGAGGTGCAGGTGGAACGTCGTGATCTGCGGCCAGCGTTCCTTGATCGCCAGGAGTTGCGACTCGACACGATCGGGCAAGTTCCACGCCATCGGGTCGCCTATCCACACGCGGTCGACGATGATGCCCGCGTCCGTCCACAGGCGCATCTGTCGTTCGAGCATGTCCATGCGGTAGTCCTCATCGAAGCGGCCGAGCCAGTTCGACCCCCAGGCAGCGTTGATGCCGATGCCCGCCGTCGTTTCGCCTTCTGCGACCGCGCGCTCGACGATCCGCGGCCATTCCGCGATCTCGTCGGCCTGCGAGCGATTGGAATTGCGTCTGACGAAGACGTCGCAGAGGTGCACGAGTGTGCGTGGCGCGTCCGAGGGCAGGCTGAGCGGGGGCATGAAGTCCCGCATCCGCTCGCGTCCGCGCTGGTTGAGGGCGAGCGCTGTGTAGGTGACGCCGTCGACGGGTGTGAAACCGGCGACCACCTCATCGACGTGTGCCATCTGGGGGGTCCAGGCCGGGCTGACGAAAGAGCCGACGACGATCGTCTCCAGGCCGGTCCGTGAGAGCGCATCCAGCAGTGCGATCTTGTCTGCGCTGCTGATAGATGCGCTCTCGATCTGCATGCCCTCGCGCATGCCCTCTTCAACGATCCGCACGCGGGGGTAACGGTCAGAAGACATGGGAGACCTTTCGGATGGCGGGACTCAGCACCCGTTCGGCGCGGAGGGCGGCAACCTGCTCGGGCGAGTAGCCCAGCTCTGTGAGGATCTCATCGGTATGTTCGCCCAGCAGCGGTGGCGGGGAGGAGGGGGACAGCGTCGTCCCGTCGACGTGGATGCCACTGCCGACGAGGCTCACCATGCGGCCGCCGGATGCGGGCAGTTCCATCTCGTGGACCAGACCGCGCGCGACGACCTGGGGCTGCGCCAGAGACTCTTCCACGGTCAGAACGCGCCCGGCGGGAACGCCTGCTTCCGAGAGGAGGTGCTCCCACTCGATGGCCGTTCGAGCCGCCAACGATTCCTCGAGTTCGAGGGTCAACGCCTCGCGGTTTTTTTTTCGATCGCCACGGGTGCTGAACCGGGAGTCGGTGATCAGGTGTTCGCACGCGCAGACGCGACACAGGACCTCGAATTGCGCCTGCGAGTTGGCGGCGATGTTCAGTTGTCCGCGGCCTGTCCGGAAGGTCCCCGACGGGGACGATGTCACGTTGTGATTGCCGCGTCGGCGCGACGGACGGCCGCCGACGAGATAGTCGGAGACGGCCCAGCCCATGGCTGTGAGTGCGGTTTCGAGCATCGAGACGTCGAGGAAGCATCCGGCACGTTCTTCGCCGCGCCGTGCGAGAGCAGCACAGATCGCCATCGCCGCCGCGAACCCGCCGAGTGTGTCGGCGATGGGAAAGCCTGCGCGTACCGGGTCGGTTTCGGGAAAGCCTGTCACGTCGATCATGCCGGCGAGGCCCTGGATGATCTGGTCGTATGCTGGGCGCGATGCGATCGGCCCGGTCTGGCCGAAGCCTGAGACAGCGCAGTAGACCAGGTGCGGGTTGATCTCGCGAATGCGTTCGGGCGGGAATCCGAGGCGGCCGAGCACTCCTGGTCGCATGTTCTCCAGCAGCACGTCCGACTCTTGGATCAGGCGAGTGAAGATCTCGCGTCCGCCAGGGGTTTTGAGATCGACGGCGATGGAGCGTTTGCCTGCGTTCTGGGCGACGAAGGAAGGGCCCATCGAGGGGATGTGCTGCGGGTTTTCGCTGCCGAGGTCGCGAGCAGGGTCGCCGCCATCGGGGATCTCGAGCTTGATCACGTCGGCGCCCATGAGGCTTAGCTGGTAGGCGGCGAATGGGCCGGCGAGGATCGTGGTGAGATCGAGTACTCTCACGCCGTCGAGAAGGTCGTTCATGATTCTCCTTCGTCGGGGACGTCAGGGACCGGATGGTGGGGAGCAAGAGTTCAGCTGAGCCGTGCGGCGGACACCTGTATCCCGGCGTCCGCCGCACGAACTCATCGCTCAGCCGGCGCTGGCCGAAATCTGGGCAGGCGTAACGTATGTGCCATCGGTGTTCGTGAGGTCGGAATTGAAGCCGACGACCGAGAAGCCGCTGAACACGTTGTGGTAGGCGTTGAAGTTGTCATCGCCACCGGCACCCTGGTAGTCGATCTGCTTCCCGGCAGTCAGGAGCGCGACGCATGCCTTGTAATCGGTGCACTGGGTGCCCGGAGGGCTCGCGACATCTTTGACGTGAGTGACCCAGACCTTCGGGTCGGTCGATTTCGCCTCTGTCATGGCCAACGCGGCGATAACGATCGAGTCGTATTCGTTGAACGTTGTCGGCAATGGCTGCACCGGCCCGTAGACGGACTTGTAGTCGGCGAGGAAGTGCGCGTATCCGTTGCCGCTCGGCGATGCTGCGACCGCAGCGAAGAGGTTGGTCGGCGCCTTGGGCCCGAACGCCGTGGCGTATGCCTTCGACGATTGGAGGTCGTCGCCGATCCAGGGAGTGTCGAGATAGCCGAGTTGCGCTGCGTTGGCCCACAGCGTCGACGCCGTCTGAGTGTCGAAGGACGAGAAGATCACATCAGGATGGCCCGCGAACGCTTTTGACAGTTCCGACCGGTAGGAGCCTTGGCCGGGAACGATCGTCTGGGTGCTCTGCACGGTGCCGCCGAGCTTCTTGAACGCCGCGGTCAACGGAGCGATGAAGCCTTGCGAGTTCGCCGAATTGTCGAAGATCAGCGACGCCGTCTTCAACCCCTTCGTCTTTGCCGCGTAGTAGGCCATGGCCACGGACTCGTTCGAGTCCGATGAGGTGACGCGGAACACGTAGGGGTACTTCATCTTGTCAAGGGCTGTCGTTCCGCCGATCATGAAGTCCGGTACGTGGTTCGCGCCGAAGTTGCCGATGACGGCCTCGATCGTCGGCGAGAAGGGGCCGATGACCGCGACGGGACTGTCGAGCATCAGCTTGCGGAATGCCGGAAGGGTGTCGACGGAGTCAGCGGCATCGTCGGCGCTGGCCGTCTTCAACTGGTGACCCATCACGCCGCCATTGTGGTTCACCTCGTAGATTCCCGCTCCGACGCCGTGGGTCCCCCAGTCGGAAAGAATCGACTTCCCGCCGGTGAACGGGAAGATTTCGCCGATCGTGAGTTTGGCGTGCGGGTCGGATCCGCCCGTGCTCGAGCAGCCGGTGACGGCGAGCGAGAACGTGACGATAATGCTGGCACCGAGCGCGAGGCGACGGCTTCGTCGCGTGCGCGCTGTGAGTGGGTTCATTGCTGTACCTCTTTCTCTCAGTGATTGATGGAGCTGATGGTGCTGGTCGTACTGGCAGAACTGTTGGTCCGGTCTTGGCCGAGGAAGATGCCGGCGAGGTCGAGCTTCGCGATCTCCTCTACCGGCCCGTGCGCGTGATTTGTGCCGGCAACGAGCACGTGGACGAACTGTGCATGCGTGAGGGCACGCTCGACGTTCTGTTCGATCACGAGAACCGCGGTGCCTTCACCCGCGATTCTGCCGATCTGCGTCCAGACGATGTCCGTGTAGGCGGGAGACAGACCCGCCGTCGGCTCATCGAGGACGATCACGGACGGTTCGGCCATCAGCGCTCGCGCCATGGCGAGGAGGTTCTGCTGGCCGCCAGAGAGGTTGCCCGCCTTCTTGTCCTGCGCTTTCTGCAGGTCGGGAAAGACGCGGAAGACCTGCAGCATGCGCTCTCGGGGGTCGCCCTTCGACGGATATCCGCCCACCTCGAGATTCTCTTTCACCGTCAACGTCCTGAAGACGTTGTCGTTCTGCGGCACATAGCTCAGACCGTGGCGAGGGATCAGATGCCCGGGTACTCGCGTGATGTCCACGCCGTTCACCAGGATCCGACCTGTACTCGGACGGAGGATGCCAGCGAGCGTCTTCGCAAACGTCGACTTTCCCGCCCCGTTCGGGCCCACGATGGTCGTGATCTTTCCTGACGGCGCCGACAGACTCACGTCTCGTACGATCGGAGAGCGACCGTAGCCGCTCGAAATGTTCTCAGCTGTCAATGCGTCCATCGAGCACCCCTCCCAAGTACGCGCGAACAACCTCAGTGTTGTCGCGCAGTTCACTCATCTGGCCGGTGGCCAGGGTGCGGCCTTCGGCCAGGACGATGACGTGGTCGCAGATCTTCTCCACAACCGCGAGGTTGTGCTCGACCATCATCACCGTGACACCGGTCTTCCGGAGGTCGAGGATGTGGTCGCCGATCCTGTCGATCAGCACCGGGTTCACTCCGGCCATCGGTTCGTCGAGCAACAGGATCTTCGGCTCCGCCATCACAGCCCGAGAGATTTCGAGTAATCGCTTCTGGCCGCCGGAGAGAGCGCGCGCCCATTCATCGCGCACCTCGTACAGCCCGTACTGGGCGAGCACGGCGGCCGCCCTGGCCGTGATCTCCTTCTGCTGCGAGGCAACGAGCCGTGGGCGGAAGTAGATATCGATGAGAGACTCGCCGCGTTGCCTGCGGGCCGCGACCATGAGATTCTCGAAGACCGTCAGGCCGCCGAACTCGCGCGAGAGCTGGAACGTGCGGACCATCCCGAGGTCGGCGCGCTTGTGTGTGGGCAGTCGAGTGACGTCCTGATCGCCGATGGTCACCGACCCCGTGTCGCTCGCCATCGCCCCGGACAGGATGTTGACGACGGTGGTCTTGCCTGCGCCGTTCGGACCGATGAGGGCTGTCACACTGCCTTCGGGTACGGCAAAGGTCGCACCGTTGACGGCCTTGGCCCCACCGAACGACTTGTGAAGGTCGACGCAGGCCAGCGCGGCAGATTCGGTCGACCGGTCGGCCGCGGTCGTTTCTGCTGTCAATGTCACAGTGACTCCTTCGCTGATGCTCGTTGGCCGGAGCGCAGGGCGCGCAGGCCCGTGGCCTGTTCACCGGCGTTCAGTCCGCTGAGCCGCTTCTTCTCGGGGATGACCCCCTGGGGACGGAACCAGAGCGTGACCATCAGGAGCACACCGATGGCAATGGCCGCAATGTTCAGGACCAGCCCTGGATGGCCAGGAACATCCGGGATGAACTTCGGCAACTGAGTGAAGAGCACTGGCACGATGAGAGCACCGAGGATCATCCCCTTGTTGTTGCCGATTCCACCGACGATCACGGCGGCGAAGATCAGGAAGGTCTCGCCGGGAAGCCAGGCACTGGTGTTGAATGCGCCAGAGAACTCGATGAGCAGACCGCCACCGATTCCGGCGTAGAACGACCCGACCAGCATCGCGGTCATCTGGTACTTGAAGACGTTCTTGCCCAGCGCCTGGGCCGAGTCGGGATCGTCGCGGATGGCGCGCAGTGTGCGTCCCAGCGGCGATCGGGTAATCCGGCTCATGAGCCACCACATGATGAGTGCGATAACAGCAGCAACAGCGGTGAAGAAGGGGACGAAGGTGTTCGTGTCGAGGCCCATGACATCGGCGAACGGCTCGGGCACGTTCGTGAGGCCGTCCGCCCCATTGAACAGCGGGACGAAGTTGTTGATGATGTCGTAGAGCACCAGCGACATCGAAATCAGAACCATGGCAAGGTAGTCCGTGCGCAGCCGACGGAAGGCTATCGCCCCGACCAGGACGGCGAACGCGCACGACGCAAGGGCCCCGAGTATCAGCCCGACCGGGAACGGCAGTGTCCACCCGAGAATCCATTTCTGGCTGGACCCTGGCTGTGGCTGCCCCATGCTGGTGACCCCGGTCACGTAGGCGCCGATGGCTACGAACCCGATGTAAGCGAAGTTGAGGATGCCGCCTTCACCGAACTGAAGGTTGAGGCCCCACCCGAGGATGCAATACGCAAGGACGAAGAATATGAGCGTGAAGAGGTAATAGACGAGGGGTGACACGGGCTACGCCTTTCCGGGACGGGCGAACAGGCCGTTCGGCCTGAACAGCAGAGCGAGGATGAGTACGACGAACGCGACGTCGAGCTTGTATGAGGGATCGATCACCAAGGCGGAGAGCTCGGTCGCGAGGCCCACGATCACAGCTCCCACCATCGCGCCGTAGATGCTGCCGACCCCGCCTACTATCACGGCCGCGAAGATCACGAACAGGAAGGTTTCGCCCGAGCCCGGTGTGATGCTCGCCTGGGTGAGACCCAGGATGGTGCCACCGATCCCTGCGAGCACCCCCGACATGAACCAGGTCAGCGTTGTGATTCTCTTTGTGTCCACTCCGCTGGTCATGGCCAGCGTCGAGTTGTCCGACATCGCCCGCATCGACTTGCCGAGGCGCGTCATGGTCAGCATCAGGTGAATCAGCACCATGACGACCAGGGCGATGAAGATCACCACCAGTTGATCGGTGGTGAACAGGAACGGCCCGACGTGGAACGGCGTCTGGTTCGAGACGTCGTAGTGCAGGACCTCTGTGCCCCAGATCGAGCTCACCAGGTTCAGCAGGATCAGCGACAAGCCGAACGTCACGATCAGGATGTAGAAGAGCTTCTGAAACCGCCTTGCGAACGGGGCCAGCAGGAACCGGTTCAGCAAGACTGCGAGAATGCCGACGGACAGGCCCCCCGCAAGCATCGCGACCCAGATGTTCGCGTGGAGCGGACCTGTGTTCAGCGTCCAGGCCACGTACGCGCCGACGGCCATGAAGTCGCCGTACGCGAAATTGATGTAGTTGGTGATGCCGAACTGCAGGCTCAGTCCGACGGCTGACAGTGCGAGGACCGACGCGACCACAAGGCCGAACCCGGTGGCGAGCAACAGCTCTGACATGCGAGACTCCCTTGTCTGTTCCCACCCCATTATCATTGTGCGATAAGAGCTATCACGGGGCGTTAGGCAAAACTTACGGGGCGGCGGATGCCGCTGTCAAGGGGGATTGCCAAGCTTCTGTTTTACGGAATGCGGCGAGTAATGGCCGCACTCGCTCGCTGCATCTCGGCGACCAGCGCCGGCACGTTCGAGGTCGCGAAGTCCTCTTCGAGGCCTGAGAGCTGAATCGACGCAATGGTCGAGCCGTCGCGGTCGAATATCGGGACGGCGATTGATGCGGCCCCGCGCTCGCGCTGGCTGCTGCCGCGCACGTACCCGTCCGCGGCGATCTGGCGCAGGGTGGCACGGAACTCGTCAGGGTCGACGATGTCACCTGCGGCCGTCTTGATCTCGCCGACCGCGGCCAGTAGCGCGGTGACCTCGTCGTCATCCATCGCTGCTGCGAGGGCACGCGCGCCGCCGAGCTGCAACGGAAGCTTCTCGCCGATGGGCAATTGGTAGCGCAGTGGTCTCGTGCCCTCGATCCGCACCAGGATGACCTGCCAGAACCCGGCCCTGATCGCGAGCGACGAGGTGAACTCGGTTGAGGCTGCCAATTCTTGCAGGATCGGTGTTGCGACGAGCAGCAACGGGAACGAGACGAGGAATGCGTGAGCGTTCAGAAGTGAGGCGGGCCCCATGCCGTACGTTACGCCATCCTGCCGCACATAATCATGCTTGACTAGCGCATTCAGGATGCGCTGGGTTGTTGCCACATGGAGCCCCGCTTCGCGCGCGATCTCGCTCAACCGCTTGGCCGTCATGCTCTGTTCGAGCACGCGCAGAACGTCGAGGGAGCGCTCGAGTGATCGCATCGAACTCGATTGTGCGTCGTTGGTCTCGCGCGTATCCACCATCCCCCCAACTTTATCGCTTGCTAAGACTAATTCTCACCGAATGACAATAGATGGCAACCATCGCGACCGACGGAGTAGTCGCGATCGGGCCGGTCTCGCAACGGTGAGAGACAGTCGGCAGGCTAGTGAGCCCGCGTCGCCGTTGCGCCAAGCTGCCCGGGACGGTTTTGGTCGCGTGCGAAGGACAACACGATACCTATGGCGATCAAAGTGCTGACGAGGGCGGTGCCGCCCGAGGATATGAACGGCAGAGGGACGCCGAGGACGGGAAGCATGCCGAGAACAACGGCGATGTTCACGAACGCTTCCGCAATGATCCAAACCATGATCGCGCCGGTCACGGTGATGACGAAGACGTCCGTGCTGCGCCGGATGATTCGGACGAACACAAGCGCCAAGAGTACGAACAGTGCCAGGACTGTTGCTGCACCGATGAGCCCCAACTCTTCGCCGATGATGGCGAAGATGAAGTCGGTGTCGGCTGCCGGTAGCCAGTCCCATTTGGCATGCGAGTTGCCGAGGCCGACGCCGAATACCCCTCCAGACGCTAACGCATAGTCTCCGTTCAAGACCTGCCAACCGGATCCGGTCGGGTCGGCGGCGGCAGGATGCAGAAAGGAAAGGATGCGGGTGACGCGGTTCGCGCGCGAGAGGGCAACCAGGAGAGCGATACCGATTTCCACCGCTGCGGTCAACGCCAATTGTTTGAGAGGGGTCCGGGCGAAATAGAGCGCACCCAGAACCATGGCAGCCAGGATCATCGTTGTCCCGAGGTCGCCGCCGACGGTGACGAGTGCGATCGCACTTCCGGTCACGATGCTGGCGGGCAACAGAAATCTGCGCCAGTGCTGAACGTTCTGGATCTTCGTAGCGACAAAGGTTCCCAGCCAGACCGCGACCGCGACTTTGATCGCCTCGGATGGTTGAATCGTAGGCACCCCGGATATCTGAAGCCAGTTGCGATTACCGTTGATGCGCACTCCGAGCGGGGATGCGACAACCAAGATCTGCAGGAGCGCCGTGGCCAGCAGCAACTGCCATGCCCAGCGTTTCCAGAACTTCACCGGAAGTCTCGATGCCACGAGCATGAAAGCCAAACCGAGACCGGCGTATTCGCTTTGGCTTACGAACTTGCCATAAAAACCCGTCTTTGCCAGAGCGAATCAACCGAAGACGATGACAACACCATCAGGAGGCCAAATCCGACCAGAAAGAGAACGACGCCGAGCAAGAGCACATAATCGGAGGAGGGGGGCCGTACACCGTGGCGCAGTAGGACCCTGACGGTCATCGCGGGCGGTCGCGGCCCCGACCCAACGGCTCTAAGCAGCGTGGCCTTCATGACATGACCAAGCCGCGAACAGTTTCGTCGGGCGTGCTTCTGGCCGTGCTGCTCAGAACACGCGGGGCCATGTTCGCGGCGCTGTCGGAAAGTAGGTTGACTTGCCGGAGTGGAGCGGAAATCAGCCGGCGCGCGAAAAAAATCGCGACAACCAAATCGCCGGAAGATCTGTCGACGAATACGGCGTGGCAACCCCCGGACCGCCTTGGCCTCGGAGTCTATGAATCACGCGGAACCCGTCTCAGCCAGGACTGAGGGAGTAACGGTGGTTGAATCACTCGTACTCCTTGTTGTCTTCTTTCCGATCCGGCGGCCGATCACAGCGATCTCCGTCAGCGCGGTTCCCTCCGATCGCTATTTGCAGACTGCGCCTAGCAACAGATCCCTCCGGGGAGCCACGTTGCCATCGGCCCGCTCTCGATCTTTGTTCCGGTACGGCAAGAAAAACGATCAGGGCAGGACAGCACACCCGCCCCGCCTCGTCAGGTGGGCCCGGCAGACCAATTTGACACCAACCCGTAGAAGGGTCGACCGGCCGGGGAGTGATCACGATTCGCGATTCAGCGTCGACACCAACATGGGGCCGGACTGTAGCGCGGAATGATCCGGGCGGTCGGCTCCGAAAGGCGTTGGGCGCGTGGCGTGGTGCCAACGTGGAACGCTAGTCGGACGTGACCTTACCGAGGTCAGTATTTCGCTCATGCAATATAGCGGTTGGAGGAACCAGTCGGTGAGAATCGTGGCTTCCTCTCCCGGTGATCGAGGCTGAGGATTGGGGTCCTGCGTACCCGAAACGCAGGACCCCGTACAGGATGCCGAGACCCGAACCGAGCCCCTCGCTCAGGAGAACACCGTCGGGGGAACGATGGCCTCCGCGAATTTCTTCCTGTGCCGTGCAGTATATGGGCTAATTGAGACTTTAATCCAGATTAAAGTTCCAGTTGGGGTATCCCCTCGATACCATGGGGATAGGTCGAGCCGTGAGGAGGCACCGATGCCGGTACCCGGGGCATCGAGCAACGCGCCAGTGCGTGTGCTGGCGCGCGATCGCGCGTATGAGGCCCTGAGGAAGGCGATCCTGGCGCGGACGATCCTGCCCGGCGAGCGACTGGACGACGACAAGCTGCAAGCCTGGCTGGGGATGTCGAAGACTCCGATCCGGCAAGCGTTGCACGCTCTGACCGTGGAAGGGTTCGTCGAGACCGCGGCCCAGTCCTACACGCGTGTGATCGAGCCACGTGTCGACGATGCCGTGCTGCACCTGCAGACGATCGGCATCTTCCTTCTCGGAATCCTCGACCTCACGCTGGGCACGCTCGACCAGGAGCGGCAGGACGAACTGGTCCACGACGTCGAGCAGCTTCTCGTAGCGCTGGAGAACGAGGACATCGACGGCTCGCTCGCTGCGTCGCAGACCTACTACACGCATTTGATGGAGTCGTGCCCCAATCATGTCCTCGTCGAGCTGGCTCAACGGACCCTGGTAGCCCGGGCCTACTACGTCGTCGTGGCCTATCGCGCTCTGGGGGTGCAGTGGCAAGAGGCGGCGGCGGCCTATCGGCAAGTGCGCGATGCCCTGGCGATGGGGGACCCGCAGGCGGTCGCCGATGCGACCAAGCAGGTCTTCCGGATCGAGCAGCCTGATGCTGTGGTGCGAGGGGTTGGCTCCTGATGCCCATTCCAGAGCCGGCCCACCGATCCGAATCCGCCCGTGAACTCGTGCGCGACCGTGTGTACGCGCAGCTGAGGAACGCGATCCTCACTGGTGTCCTGCTTCCCGGTGAGAGGCTCGACGAGGCCGAACTGCGGAAATGGCTGCAGGTGTCAGGGACCCCGATCAGGCAGGCGCTTCAGACCCTGAGCATGGAAGGTCTCGTGCACACCGCGCCGCAATCGTATTCGGCGGTTATCACCCCGAGACCGGAGCACGCGCTGGAGACGCTGCAGACCATCGGGGTGCTGCTCGCCGGTGCGACGCTGATGACTCTCCCGCGCCTCGACGATTCCGCCCGAGCCGAGCTTGCACGGCTGGCCGATGCCGTGATCGACAGTCTCCGGGTCGGCGATGTGCCCGCGATCACCAGCGCCGCGGAGGCCTTCTTCACCTTGATCCTGCACGCCTGCCCCAATCCCGTGCTCGTCGAGATCATCGCCCGATCAGGGCCGTCACTCAGCTATCACGTGAGCGTGGCACATCAGGGGCTCGACGCCGACCTTGTCGAGCTGGCACGCGGATACGAAACGCTGCGGACAGCGCTCGAGCTCCACGACGACCGTGGCGTAGTCGCAGCCACGAAACGGGTCTTCCGCGTCGATCACGCGACTTCCTGAGTTCTTTCCTAGATCATCGCCACGAGTCATATCTGGATGTAGGGATCCACGAACGTGTCTTCCACAGAGTGAGGAAACGCCGCTCATCACCGTATGTGCTTCAGGCGGCCGCGCGAAGGGCTCATATGAACCCGACCAAGTTGCCTGACACCACGCGAACGATAGTGGCCACCGAACTGAACGGGGTCGCCACCGAAATGAACGAGGTCGCCACCGCAACCTGCGAATACACGATGTCCCCCCGCCGATGCGAGCTGGCCGGATCTAAGTGCAGACTTGGGTCGGCGTTCACTCAAGCTCAAGCGACCCGAGCCCATGCACATACGTATAGCAGAGGCGGTGTTGTCAGCGCTCCTCCTCACAAACCCCGCACATTCAACTCGAATTGTCCTCGTCCCTAGCATTGACTTGCCTCCGGATGGCGACCGCCTCTCTTTCGTCGCCGCTGATATGAATGCGCGTGAACGAAACTGCATTTGGCCGATTGGCGTTCGCAGCGAAGAACCTCACTATGCAAGATCGAGCGATTCGAAGGGGGCAGTTCATGATCCCCGATTCAAGAGGCAAAAAGAGTTGCGTGATGCCGTCTAGTACATCTAGTCGTGGTCAGCGCTTTGCTCGAAGATGCGGTCGAGCTTCGCGTCTGGCTCGGCGAGGGTGAGGACGATGTCGCCGGCTTGAAGTCGGGTGCTGCCGCGGACTTGAAGGAGTCGGCCCTCGCGGTTGATCATGCTCACCCAGCCGTCTTCGCCGAGGTTGAGGTCCTCGATTGTGGATCCGTCGGCGGGTGAGCCTCGGGCGACCGTGTGGTGATGCAGCCCTTCAGGTTCTTCGTTGAATCGCAGGCCGCTCGCCCAGGGTTCCGGCTCGACGATGCGCATGGGAACCCGGAACAGTCGGGCCATGAGCGGAATGAGCCCGCCTTGGAAGACGACCGAGACAACGACGACGACGAAGATCAGTGCGTAGATGGTCCTGGCGTGGGCAACACCGGCGGTGAGGATGAAGATACCGAGGAGGATCGGGACGGCCCCTTTGAGCCCGGCCCAAAGCACGAAGGCTCGTTCTCCCCAACGGAGCCGAATCGGCAGCAGCAGCACGCCGACGAAGACGGGCCGGATGACGAAGATGAGAAGCGCCGCGATGCCGAGGCCAGTCCAGAGGATGGCAGGATCGAGCACGTCGTCGAGGGAAACGCTCAGGCCGAGGACGACGAAGACGATAATCTCGGCAAGGCTCGCGATCCCGCCACTGAATCGCTCGATCTCACGTTTGTAGGGCGCGCGGCCGTCGCCGCTGACGATTCCGGCAAGAAACACGGCGAGGAAGCCGGAGCCGTGCAGGATCGTCGCCGCGGCGTAGATCAGCGCGGCGCACGCGATTGCGCGCACGGAGTAGAGGGCCTCGTTCGGCAGCGACACCCGCCGAGTCAGCTTCATGAGCCCCCACCCGCCTGCGATGCCGACGACCGCGCCGACCACCATTTGAAGTGCGAACTGGCCAACGCCGCCGAGTACGGCATCCATCCCCGTTCCGGTCGCCGCCAGGAGGCTGACCATGAGCGCGATGCCGACGGGGTCGTTTGCTCCGGATTCGCCTTCGAGGATCGTTCCTGTTCGGCCGGTGATCTCGCGTTTGCCCAGGATCGAGAAGACGACTGCGGGATCGGTGGGAGACAGTGCGGTTCCGATCAGCAGCGCGGTCGGCCACGCGAGAGCGAACAGGAAATGCGCTGCCGTGGCGACGCCTGCTGCGGTGACGGCGGTGCCGGCGATTCCGAGCACGGTGATCGCGCCGGCCGCGGATCGGAACCGGCGCCAGCCGATGTGCATCCCGCCGTCGAAGAGGATGAAGATTAGGGCGACGGTGACAATTCGTTCATCGACCTCAGCGGGAACGGTGCCGAGGATGGGGAACACGGCCGCGGCCGCGGCCGCGGCCGCCAGGAACAGAGCCGGTGCCGGCACCCGGATCCACGCGCTCAAGCGGTTCGAGAGCACGGCGATGATCACGGTTGCGGCGACCAGGAAGATCACCACGCTGAACGGCTCGATGTCGATCACGGCGTCGCCCTTTGGCCGCCATCGGAACCCGTCATGCCGTCCTCCTCGTCAAGGCGCGTCAACCTGATTGCCGACCAGGCTTCCCGGCGCACCTCGTGGACTCGACAAAAGCGGCTTCCCGATTCCCCAACCCTACAGCTCGAGCCTTGACGCGTCTGAGACGCTCAGACGTCTGATCGCGATCAGATACATCGCACCTTGATACCATGCATAATTGCAATTGTTGCAGTAATACATGGAAGGCTGTGGGATGTCGTCAATCCGTGCGGGGACGTCCGCGCTTGTCAGCGGCTGGTCGATTGCGCTGCGTCGTGCCGGGGACAAGGCGGGGGTGGGCTCGGTGCAGCTGGTCGGGGCTGCGATCATCATCGGGGCCGGAGCGGGATTCGCCGCGGTCGGGTTCCGCTGGCTTGTCTCGATGGCGACGCTGGTCTTCACCGGTACGACTGACTATTCGGGCACGACCGGTCATCCGGCGAACCCCTGGGTGCCGTGGTTGGGCGGCGCGTTCGTGATTCTGGCACCTGCGGTGGGGGGCCTGATCTACGGGCCGCTGGTGGACAGGTTCGCCAGGGAAGCGCGCGGTCACGGCGTGCCGGAGGTGATGTACGCGGTTGCGAAGAAGGGCGGCCGGATCGCGGGGAAGGTCGCCATCGTCAAGGCGGTCGCATCGGCGATCACGATCGGATCGGGCGGATCCGTCGGCCGGGAAGGCCCGATCGTCCAGATCGGCTCAGCCTTGGGATCGACGCTCGGACGCCTGGCCCGGATGCCGGACGGGATGATTCGCACCCTCGTCGCTTGTGGCGCGGCAGGCGGGATCGCGGCAACCTTCAATGCGCCGATCGCGGGGGTCTTCTTCGCCCTCGAGCTGCTGCTGCGAGATTTCGCCGCACGGTCGTTCGCGGCGGTGATGCTCTCCTCGATCACCGCGTCGATCGTCGGTCGGGCGATCCTGGGCGATCATCCGTTCCTGGCGCTCCCACCGTTCAGCGTGGCGAACCCGTCCGAATTCGCGTTGTTCGCCGTTCTGGGCCTCGTCGCCGGGCTCGTCGGGATCGGCTTCACCAAGATTCTCTACTTGTTCGAGGACATCAGCGACCGGTTGTGGCGCGGACCTGAATGGTTGCGTCCGGTCGTGGGTGGTCTGCTTCTCGGGCTCGTGCTCTTCGCGCTTCCGCAGATGTACGGTGTCGGCTACCCGGTCCTCGAGAAGAGCGTCCTGGGCGGATACACCCTCGCCTTCCTGCTCCTGCTGGTGGTCGGAAAGATTGTGGCGACCAGCTTGACGATCGCGATCGGCGGATCGGGGGGTGTCTTCGCCCCGTCGCTCTTCATCGGGGCGGCGCTGGGCGCGGCCTTCGGCGAGGTGGTCGGGGTCGTCTTTCCCGCGCTGGCGGGCCAGGCAGGCGCCTTCGCGCTGGTCGGTATGGGCGCGGTTTTCGCCGGCGCCACCCGTGCGCCGATCACGGCAGGGATCATCTTGTTCGAGCTCACGGGTGAGTACACGATCATCCTGCCGTTGCTGCTCGCGATCGTCGTCGCAACCGGTGTGTCCCGATTGATCAGTCGGGACACGATCTACACGCTCAAGCTCCGACGTCGAGGGGTGAACATCACCTCCACGCAACCGAATCCGCATCTACACGCCATTCACGTGCGCGACGTGATGTCTGAAGTGCCCGAACCGCTCATCTCATCGATGTCCGTCGAAGCGACGGCTCGAGCGCTGGCGGCGGCCAGTGCGCGCAGCTTCCCTGTCGTCGATGGCGGAACGTATCGCGGGATCGTCACATCGAGACAGGTCGCCGACGTGCTCGAGAACGACGATTCGGCAGCGCAGCTGACGGTGCGCGAGATCCTCGAGGAATGCGCCACGACCAGCCCCGAAGCAACCCTCGATTCTGCGCTCGACGATGTGCTGGACACAGGCGACTCCGACGGTATACCCGTGCTCGGGAGCGCCGGAGAACTTCGCGGCTGGCTGGGGACGGCGGCGGTGCTTCGCGCCCTGGCCGGTGAACGTTAGCTGCGTCGGGGCACTGGCAGCGAGGACCAATATTTGTGTAGCATTGCAACAGTTGCAGCTATGCATAGAATCTAGGTCCGAGATGGGATCAGCTGTGTTTGTGTCGCCGTGTCACGACGCCGTTCTTGTAATCACTGACTTGCGCGAGGACGGTTCCCGGTGGGTGCAATGCACGGCGCCCGGATGCACGCAGTCCTGGCTTGAGGGGCAACCGGGGCCACGCGAACCGTGACGCAGACACGCCCCTTGCAAGCAGCCATGAGATTCCACCCGGATAGGAGCATCATGCGAAGTCTGGCCGCACGACCTCTATGCCGTTGCCCGCGATGACGACGCCGCCACCGGTCGGGCCGCCGACGATGACAATGACAGGCATGATGTGGATGCCGACGGAGCCACCGGACCTGGCGCGGCTTCTGGCGGTTCATCTCCAGCCGTTCCCGATTCTTCCGCTCATCACCGTGGGACTGCTTGCTCTCTATCTCACGGGCGTTATCCGGTTGCGGATCCGGGGCGACCGCTGGCCGGTCGGGCGACTCATCTGGTGGGCCGCTGGCATCGCGGTCATCCTCGTCATGACGGCCACCGGGATCGACGGCTACGGCATGGAACTGTTCAGCGTTCACATGGTCCAGCACATGACGCTGTCGATGCTCGCACCGGTCTTCCTGGTGCTCGGAGCGCCGGTCACGCTGCTCCTGCGAACCTTGCCGACCCGCTCAGGCGGCCGCACCTCGGCGCGAACAGTCGTGCTCGGGCTGCTGCACAGCCGGTTCGCTCTGTTCATCACGCATCCGGTTGTCAGCATCGCCCTGTTCCTGATGAGCCTGTACGGGCTCTACTTCACACCCGTCTTCGACTATCTGATGGGCACGATGTGGGGTCACAACCTGATGCTGCTGCATTTTCTGGCGATCGGGTTCCTCTACTTCTGGGGTGTGCTCGGGGTCGACCCGTCGCCGCGACGAGCTTCCCGGGGTGTCCGGCAGTTCAACGGGCCCGTGCTGCGCATCTTCGAACTGTTCGCCACCGTGCCGTTCCATGCCTTCTTCGGCGTCGTCGTGATGATGTCGGTGAGCCTGATCGTGCACTTCTATGCGATACCGGTGCCCGGCTGGGGCATCTCCCCACTTCAGGATCAGCAGCTCGGCGGCGGTATCGCGTGGGGTTTCACCGAGATTCCCACTCTGGTCGTTTTGGGTGTGCTGTTCCTGCAATGGCAGTCGTCCGAGGATCGGCTCAACCGCAGAATGGATCGAGCGGAGCGGCGGCGTGAAGGCGAGCGAGAGGCCTACAACGCGTTCCTCGCCAGCCTGGCCGCCCGTGATGCCGGAGAACCTCGATGATCGGGCAGGCGTCAGTCGGCTACGCGTTCGCCCTCGGCATGGTCGCCGCCGTGAACCCGTGCGGCTTCCCGTTGCTCCCCGCCTACCTTGCCCTGTTCCTCAACCCTGATGGTCCCGAGAGCACGCTCATGCGGGTGCGTCGTGGGCTTTTGGCCGGCGTAGCGATGACCACGGGCTTCCTCGTCGTGTTCCTGATCGCCGGGCTCCCGCTCGCAGCCGGGGCTCAGCTCGCGCCGGCCTGGTCGCCATTCGTGATGATTGCCGTCGGAGTGGTGCTCGCCGTGTTCGGCGTGGCCGGGATCCTGCGCATTTCGGTACGGCTGCCGATCCCGACGCTCGGTTTCAGTTCCGGGCGGGGCGTGTTGGCGATGGCCGGATATGGGGTGGCCTACGCGGTCGCCTCGTTGAGCTGCGCTCTCCCGCTCTTCCTTGCCGGCGTGGCAGGGAACTTCGGTAGGGGGCTCGGCGTCGGCGTCGCATCCCTTCTCGCTTACGCATTCGGGATGGGGCTCTTCGTCGTCTTCGCGAGCCTCCTGGCCGCCCTCCTCGGCGCAGAGTCGGTTCGGGTTTTCGGGCGCCTGTCACGGCTGGTGCCCGCGATCGGCTCGACCATCGTTTTCGCGGTGGGAATCTACCTCGTCATCTATTGGTCGGCAATTGCGATCGCGCCGCGATCGACGCCGCCGGTCGCGCGTCTCGCCGACGCCGTGCAGACCTGGGTCGCCGGGATCATCGGAGGATTCCCCCTCATCATCGGCGGCGTTCTCGCGGTCGCGGTCGCGGTGACCTTTGTCGCTGTGGCCCTGGCCGCCCGCAGGCGAGAGCAATCGAACGGAGCTGCCGACAAATGACGAAAACTGCGGCCACCCCGGGCGCACGAACCTGGATCTTCTGGCTTGCCACGGGCATCGGCATCGTGGTTACCTTCGCGCTGGTCGTCATCGCTGCGACTAGTCAGGGGGCGTCCAGCGCTGGGGCCGCCGACACCGCGGCCGGGATCTCGCCCGGGAGTGCAAAGCTCATCCAGCTAGACAAGCTCTCAGGCAAACCGCAACGAGCGCCGGACTTCGACCTCACCGACCAGCACGGCAACCACATCAACCTGGCCAGTTTCGCCGGGCGCTCCGTCGTGCTGACCTTCAACGACGACCAATGCCAAGACCTCTGCACACTGCTCGCCCAGGACGTCGTCACCGCGAACCGCGATCTCGGATCCGGGGCGAAGAACGTCGCATTCGTCTCCATCAACGCCAACCCGTACTACCCCACGGTCTCGAGTGTGGCAGCTTGGACTAACCAGCACGACCTCGGTGGCGCAGCCAACTGGTACTTCGGCACCGCCGCACCCTCGCAGCTGGCGGCCGTCGCCGAGCGCTACGGGGTCCCGATCGAACAGGATGCCGCAGCCAAGTCGGTGGTCCACGGAACAGAGATCTTCTTCATCGACCCGTCCGGTCACGAGTCGGCCCTCGGCCAGTTCGGCACCGATTCCGCCAGTACCGGCGCCTTCGGAAACGCCCTGGCACAGATGGCCGTCGACCTTCTACCAGCGGCTCAGCAAGGAACTGTTGGCGGCCGCGCCGCCGCTGACGCACCCAGTGGCAGTGCAGGAATCGGCAGCCACCCGAAATCGTTCGTGCTGCCCTCGCTCACCGGCGGCCTCCGGTTCGGCGACCCCGCCGCGCCCGGCCGATACACCGTCCTCAACTTCTGGGCTAGCAGCTGTTCGGCATGCGCCACAGAATTGCCTGCCCTCCAAAAGGTCTACACCCAGCTCGGCGACCACGTGCGCTTCCTCGGCATCGACGTCTCAGACAAACCGGCAGTCGGCCGCGCCGCAGTGAAAGCAGAGCACGTCAGCTACCCGATCGCATCCGACGCCAACGGAGCCGTCGCGGGTCGATTCCAGATCACCGGTCTCCCGTTCACTGTCATCCTAGATTCGCACGGCACCGTGGTGATCCGGCACCCGGGCGCTTTGACGGCTGAACAGCTCGAGTACATCCTTCAGTCGCTGACCTCCGACCACTAATTGGGTCGGACCGACCGCCAGGATCAGACTCAGTCGGCTGATGACGGGGGGTCGAGCCACACGACCTCGGTGAAGGCCGGAGGGAGCGCCCCTTCCTTGCCCAGGCTATCTCGCGGAGCAGCCAGCAATGCGGTCACGAGATTGCCGATCAGCTCCGATTGTGTGGTCCGGCCGGTAATTGTCGAGGCAAATTCGATCCTTCGCACCCAGATCTCAAGAGCATCGTGCGATGCTCCGCGCGCGACCGCTTCGACGAAGCCGTCCGCGAAGTAGTCGTCCTCAGATCTTGGGGAGCCGGCCAGATAGCGCGCAACGGTGTATGCGAAGAGAAAGGCGTTGCAGCGTTCCCAGGTCTCGTCGGAGGCGAAACGAATCGACGCGATCCGATCCCTCCACTCGCGCTCGTCAGCTCGCTCGCCGATCAACGTTGCGATAACACCCTCCGTGAACGTCTGAACATACCGCTGACTCGCATGCAACGCGTCGGTCGCCATCGGCGTCTCCCATCCATACATTTGCTGTTATGCAACAATTGTACTCACCCAGATTTCTGAGCGGGTAGGGCTCAGATCCGCCGCAGGCGCTGTGTACGATTGCAACACTTGCGGCACTGCATCGAAGGAGGGTGGGAGACCATGACCAAGCCGACTGACGAACAGGTAACCGCAGCGCCTGCAGCGGGGTTCCCCACCGAGGCGACCGAGGCGACACTGAGGGCATCTCGGGCGTTGCTCGGGATCGTCGCTCGCTCCGTAGCGGACGCCCTCGACGTGGTCACCTTGCCACAGTTTCGAGTCCTCGTCGTGCTCGCTGGCGCGGGACCGTTGCGAATGGGTGTCCTCGCGGCCCGGGTAGGCGCTGTGCCCTCGACGTTCTCCCGGACTATCGATCGAATGGCGGATAGCGGCTGGGTGCAGCGTAAGGAAAGCCCGGAGAGTCGGCGCGAGATCCTGATCGATCTGACCGCGCTGGGCGCGCAATTGGTGGCGGACGTCACGGAACGCCGCCGGCGCCAGATGGCGGCCATTCTCTCATCTCTCAACGGAGACCAGCAACGCACCATCATCCATGCCCTCGAGCTCTTTTCTACGGCCGCCGGGGAGCCTGCGCCGGAGGATCTGCTCACCCTCGGCCTGTGAGCCCGACGAGCCCGAGAATTATTAGATCAGTTGCTTTCTTGCAACAGATGCACTTCTACACGTATCGCGGTATGATTGGTTATGCACGACAAGCGGTCGCGAGTCGAGTAAGCACAGCGCGAAGGAGCGACATGGGCGGACATCAGACAGGTGAGTTCACCGCGAAAGTCGGCGCGCTCCCACTCCCCGATGAACGCACCGCCTCCAACTCGCTGCCAGCCACGCACGGCGTTGACGGTGACCTCGCGCTCGATGTGCTGCTCTGCCCCGAGCAAGCCAGCCCGTGGCTGCCGCATCCCGTGCCGACGGATGTCGCTCTCATACCGCGGAAGCATCACCTTCGACCCTGACTGACGCGTGATCATATGGCTACCCCAACGATCGAAACTCACGGACTGACGAAGACGTTCGGGTCCCAGCGCGGGATCGCGGACCTCGACCTGCAGGTCGAACCGGGCGAGATCTTCGGTTTCCTGGGGCCGAACGGCGCCGGGAAGTCGACGACCATCCGCATTTTGATGGGTCTGTACCGCCCCTCATCGGGCACGACGAACGTGCTCGGGCTCGACCCGCTGCGCGACGTGGTCGAGATCCATCGACGCACCGGCTATCTTCCCGGCGAACTGGCCCTCTATCCGCGCATGTCGGGACGGCAGCTGCTCGACCGGTTCAGCTCCGCCCGTGGCATGGGCGACACCCGGTATCGCGATGATCTCGTGGCGCGTTTCGACGTCGAACTGGACCGTGCAATGCAGCTCCTCTCGAAGGGCAACCGCCAGAAGCTCGGCATCGTGCTCGCGTTCATGCATCGTCCGGAGCTGCTCGTGCTCGATGAGCCGACGTCGGGTCTGGACCCTCTCCTCCGTCGGGAATTCGTGAACCTGCTCGAGGAGACGGCGGCGGATGGACGGACCGTCTTCCTGTCATCCCACGACCTCGACGAAGTTCAACGAGTCGCACACCGGCTGGCGATCATCAAGGAAGGCCGGATCGTCGTGACCGACACCGTCGAGGGATTACGCCGCCACGCACCGCGCACGATGGAACTCGTCTTCGATCGCGCGGTCGACTTGTCGACGCTCGAACGCCTGGACGGTGTGGAGATCGCGACCGAAGGCCTCCGGCGGCTACGGCTGACGATCACCGGTCCACTCGCCCCGGTCTTGCGGGCCGTCGCGTCACTCGATCCGGTCGACATCCTGTCCCGACCTGCCGATCTCGACGAACTGTTCCTCACCTACTACCGCTCCAGCGACCGCGAGGAGAGTCGCCATGCGGTTTGACGTGGCCAGAATCGACTTGCGCCAAAGGCGGCGCTCCATCCTGTGGTTCACCGTCGGGGTCGCCGCGTATACGTACCTTCTCGTCGCGATGTACCCGGCCATCAAATCCGACAGTTCGCTGGGCGCTCTGACGGCCGACAATCCCACAGTCGCTGCCCTCCTGGGCGTGTCAGGGTCGTTCACGTCGCCCGCCGGCTGGATCAATGGCAACCTGTACGCCAACTTCTTTCCCCTCATGATCCTGTTGATGACGATCGGCTATGGCGCATCGTCGATCGCCGGCCAGTCCGAGACCGGGCAGCTGGGACTCGTCGCGAGCATCCCGATCAGCAGGGCCCGGCTCGTGGGTGAGAAGATCCTGGTCCTGATCGCGCTTGCGATACCGGTTACGCTCGCCGCACTTGCTTTCACGATGCTGGGCAGGCAATACGAGCTCGCGTTGCCCGGCTGGCCCCTCGTCGGCACGACGGCTGCCGTGCTGCTGATGGGGATCGACTTCGGGCTCCTGGCGCTGGCGGTCGGCGCCGTCAGCGGCAGTCGCGGCCTGGCGCTCGGCCTGACCTCAGCGATGGCTGCCGCCTCCTACCTCGTCAGTTCGCTGGCGCCGGTGGTCGGATGGATCCGGTCGATCCGCGGCGCATCCCTCTTCTACTGGGCTGTCGGGGGCGATCAGCTCCGTTCCGGGCCTTCGGCCGGAGGATTCGCCGTCCTGGTGCTGACAGGCGTTGCGCTATACCTTGCGGCGACCATCCTCATCAAGCGTCTCGACATCCGATGAGTCGGCTCGGGTCCTGGCCGCTTTCGGCGAGCAGCGACGTACGGACCAGGGCGGCCGGGTTGCCATGAAGATCCTTATCGTCGGGGCCGGGATCGCCGGCCCCACCCTTGCCTATTGGCTGCTTCGCGCGGGACATGAACCGACACTCGTCGAGCGTGCTCCGCAACTGCGCGAAGGCGGCTACGTGGTCGACTTCTGGGGGTCCGGTTTCGAAGTGGCGAACCGGATGGGAATCGTTCCCCGGTTGAAAGAGGCCGGCTATCGCATTCGGGAGATGCGCGAGGTGTCGAACAAGGGCCGACGGATCGCGCACCTCGATCCGGGCTTCATCGACACCGCTGGGGGATCCTATGTCTCGATCGGACGATCCGATCTTGCGGCCGCGATATACGAAGCGCTGGACGACGGGGTCGAAACGATCTTCGATGACAGTGTGACGGCCCTCGCCGACGACGGACGCCGGGTCATCGTCGAGTTCGAACGGGGCGCCGCGCGGGAGTTCGACCTCGTGGTCGGCGCGGACGGGCTGCACTCCCGGGTTCGGGCGCTGTCCTTCGGTCCGGAGGACGAGTTCGAGCGCGATCTCGGCATCGCGGTGGCGGCGTTCGACGTTGAGGGCTATCTTCCCCGCGAGGAACTCGTTGCGGTGACGCACACGGAGGTCGGTGCGCAAGCGCTGCGACTGACGCTGCATGACGGTGCAACGATGTTCTGCCTGATCTTCCGTCACAGCGGGTACGTGGCTCAGGATGATGTGCTAGCCCAGCAGGAGATGATCCGCACACGCTTGAGTGGCGTCGGCTGGGAGGTTCCGGAGATTCTGAGGCTGATGCCGGACGCCCGCACCTTCTACATGGACAAGGTCAGTCAGATCCGAATGCCGGCCTGGTCTCGCGGCCGGGTGGCACTGATCGGGGATGCGGCCGCGTGCCCGTCGCTGCTGGCGGGTCAGGGGTCAGCTCTGGCTATGGTCGAGGGCTATGTCCTCGCGGCCGAGCTGCAGCGGTGGGGTGGGGATCACCGGGCCGCGTTCGCCGCCTACCAGGGGCAACTGGCATCGCTGGTGCGAACGAAACAGGATGCCGCCATCGGCCTCGGTGCCGCATTCGCCCCCCGAAATCACATGCAACTGCTTCTGCGCAACACTGTCGTGAACCTGATGGGCATCCCCGTCGTTGCGAGACTTGCGATGGGACGCAGCCTCCGCGATCCGATCGAGCTGCCACCAGCGCCGAGTGCTTAAAGATCCCCTACTACTCATCCGCGCCCTCCTCCGGACCGCCGAAAGAGCTCGAGCCGAGCGGCAACGGCGAGACGCTTCTGCTTCTCGAACATCGGGCGCACAATTTACTTATGGATGCCCGAGTGGGTGCAACGCAGCACAAAAGGCTCTTTGCTCCGCCGGCCCGGTGTCACACGGTGATTTGCCGGGAGCGCGGCGATTTGGTCGTGCGCGAGGTTCGGCTTCGGAACCGGATGCTTGCGCGATTGCGAGCAACCGCCCTTGATCGAGAGATCGCCAAAGGTGTAGCCGACAGGGATATCACCCTCGCTGTTCGTGCTGAGATGCTCGTTGAGCCCTCCGCTCGGTACTGCCTGGCTAAGAGTTGGGAGGACATTCTTCAGACGCGCCAGCACCGCTGCTGTCGTCGAGGATACCGCCACGTCGAGTGGCGGTCTCCGACGCCGAAGGACGAATCCAGCAGTTGGTTGCCTTGCTGAGGGCGCCACGCCCCGTTTGCGCGGCTGGGGTCGCTCTTGCCTGGGACATCCTCACGGACGGCTCCGGACCGCTGTACAACCCTCACTCTCGACGCGTCCTCGACGAAAGTCTCGCGACTGTCGTGCGGTATCTCGATTCGCCACTCTTTTGATCGACTGTCACGGTCGCAATTCACCTGCCGGATTCACAGAGTCGTTTCGCGAGATGTGCCTGTGAAAGTCAGAGAGATTGAATTCCGGACCCTAGACGAGGCCGTGTTGCACAGAATTGAGCTTGGGATGGATCCAGACACACGAGAGGTCACCGGAGGAGCGACTATGAATGACTCACGCGACGATGAACCGATTGGCGAGTTCGACCAGACAAACGGAGAGGCGCCAGGTCTCGAAGGAGACGACGACGGAGCACTCACCGGCGACGACCGGGAAGAGCACGGGGTCCTGACCGACCTGGTCCGAGACGTCGCAACCGACTTCCACGACCGCGACGCCGACGAATCCACAGACGCGGAGACCCCTTACAGCGAGGAAGGCCGACCCTGAGGCGCGGCTGGTAACCTAGCTGGGTTCGCCCACGGCTGACCGGGACTTCCCATGCCATCGATTCCCAGAATGACAGCCGCCCGGAGCAACACCGAGATGCTGCCCGATGCCCTCCGGGCACCCACGAAGAGAGCCGCCCAGTCGCCTAAGCGACCGGACGGCTCGAGCGTTCAATGCGTGGGTGTGACCAGTTTTCGGCCTACGCCGCGGTGTGCGCGGCCACGCCCACTGTCGCGACGGCGGCCCGGCGCATTCCGATTGCTTGAAAGGGCAAAAGGACGGCACCCCCGAAGATGATGAACGCGAGCGGAACGTGGATTGCGATGAGCCAATCTCGTTTGAAGTCCGTGATGAAGTGGCCGAGGAAGATCTGGGCGACTACCAGCACAAATAGCGTGATCGTTCGCCCAATAAGCGGTCGGTGGGATTTGCGCAGGGCGACAATCGTGAAGATCATCGTGAGCAATGCGAGGCCCGCAACGACGTCGGCAACGATCCCATGCGCGTCGATCCACCCGTCGCGGTGAGTCTGCGAGACGAATTCTCCCGCCAGGACAGCCTGGGCGAAGATCGAGAGAGACGTCGCTGCGACCAGGGCGATAAATATGTTCAGAGTTCTCCGCGTTGGCGTGTTCATGGTCGCCTTTCTTCTCCGGGGTTACTTGGTGTCGATGACGACGGCGGTTTGGCGGATGAAGGTACCTTCCAAGGCGGAGTGAAGGAGGAAGTCGGCCACGTTCGCGCGAGACGTTGACGGGAGGATCGGCAGTTTCTTGACATCTTCAAGTGCGGCAGCGGAATAGCTTGAGCTGTCCCGGTCATTCAATGCGCCAGGGTAGCTGAGCGTCCATTTCAGGTCACTCGCCTTTAGCAGCACTTCAGACGCGGCTTTGTCTGCATACTTTTTGCGCAGCGCAGTGCGGAAGATCAGGCCGGCCAGGAGGGAGGCCTTAGCCAGGGAGTCGCCGACTCCGAATGCGGAGACGAGCACGAACCGGTCCACGCCTGACGTTTTGGCGGATGCGACGACGGCGCGGACCGTATCGGTGACCAACGTCGGGGTTTCGCGAACGTTGTTGGCTCCGAGGGTGCTGATGACCGCGTCGTGGCCCCGGGCCGCCGTCGCGATCACGGCGGCATCGGTGACATCGCCGCTGATGATTTGAGCGCGCGGGTCAACTGCGGCGCCCGCCCTGCGAACGAGGGCGGTGACCTGGTGCCCCTGGTCGAGTGCCTTTTTGACGAAGGGGACGCCGGTGCGACCGGTTGCTCCAAGGACAAGAAACTTCACGATATTTCACTCTCTGCTATTCGGCCGTCGCGACAGATTCGCAATGGATCCAAGGCGACAGTAGTCAATAATGTTGACTACTGTCAAGCTCGTTGGGGACTGATGTCTCTACCGCGCGTAGGGGTCGGTTATCTCGCGGAGCTGGTCCAGGATCTGCTGCAACAACGCGTAGTTGCGGGTGCCGAGGTACGCCTCCCACTCGGAGAGGATCGCGTCGAGTGTCGCCTGGGCGACTTCGGCCGCCTGTAAGCCACGTCCCTCGATCACGATTAGTCGGGCACGGCGATCCGTGGGATCGGGGACCCGTCGGACGTATCCCAATCGTTCCAATTGATCGACCATGACTCCGGCGCTCTGCTTGCTCATCTGCGCCTGGTCGGCGAGATCCGTGAGCCGCGAACCAGCTTGGTCGACGCGTTGAAATACGCGGCATTGGGCGAGAGTCCAGTCATCGAACCCGGCATTCCGGACAGCCCGGAATATCCGCTCTTCGGTATACCGATAGGGGATGAACAATGACACCCCTAAATTGACACCCAGTGCGCCATCCATGCCGCCCTCGACTCCATCCGCATCTGATTCCACGAAGTCAAACCCTACGTCAACCTGTCGAGCCAGGTTCTCACGGTCCCGACCGCGGCGGCACGAGCATGGCGTTGCGAACGCTGCCTCCTAGGTGCGCCCGCTCCACTCAGCGACTTCAGACCGGGGACATTTGCTTCCCTGCCACTTCATGATTATAGTCATGAAGACTTACTATCACGTACGACGGCGAGGAAGCTGATAGTGGTATGCCTCGCAGGAATGCTCTCTCGTTCACGATCAGAAGAATCGGGCGCTTGCGACCGCCCGAACTGAACAATCCACGATCGAGCCCTCAGCCCTCTCACGCGGATAGCCTCATGGGTTGCCCGTCATACGTAGTCTGTCTCGAGCTCGAGCCGGAGTTCGCGTGCAGTGTTTTTCGCCCGACAGCTGTTGGAACGCGATCTGTGGGCGGAGCGCCATCTGCGATCGTGACCGGTCATCGCTGCGGGGCGCGCTGCGCCGTCCGGAATTGGCGGAGGAGATGAGCGACAGCCCCAGCCGCCGCCATTCCGATCGCGCCGGCAACACCGAGAACCGCGAATGCGGATAACGCATTCGAAAGGGGGGCGCTCCCGTGGTATCCCATGATCGAGTAGCTGACGACAATCGTGAACCCAAGGACGGCGCACACAGCGATCGCCATCGCCCATGTGCGCAGAACGAAACCGAGGACGATCGCGATGAGTCCCCAAAAAACAAGGTTCAACCAGGCGAGTGGTCCGACGAAGAACGCGAACTCTGCAATCGCCGCTAGGGCCGCCCCGAACACCACCGCTCCGAAAAGGTACGCTACCGCCGTGAGCATGCGATTCATAGGGTCATCATGCCACTGCGGCCGTTGCTGGCACCTTCCACGCACTCATGGGCGTTTCGGAATGGCTTTGGGATTATCCGGGACAAACTACTTGGCGGACAACTGGGACATGTTGCTGGCGGAGACCCCACCGCGAAGGTCCGGACTGGACAATCCGGTTGGTCGCACTACAGCTGAGACCCCCATTACAGGGTCGCCGCGCATCGGCCACCAATTGTCTAATTGTTCACCCATCGAGTGCGACCCTCGGATTCAACCCCGGGGCACCGGGGGGCACCTGGCCCGACCTGTGGAACTCGACAAGCTACCAGCTGACAGCTGATGACGTCTGAATGCTACAGGGAACGACCGGACGGGTCGGCAATCACGATCCTGACAACAACTGCGATGGGTAGAGTCATGCAGGGTCTCGTCTCCGACATCGCCACCGATCCCGAGTTGGCCGGCGCCTTCCGTCGCGAGGTGATCACCCTTCGGCTTTGAAGAATCCACGAGATCGTCCAAGACGGAGCGAAATCCGGCGAACTGAAGCCAGAAACTGACGTCGACCTGCTGCACGAGTTGCTTTTCGGACCGCTTTACCACCGTCTGTTGTTCACCGGCGGTGATCTAGAAGAATCACTCGAGGAGCGAATCGTCGACTGCGTCCTTCCGGCATTCTTGCTCACGTCCTGACGACATCAACCCGTAGTGATCGACCGACGTGGCCAGGCGCGGGGTCGCCAGCCGAGGCGCAACCGGGGCATCGGGCTGACGCGGCCTTCTCTTCGTCGGCGGCACACGTAGCCCGAGCCTCAGCCCGCGCTCATTTGTGCGTGTGCACAATAGTTGCACCACTGCAACACTCCCTCTAGGCTGAGAGAACTCTCACGAATGCGAGGAATCAGATGAACGATGAGGACGTCCTTCTCGCAAGGACCCAAGATCAAGTCCAGCGATTTCTCTTCAAGGAGGTTGCCACGCTCCTCAACGCAGAAGCAGACGAAATCGAATGGGATGAGTGGATCGCCTCGATCCGGACCTCGTCGGAGGAAGCCTGGCTGCGATGCAATGCCTTCCTTCTTGCCCACACCGTCGCCCGCTTCCTCGCCGGCCGCGCGCCCGCCGACACAGCCCGGCGGGACGCCTGGGTGGAGGCGTTCGTGACATCTGTCGCCGCACAGGACACCAGCGCCGAACTCGTCCTCTGGAGCGCAGCTCCGGCAAACAACCCGATGGCTGATCGGCTCAGCCGCACCACATCGACCCTGTGGGCTCTCACTCGAGCTCTTCGTGAGTCCAGGCCGCTCGAGGATGCGCGGCCGGGACCATTCCCCCAGGCGGTGTGGATTTCGGCTGACGAAGCCGGACTCTAACGCGGTGCCCGCCCCCGCAGCCTCCGGCGGTCCTCGCTTCATGGTCGCTGCAGCCAACACGCTCGGCGCCGGGATAGCTGTAACGCTGGTTCTTGGCCCGCTGTCCGCAGCAACGCCAATGCGCGGTTGGCTGGTCGCAGCCTGCGCGTTCGTCTACGTTGCACGGGTGATTCTGACCATGTACATCACAGTTCAACCGCCGCTCACACTCGTCAAAGGAACGCTCGTGGGGTCGGGGATGCTGGTCATCCACGTCGCGATAGGATTCGTGGCCTCACTCGCGGCCGCATCTGTCGGATGGTGGGCTCTCGCCGGAATCGTCCTGTATGGGCTGGGCTCGTGGTTGAATACCGCGTCAGAAACGCAGCGCGTGCGGTGGAAGAAGCGTCCGCGGAACGTCGGGCATCTCTATACCCGCGGTCTCTTCAGGACGTGCAGACACCCCGACTATCTCGGCGACACCATTGTGTTCATCGGATTCGCCCTCATCGCAGGCAGTCCAGTGGCCCTCATCCTCCCAATAGCGATGGCCGCCGGATACGTGTTCGCCGCAATACCCGCTCGGGATCGGCGTCTGGCTGAGAACTACGGCGACGAATTCAACCTATGGGCCGCACGGTCCCGGCGATACATCCCCTTCGTCTACTAGACCCAAGACTCTGCTCGTCAAGAACGATCAGCTGCTCGGGCAAGATGGGAGATAGGCATTCGATCAAAAGAGCGGTGCATCAAGATCATGCAGGACGGTTTCGAGACTTTCATCAAGCGTTTGTCGTGAGCGGGTACTGTATAGCGGTCCGGCGCCGTCCGTGAGGATGTCCCGGGCGAGCGCGACCCCGGCCGCACACACTGGGCGCGGAGCCCTCAACAAGGCAACCAGCTGCCGGATTTGCGCTTCGGCGCCTGAGACGGCCACACAAAGAACCGGTATCCTCGGCGACAGCACGGGCACTGGAGCCGGCGCCACTGCGACTGCCACTTCCTGAAGAATGCCCTCCCAAGTCTTGGCAAGCGAGTAGCGAGCTCTAGGTTCGACGAGCATCTGAGCGCGAACGGCGAGGGTTATGTTGGTTTCGGTAATGCCTTTTGCGATCTCTCGATCAAGCGCGGTTGCCCGACATCGCGCAAGCATCCGGTTCCGAATCCGAACCTCGCGCACGACCAATTCGCCACGCTCCCGGCAGATCACTGTGTGACACCGGGCCGGCGGAGCAAAGAGCCTTTTGTGCTGCGTTGCACCCACTCGGGCATCCATAAGTAAATTGTGCGCCCGATGTTCGAGAAGCAGAAGCGTCTCGCCGTTGCGCCTCGGGTCGAGCGTTTTCCAGTTGGCCTTCAGGTCAACGAGATCAAGTCGATCCCCGCTCCGACGATAAGAGCCTTCATGGCAACTGCCCTTGAGGCCGATGGTTCGACCAGCGGTCTAGGAATAGGGTCAAGCGCACCAACCTGATCGCCGACCAGACTTCCCGGCACACCTCGCGGGCTCGATACACGGCATCGCGACGGTCCAACCTTCCAACTCAGACGGAAAACGCTTTAGTGCTGAGGAACGTTGGGATCGGGCGGTGCGTCTGAGAGGTGGTACACCACACCGTTCTAATCACCGACGGTCGTGCTCGTCGCTGGATCAAGGTTCACGGTGTCGCCTACGAAGACGATCGTCGCGTATTGACGCCAGGCCGAGTGGATCCCTGTCCAGGTAGGCGGTTCCGAGGTCGAAGCGTTTCGCGATGAAACGCCCATGTCGGAGACGCAGGGCGGCAACGCCTCGCGGGTGGCGCGTCGTCGCGGTCCAGGTCTACCGTTTGGTCAAACACAGCAGAAATGCACAAGCTAAGCCCTCGGCCACGACTTGGTGGCGGCGAGGTGCTCAGCCTGCGCTCAGTGCTCTGCTTTGGCGAAGTCGCCGTGGCGCATTCGGGAGCTGCGCACGAGCGGCGCGTGGCCGTCTCGTTCCGCCCCGATGTACGTTCCGACGATGCTTGGATCAGGTCCTTCACCGCCGGATTCGGTGTACTGGCCCGGCACTGCTCTGGGCTCGGCCGCTTCCGGCTCGATCTGGGTGTACTTGCCTTCCAGGTCGTCGCGGGCGGAAGCGGTGAGGGGGTTCTGTTCGGATGACGCGGACATGAGCGTCACCTCCTTTTTCAATTGCGCTATCGCAATTATTGCACCATGATGGGTAATTGTGAAGGAGAACAATGCGATCGCTGCCGCCCTCGCTGCCGCGAATGTGATGATGCGTGTCGCCGCACGCTCAGTAGTCGCAGTCGAAGATATGGTCACGACGCCGCAGTTGCGCATCCTGATGCTCATCTCGGGGTCTGGGCCGCAGAGCATCGGGTCTGTGGCGGCCGAGCTGAACGTGCATCCGTCGAACGCGACCCGACCGTGCGAAAAGCTCGTTCAGGCCGGACTGATCGTGCGCTCTCCCGACCGATCGGACCGCCGTTTCGTGCAGCTCGAGCTCACCGATCGCGGTGCGGCCCTTGTCGACCACGTCCTTAGTGAACGCCGCCAGGCGATGGCCCAGGTGTTCGAGCAGCTCTCCCCGGACGAGCAGGCGAAGGTCACCGACGCATTCGAGCTGTTCGCGATCGCAGCCGGGAGCGAGCCGACCCACGATGGTCGTTTTGCCTTCGCCGTACAGCCCTAGATTTCTGATCGAGTCGTCACTTACTCACCGAGAACTGCAGGACAGGAATGTGGGTCGACCGAGGTATTCGCGCGTTATGACGCTGACGCGGGTCCGCGTCAGGCAACCGCCTTCTCGACGAGCGCGCCAATGTTGGCCTCCGTCGCATCGTCAAGCGCGGTGATGTTCCACGCGACCGGGTGCATGTTGGCGCCGCCCTCACGTGCCGGGTTCACCGCTTCGCCAAACCCGAAGGCAATGAAGTCTTTGCCCGGTTTGATGTAGCAGATGTCCACTCCGTCCTTCACGTAGAACGGGAGCCCCCACCGGACGATCGGCTCTAACGAGGGCGCACTTTCTCGGATGATGCTGTGCAGCCGTTCGCCGATTTCCCGGTACTGTTCGGGGGCTTCATTGAGCTTGGCGAGGACCGCCGCGTCACCCTTTTTTGTAAACATCGGATTGATGCCTCCATCTCTCACTCTCTGGTTAATTGATCGAGTTCAGGGGTCGCTTTCGTCCACGTCGTGGGTCGATGTGAACGCGGTCTGCAAGTGAAATCACTACCAGTCTATGGTTGTGGCGGGTGTCTCCCGTGGATACGGGTTGAGGACTCACTCAAGGGTTGATCATCGGCACCACGGTGGCGTTCAGGGCATGATCCTCATTAACAACGCATCGTGCTGGCAGAAGAGGGAAATGTATGACGGAGAATGAGCACGAATCCCCAAGCGAATCGCTCCCGCGCAAGAAGAAGAAACCGTGGTTCCGTCGTAACCGGTACGGGCCGGGCTGGCACCCGAGTTCTTGGCAAGGCATCCTCATACTGGGGGTCATCGTTGCTGCACTCGTTGTCGTTGTGGTGCTCTTCAGCACCGGGTTGCTGTGAGGTGGATGTCAGCGGCGGATTTGTCGCCTGGCTCGCCGGTTCCGGTGTCGTCCAAGGAGTGATTATCGGTCTCACCTTCGCCACCTGACCACGATTCTGATCTTCAGTGCCGTGGCGGGGGCCGAGACGAGAACCCTCGACGGTTGCTTCCGGCAGTGAACCTTCATCGAATGCTGGCTTCTGGTCGCTCGCCGCGACAGTCACGTGGCCCGTGGCCGAATCGGAGTCAGCTACCCGTTCGTATGTTCAATCGGGTGACCGCGGCTCCTATGAGTGCAGTGATTACGGCGACGATGAGGAATTTGGTCCCGTTCTCAGCGCCCCGCCAAGCGGGGATGGTGGGCAGCAGGAGCACGCCGGCAAGGGCTCCAATAGCTAGGCCCAGGAGGTTCCCGGACAGTCGCCAGTTCCGTCCTTTTACTTCGGGCGCGGCGGCGCGGCGGCGCCCCCAGTCGTCGGTGATCAGCCGGGGCACTTTTGGCAGGTAGACGGTGACGTGGATGACGAGTGTGACCGTCCAGACCAGGAAGCTGATGACGTGGGTCACGATGAGGATCTGAGGGGCGGGCCCGGTGATGGCCAGAGCAATGCCGCTGACAATCACCCCAACTGTGGAAACGACCAACAGTGGGGCGAGCACTCGAAGGATTAGGCGCGGCGGGCCTTTGCGTCGGTACGCGGGAGAGCGTGTGTAGTAGCGCACGAAACGCCAACCGGTGCTTGCCATCTTGACCGCGACCGGCCCGGCGAGCAGTGCGCCGACGATGATGTGCATCGCGATCAAATTGGTCAGGGCAGCGATGGTGATCAGCTCGATCACGCTCAACACCAGAACGACCGCACCGGCGAGAGCGGTCAGCCGTTCATTACCGACCACCCCGAAATCCGCCGCCTGCTCTGGAGTGCCAGTTCTCGGCGTTGGCTGCTCGCGGCGCGCAGACGAGCGCGAATTCGGGGGCTGGGTCGGCTCAGGACGGGTCGTCATGACGGTTCTTTTCCTCGATTGCCCGGCACGGGGCGACGCGCTACCCGGTCGGCTCTGATGAATACCAAGTGGTATCCACCCCTCCCGATCATCTCACCCAGATTTGACTTGAAGCCACAATGGTCAGCTGAGCGGCGATCCAACTTCACAACGCCAGGTCGGGCGCGGAAGTCATAGTTCGGACCTATCGCGTCTCCGCGATCGCCTTTTGGCCGGTCAACCTCGGTACCCCTTTTTTTTGTAGCAACTTTTGTGTATAAGTGGCGGTCACCGCAGTGCCCTGATCGATCGGCACGCAAAAAAGCCAACATGGCTGGGGACGACCTTCCGCGAAGGAATAGATCAATCAAACAAGCCGCCCAGCCGTCTTGGGCCGGTTGGTGGGCCGGGCAAGTCGGACGGAGAGTAGACAGGGCAGCGTTGCAACGCTAGCCTCAACGGCATCTGAACAGAAGGCAGCCTCATGTCCACCTCGCGCAAGGCTTCGACGACCGTTCTCGCAGGTGCAGCCCTCACAGCCCTCATCCTTACTGGCGTACCTCTCGCTGCGGGCGCGGCGACACCTCCGCCCGGCCCCGCCACACCATCCCCTAGCGACGCAAAGCTTCCTCTGACCAACAAGTCGCCCGACCCCACTATCGATGCGCTGTTCCCTCCCAATCAGACCAAGTTTGCAGTTCTCGATGGGCCCCTGAATGACCTGATCAATGCGTTCCCCGACATCGCCGGCAAGAGCTTTTGGGATGAGTCCTCAGGGACCGCAACAATGGACTACTACACCGGCGCAGATCCCACCGAAGAGGCGGCTTTCTTGGCCGCCGCCGGTCGAATCGTCGCTCCGTCGCCGCTCAACCTGGTGTGGCTCCCCGTGAGCTGGAGCCTCAGTGCGCGCAGTGCGCTCCTGCAAAAGATCACCGCCCATCCC
Source organism: Leifsonia tongyongensis (assembly GCF_010686705.1). Taxonomy (GTDB): domain Bacteria; phylum Actinomycetota; class Actinomycetes; order Actinomycetales; family Microbacteriaceae; genus Diaminobutyricibacter; species Diaminobutyricibacter tongyongensis. The sequence continues at coordinate 436,015 of NZ_JAAGWY010000001.1, read as the reverse complement.
GACGCGTGGACGTCATTCTTCGGGTCGGCGCCTGAAAGCGGACTCGTCGACGAGTCGGGCACCATCGAAGTGTCGTTGGCCGATCCGGGCAAGGTCTCCTCGTCGCCAGCTCGGTCGGGTGTACTTCCGGACGGTACCCCTTTCATCGCCATGCCGCCGTCGCAGGTCGACTGGCAAGTCGGGCGCACGTCTGACGTCCCGTAGAGACACTTCTGGTTGCTGCACCTGGGGACGCTCACCTGAAGCATCCGCGGCTTATTTGAGCGCCTTCTCCCTCTTCACGGCCGTCGAGGTTCCCCAGTAAGTCAAGTGCTTTCCATCGGCGCTCTTGAACCAGGCGACGGCACCCCATGCACCGAGATTTCCGGCGTAGTAGGTGCCGGTGCAGACAGTCTGGCCAGTTGGGTTCGGAGCTTCTTTCGCGTGACAGACTTCCTGTGATGTGAGCGCGCCGGCTGGTGGAGCAGCAAGAGTATGACCGTCCGGAAAGACAAGGGTTGTGCCCGTCAGATCGCACGTTTCGCCACTCAAGTCTTCGACGTGCGTAGCAGAGGCCGGGCTCGTTGGGCAGGGCGGCAAAGTCCCTTTCGGGAGCGTAATGCCTTCGTCGATGCAGCCGGTCAAACCGAGAAGGGCTGCCAGTGCCAGCGCCGCAACGAAACCTCCCGCATCGTCTCGTCCCCCCGCCGTAAGTCGCCGTCCGTACGCCTACCCGTGCAGCTATGGCGATCGAGTGACGCATCTGTCTCCCGTGAAGAGCAAGCCGCCCCCGCAGTTGCACACACGCGGGCGGCGCCTTGAACCTGAGGCTATCTGTCGGGGAACAACCGGTTCGCCCCCAGTGCGAGGGGACATCCCTGCGGACGCCAACGCCTGACTACATTCCTATGGCTCTAGTTTCAGCCCATGTGAATGATGGCTGCCGTCGGCGCCGTTGCAGGGGCAGTAGACAGAGCGAGGATGCTCCGCTAGCCTCATGCGCAACTGAGCAGAAGGCAGCCTCATGTACATTTCGCGCAAGGCTTCCACGTCTGTTCTCGCAGGAATAGTCCTCGCCGTCATCCTCACCGGCGCACCTCTTGCGGCGGGCGCAGCTGCTCCCGCCCCCTCATTTTCGGCGACCGTCAATCCTGCTCTGAACCGATCGCCTGACGCGGCGATCGACGCAAGGGTCCCTGCGGGCGAGACCCAGACGTCGAACATGGTGAATGCGGTGGGTAGATTACTTGCAACCAAGCCCGGTACGCCGGTGAGCGTGATTCGAGCGCCCGGTAGAGCTGTCTGGGACGCGGTGTCGCCCGATGTGACAACCTTGGACACCACGCTCGAAGGGATGTCGCACGACTTCCTCCTGGTTACGTGCACGGAGAACGTTCAGCAGGCAGGTTTCAAGGGTGCACCAGGGGTCCCCATTCCCGTGATTGGGGAAGTCCAAGTGGTCATAGACACCGCTACGGGCAACGTGCTTGAAATCACGCGCGTTGCCCAGGGTCACACGAACTTGATTTCCCCCGCCGATGCGGTACAACGGCTCGGCGCGCCCACAATAGTAGTGCTCTCGGCCGCAGCGTTCGAGTGACAGGGGCGCTCTCCTATTTCATGCTGGGAGCCTTTTCCTTCTTCACCGCGATCGGTGTTCCCAGTAGGCCTTGTGCTTCCCGTCGACGCTCTTTGACCGAGCACTTGACGTGATTGCCCGGGTCCGGATCGCATACGACACCGCGAACCTACGTCGAACGCCCAACCGCCGAAGAAAAGAGCCGGCGCGAGATCCACAGGTACCTCAGCGCTACATCGGCCGCCGACTCTTCCGCCACCTCAACGGCATCATGACTTGACGCGAAGACATAGAAGGGTCACCACAGACCCCACAGCGGCATCGGCGGCCAAACCCCATCAGCCCGCGTTCACAACCTCACGGGGAATTACAACTAGTCCTGGCGTGGCCAGCTCGCGTCCAAGCGCGTCGACGCCGACGAGATGAATCGGAGGAAGCTACCGGCGGCAGAGCTCGTCAGCGTCACGATGAGCGCCCGCTGCGCTGGCTATATCCCCCGTTCGGGCGGTCAGTCACGGGCAACCCGGGCAGACAAGACCGTGTAACCTCAGTGAGCGATGTTTCCCAATCTGATCTGGTGTGCTGCTCTGGTCGCCCTCCTCGTTGCCCTGACCTTCGGTGTGCGCGCGATCGGACGCCCCGTGCTCACCGTCGCCGTCGTGCACAACGCGATCTGGGCCGGCGCGCTCGCCCTGATCGGGACGAACCTGATCGATTACAAGACGTCATCTACGCTCGCGTGGGCCACTCTCGCCACCGGCCTCGTCGCATTCAACGCCGGCGCCGCGATCATCTCGATGCTGCTCGCGCGCGGCCGCCCGATCCGGGCGCGCGGCTGGCTTAGGACGCGGCCCACCTATCTGACGACGAGGCCGCTATTCTTCGTTGCGCTCGGCCTTTACGCGGCCGCGTTCCTCACCTACCTCGTGAGCCTCCAGCTCCGCTTCGGTCTGGCGACGATCCTCGAGCACCCGTCCATCATCCGGAGGGCTGGTCAGCACGGCGGAGTCTCCTACCTCGAGTCGATGCCGCTCCCGGCCCGTCTCCTCCTGTACCTTGGCCCGGTCCTCTTCGCGATCCTCGCCTACGGCCCCGCACTCGACAGACCGTTCAAGCTACCGACGCGCATTGTGGGCCTCGTGGTCGTCGCCGGGACCATGGCTGCCTTGCTGCAGCGCAGCAACCTCTTCATCGCGATACTGCTCGTCTGTGCCCTCTACATCTCCCGCCCGTACACCGAGCGCCAAGTCGCACCGGAGAACACCCGACGAGGCCACCTCGCCGCGCTCTGGGCACGGGCGCCGCGACCTGTCCGCCTCGTTGCCAGTGTCGCGCTGCTCGGCATCGTGGCACTCGCGGCGTTCCAAGGAGTAGGCGGGGCGCTCGGTAAGAGCGGCCAGCAGGCCATCTGGAGTGGCGCCGTGTCGCAGCCGCTCGAGCGCACCGGGCTCACCGCGCCTTTCCAGTACTACACAGCCGGCACCGTCGCCTTCCTGCAGATGGTCGACGCGACAGAGGTTCAACCGCGGAAGGACTATGACCCTGAACCTCAGACCTGGGGCGCGAGCACGTTCGGTCTCGTCCTGAAGGCCGTGCCCGGCGTCCCGCATGTCGATCCCATCAGCCCCTTCATCGACACCGGCGTCATGACGAACGTCTACACCTGGCTCGCGCCGTACTACCAGGACCTGCGGCTCGGGGGCGTCCTCATCGGGAGCCTGCTCTACGCGATGCTAGCCGGATGGCTGTTCATCCGCCGGAACGAGTCGCAGACCATGTTTTGGATTCAAGCAGCCTTGCTCGCGACCGTCTTCCTCGCTCCGTTTGCGACGCGCCTCAACAGCGCCCTCGTCGTGACGATGATCGTCTATGTGGCCGCGCTATCACTCGCTACGCGCTGGCTCGCTAGCCGAGCCCTCAACCGCGGAGTTCTGGCGGCGGATCTTGCGCCAGAACACCAGGAAGCCGGACGCAGCGAGCGGTAGCAGGATCAACAGCGGCATCAGCCTCATGCGGATGACGGTGCCGTACTCGAACAGCGTCCACCCCATCGCGAGCAGGATCAGCGCGGCGGGGATGACCAGCACGAACGCCGAGCGTTTGTCCTTCAGGAATACCCACCCGACGATCGCGAGAGCGAGCACTACGACCCAGATCAGCCCGTCCGCGAAGAACGGCAGACCGACACGGCCGAAGTCCCACGGCAGCGGGCCGAGCGTCGAGTTCAGCAGCCCGACGGCCTTCGTCACTGCGAGGTTGACGATGCCGTCGCCGACGTGCGGCGCGTGGAAGATCGTGGACGACGTGTGCTCTGCGCCCATCGACGACGCCTTGGCGACGGCGTCGCTCGTAGTGGTGCTGACGCGCGCAGCGGCCGTGTCGGTGTCGCTCCCAAACTTGACCAGGATCGACGCGAACCCGGGCAAGATCAGAGCGATGACACCGAGGGCGCCGGCCGTGCCGAGGGTCAGCTTCCACGACTTCACGATGAGCAGCAGCACGATCAGCGCGGCCGCGGCAAGCACGATCGCGAGCGTGCCGCGCAGGTACGTGAACAGCACGAGTGCGCCCACGAGCACGGGGAGCCAGATCACCCACCGCGCACCGTCATACAGCATCGCGAGGGCGAGAATGACCAGGAGCAGGGCGAACCAGACCATGCTCTCGCGCAAGAGCAGGACGCCCCAGAAGAACGTCTGGGGGACCAACGCCCCAGCCCACGTGGTCAACTGCACTGGCATGTTCAGCGCCGCCGCGGTCCGGCCGACGATGGTCGGGATTGCCGCGACGAGGAGGACGTTCAGCGCGATGATGATGCCGGGCTGGATGCCGATCGTCGAGTAGACCAACCTCAGTAGATAAGTGAAGAGTTCCTTGCCGGGCGTGACCGAGCGCTCCGAGTCACCGCTGAGGAGCTGTACTGCCTGCTTGTGATAGTGGTCGGCGTCAGGGACGGCGAGCGGGCCGAGTAGGGCGTAGATGCCGATCGCAGCGATGGAGTGCAGCACGTACGACACAGCGGTGGGCCACAGGGTCTGCAGCCGCCAGGACAGCAGCCCCGCGATTACGGCGCCGATGACCAGCGAGACGACGAGTGCGAACAATGTGTGACTCCTTAGAAGTTGACGAATGAAGCCTAACGGGCGGTCGGAGTGCGTCAGAACGCACGAAGTAGCCCTGTCCCACCCGTAGGTGGACCGGGGGCTCGAGGGGTGATGCTACGTCGCTACACGGACGAGGGCGGGACGCTCGCGGCGGGCTGATCCAGGTCGGCCGGGGTGACGGCCGTCGGATGCTCTGCGCCTCGGACTTCTTCACCGACCCGAGGCCGATGAGCGCCAGCCAGCTGTTGACCTTAGGGATCGCCGTCACCGTGGTGAGTGCGCCGGCGACAGCCGTGATCGCGCCGGCGAAGCCGATTGTGGGGCCGCCTGATCGCGCACATTGGTGGCTCTGGGCGCCGACTGCTCGCGGTCGGCTAGTAGCAACTCTCGAACAGAAAACCGGGCTGCTTAATGCCACCCAATCTGGGAGCCGTTCAGATTCGACCCCCGATTTGGGAGCCGTTCATGGAGAAGCCGCCGCGCGGATCCGGTGATGGTTGCGGCTCGTCGAAGTGCGGGTTCGCCGCACCCGGCTGGCTCTGTGGCACCACTCGGAGACGCACGGCCGCGACGATCGCGAAGACTGTCACCGCAAGCAGCACGACACCGGCGACAAGGAGCGCCCAGCCGGCCGCATTCCCCGTCGAGGCCATGATCGCGCCGATGGGTCCGGTGAGCCATGTCCCGACGCCGGCCACGCATGCAAGTACCACCAGCCATGCGACTCGCCGCCGTCGGCGTTGGAGCTGCTCGAACCCGTTCATCAGTGCGCTCATCAGAGCCACCCCCTTGTCCAAAAGATAGTGGATCTGGGGTGCGTTCGGCAGTATCCGTTCGGCCCAATCTGGGCACCCAGAACTCCTCATTTACGAGCAGACCGCGGTGCCACAAGTCACGGGCGCAGACCCTCGTATCGGAAGGAACTCGAATGGTCACCAGGCAGTTGCCGGCGCGTGCGAGACTCCTCGCCGAGCTCGGCACCGACATCACCACACTTCGCGCCCCTGAGCGCGGAACGGGCTCACCACAGCTTGACTCTGTTCTTGCCGTACTGACGATCCTCGGCATCGTGAACACCGTCGTTGCCGCACGGACCCATGGAACACGAACGCGGGCCGCGCGCTCACGGACGAGCACTTCCACGTCATCCCCGCTGAGCCGGTCCGTCGCAGGTCGGGCTAGACGCAAACAGATCTCGGCGCGGACTCCCGGCGATGTCCGCGTGGGTCTCCGCGGTCCGATCACGTTAGAGGACTAATGCAAGAACTGATGCACGAGCGCATTGAGGTACGCCACCGCCGGGTAGGTGGCGACGAACGCGATAAAGAAGCTGTTGAGCCCCATAAAGACGGCTATCCCGGCATGGAAGAGCACGCCCACCCCGAGCATGACCCACATGGCGGGGCGATCTACGAAGAGCACAGCGACGAACGTGGTCTCGAAGGTAATCACTGACCAGCAGATGAGTCGACCGAACGCGGATCGACCGTGGAGCAGGGCGGCGACGGAGGGGTTCCCGTAGATCTTCGTACTCATTATCCCGGCGATCGCCGAACCGTCCCGCCACGACGGACCCTTCAGCTTCGCGGTTCCGGAAATCAGGTAGGAGAGCACGCTCTGCGCCCCGACGTAGGCAAGCCCGGCGGCCGACCCGAGCGATCCGAGAGGCATCAGCTCGTGCACGGCAAGTCCGAGAAACACAACGGCGAACATCTGATCGGCGCCGTCGAGACCATATACCGACCGTCGTTTCATGAGCAGCAGATGCACGAGCATGGCGCCTGCTAACAGCCCGACGGCGAGTCGCGCAGCCGGATGAAAGAGGCTGAGTGCGAGGAGCGTGAGCGCCGTCGCCAGCTTCAGCACAAGAAGACCGACGTAGGCACGGGGCCGGAATAGCTGATCGATCCACCCCTGCACCAACGGCAGAGCCGATCGCGGTCGAGCCACCCGCAGCACCTGCCAACTCAATAGCCCATCGTCGGCGTAGATCCGCCGCATCACAAGTTCCTCGGACACAGACAGCGCGATCCCTAGGCAGGCCACGATGGAGACCAGTTGCGCAGGCACGCTCGCGACCGTCTCGATCACACTGTGCTCACAGCCGATGCCGTTCGGACTGGAAGGCGACTCGCGGCGATTGGTTGGGATTACTCACCATGACTAGGAACTCGGTCGCCAGCGCTCCGGGTGGGCGGGGGAGGCGCGAAAGGTGGTTGAGGATGAGCAGGTACGGCGTAGACAGCTTTAGTACATCGGGCCCCATCTCCTCCCGCCCGAGCTCTAGTGCCAGGATGAGATCGAGCAACGCCTTCCGAATACGTCGACGTGGATTCCACACGAAACTCCACGGAGGCCGGTTTTCATCCATACCGTGCACGACGCGCCACACCGTCACATCTCCATTGGCGGTGAGATCTCTATAGAGGAGATAGAGGTTCTGGGTGCCGGGTGCCGGTGCGAAGAACGACCATTGCGGCACTAACCCAAGCCGAAAGAGCGCCCGGACGACCCGCCACCGCGGACCTGTCTCGTACAACACTGTGGCGATTAGCAACCCGGCGAGAAGTGCCACCACGGCCACGTCGAGCGTCGGCAAACGTCAGACTCCGTGGGCCTCGAAGATCTCCCGCCGCACGGCGACGAGTTCCTGCGCTGACGCCATCGGTCCGAGCCGTGCGATCTGAGATTCGGTCAGACGCACGTTATTCATCTGGTCTCCGATCTCCTGCCAGATGCCTGCGTGAGTCGCGAGAGCCACGGCGATCAGGACCAACGCGGTAACCGCCGGACAGCAACTCGCCTCACCGATGTTGATGCCGACTTGATCAGCGGGAACCGCCCGGATCGCCTCAAGCTCAACCTCGGAGAGCTTCGGGGGCACCTTCACGAGCAACGTCGGGAACTCGACTGTCTCCCCGGCCCGGTGAAACTGGTCGAGCGCGAAGTCCTCTTCATTCAGGTCACCGCCGTTATAGGGGAAGACGAGCAGACAGATCTCGGCGCCTTCCGGGAGAGTTAATGTGCGGGACAGCACCTTGGTCCCGTACCGAACATCGAAGTGCATGGGGCTGGCCAGCACCGCGTCCGAAGCTGCATCCAATGTCGGGATCGGTTCGTCTGCTAGCTGCCGAGCGATGATGTCGTTGACCTCATGGAGCGGGGCCTGCTCACCGTTGGCGTACGCCTTTTCAAGCCTAGAGATGATGTCTGAGCCCGGACGGGCCCAAAACATCATGATGGAGCCTTCGATCGGCATCAGGGCATTGTCAGATCCCCTAATGTGCTTAAACTTCGCCGCCGTGACAACCCTGTCTGGCGCCCGTGTGCTTGCGACCCGGCGCCCCGCATCGGCTCTAATCGCAGCAATATGCCGACCAAGTCCAGGCTCGTCGAATACCGCATGGATTTGCGAGAGTCGGCTACGCGTGTCCCCCTGCATGTCCCCCTGCATGTCCCGCTTCCTTCCTTCCAGAAGCCCACTTATCCGGTACGATCCTCCAACCCGGGATCGATGTCAACAGAGCACTGTGAGGCACGTGAGCGTCCCGCTCAACGTTTTCGCATGGTCCTGCACAACGTTCCTAGTCCTTAGTTCTGCTGGGAGCGGAACCAGCCACGCCCTCGGCGAGAGGACCTACCCGAGCTTCTCGCCGGGCGGCAGAGCCATCACGTCGGTTCCTGGGACAGGGACGAGCCCGCCACGCTCCAGTGGGCGGCGTCAATCAGTTAGCAGCATCAGCCTCATCTCACTTCAAGAGTCTGGTTTTTTACCCCCGATAATCACACTTATCGTGACTATTCGGCGTGAGACCCTCTTCGCCCGTGCTCGAGCGCGCGCGGAATAACCTAACGCGTGGGAGCCCCCCGAAAGTGGCTGAGCCGGCCTTGGCCGTGGGCAATAGGCTCAGGGAGTGATACCTCCTCATGATCCTGTGTCAGGATGCATTCCCCCTGGACGGTACGCGACGGACCTCTTCGAAATCCGGCGTGCATTTGTGGACCCATTTGTTGCTGCGCACCGTTCTGTTCGGGAAACCCTCTGGCATGGGCTGGAGCGCTATCTGGAAGGCTGGAACGAGGCCCAAGAGAAGGCTGGAGTTGACCTTCTCATGGGTCTCTGGTTTTCCGGAAGCTTTATCACCACTGAGCAGGAGCCCAACGATATCGACCTGACAGCCATCTACGACGCGGCCGCAATGTCAGCCATGGAGGGTAAGCCTGGTTCGAGAGAGCTTCGCAAGCTGGCGGGACTGCGTCACCGCGACGAGCAGTCAGCCCACTATGGAGTTCAGGTCTTCCCATTGCCGTGGAGGTCTATAGCGTCCACTCTTCATACTGAGAAGTTGAACCTGCACGACTCACAGTATCTCGTCAAGCTTGGCGCGTTAGATGACTTTTGGCAGCGAAAGCCGCCGGCAGTAAGAGGCGCTCCCAGAGCTCCGGCCGTGAAGGCAGATAGAGGCTACTTGGAGGTGATGTTTTGAAGCTACGCGATTACCTGAATTCCATCCCTTCAGAGCGTCGCCAGGAGGCTCGGCGCGCGTTCGAAGAGTTGGACGAACCCGAGGGCAGCATTGACGACCTCTTTGAGCAAGCTGCCTACGAGCGCAGCGCCGCACTTGACCCCAACGGCGAACGGCTTTCGAGAGTCGTCGTTCGTCTCATTGGGGAGGAAACTGCCGGGGCATCCCTAGACGACTCGACGGCGGAACAGGTCATCGGAGCATTCGGACGCGAGGTCAGGGCCGCTGCGGGAGATGGCGCGCCCGACGCGAGGCTTCGACTCGTCGGATTCAGTGCCGGGTCGGTCGTCTTTCATTTCGAGCCGGCTCGGCCAGAAATTGAGCAGGGCGCTGACGGCGCGATTTCCGTGTGGTCTGCCGCTGATCACGCAATAGAGACGGTGCTAAGCCTTCACAAGGCCATCGAGTCGAAGCTTTCGGCGCAAGAAATACAAAGCAGGTTCAGCCAGCCGGGGTTGCTTATAGCGGCGAGACGCTTTCTCGATACCCTGGATAAGCAGAGCTTGGATATTTCAACCCGTTGGTACAGTCCAACCGGCGAGGTCTCATCTGCTTCTGTGACAGTCGCCGGGCGACGGTACGCGCTGGACACCTTGTTCGCGAAAGAACCCGAGTCTGAGTCTGAGTACGTTTCGGGACATGTAATTGTGCTTGACGCTGACGGATACGTGACGATCAAATCAGGACACCGCAAGCCTAGAATCCGCGTTCCGGTCGATCTGGTTACCGATGGTTCGTTCGTGATCGGTCAATTCGTCCAGATCAACGCTACCAAGACTTATCAGACGGACAAGGTTGGGATAACCGGGAGCGAGAGTTACGAGTTTGTCGGCTTTTTCGACGGCGGAGACATCCCATTGTTCCCGAGCGCTGACCAATAGCCTGCCCCGGTGATACCTGAACAGTTCGACCTCATTCAATGGGACTTCACCCGAGAGATGGAGCATGTGAAGCAGCTTCACCTGTTCGTCGTGCGCGATGTCGAAACTCGCTACAGCGAGGCCGTTGAGAAAGTCGCAGGCGTGCTCGACCCGGCGACTCACGACTACGGCGACGTGTACTACGAGGCGGAGAAAGAGTTGCAGCTTGATCCGGCCGCAGCAGCACGCCACGTCGGTATGATGACCGTTTCTCGCGCGGTCGCTCTCACAGAGCTCACTCTCGCAAAGATCGCCAGCGAGTTTTTTACCGACTCTGAAGGCGTTGTCCACACTCACGGCAAGGCATGGAGCCGTGACGAGGCACGAGACTTCTTCGCAACCGTTTTCGCCACGAAGGTAAACGTCGCGTCGACAGCTATGCGCGCGCTCACCCAGTTCAGGGATCAGTATGCGCACGGATACGGCAGCTTTTGGTCCGAAGAGGATCTGATCAGTCTGGCCAGCAGCTTGATGCGCACCATCCCGCGGCACCCACCCACCTCTGATGAACTTGCGAAGGGTCTAGTCGACACCAACTACTTCATCGGCTACTGGTCTCGGCGGGCGAACCCGAGTTTTCTGGGTCGTCACGAGGTGCACTCACTATCGATCGAACCGAGTCCGCTGGCGACCCAGCGAATGATTCAGATCCTCGTTGACAAGGTTACAGAAGTGCTTGAAGCGGCGTCGGGCGGGCTTGTCGACGAGGACGAACGAGCTACTTCACGCTTCGTCCGGAACTGGCAGCGAAAGTTTGAGGACCTTGCGTGCACGGAATGCGGTACCGTCGTTCGACCCGCGAGACGCCAGTAGCTCGAATGGGAGCTCACTGCTCGGGCAAGTTGTGATGGCCCCACTTACCAGCTGGTCGTGGCGGATCGTGCAGCCGCAAGGACATCTTGGCCCGGGTCCGGCCTCGTTCCCGGATGAATCGCGCCTGCCCAGGCAGCGGATTCATACCCTCGAATCAGGATCCGATTGTGGCCGGCCCTCGGCGCTAGGCAAGGATGCCACCAATCCACGATGAGCCAGACAATGGGGAGGGAACGCGTCGAGTGGGGTCCGGGTCTGCCTTGCTGGACCCGATAAAGTCGGCTCTGTTGATCTTCGCGCCTGCGCCTGAAGCCGATCCATTCCTAGGGGCCCAATCTAATGACGTCGATCCATGACCTGTTGGCCGAGTATGCGGCCATCGCTCCCGATAAGCGCACAAAAGGCCTTCTCCTTGAGCGTCTAACCCGGACGTTCCTGACGACGGACCCGAAGTGGACGGCACTTTTCGACAAAGTGTGGCTGTGGCAGGACTGGCCCGGTCGCGATGGGAAAGTCGATACAGGCATCGACCTGGTGGCTCGAGAACGGCACACGGGTGAAATCTGCGCCATCCAGTGCAAGTTCTACGCGCCTGAGCACACGATGCAGAAGTCCGACCTCGACTCCTTCTTCACCGCCTCGGGTAAACATCCCTTCTCGTCTCGGATCGTCGTTTCCACTTCGGCCAAATGGGGCAAACACGCCGAGGAAGCGTTGAACGGTCAGCAGATCACTACGTCGCGGATTGGGGTCGACGACTTTGATCAATCCGACATTGACTGGTCGACCTATTCGTTCGCCAGGCCGGACGAGGTGGCTCCGCCGAAGGTCAAGACGCTCCGGAAGCACCAAGCGCAAGCAATATCCGACGTGCAGGCCGGCTTCATTGATCACGACCGGGGGAAGTTGATCATGGCCTGCGGAACCGGCAAGACGTTCACGAGCCTCCGGATCGCCGAGAACATTGCAGGCCCGGGCGGGAAGGTACTGTTCCTTGTGCCGTCCATCGCACTGCTCTCGCAGACACTCCGTGAGTGGTCTCAGGAACGCACCATGGAGTTGCGAGCGTTTGCTATCTGCTCTGACACCAAGGTGCGCAAGTCCAACGAGGACTTCACGGTTTCTGACCTTGCCTATCCCGCAACGACGTCGACGGCTCAGCTGCTTCAGGAAGTCCCAAAGGCCGAGACGCCCGACGGGCTGACCGTGTTCTTCTCGACGTACCAGTCCATCGACGTGGTCGCCAAGGCGCAGGCAGAAGGGCTTGCTGAGTTCGATCTCGTGATCTGCGACGAAGCCCACCGCACTGCTGGCTTCACGCTGAGTGGACAAGACGAGTCTTCGTTCCTCCGAGTTCACTCTAACGAGGCCATCAAGACCAAGCGGCGTCTCTACATGACAGCAACGCCGAAGATCTACGCCGAGTCGGTGCGAGCTGATGCCAACGACAAAGCAGCTGTGCTGGTTTCCATGGACGACCAGGCCACGTACGGCCCGGTATTCCACCGTCTGGGGTTCGGCGAGGCCGTTGAACGCGACCTCCTGGCCGACTACCGGGTGCTTGTCCTGACCATCGACGAGAACTCGATCAGCAGCGCGTTCCAGGACGAGTTCGCCCAGAACGGTGAGCTAAACATTCCGGACGCCGCCCGCATCGTTGGCATCTACAACGGCCTCGCGAAGCGCGGCGTCCACGGAATCGACACCACGGCGCCGAACGCACATCAGCCCCTTCGTCGCGCGGTCGCGTTCTCGCGTTCCATCAAGGACAGCAAGGCCGTCCAGAGGCTCCTCGACGGGTATGACGGAGTTGACGGCGTCCGTCCCGACAGCCTCGCCGGCCGCCGCATCGACGACACCGACAGGCGTACACTCTGGAAGCACGCCACGTTGACGGGACAATGAATGTCCTGGAGCGGAACGCACATCTCGACTGGCTGAAGGCCGACACTAGCGGTGACAACGTCGCGCGCATTTTGACCAATGCTCGGTGCCTTTCCGAGGGCGTCGATGTGCCGTCGCTTGACGCGGTCATCTTCCTCAACTCCCGCGACAGCCAAGTCGACGTTGTGCAATCGGTTGGCCGTGTCATGCGGAAGGCCCCGGACAAGGATTACGGTTACATCGTTCTCCCAATCGCCATCCCGGCCGGCCAGACACCGGAGCAGGCCCTCAACGACAACCGCAAGTTCAAGGTCGTATGGGACGTGTTACGGGCGCTTCGTGCTCACGACGAACGCTTCGAGGCCAAGATCGAGCAGATCGACCTCAACGCTCGAACCGGTGACGGACCAGTCATCGCAACCTGGCAGTCCGACAGCGGCCTGCCTGGCACCCCGGCGGAAAGCGGCACCCCCGACTCTACCCAGGTTCCCCTGGACATGTCGATCCTCGGCGCGGACTGGCAGAGCGCTATCTACGCCAAGATCGTCGACAAGGTAGGCGAACGCGACTATTGGGAGAACTGGGCAAAAGACGTCGCTGAGATCGCCGGCCGCCAGATGACGCGGATTACCGGGCTCGTTGACGGCTCCAACCCGGACCTTCGGACCGCGTTCACTCGGTTCGTGAAAGGGCTCCAGGACAACCTGAATCCGTCGATTACCGAAGCGCAGGCGGTCGAGATGCTCTCCCAGCACCTAATCACGCAGCCTGTGTTCGATGCCCTCTTCTCGGAGCATGCGTTCTCCGACCACAACCCTGTCTCCCAGGTCATGCAGGGCATGGTGAACGCGCTTGAGCAACAGAACCTCGACACCGAAACAACGGACCTCACCAACTTTTATGCGGGCGTTCAGCGTGCTGTCACAGGCATCACTGACGCCGCGGGCAAGCAGACCACTATCAAGCGACTGTACGAGAAATTCTTCACCGGCGCGTTCAGGAACACCTCGGAGCGGCTCGGCATCGTATACACGCCGAACGAGATCGTGGACTTTATCTTGCGCTCCGCCGATGAGCTGTCCCGTGATCACTTCGGAGTCGGCCTGACGGATGAGGGCGTGCACGTGCTGGATCCCTTCACAGGAACCGGCACCTTCATCGTCAGACTCCTACAGTCGGGGCTAATCAAGCCCGAGGACATGGCGCGGAAGTTCCGGTACGAGCTGCACGCCAACGAGATCGTGCTGCTGGCGTACTACGTCGCCGCCGTTAATATCGAAGCGACATACAACTCAATGCAGGGCGGCGAATACGTCGCGTTCCCCGGCATCGTACTCACGGACACGTTTCAGTCCTCGGAAGATGACGACAAGTACGACGACGAGGGCATCTTCGGTGACAACAACCAGCGAGTCAAGGATCAGAACGCTCTAGATATCCGCGTCATCGTAGGCAACCCGCCCTACTCATCCGGGCAAGATTCCGCGAACGACAACAACCAGAACCTCAAGTACCCGTCGCTGGATCTGCGGATCGCTAGTACATATGCAGCGCGGTCGACAGGCCAAAACAAGAACAACCTCTACGACTCGTATATTCGAGCCATCAGGTGGGCGTCTGACCGAATCAAAGACCGCGGCATCGTGGCCTATGTGACTAACGGCGGCTTCCTCGACAGCAACACCGCCGCGGGCCTCCGGCTCACGCTGGAGGAGGAGTTTACGGAGCTATACATCCTCAACCTCCGCGGCAACACGCGCACCTCCGGCGAGCAAGCGCTCAAAGAAGGCGGGCAGACGTTCGGTCCCGGGAGCAGGGCTACCATCGTCATATCGCTTCTGGTGAAGAACCCGGACAGGCCTGCCACCGGAACCATCAAATACCGCGACATCGGCGACTACCTCACCCGCGATCAGAAGTTCGGCTTACTCAAGCAGTACCAGGGCGTCGACGGAGTTCCATGGGAACATGTCACTCCGAATGAGCATGGTGACTGGATTAGCCAACGGTCTGAGTTGTTCGGGTCGCTAACTTCCATCGACGAGCTGTTCGGCATCCGCGTCCAGGGGGTTACTTCTGCGCGAGACGCTTGGGTCTACAACTATTCGAAGAACAGGCTTCGTGCCAGCATGTTGTCGACAATCAAAGCATTCAATGACGCGGCATCCGGTCTAGGGGATGATCTGGCCGGAAGTTCAGGAAAAATTAGCTGGTCGAGGAAGCTCCGCCGCGCCGCTGAGCGCGGGAGTCAGGCTGAGTTCTCGGCCTCTTCAGTTCGGCAGGCTGCTTACAGGCCGTTTAACTCCCAGTGGTTCTACTGGGACAACACGTTCAATGAGGTTTCTGGCCAGATTAGTCGCGTCTTTCCCACGGATGAGAACTTTGGGATGTACATCGTCGGGATGAACTCGGTGGTACCCTTTTCCGTGCTTATGGTCGACAAAACCCCTGATCTCCACGTGACGGGTGCCGGGAGCGCCGGACAATTCTTCCCGCGTTCGTCCTTCTCAGCAGCCACAGGACAACCCACGCTGGACATCGAGGGGGACGATCCCACCCGGACCGACAACATCTCGGGCACTGCCCTAGGCCGGTACCGAGAGCTCTACGGGCAGAGCGTAACCCCCGATGACGTGTTCTTCGCCGTCTACGGACTGCTGCACTCTGAGCAGTACAGAAACGAGTTCGGTGCTGATCTCAAGAAGATGCTGCCCCGCATTCCCGAATTGGCAGACCCAGCCGATTTCTTCGTGTTCGCTGCCGCCGGCCGCGCCTTGTCGGAGCTGCACCTCGGATACGAGACTGCAGCGCTTTATCCTGTGGACTTCAGCAGCCCGGTACCAGCTGACCTTCGTGTCGAGAAAATGCGGTACGGAGGCAAGCCGGGCAACCTCGATCGCACAACTATCCGCGTCACAAACAGCCTGACGATCACCGGGATCCCCGAGGAAGCCCACGAGTATAAGATCGGCTCCCGGTCCGCCCTCGATTGGGTCCTCGAACGGTACCAGGTGAAGACCGACAAACCGTCCGGGATAGTGAACGACCCTAACGACTGGGGCGCCGAGCACAGCAACCCGGTCTACATCGTCGAACTCGTCCAGCGAATCATCACCGTCAGCATTGAGACGGTTCGGATCGTAAAGGCACTGCCGCCTATGCAGTACCGCCAGCAAGAAGCATGATCGGGTCGTAAAGGCACTGCCGCCTATGCAGTACCGCCAGCAAGAAGCATGATCGGGTCGTTAATCACTCGGACCCAATGAGAGGAGTGGTCGGTAAGCCGATCGGGTACCTGCTCGAGGCAGAAGTCTGCGCTTAACCCGACATCGCCTTCCCGCCCCAGCTCCACCGCGGCGATAGGCTCATCCCGCGCGTCGACGAGACGCGCGTCTGATCCAGGGGGGTACGAATGCCGATACAGTCGAACATGCACCTGCTGAGGGGCGGCGTCATCACCGTGCCCGACAGGTGGACGAAACCGATCGAATCGATCTGGAAAGACGAACGTCCCGGCCGGTACCGGATCAAATTCGACGACACCGTCATCTATCTTGAGACACCGTCGTTGTACGAGCCGTCTCGCATTCCGGACACTCTGATCCCGGGGAACCTGTACATCAGGCGTGGTGACGTCATGACGATCCCTGACGTCGGCGCGTTCGAGGTCGGGGCGATCTCCTGGGTGGCCCTAAATCGTTACCGGGTTCGTCTCGATGCGAAATCCGAGCCGTCGGTCGTACTCGTCATCGAGAACTCGCACCTCGCGTGGAGGGATCTCGGCCGCTGAGATTGCTGGTCCCACACCCACCGAGACCCCCGTTCGCCCTCACCGGCGGCGGGGGTCTTTTCGTTCCTGAGCAGAGCCGGCAGAGCCGTCTCCGGGACAACTGCGAAGAAGAGGGCTTCTCCTCTGCACGAAATCGCACAGCGCCCAACGGCGCGATCCCTCGACGAGGAAGGACTCGATCATGGCTCCAGGAATGTACGTCACCAAGGACGGCGAGCACGTCCTCGTCTCCAACACCGTCGACGGCCACTACATGCTCACCTACTCAGACGGCCGCCGCGTCTTCGTCTGAAACCACGCACGACCTGATGACCCCGAGCGCCTACGCGCCTCGGGGTCTTCCTATTCGCTGGGTTGTGCCGTCGCGGCTGCTGCTCTTCTCGGCAGAAGAAGCAGCACAAGGGGAAGTGCTGCTGCAACGATGATGAGCAGGCCGATGAGGTTGTCGCCTAACGGGTTTCCCGAGATGATGTCGATCGGCTCTCCGATGCAGCCGATCACGACGATCAAGCCCAACGGGGCGATCACCGTGTATCCGCGGCGCCCGCGCCATACAGCGATGGTCCCGAACGCCAGAAGCAGTGCGCCCGCGATGCAGGCGACCACGACGAACGCCCAGCCGCGAACCTCGTAACCCCTGAGGTGAGCGATGACGTCGTTCCCGTACATTCGATCGACGACCAGGGAACCGGCAAGTGTGAGAAGCCCCAGTGCGTAGAGAGCCGCAAGAACAGCGGCGATCGTGGCGGCAGGGCTTCGCTCGAGAGAACCCTCGCGACGAATCAGCACATGCTGACCGTAGTGGCTAGCTCGCTGGTCTCTCAATAGTTCGGGCAGCTACCTGGTCGTCGACCTGAAGCCTCGATCATTTCAGGTTGCTACCTGGGGCGAACGGCGGCGCCGCACTGGGTTTTTCGATCAGCAACCACCGGAGGATAAAACCGAGGTCGAACGCGGTGACCTCCAATGGGCACGGTGGAAGAGTTCGGACTAGTGGGCTTCGACGCATTCTGGGAGGACGAATTCGAACCGCTCCCGGACCGCCGCCGTTAGGGTCGAGACATGGCGAACCCAGCAGGGCGGACGGTGTCGCCTGCGAGATATCGCAGCTACAACCAGTCGCCTGAGTGGTGAGCGCTCCGCCAGCGCTACTTCACATCTGGCATGCCGCAGGAGTGCTTCGTCTGCGGCGCACCGGGGAAGCCCGAGATGCATCTGCATCACCGTACGTACGAGAACCTCGGCGCGCGGCTAAACGCGTGTCGGCGCAGTGCGCCAAACTGTAGGCATGACGTTGCCTAGTCCTGATGAGGTCAGCGCCGCGCGGACTCCTGCTGGAGGGTGGACGCGTGCGACGCTCGCAGCTTGGGGTGTCCTGTGGCCGCCGCCGAAGGGCTGGCGAGAGCAATTGCTGAAGGCGTGGGAGCAATCGGATGCAAACCAGTCAAGCGAGTGAATATGGCTACTACAACTCGTGACGCGCATGCGTTATCCGCGAACATCGGAATCCGCGAGATCACGCGACGTTTGAACTCCGCGCTCGGCGCGACTCTCGTCGCTTCTCTGGCTGGCAGTGAAGACCCGAAGATCACCTACAGATGGGCTCAACTTGATGGTCCGGAGCCGCAGGCCGAAGCCGTGCGTCGTCTGCAGTTCGCGCACACTCAATGGCTCGCGATAGCGGCGTCCGAGGGCGAGAACGTCGCACGCATGTGGTTCATCGGGTCGAATCCGCTGCTGGACTACGACACCCCGGTGGACGCGATTCGCGAGAACCGATTCAAGGAGGCCGCCGCTGCAGCAGCAGCGATGGTCGAGGACGGCTTCAGCGGGTGACGGATCGACCGATCCGGCCAGCGGATTGCGCTTGGTCGAGAGTCCGACTTCGCCCGTATGCCGGGTGGCGAAGTCGTCTTACGGACAACTGAACCTCCGGTTCGCTGTGTACGAAATCAGAGTCCGGAATACGCTGATCCAGGATGTCGATCTCCCACAGGTCACGGGATTTCCTGTCGTGGCGCAGGGCCCGGCGACCAGGCGCACAGGATGTCGGCGGCTACGACCGGAAGCGGGAAGATCGGCGGTCGAAGATCATCGGGGTGGGCATCTGGGCGCTGGTCGGATTCGCGGTTCTCGTGACGATCGTTGCCAGCCAGGCTCACGCGTACTGAGGCTGGGGACCTCGATGAAGCGCCCTGCCGATATCGTGTGTTCATGGGTGTCGGGTTTCGGTTCGGGATTGGTCCGCTGCGGTTCTACATTCCGCTGACCAGTCGTCGTCGTGCGATGGTATGGACGCATCCGGGTTGCTCGATTCAGCATCGCTCGCAGGGCGCCGCAGATCGGTGCAGGAACGGCCGCATGGCACCGACAACCGCGTCGCGGGTCTCCATCTCCACCGCTGAGATCGAGTCGCAGGCGAGACTACGCCATGCTCAGGCGGAGCTTGCCGACGTGAACGCCCAGCTCGATCGTGCAAGGGCAAACCTGCGCGGAGTCGAGGGGCCAGCGGCAGATCAGCGCGTTAGCACCGGAAGCTCGGATGACCAGGAACTTCTGGCGAGGGCGGCTGAACTGGTGGTCTCCACTCAATTCGGATCGACATCGATGCTGCAGCGGAAGCTTCGGGTCGGTTTCGCGAAGGCTGGCGAGCTCATGGGGTTGCTTGAGACGCGCGGAGTCGTGGGCCCAGCCGAGGGCTCAAAGGCCCGCTCGGTGCTGTACTCGGTGGAGGAACTTCCAGCGCTGCTGATCACTCTCCGTGCATCTGAACCGAGCCAGATCCAGAATGACGAGGTTGGTGCGGGGGAGTGAAGTCCCTCAGGCCGGTACGTCGTCCCTGGCGTCGGTCAATCGATGACGGGGGATTTCTTGCTGCTCGGTAGTTTCGCGACCTCTTCGGTGCCGCAGATCGACCCCAGTCGCCGCCGATCATCGGCGTCTCGACGCTCTGGGTCAGCCTGAGTGCCCTCCCCACAACCACGTCGATCAAGCTCAAGAAGAACTGAGGCCCTCCGCTCCCTCGATCCATCCGAAGCCCGGGCGAGCACATACTCGGCCGCCTCGCGAAGGAGTCGTTGGGCTTCGACAACATTGTCGCGTTTGTTACGCAAATGCCCGTAGATCGCCTTTGCAGCAACCGGAATGGCCGTGCTCTTGGATCGAGTTCCTCAAATACCCGACCACAACCTTTTCAGCGTCAGGGCGCGTCCAATTCGTCAATCCCGCTGTCATCGGCTCGTAGCAGTCCATCAGTTGTTCGGGCGCGCGACGAAGGCGCGTCCACTGGTGGGATTCTGCGATCAGTGCGGACATCTGGCGGCCGAATTGCCCTATCGAAAACGGGCGCAGGCGTTTGACTGGGGCTGATTCTGAATAGTGCCAGTGTTCATAGAGCGCATAGACGAAACTGAATGGCACGAAAGTCCAGGTGAAGCGCTCAGCGAAGATCTGCCAGAACAGTTGGATGTCCGCGTCGACCCGTGCCCGGTACACCGCCGCAACCGCCGGCGTCGATCGTTCCGGTAGCACTACTGGCCTCGTTTCGACTTCAGAGATCTGGATGTCTTGCTCGGGGTGGCCGTGCGGAATGAGCCCGACGGAGCCGCGTTGCTCGAAATAGCGGAAGGCTCGGATCGAGAATCTTTCTTCGTTCAGGGTCTGGATATTGCGTCCCGTTCTGGCATCGATAGATGCAGCGACCATCGTGATGACTCGCGCATGGTTGATCGGGGCGGGTAGCGGATGACCGAAGTACTTTTCGAACGCAGCCGGCAAGTCCATGTATAGGGGAGCGCGAGCGGCAACCCGAATGATTTCGTCTCTGCTCTGAACCTTCAACCAGTGGTGGTAGTCCAGCACCTGGGCGATGATCTTTGGCGTGGTGTCGCCCAACTTGAGCTCGATGATGTGGACGATCCCTGTTGCATCGATGGCCAGCAGGTCGATTGCGCCATTCGGCGTCCTTACCTGGCGGCCGATGATCAACACGTCGAGAAGCTCCGGATTCGCCACGAGGACGTCTTCGAGATCCCTCTCTAACCGGATGAGTCGTCGGTGTCGTGAAGTCATCGTCAACCGCCGGCGGCCGTCGCCTCGAGCTTCAAAGTTGCCGTTTTCGCCCAGCTCGTGGGCGGATCCAGTTTTTTCCATGCACGGAAACGTAATCGCGAATCAGGCAAACTCGGAGTAACGGGAGCGACCCCTCAACGCGAATTCTCGAATACGTGGAAGAACGAAAAGTCCCCGGCGTGTCGCGCTGGTGCGGCAGCCTCTTTCGCGTCGCGACGCGGCCCTGATTCCGTTGAAGAGCGTGCCTACGACCACTCCAGATGGTGCAGCATAGCGACATGGACGTTGTCGAATACGGGTCGTGGCGTCGTGCCGGCGACGAAGCTCGAGAGCTCACCATCGCTCAGATCGCGACGCGTCGCAGGGAGGTGCTTGGTGTGCGCCTCGTCGCGTACATCGGGGGAGAGGGCACAACGAGTGTCGTCGGAGCCTGGGTGGAAGGCCGCGCTGTCCCCTCAGCAGACAGCGACGCTCGTCTGCGTACGGCATTCCATGCGCTGGGTATTCTTCTTGAACGGTGGGACGCGGTCACGATCCAGTCGTGGTTCAAAGGAATGAATCCGCTCCTTGGGGACGTATCGCCCTCGCGCTTCCTTAGAGAACGAGCACCCGAAGCGGCAAGCGATGTACTTGTTGCTGCTCGATTCGCGATGATCAGTTAATCGGGGATCGCTCTGGCTCGCGGCCCTATTGGGGGCTACTTCCCTCGCGAACATCGTGCGAATCTATGTCGGATCGCCATGCGCTGGTCAACCGCCATCAGAGGATGCATTTGAATATGAGTAAAGGTTTCGCTGTTGTCGACTTGGAGACAACTGGGCTGTTCCCGACGAAGCACGACCGGATCGTCGAAGTGGGAATAGTCCTCATGTCACCCGGCGGAGAGATCGAATCTCGCCACGAGACTCTCGTGAACCCGATGCGCGACATGGGACCTCAGCACATCCACGGGATCACAGCTGCCGCCGCCGCTCGAGCGCCGATCTTCGAACGCATAGCGCCACGCATCGCGGAGTTGCTCGACGACCGCGTGCCGGTCGCGCACAACGCCTCCTTCGATTCGCGGTTCCTCGGTTACCAGATGGCCGAAGCGGGCCTGTCCGTTGCCGAACCGGATCGGTGGTTCTGCACGATGCGGATGAGCGAGCACTGGTCAGGCTATCGCCGACTCGCTGAATGTTGTTTAGCCGCTGGTGTTGAACTTCTCGATGCTCACAGCGCCGGCGGAGACGCGTACGCGACCGCCGAACTCCTTCACGCATACATGCGAGCCGTTTCCGACCGCCAGTACTGGGCGGCCTGGCTGGCGTCGACGTCGCCCCACGGACCATATTCTGTCGACGCGTCAGTGCCGTGGGTTCCCAGGTCGAATACGTTCGAGCCTGAGCCGTCCTTCGTTTCTCAACTCGTTGGGTCGTTGACAACCTCGAGCATAGGGAGCCACCTCAACGTTGACTACCTTGCGCTTCTCGACCGGGTGATGCTGGACCGCGTTGTGTCTATATCGGAAGGCTCTGCCCTGCTGGACCTGGCGGCAACTCTCGGCCTGACGCCGGATGACGTCAGGCTTGCGCATCGCGCGTACTTCGACGGACTTGTAACTGCTGCATGGGCCGACCACATCGTGACGGCGGACGAAGCCATAGACATCCGCGAGGTTGGCGAAATCCTCGGTATCGACACCGATTCAGTCGCTGGTGCGATTTCGCGCGCGCCAGCTACTGACGCGCTCGTGCTCAGCTCCGGCTTCCACCTTTCACCAGGCGACATCGTTGTGCTTACCGGGGAAATGAGCAAGCCGCGGGACGCGTGGGCTCAGGTTCTGACGGGCATGGGACTCGTCGTGAAGGACAACGTCGTCAAGAAGACGAAACTGCTGGTAGCCGCAGACCCCGACTCGATGTCAGGCAAGGCCAAGCAAGCGCGCGACTATGGGGTGACCATCGTGAACGAGACTGGTCTCGAGAAACTGATCCACGGCTGAGATTGCCACTCCCACTGGGGCAATGCCCTTGCCTTGCGATGTCTGCACCTACAGATAGCTTCCGACCATGGACATTCCCGTGGCACTCAGCATTTCGATTGCCTTCCTGACCGTTCTCGTTACCGTCATCCTTTTCGTCGTCGAGAGTCGACGTCGCGATCGCGCGGCAAGGCTTGACTCACGCCGGGCAATGGTGGCGGACGCGCTCTCGATCATGGAACGTTCGGTGCGGGGCCTAGCGCGACCGGCTCTACTCCGCTGGTCCCGCGGACCTGACTTCGAGTTCTCCCTGGCGGTCCCCAGACTGCTCCTCGCACTTGATAAGGATCAGCATGCAGTCGGCGCATGGTTGGTCCAGCAGACGCAGAAAATGCAGACCGCGTCCTCGGACAAGGCCACCGCGGTCATCGGAATTCAAACAGCGGTCAAGCTGACCGAATGGCATCAGGGTGAAGTGACCCTCACCTGGTTCAGCGATCAGTTGCGATTGCCCTCACATCAAGCCAGCAAACCTCAGCGGCTTCTCGCGCGGCTTCGTCGATATAGTCATCGCCTTGGTGAATCGTTCATCGAGGGAGCGACCATCGGAGCAGGACTTGCACTTCTGGAGCCCGTGCTCGGGTCAGTCCGTCGTCATTAGTGTCGGACCCCATTCCGTGACCACGAGCCGGTCCGCTGTGGCCGTCATCTGGGCGTTAAGTGACCGTTTACTGGCCAAATTGTGACCGTTTGCTGGACAAACTTTGACCACTCGCGGCCCAGAGGGACTCTTGATCAACAGTGGGCGTCGTCTGACCATCAGCTGACCGTCTGATGGTCACTAGCTGGTCATTTGCTGGACAACGTGTCGACCGAATTGGCCGAGATGCTTCAGCGGCCAGATTCTGACCATATTCTGGCCATCCGCTGGACGCTGGCTGACCGTTTGCTGGCCACAAAAGTCGCCGCTTGTCAGTCGAGCGAAAAGCGGTCCGTGAGTCCGGGCTGGTCATCGACTTGCGCTTCTTCAAACCACTCAGGGTGCTCGAGTCTCCGCTTGCGTTGCGCAGGGGACATTGCGCGGTTAGCGCTGAACTCCTCAGGTGATACCAGCGGCAGGCCGAGGCGCCGGTTCCGTTGGTTGATCTTCCGCAGATCCTCTTCAAGCGTCGCCGCCGCTTGTCTCTTTGGATCCGCGGCGACAGCCTCGGATGGGCTGGACTCCACCACCATGGCGGGCGCGGGCTCCTCGAGATCGATTGTCTCTGCCTCAGCGACGGGCGGCGCGAGTGGCTCGTTCTCCAGGGTGGAAGCCGCTTCATTCGAATCATCTGGGACTTGGGTTGGAATCACTGGCTCAGAATGCGAGTTTTTGGCTGCGAGATAGTCCGCGATCATTCGCTGACTCATTGCATTCGTTAGCTGGTCAACCTCGTCCAGCGCTGCGCGGAGCCGTTCTTCGGCGGTTCCGCGCTTCTGCGTCGCTGCGTCCGAACTCAGATGGATCCCTGCGGCGACCGGATCCGGCGCCACTAGGGCTTGCTGCATCGCGATGTTCTGCGCCCAGGTGCGCTCGACTGCGTCCATCTCATATTCGACGCCAAGCGTTGTGGATCGGCGCCTATCGCTGGCAGACGGCTCCGCACGAGTGCCATCCGGCTGCTCACGCATCATTCCGTAAGAGATCCCTCGACCCTTCTGGCCACGTTGCTCGATTCGGACACCATGCTTGACGCCGGCGTCTACAAAGGACTTCCAGTCGACCGAGGCTGGGTCATCGATCGCCTGTTGCGCGCAGCCTTTGAGTACGTTAACGCTGAACGGCTCTGGATTGCGGGGGAGACGATACTCGTCGGCAACTGCGCTTTCCGTTTCCCAGATCAAGTAGCGCTGGAACTCGTGAAGTTCGCTGGCATCAACCGATCCTGCTCGTCGCAACCCGCTAGGTACACCGCGCTCCTGGCGGTCCTGCGCGTCGGAGAACGCCCGCCTCAGGTCAGCCCGCTGCTCGAAGCCTTCAGCCTCCAAGACGCGCTCATGCGCTTCTACGAGACGTGAATGCATGACGATGCTGCTGTTGAGGCTCTTGCCGGTCCTGGTCTCGATGCTGTTGACGACGATGTGGTTGTGGAGGCACCCGGTCTTGCCGTCGCGTTGTGTCACTACGAGTGTTTGCCGGCCGGGGAAGCGGTCCTCGGCGAGGGCACGTCCCAGCGTCTGCGCTGTCATCCAGGAGTCTGGATCCTCAGGCAGGAGCTCATGCTTCCCGAAGCTCTGGATGACGTGATAGGCCTGAACGAAGGCGCCCGGTCGATCCTTGCCCCACTTCTTGCGAACATCACGCATCTGGGCCTTGGCGACGGACACGAGCAGCCCGCCGACGCCGGAAGCCATCACATAGCGCTCACCGCGCTGGTTGGGCTTGTCGTCGAGGGCGTAGTTGATGAGCGCATCCGCCATGCGGGTTGAGCTCGCCACAACGACGGCCATGACTACGCCGCTCCGCGAGGAGGGAGACCATGTCCGACAAGGATCGCGATGCGCCGTTCAATCTCGTCGGGGAGTACTCGCATGTCGGCGACGCCCTCGAGCGCCTCGGAGATCTCGGCTGCGGTCGCGGGGTCGCCCATGTTCAGACGCTTGGCGATCTGGTTCAGGTTTCCACCGATGCGAGCGACATGGATCCGAAAATATCCCAGCTCCCAGGCGAGGCGATCGGAAATCGCGTAGAGACCCCAGTCAGCTGATGCCGTGCCGCTGCGCTCGATTGCGAGCGCCTTGGCTTCAACATCGGCCACGGCCGGCTTGTTGGTGATGATGAGCCGCAGAGCTTCGCTGAAGGAGACGTCTTCGACGTCGCGTCCGGAGGACTTGGCTAAGGCTCGCCGCACGTCGTCGACGACTCGTTCCTCGCCGTCGCTGAATCGCAGTGTGCGGCGCTTCGCGAAGTTGACGGCCTTCTTCCTTGAACGCTTCGGCGTCGCTTCGCCCGCCTCATCGTTCTGCGTCATCCGCCCGCCCCCTCCGCTCGGTCCTTCTTGCAGCCTGGTCCTGTGTTACCCGCGCTCCGCGAGGGTGGTACCAGCCTACAAGAAGTACGGCAAGCAGTTTATCTGTCAGACATATCGCTTCGCTCGTGTCTTCGGATAACAGCTTGGTCAGGCCTCCAGCCCGACACCCGGGGGAGGGTTGGCACCTCCCCCCACCGTTGGTGGGTCACCCCTCCGAGACGACAAGACCCCGCTGCACCGAGGGTGCGGACGAGTCTCGTCGTGCGCGTTGCGGACCCTTCCGGCTCCGCTTCGCATCGGTTACCAACGTGCGCTGAGCTTGTCAGGTAACCGGGGCGGACGACGCGGGCGGGTGCATCCCGAAGCCGTCTGGTTATCGCTTTCGCGTGCACACATGGTGCGCCTTCGCGCGCCTGGGGAGCTCAGCTCGTCGACTTCACAACGATGCGGAATCGAAGTCCCGCACGGACGCTACTCGCCTATCTGATCCCCAGACGAATAGTGAGGCTAGAGGTTTCGAGAATCTCTGCCGCGGGAGGTCAAATTCGTGAGGCACGATGCCGCATCGAGATCGGCAGGAACTTTCCGTTCGCACGCTACGGAAGAATGTCATTTCGGAAATGATTTCCAAAGTCATTTCCGAAATCATTTCTCAGGCTCCGGGCTCTAAATACACGACTCTTTCTGCTCCGTGCAGAGAGCGTTGCCAACATCGACTACGTGCCGGCAACGTGGGCTGTCCCCGCACGGAGCGTTTCCCCGAAGCTGCGGGAGGTGGGGGTTCCGACCGGGAACGCCGAACGGTTCCCGGAGCTCAGCGAGGAGCCGACGGTCACTGCCGCACAGGAGGCGGAGGAGGAAAACACCCTGACGCGCTGAGGATCTAGTTGCCTGCCGCTCGGCGGGCGGCTTCCTCATTCGCCCGATCCAGACGGCCCTGCCAGTAGGCGGGGCCGTTTGCGTTCTTGTACTCCTGGTACTTCGCGGCCGCGATTCGCTGACGCTCGAGGCGTCGCTCCAGATCGATGTTCGCCGCCTTGTTGACCACCCAGGCCATCCGGAAGAAGAAGACGAAGATCCCCATCACGATGCTCAGGAGGCTCAGCACGAGCAGCGTGGCGAAGAAGCCGGCCCATCCCGGCGCCACGGGACCGAGATAGTGCCCGTACTCGTCCTCCCTGGCCTGAGTGGAAACCATCACGCCGATGAAGCTGATGAAGAACAACGGGACGGCAGCGGCGAGCATGAAATTCGCCCATGCCGGCATCAATCTGGGCGAGGTGGGGCGCGGTGCCATCGG
Organism: Leifsonia tongyongensis; assembly: GCF_010686705.1. Classification (GTDB taxonomy): domain Bacteria; phylum Actinomycetota; class Actinomycetes; order Actinomycetales; family Microbacteriaceae; genus Diaminobutyricibacter; species Diaminobutyricibacter tongyongensis. Next base: position 409,075 of record NZ_JAAGWY010000001.1, on the reverse strand, counting down.
TCTCCAATCTGAGATGAAGGCCCCACAGTATCAGCGGGAAAACCACGGATTTCGTACGGCTCGCGGACGTCCCTTTAGCCGGAATATCCTGCCGCGACTGCCCCGCGGTACGTCCTGCGTGGCGCGGATCCGCCTTGTCTGGCATCGCACCTCGGATGTGGATCGTGCTTCCTCCTAGGACGCCTCCGGGGGTGGTGGACCGGTAGCTTGTCCTCCGTGGCCGCTAGGCTCGGCCCATGAAGCAGGGGACTTGTCCAGTCTGCGGGCAGGGTATTGCCATCATCGACTTCACGCAGGCGACGGAAGCCGTCCCCGAGCTCGGATACCTTGCGCGTCACGAGGCCCCAGGTGGCCCTGCCGGAGCTAAGTGCCAGGGTTCCTTTGGTTACTGGATGGAACGGCAGTACAAGCACCCGGAGTCGTCGGACGACACGGGTTCAACCCACGTCGTACCGAACGAGTTCGAGTTCGACGAGCACCAGCGGGAGCTTTTCAAGGCGATCGTCAAGGACCCCAACGAGACGGTGATCGCGAACCTGCGGCTGTGGGCAGATACGGGTGGGGCCCGGGTAAGCGTGATTGAGCTCCTCGTTCGACACAATCTTGTGGAGGGCAAGCAACCCTGGATCAAACGGGCCAACCACCCCTCGGGCTGGCCTGGCTATTGGGTGGACCCTGACGAACTCGAGCGAGCCGCTCCAGCAATCCCGAAGGGCATGCCCGTTGCCCTGGCGGTTGAGTTGCTGCGCTCGACCGAACGGATTCAGAGATTGACTAACGAGGCTCGTCGGAAGCGAGACGTCGTACGTCAACTCAACAATGCCTTGGGCGTGACGCTGGTTGCGGCGTTAACGGGTGTGCCTCGTGATCAGCCGAACGAGTGGGTCGGCTCAGAGTGGCCGTCACTGGCGCCCGAGGTTTGGATTCGCGCGCAGTTCGCGAATCACGTCTGGATTGCGCTCGAGGCGGCTGAGGGCCGCGAGGTGGCACGTCGCTGGTTCATCGGTGCAAATCCGCTGTTGGACGAACGAGCGCCCGTTTTGGCGATCCGAGAGGATCGGCACGCTGAGGTGCGGCGGGCGGTTGAGGCGTTCATCGACGGTGATGTTGACGAGTAGTTCGGCCCTGGATGAGTCGATGGTGGTGGAACACACCTGGAACACTCAATCGAGGTAGGTTCCAGCGTCTGTTCCGTGCAAAAATGCCTCTGACCAGCAAATATTCATAAATGGAACACATGGAACACCAAAAGCAGTCTTAAGTTGAATATCCCCCCGACTACTGCCAGCGCGTGCATAGGGCGAGCTTGCAGGTGCAATTTGATGTTCCAGTGTTCCACTCGTGCCATATTCCCTGGTCAGAGGTGGAAAAGCGGTGGAACACTCACCGGAACAGCAGGCTCGTGGGGCGTTCCCAGATGCCACCGTCTGTTCCAGCGCTTGTGCAGACAACAAGAAGGCCGTCGGCCGGACTAGTGTCCGGCCGACGGCCATTTGAACTCGAGCCGCGCAGGCTCGCCAGGTCGCAGACTTATGCGGCCGCGGGCAGGTCGCAATCGACGTCAAGCGCTCGATCGAGATCGCTGTCATCGTCATCGTCGTCAACGTTGGCGACCCAGGTAGCGCTCCGTTTGAAGCCGCGATAACGCTCCAAGAGCTTGGGCTGGCACCGCTTCGAGGGATCGGTGCCCGTGTAGCTGGGATTCATCCAGTTCCGCAGGTCGAAGCGCTCGATGAGCAGTTCAGGTTCGTTCATCTGCGTACCGGGGCGGTAGGTGCCCTGCTCCCAATGTCCGGTCTCTCGAACGATTGCCCCAATTCGCCGGCCGAACTCGCCAATGCCGACTGCCTTGCCGTTCGGTGCATACCGTTCAGTCCATGCCACGTAGAGCTCGTAAAGAAAGGCGGTCGGAACCAGGTCCCAGATCAATTGGTGCTCGATGTCCTCCCAGCACGCGCGTACCGGATCGTTTAGGTTCTTGAACTCTCCCAGAACCTTGCGGCTCGCTTTGGGCTCCGAGAGCTTGTAGAACGGCTCGGCGTGCAGCACACGATGGAGGACGTATTCGAGAACCTCCCGGCGCGTCAGGTAGTCCTCCTTGATGCTCGAGTTGGCGCTTCCAGTGAAAGACTTCGAGAAGGGCCAGAATAATTGCCGCCGATAGTGCGATCGCGACGTGTCCTTAGCCTTGGGAAACGAGTTCAGGCACTCGATCACGAACACGTGCGGTACGTACGAATATGGATTCTCGAACTTCTCCTCGATAGTGATGACGTCGCCCGTGATGACTGCCTTGTAGTTTGCGAGTTTGTCGCTGAAGGAACCCACGTCGTTCTCATCGGTGACGACCAGGCTCTTATTCACAATCTGCGCGAGCTGGAACTTATTCGCGAAGTCTGCGATCGGTATTGACACCCAGGAGCCAGCTCCGACGAGACAGCGAACCAGTACGAGGAATGTTCCTTTCCCGTTCTCCCCATCCTCATCGAACGGGTAAACAGCCTTATTCCACCTCACCAGCGGTCGCACCGACGCGCTCAATACCTCCCAGAGGAGCTGGGTGCGCTCAGCGTCGTCGAACAGATCGACGGTCCATTGCACTATCTCCCATTCGGTCCCATCTGGATTGGTGATGATTGGAGACGTCACCGCGTTGCGGTCGTAGTTAGTGCGCACCTTGGAGAGGAAGACGTGCTCTGACGAGAACGGCATCAGTTCCTTTTTCACGAAGTCGAAGATGCCATTGTTCACCGCTATCAAGTCAGGGTTGTCATTGGGCTCGACGGCGTCTGCGTGACTCCGCACGAGGTCGAACACAAGTTTCGCGCCTTCCTTGGACATGCCGGAGCTGAACCGCCTGACAATCGAGCGCATGTACTCGGGCCGGCCGACGTACAGTCCCTCGTCGGGCCCGGTCGTCTCGTAGCGTGCAAGCATCCCCCGCGCTCGGGCCTCCCCCTCGGAGGTGCCGGAAGGGCGGATGACGACAATTCGAAACAGCTTCCGCATAGCCATCGCGATCGCAATGGGAGGCAGCGATGACGGTTTCATCAGGCGGCCGCCGGCACCCCCGTCCGCTCTGAACGCCATATTTTCCATGGCGAACTCTCCCTCGATCCTCGACATGAGCTGGGGCTCCAGCTCCTCGGGCGTGGGAAGGGAGGCATGGCCGAACGCCCCGAGGGTTGCTAGGTAGGTCTCAGTAGTCTCGCGGAAGATCTGCTCGCGGGAGCGCTTGCCCAGCGGCATCGCCATTGTCACGGTGCCTGAAGCGGCGATCTGCGGCGCCGTGTCGCCGTCCTTGTCACTCTCGGCATCTGCCAGTACATTCATGGGTAGGTCCTTTCGGCCGCTTGACGAGCTGCAACTCGTCGGTTGGAAGTAGATATCGTGTAGAACGCCTCGGCAGCTGCCGAGGCGTTTTGCTTGTCGGCAATGCGTGGTGCGGTCACGATGCCGCGGGCTCCAATTGCTCTTCTATCCATGCGTCGATGTCGGCCTGGCGCCACCTCAGGACGCTGCCAATCTTGACGACGCGGGGAAGAGATTCCCCGATCGATCTCTTGCGATAGATAGTCGACATCGACATTCCCGTCTGAGCGGACAAATCCTTCACGGTCAGTAGCGTGCATGGCGGCGTCGTAGCCTGTGTTGTCATTGTTTGTTTCCTTTGGTTTACAGAATCTGGAACTTGTAAATGGATAGTAATCCCTATCGCGAATCTTTCACAAGTTCTGTAACCTGTAACCATGCAAACTGCCGTGACCATCCCTGACGCCGTGGGCGCATTCGTCTCGAACGTGCGCCGCGAGCATGGGATCACCCTGGATCAGATCGCTCACGCCGGCCGCTCCTATGGAGCGAGCTGGAGCGCAAGTAGCGTCAGCAACATCGAACGCGGCCAGGCGTCCCTAACGCTGCCTTCGCTCGTTCTTCTAGCGCTTGCCCTGGGTGACCTACTTGGTCGACCGCTCGCGCTGTCGAGCCTCCTAGGAGAGGCGAGCGTCATCGAACTCGCTACTGGCGCACAGCGCCCGCTGAACCGCTCCTGGATCGACGCCGTCCTTGCGGGAGCCCCGGTGACGTTGAGTCCCGCACGCGCTGACGAAGACGCGGAGGTGGACGAAGAGCTCGAGGAGGAGGTCCTGAATCGGATGCGGGAGGCGCGCGGTCGAGAAATGACAGATGCCGAGAAGAACGACCAAGTGGCCCAGCTGCTCGACCAGTCTCAAACGCCGCCGGAGCGGAGGAGTGGTTCGCCGGCACGAGCCGGTGCCGGCACGCTGGCCGAGGAGCGCGCGGCAAAGAAGCTCGGCGTCACCCTTGCGAGACTGCAGCGCCTCTCCAAGGAGGCCTGGGGGCGCTCACTTGAAGACGAATCCCTGAGAAGGGCTGGCCGCGACAGTTCGCCCCAAGCGCGCGGCCGAGTCACACGTGTGCTTGTTGAGGAGCTCCGTGAATCGATGAAGGAGTGGCGCTGATGGCTCGACCAAGGACCGAGATCGGGACGTACGGCACCATTAACGCCACCGAGGTGCAGGTAGGCAAATGGCGTGCACGCACGCGGTATCGATTCTCCGACGGGAAGTCCCGCCAGGTTGAAAAGTATGGCCCGAGTAAGGCCAGGGCCATCTCGGCCTTGAAGGTGGCACTCACGACGGCGGAGAAGGATTGGGCGGGTGAGCTGAAGCCAACCACGACGTTGCGGGTACTCGCCCAGATGTTCCTCGATCACAAACGGGACGCCGGCAAGGCAGACGGAACGGTGGAGACCTATGGCTATGCGGTCACTGCACACATTGTGCCGAAGATCGGCGACCTCGCCCTCGGAGAAGCCAAGCCCGCACGGCTACAGCGGTTTATCAATGGCGTCGAGAGGGACAGCGGATCGGGTGCGGCAAAGAATTGCCGTTCGGCTCTGAGCGGCATGATGTCGTTGGCCGTCATTAACGGAGCCATCGAGAAAAACCCTGTCCGTGAGCTCGAACGTATCTCCCGCCCCAAGGGTAATCGGCGTGCCGCAAAAGCCATCCCGTTGGGCGAGCTCCCTTCCTTCTTGACGAAAGTGCGCGCTGACGCTCACTTGAACAAGTGGGACACCGTCGAACTGATCGAGTTCATGCTCGCCTCCGGCTGGCGGGTGGGCGAGGCGTGCGCTCTCGACGTCAGCTCTGTCGACTTTGAGGATGGGACCGCCGCTGTCGTGGCCGTCAACGTCCGAGTGAATGGCAAGGGCGTCGTGCGACAGGAATTTCCAAAGACGGAGAAGTCCGAACGAGTCACTCCACTTCCGTCGAGAACGATGGACCTGCTTCGTCGGCGGCATGAGCGGCTGGGGGAGTTCACCACACTGCTGTTCCCCACGCCTCTGATGAGACTCCGTGACCCGTCTAACACCCAGCGTGAAATTCGGGATCGACGCGATCATCTTGGCTATCCAGACCTGTATACGCACTCGTTCCGCAAGACCGTGGCAACGATCCTTGACAAGGCGGGTCTGTCGGCAACGGAGATCGCTGACTACCTCGGTCACGAGAACCCGTCGATGACGCAGGATGTCTACATGAACACGCTCAAGGGATCGACACGGGCGGCAGAAGTCCTGGGACAACGGCTCGACGGCCTGATTTGAATATGCGGGGTTTGTGCGGAGTGGCCGACTGTTAGAAACTCCGTCAAGACGGAGACGCGTCGCGAACTGGCAGGTAAAATCCCTGGTAGGAGGACAAAAAATGGCCACCCCCAGTAGAAGCCTGGAGATGGCCAAGTGGCTCCGACCGGCATCGATCCGGTGACCTTTCGATTTTCAGTCGAACGCTCTACCAACTGAGCTACAGAGCCGAAAGCCAGCTTCGAAGAAGAGGCCTTCTAGGCAGAAGCCCTTCCTTGCGGAAGGGCTTCTCGCCTTGGCGACCCTGACGGGACTTGAACCCGCGACCTCCGCCGTGACAGGGCGGCACGCTAACCAACTGCGCTACAGGGCCTCGATGTGAAGCTTTTCAATTGTACCGGTAGTGGTGACCCCAACGGGATTCGAACCCGTGCTACCGCCGTGAAAGGGCGGCGTCCTAGGCCGCTAAACGATGGGGCCGAGCACCTGCAATCCGCTCACACGCACCGCATTACTACCGACGCACAAGCATACGGACTCGGCGACGAAATGCCAAACCGAACGGATGCCCGACCAGGCCGATCCGGCGACCGGCGCGAAATCTCCGCGGGATCGCCCTGCAAGCGGGTTACATTCTGGCTTGGCAGCTCCCGTGGGACCCCACCTTGAGGGTCGCGCGGTCGATTGCATCGGACGAGTCCGTTGTTACTGTTAATAAAGTTGATCACGTGGCACGAGTGACGGATGTGAACACGAGCGACAGGTTCGAGGGAACGATGAGACGCACTGAGCCGGCCCCAGGGACGACCCCGTACCGGTTCCGCGCGCGCGGACCCTGGCGCATGCGGGCCGCGTTCGTCGCTATCCTGGCCATCGCCGCGGTCGGCTCCATTGCATCCCCGGTATCCCCCGCCTACGCGACCTCGTACCCCAGCTGGCAGGACGTGCAGAACGCCAAGGCGAGCGTGTCCGCGACTGCTGCGCAGGTCGCGCGTATCAACAGCCTGATCGGCCAGTTGAAGGCGCAGGTCGCCCAGACCCAGGCCGACCTGGTGAAGCGCGGCAAAGAGCTCGAGATCGCCGAGGCAAAGCTCGACGACGCCATCATCAAGGCGCAGCAGATCCAGGCGCAGGCCGACGAGAGCAAGGCGAAGGCCGAAGCGGCGACGACCCAGGCCGGCCGTCTGGCAGCCCAGCTGTACCGCACCGGCGGCAGCGACCTCACGGCGAGCCTGTTCCTCAGCGGCAACGGCGCTACGACGACCAGCCCGGAGCAGCTCCTCTCGGACCTCGGCAGCATGACGAAGCTGGTCGAGCGGTCGAGCGACATCTACGCGATGGCGAAGACCAGCCAGAACACCGCCAAAGCGCTCGCCGACGACGCGGCCGTGGCCCGGGGCGTACGCGAGAAACTGCGTGCCGCCGCCATTGAAGCGCAGAGGCTCGCGGCCGCGGCGGCGAAGGCGGCGCAGGTCAAGCTCGCCGAGCAGCGCTCGCAGATGGTCGTCATGCGAGCGCAGCTCGCCGCGCTGAACAACAAGTACGCCAAGACGGTGGCCGGATACCAGGCCGGGGTCGCTGAGGCCGCGCGCCGAGCGGCTGCAGCAGGTTCGGGCGGTCTCCCCGGCGGCTACGTCGGACCCCAGGGATGGGCGGTTCCCGCGGCCGGCCCCATCACCGACGGCTTCGGGCCCCGCGCCTCTCCGGGCGGCATCGGCAGCACGTACCACCTGGGCATCGACATCGGCGCATACTGCAACGCGCCCATCTACGCTGCGCACGAAGGAACTGTCATCTATGCGGGCCCGCTGGGCAGTTACGGCAACTTCGTCCGCATCGATGTGGGCGGCGGTATCGACACCGGCTACGCGCACATCCGCGACGGCGGCATCCTCGTCGGCGTCGGCCAGCACGTCGGCGCAGGGCAGCCGATCGCTCGCGTGGGCACGACGGGGGCATCCACCGGATGCCACCTCCATTACGAGGTGAGGGTGAACGGCGTGAAGATCGACGGCATCCCGTTCATGAGACAGAGGCAGGCACCACTTGGCTAGTCAGAGCGGCAACCAGAACGGAAACCGGTCGCGTGTGCGGCCGGTCACGGCGATCAGTGCGGGCGTCATGGGTGTGGTCACCGCATCCGTCGGCATCATCGCGCCCCCGGCGTTCGCCGACAACTACCCGTCGTGGAACGACGTGCAGCAGGCGAAGCAGAACGTCGCGAACCAGCAGGCGATGATCGAGAACATCACCAAGCTGATCGCCAACCTGCAGACGGCCGTCGACCAGGCGCGCATCGACTCCGAGAAGGCGGCTGAAGCCTACTTCCAGGCGAAGGATGCGCTGGAGGCGGCGACGACGAAGGCTGCGGACCTCAAGAAGCAGGCGGATGCTGCGGCAGCGAAAGCGAAGACGTCGCAGATGCGCGCGGGCCTCCTGGCCTCGCACCTGGCCAAGAGCGGAAGCGGCGGCGACATCTCGGTCGACCTGTTTCTGAACGGCGGTGGCAACGGCTCGAGCGCAGACAAGCTGCTCTATCAGCTGGGCGCGATGAGCAAGCTGACCCAGCAGTCGCAGGATGTTTTCGCCGCGGCGACCAAGGACAAGAACACGGCGTCGGCGCTGACCGACCAGGCGAATGTCGCGAAGGTCGAGCGTCAGAAGCTCGCCAAGAAGGCGAGCGAAGCGCTCGCAGCGGCGCAGGCTGCCCAGACGCGGGCGCAGGCGGCACTGGTGACCCAGCAGACGAAGTCGACCGAGCTGGTCGCACAGCTCGCCACGCTGAAGAACACGTCGACCCAGGTCGAGAAGGCGTACCTGGTCGGCGAGGCGAAGCGCAAGGCTGCAGAGGAGGCGGCACGCCAGGCGGCGATCCGGCGCCAGCAGGAAGCGGCCGCGGCGGCCGCCGCGGCGGCAGCGAAGGCGGCACAGCAGGCGGCGCAGCAGCAGAACCAGGGCGGCGGCGGCGGTGGCGGAGGCGGCGGTGGCGGAGGCGGCGGTGGCGGCGGATATGTCGCGCCCCCGAACGGCAACGTCGTCCAGACAGCGCTCAACTACGCCTACGCCCAGCTGGGCAAGCCGTACATCTTCGGTGGTGAGGGGCCGGGCGGCTACGACTGCTCAGGCCTGACGATGAAGGCGTACGCCTACGCCGGTCTCTACATCGGCTCGCACTCGGTGAACAACCAGTGGTACACGGGGGCGGCTCGCGGACAGGTCGTCCCGTTCAGCCAGCGGCAGGCCGGCGACCTCATCTTCTGGGGCGACGGGCCGGGCAACTTCTATCACGTGGGCATGTCGATCGGCGGCGACATGATGATCGCCGCACCGACCGAGGGCGACGTCGTCAAGATCCAGTCGGTCTGGGGCAGCCCCTGGTACCAGGTGATCCGCCCCAGCGCCTGACCGCGTTCTCCCGTCTCGCCGCACTACTTCCGACCGACCGCACTATGTAGACCGAGTGCGGTCGGAGCAAAGTAGTGCGGCCGGATGCGGCGAGTGCGTTCGCCGCCGCGTCGGACCGCGTCGCGTCGCGTGTCGTCTGTTGAGCCGACTATCCCAGCCGCACGTGTTCTTTCCGAGCGCACGTCGTTGTACGAGTGCGCCCGCGACAAACGAGTGCGGCCGGACGCAGCACGTGCGGTCGCGCCGGGGCGCGCCACCCCTATCGCTGCCGCGTCATCCTCTATCGCTGCCGGCGCCGCCGCACTACTTCCGACCGACGGCACTAAGTAGACCTAGTGCGACGGGACGAAACGTGTGCGGCGAGCCGAGCTGGCGCTAGTGGCCGCCCTCTTCCGCGAGTTTCGCGATGCCGGCTTCGACGATGGCCTCCGCCTCGGCCGCGTTGCCCCAGGCCTCGAGCTTGACCCACTTGCCGGGCTCGAGGTCCTTGTAGTGCTCGAAGAAGTGCTGGATCTCGTCACGCGTCTGCTGCGGAACGTCGTCGATGTCCTGGATGTGCTGCCAGCGCGGGTCCTTGTAGGGCACGGCGATGACTTTGGCGTCGCTGCCTGCCTCGTCGCTCATGTTCAGCACGCCGACCGGCCGCACCTTGACGCCCACGCCGGGGAAGACCGGGTACTCGAGGAGCACGAGCACGTCGACCGGGTCGCCGTCGAGTCCGAGGGTGTTCTCGAAGAAGCCGTAGTCGGTCGGATAGACGAAGCTCGTGAAGAGCACGCGGTCGAGGTAGACGCGCCCGGTCTCGTGGTCGACCTCGTACTTGTTGCGGCTTCCCTTGGGGATTTCAACGACGACGTCGTATTCGGCCATGAGATTTTCTCCCTCGTTTGAAAAGACTCCAATAACGTTAGTGGATGCACGCCAGTGGTTCACCGGAAAGACGACCGCGGCTCACCCCACCGATCGCGGATGTGCGTCGTGCGGTGCGCGACGCTCTCTCCGGCCTCGACGGGGCCGGTCTCGACGGCGAGGGACCGGATGCGGCGGCCGAGGCGGACGACGACCCGCGCTTCGGCGTCCTCGTCCTCGTGGGGCTCAGCGGTGGAGCGGATTCGCTCGCGCTCGCTGGGGCGACGGCCTTCGAGGCGCCGCGCGCGGGTATTCGGGCGGGGGCGGTCATCGTCGACCACGGGCTCCAGGCCGGATCCGCTGAGGTCGCGGAAGCCGCGGCCGCCCAGGCGAAGGCGCTCGATCTCGATCCGGTGGTCGTCGTGCGTGTCGAGGTGGCCGCATCCGCTGACGGACCCGAGGGGGCCGCGCGCGCCGCGCGCTATGCCGCCTTCGAGCGTGCCATGGACGACACCGGCGCCTCTCATGTGCTGCTCGCCCACACGCTCGACGACCAGGCGGAGACCGTGCTGCTCGGCCTTGCGCGCGGGTCGGGGCCGACGAGTCTGCGAGGGATGGCGCGCGAGACCGGGCCGTACCTGCGGCCGCTTCTCGGCATCCGCCGCCTGACCACACGTCAGTTCTGCGCCGACAGCGGGCTCGTGGCCTGGGAGGACCCGCACAACACCGACCCGTCATTCACGCGTGTGCGGGTGCGCAGCACGGTGCTGCCCGTGCTCGAGGCCGAACTCGGTCCCGGCGTCGCCGAGGCGCTCGCACGCACGGCCGAGCAGCTCCGCGAGGACTCCGACGCCCTCGACGGTCTCGCGCTCGAGTGGGCGCTCGAACTGACCAGCCAGGACGCCGAAGGCGCGGTCGCACTCGACGTACGCGGCCTGGCAGCCGACCCGCCGGCACTCCGCCAGCGCATCATCCGCCTGGTCGTCCAGAACGAGTTCGGCGTCTCGCTCGAACGCGTCCACACACTCGCGGTGGCCGAGCTGATCACCGACTGGCACGGACAGAAAGCACTCACCCTGCCAGGCGTTAGAGTTGTCAGGCAGAACGGGCTGCTCGTCTTCACCCCCGCATAAGGCCTCGACCCCGAAGGATCGCACCGCTCCATGGAACTCACGGACGTTTCCGACGACCTGACCGAGATTCTCATCAGTGAGGAGCAGATCCGTAGCCGGATCGCCGAACTCGCGCGAGCGATCGAAGCCGACTATGCGGGCACGGATGTTCTGCTGGTCGGCGTGCTGAAAGGCGCTGTCATGGTGATGGCCGACCTCGCACGCGAACTGAAGATCCCCGTCACCATGGACTGGATGGCGGTGAGCTCGTACGGCTCGGGAACGCAGTCGAGCGGTGTGGTCCGCATCCTGAAAGACCTCGACACCGATCTCAGCGGTCGCACCGTGCTGATCGTCGAAGACATCATCGACTCGGGGCTGACGCTCTCGTGGCTGCTGTCGAACCTGAACTCGCGCGGCCCGGCATCCGTCGAGATCTGCACGCTGCTGCGCAAGCCGGAGGCGGCGCGCGTCGACATCGACGTGAAGTACGTCGGGTTCGAGATCCCGAACCGGTTCGTCGTCGGCTACGGACTCGACTACGACGAGAAGTACCGCAATCTGCGCGGTGTGGGCATCCTTTCGCCTGGCGTGTACACGTAACCCTGACGAGCAAACGTACCGATCCCGCCGACAGCGAACACGCAGCAGGCATTCAGCGCCGAAGCGATACTCTTGCCTCACCATGAACGTCAAGAAGATCTTCCGGGGCCCGATCCTCTACATCGTGCTAGCCGTCATCGCTGTATGGATCGGTTCGAGCCTCATCACCATGTCGGGCTTCAAGGAGATCTCGACCCAGAAGGGTCTCGAGCTCCTCCAGAACGACAAGGTCGCCAGCGCCAAGATCGTCGACGGCGAACAGCGCGTCGACCTGACGCTCACCACCCCTGACCCGACGCTCGGCAGCCAGGTGCAGTTCTACTACGTGACGCCGCGCGGCGCCGACGTCGTCCAGGCCGTCGACAACGCCAAGCTGTCGAAGGGCTTCAACGACGAGGTTCCGCAGCCGAACTGGCTGCTGTCCGCGCTCGGCTTCCTCCTCCCCGTGCTGTTGATCGGCGTGTTCTTCTGGATCATGCTCTCCGGCATGCAGGGCGGCGGCAACAAGGTCATGCAGTTCGGCAAGTCGAAGGCGAAGCTCGTCTCGAAGGAGAGCCCCAAGGTCACCTTCGACGACGTGGCCGGCAGCGACGAGGCGATCGAAGAGCTGCAGGAGATCAAGGACTTCCTCAAGGAGCCGGCCAAGTTCCAGGCGGTCGGCGCCCGCATCCCGAAGGGCGTGCTGCTGTACGGCCCTCCCGGAACGGGCAAGACGCTTCTCGCACGCGCTGTCGCCGGCGAGGCGGGCGTCCCCTTCTATTCCATTTCCGGTTCGGACTTCGTCGAGATGTTCGTCGGTGTCGGCGCGAGCCGCGTCCGCGACCTGTTCCAGCAGGCCAAGGAGAACTCCCCGGCCATCATCTTCGTCGACGAGATCGACGCGGTGGGCCGCCACCGTGGCGCCGGCCTCGGCGGCGGGCACGACGAGCGTGAGCAGACCCTGAACCAGTTGCTCGTCGAGATGGACGGCTTCGACGTGAAGACGAACGTCATCATGATCGCTGCAACCAACCGTCCCGACATCCTCGACCCCGCCCTCCTCCGTCCGGGTCGCTTCGACCGCCAGATCGGTGTGGATGCTCCCGACCTGCTCGGCCGCAAGAAGATCCTCGAGGTGCACGGCCGCGGCAAGCCGCTCGCTTCCGGTGTCGACCTCGAAGTCCTCGCACGCAAGACCCCCGGCTTCACGGGCGCCGACCTGGCGAACGTGCTGAACGAGGCTGCTTTGCTGACGGCACGCTCCAACGCCCAGCTCATCGACAACCGTGCTCTCGACGAGGCGGTCGACCGCGTCATCGCCGGCCCTCAGAAGCGCACGCGCGTCATGAAGGACCAGGAGAAGCTGATGACGGCGTACCACGAAGGTGGCCACGCTCTCGCCGCAGCAGCGATGCGCTACACCGACCCGGTCACGAAGATCACGATCCTCCCCCGTGGCCGCGCCCTCGGGTACACGATGGTGCTTCCGCTCGAAGACAAGTACTCGATCACCCGCAACGAGCTGCTCGACCAGCTGACGTATGCGATGGGCGGCCGTGTCGCCGAAGAGATCGTGTTCCACGACCCCACCACGGGTGCGTCGAACGACATCGAGAAGGCGACCTCCATCGCCCGCAAGATGGTCACCGAGTACGGCATGAGCGCCGAGGTCGGCTCCGTCAAGCTGGGCCAGTCGTCGGGTGAGATGTTCCTGGGTCGCGACATGGGTCACCAGCGCGACTACTCGGAGCGCATCGCCGAGCGTGTCGACGCCGAGGTTCGTGCCCTTCTCGAGAAGGCGCACGACGAGGCGTGGGAAGTTCTGAACAACAACCGCCCCATCCTCGACCGCATCGCGGCGGAGCTGCTCGAGCATGAGACCCTCGACCACAACGAGATCGCCGAGATCTTCGCCGACGTGGTCAAGCTCCCCGAGCGTCCCCAGTGGCTGTCGAGCGACAAGCGACCGATCTCCGATCTTCCGCCCATCGCCTTCCCGGCGAAGGCTCCGATCGATGCGGGCGCCGTCGATGGTGGCGTCGACTCAGAGCCGCCGTCGAAGCCGAAGCGTTCCCCTGTTCGCAAGCCGCGGCCGGCCACGGCGTAGGCCGGGGCTGGTGGGCGCATGACCGGAATCGATCGTCCGCGCATCGAGGCCGCTGTCGCTGAGATCCTCGCCGCCATCGGCGAGGATCCTTCGCGTCCGGGCCTGCTGTCGACTCCGTCGCGCGTGGCGGATGCGTATGAGGAGTTCTTCTCCGGCCTCGGCCAGGATCCGGCGCAGGAGCTCGGCGAAGGTGTCCCGCTCGAAGGACACGACGCGGAGACCGTGCTGCTGAGGGACATCGCCTTCCGTTCCGTCTGCGAACACCACCTGCTCCCCTTCATCGGCGTCGCCCATGTCGCCTACCTGCCCAACGAGCGCGTCGTCGGCCTGGGGCGCATCCCACGTGTCGTGGAGACGCTGGCCTCCCGGCCGCAGCTGCAGGAGCGCCTGACAGAGGAGATCGCCGACGCCCTGCAGGACGGTCTGGGCGCAAGGGGGGTTCTCGTGGTCCTCGACGCGCAGCACCAGTGCGTCTCCGCGCGCGGCGTGCGCCAGACCGAGAGCACCACGGTCACGGTCGCAAGCAGAGGCGAGCTGGCCGACCCTGTCGCCCGGGCCGGCCTGATGGCCCTGATCGGACGCGGAGTGGCGTGAAGACCCTCGTCATGGGCGTCCTCAATGTGACGCCGGACTCGTTCAGCGACGGCGGTCTCTACCTCGAGGCGGGCGCCGCGATCGAGCACGCGCTCGCGCTCGTCGAGGAGGGAGCCGACCTGATCGATGTGGGCGGCGAATCGACCCGCCCGGGTGCGGTGCGTGTCGACCCGGTGGAGGAGCAGGCCCGGGTCGTCCCCGTGATCCGCGAACTCGCCGACCTCGGGGTCAGGGTGAGCGTCGACACGATGAACGCGTCGACCGCGCGGGCGGCGGCGGATGCCGGCGCCGCCATCATCAACGACGTGTCCGGTGGTCTCGCCGACCCCGACATGCCCGCGGCGGTCCTCGACACCGGGTTGACCTATGTGGTCATGCACTGGCGCGGTCAGAGCGATTCGATGGATGCGCTCGCAACCTACGACGACACCGTTGCCGAGGTCATCGCCGAGCTCCGCACCCGCATCGCCGACCTCACCGACAGGGGAGTGGACCCGGCGAAGCTCATCATCGACCCCGGACTCGGCTTCTCGAAGAAGGCGAGCCACAACTGGCAGGTCCTCGGAAACCTCGAGAAGTTCGTCGGGCTCGGCTATCCGGTGCTGATCGGGGCGTCCCGCAAGAGATTCCTCGGCGCGCTCCTTCCCGAGGGCGCACCCGCACAGGATCGCGACAAGCCCACGGCCATCGTCAGCGCCCTCGCCGCACAGGCCGGGGTCTGGGGTGTTCGCGTTCATGATGTCGCCGGCACCCGCCTCGCGCTCGACGTCGTCGAGGCGTGGCAAGCTGGACGAGATGACTAGCGACGACCGGATGCGCGGACCGGACTCGATGACGCTCACCGGACTGCGGATCCACGCGAACCACGGTGTGTACGCGTTCGAGCGCGAGCAGGGCCAGGAATTCGTCGTCGACGTGACGGCCTGGTTCGACCTCGCGCGCGCCGCGATCGCCGACGACGTTGCAGCGACGGTCCACTACGGCGAGCTGGCGGTCGAGGTCGCGGACGCCGTGCGGCGCGACCCCGTCGACCTCATCGAGACTCTGGCCGAGCGGATCGCGGGGGTCGTTCTCGCGCATCCGCCGGTCGACGCCGTCCGGGTGACCGTGCACAAGCCGAACGCGCCCATCGAGGTGCCGTTCGCCGACGTGTCGGTCACGATCGAGCGGGAGCGGGCATGACCGCACCATCCCATCCGCGCCCCCAGCGCATGCGCACGTCGGTGCCCGCCGTTCTTGCACTGGGCAGCAACCTGGGTGATCGCGAGGCGACGATCCGCGCGGCCGTTGCCGACCTGGATGCGGCTGCCGGCATCCGCGTCGAGCAGCTGTCGCCGCTCGTCGAGACTCCCGCATTGAAGCTCACGGGCGTCGACCATCACGCGCCCGCCTACCTGAACGCCGTCGTGGTGATCGACACCGTGCTCGGCCCGCACGACCTGCTCGACGTCGTGAACGCCGTCGAACAGCGTCACGGGAGGGTAAGAGAGGAGCGCTGGGGGGACCGGACCCTCGACATCGACATCATCGACTACGACGGGCGCGAACTGGACGACGATCGCCTGACCCTCCCGCATCCGCGCGCCTGGGAGCGTGGATTCGTACTCGCGCCGTGGCACTCCATCCGGCCGGATGCGCGACTCGCCGGACACGGACCGATCGCAGTGCTCCTCGCTGCGACCACGGACGACGTTCGGCCGTATCCTGACAGCGGCGCAACGCACCATGCCGCGCGCGCCGAACAGTTCGAAGCCGACGAGGACGGGGGTGCCGGGTGAAGCGCACACGACCGACACCGCTCATCGGCCTCGGCGTCGCAGGGCTCGTCATCGGCTTCCTCGTCGAGCTCGGCGCTGCGGGCGCCGGTCTCGCGGTGTTCATCCCGCCACTGTCGTTGCCGATCACGCTCGTCGCGATCGCTGTCATCGTCATCGCCTTCGCCATCCCGATCCGGCGGGCAACGCATTCGAAGACGCGCACCAGGATCGATCCGTTCCGGGCCATGCGCGTCGCGGTGCTCGCGAAGGCCTGCAGCCTCAGCGGTGCACTGCTGACCGGCTCGGGCATCGGCGTGCTCGCATACCTGCTGAGCAGGTCGGTGCTTCCCGCATCCGGGGCCATCTGGCAGGCGGTCGCGGCCACGGTCGGCGCCGCCATCCTGCTCGCCGCAGGGCTCGTCGCCGAATACCTGTGCACCCTCCCTCCCGAGGACGACGACACGAAACCGGAGGGAGACCATGCCCGGGCGACTTGACCTCGCGGTCGGCGAGTGGAAGCGCGTCGCGCCGCGCTATGTCGTTGTGGTGATCGTCGGCTCCCTCGTGAGCGGCCTCGTCCTCAGTGCCATCGCGACATTCCTGTGGCTGGTCGCCGGGTGGTCGTGGGCGTGGGTGGCTCTCATCGTGATCGTGGCCATCACGGTCATCCAGCTGATCATCGCGCCGCGCCGCGCCCGGGCGATCGGCTACCAGCTGCGCGAGGACGACCTCCTGTTCCGTCACGGCATCATGTTCCAGCGCTTCGTCTCGGTGCCATACGGGCGGATGCAGCTGATCGACATCAATCGCGGCCCGGTGGGGCGCGTGCTCGGCCTCGCCGACCTCAAATTCGTGACGGCGGCGGCGTCGACGAACGTGTCCATCCCGGGCCTTCCCGAAGAGACCGCGGCCGAGCTGCGCGACCGCCTGGTGGAACTGGCGGAGAGCCGCCGGGCGGGGCTGTGACCGGCGAGCGGCTGTCCGCAGCGGAGCGGGCGGCCGAGCACCTGACCGACGGCGAGTGGCACCGCCTCCATCCGGCGACACCCCTGCTCAAGGGCGGCATCGTGTTCATCGCCGTGCTCGGTGTCGTGCTCTCCAACCTTCGTGAGCGCCTGGTCGGCTTCTTCATCGGCGCTCCCGACTTCGGCGGCGACCCCATCGACGAGATCTACAACCGTGGCCTCGAAGGCTGGGCGCTGCTCGGTGTCGCGATCGTGCTCATCGTCTGCATCGGCGGGTTCTACCTCTCGTGGCGCATGCACACGTTCCGCATCAGTGACGACGCGGTCGAGGTCCGCAGCGGCATCCTGTTCCGCACGCAGCGCAAGGCGCGGCTCGACCGCATCCAGGGCATCAACGTCGTCCGGCCGGTGATCGCGCGCGTCTTCGGCGCCGCCAAGCTCGAGGTCAGTGTGGCCGGGCACGACGCGAACGTGCAGTTGTCGTACCTGTCGTCGCAGCTGGCGGATGGGCTCCGCGGCGACATCCTGCGCCTCGCCTCGGGGGCGAAAGCGGCCGAGAACATCCAGCAGGGCGCTCGCGCGACGGGGGTCGCCGGGGTGGCCGACATCCTGAACCAACGCGTGAACGAGTTCCTCGCCCCCGAGCTGAACCCGAGTCTCGCGCCGCCGGAATCCGTCGTGAAGATCCCGCCGCTGCGACTCATCGGGTCGATCGTCCTCAGCGGCTTCACCATCTTCCTTCTGCTCGTGGGTGCCGGGCTGGTGACGGGCGCGGCGACGGGCCGGCTGTGGCTCCTGCTGGTCGTGCTTCCCGGGCTGATCGGGTCGATCAGCTTCTACATCCGGCGGTTCACGAAGTCGCTGCGGTACAGCATCGCCGGGACTCCGGATGGGGTTCGCGTCGGGTTCGGCCTGTTCAGCACGAGCAACGAAACCCTGCCGCCCGGGCGCATCCACGCTGTGGACGTCTCGCAGCCGCTGCTGTGGCGGCCGTTCGGCTGGTGGCAGATCCGAATCGACACCGCGGGTCACTCGACCGAGAAGGGTGCGGCGGGCCAGCCCAACACGACGATGCTTCCGGTCGGCGACCTCGACGACGTGGCGCGGGTGCTGTCGCTCGTCCTGCCGGAGTTCGCCACGCCGGCCCATCGGGAGCTCGTCGTCGCCGGCATGACCTCGCGGGGCCGCGACGGGTTCGTCGGCGCACCCCGGCGCGCGGCATGGTTGCGGCCGTTCTCATGGCAGCGCACCGGCTACGCACTCACCGATGGAGTGGTGCTCCTCCGGCGTGGTTTCCTGTGGCGGAGCCTCGCCATCGTGCCGCTGGCGCGCCTGCAGAGCCTCGAGCTGTACCAGGGACCCCTCGACCGGATGCTCGGGCTCGTGTCGACCCGCCTTCACACGGTGTCGGGTCCTGTGCATCCGAGGCTGGCGGTGATCGACCGCGACCGCAGCCTGGAGTTGTTCGACGCGGTCGCGGCCGGAGCGATCTCGTCGGCGCGGTCGGACCGCAGCCACCGCTGGAACGAGTCAGCCGGCTCGGCGGAAGGGGAGACCTCGTGATCGAGCGCCGTGCAGGACGCCTCGGAGTCGGCATCATCGGGGCCGGCCACGTCGGACCCGTCCTGGGTGCGGCGCTCGCCGGCGCCGGGCATGCGATCGTCGGCATCTCCGCGGTGTCGGAGCGCAGCCGGGAACGGGCCGACGCCATCCTGCCGGGGGCGCCGGTGCTCGAGATTCCAGTCATCGTCGAGCGAAGCGAGCTCGTCATCCTGGCCGTACCCGATGCGGAACTCCCGTCGCTCGTTGCCGGTCTGGCTGCGACAGGGAGCTGGCAGCCGGGGCAGATCGTGCTGCACACGGCGCCCGGGTTCGGTGTCGAGGTTCTTGCGCCGGCGACTGCGGCCGGCGCGATACCGCTCGCCGTGCATCCGGCGCTCGCCTTCACCGGCACGAGCCTCGACATCGCGCGCCTCCAGGAGACCTACTTCGCCGTCACTGCGCCCGCTCCCGTGCTGCCCATCGGGCAGGCGCTCGTCGTCGAGATGGGCGGGGAGCCGGTCGTCGTCGCCGAGGAGGACCGGGCGGCGTACGCCGAGGCCATCGCGACCGCGAGCACGTTCTCGCGCGCGATCGTGGAGCAGGCGACCGGCATCCTCAGCGGCATCGGGTTCGAGAACCCGGGCTCGTACCTGAGCTCGCTCGTGCGGTCGGCCGTCGACAACGCCCTGTCGCGCGCATCCGCCCCCGCCGCCGGACCGGACGTGCTTCTCGACGGCCGCGACGACCCGCTGGACCCGCTCGGCTGATACATCCTGCGCTCGGGTGCAGTGGCCCGCAGGCGTCAGCTGAGCGCGGCCAGCTCGGCGCGCAACGCTTCGACGACGGCATCGGCGCCCTGAGGGCTCAGGACGATCGTGTAGTGGTTGACATCGGCGACCTCGGAGATCTGCACGAAGGGGTAATCGGTGCGCGCACGCTCCCGTGCCGCGATGTCGTACAGGCCGGGCGGATCGTCGAGGAAACCGCGCGGCGCCACGAGCAGCTGCACAGGATGCGTAAGGGCGGCCAGCGAGTCGGCCACCACTCCTCCGCCGAACTGGTCACCGGAGTCGGCTGCGACGGCGTCGTACGACGTCGACGGCCGGAGGTTCGGCTCGGTGCCTTCGAGATCGTAGTTCGCGTAGTCGACGACGTCTTGGGTCCAGTTCGCAGCGAAAGCAGGGTGCCGCCCCCAGAACTCGAGGTAGGCCGCGCGATCCGGGAACGTCATCGACAGGCGTGCCATGGCGGGGCCGAGGGTGGACGCCATCAACTCATCGAGGGTGACGCCGTCGGGGATGCGCAGCGGAAGTCCGCCGTCGACGAGCAGGGGCCCGGTGAAGCGCTCCGGGTAGAGGTGCGCGCTCGCAAGCGCGACGAAGCCGCCCATCGAATGGCCGACGACGAGGGCCCGGTCGAGCCCGAGGTGCTCGCTCACTGCGGCAAGGTCCTCGGCGTGCTGCACCATCCCGAACGGCCCGGGCAGCCCATTGCTGCGGCCGCGGCCGCGCAGGTCCGGTGCGACGAAACGCACCTCGGGAAGCGCATCCGCTATGGTCGCCCAGGCGAGATGCGAAGCAGTGATCCCATGCGCGGCGACGACGACCGGGGCGTCAGGGTCCGCAGGAGTCCACTCGCCGACCCGCAGCATCCCGCCCCTGACCGGCACATCCAGCGTTCGGTATGTCATCGTGCGCTCCATCCGCCGTCCATCGTGTACGAGGCGCCGGTGACCAGCGACGCGTCCTCGCCGGCAAGCCAGCAGACGAGGGAGGCGACCTCGGCCGGCTCGGCCAGCCGCTTGATCGCGCTGTTCACCAGCATCACGTCGCTGACCACCTGCGACTCCGGGATGCCGTGCAGGCGCGCCTGGTCGGCGATCTGCTTCTCGACGAGCGGCGTGCGCACGTAGCCGGGATTCACGCAGTTACTGGTGACGCCGTGCGGTGCCCCTTCGAGGGCTGCCACCTTGGACAGGCCCTCCAGACCATGCTTCGCTGCGACGTAAGCCGACTTGAACTCGGACGCGCGGAGTCCGTGCACCGACGAGATGTTGACGATGCGTCCGAAACCCTGCTCGTACATGTGCGGCAGGGCCGCGCGGATCAGGAGGAACGGTGCCTCGAGCATGAGGGTCAGGATGCGATGGAACGCGGCAGTGTCGAACTGCTCGATCGGACTCACCACCTGGATTCCCGCATTGTTCACCAGGATGTCCACGTCGAGCGCCAGGGTGGCGAGAGCCCCGGTGTCCGTGAGATCCACGTGCCACGATTCGCCGCCGATGTCAACGGCGACCCGTTCGGCCGCTGCCCCGTCCAGGTCGGCGATCACGACGATCGCGCCACGTTCGGCCAGTGCCCGCGCACACGCCTCACCGATGCCGCTGGCCGCCCCCGTCACGAGGGCGCGACGGCCTTCGAATCCAGCACCCACGACCACTCCGTCCGATGTGTGCGCACCCCTCGCCCACGGCTCGG
The DNA here is from genome assembly GCF_010686705.1 of Leifsonia tongyongensis. GTDB lineage: Bacteria > Actinomycetota > Actinomycetes > Actinomycetales > Microbacteriaceae > Diaminobutyricibacter > Diaminobutyricibacter tongyongensis. The sequence continues at coordinate 388,071 of NZ_JAAGWY010000001.1, read as the reverse complement.
GTAACAGGTACGCTAACCACCAGCGCCGGTGCCGTCAAGGTGGACCGGCCACGCCCAGGGCCGAACGTCCTGGGCACTGTGTGCCGGCGGACACCGACGTTGGGAGAGCACGATGACACTGATCGACGGCATCACCTCACGAAGCGTTCAGACGCCGCGCCTGCGAGCGAACGTCCTGGAGAGGGCCGGGGACCCGGCGCACGGCGGTCCAGACGTCGTCTTCATCCACGGAAACGTGTCGTCCGCCCTGTTCTGGCAGGATGCGATGCTCTCCATGCCCGAGCACTGGCGGGTGTTCGCGGTCGACCTGCGCGGGTTCGGCGATTCGGAGACGCTTCCCGTCGACCCCACCCGCGGGCTCCGCGATTTCAGCGACGATGTCGCCGGCGTCATCGCCGAACTCGGTCTCGGCCGCGTGCATGTCGTCGGCTGGAGCATGGGAGCCGGGGTGGCGATGCAGTATGCGCTCGACCACCCTGTACGCAGCCTCACGCTGCAGTCGCCGGTGTCGCCGTACGGCTTCGGTGGAACGGCTGCGGACGGCTCGCGGTTGACCGACGACGACGCGGGCTGCGGTGGCGGGGGAGTGAACCCGGATTTCGTCGCGCGCCTGGAGAGCGGCGACACGTCGTCCGAGTCCGACGCATCCCCGCGTTCGGTCTACGCGAGCTCCTACGTGCTGCCCGGGTTCGTCTCCGACCATGAGGACATCTGGGTCGAGTCGATGCTGACGACCACGGTCGGGATCGACAACTACCCCGGTGACGGCGTCGCGTCCGACAACTGGCCGGGGTTCGCCGCCGGATCGCGCGGAGTGCTGAACACGATGGCGCCGAAATACCTGAACCTCTCGGCGATCGTCGACCTCGAACCGAAGCCGCCGCTGACCTGGATCCACGGCGCGAATGACGTCATTGTCAGTGACACGTCGTTCTTCGACATCAACTACCTGGGTGAGATCGGTGTCATCCCCGGCTGGCCGGGTTCCGAGGTCGCACCGCGCCAGCCCATGGTCACCCAGACCCGCACCGTCTTCGAGAGCTATGCGGCGGCGGGCGGGACCTTCCAGGAGCTCGTGCTGGAGAACTGCGGCCACTCGCCGCACCTCGAATACCCGGAAGCGTTCCGGGATGCGCTGGTGGCGACGGTCGAGGCCGCCGGCGGCGAGTAGCATCGAAAGTCCGGTCGTTTCGCGGCGCACCCGCCGGGGCGCGGCGGCTGGAGGGAACCAGATGCCAGAAGTCGTCACCACCATCGCCGCGCTGCGCCGGGTCGTCGCGTCAGCGCGTGAGCGGGCTCGTCGCGAAGGCAGTTCGGATGCGCCGGTCGCCCGCGTCGTCTTCGTTCCGACCCTGGGCGCCCTGCATGAAGGGCACCTCCAGCTCGTGCGGCAGGCGCGTGACCTCGGTGGCATCGTCGTCGTCTCGATCTTCGTCAACCCCCTGCAGTTCGGGCCGGGCGAGGACTTCGACCGGTACCCGCGCACCCTGGATGCCGACGTGCAGCGCCTCGAGGGGCTCGCGGACTTCGTGTTCGCGCCGTCGGTGGACGAGATGTACCCGACGGGTTCGGCCGAGACGCGCGTGACGGCGGGCTCCATCGCGAGCCTTTACGAGGGCGCATCGCGGCCGGGCCACTTCGACGGAATGCTCACCGTGGTCGCGAAGCTCTTCCACATCGTTGCGCCTGACGTCGCCGTCTTCGGGCAGAAGGATGCGCAGCAGGTGCACCTCGTCGGCCGGATGGTGCGCGACCTCGACCTGCCGATCACGATCGCGGTCGTCGACACCGTTCGCGAGAGCGACGGCCTTGCGCTCTCCAGCCGCAACCGGTACCTCGACCCGGAGGGGCGTGCCGCCGCCGTCGCGCTGTCGGGTGCGCTCGCCGCCGGTTCCGCGGTTGCCGACAGGGGCGCGGAGGCGGTGCTCGAGGCCGCCCGTGCCGTGATCGCCGCCGAGCCTGCCGTTAAGCTGGACTATCTCGTTGTCGTCGACCCGGAAACGTTCCTTCCCGTCGGGGAGGGGCACCACGGGCCGGCGATCGCACTGATCGCAGCGCGTGTGGGTTGGACCCGGTTGATCGACAACGAGCGAATCAGTTTCCCCTAGACCGAGCGATGGCAAGAGCGCTGCCGCCGAGCGAAAGACAGCCATGACCGATACCCAGCAGAACGAGCCCGAACTCACTGACGACGAGGTCAGCGAGCAGAAGGCGGTCCGGCTGGGCAAGCGTGCCCGCCTCATCGAGGAGGCGGCTTCTCCGGCCGGCGGAGCCTATCCCGTCGCGGTTCCGGTGACGCACACCATCCCCGCTGTGCGCGAAGAGTTCGGCCACCTGCAGGCCGACGAGACCTCGGGCGTCGACGTGGGAATCGCCGGTCGTGTCGTGCACCTCCGCAACACCGGCAAGCTGTGCTTCGCCGTCCTTCAGGCTGGCGACGGGACGCGCATCCAGGTCATGGTGTCTCTCGCAGAAGTGGGTGAGGACTCCCTCGCCCGCTGGAAGGAGCTCGTCGACCTCGGCGACCACCTCTTCGTCTTCGGCGAAGTCGTCTCGAGCCGCCGCGGCGAATTGTCGGTCATGGTGCGCGAGTGGACGATCGCCTCCAAGGCGATCCTTCCCCTGCCGAACCTGCACAACGAACTGAGCGAAGAGAGCCGCGTCCGCAGCCGCTACCTCGACCTCATCGCCCGCGACCAGGCGCGCCTCAACGTCGTCAACCGGTCGAAGGTCGTCGCCAGCCTGCGCAAGACCTTCGCCGACCGCGGTTACATCGAGGTCGAGACCCCGATGCTGCAGGTCATGCACGGCGGTGCATCCGCCCGCCCCTTCGTGACCCACTCGAACGCCTTCGACACGGAGCTCTTCCTGCGGATCGCACCGGAGCTCTACCTGAAGCGCGCCGTGGTCGGCGGCATCGACCGTGTCTTCGAGATCAACCGCAACTTCCGCAATGAAGGCGCCGACTCCACGCACTCCCCCGAGTTCGCCATGCTCGAGTCGTACGAGGCGTACGGCGACTACAACGTGATCGCCGAGCTCACACAGACGCTGGTGCAGAACGCAGCCTTCGACATCGCGGGTTCGCACACGGTGACGTGGGCCGACGGCACCGAGTACGACCTCGGCGGTGAATGGGATCGGATTCGCATGTACGACAGCCTTTCAGAGGCAGTCGGCGAAGAGATCACTCCGGCGACACCTGTGGAAGACCTGCGTGCCATCGCCGCCCGTGAGGGGATCGAGATCGAGCACCCGCTTCCCGGCAAGTACGTCGAGGAGCTGTGGGAGCACTTCGTCAAGGGCAACCTCGTCCGCCCGACGTTCGTGATGGACTTCCCGGTGGACACCAGCCCGCTCGTCCGTGCCCACCGCTCGCGCGAAGGTGTCGTCGAGAAGTGGGACCTTTACGTGCGCGGCTTCGAGCTCGCAACCGGCTACTCCGAGCTGATCGACCCCGTGGTGCAGCGCGAGCGTTTCGTCGAGCAGGCGCGGCTCGCTGCGGCCGGCGACCTGGAGGCGATGCGTCTCGACGAGGAGTTCCTGCGTGCGCTCGAATTCGGCATGCCGCCCACCGGCGGTCTCGGAATGGGCATCGACCGCCTGCTGATGGCGCTCACGGGTCTCGGCATCCGCGAGACCATCCTCTTCCCGCTCGTCAAGCAGGGCTGAGCCGCAGGTCTCTGCCTGATCAGGTGCGGGCTGATCAGGCGCAGGGCCCGATCAGGCGCGCGGGCCGCGCAAATGCTCGCGCGTGAGCTCTTCCATCTGCTCGTCGGTCAGCTCGTCGAGACTTTTCGCCTCGCGCCGGTCGCTCTGCGTCCAGCGGATGAAGAGGATGATCAGCACGGGCACGTCCGCGATCTCGGCGATGAACCACAGGAAGTCGCCCGAGAGATGCTGGTCGTGCAGAGCGTTCGGGAACCAGAGCGGAAGCTTTCCGAGCACGGCGGGTGCGTGGTCGAGCACGGTGTCGTTCAGGCGCAGGAGGATGCCGGGCACCGCATCCAGCAGGAGTTCGACGAAGGCGAAGAGGAATTCCGCCGTGATGAAGAGGCTGGTCCGGATGATCGTGTGCGTGGCCATCGGAAGCACCATGAGCATCCCGGCAAGGGGCACGAGCACCGTGATGGTCCACTCCGACCACGTGCTGTCGCGGAGCACCGCGGCGATCGGGGTGAGGAAGACGAGGAAGACCGCGCACGCGAACAGGGGCGCGAAGATCGCATTGCCGAAGAGACGCACGGGCCAGGAGCGGAGCATGCGATCGACGGTGCGGCGCGGTAGCCCGCTCAGGACGATCCGTGTCAGAGCGACCGGCTTTCCGAGGCTGATCAGGCCGGGGACTGCGAAGAGCAGCAAAGCGATCCGTGTGGTGAACGCCCACCGCAGCTCGGAGCTGTACGCACCGAGGAAGCCGAAGCACACCCAGGCGTAGGAGCCGAGGCCGAGCAGGAAGAATCCCAGGGTTGGCCTGAGCGGCCAGCGATGACCCCGGATGCGCAGGGAGACGACGCCGGCGAGGTAGAGGCCGCCGGCGACGATGATGGCTGCGAAGGCGACCGGGTCGAACTGCCAGGTGGTGAGGAAGGTGGAGAGGGGAGGCGTCGGGAACTCCGTTCACAGATGTGCGCGTTACCATTATCGGGTTATGAACGAACTCTGGACCGGCATCGTGTGGTCGCTTGCCCCGACCATTCTCGTGGGGCTGCTTTTCTGGCTCGTGATGCGGTCGATCGTGCGTGCAGACCGCACCGAACGTAAAGCCTACGCTCGCATGGAGGCCGAGGAACGCGCTCGCCGCGGGCTGCCTCAGAAGCCATAGCGTTCGGTACGGTTGCGTTAGCGCCGGTTCGCGGCGCATCGTACGAGCGAGGGGATGAGCGCCGATGGACGCTGCTACCCTCACGGCGATCATCGTCGGCGTGGCACTGTTCGTGGACTTCGTCATCCGTGTCATCGCGGTCATCGTGGTCCCGCGCAACCGCAAGCCGACTTCCGCGACAGCCTGGCTTCTCGCGATCTTCCTCATCCCGTACCTGGGCGTGCTGTTCTTCCTGCTCATCGGCAGCTACAAGCTTCCGAAGAAGCGCCGTGAGAAGCAGGCGGAGATCAACAGCTTCATCATCGAGAGCACCGAGGGGATGGAACGGGTCAGCCGTGAGCATCCCTGGCCGCCGTGGCTGGAGTCGGTCGTCCAGCTCAATCGCAACCTGGGGGCGATGCCGCTCGTGGGCGGCAACACGGCGACCCTGAACGGCGACTACCAGAGCTCGCTCGACCTGATGACGGAGGAGATCAACAAGGCACGACGCTACGTGCACGTCGAGTTCTACATCCTCACGTGCGACCAGACGACCGCACCGTTCTTCGACGCTCTCGAGGCGGCTGTCGAACGCGGCGTGATCGTTCGGGTTCTGCTCGACCACATCGCCTCGTTGCGGACACGGGACTACAAGCGCACAATCAAACGCCTCACCGCGATGGGGGCGAAATGGCAGCTCATGCTCCCGGTGCAGCCGCTCAAGGGCAAATACCAGCGGCCCGACCTGCGCAATCACCGCAAGCTCCTGATCCTCGACGGTGCCGTGGGCTTCATGGGTTCGCAGAACGTGATCGACCGCAGCTACAACAAACGGTCGAACATCCGCCGGGGCCTCAAGTGGCAGGAACTGATGGTGCGCCTCGAGGGGCCGATCGTCGCCGGACTCAACGCGATCTTCATCACCGACTGGTACAGCGAGACCGACGAGCTTCTCCGGCGTGAGACCGAGCCGATCACGATCGAGCCGTCGCCGGACAGTCTCGACTGCCAGGTCGTACCGAGCGGTCCCGGGTTCGAAGGCGCGAACAACCTGCGGCTGTTTCTCGCGCTGCTGTACTACGCCCAGGAGCGCATCGTCATCACGAGCCCGTACTTCGTACCGGACGAAGCCATGCTCACGGCGATCACCACGGCTACGCAGCGCGGCCTGAAGGTCGAACTCTTCGTTTCGGAGATCGGCGACCAGGCCCTTGTGTATCACGCGCAGCGCTCGTATTACGAGGCGCTGCTCAAGGCGGGCGTGCGGATCTGGATGTACAAGAAGCCGTACATCCTGCATGCCAAGCACTTCTCGATCGACGACGATGTAGCGGTGATCGGTTCGAGCAACATGGACATGCGCTCCTTCCTGCTCAACATGGAGGTGTCGCTGATGGTTCGCGGCCGCGCGTTCGTCGAGTCGATGCGGAAGGTCGAGGACGGCTATCGGGCGAACAGCCGCGAGCTCACTCTCGAGGAATGGAGTCGGCAGCCCCTGCGCTCGACGGTGCTCGACAACCTCGCCCGGCTGACCTCAGCCCTCCAGTAGTCACGCGAGAAGCTCGACCTCGCACAGCCGGCGTGCCGCATTGAGGAGTTTGCGATCCTTCGTGAGGAGCGGCAGATCGAGTTCGCGTGCAAGCGTGACGTACATCGCGTCGTAGGCCGATACCGTGTGGCGGATCTCCCACGCGGTCTCGAGGAGATCGTCGTGGGGGAAGCGACTGACATTCAGTGCGTTGTACTCACTGATGAGCCGTTCCGCCTTGGGTAGGAGAGCTGGGTCCAGCCTGACGATGCGGCGGGCGACGCTCAGAAGCTCGGGTGCGATCAGCTCGGGAGCGCACAGTCTTCGATCCCTGAGTTGATCGTGCGCATTCACCCCCGACGCTCCTTCATGCAGCAGGACGTCGAAGAGCGCACTGCTGTCGACGACAGCGCCCCTCATCGACGATCCCGGTCTTCCCGGATCCAGGCCACGATGGTGTCCGAATCGATATCGGTGGGCTCGAAGGGTTGCTGCGGCGCCGCGGCGCGGCGCACGCGGTTTCGTGCCTGAAGCGCGGCCCACCGATCGTCGATTCGGAGACCCTCCGCAATTCGTGTCAATTCGCGTCGGAGGTACTCGGAGTACGAAATGCCCTTCGCCACCGCTGCGGCCTTGAGCCGCTCATCGACATCCGGATCGAGGTCTCTGACTTGCACTGTTACTCCCATAGTTCGATCGTAGACGGGATGCATGCAATCAGGTGTCAGCTGCATGCATCCCTTGTTACCCCAGACTGTCGGACCGCGGAATTCCGCGGTTCTGTCTCGTCGAATCTGTGGACAACTATGGGCGCTGGCAAATTGTGGAGGGCTCGTCGCCATCGAAATGGGACGGCGCAGGTTCATAATTCAGGAGTTTTGGGGGCGCGAGAGCCGCGGTCGCACATCCCATCAGGGATTTTTCCGCGTCAGGCGGCTCGGGAGTCGCATCCACCCCACGAACTCCTGAATTACGAACGGCGTCGACCGGTCAGCCGCGCGGCTTGAGGCGCACCGTGGGAAGAACCGGGGCCGGCAGCGCCGACCCGGGAAAGTCCGGGATGGAACCGAAACGACCGTGCGGATCCTCGCCGTCGATGACGTCGCGCTGCCATTCCGCGCGAAACTGCACCACGTCCTCGTGCGAGCGCCCGATGAAGTTCCACCACATGACGATCTGCTCGCCGAGCGGTTCGCCGCCGAGCAGCAGCACGCGCGCATCCGCCTCGCCTGCTCGCAGCTCGAGAGTCTCCGTACCCAGCCCAAGGTAGGCGAGCTCGGAGTCCGCGATCGTCTCGCCCGCGACGTCGACCGGGCCCGCATCCACCAGGACGCCGTGCTCGAACGACGGGTCGAGGGGCAGCGTGACCGACGCACCCGCCGGAATGTCCAGCTGGGCACCGAGCAGCGGGCTGAACGCCGTGGGCTCGGCGCCGGCGCCGTCGCCGGCCCCGCCGACCGCACTCCGGGCTGTCCCAGCGAGCGACCCCACGAACACCCGAGCCACCGCATCCCCCACCTGAACAGGCGCAGGCACGTGATGCTCGAAGAACGGCGCCACATCGCGCGAAGCCGACGGCAACGCCACCCAGAGCTGCACCCCGTGCAGCGTGGTCGTGGCCGCTGTCGACACCTCCGAGTGGCTGATTCCGTGACCCGCGGTCATCAGATTGAGTTCGCCCGGCCGGATCATCGCGTGACTTCCCACACTGTCGCGGTGCTCGATCTCGCCGGCGAAGAGCCAGCTCACCGTTTGCAGCCCGGTATGCGGATGCGGAGGCACCTGCATCCCGCCGGTCACCGACACGTCCTCCGGACCGTAGTGGTCGACGAAGCACCATCCGCCGATGAGGGAACGCTTGCGCTGGGGCAGCGTTCGGCGCACATTCATCGCCCGCGGGCCGCCCAGGGGAACCTCCCGCGGAAGCAGCACCTCGATCGAACGCGCGTCAGCGATGTCGACTGTTCCGCCCGCGATGACCTCCGCGGGATCCCGCTCCAGGTTGCTCACGAAAGCATCATACGTTCGCAGCCGATCCATGGTGCCGCTTCCTAGAATGTGACCATGCTCAACACCCTGCAGGCCCGGCGTCGCCCCATTCTCGGCATCGCCGGCGCGCTCGTCGTGCTGGCTGCGCTGGCCGGATGCTCGACCTCGATGTCGCATCCCGTCACCGACTACAAGGGGGAGCCGAAGGGCGTTGTCCCGCCCGCGAGCAGCGCAGGCGGCGCCGCCTACGCCGTCTGGCTGAAGGGCGGGGCGCAGTTCGCGATCGTGCTCTACGGCAGCTCGACCTGCCCGCCCACCGTCGCGTCGGTGGAGACCATCGCGAGCAACCAGCTGAAGGCGACTCCCGCACCGATCACCGGCAGCGTGTGCACGCAGGACTATGTGCCCCACACGACCGTCTTCGCGACGCCGAGCTCGGTGACCACGACGTCGGACGTCACCATCAAACTGCCCGACTCGACGCTGACGCTCCCCGGCCTGCGCGGCTGACCTCCGTGGCGCCTGAGAGCCGCGCACTCCCTTAACGCCCACGGCGAACAGGGGCAGTATTGCGCTCTTCCGCTGGTTACTCTCTTTGTAACGGCGCCGACCCTGCCATGGCGCTTGAGGAGTAGAACATGTTCGAGAGATTCACCGACAGAGCACGCCGTGTCGTCGTCCTGGCCCAGGAAGAGGCCAAGATGCTCAACCACAACTACATCGGCACCGAGCACATCCTGCTGGGGCTGATCCATGAGGGTGAGGGTGTTGCGGCGAAGGCGCTCGAGTCGCTCGGTATCTCGCTGGACGCCGTGCGCGAGCAGGTTCAGGACATCATCGGCCAGGGCCAGCAGCAGCCGACCGGGCACATCCCGTTCACTCCGCGCGCCAAGAAGGTGCTGGAGCTCTCGCTGCGCGAGGCACTGCAGCTGGGCCACAACTACATCGGCACCGAGCACATCCTGCTCGGCCTCATCCGCGAGGGTGAGGGCGTCGCAGCGCAGGTCCTGGTCAAGCTCGGCGCAGACCTCAACCGCGTCCGCCAGCAGGTCATCCAGCTCCTGAGCGGCTACCAGGGCAAGGAGCAGGTGCAGGTCGGCGGCAACGACCAGGCCGCAGCCCAGGCCGGCAGCCAGATCCTCGACCAGTTCGGCCGCAACCTGACGCAGGCTGCGCGCGACAACAAGCTCGACCCCGTGATCGGCCGTGAGAAGGAGATCGAGCGGGTCATGCAGATCCTCTCGCGTCGTTCCAAGAACAACCCGGTGCTGATCGGTGAGCCCGGCGTCGGCAAGACCGCCGTCGTCGAGGGCCTCGCCCAGGCGATCGTGCGCGGAGACGTTCCTGAGACGCTGAAGGACAAGCAGCTCTACACGCTCGACCTCGGCTCGCTCATCGCAGGCTCCCGCTACCGCGGTGACTTCGAGGAGCGCCTCAAGAAGGTCACCAAGGAGATCCGCACACGCGGCGACATCATCACGTTCATCGACGAGATCCACACCCTGGTGGGTGCGGGCGCAGCCGAGGGCGCGATCGATGCGGCCAGCATCCTGAAGCCGCTGCTCGCCCGCGGCGAGCTGCAGACGATCGGGGCGACCACCCTCGACGAGTACCGTAAGCACTTCGAGAAGGATGCGGCCCTCGAGCGCCGCTTCCAGCCCATCCAGGTCGCTGAGCCCTCGCTGCCCCACACGATCAACATCCTCAAGGGGCTGCGTGACCGCTACGAGGCGCACCACAAGGTCTCGATCACGGATGGCGCGATCGTCGCAGCCGCGAACCTCGCCGACCGCTACATCAGCGACCGGTTCCTTCCGGACAAGGCCATCGACCTGATCGACGAGGCCGGCGCGCGCCTGCGCCTGTCGATCCTGTCGGCGCCGCCGGAGCTGCGCGAGTTCGACGACAAGATCTCGGCCGTTCGTTCGCAGAAGGAAGCAGCGATCGAAGACCAGGACTTCGAGAAGGCGGCCAGCCTCCGTGACGAGGAGAAGAACCTCCTCGGCGAGCGTCTGCGTCTCGAGAAGCAGTGGCGCAGTGGCGACGTCAAGACATCGGCCGAGGTCGATGAGGGTCTCATCGCCGAGGTGCTGGCGCAGGCCACAGGCATCCCCGTCTTCAAGCTCACCGAGGAGGAGTCCGCTCGCCTCGTGTTCATGGAGAAGGCCCTGCACGAGCGCGTGATCGGTCAGGAGGAGGCCATCGCGGCCCTCTCGAAGACGATCCGTCGCACGCGCGCCGGCCTCAAGGACCCGAAGCGCCCCTCCGGTTCGTTCATCTTCGCCGGCCCGACCGGTGTCGGAAAGACCGAGCTGGCCAAGGCGCTCGCCGAGTTCCTGTTCGACGACGAGTCGGCCATGATCTCCCTCGACATGAGCGAGTACGGCGAGAAGCACACGGTTTCGCGACTGTTCGGTGCTCCTCCCGGGTTCGTCGGGTTCGAAGAGGGCGGCCAGCTCACCGAGAAAGTGCGCCGCAAGCCCTTCAGCGTCGTGCTGTTCGACGAGATCGAGAAGGCACACCCGGACATCTTCAACTCCCTGCTCCAGATCCTGGAGGAGGGACGCCTGACGGATGGCCAGGGTCGTGTCGTCGACTTCAAGAACACCGTGATCATCATGACCACCAACCTCGGCACCAAGGACATCACCGGCGGCCCCGTCGGGTTCCAGATCGAGGGTGACACGCAGACCGGCTACGACCGGATGAGCGGCAAGGTGAAGGACGAGCTGAGGAAGAACTTCAAGCCCGAGTTCCTGAACCGTGTCGACGAAGTCATCGTGTTCCCGCAGCTCAACAAGGCGGAGCTCCTGCAGATCGTCGACCTGTTCATCAAGCGACTCTCGGTTCGCCTGCTGGACCGCGACATGACCATCGAGCTCGCGCTGCCCGCCAAGGAGCGCCTGATCGAGGTCGGCTTCGACCCGTCGCTCGGCGCGCGGCCCCTGCGTCGCGCGGTGCAGCACGAGATCGAGGACCGCCTCAGCGAGCGCATCCTGCAGGGTGAGCTGAACGCCGGCGACCACGTTCACGTCGACTTCAAGGACGGCGAGTTCGTGTTCACGACGTCGCAGCACGCAGAGCCGATCGGTGCGGGGATCAACGCCGCCGCCGCCATCGGCGCTGGTGCGATCACGCCCGACCACCTTGCAGCCAGCGGCGAGTAGTCCGCGAATCCCTGAACGGGGTCGGCTCTGACGAGCCGGCCCCGTTTCGCGTCCTGCGACGGAGCCGACTTGTCGCGTCCGGCGACGGAGCCGACTTGCAGCGAATCGTGGTCTCAGCCCGGCTGAATCCCCGATTTGGCTCAAGCCGCGGCCTGCAAGGCGCCCCGAGCGCCGCCCTAGACTTGACGGGTGACCCTGACTTCCACGAGCATCCGCGTGCGGCGGGCGCGCACCAGTGACGTAGCCGCTATCCAGGCCCTCGTCGACCCGCTGGTCCAGCGAAGGATCCTGCTCGGCAAAGATGCGGTGGTGTTCTACGAGTCGGTGCAGGAGTTCCGGGTCGCCGAGACCGACGACGGCACGCTGGTCGGATGCGGTGCGCTGCATGTCATGTGGCGCGACCTCGCCGAGGTGCGCACCCTCGCGGTCGCCGACGAGTGGCTGCACGCCGGAATCGGGCATGCCCTGCTTTCGCGGCTCGAGGACGACGCTCGCGAACTCGGCCTCAGCCGCCTGTTCTGCCTCACCTTCGAGGTGGAGTTCTTCTCGAAGCACGGGTTCGTCGACATGGGCGACGAGACCGTCGACCCTGAGGTCTATGCCGAGCTGGTCCGGTCGCACGACGAGGGTGTCGCAGAGTTCCTCGACCTGGCCAGGGTCAAGCCGAACACCCTCGGCAACACGCGGATGCTCAAACACCTCTAGAAGCCCCGCGATCCCGCGTTTTGCCGCGGATTTCCGCGCTCACGCGGTTACCCTGATGCCATGTCGACGTTCAAGCATCCGGTCGGCCCCCAGCCGAGCAAGGTGTACTGGCGCCGCCGCCTGGTCGTCGGTCTCGCGGCGCTCGCCATCATCGTCGTCATCATCCTGATCGTCGTCCGCCCGGGTGCCTCGAACGGTGCCCCTACGACCCCGCCGCCCACCACGGCGTCGAGGCACGCGGCCGACCCGCAGAGCACGACCATCCCGACCGATCCGACGACGGCGACGGGTGCCGCCTGCAAGCCTGCGAACATCACCGTCGCGGCGATCACCGACAAGACCAGCTACGGCGCAGAAGAGATGCCGCAGCTGTCGGTCTCGATCACGAACACCGGGCCGAACGCCTGCAAACTCGACGCCGGCACCAAGGCCCAGGTATTCACCATCACGAGCGGCACCGAGGTGTACTGGAAGTCCACCGACTGCCAGACGGGCGCGATCGACGCGGAGGTCCTTCTTCAGCCGGGCAAGACCGTGAAGTCGCAGGCCCCGATCGGCTGGGACCGCACCCGCTCCGACCCGGCGACCTGCAGTGCGAAACGCTCACTCGTTCCCGCCGGCGGAGCGTCGTACCACCTGGCCACGTCGGTCGACGGGATCGCCTCCCAGGCCACCAAGCAGTTCATCCTGAACTGACGTACCGCCGGGCCCCCTCATCCTCGGGTCGCCAGCCAGGCGAGCAGGTAGGTGCGCGAGTCCGCGTCGTCGATCGCCGTAGCGGCGAGCGTTTTCGCCATGGCACGGGCCTTCGTGAGCTCCGAGCCCCCGGCCAGTGCGCTGTACATCGTGAGGTAGTCGCCGAACTGCACGTCGAAGCCGTGCGGTGTCGCCTCGGTGACGTTGCGCTTGATGCGGGCGGGGTCGCCAGCGAGATAGGTCGAAACCGGGCTCATCGGGATGAGCTGGATGCCGAGCATCGCGTTCGGGTCGGGGCTGAACCAGGTTGCGTAGTCGCGCTTGCCGCCCCAGTTGATGGACACGATCTCGTGCTGGAACCCCGTGAACGACGCGAGATCCCCGGCGACCCAGTCGGAGCGGGCGGATGCGATCTCACTGGACAGCATCCATCGCGCTTCGGTCTTCAGAGCAGCGTTCCCTGACGCATCCGCCCACAGCGCGAGGCCGTTCCAGGCGTTCACCGCCTCAGAACTGGACTCCTGGTTGTTGCCGTCTGCGAACGGCGAGAAACCGGATGCCCACGAGTGCCCGGTGTACGGGTCGAACGTGCGGCGCTGCGGGAAGAGCGTGCTCGGGCCGCTCGTGGCCAGGTCGGCGGCGAGGAGGTCGATCACGGGAGCGAGAACGCGCGTGCTCGACGGGTCGGCTTCGGCGAGCACGCCGGCCGCGTAGAGGAAATAGCCGTAGTGGAAGTGGTGGTCGTTGAACTGGTCGGAGCCGAACGACGCGGCGAGGCCGACGATCCCGTGCATGGCCGGGTCGTAGACGAAGCACTGCGCCGGCCTGGTCGCGCAGCCGTTGGGGTCGCTCCACGCGTGGAGTGCGGTGGCCAGCCGCGTCTTCAGAGCGGCTGCGACGTCTGCGACCCCGACTGCGCGCGCGATGGTGAGCAGGTTCGCGATCCGGTAGAGCGCCTTGCCGCCGAAGTAGGAGTCAGCGGGGAGAGGGGTCGTCGCAGCTGCGTCGCGTCGCAGCTGCGCGATGACGGCGGGGCGGTCGGATGCACTGAGCCGGCCGAGCGGGAGCGCGCCGTTCTCGGCGGCGAGCGGGACCGACCACGCCAGGCGTTGCCCGGAGCACAGCCGCATGGTGCCGTAGATGCTCTCATAGTGGCCCAGGTCGCAGGTGGTTCCCGCGGCGAGCGGCGACTGGGTGGGAAGGGCCGCGAAGACCGTGCTCCCGCCGCCGGCGCGGTAGTCCAGGGCGGTCGTCGCGGTGGCGGGCCCGGTCGAATAGCCGGTCGAGACGGACAGGAGTGGGCCGCTCACCGCCTGGGCGACCTTGTCGGGGGTCGATCCGGTCGGAACGGGGAAGAGGACGATGCTCTGGCCGCGCGCCAGCCGCATGCGGTTCCGGGACTCCGTGAAGGCGCCGGTCGGGGTGAGCGCGGCGTACTGCCGGCCGCCGATCGACGCGACGGCGAGAGAGCGGTCGGCCGTCAGGCCCGCGCCCGGTGCGAAGGCGGCCGACGACGCGAGCGTGACGGGGCTGTCGGCCGTGAAACCGACGAGGGGGGAACCCTCGGCGATGGTGGTGTGACCGATTCGCGCCCCGGATGCGGTGTGGAATTCGAGGGTCACGGACACGTCGTCGTAGGCCGTCACGGTGGCGCCGCCTGCGCCTGCATCCAGAGCGACCTGCGGCGCGTAGCCGCCTGCGATGACCGTTGGATTCGCCGTGACGCTGGGAAGGCCGAACGCGAACCCCGAGGCGGTGAGCGCGAACGACAGTGGGAGCGGAAAGACCGGTTGCGGCTTGGCGCCGAAGACGAGGCCCGAATACCAGCGGTTCGTGGGCGGGATCAGGCCCGAGGCGAGACGCGTCGCCGGTGGCGGGGAGACGCTTCGCTGGGGGAGCGCGCCCACGAGTGGCTTGACCTGGGCGTCGGGAAAGACGGCCGAGGCGCCGACCGTCGCCGCAGGTGGCTCCGTGTGGGCGGACTGGCACGCTGTCAGAGCGAGCAGTCCGACGATCGCCGCCAGCGCGCCGGCCTTGCGCCGGAATCGCATCACAGTCCGATCTTCCGGAGAAGCTCCGCGAACGCATCGCTCGGTCCGCTGAGGATGCCGTCGTCGCGCAGGTGAAGCGTTGCGACGACCGGGGTTCCGGGCGCGACGAGGCCGTTGTCGGAACCCTCGACGAGCTGGCTGCTCACGACGTGGATCGTCGACTGGGCCGACCCGTTCACCGTCTGCACCTCGATCGTTCCCACCGTCCCCTGGACGGTGCGCTGGTTCGGAAGCAGGATCTGCACGGACGCGCCGTCGCTGATGCGGGCGTAGTCCCTCGGCGTCAAGGTGAAATTCGCCTTCACGTAGAGCGAATCCGAACGGTCGATGTGAGCGAGAACGGCGCCGGCCTGGGCGAACGCTCCCTGCTCGACGTCGATCGATGCGATGCGGCCGGACACCGTCGCGACGAGGGTCGCCGTGCCGTCGCGCGAGACGGGGTAGGCGGCGGAGGTCGCCGATATGGTGCCGGCCGCCACATCCTGCTGCAGTCGGAGACTCTGCACGTCGAAGAGTTTCTGGCCCTTCTGCACCGTGTCGCCGTCCTGCACGTACTGCCGGGTGACGATGCCGCCGTAGTCGGTGCCGACCGGGTACGACTGCGCTCCGATCGTGGCGGAGGTACTGGTCGCCTGCTGCTGGCGCTGGTTGAACACCAGGGTGAAGGTCGCGACGAGGGCGACGACGACGATCAGTCCGAGCAGGAGTTTGAAGCGGTTCGCCCACGTCATGATGATGCCTCCGTTGCAAGTCGGGGGGCGCCGACAGAGGCCGGGACGCCTGGGTCGTACCCAGCGGGCCGGGCGATCACCGTGATCCGCTGCGTCTCCTGCACGACCGGCGCGATTGCGGGCGCGGTGCGTGGATGCGCAAGGCGGCGCGCCTCCCGCGCTGCCGTCAGCACGAACGCGCCCAGGATGAGCGTGTTCGTAACGTTCCAGGCCGTGGCGAGGGTGAGCACGCCGTTGTCGGCGTCGCGCCAGATGGCCACCACCGATGTCAGTGCCAGGAAGACGAAGAACAGCACCTGCGGAATGATGAAATTGAAGGGCGAACTCGCTCGGCCGGCGCCTGTCACGTGCCATTTCTGCTCCCTGCCGGTGAGCACGTTGAGAAGCGCGCGGCCGTAGATTGGGAACGAGACGGTCGCAAGCGTCAGGGTCTGCCAGCGGAACGACCCCTGCGTGTACCAGGCGAGCACGATCTGCATCACATAGAAGCCCGAGTAGTAGAGCAGCCAGGTGAACACCGTGATCGACAGGTTCATCGGCCGCAGGTCGAAGTAGATCTCGAGCGGCGGCACGAGGATGAGCAGCAGGGGGCAGATGCCGGTGAGATAGAACGACCCCGTGACCAGGTACTGCAGTCGCTGATCCATCGTCAGGCGTCGCCGCGGGTTCAGCGGATTGTGCGTGAACAGGATCTCGAACCCTCCGGATGCCCAGCGCAGCTGCTGCTTGCTGTAGGCCTCCACCGTCTCGGGCGCGTCGCCGACCGCGAGAACGGTCGGGATGTAGACGGACTGCCAGCCCCGCTCGTGCAACATGAGCGACGTCCAGACATCCTCCGACTTCGAGTCGGAATACATGCCGCCGATCTCGTCGATGGCGCTCCGGCGGAAGATCACGTTCGTCCCGACGCAGAACGCCGCATTGAAGCGATTGCGCCCGGGCTGGATGAACCGGTAGAACACCGACTGCATGTATGCGGCACCGATCGCGATCGTGGTGTGCAGGTTGCCGTACGTCTGCGGTGTCTGCACGAACGCGACGAGGGGGTTGGTGAAGAACGGCACCGTCTCGAAGAGGAACTCGCGGTTCGGCACGAAGTCGGCGTCGAAGATGGCGAAGAACTCGCCCTTGGCGATCGACAAGGCGTGGTTCACGTTGCCGGCCTTCGCCCCGTTGCCGCTGAGACGCCGGACATACCAGGCCCCTTCCTCGGCGGCGAGTCGCCTGATCTCGTCGGATCTGCCGTCGTCGAGCAACCACGTGCGATGCTCGCCACGGAGCGCGACCGCCGCTGCGACCGTGCGACGGACCTTGTCGGGGTCTTCGCCGTAGACAGTGATGAAGACGTCGACCAGGATGCGGCGGCCGTCGAGCTTCATCGGTACCTGCTCCGGCCGGGGCGGTGGCGTTCCAGGCGTGGTGGTGGACGTCGCGCGGGATGCGGCCTGCAGGAGCATCGCCTGGGCGCGGTGGAACGCGAAATCCCGGGGGTCTCGGCCGCCGGAGAGGATGGTCCACATCGAGAACAGCGCCTGGACGATGAGGATGACCTCGGCGACGATCACCATGAGGTACGGGAGCAGGTCCCCGCGGTTGGCCGGGTTCAGCAGGAAGCCCGCGTAGAGCAGGATTCCCAGGGTGGCGATGAGGACGAGCAGCACCATGACAGGGGAGTTGGCGGTGTTCGTCTCGCGATCGGAGTGGCGTGTTCGAGCCATGACGGGTCCTCCAGCGGCGTTCGGGTGGTCGGGAGTGCCGGTTGGGTGGGCGGGTCGACGACGCTGGCGGAAGCGAGGATGGCTGGTTCGCTTCTGGCGAGGGATGCTCCGAGCTGGGCATCCGCGGAACCGAGGGTTCTTCATTAATGCTGCGTCAGTGAGGGGCGCGCCGTGTGGCGAGCGCGTTACCGGTGGGTTAAATCGGAGTGAGTGCGCGCTGGCCGCGGTCGGTGTGTTCTCGGTGCGGGTTGCCTGGCTTGATTCGGTTGCTGGGCCTCGCCGCGCGCGGTACTTCCGCTGGCGACTTCGCCGCACGTGGTAACTCCGCTAGGGGGCCTCGCCGCACGTGGTACTTCCGGCTGGGGGCCTCGCCGCACGTGGTACTTCCGGCTGGGGGCCTCGCCGCACCATGTATTTCCGCTGGGGGCCCCGTCGCACTTGTTAGTCCCGAGCGCCCTAGTACGTACGAGTGCGCTCGGAACGAAATAGTGCGCTGGGGGAGGACTAGGTGCGCCGGGCGTCGCGCTCAGAACGCGGCGTCGAGTTCGCGGTCGCGCTGGCTCACGCCCGTGCGGAAGGCCCTCCGCAGCGCCTGCATGATCGTCTGGGTCTCGTCGTCGAGGCGAAGGGTGAACCCCAGCCTCTTGGCCTCGGCGTTGCGCTGTTTGCTGTGGGAGACCGGCCGGATCTCGCCCGCCAGGCTGATCTCGCCGAATGCCGCGAGAGTGTGAGCCACGGGATGGTCATTGACCGCCGAGGCGACGGCGATCGCGATCGCGAGGTCGGCAGCAGGCTCGGTGAGCCGCACGCCTCCGACCGTGGAGATGTAGACATCCTGGTCGCTCAGGCGGATGCCCGCCCTCCGTTCGAGGATGGCGAGCAGCATTGCGACCCGCGAGGAGTCGACGCCATTGGTGACCCGGCGCGGGTTGGGTGCGCTGGAGCGCACGACGAGTGCCTGGATCTCGACGGGCAGCGGTCGGCGGCCCTCCATCGCAACCGTGACGCACGTACCGGAGACGGGTGTGCCCGCCCGGCTGAGGAAAAGCCCGCTCGGGTCGCTCACTTCGGCGATGCCGTCTGCCGTCATCTCGAAGCAGCCGACCTCGTCGGTCGGCCCGAACCTGTTCTTGAGTGCGCGGACGAAGCGGAGGCTCGTCTGGCGGTCGCCTTCGAACTGGCACACGACATCCACCAGGTGCTCGAGCAGGCGGGGGCCGGCGATCGAGCCGTCCTTCGTCACATGGCCGACGAGGAGCACCGGCAGGTTGCGGTCTTTCGCGACACGGATGAGCGTGGCTGCGACTTCACGCACCTGGCTCGGGCCGCCGGCGAGCCCTTCACCGTTCGCGCTCGAGACGGTCTGGACGGAGTCGACGATGACCAGTTGGGGATCGACGGCATCGATCTGGCTGACGATCGTCGCGAGATCGGTCTCGGAGGCGAGGAAGAGGTTCTGGTGGAGGGCGTTCGTGCGTTCGGCGCGAAGTCGGACCTGGTTGACGGACTCTTCTGCACTGACGTACAGCACTCGCGATTGCTTGACTGCTGCCTTCGATGCGACCTCGAGGAGCAGGGTCGACTTGCCCACACCGGGCTCGCCGCTCAGGAGCACCGCCGCGCCCGGCACGATGCCCCCGCCGAGCACCCGGTCGAACTCAGCGATGCCCGTCGGCCAGTGGCTGACGATGCTGGTCGGGATGGCCATGATCGAGCGTGCGGCCTTCGCTTCGGTGATCGTGACCGGCTTCAGCGCCCGGAGAATCCCCGTCTCTGCGGCGGCCTCGATGACCGTGCCCCACTCCTGGCATTCGCTGCAGCGGCCGGCCCATTTCGCCGTCGTCCACCCGCATTCGGTGCAGCGGTAGTTGAGTTGAGCTTTCGCCACGCAGGCCTCCTCGGTCGTTCCCCACTGTATGCGCGGCCACTGTCATCGGAGCGGCGCGACGCCGCACCTGTGCATAGTCGTCGCCATCGGACCCGCATTGTGGATAACCCTTCCGCTGTCACCGGTCAGGCGGACAATGAACGGCATGGCCAATATCAGTTTCACGCTGGCGTCAGGACGCAAGGTCGGAGTGTCGACCCTCGGCGACGCCGATGCCGAACGAGTCGTCGTCTTCTGCCATTCAGCGCCGGGTTCGTCGATCTTCGATCCCGATCCGCTCGTCACGAACACCCGCAATGTGCACATCCTCGCGCTCGATCGGCCGGGCTACGGCTCGTCCGATCCGCTTCCGGCGGGAGAGTGGCCGAGCATTCGGCGGTACGCCGACGACATCGCCGAGTATCTGCGCTTCCTCCGGCGCGACGAAGGGAGCATCGGCGTGCGGCCGGGCCCCGTCGGGGTTGCAGGCTGGTCGGCCGGCGGTCGGGTCGCCCTCGCCCTCGCGGCACGGCATCCCGAGCTCGTCGATCGCGTGGCGATCGTCGCGACCCCGGCACCGAACGAGCAGGTGCCGTGGATTCCGCCCGAGCTCGCATCCATGTCCGAGGAGCTGGGCAAGCGCCCTCCCGATGTTGCGATCTCCCAGCTCGGGGAGCAGCTCGACGGGCAGCTCGGCGACGTGCTGAACGCACGCGCGGACGCCCCGGTGCCGCTCGACGCGGTGGGTGCATCCGAGACCGACAGCGCTGTGCTCGAGCTTCCCGGCGCACGCGACCGGCTGGAGCGGATGATGCGGGATGCGCTGGCCCAGGGCACGCGCGGTCTCGCGGCCGACATCCTGAGCTACACCGCTCGCCCATGGGGTTTCGACGTCGCTGCGGTGAAGGCCAAGACCCTGATCGTGAACGGGCAGGCGGATGCGATCGCCGGCAACGCGCACGCCACCTGGTATCAGCGCTCCCTGCCCGACGCCCGTGTCGAGATGATCCCCAAACGCGGGCACCTGGTGATCATTCCGGCGTGGGATCGCGTGCTGTCGCACGTCGGGCCGGGCACCAGGCTCAGGAGGTAGGCGCGCTCGGCTCCTCGACGGGGGTTTCGGCGGCGTCGGGGAACTTCTCGAGCATCCGCGCAGTGACCGTCGGTAGGAACGCCGAAGCCCACACGCGATAGCCGTGGTCGTTCGGGTGGAACAGGTCGTTCGCGAATTGCGTGAGTATGCCCTTCACGCCCTGCCGCTTCATGGTGTCGTGCAGCGGGACGACGGTGAGCTCGCGTTCTGCCGCAGCCTCGCGAAGGATACGGTTCGCGACCGCGACCTTTCGCTCGTTGTGAGGGAGGTAGAAGCACGGTAGGTCTGCCACGATGGCGTCGGGCGGGAGCGCGTCGAGCACTTCGCGGAGGCCGACCTCGAATGCATCGGGTTCGAAATCCGCGATGTCATTGGCCCCGATCGACACGGTCACCAGGTCGGGCGTGAAGGTGCGGAACCGGGGCAGCTGCTCAGCTGCCGCTGTGGCGACGGTCGCCCCCGAGACGCTCAGGTTGACAACACGGACGGTGCGGCCGGTCACCTTGCGCACATGGTCGGCGATCAGTCCGACGTAGCTGTTGCGTGGCAGGCTGGCGCCGATACCCTGCGCCGCGCTGTCGCCGAGCGCGACATAGAGCAGTTCGCCTTCGGTCTTCGCATGGTCGCGCCACCATTTGGAGTGGACAGGCAAGGTCTCGCTAACGAGTTCCCGATTGCGATCGAGGCGTTCGTTCGCCTGTCGCAGCCCGAGCCAGCCGAGGATACCGAGGGTCGCAGTCGTCGCTCCAGCACCGATCATCGCCCAGGTCGTTTTCGTCCCCACCCGAAAACTTTACCCCCGACTTCCTGAGGGCGCGCCGTCTGCCTCAGAGGCTCTGTGGCTGCCTGAATTGGCGCGACGGACCCCTGTTCGCGTACAGTAGTCGGCGGTACCGTGTCCGAGCGGCCGAAGGTGCAACTCTCGAAAAGTTGTGTGGGTGAAAGCCCACCGTGGGTTCAAATCCCACCGGTACCGCCATGTGCAAGCCCCCGCGATCCCTGTGTTTACAGGGGATGCGGGGGTTTTCACTTTCGTCATTTTGACGATTTGCCCACGAGTTGCCCACGCTAGAAATCAGCGGCAGCTACCTATACTGCGATACTCGGTCCAGGCCTGCGCATTCGGGTCCCAGCGAGCGGAGTCGGTGACCCTGCCGGAGTAGACCGGGTCGAGGAACGCGACAATGTCGGCCAACTGGTCGTCGAGGTCCGCTTCAGTTCGGTCCTGTAGCCCTTCCCTGCGCCGCCAGGCGTCCCATTTTGCCTGCATCCCTGCAGCAGTCCCGTACCCGTCGACGTAGTCGGCGAGGGGTTCCAAAGTGAAACCGCGATGTTTGGCGACAGCAGTTGCGGCCGCGCGAAGATCACCCGCTGTGAACTCCTGGGTGAGCTGGAATCCACGGATATCTACGTAATCACGCCACCGGGTGCTCGTAGTGCCGCGCTGCAAGATCGTCACGGACTTTTCGGCGATGACTGTGGGGATCGGGTGTCCGAGCATTGCGAGGCTGCCGCCGAGCAGCCGCGGAAACTCGACCGTTTCCGGATTCGGCCAAATCGGGTCGCCGGTGCTGACATCGAGTTGGATCGTCACCGATGTGTGGTAGGCCCGTGTATTCGGCGTCGTCGCGGATCTGAACCACTCGGGTGGCGTCAGCGTCGATCGCGAGTCCATCTTCGTCGTCGATTGCGGAAACCGCGGCGACGACTGCACGCAAGTGTTCTTCGTCCAGTTGAATGTCCATCGCCTGCAGGTCGGCGTCGCGGGTTGGCCGGCGTAGCCGATATGCGGCCAGCAACAGGCCCCCTTTGAGAACGAAGTCACCCGCGTACTCGGTTCGGCCGAGACGGTCGAGGAACCGTTCGAGTGCGTAGAGAATATGCATCTCATGGGAGTTGCGTCTTTGCTCGCGTGCGAGGTTGGTCAGTTGGGCGCTGACGCTTGCTGCGCCGGTCATGTCAAGAACTCCAAGGCGGTGCGGAGCGGAGCTTCGGATCGGGGGATTTGGCGGGCGATATTGATGAGCTTTGCCGGACGTGATCCGCGTAGTCGGAGCCAGTTGCGGAGCGCTTCTGTCGCGATTTCGTAGCCGACATAGCCACGGAGGCGAAACGCGTCGATGATGGATCGCTCGGGGCTGTAGATGCCGATGGTCAGGTCGCTGCCGTCTATAGGCTCCTCGTGGCGTTCGAGGGTGAAAGTCGGTTTGTCAAAAGAGTGCCAGTGGACGGCCGCGGTTGTTTTCGGGTGGCGAGTGTTGCGGGGAAGGGCGATGTCGAGCTTGTCGGGAATCGCGTCGATCAAGTCGTAGCGTGAAAGCGCGCTGGTGAGGCAGATCGTGGCGAGCGGGGCTCGGGTGGTGATCTCAACAAGATTGAGGTCACTGTTCGGTGCGTCGGTGCGCCGGTAGCGTCCGCGGCTAAGCCGTTCGATCTGATTCTGTTCGAGGAGTTTCTGCAAGTCTCTGACCTGCAGACCAGCGTTGCGAGCGTCGGTGAACGTAAACGTGTCCTTCGTGATCGCGTCGAGCTTCGTCTTCATCGGGGTCTCCTTCCTGCATTGTTCCGCATACACATAATCATAACTGTATGCGATTTGATGTGCGAGTGGTCTTACGGGCCAGGCATTGAACTGCACACAGATAGTCACTTCTGTATGCGATTTGATGCGAGCGGTTAGAGTCGTGAACCTGGGCCAGAATGCGTCAGGCGCATATAGCCCGCTCGACGCCAGCCCTTTTGGAACCCAGTCATGCGCTGGTCAGCTCGTCGACATCGATGAGTACGCCACGCTCGCGCAGCGGCCCAGGCACGTTCCTGATGTCGACTGGGATCTCTGCGGCCGCGGGGTCCGGGGCCGTCAGGTCGTCGGCGACCTGCACGAGCACGCGGTATGCCCGGCTGATGTTGTTCTGACTCACCGCCTCGGCGAGAGTGATCGCCGCTTCTGCGATGGACGTTCGGCCGTCGCTCTTCACCGGGATGAGGCGCACTCCTCACGGTGGATGAGAGCGATAGCCTGCCCGACTTTGCTCAATAGTTTGAGGGCGTCGGCGCGGCTGCACCAGCGTGTCTCCAGGGCAGCGACCGCGTCGGCGGGGCGCGTTCCGCGGCTTGGATTTCTTTGCGCCCATTTACTCGGTTACGTTCCGCTTCCGACTCTCAGCTAGCCCATCGACGAGTATCTCTAGAGGTTCGCTGTACTCGGATCAGGACAATCTCGCGACAAACCCCCGGGTCGGACGCTCGGCCAGCGCGTTCTGCGGCCCGATGTTCCTGAACTTCTGCGAACCGGGGCCGTCTCATTCTCGCGACTGAGACGAGCTGCCCTGGATGCTCGCGCTCAGCGCTGATCGGCGACCGAGCACCCATCCCAGAACCGCCGCACCAAGCAGGAGGCCGAAGAGAACGCATCCTGCACCGGCTGCGCGCTCGGGGGTGAGCGGATACATCCCGGAGAACTCGAACGACGCCGCGTTGGCTTCCGGCGCGTACCCGACCCATCCGAATGAGACCGGCACGAACAGCAGCACCGCCGCGCCAATGACTATCAAGAGCGCGGCCGTCGTCAGCAGCACCCACAGCCACACGATTCGTCCCTGCATGCGATCAGAGTACTGGGCGCGATCAGAGTACTGGGCGACACGACTCGGATTCACGTTGAGGCTGCTGTCCATCTGCCGCGGATCCATTCATCCGATCGTCGCCCCGGGTTCACCGGGACGTCGCCTCGCGACCCTAGCCTCTGGCCTGGCAGCGGCGTCACTCAGACCCCGCCCTTCAGGAGGACTGGTATGCGCTCTCGAACTCGTAAGATCTCGCTGATCGCCGCTGGCATCGTAGCGGCGTCGCTGCTCGGCGCGGCGGCTGCTGTCGCGGCACCCGGCATCGGCAACGGCTGGCCGTACAACACCGCCGCCAAGGGCGACGACGCCAAGACCTATACGCTCGCCGCTGTCGGCGACATCGCCTGCGAACCGGATGACAGCGCCAACACCGCCAATCCGGCTGCCCTCAAGTGCGGCAGCCCGAGCCTCGGCGGCTATGCAGCAGAGTTCGCGACCGCAAAGCAGGCCGACGCGATGAAGCCGGACGCCGTCGCTCTCCTGGGCGACGAGCAGTATCAGGTCGGCAAGCTGAGCGACTTCGAGGGCTCCTTCGAGCAGGCCTGGGGTGGTCTCAAGTTCCTCGAACGGCCCGCCCCCGGCAACCACGAGTACTACTCCTACACGAAGAAGGGCGACAACGAGGCCGGCCAGAACGGCAACGGCTACTTCGCCTACTTCAACGGCCACGACCAGGCCGGCACGCCGAACACCTCCGGCCAGGCCGGGAACGACACGAGCGCCAACCAGGGCTGGTACTCGTACGACCTCGGCAACTGGCACATCATCTCCCTCAACGCCGAGTGCAATTCCGCCGCTTTCGCCAACGACTGCTCGACCTCCGACAGCGGGCTGCTCGCGCAGGAGACTGAGTGGCTTGCGAGCGACCTGCAGAACAACCACCAGCAGTGCACGATCGCCTACTGGCACCAGCCGACCTTCAGCGCGACGACGGCCTCCACGGCGACCGTGGCAGCATCCGCGCCCGGCGCCGGCGGCCAGGAAGGCCAGGTGACCGATGACTGGTGGAAGCTCCTCTACGCGAACCACGCGACGCTCATCCTCAACGGTCACGAGCATGCGTACGCGCGGTTCAAGCCGATGGACCCGGCCGGCCAGTATGACCCCAAGTCCGGCATCCCGGAAATCATCATCGGAACCGGCGGTGAAGCCCTCGACGCCCTCGCGACGAACGCCGACGGAAGCTACGCGAACCCGAATGTCGTCACCGCCTACAACCAGGGCTACGGCACGATGAAGCTCACGCTCAAGCAGCACAGCTACGCGTTCTCGTACGCTCCGGCACTGCAGGGCGCCGGCCTCAGCGCGTCGGCGCTCGACTACTCCGACTCCGGATCGGGGGCCTGCAAAGGCTGAGCGGCGACCCTGTCGAAGCGGCCCTGCCCCGACGTGGGGCGGGGCCGCTATCGGTTGAAGTGGAGGTTGACGCCGTTGGCGATTTCGGATGCGGCCTGCACCATCACGGCCTCGTCCCAGGCGTCGTCGGGACCCGTAGCAGCACGCAACGACTCCAGGATCACCTCGCTCGGCTGCCCCTTCATGCTTCGCGCGACCTCATCCAGTGCACTGTTCCAGTCGTTCATCGCAATCCCCCCCGGGTTGTTGCACCAGCGCCCACACATCGTGCGTACGCGTCACGTTTTGACTCGCTGGTCCGACTAATCTGCGCGGAACGTGAAGGAAAGTCAAGACTGTTCGGTCTATCGGCGGGGGGTCACGTGAAGGGGCTGGTTCACGACATGACGGACACGTTCGAGCTCGGCAGCGTCTCGTAAATGCGGGCCCATTCCGCTTCGTACCGAACGGGATCGACGTCGCCGGCCCGGCGCCGTGCATCCAGTGACGCGAAAGCGGCAGCCGTCTCTCGCAGGAGCGACGCGTTACCGTCCACCTCGAGCTCACCGCGGATGTACATGCGTACGACCGAAAGCGATCGGATGCGACTCCGAAGCGGGCGCGTCAGCCGTGGTGCCCCAGAGTTTGGCGCCTTCCGTGAGTTCGCGTACGAATTCAACCACGAGAAAAGGATGCGCTCGGGCGAACGGGGCGGATGCGATCCTTGCGAACTCCATACGGGCGCGGGGCAAACACTAACGGCTCGCTGGCGCTGCTGCACCTTCGATGGGGGGCCGCGGTACGGAGCCGGTCGCCCATACGATTGGTCTTCGTGGCAAACCATGAGACAGCGGTCCGCGCCGAGCACATTCCCGATGTCTCGCCAGCGCTCCGAACGAACTCCAGTGCACGCCGTCGAGTGACGGCCGACTGGTTCGCCATCGCAGCGCTCGCTCTGGCGGTCCTGGCCATCGTCAGTGGCTTCGTGACGTTTATCTCGGTCACCACCGAAGGCGTTTTCGACCCGTTCCAGTATGGGCTGGTCGTCCTCCCACTCCTGAGCATCATCGCCGGTACCGTCGCGCTGCTCATGCGCACGCGGTTCAGAGCGTTGGCCGGCGTCGCGATCGGGATGGGAATCGTGGTCTTCTTGATTCCAGCTGGCTTCATCGTCATGGCGCTGATCGCGAGCACGCAAGGGCAGGGCTAGTGACGCGCACGAATGAAGACGCACTGCTACTGCGACGAACGAAGCCGTGGCAGAGGCGATCCGTTCAGGTATGGCTTGCCGTGGTGGTGCTCGTCGGTGCCATCTGGGGCAACGCGTGGAGCGGGGACGCGCTCTGGGCGCCGATCTGCAACCTCAGCGGTGACACGGACGACAGTTGCCCCGTGTCGTGCCCGTATCCCGCGACCATCACCGGAGCCGACCCTGCGCAGGCGGGAGTGATCCGCTGCTACCTGCAGGCGCTTTCGGATGAGAGTCCGAGTGAGATGAAGAAGGCTATCCCGTCCCCCGATTGGACCGGAGACCCGACGGTGGCGCCGGAGGCATTCCGTCATGCGGCCGACGCGCGAGGCGGAGTCGCAAGCGTCACCGTGAAGCAGAGCGACGTCGACAGCGCGTTTGCACTCGCCACGATCCACTTTGCCGACGGCAAATCCGACCAGGAACCCCTTGCGATCATCAACCCGACCGCGTGGGATGGATGGCGGATGGAGGGTGTCAACGGCGGCTAGGGGTGAGGCGCAGCGTTCCCCCGAACCATCTAGCATGGAAACGCATGCACGGTGATACGTCCTCAATGAAGCGGAGTACTTGGTGACAATCGATCTGACCACCTATGGATTGAGCGACGAACACGTCGAACTCGCGAACATGGTGCGCGAGTTCGCCGAGGAGGTGGTCGCACCGGTCGCCTATGAGGCCGACCGGACGAAGACGCTTCCGCTCGACGTCGTCGCGCAAATGGGCGATCTCGGCCTGTTCGGGCTTCCCTTCGACGAGCAGTACGGCGGTCAGGGCGGCGACTATCTCGCTCTCGGTCTGGCCATCGAGGCGCTCGGCCGCGTCGATCAGTCGATCGCCATCACGCTCGAAGCCGGAGTCAGCCTCGGCGCGATGCCGATCTACCGGTTCGGCTCGGAGGAGCAGAAGCAGGAATATCTGCCCTCGCTGCTGTCCGGCAAGGCACTCGGCGGTTTCGGTCTCACGGAGCCCGAAGCCGGTTCCGATGCGGGTGCGACCCGCACCACAGCCGTCCTCGACGGGGACGAATGGGTCATCAACGGGTCGAAGCAGTTCATCACGAACTCGGGCACCGCGATCACGCGTTTCGTCACCATCACTGCCGTGACCGGTCAGCGGGACGACCGCAAAGAGATCTCGACGATCATCGTGCCCAGCGGCACACCGGGTTTCACGGTCGAGCCTGCGTACGACAAGGTGGGCTGGCATGCGTCGGATACGCATCCCCTGACGTTCGCGGACGCGCGAGTGCCCGCATCCAACCTGCTCGGCGAGCGAGGCCGAGGCTTCGCCGCGTTCCTGCACATCCTCGACGAGGGGCGCATCGCGATCGCGGCGCTGTCGACCGGGGCCGCCGAAGGATGCCTCGAAGCCGCCGTCGACTACGCCAGGAAGCGGAACGTCTTCGGTGAGCCCCTGGCAAGCAGGCAGGGCATCCAGTTCCTTCTGGCACGGATGCAGGCCAGGGTGCACTCGGCCCGGCTCGCGTGGCTGCACGCTGCACGACTTCGGGATGCGGGCCAGCCGTTCAAGACCGAGGCGGCGATCGCGAAGCTGGCCGCCAGCGACGCAGCGATGGACAATGCGAGGGATGCCACGCAGATCTTCGGCGGAAACGGATTCATGAACGAGTACCCGGTCGCGCGCCACTTCCGGGATTCGAAGATCCTCGAGATCGGGGAGGGCACCAGCGAAGTCCAGCTTCTCGTGATCGCGCGAGCCTTGGGCGTCGCATGAGCGCCGGCTGGACGAGAGTCCCGTCTTCGCACGGAGCACACCAGTGAGAATCGTCGTCCTGGTCAAGGAGGTCCCCGACACCTACGGTGACCGCAGGCTGGATCTGCAGACGGGCCTGGCCGACCGCGAGGCATCGGAGCGGGTGCTGGACGAGATCGGCGAGCGCGCGCTCGAGGTCGCGTTGTCGCACGTCGACGCGCATCCGGAGACCGAGGTCGTCGTCGTATCGATGGCGTCCGAAGCGGCATCCGCCACGCTCCGCAAAGCCCTTTCAATGGGCGCCGCGAGCGTTCTGCAGGTGGCCGACGAGCAACTGGCCGGTGCGGATCTCGGTGTGACCGCACGCGTTCTCGCCGCAGCCGCGCGGCGGGTCGGCTTCGATCTCGTCATCACCGGCAACATGTCGACCGACGGAGATGGGGGCGTGCTGCCTGCGATGCTCGGCGAGCACCTGGGAGTCCCGGCCGTGACGAGTCTGTCGACGGTCGTCCTCACGGACGACGCGGTATCCGGAACGCGGACGACAGATCACGGTTCCGCTACGGTCTCAGCGCAGCTGCCGGCGGTGATCTCGATCACCGAGGCGCTGCCGGACGCCCGA
The DNA here is from genome assembly GCF_010686705.1 of Leifsonia tongyongensis. Classification (GTDB taxonomy): domain Bacteria; phylum Actinomycetota; class Actinomycetes; order Actinomycetales; family Microbacteriaceae; genus Diaminobutyricibacter; species Diaminobutyricibacter tongyongensis. Next base: position 359,174 of record NZ_JAAGWY010000001.1, on the reverse strand, counting down.
TTCCCCAACTTCAAGGGCATCATGGCGGCCAAGAAGAAGCCGTTCGAAACGGTGACGCTCGCCGATCTCGATGTCGGCATCGATCCGGCGACGGTTCCGCAGTCCATCATGACGGCGGTGGAGGCGAGGCCTCCTCGCGGGGCCGGGGTCAAGATCGAGGACGACGGGAACGCCGGCGAGCGGCTGGCCGCGTTCCTCATCGAGAACCGTCTGGTGGAGGGGTGACCATGGTGGAATTCGCTCCGGATGCTGTCCTGGTGGTGCTGGAGACCACTCCGGCGGGAGAGCTGGCCTCGTCGAGCGCCGGCCTGTTGGGCGCAGCCTCCACGATCGGCACGCCGGTCGCACTGTTGGTCGCGGATGAGTCGAGGCACGACGCTCTTGCGGCTGCTGCCGGGAAGTTCGGTGCGGCGTCGGTGCTCGTGGGGCATGCAGGGGAGGCGAACGAATTGACCGTGCCGGCCGTCGACGCGGTCGCCGCGGCTTTCGAACTCGTGCGACCCGCGGCTGTCCTGCTCTCTCATTCGGCCGACGGACGCGACATCGCGGGAGGCTTCGCGGCGAGGCGCTCGCTCCCGTTGGCGGTGGACGCCGTCGGCGTAGGCAGCGACGAAGAAGGCGTGGTCGCGCACCACTCGGTCTATGGCGGCGCGTACAACGTCACCTCGGCGTCCACTTTCGGGCCGCTCGTCATCACGGTTCGACAGGGCGTTATCGAAGAGCGCGCCCAGGAAGTCGCCGAACCTGACGTGTCGCGCCTGTCGGTCACGCCCTCGGGAACGCGCGCGGCGACGATCGAGTCCTTCGAGGCGGCGTCAGGCTCCTCGACCCGGCCGGAGCTCCGCGGCGCGGCGAAGATCGTGGCGGGTGGCCGCGGTCTGGGCTCTGCGGAGAAGTTCGCGCTGGTGGAGCAGCTGGCCGACGTGCTGGGGGCCGCGGTGGGCGCGTCGCGAGCGGCGGTGGACGCGGGCTATGTCCCGTACGCGTACCAGGTGGGGCAGACGGGCGTGCAGGTGTCGCCGCAGCTGTATGTGGCCCTCGGGATTTCGGGGGCTATTCAGCACAGGGCAGGGATGCAGACGGCGAAGACGATCGTTGCCGTGAACAAGGATGCCGATGCGCCGATCTTCGCGATCGCGGATTTCGGCGTGGTGGGCGACGTGTTCACGGTGGTTCCCCAGCTGATCGCAGCGCTTAAGGCTAAGAAGGGCTAGCGGGTGGCGACCGACTCGCGCGCCGTGCGCCGCGGGCTTCCCCGGGTGGCGGGCGGTGTCCCGTGGCCGCCCGCCGAGACGGCCGTCGCCGAGCAGGCCACCGTCGAGACTACTGTCGCCGAGACGGCTGTCGTCGAGGCGGCCACCGCCGAGCCGGTCACCGCCGAGCCGACCACCGCCGAGCCGGCTGTCGTCGAGACGGCTGTCGCTCCGCCCGCGATACGCCGGGGCCTGCCGCGTACGACGGCCCCGCAGTCTCAGCCACCCGTCGAGGAGGCTGTTTCTGCGCCTGCGATACGCCGGGGCCTGCCCCGTACGACGGTCCCCGAACCTCCGCCTACCGCCGACGCGGCCGTGGTCACTCCAGCGGCATCAGCGGCGGAACCGGCGGCCGAGCCCGCTGCCCTGCCCGCGCATCCGGTCGTGCCGTCGGCCGAGCCGAAACGGTACGGCCCTTTCACGAGGCTGCAGTGGGTGGGAGCGAGCGCCGTAGGTGTCGTGGGGCTTGCACTCGTGGTCGCGATCGTTGTCGCACTGGCCCGGTTCGTGGCGTCGCTGCCGTCCGTTCAGGATTTCATGGCGACCTACCCGGGAGCGAACCCCCTCCCTGCTGACGCGCCCGTCGGTCTTCCGGCCTGGCTGGGCTGGCAGCACTTCCTCAACACGTTCTTCATGGTGCTCATCATCCGCTCGGGCCTGCAGGTGAGGCGCGAGAAGCGGCCGAGCGTCTTCTGGTCGCGTCGCAACTCACGGCGCCGGATCAGCCTGACGCTGTGGTCCCACCAGGCACTGGACATCCTCTGGATCGCCAACGGGGTCGTGTTCGTGATCCTGCTGTTCGCGACGGGGCAGTGGATGCGCGTCGTGCCGACCTCATGGGCGGTCTTCCCCAATGCGCTGTCGGCCGCACTGCAGTACCTCACCCTGGACTGGCCGACCGAGAACGGATGGGTGAACTACAACGCCCTTCAGCAGCTCACGTACTTCGCGGTGGTATTCCTGGCCGCGCCGCTTGCGATCATCACCGGAGTGAGGATGAGCGGCGTGTGGCCGAAACGAGCCGCGACGCTCAACCGGCTCTACCCCGTGGAGTGGGCGCGCAGCGTGCATTTCCCTGTGATGATCTTCTTCGTGGTGTTCATCGTCGTGCACGTGACGCTTGTGCTCGCCACCGGAGCGCTCCGCAACCTGAACCATATGTACGCCGCCCTCGGGTCGACGGACCCTGCCGCGTACGCCGACAACCCCGTCGGCTTCTGGATCTTCGTCGCCTCACTGGCTGTCATCGGCGCCGGCTGGGTCGCCGCCCGTCCCCTGGTCCTCGCGCCCATCGCGAGGCTGTTCGGAAAGGTCAGCGGATAACCATGAACCGTAACGAGTCGACGATTATGGATCCGAACGATCTCGCTTTCGTCCTGTACGACTGGTTGCGGGTGGACGAGCTGACAACGCTCCCGCGCTTTGCCGAGCACAGCCGCGCGACCTTCGACGACGTCCTCGATCTCACGCGCAGGATCGCGGAGGAGTACTTCCAGCCGCACAGCCGAGCCTCGGATCTCGAGGAGCCGCGCCTCGTCGACGGATCGGTCCGGATCGTCGAAGGGGTCAAGACCGCGCTCGACGCCTTCGCCGAGGCCGGGCTGATCGGTGCGCCGCTGGACGAGGAGGCCGGCGGCTTCCAGCTGCCACAGGTGGTGTACCGCGCCGCATCCATGTGGCTGCAGGCGGCGAACATCGGGACGTCCGCGTACCCCTTGCTGACGACAGCGGCAGCCAACCTCATCCGTGCCTACGCGGCTCCCGAACTGGTCGAGCGCTACCTTCCGCCGATGACGGACGGGCGGTGGTTCGGCACCATGAACCTGTCGGAGCCCGGAGTCGGCTCGTCGCTCGGCGACCTCGACACCGTGGCGAAGCGCCAAGAGGATGGAACCTATCGTCTCCGCGGCGAGAAGATGTGGATCTCGGGCGGAGACCACGAGCTCAGCGAGAACATCGTCCATCTCGTGCTCGCCCGCACCGGCGGGGCGGGAACGCGGGGTCTTTCGCTTCTGATCGTGCCGAAATGGCTGGGCGAGCCGGGAGCGCTGACGCAGCGCAACGACATCGCGCTCGTGGGACTGAATCACAAGATGGGGTTCCGCGGGACGGTCAACACAGCGCTGTCCTACGGGTCGGGCGCCTACCCGGTGGGAGACGGCGCGGGCGCCGTCGGCTACCTCATCGGGGAGGAAGGCCACGGTCTGGCCTACATGTTCCACATGATGAACGAGGCTCGGCTCGCGGTCGGTGCGTCGGCCGCGGCGCTGGCCGAAACCGGGTTCCTGCACGCTCGTGAGTACGCGCGAAGCCGGGTGCAGGGTCGCGATCTCGCCGCGAAGGATCCGACGCTTCCGCCGGTCCCGATCATCCGGCATCCGGATGTACGGCGGATGCTGCTGGAGGCGAAGGCCTACGCCGAAGGCTCGGTCGCGCTCGTGCTGTACACGACGCGGCTCCTCGATCTGGTGCAGGCCAGCGAGGACGGCTCGGCGCGCGCAAACGCCGAACTCCTGGTGGATGTGCTCACCCCCATAGCCAAGAGCTGGCCGTCGCAGTGGGGCGTGAAGGCCGACGACCTGGCCATCCAGATTCACGGGGGAAGCGGATACGTGCGCGATTTCCCGGTCGAGCAGTTCTATCGCGACAACCGGCTGAATGACATCCACGAGGGAACCCACGGCATCCACGCGCTCGATCTGCTTGGGCGTAAGGTGCGGCTCGCCGACGGCGCCGGGTTCGCGCTTCTGGTGGGAGCCATGACGGATACGGTTCGTCGGGCGGATGCACTGGGGAGCGACCTCGCGCCCCTGCTCGCCGTTCGCGTCGAACGGCTCGTGGACATCACCCGTGCCTTGTGGGCCGACGGCGACGCCGTGAGCGCGCTCGTCAACGCCAGCGAGTACCTCGACGCGGCCGGCGACCTGGTCGTCGCGTGGCTCCTGCTCGACCAGGTGCTCGCCGTTGAGGGCAGGACCGATGCGTTCGCGGAGGCCAAGCGACTCACGACCCGGTTCTTCTTCCTCCACGTGCTGCCGCGGGCTGACGCGCAACTGGATCTGCTCGCCTCGGGCGACAGGATATTGGCCGACCTCGACGAGTCGCTCATCTAGAACGAACCGGGCCCGACGGAATGTTCCGCCGGGCCCGGTTCGTTCACGCGATCTGCGATCGACGTGGGCTGTGATCAGCCGGCGTCGTTGTGGTTGTTCGAGCCCGCCGGGATGCCGGGGACGTCGTCAGGTCCGTAGATCTTCGCGTCGCCCGGGTAGGGGGTCGTCCAGTGCTGGGTCTGGTACCACGTCCACCGGTTCATCAGCTCCGGGTTGTCGTAGTCGGGCACAGCATCGTGGTGCGCGGTTCCGGTGAAGTGCTGCTTCTCCGCCCACTTCTGCCACTGAGCGGCGACCGTCTTCTCTGCCGCTGGCACAGCAGCTGCCTTCGCCGCGGCCGCGTTGACGGCTTGTGCAGCCGCACCGGTCGCGCCGAGAGTGTCGTAGCCGCACGCGGGCGCAGTCACCACACCTTCGGTCAGGGGCACCTGGTTGAGCACCGTGTTGTACGGCGTCAGGTCGGCCTTGTTGGTGAAGGCGTCGGTCATCGGCGTGGCCGCGGCGAGCTTCTGGTTCAGAGGCTGTGCTCCGAGGATCTGCTCGATGGTGCGGACCATGTTGATCTGCGAATAGAAGGTGCTGACCGTCTTGCCGTGTACCGCGTACGGGCTGATCACCTGGACCGGGGCGCGGTGGCCGTCGACGTGGTCGGCGCCGTCCTGGGTGTCGTCCTCGGCGATGAAGATCGCCGAATCCTTCCAGTACCGGGAGTGCGAGATCTCGTCGACGATCTTGCCGACCGCGAGGTCGTTGTCGGCGACCTGTGCTTCAGGATCGGCCGTGCCGCCGGTGTGGTCGCTCGACAGCCAGACCATGTTGAAGTTGGCCGGTCCGTTCTTCTCGAAGTCCTGTTTCCAGGTCTCGTACCGATAGATGTCCGGTACAGCGAGGTCGAACGGCGCTGCGTTCGGGTCCGTGATGGCGTTGAGCGACGGGATGGCGGAGCTGGCGTGCAGCTGGAGCGACGGGGTGAACAACTGGGCCGGGTCGCCGCCCGCCATGACGCCCTTCGCGGTGCAGTAGTACTGCTGCCAGGTCGCACCGGCCGGCTTGCCCTCGCCGTACTGGAACTCGCCGTAGTTCTTCGCCGTCTTGCCGGCAGACTGGATCGCCGTCCAGAGGAAGCCGGAACGCTGGTGACCCAGCACGTCCTCCTCGGTGTCGTACGAGCGGGTGTACTCGCCGGCGCTCGTCTCCGTGTACGCCGGGTTGTCGCCCTGCATGAGCCAGTTGTGGCCTTCCGCCGAGTTGGTCCCGATGTCGTAGGTGTTGTCGTACAGTCCGAACTGGCTCGCCAGGGCATGCTGGTTCGGGGTGACCTTCTGGCCGAACTGCGCAAGCGACGGGTCGCCGTTGCCCTGCTTCATGTCGCCGTAGAGCTGGTCGTAGCTGCGGTTCTCCTTGACGAGGAGGAACACGTGCTTGATCGCCGACGGGTCCCCGATGCGCTTCGGGAGTGCGACGACGGACTGGTCCTCGCCCTGTGCCTGCTTGACCGAGGCCTTGTCCCACCCGTTCTGGACGAAGACCGCCGCGGTGTCCTTCTGGATCTGCTTGTCGCTCGGAAGCGTGAACCGGGTGAGCGAAGCGGTGGTCGCGTGGGTGCCGTGACCTGTTGCCGCGGTGGTGCCCTGCCCCTTGTTGAAGGTCAGAGCGGGCCCGCGCGCGTCGATACCGCGGGTGTTCGTGACCACGATCTGGCCGTTCACTGCGGTGACGTTCTCGGGGAAGTAGTCCGTCGGCAGGAGGCCGATGTAGCTGGCCGGGTCGCGCGGATCCTTCCTGTCGACCTTGTACACCGCGATGGCGTTGGCGCGGCCGAGGGAGACCAGCAGGTGATCGCCTTGCATCGTGATCGCAGTCGGCTGGTATCCGGTCGTCGACGAAGCCCACGGCTGCGTCGCGAACGTCTGCACGACCTTTCCGGTCTTCGTGTCGATGACCGAAACGGTGTCGCTGTTCGTGTTGGCGACGTACAGGGTGGTGCCGTCGACGTACATCGCCGTCGGGTGCAGCTGGACCGGGATCGTCGAGACCGGCGTCGCCGGACTGGCCGTATCGATGACGCTGACCGTGCCCGTCGTGGACGTGCCCAGGGTGGTGTTGGCCGGCACCTGCGTGCCGTACGAACCCATGGTCGTGTCTCCGGCGACGGCCTGACGGCCGCCCTCGTTCGAGACGTAGAGCGTGTTGCCGACGAACTTCAGCTGGCGCGGAGCGATGCCCACGGCCACCGTCTGCTTGATCGTGCCCGCCGCCGGGTCGATCGCCGCAACCGTGTTCTGGCCGTTGACAGCCGCGTACAGAGTCGATCCGTCGGGGGAGAAGGTCATGCCGGCGGTAAGCGCCTGGAGGCCGCCCGTGGTCGGGATGCTGATCTTGGTGCCGGCGCCGAGCGAGCCGTCCGCATTGAACGGGTACCGAACGATCCCGGTCGCGACCGGCACGAAGAGGAACTTCCCGTCGGGTGAGAACACCGGGCCCTCCTGGCCGACCGTGCCGTCGGAGATCTTGAGATAGGCCATGTTCCCGTATCCGGCGTTCGTGGCCGCGGTCGCGAACGAGGTGGCCGCGAGGGTGCCCGCCGCCGCGACCGGCTTGTACGTGTTGAGGTCGAACACCTGCAGGTCGACCGAGCGGTCGGTGCTGGTGCCGACGAGGTAGCGCCCGTCGGGGCTCACGACCGAACCCATGAGCTTGCCGAACGGGGTCATCACACGGTCGCCGATGGGCTGGATCGTCTGGTTGGATGAGATCTGTTCCCCGCCGGCGTACTGTCCACCGACCTGCTGGTTGCTTGCTGCGATGGTCGACGCGGTGGCGATGCCGCCACCCAGCAGGGCGAGGGCGCAGCCCCCGGCTGTGATCGCGAGGACGCGGTGCCCCTTGACCAGCGCGCTGATCCGGTCCAGGCCGGAGGGCTTGGGCCGAGGTGATTTGTTGTGCATGAAGAGACCTTTCAGGACTTCGTGTTGCTGAGAACGCGAACCCGCGACGACGCCGCGGGTGCTCTGACCGGTGTTGCTGCCTCGAGAGGAGGCCCACGTAGAACCCTGTCGGTACCCCTATGAGGGGGTCAACCAAACAGTCGATGAATGGCGGGTGACATCGCCGTGGACCGGGTCTGCGAACGCGACCAGCCTCTTCCAGGCGCACCATTGCAGGACTAATGTCGCTCGTGGGTCACGGCACATTTCCCACTTTCCTTGCGCGAAGTCATCGAACCAGACAGGAGCAAGAAGGTCATGAGCCTCATCGACGATGCGCTGAGCGCCAATGAAAGCCTCGCCGACGACAACGATCCAGACCGCGCCAAGCCACCGGCACCGCGGATCGCGATCGTCACGTGTGCGGATCCCCGGCTTTCCGGCATCCTGCGGATGCTCGGACTGGCTGACGCCGACGTCGACATGATCAGGAATGTCGGCACCGTCATCGACGACGACTCGGTTCGGTCCCTCGTCATCTCCACACGAGTTCTGGGCACCACGGAGATTATGATCATCAACCACGATGGCTGCGGGTTGACCACTTTCACGGACGGGGAACTGGAGGACAGGCTCCGTCGCGAGACCGGGATGTCACCGATCGCGCCCGCCAGGTTCTACAGCTTCACCGACCCGGAGCAGAACACCCGGGAGCAGGTGCAGAAGGTCCGGTCACATCCGTGGATCTCGCCGGAGGTGCCGGTCAGGGGATTCGTCTACGACCTGGCGACGCGTCGGCTGACTGAGGTGCACGAGGAGTCCGCCGCAGGACAGCCGGACTAGCCGGCGGCGACCGAGATGCCCAGTCACGCCATGCGGGACGTGATGCAGGCGCTGAAGGAACGGCAGATTGCGAGTGCCGAACAGCCGCCAGCGACCGTGGAGCAGACCCGGGCCACCTTCGCCCCGGCGGGCTCTACCCACCCGATTCCCGATGACGTGGTCGTCGAGGAGGTGATCGCCGGCGGGGTGCCCGCGCACTGGCTCGATGCGCCCGGAGTGGACATCGATCGGGTCCTGCTTTTCCTGCATGGCGGCGGCTATCAATTCGGGTCGCTGCACAGCGACGGTGAACTGGCCGCGCGCCTTGGCCGGGCCGCCGGGATGCGCGTGCTGTTCCCGGAGTATCGGCTGTCTCCCGAGCATCCGTTCCCCGCTGCCATCGAGGACGTGCTGGTCGTCTGGCGGTGGCTGTACAGCGACCAACGGGTGAGCTCGCGCTCCCTGGCCGTTGCAGGAGACTCTGCCGGGGGAGGCCTGGCCGTAGCATTGCTCGTCGCGACACGAGACGCCGGAGAGGAGCTTCCCGCCGCCGCTGTGCTGATGTCACCGACCGTGGACCTCACGAGTTCGGGCCGGTCAATGACCGAGCGTGTCGATCAGGATCCGATCTCCACCCCGTCGCTGCTGCGCGGTCTTGCGGACGACTACCTGGCGGGGGCTGATCCCCGAACGCCCCTCGCGTCGCCGCTCTTCGCAGGTCTCGCGGGTCTTCCTCCCATGCTCGTGCAAGTGGGCACCGCCGATCTGCTGCTCAGCGACGCGGAACGACTGGCTCATGCTGCGACCGAGGCGGGGGTCGATGTGAGGCTCGAGATCGGAGAGGGACTCCCTCACGTCTACCAGTTGATGCTCGGTACCCCAGAGGCCGCCGAAGCGACTGAACGGATCGGAGTGTTTCTGAGAGAACGACTCGGGCCTCGAGACTGAGAGTTCTTGCGTTTCGCTAGGCGACTCGTGATTGTCATGGTAGACATCGGGTAGTAGAGGTAGACCGAGCTGTATCGCATTCTGTTCCGAAGCCTTTCCCGATTGAGGGATCGCTCCTTGAAGATGCACACGTCCAACTCATTTCGCCCTGGCCTCCTGATCGTGACGATCGCGCTCGGAGGCGCGATCGCTCTTCTCGGCAGCGGCGGCGCTCAGGCTGCCACCGTCATCAACGGCCCTATCGGTCTCGGCAACGCCACGACTTTCGGCGTCCTCGGTGCAAGCGCTGTGACGAACACGGGTCCATCCGTGATCAACGGCGACGTCGGCGTCAGCCCTGGCACCTCGATCACCGGATTCGGCGGACCGCCCGCAGGCACCCTCACCGGCACGATCCATGCGACGGACACGGTCGCCGGGCAGGCTCAGACAGATCTCACCACCGCGTTCAACACTGCAGCAGGTCTGACACCCACAACCTCCGGTCTCGGGGAGCTGGGCGGGAAGTCACTGACACCCGGCGTGTATTCAGGTGGCGCGCTGTCATTGACCGGCAATCTGACCCTCGCCGGAAGCGCGAATTCGGTCTGGGTGTTCCAGGCCGCGAGCACGCTGATCACCGCATCCGCCAGCACGATCACCATGACCGGCGGGGCGTCGTCCTGCAACGTGTTCTGGAAGGTCGGCAGTTCGGCCACCCTGGCCAGTTCCTCAGCCTTCGTCGGCACCATCATGGCCAGCCAGTCGATTACTGCCGTCCATGGCGCGACCATCGCCGGCCGCCTTCTGGCCGACAACGGCGCGGTCACTCTCGACGACAACGTCGTCACAGTGCCGACAGGCTGCGCGCCTCCGGGATCGACCGTCGCCACCGGAGGGCCCGCGATCACCTCCGGCGCACCGACAGGCGCAACCGCCGGCACGCCGTACTCGTTCACTGTTACCGCGACCGGCACGCCTGCGCCGACCTTCGCGGTCACCGCCGGTGCACTTCCCGCCGGACTCAAGCTGAACACGTCGACCGGCCTGATCTCAGGTACGCCCACAGCCGTGGGCAGTGCGAACTTCACGATCACCGCTTCGAACGGCACTCTGCCCAACGTCTCGGCGATCTACACCGTCGACACCGCTGCAGCACCGGCAGCTCCAGCACCTGCAGGTGCGGTGCCGGTGGCCGCCGTTGCCGCCCCTGCAGCGTCCGGTCAGCTGGCGGATACGGGCACGAACGTCGTGCTTCCGGGGATCGTCGGACTGTCGCTCGTCTCGCTCGGCGCGGTTCTCGCCTTCGGCCGGTCACGCCGTCGGGCACTGCACCGCGCCTGAACGTCCGGCTCCGGGCAAACGTGTATCGGCTATCGCCCGAGGTGCGCGGTACTACTGGGGCCGTGGCGGCTAACGTGGAGCCATGCCGATCCTCCTGAAGCGGGTCTACGAGCCCGCAGAACCGGCCGACGGCTACCGGGTGCTCGTGGACCGGCTGTGGCCGCGTGGAGTCTCGAAAGCCCGCGCCGCGATCGACCTGTGGGCGAAGGATGTGGCCCCGACGCCGGCGTTGCGCGAATGGTTCAACCACGAGCCGGAGCGCTTCGCCGAGTTCCGCGTGCGCTACCGGGCAGAGCTCGAACACAACGGCGCTGTCGACGACCTTCACGCCGTCATCGGCGAGCATCCGGAGACCACGCTGGTGTACGCGGCGCACGACGAAGCGCACAACCACGCCATCGTCCTCGCCGATTACCTGCGCGAGTTGCCTCCGGCCGTGTGACGACGGAGGATTGCCTCAGCTGAAGGGTGGATCATGGGCAGGATCACGTCGCGACGCCGCGTCACCCGGATATCCGTGGGCTCGGCTCCCTCACGCCGCGAGGACGTCCTCGCGGTCGAGGAGCCGCTCGAGATCCGGGTGGGCGGCACGCCGCTCGCCATCACCATGCGCACTCCCGGCCACGATTTCGAACTCGCCGCCGGATTCCTCGCGTCTGAAGGAGTGATCGCACGCAGCGAGCACTTCGGTGCCGCACGGTATTGCGCGAGTACGACCCCCGGCGGTGAGAACACCTACAACGTGCTCGACGTCACCCTGGGCCCGGGGGTGGCCGCCCCCGACCCGAGCCTCGAACGCAACTTCTACACGACCAGCTCGTGCGGCCTGTGCGGCAAGGCGAGCATCGACGCGGTGCGAACCCTGTCGGCGCATCCGGTGCGAGACGACGCGTTGCGCGTACCGGCCGAGCTGCTCGTCACCTTTCCCGACCGACTGCGGGCCGGCCAGGACGTGTTCGACAAGACCGGCGGCCTTCACGCTGCCGCACTGTTCGATGGGACGAGCGGTGAACTCCTGGTGCTGCGCGAGGATGTCGGGCGCCACAACGCGGTCGACAAGGTGATCGGCTGGGCGGTCACGAACGACCTCCTGCCGTTGCGCGGCATGGTGCTGATGGTGTCGGGCCGCGCGAGTTTCGAGCTGGCCCAGAAGGCGTCGATGGCGGGCATCCCGCTCCTGGCTGCGGTGTCCGCCCCGTCATCGCTGGCGATCGAGCTCGCGGCGGAGATCGGGATGACCGTGGTCGGCTTCCTTCGCGGCAATTCGATGGTCGTGTACAGCTCCGAGGAGCGCATCGTCGCAACCGAGGCTGCAGAGAAGGTGACCGCATGACGAAGCCTCTCGACGACGGCTCGGCCTACCCGGACCTCACGGTCGGTCCGAAAGCGGATGACGCGGTCGGCATCCCCGGGATCTTCCATTCGCTGGAGCCCGCATTCGTCAAGCTCGGACCGGCGCGCACGGCGAAGCTGCTCACCTCGATCAACCAGAAGGACGGCTTCGACTGCATGAGCTGTGCGTGGCCGGATCCCGACAAACGCAAGACGCTGGAGTTCTGCGAGAACGGGGCGAAGGCAGTCACCTGGGAGGCCACCCCGGTCACCGTGCCGACGAGCTTCTGGGGCGAATACTCCGTCACCGACCTGCTCGACAAGTCCGAGTACTGGCTGGGCATGCAGGGGCGCCTCGTCGAGCCGGTCTACAGGCCGGCCGGCGAAGACCATTACCACCCGGTTTCCTGGGATGAAGCGTTCCGGCTCGTCGCCGAGACGCTCAACGGCCTCGACACGCCGGATCGTGCAGCGTTCTACACCAGCGGCCGCACTGCCAACGAGACCGCTTTCCTCTACCAGTTGTTCGTGCGCGCGTTCGGCACCAACAACCTGCCGGACTGCTCGAACATGTGCCACGAGTCGACGGGCACCGCCCTCACCGAGACGATCGGCATCGGCAAGTCCACGATCGCCTACGACGACTTCGAGCACACCGACCTGATCATCATCATGGGCCAGAACCCCGGAACCAACCATCCGCGGATGCTCACGGCGCTCGAAGATGCGAAACGGTCGGGCGCGTCGATCGTCGCGGTGAATCCGCTGCCGGAGGCCGGCCTCATCCGCTACAAGAATCCGCAGACGGTGCGCGGTCTGGTCGGTCACGGGACCGCGCTGGCGGACCAGTTCCTGCAGATTCGGTCGGGCGGAGACATGGCGCTCCTGCAGGCGGTCGGGAAGCGGGTGCTCGAGGCGGAAGACGCCAACCCGGGAACGGTGCTCGACCACGACTTCCTCGACACATACACGCAGGGGCTGGACGAGTTGAAGGCGCACCTGGCCGAGTTGGACGAGGCCGACGTCCTCACGGCGACCGGCCTGACGTCTGCGGAGATCGACGAACTCGCCGACCGCTACATCCGGGCGGATCGGACGATCATCACGTGGGCGATGGGGCTGACCCAGCAGAAGAAGGCGGTCGAGACCCTCCGGGAGCTGATCAACCTGCTGCTGCTGCGCGGCAACATCGGCAAGCCCGGGGCCGGAGCATCCCCGATCCGCGGTCACAGCAACGTGCAGGGCGATCGCACGATGGGCATCTGGGAGCAGATGCCGGAGCGGTTCCTGGATGCGCTCGAGCACGAGTTCGGCTTCAACCCGCCACGAAAACACGGCACGGATTCGCTTCACACGATCGAGGGGATGCAGCGCGGCGACATCTCCGTCTTCATCGCGATGGGCGGCAATTTCGTCAGCGCAATCTCGGACACGGCGGCGGCGGAAGCGGCCATGCGCGGCACCGACCTGTCGGTGCAGGTGTCGACGAAGCTCAACCGTTCGCACGTGGTCACCGGCAAGGCGGCGCTGATCCTGCCGACGCTGGGCCGGACCGAGGTGGACATCCAGGAGACGGGCGCGCAGTTCGTTTCGGTCGAGGACAGCGTGTGCGCCGTGCACGGGTCGCACGGTCGCATCCCGCCGGTCGCCCCGAACATCCTCTCGGAGATCGCGATCGTGTGCCGGCTCGCGCGCGCCACCCTCGGCGACAGGTACGGCATCGACTGGGCCGGTTTCGAAGGCGACTACGACATCATCCGCGAGCACATCAGCCATGTCGTGCCCGGGTTCGAGAACTTCAACACCGATGTGCGCCGCAAAGGCGGGTTCGTCCTGCCCAACGGGCCGAGGGACTCCCGCACCTTCAACACCGCGACCGGCAAGGCGATGATCACCGTCAACCGGCTCGAACCCGTCGTGCGCCCGGAAGGTCGCCTGATCCTGCAGACCGTGCGCGCCCACGACCAGTTCAACACGACGATCTACAGCCTCAACGACCGCTACCGGGGCATCAGGAAGGGCCGCGACGTGATCTTCGTCAACCCTGACGACATCGCAGAACTGGGCCTGGCGGACGGTCAGCGCGTCGACATCTTCAGCGAGTGGGAGGGCGAACCCGACCGCGTGCTCCGCAACTACCGGGTGGTCTCGTATCCGACGGCGAAGGGATGCGCGGCAGCGTACTATCCCGAAGCCAACGTCCTGGTCCCGCTCGCCAGCGCCGCCGACCGCAGTAATACGCCCGTGTCGAAGGCGATCCTCGTACGTCTCGAGCCGGTGGGGTAGGGCGGGTTGCCAACCTTCACAACGGCCGATGTGGATGCGATCATCCTCGCCGGTGGCCGGGCAGTGCGCCTGGGCGGTCGCGACAAGGGTGCGCTCGTGTACGAAGGACGCACGTTGATCGAGCGCGCTCTCGCAGCGGCCGCATCTGCATCCCATCGCGTCGTCGTGGGCGATCCGGCCACCGCGGCCGTGCCCTCAGGTGTCCGCGTAGTCAGGGAGGAGCCGATGTTCTCCGGTCCCGCCAGCGCGGTGATGGCCGGGGTCGACGCGCTCGCCGAAGCGGGTTCGACGGCGACGTGGGTGTTCGTGCTCGCCTGCGACGTCGTGCGTTCCGCCGAGCTGACGGGGGCGCTCCTGGCGGGCGCTGAGCGGCATCCGGACGCCGACGGAGTGGTGCCGATCGACCAGGAGTCCCGGCGGCAATTGCTGGTCGGCCTCTATCGGGTGTCCGCGCTGCGGGCTTCGCGCGACGGCATCGGCGATGTGGCGAACATCTCGATGAAACGGCTTCTCGAGCCGTTGAGCCTTGTGGAGCTCCCGGATGACGGATACGCGTCAGCCGACGTTGATACGCCTGAGCAGGCTCAGGCGCTGGGGATCGAGCTTCCGGCGACGGCCCCCGCGACCGCATCCGTGACGGCACCGGCGCAGGCGCCGTCGATCGCGGATGCGCGACTCCTGGCCCACGAACTCGGCGCCGCCCGTCCCGCGTCCGTACACCGCGCCGGGCTCGCAGCTGCCGCGGGGCTCACCCTCGCCGACGACGTGACCTCGCCGTCGCCGGTTCCCGCGTTCGCCAACTCGGCGATGGACGGATGGGCGGTGGCCGGTAACTGGCCGTGGCGCCTGGGCGAGCCGATCCACGCGGGTGACGATGTGCGGCACCGGTCTCTGGAGCCGGGATGCGCATCCCCGATCATGACCGGCGCGGAAGTGCCTGCGGGCACGTGGGCCGTGGTGCGCTCCGAGGATGGGGTCGTCGCGCCTGTTGGGACCGGCGCCGGCGAGTGGGAGCTCTCCCTGCGACCGGGGCTGGGCGACCCGCGTGAGGGGCACCACATCCGCCCCGCGGGAGAGGAAGCCGCGGTGGGGGAGGTCGTGTTGCATCGCGGCGAAGTCCTCACGCCACCGAGGCTCGGGTTCGCGGCAGCCTGTGGCTGCGACGACCTGCCGGTGCGGGTGCCGCCGACGGTCGACCTCGTCGTGGTCGGCGATGAGCTGGTAGCCTCGGGCGCTTCGGGCGCCGGGCGGATCCGGGATGCCCTCACGCCGCAGCTCGTCCCGCTGATCGAAGGTGCGGGCGCTCGCAGCGGCAGTGTCGGGCAGGTGCGCGACCAGACTGCGGACATCCGCGCGGCCATCGAGCGGAGCGCGGGCGACCTCATCATCGTCACCGGCGGGACCTCCATAGGCACCGCCGATCACACCCGTGGCGTTCTGGAGTCGATGGGCGTCCGCGTCGTGATCGATGGAATCGCCATGCGGCCCGGCAGACCGGCGCTGGTTGCGGTGCTCCAGCGAGGGACGGTCGCGATCTGCCTGCCGGGGAACCCGCTCGCAGCGATGCTGGCCGCCCTCGTGCTGCTGGGCCCGATGGTGGAGGGAATGCTGGGTCGTCCCCTCACGCGGCTTCCGCTGATCCGGCTCGCTGCTGACATCCCGAATCCGCGACAAGGGTCGCTCCTCGTGCCATGCGCCTTCGGCCCCGATGGGCGCGCGAAGCCGACAGGGTGGGCGGACTCCGGGATGGTGCGGGGCCTCGCCCTGGCCGACACTGTCGCCATCCTGCCGCAGGGGGGCGCATCGCAGGAGGACCGGCTGCCGGCTCTTCCCCTCGCCTGGAGCCGGCCGTGACCCCGCAACCCCCGCCAACGCCGAAAGGATCTGCCATGACCTCGCTGGAAGACTGGCTGGCGGCGCTCGCTGAGGAGCTCGACTGCCGCATCCCGCCCGACCTGATCCCCGCGATCCTCGACCTCGCGCGGGACGCCGCACACGCGGTCCAGCGACCGGCGGCGCCCCTCTCGGCGTACGTCGCGGGCTACGCCGCCGGGTTGGCGAAGGCGGATGCGGGCGAGCAGGCCGCGATCCTCGAGCGCGGGCGCGCCTTCGCGGCTGCCTGGCCGGACGAGGGTACTGAGTAGGGCGCCGAAGTTCCTGAATTAAGAACGGATGCGGGAGCCAGCCGGTCACGACGTGACGCTATGCGACTGCTTGAGCGTTAACCTTGGGCGCTTAGGTCGATTGTCGGTCAGGCGCCCCTGTAGGGTCCAGCCATCGTGATCAGCCCGCTAGCTCTAAATACGGAACCGTGGCTGACACCCGAAGAGCAGGCCGAATAGATTCGGTCCAGCAGTGTGAGTATCGGTTCGCAAAAGACCGCGGGAACCTGTCTCAGCAAGGTCGGCTATTACCGGCTAACCGGGCACTTGTACGACGAACGACAATCACCTCGACACGACTCTGCGCATAGTTGCCTATTCAGGTGGGGGCCGTGGAGATCGCACATCAAACGTTGGTAGCGAACATAAACGACGACCACTTGGCGTAATGGATCGCTGCAATATGCGTCTCTCGTTATGAGCGGCACGGAGATGGACGCATAGTCCGGGATACCAAGAACTGGCCCCTCGACAAGGAGATTGGGCATTAGGTGGTTCAGATCGTCTCCGCGAGTCCTGTAACCAGTTCACCTATAGACCCCGCTGTGGTCAAGCAGGCAACAGCGCATTTCGGAAAGGGAGGTGAACCATGGAGACCACTTCGTTTGAGATCGAAGAAGCGTCGATCGACATCGACACGCTCATTGTCCACCGCAGCTAGTAGCTAGCCGCGAATCAATGGGGTGCGCGGTACTCCGCGCACCCCATCTTGAGGAAATCATGGAACTTTCACTCAATCCGGCATGGTCCATAAGAGGCCACAATCCGCTCGTTCTGAGCTCAGAGACGTCGACACTTTCGATAAAGCTACTTCCGGGCCAATTGGCAATGGTGCTCGAACTTCTTCAGGGATGGCGCCACGGCGCACAGCCAGATCTAGAAGATTTGCGAAATGAACTGGTCAGTCGCGGCGCGCTTCGGCCTGTTGCGATCTCTCCCTCGCCAGGCCAAGACCGGCAGGTGCAGTATTGGCGGGCTTTCACTGACGATGCGGGATCGGCGGTCTCAAGGCTCCGCGCGGCAACGGTGGCGATTGCCGGCGTCGGGGGCGTCGGCAGCGTTGCGCTGCAGCACCTAGTTGGCGCGGGCGTGTGCAACTTTCGGCTGCTCGATGCAGACATTGTCGACGCGTCAAACCTGAATCGTCAATTCATCTACTCGGCTAGCGCCGTGGGCGCTCTCAAGGTTGAAGAAGCGCGACTGTATGTGACAAAACGAGAGAGCTGCGGGGATGTTTCCGTACTGGCAGAGAGCTGGAACCCCGAATCGTCCGACCAACGAAGGCTCTTGTTCCGTGGAGTTGATTTTGTCCTCGCGGCGGTAGATAGACCTTCCATTGACTCATCCATGCAGATTCTCGATTCTGCTTGGGCCGCTGGTGTGCCTGCGGTCCTGGCGACGGTGGGTCTCGACAGGTCGTTGGTCTCCCAGGTGTTCGATCCGAGCGTTAGCTCGAACAGCCCTCGGGAGGCGCTCCGGGTTAATCCTGCGATACCCAGGGCACCATTTCTTGCATCACACGGTCCATCGAACACAATCCCCGCGACGATCGCGGCGGACCAAATTCTGCACCACATCGCTGGGATTACCGGGCGGGTGGACTTTCAGAGGCCGCTCGTAATTCTGCGTTCGCCCGATGGCGCCCCGACCTCAACGCGGGTCGATCAGGTGCAACTATGACGCAAACAATCGCAATCGAAATCGACACTCGGCCCTCAACCTATCTTTCATCGCGAGAGTTCACCGGTCATCTTCTCGATCGACAACTGCATCGTCCACTCTTCAGGGAGGATGCATTGTCACTGGTGCCCGACCTGCTCTCCGTACACGACAAGATTGATGATCGAGCTTGGGTGTTTCGGCTTGCGGACGACGCCACCTGGGGCACTGGGGACCCTGTAACGGCAGACGATGTCGCTAAAAGGTTGTTTAGGATTGCGCAGCAGCCGCGAGGGTCGTGGATCGCGGCCCTCATCAAAAGGTGCGACGTGTTGGACGGTCGCACACTGAAGGTGACGACGCGACAGCGCATCGCAATTCTGGATCGTGCGCTCGCGAACCCAACACTTGCGCCACGACGGCGCAAACACTCATCTGGGGCTTACGCACTGTCATGGGTCAGGGAAAATCGAGCCACTCTCGTCCCCCGTGATGGCAACTCGGATGTGATAGAGCTCGTCACGACCAGCTCGCGAGCTGAAGGGCGTCGCCGATTCTTATCCGGCACGCTCGACATCGGGTGGGGTATTGGTGTCCCACCAAAGTTTTGGGATCAGGACGACCCCGGCCCGTTCCTGGCCACGCCCGGGCTAGATATGTTCGTCATCCTGGCTGCGGGACCAGGAGTGCCGCAGGAGGCGGCCAACCGCATCCTTGACTCGATAGGGCTTGATCGTAACGCCCCCGCCGGAATCGAGCCAACGGTGTCGCGATTCTCCTCATATCCATTCACACCGGGGAAGAACGCCGAGAAGTCAACCTTGCCGGCTGGACGCTGGCCCTTGTTCTACACCGAGTTTCCCCCGAATCGCGAGACGGCCGTTCAGCTGGCGAGAGCCTCAGACAAACGTCTCGTGCCTACGCCAGTTTCGTATTCAACGATGCTTGCCGGCCCACCTAAGGCTGGCTTCTCATTGCAGATCCACGCCACGCAGTTTCCGGACACACTCGGTCTCCAAGTCGAGAGCCTGCTTATCGCGCGAGGGTCCATCCCGGCGCCCGACGCACTCAAAGAAGTCGCTTCGAGTTTGTGGGAAATGGAATCAGACACGGCCCGCCGAGAGTGCGCTCGTGCTGCGGAGATTTCGCTCGATCAGACGCTCCGCAGACGCGTGATCGGGCGCCTGCGTCCGCGTTTTCGTTCAAGAAGTCCAATCAACATGCCGCGTAGCGGCTGGTTCGACTTCAAACAACTGACAAAGGGAAACTGCAGCACATGAATCCATCACAAATAGCCGAAAAGATCGTCTCGCTGGCAGCGGAACGAGCTTCCGAACAGTTCACCGAAGGCTCCATCCCGGCGACAGCCGCACACGGTTTGATCTCCCCAGCCCGCCTGGGGTCGTTCCTGAGCAATCCATTGGTGGTCCGGCACCCGCAAGTACGAGTTGCTCTAGGGGGCAAGGCTGTGCCAGAGAGAGAGTTCACAACGCCTCGCCGAGTTGGTACGCAGAACGTCCAAGACGGAATCGATGCAGAACAGGTTGCGAAATGGCTCACGCGAGGGGCAACGATCACGGTCGACTCACTTGAATACCTCTCGACGCCTGTCCGAGAAATCTGTGACACGTTGACAGACTCGCTGAGGTTGCCTGCTACCGCCACCGCCTACGTAACAGGGCCGGGACGACAAGGTCTCAGCCCCCACACAGACGAGGAAGACGTCTTCGTCGTCCAAACGTCTGGCACCAAGAGTTGGATCATCGACTTGGCGCAACGACAGGAAGTTGCGACTGCCAGCGGGTTTCCATTTAACGATCAAATGCAGCAGATCGCTCCTCGTCTACTACAGCCCGGCGACATGTTCTACATGCCAGCCGGGACCCCGCGTGTTGCGACAGCCCAACACAACCTTTCTACCCACATCACGTTTTCCGTCGAACGCCCCCGAGTTCGTGACATTTTGAACCAATCCCTGATTGCCCTCGCAGCCTCGTCACCCTCGCTCAACCGACTTCAGCCGTGGAACGCCGATGGGGAGCTGTCCGCGGCGGACATTCTTCGTACGTTTGAATCGAGCCCGATTGACAGGTTACGCTCCGCGCACGATGACATCACATGCGAGCTGCCGTTCGGTTCGTGGGACAGCCTCGCTGCTCGGTCACTTAACGTATCCCTACGAACCGAACTGAAGGTCAGCAGGATCGAGGATGGATACGTCCTTGAGTTCCCCGACTTCACAATGAAGGTGGGGCCGGCAACTGGCTATCTGTCGGAAAGGCTCGCGGTCTACAACTCTGTTCTGATCGATTCGGCGGACGACGAACTCAGGGAGATCCTGTTCCACCTCATTGGGCGGGGGGCGGTCAGGGTCTCGGCTGCGGTTCCCGCATGACGGAGCCGATCGTCGGGCCGCCAGAAGTGCTGTGGACCCGCGATTTCGCCCGGTTGTGGTGGAGTGAAGCGATCTCGTTTTTCGGCAGTCAGTTGACCCTGTTCGCCATGCCCATCGTCGCGTTGCAGACACTGCACGCGTCTGCCGCGGACGTGGCGTGGATCAACACGGCAGCCGGACTCGGCACTCTGGTCTTCCTCGGACTTCTCGGGCCGTGGACAGACAGAAGCCGACGAACACGATTCATGTCACTCATGTCTTTGCTGCGCGCAGTCTTACTCGCGGCAGTTGCAGCTCTTTTCCTCATGCACAGCCTGTCGTTGCTCGCACTCGTAATCGCGGCCGGCCTCATCTCGGGGCTGACCGGTCTGTACGACAGTGCGTTCTCGGCACTGCTTCTCGGAATCACCCCGCGCTCGACACTACCCAGCGCAAACACCTGGGTCTCGGGAATCCGCTCGGCCGGGGATATTGGTGCCGGAGCAACGGCGGGAATCCTTTTGCACGTATTCTCGCCACTCGCACTCTTCATTGCCGATGCCGTCAGCTACCTCGCATCCGCAATCACCCTGAGTCGCATCCGCGAGGCTGCCCCCGAGCGAGCCGCACGGCTCACGGTCAGGAGCTACGCCCGCTCTCTAAGTTCGGGGTTCTGTCAGCTCTACCTCAACCCGGTCATATGGCCGGTGAACCTGTCGATCGCGCACTTCAACCTCTTCACCACGGCCATCCAAGCGATCTACATCACCCATGCGCTGCGGTCCGGAACTATGTCCCCGGCAGAAATTGGAATAGCGGGTGCACTCGGGGGCCTATTGGGCCTCGCCACCATGAGCATTGCGCCGCGTATGTGGAATCGGTTCCGACCGATCGCCGTCCTAACCGTGACGTTCGCGTTACCGGCGTTCGCCGGCCTCGGAATGCTTCTTCTTGCCCCCAGCCAACCATTTTTGAATGTCGCGCTCCTTGGCCTTTCGCTCGGGTTCTGGGCATCCTGCGTCATGATCAACATCACCGGCACAGAGACGCTCAAACAAGTGCTCGTTCCGGAACGGACTCTCGGGAGGGTCTCTGCGGCAAGTCGGGTTCTCACGTGGGGCATTGACCCGGTTGGAGCCGCGCTTGCCGGAGTCCTGACGTTCTTCCTTCCCACCGGCGCCGTTCTAACGATCTCCGCGTTAGGAGTTCTTACTTCCGCTATATGGGTTATTGCGGCACGTGCGGTCAGGGAACTACCGCGCCTGCCCGAAGTGGCGGTGCCGAGGGAAGGTTGATGAGCAACAGCTAGGGCGGTTGGCGCGCCCGAGTCCCAAAGTTCCTGAAACGGGAGGAGCCAGCCGGTCACGACGTGACGTACTGCTTCACAGCGCCGATCAGCTGGGTGAGCCCCTGTTTGGCCTCGGCGAAGTACATGCCGGTCTTCGGAAGGCCGAAGAGCTCGTTCGGGATGCCCGCATAGCCCGGCGACATCGACCGCTTGAGCACGACCACCGATCTCGCATGGTCGACGTCGAGGATGGGCATCCCGGAGACCGGGTTGCCCGAACGTCGCGCGGCCGGGTTGGTGACGTCGTTCGCTCCGACCACGAGTGCCACGTCACAGTTCTCGAACGCGCGGTTGGCCTCCTCGAGCTGGAGAAGGTCATCGTAGGGAACGGCGACCTCGGCGAGGAGGACGTTCATGTGCCCGGGCATCCGGCCGGCGACGGGATGGATGGCGTACTTCACGTCGATTCCGTGTTGCTCCAGCAACTCCGCGAGTTCGGCGACCTCATGCTGTGCCTGGCTTGCCGCCAGGCCGTATCCGGGAACGATGATCACGTGCTGTGCGTAGGCGAGCTGGATGGCCACGTCGTCCGCGCTCAGGCTGCGTACGTCAGCGGCGGCATCGTCGGAATCGGACGCGGATCCGCCGGGGCCGGCTCCGAAGCCGCCGACGATGATGTTCGCCACCGACCGGTTCATCGCCGCGGCCATCTGGAGGGTCAGGATGGTTCCCGCCGCCCCCACGAGCGCGCCCGCGATGATCATCGCCTCGTTTCCGATCACGAACCCGGCCATAGCGACGGCGAGGCCGGTGAACGCGTTGAGGAGGGAGACGACGACGGGAGCATCCGCGCCGCCGATGGGGAGGACCATCAGCACCCCGAACGCGAGTGCGGCGACGAGCAGGCCGACCACGGCGACCGGTCCGACCGGAAGCAGGATGGTCGCCAGCGAGGCCGCGAGCGCGACGACGATCGCGACCACGTTGAGGAGGCGGGATCCGAAGAAACGGATGCTCCTCCCGGAGACGACGCCCTGCAGCTTGCCCGCCGCGATCAGGGAGCCGGAGAACGTCACGGAGCCGATCAGAACGTCGAGCACGATGGGGATCGACACACTCAGCGCCAGCGGCGAACTCGCGGGAGCCCTCAGGATCTCGGCCAGCGCGATCGCCGCGGCCGCCCCGCCGCCGACGGCGTTGAACAAGCTGACCAGTTGGGGGATCGCGGTCATTTTCACGCGTGTGGCCCCGAGCACGCCGGCCACGCTTCCGATCGCGATGCCGACGGCCAGGACGATCCAGCCGGTGGGCGTCGACGAGCCGCTGATCGCGAGCACCAGGGTGGCGACGATGGCGACGGCCATACCGGTGGCCGACAGCAGGTTTCCGCGCCGGGCCGTCGACGGTGTCCGCATGAGGTGCAGACCGACGACGAAGCCGACGGCCGCTGCCAGGTAGGCCAGCCCCGTCCCGAGCTCGAGTGGCGTCACTTCGCGTTCTCCTTCGCCTCGACCGCGCGGCCCGCCTTCGGTGCCCGGAACATGCGCAGCATCCGGTCGGTCACGAGGTAACCGCCGACCACGTTGGCAGCGGCGAACGCGGACGCGATCCCGGCTAGCAGATAGCCGACCGGGGTGTCGGCGGCGGTCGCCGTGAGGATCGCTCCGACGATCACGACGCCGTGGATGGCGTTGGCGCCCGACATCATCGGGGTGTGCAGCGTCGACGGGATCTTGCTGATCACCTCGAATCCGACGAGCAGTGCCAGGACGAACACCGTGATTCCGGTGAAGAGCTCTGTGCTCACGATCGCACTCCTTCCGACTGCGATTCCGACGGGGACTCCGTTGGCGACTGCGACTGCGATGGGGCCGGCGTCGAGATCGGAGGGCCGGACTGCGCCATCGCCTGCCGCATCGACGGGCTCACGATCTCACCCTTCCTGCAGACGACGACGCTGCGTTGGAGTTCGTCGTCGAGGTCGGGGTCGAGGCGGCCTTCGTGCGTCAACGTCGTCACGAGTGCGTGGACGTTCTTCGCGTACATCCGCGACGCCGCTGTGGGGATCGTCGCAGCGAGGTCGCTGCTGCCGATGATGGTCACACCGCTCGAATCGACGATGCGCTGCCCGTCGACCGAACCGTGGACGTTCCCACCCAGGGGGCCGCACGCCAGGTCGACGCAGACCGATCCGCGGGCGAGCGACGCCAGCGCCTCCTGCGGAACGAGCACGGGTGGGCGCCGACCCGGCACTTTCGCCGTCGTGATCACCACGTCGAACTTCGCGACCAGCTGGGTCAGCTCCTGCTGTTGCGCGGCCAGCTCGTCGGCGGTCATGGCCCGCGCATAGCCGCCAGAACCGGCGCCCTCCGCGACCGACGAAGTCGCGAAGGAGGCGCCCACCGACTCGACCTCCCCCCGCGAAGCCGGCCGGACGTCGTAGCCGGTCACCACGGCGCCCAGACGTCGTGCCGTGCTGAGGGCCTGGAGGCCGGCGACCCCGGCTCCGATGACGAGGACGCGGGCGGGCCGCGCGGTTCCTGCAGCCGTGATCATCATCGGGAAGAAGCCGCCGAACGCCTCCGCTGCCACGATCGCCGCGCGGTACCCGGCGGCCGCGGACTGGGAGCTCAGTGCATCCATCGACTGCGCACGACTCAGCGTGCGCGGAAGCAGTTCGAACGCCGCAACGGTGACACCGCGGCGGCAGAGGGACTCCATCAGCTCGAGATTCTGCAGCGGATCGAGGAGTCCGACGAGGCCCTGGCCGTCGCGCAGGGCCGCGGTCACGTCGTCCGGGGGCCGACGCACGGCCGCGAGTACGTCTGCGCGCTCGATCACGTCGGCGCGTGACGCGGAGGTCGCGCCGACCGCGGCGTACGCGGCGTCGGTCCACCCGCCCTGCTCGCCCGCTCCGCTCTCGATGAGTACGCGATGACCGTCCCGCAGGAACTCCCCGGCCACGTCCGGGTCGAGGGCGACGCGCCGCTCGCCGGGTGCCGTCTCACGAAGGACGCCGATCGTCAGGCACGCCTGCAGATCTTCCAGACCGTTACGCTCCATCGACGTCATAGCAGCAGCATAAGGTGCAAGCGCGGCACCACGGTGTGAAGCGCTAGCCCGAATTGCGCGGGGAACCTACCACCAGGTGCCGAGGTCGGGCGCCTGGTCCTGCGGTGCCGGCTGCGGTGCCGGTGCGGGGCCGGGCACGGGTGCCATGCGCGGCGCGAGCGAGAACGGGACGATCGGAGACCAGTCGTCGCGCAGCTGCTGGGCCCAGGTCGTGTAGCGGGCGTCGCCGGTGATGCTCGCCAGCGTGTCCATCTGCCACGAGACGATGGGGTGGTAATGCTGGTTCTGCCAGAGCGGGCTCTGGCAGTAGTCGGCCTGCACGCAGTAGTAGGACACTCCGGATTCGACGCGCACAGCGGGGAGCATCCGCTCGAGCACCGTGGTCGCGCCACCGTCGATGAGGGCGGCGGCGGTCGCGTCGCCGGTGTGGCGCCAGTAGTCGTAGAGGCCGAAAATGGCGAAGATGTGCCCGTTCAGCACGAGAAGAGGTGGCTGGTTGCCGGCGTACTCCTCGAAGTACAGGTGGTGGTCGATCTCGAGGCTGGCCCATGGTGCGGTCGTAGAGTGCTGCTGGGTGAAGCTCGTCGCCGTATGGGTGGCCGCGTCGTCCCACGCGGGGTCGCTTGTCGCCTCCGCGAGACGGACGAACAGCGAGAGCGCCTGGCCCTGGGCCATGCCCGAATACCACGGAGTCGTGAGCGTGCGTTCGTAATAGGTCCACGGGAACCGGTAGGGGAACCACCACGAGCCGTTCCTCACGGTGTGGATGGCGATCAGCTGCTGGGCCTGCCGGATGGCGCGGGCGAGCCACAGCTTGTCACCCGTCTTCTGGTACTCGAGCAGCGCAGAGATGCCGTACTGGGCGTAGCCGACCGGATGGTCGGCACGTGCCCCGTTGTCGTGCCGCAGGTAGATCAGCAGACCGGTCGAGTCGACCTTGATCGACGGGTTGTGCACGTCGACCGGTGGCGCGTCGGAGTACGGGAGTTCGGCCGTGCCCGAGAGGGTGAACCCCGACGTGGCCCAGCCCGTGAGCGGTTCGCTCACGATCGGGTACACGCAGCGCGTGTTCAGCGCGGCGGCCTGCGAGACCACCGCCGGGCCACCCAGGACGACACTGCTGGTGGCGGCGAGCGTGCCGAGCTGATCGCCGACGACCGGATCGACGCACGTTCGGGCGCTCAGTTCGAGGGGCGCTGCAAGGCCGCCGGCGAGGGCTCCCGCTGCGAGCGCATCCGCGAAGTCGAGGCCGGTGGCCAGGAACGAGGTCGACGATGAGCCCGCCGCGAAGTAGGCCGCATTGAGCAGGGCGGCTGTCTCGTATCGAGTGGCGCCTCCGTAGCGGGTCACGGTCATCCCTGCCCGCGTGAGCTGAGCCTGGATGCCCGACGAGACGACGGATGCGCCGCCCGCGATGCTGATCGTGGTCGCCCCGATCGTGGCGAGACGGTCGAGGGTGGTCTTCGAGACGGTGGGCTGGGTTCCGTCGACGAGGATGATCGGTGCGTGCCGCGCTCCGGCGGCTCCGGTGGCGGCGAGCGCGTCGGGGAACGATCGACCCGTCGCGATGATCGCATGGTCTGCGCTCGCGAAGGCGGTGCGGATGATCGCGTCGGCCGTGGCGTAGCGGTCGGCTCCGGCGAGACGCTGGGTCGGCGCGATGCGGGACAGGGCCGTGGCGACGCCGGCGCTCACGACGCCGGTGCCGCCCACGACGTAGATGCGCTGGGGTTTGAGGCGGCCGAGCTCGGTGGTGACGGATGCGGGCACCTGCGTGGGCTGGGTCAGCAGGAGGGGGCCGCCGAGCTGGGCTGCGGCGGCGGCCGCTGAGAGCGCATCCGGAAAATCGGCGCCGGTCGCGACGAACGCGACAGAGACCCCGGGGGAGTACCGCTGGGAGACCGCGACGGCGGTCTCGTAACGACTCTGGCCGCTCAGGCGCGTCACCCCGGCGGGGAAGGCTGCGACAGGCGCCGGCGTTGCGGCGGCAGGCGAAGCGTCGGCGAGGCCCGGAACGGTGACCGCGACGGGAAGCGTCAGCGCGAGCGCCACGACAGCGGCGAGCAGCGTGCGACTGCGCATGGGACGATCTCCACTCGATATCGGGAGACCGATCGCACCCGCTCGAAGACTCTAGCCGAAATGCGCGGCCTTATCTGAACGTCTGTTCAGAATGAGCGGTGGGAGCAGTGCCGGCGACAGGCTACGTCGAGAGGAGGCCTTCGGGCGGTTCGGACGCGAGCACTGCGGCCTGGATCGCTGCGTCGACGGCGACTCCCCCTTCGGCGATCGCGTCGAGCACGGCGCCGCGGATCGGGACGGCGCCGGTCGTGACGACCCGTGCATCCGGGATCGCGCCGCGCAGTTCGTCGACGATCAGTTGCCGGAGCAGCGACTCCGGCGCGGCGAGCACCGACCCGCCCAGCACGACGGGCAGCTCCCGGTGTGCATCCAGGCCCACGCGCCGCGCGCAGATCGTGATGTAGTCGACCGCCCGGATCGCATGCTCACGCACGATGGCGAATGCCACAGGATCGCCGGCGGCCGCTTCGGCGACGACGACCCGTGCCGCCCGGGCCCGGTCGTGATGTCCGAGCGGTTGCTCGCGTCGGGTGAAGGCGTGCAGCAGGTCTTCCGCACCAGAGGTGCCGTAGAAGGCCGAGAGGGCGGCCCCCAGCGAGGTGGGCTCGCCGAGGCCGAGCTCGGCCAGCATCGTCGCACGGAACGCATCGCTGCCGAGACCGGCCGCACCCAGGTTGTGCTGGAACCACCACGAGACGAAGAACTCTTCGCCACCGGCGCCGCGCCCGGCGATCGCCGCCCCGGTGCCGAGGGACACCGCCACCCCGACGCCCGACGGCTCGCCGCACCGGAGCAGTGCGAACCCGTCGTTCTTCACCGAATGGCGGACTCCCGGAAGCCGAGCGTCAAGCGCCGACGTCCACAGCCCCTCGTCCTCCGGCCAGTCGACGCCGGCGAGGCGAAATGCCGCAGAGGCGATCCGGCCGGTATCCACGCCCGCCGCATCGAGCGCGCCGTCGACCACCGAAAGGACCGTGTCGATGGCGTGCTCGGGCGTCGGGGCGCCATAGATGTCGCCCAGGCCGCCGCGGGCCCAGCCCACGATGCGGCCGGTCGCGTCGGCGACGGCGGCCAGCGTCTTGCTGTTGCCGGCGTCGACACCCAGGTACAGGTCGGATCGCCCCACGGTTACTTCAGCAGCCTTTCCGGCAGGTATGCAGCGTGCGCCGCAGCCATCTCGTCGTAGAGTTCCTCAGCGACCTTCAGGTTATCGATCAGCGGGTTGGCGAGCAGGGCGCGGATGCCGTCGGCACGGCATCCCTCCCAGCCGGCCTTGGCTGCGAGGATCTGGTATTCGGCGAGCTGCTGCGTGATTCCGAGCACCGAGTGCGGCAGCGGCTTCTGCGGCAGGATGTGGAACCCGCTCTTGTCGACACTGCACCACACCTCGACGACGGTCTTCTCGTCGAAGCCGGGCAGCGCGCCGCCGGCGTTCGGCAGGTTCACCGGCAGAATTGCGCCGGTGTCGTTGTAGTGGGCGCTCATCACGTCGATCGCGAGTTCGAGCTCGTGGATGCCGCCGCGCGAACGCTTCGGGTCGAGCACCGGGTTGTCGAGGGTCGCCTGCTCGCGGTAGTGCTCCCAGTAGCCGGGGATCGAATCCATGATGACTTCGGAGCGGGTCTTCGCGGCGCCCTGCTGCTCGCGGAGCAGCTCTTCACGGAAGTAGTAGTAGTTGAAGTAGTCCGACGGGATGGAGCCCATCGTCACCGCGAGGTGCAGCGCGCGCCGCGAGTTGGCGTCGAGGGTCGGGTCGTTCTTGCGCTCGGCCCACGCCCGCTCGAGCAGGGGCATGACGTCTTCGCCGTCGTAGAGGTGCTCGGTGCTCCACACGTTGTGGTTGACGCCGGCCATCGTGACGCTGGCACGCGCCGGGTCGAGTCCTGCGGCCTTCAGGATCACCGGCGGGAACACGATGGGGCCTTCGCACATCGACACCAGTTCGACGTCGCTGTACTGCGTGACTGCCTGGGCGACGATGTTGACCGGGTTCGTGTAGTTGAAGATCTTCGCGTTGGGGGCGACGGCGTTGAGGTCGGCCACGACGTCCTTGAGGACGTTGACCGAGCGCAGCGACATGAAGAAGCCGCCGGCTCCCTGCGTCTCCTGGCCGATGACGCCGTGCTTGACGGGAATGCGCTCGTCGAGGGCGCGCGCCGCGAACCCGCCGGGGCGGAAGCTGGAAAGCACCGCATCCACGTCTTCGAGCCCGGCACGCCGGTCGGTTGTCGCGGTCACCGTCATGTCGATGCCGGCGTCGGCGATCATCTTCTCGGAGATCGAGCGCACGACCTCGAGGTGGTCGGGGTCGAGGTCGATGAGGCTGATCTCCGAGCCTTCGAACTCCTTTCCGTGCCAGATGAGCGATGCCATGGTTCCCGCTGCCCGGGACGAACCTCCGCCGAGGTAGGCGAGTTTGATGCGTGCCATGTTTCTACTGGTTCCTTTCTGGGGGGTGTGGATGCGTTATGACGCGGTCTCGAGGAGGGCGCCGGCCGCCCGGTCGATGAAGAAGTACGGTTCACGGCACTCGCTGAGCACGGTCGCGGGCCAGCTCGGGTCATAGGAGTCCGCAGACCCGAGTCGGCGGACGGCCTCTTGTTTCTGTTCGCCGAGGGCCAGCATGATGACGGATTTCGAGAGCTCGCGGATGGTGCGGATGCCCACGGTGACGCCGAACTGCGGCACATCGTCGATCCCGCGGAACGTCGGGAAGGTCGACAGGTTGTCGCGCCTGGTCGTCTCTTCGAGCGCGACGACGCGGGTCGTCGTCCAGGCCGGAGCATCCACCGGGTTCAGCGCGACGTGGCCGTCGGAGGAGCCGGAGGCCAGCAGGAAGATGTCGATACCCCCGGCCGACTGAAGCCTGGTGTCGTACTCTTCGGGCTCATCGGCGTGCGGGAACCAGAGGTTCTCGTCCGGGATGTGACGGCCGGTGCGCGCGGCACGGTTGAGCGGTGCCACGATGTCGCGCTCGCCGAAGCCGATGCAGCTGTGGGGCTGGTCGCGGTGAACGGGGCGGAAGCTCTCGCCGTCCGGCACGACGTATTCGTCCATCAGCGCGATGACGACACGGCTCAGGTCGAGGTCGCGTTCAGTGACTTCGCGGGCGAGGTGGGCGTACGTGGTCTGGGCGCTGCGCCCGCTTGGGCAGCCGAGAATGAATGTCCGCCCTTCGGCGTTCGCCCTCGCGATACCGTCGGCGACGATGGAGGCGGCAGCGCGCCCCACGTCGTCGGCGGTCTCGAGGATCTCCGGTTCGATACGCATAGGTGTACTCCGATTTCGTGAAAACAAGTGGTGAGGCCGGAAGAGGGCCTGGCTATTCTTTGATGGCTCCGCTGATGACGCCCGAGATGAAATGCCGCTGGAAGAACACGTAGAGCAGCAGGACGGGGAGCGCGACGATCAGCGAGCCCGCGGCCATGAGGTTCACCTGAAGGGTGTGCTGGCCCTGGAAGACCCCGAGCGCCAGCGTCGCCGGCTGCTTCGCGGGGTCGGCGATGAACACCAGCGAGAGGAAGAAGTCGTTCCAGGTCCACATGAACGACAGCAGCACGAGCGTGAAGACGGCCGGGCGTGCGATCGGGAACAGGATCTGCCACAGGATGCGCCAGGAGCGGGCTCCGTCGATCTTGGCCGCCTCGACGAGCGAAGGCGGGACCGCGCGGAATGCGGCACGCATCCAGAACGCCCCGAACGGAACGCCCATGCCGATCTGGATGATGATCAGACCGAGCCAGGTGTCCGTCAGGCCGATGGCGTGGAACTGGTAGTAGAGCGGGATGATGAAAACCTCTGACGAGATCATCAGGCCGAGCAGGATGATCGGGAAGATGATCTTCTGGCCGATGACCCCGAGCACGCCGAAGGCGTAACCGGAGAGGATCGCGAGCACGGTCTGGCCCGCGACGGCACCGACGGTGATGACGGTGGACGCGAGCATGGCAGGGCCGAACGCGCCCAGGTTCCAGGCGGTGACGAAGTTCACCCAGGCGAGATTGGTCAGGTCGATTCGGCCGCTCGTGTCGGGGCTGAGAGCCGCGAGCACGAACCAGATCACCGGGAAGATCACGAGGATCGAGACGAACACCAGCACGAAATGGTTGAGGGTCCGCTCGGTGCGGGAGATCATGCGTCCTTCTCCTCGGTGATCCGGTTGACGATGAGGGCGATGATGAGGCAGAAGATCGCCAGGACGATCCCGATGGCGGCTGCCATGCCCACATCGGGGTTCAGGAAAGCCTTCTGGTACAGCAGGAGGGCGGGAGTCGTCGTCGACGTTCCAGGACCGCCCTGGGTGGTGATCCAAACCAGATCGAATGCCCGGAGGGCCCCGGTGACGGTGAGCGTCAGGGCGATGGCGAGCTGACCGCGGAGCCCGGGCAGGGTGACCGCGAAGAACTCCGCGATCGGTCCTGCGCCGTCCATCCGCGCCTGCTCGTACAGTTCGTTGGGGATCGCCGTGACCCCGGAGACGAACAGGACCATGCAGAAACCGAGGGCGGTCCAGGTGCCGATCAGCCCGAGAGCAGGGAGCGCCCAGTCGAAATCGCCGAGCCAGTTCTTCGCGAGGCCGCCGAGACCGACCGCATTGAGGGCCAGGTTGAGCGGGCCGTCAGGGCCGTAGATCCGTTTCCAGATCACAGCGACCACGACGCTGGTCAACACCTGCGGGAGGAAGAGGAGCCAGCGGTAGACGCCCTGGCCTTTCACGCGCCCCCGGCCGAGCAGGCCGGCGCTGACCAGTCCGAAGATGATCGGCAGGACCGCGAAGAAGGCGATCAGGACGAGAACGTGCGCGAGGGAGGCGGCGAGCTCCGGGTCCGTGAAGAACGTGACGTAATTGTCGATCCCGACCCATTTCGCCGTCGTGACGCCGTTCCATTTGTAGAACGAGTAGTTGAGGCTCTGGAACAGGGGAACGATGACGACGAAGCCGTAAGCCAGGATGGCGGGGGACGCGTAGGCGAGCCCCAGCCATCCGCGCCTGCGACCGCGGGTCGTGAAGCGGGGCACCGCCCGTGCGGCGGACGCGGTGAGCGGCCGCCGCACGGTGGTTCGCAATGACACGATTCGCTCTACTTCCTGGAGGCCTGGAAGGCTTCGTAGTCCTTCTGGCCTGCATCCGTGAGCTGCTGCGGCGTTGCCCGGCCTGCGAGCAGGAGCTGCAGCTGGGTGCCCATCGTCTCGAGCATGGTCGGCGTGGACCAGTCGAAGTAGGGCACGTAGCCGTTGTTGGCGTCGAGCGCCTGCTGGCCTTTGACCTCGGATGCGAACTCAGGGTTGTTCGACGGCGTCTTCAGCCCGCTGTGGAGCAGCGGAAGGTAACCGCGGTCGACCGCGAGCTGCGCCGTCTGCTTGTTCGCCAGGTAGTCGAGGAAGGCTGCTGCGGCATCCGGATTCTTCGACTTGGTCGAGATCGACAGGTTGCCCGAAGGCGAACCGGTGCCGACGACCTTGGAGCTGTTGGCCTGCGGGAGCTGGATGTACCCGTAGGTCTGGCGCTGGGCTGCGGTGAAGGGGAGCGCGCCGGTGTACTCGAAGCGGAACGCGCCCTTGCCGTGCATGAACTGGTCAAGCGCATCCGCGTACTGGAGGCCCTGGTAGTTAGGCGTGAAGTATCCGGAGTCGGCCCACTTCTTGATGGTGGTCGCGGCCTGCGTGATGCCGGTGTCGCCCATCTTGACGTTTCCGGCCGAGTAGACGAAGTCACCGATGTTCTTGGCCGTGCCGTACAGGTCCTGCACGCTGAACAGGAGAGCAGTAGCCGAGTCCTTCTGGACGGAGCCGTACGCGATCGGGACCTGGCCGGCGGACTTCAGCTGGGCAAGGGCCTTCTCGAAGTCGTCGAGCGTCTTGGGCACGGCGATGCCGGCCTTGTCGAGGATCGCCTTGTTGTAGTAGAGGCCGATCAGGGAGGAACGGGCGGTGGGGGTCGCGTAGAGCGAGCCGGTTCCCATCTCCTTGCCGTCCGGAGTGAACTCCAGCTGGCGGAGCATGGTGTTGGGGATCTCCTTCTTCCAGCCGTAGAGGTCGCTGTACGCATCCAGGTTCATGATGCGGCCACCCTGCGCGAGGGTTCCCATCGACTGCCAGCCGTTGTTGACTGTGGCGATGTCGGGGCCGTTCGCGTCGGCAAGACGCAGGTTGAGGGTGTTCATGACCTGGCCCCAGTCCTGGACTGTGCGCTTGATCGTGATGTTGGGGTGCTTCTTCTCGAAGCCGGCGATGGAGGCGTCCATCCACTTGCTCTCGTCGCCCTGGAAGTAGTCCAGCATTTTGATGGTGACGGGCTTCGTCGTAAGGTCTTTCGACACCGCGGATTGCGTGCTGCTTGCGGCGGATCCGCCGGGCGCGCAGGCGCTGACAGCCAACAGCAGCGGAAGTGCAACGGCGATCGAGCCGATGATGTGTCTCTTCTTTGCCACGTTCGTGAGTCTCCTTTAACTCGGACTTCCGCTATGAAATGTCGCAGCGGGATAGTGAGCCAATAGTAAGCACGAGTAGACCAGATAATCCAGTTGTCTGAGAATATTGGTGCGAAATGCCAGCATTTCCGGATTTCCGGCCCTGTACACAGCTCCGGATGGACGTACCAGTGGGCCAACTGGTATAGTGCCCAACGTGAGCACTGAAACTGTGAGCGATACGGTCTACCGGCGGGTCGGCGAGTCGATCCGGCGCGGAGTCTACGCTCCCGGTGCGCGGCTGCCCGGCGAGCGCGACCTGGCCGACCAGCTCGGCGTAAGCCGCGCGACACTGCGTGTTGCGCTCGAGCGGCTCGAAAGCGAACAGGCCCTGTCCCGGTCGGCCCAGAGAGGCTGGTTCGTTCCGCGACCGACGGTAGGCGAGCCCCCGAGCACCCTCCAGAGTTTCACAGAGATGGCCCGCCTGCGTGGCCTGCACGCGACCGCCCAGGTCCTCGAACAGTCGGTGCGCTCCGCCACCTTCGAAGAGGCGACCCGCCTCGCGATCGCGCCCGGCGCCAGGGTCCTCTCGATCGTCCGGTTGCGCGGCATGGACGGCACACCTGTCTGCGTCGACTCGAACGTGCTCCCCCTCGCGCTGGCCGGCCCGCTCGTCGATGTCGACCTGACCGACCAGTCGCTGTACGAGAACCTCGAGACGAGGTGCGGGGTATCGATCGACCGCAGCGCCTACACCGTTCAGGCCGAGGCCGCGACGGCCGAGATGGCGCCGCTCCTGCAGATCCCTCAGGGCAGTCCCGTCCTCATCGGGCGCGAGGTCGCGTACACCTTCGAAGGCCACCCTGTGCTGCTCGGCCTGAACACGTATCGCGGCGATGCCTACCGCTTCGAGGCCGACCTCTACCGCACGCGGGCCTGAGCCATGAGTGTCGTCGTGGTCGGCAGCGCCAACGTCGACCTCGTCTATCGCGTTCAGCGAATCCCGGCCGCCGGCGAGACCGTGCTCGCGACGGGCTCGACCTCTGCGCCCGGCGGCAAAGGCAACAACCAGGTGACGGCGGCGGCGCGGGCAGGCGCGGACGCATCCTTCGTCGCGGCCATCGGAGCGGATGCGGCCGGCGACCGGCTGGTCGACAGCCTCGTGGAAAGCGGCGTCTCCCTCCACCTGCGGCGAACGGATGCGCCCACCGGCACGGCGATCATCGCCGTGGACGAGCTTGGGGAGAACGCGATCGTGGTCGACTCGGGCGCGAACGGGACCCTGATAGATCTGACGTCGACGGAGTGCGCGGTCATCGCGGATGCGCGTGTGCTGCTCCTCCAGTTGGAGACACCGCTCGAGACCGTCGCCGAGGCAGCCGCGGTCGCCCGCCGCGCCGGTACGCTCGTGGTGCTGAACGCCGCCCCGATCCGGCTCCTTCCCCGCGAGCTGCTGGCGGACACCGACGTGCTCATTGTGAACGAGCACGAGGCCGCGCACCTCGCAGCCGACCTTCGCGATGCGGGGCGTGTCGACGCCGACGAAAGGGCGCTCGCCGCAACGCTTGGGGAGCTTGGGCTGGCGGTGATCATCACGCTGGGTGCACGAGGTGCGTTCGTCAGCGTGCCAGAGCAGGGCGACGCTCATGTCGCGGGCCTGTCCGTCGACGCGGTCGACACGACGGGCTCCGGCGACACCTTCTGCGGGGCCCTGGTCGCCGAGTTGGAGCGGGCCGGGGCCTCGTCGACCGACCTCGCCACCCTCGTGCGCTGCGCGGAATTCGCTACCGCTGCCGCGGCACTCTCCGTGCAGCGGCCGGGAGCAGTCCCGTCCATTCCCACGCTCGACGAGATCCAGGCGTTCCGTTCGACGCTCTGACGCGCGCGGAGTTCATCGAGTTGACGGTCAGAGGGAATCCCTTGGCGACGAGCCACGAAAGTCGTTTTTTCGCGTCGGACAGTAGTGGTCGCGCCACGCCGGCTCAGCTGGCAGCCATATGACGCTGTGTATCGCGCAGCATGGTCAGCGGGCGCACCCGCGACCTATCATCGCCGGATGGGCGTGGACGGACTGCGAAGCGAGCCTCCGCTGACCAGCGAGCTGGCCTTCGAGCGACGCTGGTCGGTTCGGCTTCGTGTGGGTGCTCGAGCGAACGTCGTGGTGGGAATCGTTGCGCTGGTCGTCGCTGTCGCGGCGGCCGTCATCCTGGTGATCTCGTTCGCGACTGCGGGTGGCCCGACGCATACGACCATAGGCAGCGCTCGCCTCGGCTTGCTTCTCGCGCTCGCACTCGGCGCGGTCGGAGTAGCGGCGACCTGGCGGATCTGGCGCGTCACCCGCGACGGCCGCTGGGTCCCGACTTCGCCGATCCTTCCTGCCCTGGTCGAGGACGGCGGCCGGGTGGTGATCGAGAAATACAGCGGAGCGTGCCCGGAATGCGGGGGAAGGCTGCGCTTCTACAACCGGCCGGTGCGGTGGCACTACGAACCGGACGAGGCGGGCAGGCGCACCGTCGTTGACGAGCGGTCGCCGTCGGCGGAGTGCCGACGGGACACGCGCCATTGGTGGACGATCGACCGCTAGGCAGGAACCGCCAGCGTCTGAACGGCCTGCGTATAGCGGTCGATCACGAGGTCGACGAGGCCCGCCGGCGGCGCCTCGTCGGCCCGAAGCAGCGGAGCCGTGACCAGGTCCGCATCCGCGACCGCGGCCAGACGGGCGAAGTATCCGGGTGCCAGAAGGTAGGTGGCCACAGCGACGCGGGACTCCGGATGCGCATCCCGGGCCGCGGAGATCGCCTCGTCCAGACGCGGTTCGGCCGAGGCAAGGAAACCAACGGTGACCTCGGCTTTGAGCCGATCACCGAGGGCAGCCGCGACGGTGGCGCAGTCCGCGACGGCATCCGGGTCGCTCGAGCCTGCCGCCGCCAGCACCACGTGGTCGGTGTCGTCGGAGCCCGCCTCCCGCAGGCGCAGGGCGAGCAGGTCGACAAGGCGGTCGTCCGGTCCCAGGGCGGGGGCGACCGCCGTCGGCCGCGGCGCCACGCTGAGCGCCGCCTCCGCTATGTCGACTCTCACGTGGTAGCCGGTCGACAGGAGCAGCGGCACGATGACCAGCGGCGCGGTGCCCGGCGCGGTAGTGAGGGTCGTGGGGACATCGGGTTGTTGCACGTCGACGAAGCAGTCCAGAACCGGAGCGTCGACTCGTTCCGTGACGGCGTCGACGAGTGCGCGGATCGCCCTCTGTCCGGAGGGATCGCCCGTGCCGTGGGAGGGGAGGACCAGCACCGGCCCGGCCGACGTCATCCGCTCAGCTCCGCGAGCCGGGCCGGCCGCGAGTCGACCGGCGCCCAACCCGCGATCAGGTCGGCAGCCACGGCTGCGGCAGTGCGCGCGCCGGCTCCCGCCGCGACGATCAGCTGCTGTGGTCCTGGCGCAACGAGGTCGCCTGCCGCGTAGAGACCCGGGATGCCCGTGCGTCCTTCGGCGTCGGCGATCACGAAGCCCTCTTCGTCGATCGGCGGCCGATTGTCGAGGAACTCGATCGGCGACTCCCACAACGGTCGGACGAAGCCGCCGTCGACCGGGACGGACGTTCCGTCCGCGAGGCTCACGGCCTCGAGTCGGCCTCGATGACCGGTCAGCTCGGCGATCGGAGTGCGCACGACGCCGATGCCCTGTGAGGCGAGCTGCGCCTCTTCGTCGCGCGCGAGCTCAGCGACGCCGTTGGTGAAGACGGTCAGCTGGGCAGTCCACCGTGAGAGGTGAAGCGCGCGTGCAGCCAGGTCGTCGGTCTCGCCGATCAATGCGAGGGGCCGGTCGCGCAGCTCCCAGCCGTCGCACGCGACGCAGCTGAACACGCTCATCCCGTAGAACGAGCGCAGGCCGTCGACCTGCGGGAGCGTCTCGCGAAGGCCGGTCGCGAGGATCACCGTACGGGCGGCCACACGAACCGAGTCGCCGGCGACCCGCGATGAGAGCTCGACGACGAACGGATGCGAGCCCTCGTCTGCGCGGGACACGCGCGTCACCGTCGTGCGTTCGTGGACCCGTATGTGCGGATACTCGCGCAACTCGGCGACCCCGAGCTTGCGAAGCTCGTGCGGCGGGATGCCGTCACGACTGAGGAACCCATGGGATCGCAGCGTGGCCGCATTGCGGGGACGACCGGTGTCGATCAGCGCGACGGTCGCCAAGGCCCGCGCAAGGTTGAGCGACGCGGACAGCCCGGCTGGGCCGCCCCCGATGACCACGCAGTCCACGATGTCATCCGGAGCGCGCCCGGTTGCTCCGGCCTCAGGCGCCATGCGACACCTCCGCAGGCGGCACGGCGGAGATCACCGGGTGGTCCTTGGCGTAGACGCCCACCTTCGCAGCTCCCCCCGGTGAGCCGATGTCGTCGAAGAACTCGACATTGGCCGTGTAGTAGTCGGACCACTCGTCGGGCAGGTCGTCCTCGTAATAGATGGCCTCGACCGGGCAGACCGGCTCGCACGCACCGCAGTCCACGCACTCGTCGGGGTGGATGTACAGGGAGCGCTCACCCTCGTAGATGCAGTCGACCGGGCACTCGTCGATGCAGGCACGGTCCTTCACGTCGACGCAGGGGAGCGCGATCACGTAGGTCATGAGAGGGCCAGCACCTCGTCGCGCGAGATGGCGACCTGTTCGTCGCGCGGGACGACCTTCACCCGTTCGCGTTCGACGGCGAGCGGTGTGCTGGTTCCGAGGTGCCGCTCGTGCGCATCCAGTCGCAACCAGCCCGCCCAGGTCGTGAACGCCACTTCACGCGACGTGAGCAGGGAGAGGATGTCGCCGCCCGTCGGCTCTGTCGCAGTGAGAAGCGCCTCGAGGTCGTCGACGAGATTCTCGATCGTCTCGGTCGCGTCGCTCTTGGTGTGACCGATCAGCCCGACCGGTCCGCGTTTGATCCACCCCGTCGCGTACAGCCCCGGCACCGCCCTGCCTTCGGCGTCGATCACCCGGCCGCCGGCGTTCGGGATGGTCCCGGTCTCCGGTGCGAACGGGACATCGTTGACGGGCGACCCGTAGTAGCCCACGGCGCGGTAGACGGCACCGATGGGATAGTCGTGCACGGCGCCGGTGCCCACGAGTCGACCGTCGGCGTCGATCGCGGTGCGCTCGAACCGGATGGCCTCCACGTGTTGGTCGCCGAGAACTTCGAGGGGCTTGTGGAAGAAGTGCAGGTGCAGGCGCCGGCTGGCGCTCCCGACCTCGCGCTCCCGCCAGCTGCCGAAGATGCGCGCCATCACTTTGGACTGGTTGCTGGGTTTCGGTGCGCTGCCGGACGCGGTTGCGGATGCGCCGACGGCGGGGTTCGCCGACGCATCCACCGCGAAGTCCGCCTCGTCGAGGATGATGTCGACGTCGCGAAGCTCACCGAGCTCGCGCAGCTCGATCGGTGTGAACTTGACGTCGGCCGGTCCACGGCGTCCGAAGACGTGCACGTCGGTCACCGCGGAAGCCGTCAGCCCGGCGACCACGTTGTCCGGGATCTCGGTGGTCAGGAGGTCTTCCGGATGCTTGGCCAGGATCCGTGCGACGTCGAGAGCGACATTGCCGTTGCCGATGACCGCGACGTGCGCGGCGTCCAGGGTCCAGTCGCGCGGCACATCCGGGTGCCCGTCGTACCACGAGACGAAGTCGGCCGCTCCGTACGATCCGGCCAGTTCGACCCCCGGGATGTCGAGGTCGGCGTCCCGGATGGCCCCCGTTGCGAAGATCACAGCGTGGTAGTGCGCCCGCAGGTCGGCGACACTCAGGTCGGCACCCACCTCGACGTTGCCGATCAGCCGGATCGCACCGCCGTCGAGCATCTCGTGGAGCGAGGTGACGATGCCCTTGATGCGCGGGTGGTCGGGCGCCACCCCGTAGCGGATGAGCCCGTACGGAGCGGGCAGCGACTCGAAGAGGTCGATCGCCACCCCCGGCACGCGGTTGGCGAGAATGCTCCCCGCGTAGATTCCGGCGGGTCCTGCGCCGACGATGGCGACGCGGATCGGTCGGTTCATTCAGAGGCCTTTCGTCAGGTGATCGGTGAGAGCGGGCTGTAGCTGCGAATCGTGTTGGTGCGCGTGATGTCCGAGCCGCACCACGTCGCCGACGACGACCACGGCGGGTGAGCGCACGCCGAGTTCCGCCGCCTGGCGGCAGATGCCGGCGAGCGTTCCGACGGTGACGCGCTCGCCGGGGCCGTACGCATCCTCGATGATGGCCACCGGGCAGTCGTCGCCGCGTGCGCCATCGGCGAGGGTCGCAGCGGAGCGGGCGAGCCCCGACACGCCCATCAGCAGGACCACCGTGTGGTCCCGTCCGCCGGGGAGGTCGGCGAGCTGGTCGTGTCCGGTCACGACGGTGAACCCGGCGGCGACGCCACGGTGGGTGACGGGGATGCCCGCTACGGCCGGCGCCGAGATCGCACTGGTCACACCGGGCACCACCTGCACGGGCACGCCGGCTTCGCGGCAGAACTCGAGTTCTTCGCCACCACGGCCGAGCACGTACGGGTCGCCGCCCTTGAGGCGGAGGACACGGTGACCCGCCTGCGCGTAACGGACGAGGATCGCGTTGATCTCGTCCTGCGGAACCGGGTGGTGGCCCGGGAGTTTGCCGACGTCGATCACGGTGACCCGGTCGGAGAGCCCGGCGAGCAGGGTGCGAGGGCCGAGCCGGTCGGCGACCACGACGTCCGCCTGCGCGAGCAGGTCGCGTCCGCGCACGGTGATGAGGTCGGGGTCGCCGGGGCCGCCGCCGACGAGTGCGACGGTGCCGGCCGGGAAGTCGGCGCGGCGCGGGCGATCAGCGGGAGCGGGAACCGCAGCGAACGGCGCGACGGTGCCGTCGTCGATCCCTGCGGCGACCGCATCCCGTACCGCCATTGCGCGACGGGGGTCGCCGCCGGCCGCGACGCCGATGGTGACGCCGTGTCGCCGGGTCACAGCCGGAACCCAGGCGGCGGAGGCGTCGTGGTCGGATGCATCCACGCACCACACCCGGGATTCCTCGGCATCCGCTCGCACTGCCGCGTCGACCCGGGAGTCGCCGGTCGCGGTGTGCACGAGCCATTTCCCGTCGAGGTCGCCGGCGCGGTAGCCGCGGTCGACCCAGGTGACCGCGCCCGACCGGATGAGGTCGGCCAGTTCCGCGCACACCTCGGGCGCGACAACGGTGACGATGGCGTCGGCGACGATGAGCCCGGATGCACGGCGAGCGGCGACGGGGCCCCCGCCGACGACGAGGACGTCGCGTCCGGCGAGCCGAAGGGTGAGCGGGTAGAGGGGCTGGGCGGTCATCGGGATCCTGTCGGTCGAAGTCCACGGCGGCTGAGCAGTCCACGTTCGATCGGTGCGAAGACCAGGAGTTCGACGACGACGCCGATCACCAGGATCGTCAGCACCGTGGCCAGCACGGACGCGATGTCGGCGAGGTCGCGGCTCTGCTGGAGCATCGACCCCAGGCCGAATCCCATCGACCCGCCGGTGGCGATGATCTCGGCGGCCATGAGCGAACGCCACGAGAACGCCCACCCCTGCTTGAGTCCGCCGAAGTATCCCGGGAGTGCTGCGGGCAGCATCACCTTCGTCGACAGCTGGCGACGGGATGCGCCGAGCACGAGCCCGACGCGCCGCAGTGCCGGCGGCACCTGGTCGACCCCGGCGAGCAGTCCGTTGACGATCGATGGGATCGCACCCATCAGCACGACGAAGTAGACCGCGCCGTCGCTGAGCCCGAACCAGAGGATCGCAGCAGGGACCCAGGCCACGGACGGCAGCACCTGCAGGCCCGAGATGATCGGCCCGAACGCCCGCCGCAGCGGTGCGACCTCGGCGAGCAGAAGACCGATCGGCGTGGCGACGAGGATCGCGATGACGAACCCGGTCGCTCCGCGCGTGAGACTGGTGGTGACGGCGAGCTGCAACTGACCGGAGGTCCAGGCGTCCCCGAGTGCGGCGCCGACGTCGGCGGGGCCGGGCACGATGTCCGGGCGCGGATGCGCCACCAGGACGTAGACCTGCCAGGCGGCCACCAGCGCGATGAGGAGGGCGAGCGTCGGCAGGGTTGCGCGGAGCACCCGGCGGAGGGTGCTGCGCGGCCGTACGTCGACCGACTGCAGCGCATCCAGTCCGGACTCGATGCTCCGCAGGTCGTCGTGGTCGGGCGCGATCCGTTCGCGCACGTCCACAGGCTCGGTGAGCTTCACGGTGTCAGGCAGCATTTGCTCGGATCCCTTGTCGCAGTCGCCCGGTGATCTCGGCCTGCAGGTCGGCGAGGTCGGCGGCGGTCATCGTCGCGCGGGCGGCGCGATCGATCGACCACTCGGCCGCGATGCGTCCCGGGCGTGAACCGAGCAGGATGATCCGGTCGCCCAGGGTGATCGCCTCGCCCACGTTGTGGGTGACGAAGACGATGGTGCGGCCCGTCTCCAGCCAGATGCGCTCCAGTTCGACATGCAGCAGGTCGCGCGTGATGGCGTCGACCGCGGCGAACGGCTCATCCATCAGCAAGACGGGGCGGTCCTGAGCGAGCGCACGGGCGAGGGCGACGCGCTGGCGCATCCCCCCGGAGAGCTGGTGCGGTCGCTTGTCCGCGGCCGGCGCGAGGTTGACGAGATCGAGCAGGTCGAGGGCCTGTTCGCGCCGCTCGGCCGCGGCGACCCCGCGAAGCTCCAGCGCGAACTCGACGTTGCGGCGTGCGGTCAGCCACGGCAGGAGCGCCGACTCCTGGAACATCATCGCCGCGCGCTCGCCGGTCACCTCGACAGTGCCCGTCGTGGGGGGCTCCAGGCCGGCGATGATGCTGAGCAGGGTGGACTTGCCGCAACCGGATGCGCCGACGAGGCACACGAACTCACCGGCGCGCACGTCGAGCGAGATCTCCTCGAGCACCAGGGGTGCGCTCGGTTCGTACCGCTTGGAGAGGCGGTCGAGCCGGATCGCGGTTTCGGCGGACACGGCTCACTCGCCTCCGGTGGAGATCGCGGAGAGGCCGGACTTGGCCCGCAGGGTGTTCAGCGCCGACAGGTCGAGGAGGCCCTTGATCGATCCGGCCTTGCCCGTGCCGACGGCCACCGCGTGCGAGACGAGGGTCGGGTACGCCGAGGCGACAGGGTCGTTCGAGAAAGTGACCTTGCTGAGGGCGCGGTCGATGACCGCTGTGGACAGGGTCTTCCCGGTGTCGGCCTTCAGCTTCTCGTTCAGGAGCTCGGCCGCCTCCGGCTTGTGCGTGTTCAGCCAGGTGATCGCATCCGCGTTGCCCTTGACCAGTGCGGCGACGGTCTGCGGATGCGCGACGAGGAACTGCTTCGACACGACGAGGACCGTGGTCGGGAACGTCTTCTTCGGCCAGAGCGACGCCTCGTCGACCAGCACCTTGGCGCCCGCATCCACGACGAGCCGGGACGCCCACGGCTCGGGCAGCCACGCTCCGTCGAGCTTGCCGGTCTTGAAGAGCGCCAGGGTCTGGGCGTTTTCGGTCGGGTTGATGGTCACATCCCCCGAACCGGAGACCTGCGTCTGGTAGCCCTTCGACTTCAGCCAGAAGCGCAACGCGACATCCTGCGTGTTGCCGAGCTGCGGCGAAGCGAGTGTCTTGCCTTTGAGATCGGCTGCAGATGTGATGCCGGGGGCGACCACAAGGGATGCGCCGCCGTTCGTCGCGCCGGCGACGATCTTCAGGGACTCACCGTGGCTCTTGATGTAGGAGTTGATCGCCGGGCTCGGGCCGATGTACGCTGCGTCGATCGCGCCGGCGGTGAGCGCCTCGATCTCGGCCGGCCCCGCGTTGAAGATCTGTGCCGAGAGTTTCGTCTTGCCGAGGGCGGACTGAAGGGTGCCGGATTGCAGGCCGACGAGGGCCGGCCCGTGGGTGATGTTGTCGAAGAAGCCGAGGCGGAGCGTCGCGGCCGGAGCGGTGGTGGGCGTTGAAGCCTGGGCGGAGCTGCACGCTGCGAGAAGCGCGGCTGACGCGACGGCGAGGGCGACGGCGGCCGCGACGCGGCCCTTCCGGCGCGCGTTGGTGAGGGGGTTCCTGCGATTGGTGCGAGTCATGAGACGGGCCTTTCGATGGAACGGACGATTCCGGCCGCGAGCGTGCCGCCGTCCTGCGGATGGATGAGAAGGAAGGCGCCGGAGCGCCGGTGGATCGTGAACTCGTCGAGTGCGAGCGGGGAGCCCGTCTCGATGCGTGCGAGACCGATGTCGTTGAGCTCGAGACGCTCCGCGGGTTCCAGGCGGAACGTGTCCAGGTCGCGCCGGCCCTCCAGCGAACTCACGCGGGCCTGCACGATCGAGGTGCCGGACTTCACCAGCAGGCGGTCGCCCACGGCGAGCGGGCGGTGCCCGAGCCAGAACAGCTCCGCCACGAAACTGTTCGTGCCCTCGGGCACGCTGCCCGCCGAGCCGATCAGGGCGCCGCGGGCCAGGTCGAGGTCGTGCTCCAGCTCGACGGCGACCGACTGCGGCGCGGATGCTTCGGCGACGTGGCGGCCGGCGACGGTGATGGAGCGGACGACGGTGGATGCACCTCCTGGGTGCACGTCCACAGCATCGCCGATGCGTACCGTGCCACTCGAGAGCTGACCGGCATAGGCGCGGTAGTCGCGGAACTCCTCCGGCTCAGCGACGGTCGGCGAGACGGCCCCCTGCGGGCGGAGCACCAACTGGACCGGCAGCCGGAAGTCGGCGCTGCGGCTTTCACGCGCATCCGTCGTCGGCAGCGTTTCGAGCAGTTCGAGCAGGGTCTCGCCGGAGTACCACGGCGTGCGGGTCGAGCGC
Organism: Leifsonia tongyongensis; assembly: GCF_010686705.1. Taxonomy (GTDB): domain Bacteria; phylum Actinomycetota; class Actinomycetes; order Actinomycetales; family Microbacteriaceae; genus Diaminobutyricibacter; species Diaminobutyricibacter tongyongensis. The sequence continues at coordinate 315,330 of NZ_JAAGWY010000001.1, read as the reverse complement.
TCGACCACGTTGTCGCCGTCGAGGGCCGAGACCGGTACGACGCGCACATCCTCGAGTCCGAGCTCGTCGGTGACCGCGAGCAGGTCGGCGGTCAGGGCGGCGATCGGTTCTTCGGCGAAACCGAGGAGGTCGATCTTGTTGACCGCGACGATCACGTGCGGCACCCGCAGCAGCGCGAGGACCGAGAGGTGACGGCGGGTCTGCTCGAGCACGCCCTTGCGCGCGTCGACGAGCACGATGACCGCATCCGCGGTGGTGGCGCCGGTGACCATGTTGCGCGTGTACTGCACGTGGCCGGGGCAGTCGGCCAGGATGAACGACCGGCGGCCCGTCGTGAAGTAGCGGTAGGCGACATCGATGGTGATGCCTTGCTCGCGTTCGGCTCGCAGCCCGTCGGTGAAGAGAGCGAGATCGATCGCGCCGCTGTCGCCGCCGAAGCCGCGCTCGCGGGACGTCCGGGCGACCGCTTCGAGCTGGTCGACGAGGATTGACTTGCTGTCGTGCAGCAGGCGCCCGACGAGTGTCGACTTGCCGTCGTCGACGGAGCCCGCGGTCGCGAACCGGAACAGCGTGCCGGTCGTCGACGGCGCCACGACCACCGGAGAGTACTCGGTTGTCAGCGTCATCAGAAATAGCCCTCTCGTTTGCGGTCCTCCATGGCGGCTTCCGAGATCCGGTCGTCCGCGCGGGTCGCCCCGCGTTCGGTGATCGTGGATGCCGCGACCTCGCGGACGACGTCGGCGACGGTGAGCGCATCCGATTCGACGGCCCCGGTGCAGCTCATGTCCCCGACGGTGCGGTAGCGCACCTGGACCCGCTGCACCTGCTCGTCCGGGCGCGGCTCGGAGACCGGGCCGACAGCGCGCCACATCCCGTCGCGGCGGAAGACGTCGCGCTCGTGCGCGTAGTAGAGAGGAGGGAGTTCGATGCCTTCGCGCTCGATGTAGCGCCAGACGTCGAGTTCGGTCCAGTTGCTGATCGGGAACGCGCGCACGTGCTCGCCCGGGCGGTGGCGGCCGTTGTAGAGGTTCCAGAGTTCGGGACGCTGGTTGCGCGGATCCCACTGGCCGAAGCCGTCGCGCAGCGAGATGATGCGTTCCTTCGCCCGCGCCTTGTCCTCATCGCGCCGTGCGCCGCCGAAGACGGCGTCGTGCCGCCCGGCGGCGATGGCGTCGAGCAACGGAAGCGTCTGGAGTGGGTTCCTGGTGCCGTCCGTGCGCTCCTCGAGGCGGCCGTCGTCGAGGTAGTCCTGCACGCGAGCGACGGTCAGCCGCACGCCCAGCTTCTCGACCGTGGCGTCGCGGAAGGCGAGCACTTCGGGAAAGTTGTGGCCGGTGTCGACATGCAGCACCGGGAACGGCACACGTCCCGGCCAGAACGCCTTTGCCGCGAGGTGCAGCACGACCACGGAATCCTTGCCGCCCGAGAAGAGCAGCACCGGACGCTCGAACTCGGCGACCACCTCGCGGATGATGTGGATGGCCTCGCTCTCAAGCACGTCGAGGATGTCGCCGGCGCGCGTGGCGCCGGCCGAAAGCGTCGTCTCGATGGTCATTCGTGGAGTCCGCATTCCGTCTTGCCGAGACCGGCCCAGCGGCCCGACCGTGGGTCCGCTCCGGGAGCGACGCGCGCAGTGCACGGGGCGCATCCGATCGAGGGGTAGCCGTCGGCCATCAGCGGGTTCACGGGCACTGAGAACGCGGATGCGTAGTCGAGGAGCTGGTCGAAGGTCCACGCGGCCAGCGGGTTGACCTTCACGAGCCCGTTCTTCGCATCCCAGGCGATGAGCGGCGTCGCCGTCCGCGTCGGCGCCTCCTCGCGTCGCACGCCTGTGAACCAGAGTTCGTAGGGCTCGAGCGAGCGGCCGAGCGGTTCGACCTTGCGCAGCGCGCAGCACAGGTTGGGATCGCGGGCGAACAGGTCTTTGCCGTGATCCGCATCCTGTTCGGCGACGGTTCGCTTCGGCAGCACGTCGACGACGCGGACGGACAGCTCCCGGGCGACGGTGTCGCGCGTCGCGTACGTCTCCGGAAAGTGGTAGCCGGTGTCGAGGAAGAGCACGTCGATCCCGGGCAGGTACTGCGAGACGAGGTGGGGGAGCACCGCGTCGGCCATCGAGCAGGCGACGGTCGCGAGGCTGGTGTCGAAGTTGCGGGCGACCCAGGCGACGACCGCGTCGGCCGGCGCGTCGCCCAGCTCGCGGGCGCCGCTCTCGGCCAGTGCCTGCAGCTCGTCGTTCGATCGCCGCAGCGGGGTTTCGCGTGCGATGGTCATTTCAGCGCCTCCTCGTCCGCGCGGTGGGCCCACTCCGCGAACGTCTCCTCGTTCTCCCGGTCCTTCAGGAAGCGGTGGACCAGGCGCTCGACGTAGTCGGGCAGGTCGGTGGTCGTCACCTTGAGGCCGCGGATGGTCCGGCCGAGCCCGGGCTCGGCCCGGTCGCTCGACGCGAGGCCGCCGCCGAGGTGCACCTGGAATCCGGGTGTCTGTCCGCCGTTGCCGTCGGGCAGCAGTTGTCCTTTGAGCCCGATGTCGGCGGTCTGGATGCGGGCACACGAGTTCGGGCATCCGTTCACGTGCAGCGAGATCGGTGCGGGCAATTCGATGCCGGCGAGGCGCTTCTCGAGTTCACCGACGGCGCGCGTCGCGGCCGCTTTCGTCTCGACGATCGCGAGCTTGCAGTATTCGAGACCCGTGCAGGCGATCGTGGAACGCCGGAACGCACTCGGACGCGCGGACAGCCCGATCTCGTCCACCGCAGCGATCACGGTCTCGACGCGGTGTTCGGGGATGTCGAGCAGCACCAGCTTCTGGTGCGGTGTCGTGCGCAGTCGGCGGGATCCGTTCTCTTCGAGGATCTCGGCCAAGCGGGTGAGCCCCGAACCGGAGATCCGGCCGACGATCGGGGTCACACCGATGTAGAACGCGCCGTCCTTCTGCCGGTGAACGCCGATGTGGTCGCCGGGTGTCGTCGGGGTCGGCGCAGCCGGTCCGTCGGGCAGCGGCGCGTCGAGGTATTCGTCCTCGAGCACCTGTCGGAACTTCTCGGTGCCCCAGTCGGCGAGCAGGAACTTCAGGCGTGCCTTGTTGCGGAGGCGGCGGTAGCCGTAGTCGCGGAAGATCGCGGTCACGCCGTACCAGGCCTCGGCGACCCGGTCGGGTTCGACGAAGACGCCGAGCCGTTCGGCCAGGCGCGGGGCCGTGGACAGTCCGCCTCCGACCCACAGGTCGTAGCCGACCCCGAGCTCCGGATGCTCGACCGCGACGAACGCGACGTCGTTGATCTCGTGCACGACATCCTGACTCGGATGCCCGGTGAGGGCCGTCTTGAACTTGCGGGGCAGGTTCGCCAGCTCGGGGTCACCGATGTAGCGCTCCGTGATGGCGGCGATGGCCGGGGTCGGGTCGATCAGTTCGTCGGCGGCGATGCCGGCCACGGGGGATCCGAGTACAACGCGGGGCACGTCGCCGCACGCCTCGGTCGTTCCCAGACCGACGCCTTCGAGCCGTCGCCAGATCTCAGGAACATCCTCGACGCGGATCCAGTGGAGCTGGATGTTCTGCCGATCGGTCAGGTCGGCCGAATCACGCGCGAACTCGGTCGAGATCCCGCCGATGACACGAAGCTGTTCGGTCGACAGCTGGCCGCCGTCGATGCGCACCCGCAGCATGAAGTACTTGTCCTCGAGCTCCTCCGGTTCGAGGGTTGCGGTCTTGCCGCCGTCGATCCCCGGTTTGCGCTGGGTGTACAACCCCCACCACCGGAAGCGGCCGTGCAGGTCGGTCGGGTCGATGCTGTCGAAGCCCAGACGCGAGTAGGTGCTCTCGATGCGTTCGCGGACGCTGAGGCCGCCGTCCTCCTGCTTCCAGGCCTCGTTTCCGTTCAGCGGCGTCGTGCCGTCGACCTTCCACTGCCCGTTGCTGCGCTGGCTGCCGCCGGTCAGCGGGCGACGCGGCGCGAGGGTGGTGGGAGCGCTGCTGGCGCTGTCGTGCATGCGGAACTCCTCGGCTGACGCTCGGATGGGGGTTGGTTCCGAAAGCTAGCTGAGGGCGTAACGCGCGGTCGAGGCTCGCTGAAACACGACGACACAGGGGGCAACACGCGTCGGATTGTGACGCCCGCTGTTGACATTTCGCGCTTGCCGGCGCCCGCGCCTGCCGAGTGTCGCCGTTCCGGTCGAGATCGCCTGCTGCAGCGGGCACTCTCGGCCGCAACGGTCACTCTCGAGGATGGGCTCGGCGCCGAGCGCCTCAGCGGATGCCGACGGCGCGGCGCGCGTTGACGGTCTTCGTCTGCGACGGCAGCGTGAACACGTCGACGAAGGTGCCGATCCCGAGGAGGCCCCAGGTCAGCAGCCACAGGATGCCGCGGCCGTACTTGCCCAGATAGAAGTGCTGGATGCCGGCGAGGCCGATGAGCGTGAACAGCATGAAGAAATAGGCAGCCCCGGTCGACTTCGACCGCAGCGGCGCGACAGGGATCTGAACTGTGCTGGGCATGATGTCCTCGTCGCTGAGTGTAGCGGGGCTTGCCTGCCACGCACCATGGGCGTATATTCACCCATATGGGTGAATATCAAATGGGCACGCCGGCCCGGACGCAAACCCTCGACCGGGTGTTCAGCGCGATCTCCGATCCGACCCGACGCGAGATCCTGACGCGGCTCTCGGCGGCGGATGAACGTGTGACGGATGTGGCGCGTCACTTCTCGATCTCCCTCAACTCCGTCTCGAAGCACGTTCGCGTTCTCGAGCAGGCCGGACTCGTCAGTCGTTCCGTGCGGGGGCGCAACCACGTGCTCTCGCTGAACGCCGCGCCGATGGCGGAGGCCGCCGACTGGATCGAGTACTACCGGGTCTTCTGGACCGACCGCCTCGCATCCCTCGACCGCTTCGTCACCGGCACCCTCGCATCCGGCACCGCCCCGTCCGCCACCCCGACCAGCACCACCCCGAGCGACACCAGCACGACCACGACCGACAAGGGAGCATCCGCATGACTCTGTACACCCCCAATGGCACGCTCGTCGTCAAACGCGTCATCGCCGCACCCGCCGAGATCATCTTCGACGCGTGGACCGACGCCGACAGCTTCGCGACCTGGATGACGGCGGGTCCCGTCACCCACGCGGAAGCCACGACGGACCCGCAGGTGGGCGGGGAGTTCACCGTCATGGTGCACACCCCGACCCAGGCGCTCCCGCATCGGGGTACCTACCTGGTCATCGACCGTCCGCGCCGGCTCTCCTTCACATGGCAGTCGCCGAACACCGATGACAAGGAGACCGTGGTCACGGTCGACTTCACGGAGGTCGCGGCCGGCACGGAGGTCGCCGTGACCCACGAAGGGCTGCCCGGCCGTCGTGCCTGGGACGCCCACTCGGGCGGCTGGATCGCCTGCCTCGAAGCCCTCGAGCGGCTCGCTGTCGCACGCAGTGTCAGCCCTCATGCCTGACACACGGCTGGAGGATCGGATGCACGCCGCACGGCTCCGCATCACCGCCCTGACCGCGACGCTCGGCCTCGCCGCCTCTGCGTGGGCTGTCACGCTCTGGCAGGCGAACGGCATGGACCTGGGCGTTTCGACCCGGCTCGGACCGCTCGCATTCTTCGTGCCCCTGTGGATCGCGATGATGGCCGCGATGATGCTGCCGGGGGCCGCGCCGGCGGTCGTCCGCAGCGCCGAAGCGACCGGCCGCGTCACAACGGTACCCGCCTTCATCGCGGCCTACCTCGCCGTCTGGACCCTCGTCGGCCTGGCCGTCTTCGCCCTCTATCGTCCGCACGCGACGCTCGTCGCCGGCGTGGTGGCGATCGCTGCCGGCGTGTACGAGCTGACCCCGCTGAAGAGACGGTTCCGCGAGCACTGCCTGCGCAGCATCCGCTCGGGCTTCGTGTTCGGGCTGTACTGCGTGGGCTCCAGTATCGGACTCATGTTGCTGCTGGTCGCGCTGAGCGTGATGAGTATCCCGTGGATGTTCGCGATCGCCGTCGTCGTCGTGGCGCAGAAACTCGTGCCTCCGCGACGCGCGATCGACCTGACCGTCGCGCTGGCGATCATCGCGCTCGGCGTGCTGATCGTCGTCGCGCCGAGCTGGGTACCGGGGCTGCTGCCGCAGATGCCGCCGATGCCCCCGATGTAACCGACACATTGCAAGGAGAAGGACCGATGACCGACCACCGTGTGGGAACCCGCGAGGAATGGCTCGCAGAGCGCCTCGAGCTGCTCGCAGAAGAAAAGGAACTGACGCACAAGGGCGACGAGCTCGCGCGCCGCCGGCAGGAGCTGCCCTGGGTGCGCATCGACAAGGAGTACCGGTTCGAGACCGACGACGGGAGCGCATCCCTCGCCGACCTGTTCCGCGGCCGCTCCCAGCTCATCGTGTACCACTTCATGTTCGGGCCGGACTATGACGCCGGCTGCCGGTCGTGCTCGGCGATCGCGGATGGCTTCAACGGCTCCGTCGTGCACCTCGAGAACCACGACGTCTCCTTCTTCGCCGTCTCCCGCGCACCGCTGCCGAAGCTGCAGGCATACAAGCAGCGGATGGGGTGGACGTTCCCGTGGGCGTCGTCGTTCCAGTCCGACTTCAATTTCGATTTCCACACCTCGCACACCGAGGAGGAGTGGCGTGCCGGCGAGGTGAATTACAACTACCGCACCATCGACCTGCGTCCACCGGAGGGCGATGGGCGTACCTGGTTCGAGGAACTCGGCGCCACGGTCGGGACCGACTGGGAGACCTACCGGCGGGAGGGCCCCGGCATGAGCGCTTTCGTGCTGGAGGACGGCGTCGTTTACCACACCTATTCGACGTACGAGCGCGGCGTCGACGCGCTCTGGGGAATGTACCAATGGCTCGACCGCGCTCCGCTCGGGCGCAATGAGCCCGGGTTCTGGTGGCGCAGACACGACGAATACTCTCAATAAACCATCCCGTCAAGGCCTGTATTTCAACTTGGTGAAAAAGCCTCAGGTCGGTCACACTGAGCACTGAGCGCACAGCGCAGAGCGCGCGCACACAGCACAGAGAGCAGGTGACGATGGCCGCCCACCACGACGGTGACGACGACCTGATCTCCCGTGTGTTCGCCGACCGTTACCGTCTGGATGCCGTGGTCGGGCGCGGCGGCATGGCGACCGTCTATCGCGCCCACGACGAGTCGCTCGGTCGGCAGGTCGCCGTCAAGCTCTTCCACGCCGGCATCGGCGATGTCAGCCAGCAGGAGAGCGAATTCGTGGTGCTCGCCGCCCTCGACCATCACGGCCTCGTGACGATGATCGACGCCGGAGTCGCCAGCGACAGCAACGGCCGGTCGCGCCGCTACATCGTGATGCCGCTGGTGCTCGGCGCCAACCTGGCGACGCGTCTCTTCGAGGCGCCGATCTCCGCGCGTCACATCGGCGAGATCGGGTACGACATGGCCGAGGTGCTCGAATACATCCACGGCAAGCGCGTCATCCATCGTGACATCAAGCCGTCCAACATCCTGCTCGTCGACTACGGCAACGGCGCGACGCGGGCACGCGCCAAACTCGCGGATTTCGGCATCGCGCTGTCCGACGAGGTCGAGCGGATGACCGCCCAGGGGATGACCACAGGCACGGCCGCCTACCTGAGCCCGGAGCAGGCGAGCGGCGGCGAGGTGACGACGGCCTCCGACATCTATTCGCTCGGTCTCGTGCTGCTCGAATGCTTCACGTTGCGCAAAGAGTTCCCTGGCGCAATGGTGGAGTCCGCCGTTGCGCGCCTGTCCCGCGATCCGCGCATCCCGGAAGACCTCCCGGAGCACTGGCGCGGGCTTCTCCGGGCTATGACGAGCCGAAACCCGGCCGAACGGCCCCAGGGCCGCGAACTCGTCTCCATCCTGAAGCAGATCGTGATCGCCGAGAGCGGTCGACACAAAGACAGCGAAACGCTCTTCCCGCCGGACCGGCCCGCCGATGCGATAGCGGACACTCCGACCGTGCTCGACTCGCTCCCGACCGAATCCCTTCATAGGGCGACCGCGCTCGCCGCGCGCATGTTCGCGGCGCCGATCTCGATCGTCAGCGTCGTCGACCACGACCGCACCTGGTTCACCTCGCACTACGGAGCAGAGGTCGCCCACATCGCCCGCGAGGTGGACCTCTCGAAGGCGACGGTCCCGCAGGCAGAGCCGGTGATCGTCGAGGATGCGCGCAACGACCCTCGAGCCCAGGGGAGCTCACTCGTCGAGGGACCGCTCGCGATCCGCTTCTACGTGGGCGTGCCGCTGAAACGCGGGGACGGCCAGGTGATCGGAACGCTGTCGGTGCTCGACTTCAAGCCGGGGTCCGCATCGCCGGGCCAGGTCGAGAACCTGCAGGACATCGCCGCGATCATCGTCGCCCAGCTCGAACTGCGGCGCGAAGGCCAGCGGTGGGCGAGCGAGAGCAGCGGGAGCATCCCGACCCCGGTGTCCGGGGTGCGCGTCGTCCGCGAGTCGATTCTCCGGAACTGAGCTGCAGAGGCGGGGCCGGCGCGGTGGCGCGCCGCCCATTGCGGCTGCGCACGACGGAGCACTATCGTTTCGCCATCCGCTGTGGACGCGCGAGTCGCGCCCGGCGGATCGGACGGAGGATGTCCCATGGCTGCTACCGAACCCCCGATCATCCCGTTGCCGGCCCCGGCGCCCGCGCCTGCCGCGGCCCCGGCGCCCGTCGCGGCCCCGGCGCCTGTCGCCGTGCGTGCCGCCGACGCCGGAGAGCCCGAGCCTGCTGTGCCCGAGCACGCCACGCCCGAACCCACCGTGGTCGCGCCGTCCGTGATCGAAGCGCGGATCGCGTCGCAGCTCGCCTGGTATCAGCGGCACGCGGGCTATTCGCGCGTCTGGTATCTCTCGGTCAAGGTCGTGCAGCTCGTCCTGGCCGCCGGCGTCCCCGTCGCCGTCGCTGTCAGCGCGGCGACCTGGCTGACGGCGAGCCTCGGCGCGACGATCGTGGTGCTCGAGGGAGCGCAGCAGCTGTTCCAGTGGCATGACAACTGGATCCGTTACCGGATCACCGCGAGCTCGATCGCCTCGCAGCGCAGCCTCTTCACCGCCCGCGCGGGTGACTACGCGAACGGCGATCCCGTTCCTCTGCTCGTGGAGCGGGTCGAAGCGCTGGCGACGAGTGAGACGACCTCGTGGGCGAAGTCGTCCCAGGCGAGCGAGACCGGGTCGGGCGGGGGCGCGGCGCACGTCGCATGAGCCTGTCGGCTCGTTGCGGATGCGCTCAATCGGTCGGATGCGCCTCCGCGGCGTCCATCCGGGCATCCGTGACCACGAACAGGAACAGGAACATCGAGAGCACGACCGCCGTCATGATCGCGAACACGGCCGTCAGGCCGAGCCACTGGGCGAGCGCACCGCCGATCGCCGCGCCGACGGGCATCGTCCCCCAGGCGACCAGGCGGTAGGCGCTGTTGACGCGCCCCAGGAGGTGGTCGGGTGTAGCGCGCTGGCGGAACGACACGACGATCACGTTCCAGATCATGATCGCCGCCCCGCCGAAGAGGAACGCGATACCGATCGCCCACACGTTGGAGGTGAGCGCCGGGACGCCGACGCTGAGTGCCGGTCCGATCATCGAAATCCCGATCGTGCGCGCCCGCCCGAGCCGGCGTTCGAGCGGAACGGCGAGGAACGACCCGCCGACGCTGCCGATCGCGAAGCTCGTCAGCAGGAGGCCGTATTGCGGCTCGGTCAGTTTCATCGGCGAGGTCGGGCCGACGGCGTAGAGCACGAAGACCGCGAACGCCGCGTTGGAGGAGAGGTTGAATACCCCGGTCATGATCGCGAGCGAACGCAGAACGGTGTGCCGCCAGAGGAAGCGCAGCCCTTCTGCGATGTCGGCCCGGATGGTGGTGCGCCCGGTCCGCTCGACACGGAACGAACCGCGCATCATCAGCAGCGCGCCCACCGCGACCAGCCACATCCCGGCCGGAGTCGCCAGCGCCACGCCCGCGCCGACCGCCGCGAGCACACCCCCGAGCGGCGGCCCGATGAACTGGTTGGTCACCGTCTCTGCAACGTAGAGGCGGGAGTTGGCGCGGGGCAGGAGGTCGCGACTGACGACCTGCGGCAGGATCGACTGGGCGGACGTGTCATAGATCGTCTCCGCCATACCGACTGCGAACGCTCCGATGTAGAGCATCCAGATCGACCCGAACCCGAAGGCTGCTCCGAGGGCGATCACACCGACGATCGTCGCGCGGGCGATGTTCGCCCCGAGCATCGCGCGGCGGCGGTCGATCCGGTCGGCGAGTGCGCCCGCGGGGAGTGCGAAGAGCAGCCAGGGGAGCGTGAAGGCGAAAGCGAGGCCGGCGATGAGCGTGGGACTTCGTGTGAACTCGAGCGCGATCAGGGGAAGCGCGACTTTGAGGATGCCGTCTGCGAGGTTCGACAGGCTGTCCGACGACCAGAGGCGCCAGAAGGAGCCGCCGAGCCCGGCTGCGGATTCAGGCTGGTCCGCGTCGGCCGTGTCGGAAGGGTTCGAACTGGTCACCTATGGAGAATTGCACATCGATTGATAAAGTTCAAGGTGATGGAAGAATCTCGATCATTGGTTACCATGGACACATGACGGAAACTCAGGATGCGATCTCGGCCAGGCTCGACGTCGACCCGCGCGATCGACGTCGCCAGGCGACCGTCAGTGAAGCGAAAGCGCTCTCGCACCCGTTGCGTGCGCGCATCCTTCGCCTCTGTGCGCAGCACGAACTGACCAACAAGGAGCTCGCCGACCGGCTCGGCCAGGACCCGGGAACGGTGCTCTACCACGTGCGCAAACTGGTCGACGCGGGGCTTCTCGTGCCTGCGCCGGTTCGCACCGGGCCCAGTGGAGCCCTGGAGAAGCCGTACCGGTCGAGCGGGCAGTCGTGGTGGCTGAGCGATCCGCTCGGCGGCAACGGCGTCGACCGGTACCTTCCGCCGATCGAGGCGTTCCAGGAAGAACTGCGCGATGCCGGCCCCGGCGCCGTCGAGACCTTCGAGCGTTTCGCGCTGCATCTCTCACCCCAGCAACTCGAAGAACTCGACCTGCGCATCGTGGCGATCCTCGACGAATACGTGCTCACGGAGAACGAGCGTCTCGACCAGCCGATGCACGGCGGCCTCTTCGTGCTGCACCGCCTCGCCGAGTAGCCCGGCCGTCCCTGCCGCGCCCCCGTCCCGTGTCGCCGCACTCATTCCGTCCGACCGCACTCCTTCGTGGCGAGCGCACTCCTTCGTGGCGAGCGCACTTCGTTGTACGAGTGCGCTGGCAAACAACGAGTGCGGCGAGCTGCTTCTGGCCCGCCCGGCGTCCCGTCGCACTCCTTCGTTCCAAGCGCACGTGTTCGCCCGAGCGCGCGACGCCGTGGCAAGCGCACCACGTCGTGGCGAGCGCACTACGTCGTTCCGACCGCACTTGTTCGTTCCGAGCGCACTACGTCGTACGAGTGCGCTGGGAAACAACGCGTGCGGCGAGCTGAGCGCCGGGACGAAGCTAGTGCGGCGAGACCTCGTGCGCGTGCGCGATCAGTGCCTCGACGGTGGTGACCGTCGCGAAACCATCGTCGAGGGCGGCGAGGAAGGCCGCGTGCACAGCGTCGCCGGCGATGCGAACGTCCCCGAACGACAGGTCGGGCGCTGCGCAGGCATCGGATGCGACGGTCACGGTGAACCCGAGGTCCGCCGCTGCGCGCACGGTCGAGTCGACGCACATGCTCGTCATCATTCCGGCGACGACGACCTCGTCGACGGTGGCGTCGCGGATGCGCTGCTCGAGATCCGTGCCGAGGAACGCGTTCGGCGACCCCTTGAGCACGACCGGCTCGTCGGCGAGGGGTGCGACGGCCTCGTTGATCTCGACGCCACGCGTTCCCGGGCGCATGAATGTCGCATCCGGAGCATCCGAGACGTGCTGCACGTGCACGATCGGCTCGCCGCTCGCCCGGAAGTGAGCGAGCAGTGCGGATGCACGTTCCGCCGCGGCTTGCGTGCCGACGAGCGGGTACGCGCCGCCCGGAAAGTAGTCGTTCTGGATGTCGACGATCACCAGTAGCCGGCTCACGCTCTTCTCCTGTCATTCGCAGTCATGCTGTCTCGGGCGCCGCACAAAACAGAAGTGGCCCCCGAACCATTCTGGGGCCACTTCCGTTTCGTGCAGCTGGGTTTCTCCTAGGCGACGGGCGGTCGCTCGTCGATGTTCTCGGGTGCCTTCTCGTCGAGCTCGTCCGGCAGCTCGAGCGGACGGCGCTGGAAGTAGGCCGCGCCCTTCTTCCAGTAGATGATGATGGGCACGATGCCGAGCGCCAGGGTTCCGATGCCGATCGCGATCACGATGGGGTCGAGGTTCGGGATGGACACCACGAAGATCACCAGCATGAAGATCGCTCCGACGGCCGGCCACAGGCCGATGAAGATGAAGTTCTTCACCGATTTGAAGATGATCTTGCGGTAGGCGACGACGACGGCGATTCCGGCGAGCGCGTAGTAGAACGCGATCTGGAGGCCGATCGAGCTGATGGCGTTGGAGAGGATCTCGCCGACACTTCCGAGGAAGTTGGAGCCGATGAAGAGCACGAGCGAGACGCCGGTGACCACCAGCGTGGCGAAGGCGGGCGTGCGCCACTTCTTGTGGGTGCGGCCGAATGCGGCCGGGATCGTGTTGTCGCGGCCCATTGCGAAGAGCGAACGGGTGACCTGGATGAGCGTGGTCTCGAGCGTGGCGATCGTGGAGAGCACGACGGCGATCACGAGGATGTTGCCGCCGACTCCGGGCCAGATGACCTGGCCGAGTGCGCCCAGGACGTTGCCGCTGTTCTCTTCGATGGTCTTCGCGGGGAGCATGACGAGCGTCGCGATCGTGAAGATCTCGAAGAGCAGAAAGACGATGATGACACCGATGATGCCGCCGAGGCCGGCGTTCTTGTGGCCGTCCTTGGTCTCTTCGTTGAGGTTGGACGAGACGTCCCAGCCCCAGTAGTAGAAGGCGGCGACGAGGGCTGCGGCGATGAATGCGCCCGGGCCGGTGAAGTGCGCGAAGCTCAGCCAGTCCCACGAGAAGGACGGGCCGGCGTGGGTGCCGGTCGCAGCGCGGATGATCGCGACGATTGCGAACACGAAGAGGATGCCGACTTCGATGGTGGACATGATCCACTGCGCGCGGGCCGTGATCTGCACGCCGACGAGCACGCAGCCGGCCATGATGAGGAACCAGATCGCTCCGATCGCGGTCACCAGCGGCACGTTGTTCTGGTCTCCGCCGAACAGGGCCACCGTCATGACACCGGCGGGCAGTGCGCCGGCGACCATGAAGATCGTCGCCGAGATGACGAGCGCCCAGCCCGAAAGGAAGCCGAGGATGGGGTGCAGTGCGCGGCCGACCCACGAGTACGCGGCGCCGGCGTTGACGTCGGCGCGGCCGAGGAACGCGAACGCCCAGGCGATGCCGAGCATCGGGAGACCGCACCAGAGCAGGGCTGCGGGGCTGGCGAGTCCTGCGGCGGCGACCAGGGTGGCCGTCGTGGCTGCGATCGAGTAGGCGGGTGCGCTTCCGGCAACGGCCATGACCACTGATCCTGCGGCGCTGACTCCGTCAGCCTGCAGATCGTGGGTGTGGGTGCCTGACGGGTCGTTCTGCGACGGCCGCGTCGTTGCGTCTGTCCGGGTCATGGGTTCTCCTGCTTCATTGCGGATATTCTGCGCTGACGTTAGCAGTGATCCTCGCTGGGGACAACTCGGCATTCAACGGAATCTGTCGCTTTCGGCAACATTGACGGCCCGATCCGTCAAAGAATCTGAAATACCCGATGGATTCCGTTGCCGGAGGCGGATGCTCGGCTCAGCTCTCCGCCTTGAGTTTTCGCCAGCTGTCCGCGCGCTTGTGTGGAAAGCTGGTGCAATGGCGGCGGTCACGCATCGGCAGGCGGCGCGCATCCTGGCGGAACAGGATCCGGTGCTTGCGCGCCTTGTGACCGAAGGCGGGCTGCCGCGGTTTCCCGCCCCCACGCAGACCCATTTCGCCCAGCTCGTCCAGGCGATCACCTACCAGCAGCTCGCCGGTGCGGCCGCCCGGGCCATCCACGGCCGGCTCGTCGCAGCCCTGCTCGGCGAGGTCACGCCCGAGCGCGTGCTCGCGACCCCGCCGGAAACGCTTCGTGCCGCCGGGCTCTCCGGCGCCAAGCTCGCCTCGCTGCTCGATCTCTCGGAGAAAGTCCTCGACGGCACGGTGGTGCTCGATTCGCGGCGACTCGGGCGGCAGAGCGACGAAGAGGTCGTCACCCGCCTCACGCAGGTGCGCGGGATCGGCAAGTGGTCTGCGGAGATGTTCCTGATGTTCCAGCTGCGGCGGCTGGACATCTGGCCCACCGGCGACCTGGGTGTCCGCAAGGGCTTCGCCTTGGCCTGGCGGATCGCGACGCCGACCCCGAAGCAGCTGGATGCGCTCGGCGAGCCGTACCATCCGTATCGCAGCATCGTCGCCTGGTACTGCTGGCGTGCGACCGAGCTGTACGCCGGAGCCGCTTCGAGTGCGGTCACGACAGGCGCGACAGGCGCAGCGGATGCTCTCCCTGTGCCCGCCGAAAGCCACAGCTAACACACAGCTTGGGTGGAACAGCTCGTGACCATCCCTCGTTCTACCTACTGAGGCGCTGCAGCCAGCAGCGACCCGAAGCGAAGGAGAAAGCACAGTGTCACACGAGTACCGCAAGGACCCGGAGGCCATTTCCCGGCTCACCACCGAGCAGTATCGCGTCACCCAGGAAGATATGACGGAGCCCGCCTTCCGCAACGAGTTCTGGGACAATCATGAACAGGGCATCTACGTCGATGTCGTCTCAGGAGAGCCGTTGTTCGCATCCGTCAACAAGTACGACAGCCGGTCGGGCTGGCCGAGCTTCACCGTGCCCATCGACCCGGCCAACGTCGTCCTCAAGCAGGACCGCACCTACGGGATGGTGCGCACGGAGGTCCGGTCCGCACATGGCGACAGCCACCTCGGACACGTCTTCGACGACGGACCGGCAGACCAGGGCGGACTGCGCTACTGCATCAACTCGGCAGCGCTCCGGTTCGTCCCGCTCGCGAACCTCGAGAGCGCGGGCTACGGCGACTACCGCAGCCTGTTCACCACAACGTCAGACACCACAGAGGAGACAGCACGATGACCGGAACCACAGAGAAGGCGATCCTCGCCGGAGGATGTTTCTGGGGCGTACAGGACCTGATCCGCAAGCGCCCCGGGGTGATCTCCACCCGCGTCGGCTACAGCGGCGGCGACGTGCCCAACGCCACCTACCGCAACCACGGAACCCACGCCGAGGCGATCGAGATCATCTTCGACCCCGAGAAGCTCAGCTATCGCGAGCTGCTCGAGTTCTTCTTCCAGATCCACGACCCGTCGACGAAGAACCGCCAGGGCAACGACGTCGGCACCAGCTACCGTTCGGCGATCTTCTACACCAGCGACGAGCAGAAGCGCATCGCGGAGGACACCATCGCCGACGTCGACGCCTCCGGCCTCTGGCCCGGCAAGGTCGTCACCGAGGTCACCGCCGCGGGCCCGTTCTGGGAGGCTGAGCCTGAGCACCAGGACTACCTCGAGCGCATCCCGTGGGGCTACACCTGCCACTACGTGCGCCCGGACTGGAAGCTGCCGCGCCGCGAGCAGGCGGTCGCGCAGTAATTATCCGTGACACGGTCACCCGTTGACCGGGAGGGGAGCTTCGGCTCCCCTCTTTCGTTTTCCACCACCCTGCTAGCGTGGCCCTGTGGGTGTGCGAATCGAGAAGTTCGACCTGCCGGGTATCGGGGTCCGTCACGACCTGGTGACCGAGAGCGGTCGGCGCCTGAGCGTCGTCTCGCATCGCGACGGCGACCGCGACCTTGCGCTGTTCAGCCTCGAAGATCCGGATGCGAGCAGCGAATCGATTCCGCTCAACGATGAAGAGGCGGCGGCGCTCGCCGACCTGCTCGGCAGTTCCGTGACCCTCAGCCGGCTGACCAGCCTGGCGGGCGACACGGCCGGGCTGTTCACCGAGCAGTTGCAGTTGCCCACCGATTCGCCGTACCTCAACAGGCCGCTCGGCGACACCCAGGCCAGGACGCGAACGCGCGTCTCGATCGTCGCCATCGTTCGCGGCCACGAGGTGATCCCGTCGCCCACGCCCGCCGAACTCTTCCGGCCCGGCGACATCCTCATCGCCGTCGGAATCAGGGATGGCCTCGACGCTCTCGGTCGTCTGATCGCCAACGGGCCCGACTGACAAGCCGCCGCCCATGCAGGAGACGACGCTGATTCTGATCGAGATCGGCGCGCTGCTGCTCGCGATGAGTTTTCTCGGACGGCTCGCCATCCGCATCGGCATCTCGCCCATCCCGTTCTATCTCGTCCTGGGTCTGCTGTTCGGCGAAGGCGGCTTTCTCCCACTCGACGCGAGTGCGACCTTCGTCCAGGTCGGAGCGCAGATCGGCGTCATCCTGCTTCTCGCCCTCCTGGGCCTCGAATACACAGCGAGCGAACTTCTGGGCACCCTGGGCCGTTTTCCCGTGATCGGAGCGGTCGACGGAGTGCTCAACGCCGTCCCCGGTGCGGTGCTTGCGCTTGTGCTCGGCTGGGGTCCTGTCGCCGCTGTCGCCCTGGCGGGGATCACCTGGGTGTCGTCGTCGGGTGTCGTAGCGAAGATGCTCCGCGACCTGGGTCGGCTCGGCAACCGCGAGACTCCCGGCGTTCTCGCCATCCTCGTCATGGAAGACCTGGCCATGGCCTTCTACCTTCCGGTGCTGGCCGCACTGCTCGTCGGGGTGAGCCTGCTCGAAGGCGCCGTGGCCGTCGCCATCGCCGTCGGCGTCGTCACCCTCATCCTTTTCGTGGCCCTGCGCTTCGGCTCGTTCATCTCGCAGATCTTCTCGCCCGAGCATCCGGAGCCGCTCCTCCTCGGTGTGCTCGGGCTGACCATGCTGGTCGCCGGCATCGCACAGCAGGTCAACGTCTCGACCGCTGTCGGAGCGTTCCTTGTCGGGATCGCTCTCTCGGGGAGGGTGGCGCAGCAGGCGAGCCAGGTGCTGACGCCTCTCCGCGACCTCTTCGCCGCGTTCTTCTTCGTGTTCTTCGGGCTCGCCACGGATGCCTCGCAACTGCTGTTCATGCTGGGGCCCGCGGTGGCGCTCTCCGTGGTCACCATGGCCACCAAAATCCTGACCGGCTACCTCGGCGCACGGAGTGCAGGGATCGGCGTGCCCGGTCGGTGGAGGGCCGGGCTCGCCCTCACCCCGCGAGGCGAGTTCTCGATCGTCATCGCCGGGCTCGCCGTGAGCAGTGGAATCGAACCCGGCCTCGCCCCGTTGGCGACGGGTTACGTACTGATCACGGTGATCGCCGGGCCACTGCTCGCGCGCATCCCCGACGCCGGATGGTTCCGGGCTGCGACCCGTCCACGTCGCCCGGCCGTCGGGCGCTGACCAGCACGGTGCTGTTCGTGTCGTCCTGTTCGGGCACGGTCTTGTCGGCGCTGTCGATTTCGCGCGCTCCCGAACGTCGTACGGATGAACACCACCGCTGCCGACCGGCAGCACGACACGAGGAGTATGACAATGGCGAAATACGTTCTGCTGTACCAGGGCGGTTCAGTTCCTCAGACACCTGAGGAAGGCAAGAAGGTGACGGACGCGTGGATGGCGTGGTTCGGTGCGGCCGGTGACGCCATCCTCGACCCGGGCAACGCGTTCGGCGCGGAGTCCGCCGAGGGCGCCGACATCCCGCCGAGCCGCGTCAACGGGTACACGATCGTCAAGGCCGATTCGTCCGACCAGGTGGAGGGCCTGCTGAAAGGTCACCCGCACCTGTCCGCCGGCGGCCGGATCGAGATCCACGAGACCGTCGACATGTAGTCCGCTTCCTGGCATGCGAGCGGGTCGGACGCTGGTTCAGCGGCCCGGCCCATTCGTGTGCCCTCACGGGTTCGAAAGGCGCGATGCGCGTCGCCGAGCCTGCGAATCCGAGCGGGTGCCTGTCGGAGCATCCGCTCGCTTGACAGAATGAGGGCGTGACAGCCCCGACCGGCAGCTCCGGCGACCTCGACATGTTCGAGGCGCAGCGCTGGCGCATGTTCGCGATCGCCTACCGGATGCTCGGCAGCGCATCCGATGCAGACGACGTCGTCCGCGAGGCGTGGCTTCGCTGGGGTGCGGTCGACCGGTCGCGCATTTCGGATGCGGGCTCCTACCTCGCCCGTGTCGTGACCAATCTGTGCGTGACCACACTCGAGTCGGCGCGTGCGGCGCGTGACATCTACGACGGGCCGTGGCTGCCCGAGCCGGTGCTCACCGCATCCGAGTTCGACGGACCGGGCGCGACGTCCGGGGTCCTCGGTCCGCTCGACATCGCGTCGCAGCGCGAAAGCGTGTCGTTCGCGCTGCTCCTGCTTCTCGAAAGACTTTCGCCACCCGAGCGCGCAGCCTATGTCCTCCGTGAAGCGTTCGAGTACAGCCACCGCGAAATCGCCGACCTGCTCGACACCACGGAAGAGAACGCCCGCGAACTCCACGCCCGGGCGCGGCGGCACGCCCAGGTACCGCGTGCCGCTCCTGTCGAGCCGGAGCGTTGGCGCGGGCTCGTCGACCGGTTCATCGCGGCTTCCCGCGACGCCGACTTCGACGGCCTCGAAGCGCTCCTGGCAGAGGACGCCGTCGCGCGGGCCGACGGTGGTGGAGTCGTGAATGCTGCGCGGCGTCCCCTTTCCGGACGCGACGAGGTGTCGCGCTACCTCGTGGGCATCGTGCAGCGGTTCGGTCGGGATGTGGAAACCTTCATCGCACAGGTCAACGGCGAACTGGCGGTCGTGGCGCTCTCCGGCGATGAGATCTTCGCCGTGTGGTTCGTCCACACCGACCGTGAACACATCACCGGCCTGGACATGGTGGTGAATCCGCACAAGCTCGCGTTCGCGCAGGGGCAGTTGTCCCGGGTCTCCGGGGCGGCTGGGGCGGACGCGTCGGCTGGGTCGGCTGGTTCTGCTGGTTCGGCTGGTTCTGCTGGTTCGGCTGGGTCTGCTGGTTCGTGATCGTGACCGGGAGGACATCACCGCAGTGGACTCGCCGACGATTCTCGTGACCGGCGGTACCGGGACCCTGGGCCGGCCGCTCGTCGAGCAGCTGCGGGGCGGCAGCGGGCGGGATGTTCGCGTGCTGAGCCGACACGCTGGAGCCGGGCGCTTCGTCGGGGACCTCACCTCCGGCTCGGGGCTGGAATCCGCGCTTCGCGGGGTGACGAGTGTCATTCACCTCGCCACCTCGATCCGCGGCGGCGACGCTCGAATGACCCGCAACCTGATCGACGCTGCACAGGACGCCGGAGTCGCTCACATCGTGTACATCTCCATTGTCGGGATCGACAAGCTCTCGCTGGGGTACTACAGGCAGAAGCTCGAATGCGAGCGGATTCTCGAGGCGTCCCCTGTGCCGCACACGATCGTGCGGGCGACCCAGGTGCATGAGCTCGTTGCAGCCCTGTTCGCGGCCCAGCGATTCTCGCCGGTGCTTCTCGCGCCGTCGATCCGGATTCAGCCGATCTCTGTGGAGGAGGTCGCCGTGCGCCTGGTCTCGCTCGTGGACGGCCAGCCGGCAGGCCGGGTTGCCGACATCGGCGGACCGGAGAAGCTGACCGGGCGGCAGCTTGCGGATCAGTGGAAGCGATACCGGCGGTCGCGCCGCGCGGTGTGGTCGCTCCGGTTGCCGGGCAACGCGTTTCGTACGCTCGCGGCCGGGAGCAACCTGGTCGACGGGGAGCCGTACGGTGTGATCACGTTTTCCGAGTTCCTCGCGCACCGCGTTCGGTGACGTGATCGGGGGTTTCGTCGAGTCCTCCACAATCGGGTGATCTCGGAATCTATCCACAGGGAAATTGCTGATCAAAGGTTGTTTATTCGCGGCCCCGAATGTCGGTGGTTGCTGGTTGGGTGGAACCATGACCTTCCCACCCGCCGACGATCTCGCCGCGGTCGCTGCTGCGCTCGACGCGTTGCGCGCGCTCGAAACGGATCCGGTGGCGGATGCAAGTGCGGTGCTGGCGGGGGCGGATGCGGGTGCGGCGGGGGCGGATGCGGGTGCAGTGGCGGAAGCGGATGCGGGTGCATCCAGTCTGAGCGAAGCGCAGTTGCACGCCCGCTCGCTGGCGGCGATCGGTGTGGTGCGGGCGGCGCTGGAGCGGGTGGCGTTGCGGCGGATCGCCGCCCTGAACCGGGCCGGCAGCCTGGACCCAGCGACGGATCCGGTGCGGGCCGGCGGGCATCGTGATATCGGGTCGTTCCTGGCGGAACTGTGGCGCACCAGCCTGCCGCACGCCCGCCAGCTCTGTGCGGTGGCCAGGGCAACCGCCTCCCAGTACAGCCTGCATGGCGAAGAACTGCCGCCCGCGTTCCCCGAACTGGCCGTCGCGCTGCTCGGTGACCCAGGCCATTCTGGTGATCCGGGCGACCCGGAAGCCTCGGGCGACCCGAAGACCGGCGCTGCGCCCACCGGTCACGTGTCGGTGGAGCAGGCGGCAGTGATCGTCCGGGAGCTGGGCAAGACCGGCGACGGCTGCAGCCTGGAGCAACGCCATAGGGGTGAGCGGCTGCTGATCGAACACGCGCCGGCCCTGACCGTGGAGCAGATGCGCCGGTCGGCGATCCAGCTGCGGGACCGGCTGGACGAGGACGGCACCGAACCACGTGAGCAGATCCACCGCCGGCGCCGGTCGTTGACGATCACCACCACCCGGGATGGGATGACCCGGATCGACTGGCGCCTCGACGCCGAATCCGCCGGCCATGTGGTGCCGCAGATCACCGCCTACGTCACCCGCGACTTCCACGACAAACGCAACGGCCGCAACACCAGTGACGGTCACGACGTAGACGAATCCCGCGACACCAGTGGCGTTGACGACGTAGGCGACGCAGGCGACGCCCGCGATTCCCGCGACACTGGTGACGCCCGCAATGCGTCGGCTCGGCCGACGGGGGTGCGGTTCGCAGACCCCGAACCCGACACACCGGACACTCCCGCGATGCCGGAGACCCGGAGTATGGCCCAACTCCGGTCGGATGGGGCGGTCGAGGTGTTCCGGCACCGCGCCGGCTGCACCTCCGGGGCGACCAGTCCGCCGGTGACCATGATCGTAAGAGTCAGCCTGGCCGACCTGCGCCGTGGGAAAGGTGCCGCGGAGATCGACGAAGTACCCACCCCGGTCAGCGCCGCAACCGCCCGGCTGCTCGCCGCCGACGCGAACCTGATCCCGATGGTCTTGGGGCGTGACAGTGAGGTCCTGGACCTGGGCCGGAAGCAGCGACTGTTCTCTCCGGCGCAGAAGCACGCTCTGGCCGAACGGGACGGCGGTTGCGCCTGGACTGGCTGCCCACATCCACCCTCGTACACGCAGGCGCACCACATCCGTTGGTGGGAGAGGGACACCGGACCGACCGATCTGAAGAACGGGATCCTGCTCTGCTCGCACCACCACCATCGGGTGCACGACGACGGCTGGGACATCCAGGTCCGCGACCATATTCCCTGGTTCACGCCACCGGCGCACCTCGACCCGACCCGCACGCCCCGCAAAGGCGGACGCATCCGGTTACCCGACAGGGCACCACCATGACCCGCACCACCTCCAACCGCATCACCATGACGAGCTTCAGGACGACCCCGAGCAGCCGGATGGAGCAGCGGTGCTTCGCCACGCCGGTAGCACACCGTCCTCGACCCTCACGTCTGGCAACGAGGACAGAAATACGTCACGCGTTGCTCGAGTTCCGTTCGACCGAGCTCGGACCGTTCGATCAGTGTCCCGCACCGCAGGCACGGCTTGCCCTGCCGTCCGTACACCCACGTGTTCTCGCCGCGACGGGTGCTCCCGGTCGTCACGCGTTGCGGCCGATCGCGGTTGGCGACGATCATCCGATGAGCCACCGAGACCGTCGCCGGCAGATCGGCTTCTGCGGTCGGAAGCGTCGGCAACATGCCACGGACGAAACAGATCTCGTTCGCGTAGACGTTCCCCAGCCCGGCGAGGTTCCGCTGGTCGAGGAGCGAGACGGCGATCGGCTGGTCCGGATGCTCGGCAAGACGTCGCACAGCCTCATCCGCGTCCCAATCGGGCCCGAGAAGGTCGGGCCCGAGGTACCCCACAATGCCTTCCTCCTGATCGCGCGCAACCACCTCGAGAACACCGAGCTGGAACCCGACGGCGACCACCTCCGCAGTCGTCAGCACGACCCGAGCCTGAAACCCCGGATGCCGCCACCGGCCACCGACGGAGTACACCTCCCACGAACCCTCCATCTTGAGGTGGCTGTGGATGCTCACCTCACCCACCCGGACAAGGAGATGTTTGCCACGACTTACGACGGAATCCACTCGCTGCCCGGCCAGATCCAGGGTCGCGAAGGCGGGAACCCTGAAGTCGCTCCCGGTGAGGACCTTCCCTTCGAGCGCATCCCGCAAGAGCCGTGCGGTGCGGTAAACGTTGTCGCCCTCAGGCATGAGGCTCCAGCATCCGAGAGATCACGACCGCAACCGGAGCCCGCGAGGCGTAGCCAGAAAGCCTGCAGCAGAAAGGGCGTCGCCGAGGGGCGTGCCGAGCACGAAACCCCCGTTCACCGTCTCGATGGCCAGTTTGTCGACACGACCCCGAACGATCAACGCACCGAGCGCCCGCGCTGCGACATCCAGCACGCGCACGTCTTCACTGAACGACAGGAGGCTCTTCCCGCCCCGCTCGACATAGAGGATCAGCGCACCGTCGACGATCACCACGAGCGCGCCCGCCTTGCGACCCGGCCGGTGGCCGGAGCCGGCGTCTTCGGGAGTCGCGGGCCACCCGAGGGCGGCACCGTACGGGTTGGCCGGATCGGTCGCCGCAAGTGCAACAGCATTCCGCGGGGGTTCCTGGGTGTGATCCAGCGTGAACGATCTCAGCCGATCGACGGTCGCACCCGTCGCGAACTGCGCTGCACCGAGCGTTTCGATGAAGTAGCCGCGCCGAGCCCGACCCGACTCCTCGAAACCGCTGAGGACTTTGTAAGCGAGCGCGAACCCGCCGGGAGCTCCCTCGTTCATCACGGACCCGCGAGTGACGACACCGTAGCGGTCGAGCAGGGTCTCGCCGAGAGCGCGTGCCCGCAAGGTCGCATCCTCGTCGGGCGGAGGAAGGACCGACCAGCGGCCACCGGCGATGGGAGGACCGACCCGGGTGACGAGAGCGGAGCGACCGACGGATCGACCACGGTAGAGCCGCGACCGCGGTGGAGTCTTGGGGCGTTTGTGGGCGCCGGAACTACCGGTGAGCGTGCGCAGAGGGGCGAGGGTGTCGTTCGTGAGCAGACCCGCCCACACGAGATCCCAGATGGCGGTGACGAGTGTCGCGTCGTCGACGGGCGCCGGCCCTCCGGCCTGCCCGCCGTCACGCGCAACACGTTCGCCGTTGATGGTGTCGGAAAGCTGACGGAAGAAGAACCCACCCCCGCGACCGAGCGCCTCGAGGATGTCGAGCTGGAGCGCATCCGGTTCGTACTCGATCGGCAACGGAAGCGTGACGGGCGCGGATTCGGCGAGATGAAGGCTCACCCAGCCGTCGTTGCCGGGCAGCGAGCCGCCGCCCGCCCAGACGACCTCGCCCGTCGCGGTGAGCTCGTCGAGCATCGCAGGGCTGTAGTCGACGACGCGCGAAGGGAGCACCAGCGACTCCCATGCCGACGCGGGAATGCGAGCGCCGGCAAGCTGCTCGATGACCGACGCGACCGCATCCACCCCACGCAGGATGCCGCCGATGTGCTGCCAGTCCGGCAGGAACCGGGCGAACGTCTGCGGGTCGACCGGCTCGACTTCGTGCCGGAGCGCGGCGAGCGACATTCGCCGCAGTCGTCGCAGGATCTCCGCGTCACACCATTCGGAGCCGAACGCATGGGGGCGGAACTCGCCCTCGACGACCCGTCGATCGTGCGAGAGCCGGCGGAGGGCGTCGTTCACGATGGCGATCCCGAGGCCGAACCGAGCGGCGACATCGGCTGTGGCGAAGGGCCCGTGCGTTCGGGCATAGCGACTGACGAGGTCGCCGAGCGGGTCATCCACCGGTTCTATGAATGCGGTGGGCACTCCGATCGGAAGCGGCACACCCAGCGCGTCCCGCAACCGGCTCGCATCCTCGATCGCGGCGTAGCGCTCGGTGCCGGCGATGCTGACTTTCAGCGCGCGCTTCGCATCGACGAGTTCGGTGAGGTATTCCCGCGCCACGTCGGCGGTTGCTGCGTCGGCACCGTCTCCATCCGCGTGAGGGGCACCGGCCAGCCGCTCGGCCGCTTCGTCGACGGTCAGGGGGCCGAGCATCCGGATGAGGTCTGCCGCGCCTTCGACACCCCGTGCCCGCCGCTCGGGCGCCAGGCGCTGCACTTCGCGTTCGACGCGTTCGATGACAGCAGGATCGAGGAGTTCGCGCAATTCGGCGCGACCGAGCAGTTCGGCGAGGAGCCCCGCATCCAGCGAGAGCGCAGCTGCGCGCCGTTCGGCGAGGGGGCTGTCTCCTTCGTACATGAATGCTGCGACGTAGCCGAACAGGAGCGCCCGAGCGAACGGCGATGCGGATTCGGTCGTGGTCTCCACGATTCGAACGGTGCGTTCGGCCAGCTGTTTGGCGAGGGCGTCGAGAGCGGGCAGGTCGTAGACGTCCTGGAGGCATTCACGCACGGTCTCGAGGATGATCGGGAAGGTCGGGTACTTGCGCGCGACGTCGAGCAACTGCGACGCCTTCTGTCGTTGCTGCCAGAGCGGCGAGCGTTTGCCCGGGTTGTACTTGGGCAGGAGGAGCGCGCGGGCCGCGCACTCACGGAACCGGGCGGCGAACAGGGCAGACCCGCCGACCTCCGTGGTGACCAGCTCGTCGAGTTCGGCCGGGTCGAAAACGAACAACTCGGCACCGGGCGGCTGTGATTCGGTATCCGGGATGCGCACGATGATGCCGTCGTCGGCGGCCATGCTGGCGCCTTCGATGCCGAAACGTTCCCTGACCCGTGCACCGACAGCCAGCGCCCACGGGGCGTGGACCTGCATGCCGTACGGGGAATGCATCACGACACGCCAGTCCCCGAGCTCGTCGCGAAAGCGTTCGACGACCAGCGTGCGGTCGTTCGGGATGTGCCCGGTCGCGGTGCGCTGCTCGCGCAGGAAGGCCAGCAGGTTGCCGGTCGCCCACCGGTCGAGCCCGGCTTCGACACAGCGCAGCTCTGCGTCGGCCTCGGATGCGCCACTCACTTCGCGCACGAACGTTCCGACCGCGCGACCGAGCTCCGCCGGCCGGCCCAGGCCGTCGCCTTTCCAGAACGGCAGCCGGCCCGGCTCGCCGAAGGCGGGTGTGACGAGGACGCGGTCGTGGGTGATCTCCTGGATGCGCCAGCTCGTGGAGCCGAGGGCGAAGACGTCCCCGACCCGCGACTCGTAGACCATCTCTTCGTCGAGCTCGCCGACACGGCTGGCCTTCTCGCCCACCATGTAGACGCCGAAGAGTCCGCGGTCGGGGATGGTTCCGCCGCTGGTCACGGCGAGACGCTGGGCACCGGGCCTGCCGGTGAGGGAGCCCGAATCACGGTCCCAGACGATCCGCGGGCGCAGTTCAGCGAATTCGTCGGAGGGGTACCGCCCGGCGAGGAGGTCGAGGGTGGCGTCGTAAGCGCTGCGCGGGAGCGTGGCGAACGGGGCGCTTCGCCGCACGGTGTCGAACCAGTCGTCCGCGTCCACCGGCTCGAGCGCCACGGCGGCGACGGTCTGCTGGGCGAGGATGTCGAGCGGGTTGGTCGGAACCCGCAGCGACTCGATCAGTCCGGAGGTCATCCGTTCTGCAGCGACAGCCGAGTGGATGAGGTCGGCCCGGTGCTTCGGGAACAGGATGCCCCGTGATACCTCGCCCACCTGGTGGCCGGCCCGGCCGACGCGCTGCAGGCCGCTTGCGACCGACGGCGGCGACTCGACCTGCACGACGAGGTCGACGGCGCCCATGTCGATACCGAGTTCGAGGCTCGAGGTCGCGACGACGCAGCGCAGCCGGCCCGACTTGAGGTCGTCTTCGATGAGTGCGCGCTGCTCTTTGCTGACGGAGCCGTGGTGCGCACGTGCAAGTACGAGGGCGTCCGGGTCGGCGCCGGCGAGTGAGGAGCCTTTGGTCTGTCCGGATGCGCCGATCGCCTCGGCGGGCACCCGGGTGGGCGCGGCGATACCCCCGAGCAGGCGCTTCTCGTAGATCTCGTTGAGCCGGGCGGTCAGGCGCTCGGCGAGCCTGCGCGAGTTGGCGAAGACGATCGATGACCGGTGTTCGAGCACACGGTCGACGATCGCCTCTTCGACATGCGGCCAGATCGAACCGGTCTGGGGCGTCCGGGTGTCGCCTTCGTCGTTCCAGGTCGACGTGCCCAGTTCGCTCATGTCTTCGACGGGAACGACGACCCGCAGGTCGAAACGCTTTCCGGATGCGGGGCTCACCACCTCGACGGGCGCGCGACCACCGAGGAACCGCGCCACCTCCTCGGCCGGCCGCACCGTCGCCGACAGCCCGATCCGCTGCGCCGGCTTCGCCAGCATCGCGTCGAGCCGCTCCAGGGAGACGGCGAGATGCGCTCCGCGCTTGGTCGCTGCGACGGCGTGCACTTCGTCGACGATCACCGTCTCGACGGATGCGAGCGTCTCGCGGGCCGCCGAGGTGAGCATCAGGAACAGCGACTCGGGTGTGGTGATCAGGATGTCGGGAGGATTGGTGACGAGAGCGCGCCGATCGGAGGAGGTCGTGTCGCCGGAGCGGACCCCGACGCTGACGTGCGGGGGTTCTGCTCCGAGACGCTTGGCGGTCTGGGTGATCCCGACCAGCGGCGCGCGGAGGTTGCGCTCGACGTCGACGCCCAGGGCCTTCAGCGGTGAGATGTAGAGCACGCGGGTGCCTGGCGGACGCGCGTGGTCGCGGTCCTCTGCGGCCAGCCGGTCGATCGCCCACAGGAACGCCGCGAGCGTCTTGCCCGACCCGGTGGGCGCGATGACGAGCGCGTGGGAGCCGCGGGAGATCGCATCCCAGGCACCGGACTGCGCGGTCGTCGGCTCGGGAAACGCCCCGCTGAACCACTCACGCGTGGCAGGGGAGAACCGGTCGAGCACATTGCTCATCCGTCCATCCTTACGCACACGGCCGACACTGTGGTGTGTCGATGTCCGGCTTCCTAGAGAACGTGACGGATGAACCCGGAGACGTCGGTGAGCTCGCGCGGCGAGATCGCGTGCGTCAGTCCCTCGTACACGCGCGAGTCGAGGGTGGAGTGCGACGGCAGCCAGTCGGTCGTGCGCGCGATGGCATCCGGGGTGATGGTGTCGTCCGCGCTTCCTCGCCCCCAGAAGACCGGTGGGCGATGCGTCGCGAGGAAGACATCGCCCGGCTCCTCGCCGCTGACCGCGAAACCCGACAGCTGCACGGCGTAGCCGAATCGCTCCGGTGCCAGCCTGAGGAGCTGGAGGGCCATCGCGCCGCCCTGGGAGAACCCGAGGAGTCCGACGGACGGATGGGGCGGCTGTTCGTCCAGCCACTCCAGTACGGCCATGGCCGCCGCGTTCGCGTTCGTCGGCGAGGGGTTGGCCTCGGCATTCGAATAGCGCGAGAACCACGCGAACCCGGGACCTTCGGGAATGGGTGCGCGAACGGATGCGATGACCGGCTCGAGCGGAAGATAAGACGAGATGCCGAACAGGTCGCCTTCGTCGGATCCGTAACCGTGGAGGAGGATCAACAGCGGCCGGTCGGCGCGGTCGATCTCCGACGCGGACCAGAGCACGGCCTCGCGATCGATCCTGAGAGCGGGTGGCGATGTCGGCACGGGTTCCTCCTGAACGGCGATTTATCATCTTCTCGCAATAGATGGCGAAAATCCCTTCACATCCGTTGGTTTGAAAATCGTGTCCACAGATCGACGCTGGCGAGCGGCAGCCGGGTTGCGGGGTCCGTAGGATCGTGTCATGAGCGTCAGAACCCCCGATCCGACCCCGGAGCCGATGCCGGACGACCCGTCCGGCGGGCCGGCCTGGCTTTCCGACATCGAGCTCGAGCAGGCACGTGGACGACTTCCGATCCTCTATGTCGAGGCGGTGCCGGTGCGGGTGGACGGCATCGGCCAGGTCGTCGAGGTCGGTGTGCTGCTGCGGGCGAACGCGGTAGGCGAGATGACCCGCACTCTCGTGTCGGGCAGGGTCATGAGAGGGGAGACGCTGCGCGAGGCACTGTTCCGCCACCTGGAAAAAGACCTGGGACCGATGGCGTTCCCGCAGCTCCCCGCGAGCCCCGTTCCGTTCCACGTGGCCGAGTACTTCCCCATGCCCGGGATCACGCCGTTCACCGACGACAGGCAGCACGCGGTGTCGCTGGTGTACGTCGTGCCCGTGACGGGCACCTGCGAGCCTCGTCAGGATGCACTCGAACTCACCTGGATGACGCCGGAAGAGGCGGCGTCCGTCACCGTCTCCGAGGAGATGGAGGGTGGTCGCGGCACCTTGCTGCGCGCAGCCCTCGCATCGGTCGGGCGACTCCTCTAGTCCTTGTGGCTCGTGCTGCCGCGCCGGAGTAGGTTGGGCGTGCATCCGGTGTGTCCCCCGATCGATCGAATCCACTCACAGCACTGACTGGAGAGCATTGACAGGAGAACGACATGGGCACGATAACCACATCAGACGGCACGGAGATCTTCTTCAAGGACTGGGGTACAGGACAACCCATCGTCTTCAGTCACGGCTGGCCGCTTTCAGCGGACGACTGGGACACGCAGATGCTGTTCTTCCTGAATAACGGCTACAGGGTCATCGCGCACGACAGGCGCGGGCACGGCCGTTCGACACAGACGTCGGATGGCCATGACATGGATCACTACGCGGCCGACCTGGCTGCGCTCACTGAGCAGCTCGACCTGCACGACGCCATCCACGTCGGCCATTCCACCGGCGGAGGCGAAGTCGCCCACTACATCGGGCAGTACGGCGAGTCCCGCGTCGCGCGCGCTGTGCTCATCAGCGCGGTGCCCCCGATCATGGTGCAGACCGAGAACAACCCGGGCGGACTTCCCAAGAGTGTGTTCGACGGACTTCAGGCCCAGCTTGCCGCGAACCGGTCGGAGTTCTACCGGGCGCTGCCATCGGGTCCGTTCTATGGGTACAACCGGCCCGGGGTCGAAGCGTCGGAGGCGATCATCCAGAACTGGTGGCGCCAGGGAATGATGGGCGGGGCGAAAGCCCACTACGACGGGATCGTGGCGTTCTCTCAGACCGATTTCACCGAGGATCTCAAGAAGATCACGGTGCCGGTTCTGGTGATGCACGGCGATGACGACCAGATCGTGCCATACGCGGACTCCGGCCCGCTGTCCGCGAAGCTCGTGCAGAACGGGACACTCAAGACGTATGCCGGATTCCCGCACGGGATGCCGACGACCCAGGCGGACACGATCAACGCCGACCTCCTGGAGTGGCTGACGTCCTAATAAGTCCGTCTCGCGTTATGAAATGCGCTTGCCGATGTCCATTCGGGTAGAACGCTGCATTCGGTGACGTCATCGGCAATCGTGCCGTGGTGTCCCCATGCTCTCTGGCGTTCCCGACCGGAGGCAAGACATGAACAGTATGAGGCCCGTCCTCGCCCATCCACGGCGGCGAACATCGCAAGGGAGGCTGATCGGCGCTGTCACCGCGGTCACCTTGGCGCTGGCTACAGCGCTCGCCGGCACCATCCCGGCATCCGCTGCCACGGGTTCCGTCACCACAGGGATGATCACTCTCGATGGCTCCAGCCCGATCAAGTCGATCGCGGTCGACTCCAATCTGCGGTCACAGCTCAACTCCGCCGACCCGTCGCTCGGGTACGCGTACTTCAATGGAGAATCGGGCGGGGCGTCGGGGACAGGGATCTGGGTCGTCCTGCCCGACAACACGCTTGTGGACACAGCGAATCCCGTCCAGACCTTCGGTGGGACAGGGACAGCGGCCGATCCGTTCTGGATCCAGACCACGCGCACGGGGACCGACGTCGAAGTGACCAAGCGCGATTCCTATGTCATCGGCGATGACTTCGTGAAGACGGACCTGAGCTTCAAGAACATTTCGGCGACATCGACGAACGTGGCCTTGAACTCGTATGCCGACTGCATGCTGAGCGGAAGTGACGTGGGGGTGGCCGAAGTCGTCGGTGGGAGGGCCTCGTGCAAGGGGACTGCCACCGGTCCGTACATTTCGTTCGTTTCCGCAGAGCCGGACGCGACTTTCGCAGCCGGCTCCTACTACGACGTGCTGAACGCATCGCTGGCCTACGCATCGCTTCCCAACGGGTGCGTCCCGCTGACGGCATGCACTGACCCGGTCGACAACGGCATGGCCGTGTCGTTCCGCGTTTCGGCTGCGCCCGGCGAGACCGTGACGAAGACGTACTACTCCACCTACTCGGCCAACCTCTCGCTGGCCAAAATCGTCCCCGCACTGTCCGTCTCACGGTCGAATCTTTCTGTAGGCGACGACGTCGTCTTTTCGCTGAGCCTCACCAACGAGGGCCCCTCCGACGGCACCAACTCCCGGGCGATCTTCCGACTCCCCCAGGGGTTCGCCTTCACAAGCGCTTCCGGTGACGGCACGTATGACAGCGCTACAGGAACGTGGTCGGTCGGCGACCTGCCGCTCGGCGCCGTGTCGCACATCCAGATCACTGCGCGCGCGACTGCCGCCGGCCAGTCCACTGCCGGTATCGCGTCTGCCGGCTCGGACGTGATGAATCCGGCGCCGTGCAGCACCATGGGTGGGGCTAACTGCGGCGCGGTTCTGACGCTCACGGTGAACCAGAGCCTGGATCTCTCGCGGTCGACCCTCGATGCGACCCCGGCCACAGTGGTCGCAGACGGCACGTCGTTCGCGACCGTGACGGTTCGCCTCTTCGACACCGTCGGCGACCCCCTCACCGCTCCCCACACGGTCGCGATCACGTCCAGCGTCGGGACCGTGGGTGCTGTGAGCCGCAATGCCGACGGGTCTTACAGCGCACAGGTGAGCTCGACGGCGCTCGGCCAGGGGACCGTCGCGTTCACTGTCGATGGTGCGACCGGACCGGTGACCAAGCAGCTCAGCTTCGTCGCGGGCGCTGTCGACTTTTCGAAGTCGACGGCGTCGGTGAGCACCGGGACCCGCGTCGCTGACGGCGTCGAGACCCACACCATCACGGCATTGATCAAGGATGCCTCGGGTCATCCTGTCCTCGGGCTGTCGAGTGCCCTCACCGCCGGAACGACGTCGGCGTTGGGCCGGGGCGACATCACGTCGTTCAGTGAGACCGCACCCGGTACCTACGTGGCGTCGATCACGTCCACGGTCTCCGGGGCGAAGAACATCACCGTCACACTGGGCGGAACAACCCTGAACCCGTCCGGAAACTCGACGGCTAACTTCGTCGCCGGCGAAGCCGATCTCACCAATTCGGGCACCCGGTTCGGTGTCTCCGAGGGAGCGCGGGTCGTCGGAACCGAGACCCACACGGTTACGGTGACCCTGGTCGACGCGGAAGGCAATATCGTCGAGGGCCAGGCCGGCGCGCTGACGGCAGCTACGTCAGCGGATCTCGGTGGCGGGGGAGTCGGATCCTTCACCGAGACCTCGCCGGGCACGTACACGGCTGACATCGCATCGACGGTGGCCGGGCCGAAGTCGATGACCGCGAAACTGGGCGACCGCGAGATCACCGGTGGCGCGAATACGGTGGCGGTGTTCATAGCGGGTGCCGTCGATCCGGCCAACAGCGCGACCGGGTTCACTGTGTCTTCGGACTCGCGCATGGTTCCCGATGGAACCCATGAGGTGACCGTGACCCTCGCGGACACCTTCGGGAACCCGGTGGCCGACGCTCCCGACCTGCTTTCGGGCACCAGTTCTGCGAGCCTCGGCAGCGGAACGATCTCGGCCTTCGAAGAGGATCCCGCTGTGCCGGGGACCTACCACGCGACAGTGACGTCATCCGTCGCTGTCGTGGCAGCGATCTCGATCACGCACGATGGCACTCCTCTCACCGCGCGAGGCAACGCTGACGCGCGATTCATCGCGGAGGTCGCATCCGTGGTGACGCCGCCGACGCCGACGCCGACTCCGACCGAGGGGCTGGCCCTGACCGGCTCAGACGTGTATCTGCCGGCCGGCATCGCAGCGTCTGCGATTCTGCTCGGCGCGCTCGGGCTCCTGTCGATGGTTCGGCGGCGTAGGCAGCATTCGTAGCTAGCACGGGACGAGACAGGGCCTTCACGCATTCGCCGTGGGGCCCTGTCTCGTCGCGCGCTGTCATATCACCAGACCGAGAATCACCGCTTGCACTATTTGGCTAATGGTATTAGCTTTAGGGCTATGAATACTTCCATCGCTCAGGATGTCCGCTTCATCCAGCGCCCTGAAGGACGCATCGCCTATACGGTCCAGGGTTCAGGGCCTCTCGTCGTCGCCGTTCCCGGGATGGGCGACCTCCGCTCGACCTTCCGTGAACTCGTCGGCCCGCTCGTGGACGCCGGCTACCGCGTAGCCGTCATGGACCTGCGTGGTCACGGCGACAGCGACACCACCTTCCGCACCCATGGTGACGTCGTCACCGGCCAGGATCTCCTCGCCCTCATCGACGAGCTCGGTGGGCCGGCCGTGGTCCTCGGCAACTCGATGGGCGGGGGCGCTGCGGCGTGGGCCGCGGCCGAGCGCCCGGATGCTGTCGCAGGCATCGTGCTCTATGGCGGTTTCCTCCGCAACCCGACGATGACCGCCTTCGCGACGGCCTCGATGCACGGCCTCTACCGGCTGCTGTTCGTGCAGCCCTGGGGTGCCGGCCTCTGGGCCTCGTACTACAAAGGCCTCAACAAAGGCACGAAGGCGCCGTGGCTCGACGAGCACGCGGCGGACATCCGTGCGAAGCTGAAGGAGCCGGGCCGGCTGCGTTCGTTCCGCCAGCTCGCCGTCCAGCTCACGCACGCTCCGGTCGAAGCGCGTCTGTCGGAGGTCCACGCGCCGATGCTCGCGTTCGTCGGCGACCACGACCCGGACTTCACGGATCCCGACGCGGAGCGCCAGTGGATCGCCGGCCTCGGTGCGGAAACCGTCCTGGTCGCCGACGCAGGTCACTACACGCAGAATCAGCGCCCGGACATCACTGTTCCCGGCACGATCGCGTTCATCGAGAAGCTCCGTCGGGCCGGTGCAGACCGCCCAGGCAATGCGCGGGAATCCTCGGCGGCCACCGCCGTGGTGGAGGCGTGGGCCTCCCGTGCCTAGAGCAGGACTGACCCGCGCAGCGGTCACCGAGGTCGCGCTCGAACTGGTCGACGCGGGCGGGACCTCCGGGTTCGACACCCTGACGCTCGCAGCAGTCGCGGCGAAGGCCGGTGTGGCGGTCCCCAGCCTGTACAAGCACGTCGGGTCGCTTGCCGATCTTCGCCGGCTGGTCGCGATCGAATCGGTAAGCAATCTCACCCGCGTGCTCTCGGCGGCGACGATCGGTCGAGCCGGGCCGGAAGCGCTTCGCGAGGCGGCGGATGCGCTCCGTGCGTTCGCGCACGCGCATCCCGGCCGCTACGCAGCGGCCCAGGTCGCGGCGGACCCTTCCAACCCCGACGACGCCGAGCTGGGCGCGCGCGGAGCGGAGACCGTCGCCGTGCTCGCGAGTGCGCTCCGCGGGTTCGAGCTGCCGGCCGACCTGACGACGGATGCGATCCGAGTGCTCCGCAGCGGCATCCACGGTTTCGTCGTGCTCGAACTCGGGGGCGGCTTCGGTCTCCCCGACGACCTTGACCGGAGCTTCGCGCTCCTGGTCGACGCGATCATCACAGGCATCAGTCGCCTCGCCCCCGCATCTCGAACCTGAACGTCGCCGAACACAGGAAAAGTGGCCCCATTCTTGAAGAATGGGACCACTTTTCGTGTGCTCGACTGGGTTGGTTACGCGACGTCAGCCGCGCGCGCGGCGTGAGCCCTGGCCGCGACCGGTGCGGCCGCCGACGAGGCTGCCGACCTGCAGGCCGCGTCCGCCGGAACGGGCGCCGCCCTGCGAAGCACCGCCGGTACGGGCGCCGCCCTGCGATGCGCCGCCGTGCGAAGCGCCCTGCGACGACCCACCGGAGCGCTGCGAACCCGCCGCAGCGCCGCGTGACGCGGGACGACCCGAACGATCGCGGCGCGTGTTGCCATCGACCGCATCCGACGAACTGCCACGCGACTGCTGACCACGACCCTGGCCCTGGCCGCGACCGTCACGGCCCTGGCCCTGGCCGTCACGCGCGGCGCGTTTGCGCTGCGCGTTCGCACCCTGCGACCGTCCGCCCTGCGACTGCCCGCGCTCAGGCTGTGCTGCGCGCGGAACCGGCTTGACGTAGGCCGCAACGTCGCCGACCAGGGCGTTCACTGCGGGTGATTCGGCGTGGACGACTTGCGGGGCCGCGCTGATCGCAGCCTTACGCAGCAGCGTCTTCACGTCGGAACGCTGCGTCGGAAGCACGACAGTCACGACGTCTCCGGCACTTCCCGCACGAGCGGTACGGCCCGAACGGTGGAGGTACGCCTTGTGCTCCATGGGCGGGTCGACGTGGACGACGAGTTCGACGTTGTCCACGTGGACGCCGCGGGCGGCGACGTCGGTCGCCACGAGGACACGCACATCCCCGGCGCCGAATGCGGCGAGGTTGCGGTCGCGCGCGACCTGCGAGAGGTTGCCGTGCAGGTCGACGGAGGGGATGCCCGCATCCGTCAGCTGCTTGGCGAGCTTCTTCGCGTGGTGCTTGGTGCGCATGAACAGGATGCGACGCCCGGTTCCCGAGGCGAGCTTCTGCACGAGCACGCGCTTGGCTTCGACACCGTCGACCTCGAACACGTGGTGGGTCATGGCTTCGACGTGGCTGGTGACCTCGTCGACGGAGTGCAGCACCTCGTTGTGGAGGAACTTCTTCACGATCTTGTCCACACCGTTGTCGAGGGTTGCCGAGAACAGCAGGCGCTGCCCGCTGTTCGGCGTCTTGTCGAGGATGCGGGTGACGACGGGAAGGAAGCCGAGGTCGGCCATGTGGTCGGCCTCGTCGAGCACGGTGATCTCGACGGCGTCGAGCGTCACGAAGCCCTGCTTCATGAGGTCTTCGAGGCGACCGGGGCAGGCGACGACGATGTCGACGCCGTCACGGAGAGCAGCAACCTGGCGCTGCTGGGACACGCCACCGAAGATGGTGGTCGTCTTGAGCCCGTACGCGTCGGCGAGGGGGGCGAGCACTGCGGAGATCTGGGTGGCGAGCTCGCGGGTCGGAGCGAGCACGAGGCCGAGGGGCCGGCCCGGGCGGCGACGACCGCCGGCGAGAGCACCGCCGAGTCGCGCGGCCATCGGCAGGGCGAAGGCGAGCGTCTTACCGGATCCGGTCTTTCCGCGGCCGAGTACGTCGCGTCCGGCGAGCGTGTCGGGGAGCGTGTCGACCTGGATGGGGAACGGCTCGGTCTTGCCGTCCGCGGTGAGCGCGGCGACGAGGGGCGCGGGAACGCCGAGCGAAGCAAAAGTGGGGGTTGTAGACAAAGGTGGTGCCTTTCAGGCATCGAACCCGCGGGAACACACGCCACGACTGCGAACAGAGGTGTGTGTCGGCCCGGTGGGGTGAATGGCGAAGGTGCCGGCGGCACGATCGTTCGCCGTGAGAAAGTTTCGACACACTCTGGCGGGGCTTATCTATCAGCCCGGCGCCAGTGTGAAGAGGTGCGTTCTACGACGCAGGGAGCCCAACTGTGGACTCGCAAGTTGTACCAGTCTAGCGGACCCATCCTGAAACCATGCTCTGGACGGCCGATCCGTCCAGATCCGCGAGCTTCGCGCCGACGAATTGGCGGGCCGCATCCGAGGTCTGGAGGCGGGCCGGCGGATGCTCGGAGAGCAGCAGATCGACGATCACGGTGGCCACCGCATCCGGCGTCTGCGCCCGCGACGGGTCGAACGCCGCTGCCGTGCGCGCGAGGTAGGCCTCCAGGGCAGGACCGTACGGCCCGACCGCCTCGAGCATGGCCGGAACGTCGACCCCGACATTGGCCACGAACTCGGTGCTGACCGCCCCGGGCTCGACGATGGTCACCGGAACGCCCACCGTTGCGGCGACCGGGGTGAGCGCTTCCATGAAGCCTTCGACCGCGAATTTCGCAGCACAGTACGCCTCGTTGAACGGCTGCCCGACGACCCCACCGACGCTGCTGATGGTCACGAGCCGCCCGCCCGTCTCGCGCAGGAGCGGCAGGGTGGCCTTGGTCACGGCGACCACACCGAAGAAGTTGACTTCCATCACCGCACGGACGTCGTCGACGGTCTCGCCTTCGATGGTGCCGAGGTGACCCGCGCCCGCATTGTTGATCACGGCATCCAGCCGCCCGTACTGGGCTATCACGGCGCTGACGCACGCGGTGACGGAAGCCGGGTCCGTCACGTCGAGGGTGCGGATGTCCACCTCGACCTCCGCCTCGCGCGCTGCGGCGTGCAGCAGGCCGCTTTTCGCCGTGTCGCGCATGGTCGCGACCACGCGGAAGCCCGCCCGGGCCGCGGCGATTGCAGTCGCCAGGCCGATGCCGGTCGACGTCCCGGTCACGAGCAGAATCGGCTGGACCATGCGGAACCCCCCTCGCGCACTCCGCGGTGGAGCACGATTCGCAGCATCTTACGCCGCGAGGCTCACGGGTCAGGCTCGGCTGGAGGACGTAGACTGTCGGCCCGGTATCGAATGGGGTGCGCGTGCAGGAATCGGAACTCGAACGTGAGCGTGGCGTCGTCGCGGCGCTCTACGAACGACTCGACGCGCTGCGTGCCGAGACGGCGCAGAGACTCACGGATGTGCGTCGCGAAAGCGTCGGCGGCAACCATCAGGCGCGGAGCGAGCGTGACGCCTTCGCCGCACTGTACGAGGATCAGCTGACGCAGCTGCGCGAGGTGGACTCGCGCCTGGTCTTCGGCCGTCTGCTGCTTCACGACACGGGTTCGGCCGACGATCCGGCGCACCGCTACATCGGCCGGATCGGGCTGCGCGACGACGACCAGCGGTCCCTCCTGGTCGACTGGCGTGCCCCGCAGGCGAGCGCGTTCTACCAGGCGACCGCTGCCGAGCCGCTCGGCGTCCGTGCACGCCGACACCTGACCATGCGGCAGCGCGAGGTGCTGCGCATCGACGATGAGGTGTTCGACGAGACCCTGCTCGAGGCGAGCGCGCGCACGGGGGGCGCTGCTGTAGCCGACGGCGAGATCGTGCAGGGGGAGGGTGCGCTGCTCGCGTCGCTCACCGCGCAGCGCACTGGTCGGATGCACGACATCGTCGCGACGATCCAGGCGGAACAGGACCGCATCATCCGCTCCGACCTGCGCGGCGCCCTCGTCGTACAGGGCGGACCTGGCACCGGCAAGACGGCGGTGGCCCTGCATCGTGCCGCCTACCTGCTCTACACGAACCGGCAGCGACTCAGTTCGGCCGGTGTCCTGGTCGTCGGGCCGTCGACCGCATTCCTGCGATACATCGAGGCGGTGCTCCCCTCGCTCGGTGAGACCGGCGTGGTGATGCAGAGCCTCGGCGAGCTCTACCCGGGCGTGGAGGCCGTCGAGGACGACGAGCCCGAGGTGGCCAAGCTGAAGGGTTCGGCGCAGATGGCCCGGCTGCTCTCGCGGGCCGTGCGTTCTCGCCAGCGTGTTCCGGACGGCCCTCAGGTCGTCGACGTCGACGGGGTGAAGCTCGAGGTGCAGCCGGAGCTGATCGCACGTGCGATCGCCCGGGCGCAGCGGGGCGGGAAGCCGCACAACATCGCGCGCGTCACGTTCGTCAAGCATGCGCTCGGCGAGCTCACCGACCAGCTCGTCGCACAGCTACGCGCAGACGGGGCGACGATCGACGACGACGATGTCGCGGCGCTGCGGGAAGACCTGCGCACGTCCTATGACGTCCGTGTGCTCCTCAACACCGCATGGCTGCCGCTCACGGCCGAGAAGCTCATCCAGGACCTCTTCGCGCGCCCGGCCTGGCTGGCCGAGTTGACGTCACGCTGGACGGTTGCGCAACGCGCTCTGCTGCTCCGCGAGCGCACCGCTCCGTTCACCGTCAGCGACGTGCCGCTGCTCGACGAGGCCGCCGAACTGCTCGGCGCCTTTCCGGGTAAACCGGATGCGGGGGCGCGAGAACGAGATCGCCAGCGCAAGCGCGACCTCGAGAACGCGCGCGCCGCGATCCGCAACATGGGCGTCGAGGGCCTGGTCACCGCGGAGCAGCTCGCAGACGGTTTCGCCGAGCAGGAGGACCGCGGCACGACGGCCGAGCGGGCCGCGGCCGACCGCACCTGGGCCTACGGGCATGTGGTCGTCGACGAGGCACAGGAGTTGTCGCCGATGCAATGGCGATTGCTCGTCCGGCGCTGCCCGATGCGCTCGTTCACGATTGTCGGAGACGTCGCCCAGGTCGGCTCAGCTGCCGGGGCGACGAGCTGGGAGTCGGCCCTCAGCCCGCATTTCCGCGAGAACTGGCGTCTCGAAGAGCTCACCGTCAACTACCGCACTCCGGCGCAGATCGCCCGCGAGGCGGAACGGTTCGCCGTCGAGCACGGTCTTCCGATCACGCGGGCACGGGCCGTCCGCGAGGGCGACTGGCCGATCCTCACGCTCGAGGCGGCGAGCGGCACATCGGATGCGGCACGCGCCCTCGCGAAGGCCGTAGCGGATGCGGTGGCACGCGATCGCGGGGTGGACGCGGCGGGAACGCTGGCCGTCATCGCACCGCGGGCGATCGTCGACGAGGTGTCCGCCGAACTGACGCGACGGTTCGACGGTTTCGCCGGGCGCGGCGCGGCGGGGCTCCTCAAGCCGATCGCGGTGCTCACGGCGTTCGAGGCCAAGGGGCTGGAGTTCGATGCCGTGGTGCTCGCCGACCCGGATGGGCTCGTCGCCGAGTCGCCCCGGGGCGCCGCGGCGCTCTATGTCGCGATGACCCGGCCGACACAGCGGCTCACAATGGTTCGCCCGACCGCGAGCGCCGGCCAGGGTGCCCTCTAGAGGTCGACAGCGACTGGACGGAGGTCGAGGCCCGAGATGCCCGTGAAATCCGATGGATTGCACGTGTACAGGGGGATTCCGCGAGAGATCGCGACGGAGGCGATCAAGGCGTCGAAGGCCCGGGCGTCGGGCTTTCGGCCGGCAGAGCGCAATGAGCTGGAGACAAGTGCGAACGCGCGAGCGGCCGCAGCATCGAACGGGATGGGGTCGAAGTCCGACTCGGCTAGTTGGAGGTGAGCGAGGCGGGCGACGCGATCGTCATCCGTCGCGGCGACGACGGGTCCCACCGACAGTTCAGCGAGTGTGATCGTGCTGATCGTGGGCTCGTCAGGAAGAGACGACGGATCCGCGACGTGCGCGAGCAGGATGAGAGTCGAAGTATCGAGCAGTCCGACGGTCGGCATGCTCAGATGCTCTGGTCGATCACGGTGTCGATGTCCGCGCGCAGCGCGACCGGATCCACGCGCGGGATCAGGCGCCGCCGATTGATCAGCACCGAAATCTGCTGCGGCGGCCGTCCGAGGGGCACGAGTTCGGCGATTTCCGCGCCGTCGCGTGTGACGGTCAGATGCTCTCCGCGTTGAACACGGTTGAGAATCTCTCCGCCATGATTGCGCAACTCGCGCACTGTCACCTTCTCCATATGTAGAGTGTATCACCCGTGATACACACCGGAGGCTACGGGTAGCGCTCGCCGACGGGAACCTCGGCCGCGAGCGTGTTGCCGGCCTGCGCGAGCGGGCACGCCCAGGCCGGGTCGTAGGCGCAGCTCGGGTTGTAGGCGAAGTTGAAGTCGAGCACCAGGGTGGCTTCGCCATCCGACGCATCCGTTCCCAGGTCGGCACCCTTGATCGTGTCGATCAGGTAGCGGCCGCCGCCGTAGGTGCCGCCGGGGCGTCCGGCCAGCGCATCCTTGACGGGAACGAAGAGCCCGCCACCGTACGACGTGAGGCGCCAGACGTCGAGCGAACCCGCGAAGGGCACGCGTACTGTGCCGAGGAGTTCGAACGGGACGATTCCGTCGGTGCCGGTCTCCACATCCATCCGACGTGGTTCGGGAGCGGGATGGATCTCCAGGTCGAATCTCCACTCCGGGTCGTAGGCGGTGATCGGCAGCCCGGTGAAGTCCGCGCGGTCCTCGGGGAGCAGCGGTGTCGCCGGATGCGATCCGAACAGGTCGTCGCGCGTCGAACGCCAGTACGCGTGCGCGGCGACCGGGTCGGTTGCGGCGATCCGCCGGACCGAGGCGTACATCGCGAAGACGCGGCTGCGCCAGTCGGCGATCTGAACAGCTGTGACGGCGCGCGCGGATGGGCCCGGGTCGGGGTCGCTGGTCCCGCTGAACGCGATGACTGATTCGCTCATGATGCTTCCGGATCGTACGCCCAGGTGGGCGCGAGTTGGCGCAGGCGCAGGCCGCGCCACTGCCAGAATGCCCAGAGCGAGTACCACGCGGCGGGGGTGAGAAGGCCAGCTTTGACGATCAGCTGGTCGCGATAGAGCGTGCGGACACGCCCCTCGGAGTCGGGACCGGCGGGGTCGGCCGAGACGGCCATCCGGTGGTCGAGTTTCGGGATGACGCCCAGGATGCCGCTGCGGCCGCCGCCCGAGTCGCGCAGCACCCGCACGCCCGGAGCCGGCGAACCCGGAAAGCTGATGTCGATCTGCTGCGCGCCGATACTGACCGCGCGCAGCGCCCGCACCGTGACCGGATGCGCACCCGCGCTCCAGACCGTCGGGAAGCCGCCCGGTTCGAGTGAGGAGAAATCGGCCCACGGGAACGAGACCTCGCGAAACGAGGTCGGACTCTGCAATGCACGCCAGGCGGCGTCCGGGTCGCAGTCCAGGATGAGCTTCAGCAGCA
The DNA here is from genome assembly GCF_010686705.1 of Leifsonia tongyongensis. Lineage (GTDB taxonomy): Bacteria > Actinomycetota > Actinomycetes > Actinomycetales > Microbacteriaceae > Diaminobutyricibacter > Diaminobutyricibacter tongyongensis. Next base: position 274,393 of record NZ_JAAGWY010000001.1, on the reverse strand, counting down.
CGCGCATCCAACCAGTCTCGCTCCGGATGCGCAGGTCTGCCACGATTCGCAGCGCACCGGCAGGTGGCGCTCAGCCGCATCCCTGCCGGCGGACCCTACTGCTGCGCTGCGCGACCGAGCAGCAGCGCCCGTTCGCGCTCGTTGCCGGTGAGGGCGGCTGCACGCTCGAACTCGAGCCGCGCCTCGGCACTGCGGCCGAGACGTGCCAGCAGGTCGGCGCGCACGCTCGGCAGCAGGTGATACGACGAGAGTGCGCCCTCGACGGCGAGGCGGTCGACGACTTCGAGCCCTGCCTCCGGCCCGTACGCCATCGACAGCGCGACAGCGCGGTTGAGCTCGATGACAGCAGACGGCGTGAGCTGGGCGAGGGCACTGTACAGCGCGACGATCTCCTCCCAGTCGGTGTCGGCGGCGGTGGGCGCTGTCGCGTGGCAGGCCGCGATTGCCGCTTGCAGCGCATACGGTCCGCGACCGCGCGCCAGCTGCTCGGAGCGTTCCAGCGCAGCGACGCCGCGCCGGATCAGGATGCGGTCCCAGCGCGCGCGGTCCTGGTCCTGCAGCAGCACGGGCTCCCCGGTCGCTGTGGTGCGTGCGCCGAGCCGCGAGGCCTGAAACTCCATGAGGGCGACGAGTCCGTGCACCTCGGGCTCCCGTGGCATGAGCTCGGCCAGGACGCGGCCGAGCCGCAGCGCCTCCTGGCAGAGCGAGGGGCGCATCCAGTCGTCGCCGATGGTCGCCGAGTAGCCCTCGTTGAAGATGAGGTAGATGACTTCGAGCACCGAGCCGAGTCGCTGCGGGAATTCGCGCGGGTCGGGAACCTCGAACGGCACCCGCGCAGCCGACAGTGTGCGTTTGGCGCGGACGATCCGCTGGGCGATCGTCGAACTGGGTGCGAGGAACGCCCGTGCGATCTCGTCTGTCGACAGGCCGCCGAGCAGTTTGAGCGTCAGCGCGACGCGCGACGGCTTCGTGAGCACCGGGTGACACGCGACGAAGACGAGGCGCAGGAGGTCGTCCTCGATGACGTCCTCGGCGAGGAGGGCCGGGTCGCCCAGCCCGTCCTCCGTCTCCAGGTCGCGGGCGAGCTGCGCGTATTTGTCACCCAGCCGCTCCTGGCGGCGCCAGCCGTCGATCGCCCGGCGTTTCGCCACCGAGGTCAGCCAGGCGGCGGGGTTGCGCGGGATGCCGCTCGCCGGCCACTGCTCGAGGGCGGCGACCAGCGCATCCTGTGCGAGCTCCTCGGCGAGACCGACATCGCCCACCATGCGTGCGAGCACCGCGATGAGCTTCGCCGACTCGATCCGCCACACCGCCTCGACGGCACGCCGTGCCTCGCCGCCGTCGGTCACCTGGTCTGCCTCACGCGGTACGGGACTCGCCGTGTTCTTCGCGCCATTGCACTTCCTTCTGCACGTATTCGTTGTCCTGCGGGAACTCTGAGACGTCGAAGACCCGCCGCACCTCGACTCTGCCGGATTTCAGCGGGATGCGACGCGCCCATTCGAGCGCCTCGGCTTTGTTCGCGGCCTGGATGATCCAGAAGCCGGCGATCAGCTCTTTCGTCTCGGTGAACGGACCATCGACGATGGTGCGGTCCTCGCCGGAGTATTCGACGCGCGCGCCCTCCGAGGTGGGGTGCAGTCCCTCGCCTGCGAGCAGGACACCCGCCTTGATCAGTTCGTCGTTGTATCGCCCCATGGCGTTCAGGCTCTCTTCGTCGGGCTCTGCAGTCGATTCCGTCTGCGGGTCCGAGTTCAGGATCATCATGTATTTCACGGTCGTCTCGTCTCCTTGTCGCGATCGGGCGGGAATGCCCTTCACCAACACGTCGAACGGCGGAGTCCGGAATCGACATGGTCGTGGCACGGCGTCCCCCTCCAGTCTGCCGCGACTGTCGCCCGGATGCGCTACAACTGGAGCATGACGATCCGCTACTGGCTGGGTGTCGTGCAGCGCGACCACGTCCTGCGGGGTGTCGCGCAGGGCATCGCGCAGGTCAACCATGGCGCGAAGGCTCCACTTGTGCGGATGAACGAGGCTGACGGCTTCGTCTACTACTCGCCGAGGGAGTCGTACCCTGACGGCGAACCGCTCCGGGAGTTCACGGCGATCGGGCGCATCGCCGACGGCGAGGTCTACCAGCCGAGCGACGGCCCGATGATGACCGGCCAGAACGGCGACTTCCACCCCTGGCGCCGGCGCGTCGACTTCGACCACGCGGCCGTTCCCGCGCCGATCCGCCCCTTGCTTCCCGTGCTCGAGTTCACCCGGCAGAACCCGAACTGGGGTTACCAGCTGCGCCGCGGCCTGATCGAACTCTCGCGTCACGACTTCGAGGTCATCCGCGCCCAGATGCGCCGGCCGTCGCCCGATGAACACCGGCGGGTGCGGGCTACGATGTCCCGGTGAGCGAGCCCACCCCCGCCGAGCCGACCCGCGCCGAGCCGACCGCCGCCGATCCGTTCGGGCAGGCCAAGTATCAGCTTCGTTTCGACTGGGGATTCGCGGGCGCCCACGTCGTCGCGTCGGATGCCGATGTGGTGGTCTGGGTGGATGCGCTTCCGCCGCTCGCCGCGCCCGCCGAGGACGAGCCGGCGGTCGTCACCGCGCTCGCCGCATCCGTTCCCGCAGGAGCGGCCATCATCCAGGGCGGTCTCACCACAGCGGGCGCAACCGCGCGCTGGATCCTCGACGAGCAGCTCCGCCTCGGCCGACGGGCCATGGTCTCGATCATCGCTGCAGGAGAACCGCGAGCTGGGGGAGCGACGCGATTCGCGGTCGAGGACCTGCTGGCGGCGGGCGCGATCATCGACGCCCTCGGCGCGTTGGGGATCGACTACACCTCGCCTGAAGCTGCTGCTGCGTGCGCAGCGTTCACCGGACTGCGCGGGGCGGTCGCTCACCTGCTCACCGCATCCGCCACCGGCCAGGCCGCCGTCGCGGCAGGCGTGCGACCCGCCGACATCGCCGCGGCGGGACGCCTCGACACCGTCGAAACTGTGACAGTCCTGAGGCCCGCAATCGCCCCGGAATGATCTGCACTGCTGCAACGTTGCCCCCGTGCAGGAGGATTTATCGTGAAAGCAGTTCTGAACGGCACCACCATCGCTCAGGCCGACGAGGCCGAGCTCATCCGCATCGAAGGCAACTGGTATTTCCCGCCCGCGAGCGTGAACACCGAGCACCTCGTCGCGAGCGACACTCCGTACACGTGCCCGTGGAAGGGTGAAGCTCAGTACTTCAGCGTGAAGAACGGCACCGGCGTGCTTCAGGATCGCGCCTGGAGCTACCCGACCCCGTACCCGAGCTCATTCGACCGGGTCGGCAAGGACTACAGCAACTACGTGGCGTTCTGGAAGGACGTCCAGGTCGTAGCCGACTGACGTCGGGTCCCGCGCTAGTGCACATGGCCGCCTCAGTCGGCGAGTTCGCTCGCCGCTGACGCGGCCATCCTTCGCTGCGCCTGCGTCACCTCACGGTGCTGCCAGCTGATCAGGTTCGCCGCGTCGAATCGCCGTGAGCACGCACCGCACGCCAACGCCCGCGCGGGCTTGCGATACCGGTAGTGGGTGTGCCCTTTGGGGCAGGTTCCCACCCAGGGCGCCAGGTCGTCGGCGATCGCGCCGCCGTGCAGGCGTTTGCCCTCATAGCCCAGCCCGACCGCGATGCCGCGCCAGCGCGGGCCGTGCCCTGCCCGCGAACCGGCCATCGCGTGGGCGACCTCGTGCAACAGGATCTGGTGGATCTCATCGTCGTCGTACCGCGACGCGAGGTACCGCGAGACGGTGATCCGCTTGGCCGTGTAGTTGCACAGCCCTGCCCTGGTCTTTGCGTTGTCGAAGTCGAACGACCACACCGCAGGATCGAGGTGGAGCGCGATGAGGGCGTTCGCCCAACGGCGCACGCGGTCGAGGTCTGCCATCAGCGGCCCCCGGGCGGCTGATGGTGGCTGGACCCGACTTTCATGACCCGAATCCTACGCGTCGCCGCCGACGCGCATCCAGATCAATCCACAGCTCCACGCGGACCACGCTGCTCATCGAGGAACGATTCCGCGACCGCGACGGCGATGAGCGAACTCTCGAGGTCGGCTTTCGAGGCGCCGAGCCTCTCACGGAGGAACACCGCCGCAGTGAAGTCCGAGAGTGCCGCCTCGTAGTCCTTCTGGTCGAAGTGGGTCTTGCCGCGGTTCTGCACCGCGAAGGCTTCGAGCGCCGTCCACTCATGAGTCCTGGCCTCGTCGACGCAGCCCGACAGCTCTGTCACGGCCTCGTCGAGCTTGCCCTGGTACTGCAGCACCTGCGCACGTCGGATGCGCGCCCCGAGCACCTGCTCGCGGTCACCGGTGAAGCGCGCCTGCCGAAGGGCCTCGTTGGCGACCTGCCATGCTTCGTCGAGCCGGCCGACGAGCCGCAGGAGCACCCCCTTCTCGTTGAGGGCGCTGAGGCTGCGCAGTTCCCCGAGCTCGTCGAGACGCGACCCTGCCGCGAGCAGGTCGACGCGCTCGCGAAGGGTGGAAGGGTCGTAACCGAGGATGATGCTCAGGATGATGCTCCAGACCGTGTCCATTCCAGACTAACCCGGTCATTTGTTTCCGCCCGTAGGCACGAGGGTGACGGCGATCAGCTTGTCGTCGCCGGCGCGCGGGGTTCCCCGCCCGTCGGTGTTGTTGGTGAGCATCCAGAGCCCGGAGCCCGACGGGACGACGGCGCGCAGCCGGCCGAACGTCCCGGCGAAGAACGGTGCGACCGTGACGGGGGCGTGGCCGTCGGTCGACCAGATGGTCCACAGTCGTTCGCCGCGCAGGGCCGCCATGAAGATCGTGTCGCCGACGATCGCGATGCCGCTCGGGCTGGCCTGGTCGGTGCGCCACTGGTAGACGGGATCGGTGAAGCGGGAATCGTGGGCGATCCCTTCGACGACGGGCCAGCCGTAGTCGTCGCCCGGCGTGATGATGTTGAGCTCGTCCCAGGTGTTCGCGCCGAATTCGCTGGCCCACATCGTTCCGTGCGAATCCCACGCCAGACCCTGCACGTTGCGGTGGCCGTACGACCAGACCGGCGAGCCGGGGAAGGGGTTGTCCGCGGGGATGTCACCGTCGGGGGTGATCCGCAGGATCTTGCCGCCCAGCGACGACAGGTTCTGGGCGTTGGCGCCGTTGCCCGCGTCGCCGGTGGTGATGTAGAGCATCCCGTCGGGGCCGAAGGCGAGCCGTCCGCCGTCGTGGTTGCCCGCCTTGGGGATGCCGGTGATCACGTTCTGCGCTTCGCCGAGGCTGTATCGTCCGCTCACGCCGTTGAGGGGCATCCGGATGACCCGGTTGTCGGTGTCCGTCGTCAGGTAGACGTACAGCCAGCTGAAGGCCGTCGCGGGCTGTATCGGTACCGCAAGCCCGAGCAGCCCGCCTTCTCCGGCTGCGGCGACACCCGGCACGGTGCCGACGGTGCGCAGACCGCCCTGGGGCAGCCGCTCGAGGATGGTCGCGCTGTCCCGTTCGCTGATGAGCGCTGACCCGCTGGGGAGCGGGACGACCGACCACGGCACCTGGAGCCCGGTCTCGAGCACCGAGGTGGTGTTCGGTCGCCAGGGGATGGTGTGGTCGGGGGTCGTCGTCGGGGTCCCTGTACCCGACGGGCTCGGTGCGGCCGTCGAGGTGACGGTCACCGTCGGCTGCGGAAAGAGCGACGTGCAGCCCGCCAGCAGGGCCGCGACCGAGACGACCGCGACGACCCTCGCTCCCGCCCTCTTCGGCGTCCGGTCGCGTCCTGTCGGGCTCACCGTGTCGACCCCATGTCCCTCCCAGTCTGCAGCTTTCCCCCGGCAAGGCGCTATGCCTCGCGGGCGCACGACCGCGACAATGGGGTTCGTGAAGCGCACGATCGACCTCAACAGCGACCTCGGGGAGTCGTTCGGGGCGTGGCGCATGGGCGACGACGAGGCGATGCTCGAACTCGTGTCGAGCGCGAACATCGCCTGCGGCTTCCACGCGGGTGACGCATCCGTCATGCTTTCCTCCTGCACGACAGCGGCCCGTAACGGTGTCGCCGTTGGCGCCCACGTCTCCTACCGCGATCTCGCCGGGTTCGGCAGGCGTGCGATGGATGTGCCGTCGTCCGAACTGTATGCGGACGTGCTCTACCAGCTCGCCGCCCTCGACGGCATCGCCCGGGTCGCGGGCACCCGCGTCGCCTACGTGAAACCGCACGGCGCCCTGTACAACAGGATCGTCTCCGACGAGGAGCAGGCGGATGCCGTGGCCCGCGCCGTCGCCGACTTCGACCTTGCGCTTCCGCTGCTCGGTCTCGCCGGTTCGTCGATCGCCCGCAGGGCACGCGACCGCGGCCTCTCTTTCGTGCACGAGGCGTTCGTCGACCGGGGCTACCTCGCCGACGGTTCGCTCGTCCCGCGTGGATGGCCCGGAGATCTGCTCACCGATGTCGACGCAATCGCGGCACGCGCCGTCGGACTCGTGATCGATGGCCGGGTGGCAACCGCGGACGGCACGGTAATCGACGTCGCGGTGGATTCGCTCTGCGTGCACGGCGACACACCCGGAGCGGTCGGGATGGCGCGGGCCGTGCGGTCCGCGCTGACGGCTGCGGGCATCCGGATCGAGGCTTTCGCCCCATGACCGTTCGCCCCATGACCGTCCGCGCGGGCAGACGGGTGCTGCCGCTCGGCGACCACGGCATCCTCATCGAGGTGGAGTCGCTGGACGACGTGATCGGCCTGTACGCGGCCCTCGATGTCACGAGACCTGAGGGCCTTGTCGACCTCGTGCCGGCCGCGCGCACGATCGGCGTCATCGTCGACCCGGTGCGCCTCCCGCTCTCCGTCGCGGCAGCCTGGGTGTCGGAGACCGCGCCGGCCGACCTGAGCGGCTCCGAATCGCAGTCGATCGAGATCCCGGTGCGGTACGACGGAGAGGATCTGGATGAGGTCGCGGGTCTCCTGGGCCTGACGCGCGCCGAACTGGTCGCGCTGCACACCGCATCCGACTGGCGCGTCGCCTTCTGCGGGTTCGCCCCGGGCTTCGCCTACCTGGCGACCGACCACGACCGGCTGCGGGTGCCGCGCCGTGATACGCCCCGCCCGTCGGTGCCCGCGGGCTCGGTGGGCCTCGCCGGCGAGTTCAGCGGTGTGTACCCGCGGTCGAGCCCGGGCGGGTGGCAGCTGATCGGTTCAACGGATGCGGTGCTCTGGGATGCGTCGGCCGAGCGCCCGGCACTCCTCGCCCCCGGCACCCGCGTGCGCTTCGTGGAGCAGCGGTGAGCGGCGCGCTCGAGGTGCTCGAGCCGGGCCCCCTGACTCTCGTCGAAGATCTGGGCCGCCCCGGCTTCGCGCATCTCGGTGTCTCCTCGAGCGGCGCACTCGATCGCGCAGCGCTGCGGCTCGCCAACCGGCTCGTGGGGAACAACGAACGCGCTGCGGGTCTCGAGATCCTGTTCGGGGACTTCACGGCACGGTTCACGACCAGCTGCTGGTTCGCCGTCACCGGTGCGTGGGGCGCGCTCACCCTCGGCGACGACGAGGTCGATCCGAACACGGCGACGGCGGCACGGGCGGGTTCCGTCCTGAGGATCGCTTCGGCCATGCGCGGCGTGCGCTTCTACCTCTCCCTGCGCGGAGGCGTGGCAGCGGATGCGGTCCTCGGCTCCCGCTCGACCGACCTGCTCTCGTCGCTCGGCCCCGCACCCGTCATGTCGGGCGACGTGCTGCAGCTCGGGGAGCCGGCGCATCCGATTCCTCTGCTCGACTTCGTGCCCGTTGAACTTCCCGACGACGACCTGGTGACCGTGCGCGCGCATCCTGGGCCGCGGGCCGACTGGTTCACCCCCGGCGCAGTGGACGCGTTCTACGAACGGGAGTGGTCGGTGAGCATCGCATCCAATCGCATCGGAACGCGGCTCGAGCCCGTCCGTGGTGCGGCCCACGTCAAGGGGCGGCCGCCCGAACCGCGCGTCGTCCTCGAGCGCCGTGTGGGCGACGAGCTGCCGAGCGAGCCGATGGTGGCGGGCGCGGTGCAGGTGTCGCCCGACGGGACGCCGACCGTGCTGCTCGCCGACCATCCGGTGACCGGCGGCTACCCGGTGATCGCCGTGGTCGCCGACCGCTCGCTGGATGTGTTCGCGCAGCTGCGTCCCGGCCAGCGCGTGCAGTTCCGCCACGCGTGAGCGGCGGACGCGGTCAGCTGCGCCGCGTGCCGGTCTGGAAGATGCTGCGTGCTGGAGGCGGCGACGGCACGCTCGTCGCATCCGTCACCACGGGCGCACCGGCGGCGAACGCGGCCAGCTCGGCGCCGGCCACCGCTTTGGCCGGATGCGGTCCGCTGGCGAGCAGGCGCGGCAGCCAGTCCAGCGGGAGCGGGGCATTCGAGCCCACCAGCACGACGTTGCCGAACCGGCGTCCCTTGAGCACCTGGGTCTCGGCGAGCGCGGCGACATTCGCCACGGCGGCGCCGAGCGTCGCGACCTGACTGCGCGCGAACGCCAGCGGGGGCCCGTCGGCGACATTCACCAGCACGATGCCGGCCGGTGCGAGAAGCTCGACAGCCGAACGGTAGAACTCGAGGCTCGTGACGTGCGCCGGTGTGCGGGCGCCACTGAAGATGTCGATGACCAGCAGGTCGACCGCGCCGCGCAGGCCGCCCGGGAGCTTCGCGACGACCTCGCGGGCGTCACCGTGCCGCACGCGGATCTGCGCATAGCGCGGCAGCGGCAGGTGTTCGCGCACGAGGTCGACGAGGTTGCTCTCCAGTTCGACGACCTGCTGCCGTGATCCCGGCCGGGTGTACGCGATGTAGCGGGGGAGCGTCAGCGCCCCGGCGCCGAGGTGGACAGCCGTGATGGGCTGGCCCGGCTCGCCGATCAGGTCGATGACGTTGCCCATCCGCTGCACGTATTCGAAGAAGAGCTGGGTCGGGTCGTCCAGGTTGACGTGCGACTGCGGGGTTCCGTCGACCACGAGCTGGTAGGAGCCGGGCACGAAGCGATCGGCCTCGATGACCGCCCGGTAGCCGCTCTCCTTCAGGATCACAGAGGGGTTCTCGGGCACGCGTCAACCATAACGCCACGATTTCTCCACCCGAACCTCCACCCAGGGATGGTGTCCCGGCGCGACGAACCCCGCGACGCTGGATCCATGACACTCCAGACCATCGGCAACGCCCTTCTCATCGTCGTCCTCATCGGCTGGATCGGCTTCCGCCAGCTGACCTGGCGCCCGGTCTCCATCGCGCGTATGTGGCGCGTGCCCGCGATCATGGCGATCGTCGGCGTGGTCCTGCTGGTGCAGGCGACGGATGCGACCCACCTGACCGCTCTCGATTTCGCCGTGCTGCTGGTCGAGATCGCGGTCTCGCTCGGCATCGGCGCCTGGATGGGCGCAATCGCGGTGTTCCGGCCTCTGAGTGGTCCACGCGAAGATCCCGATGCGATCCTTCACAGCTCCAGCGTGGAAAGTCGCACGGGCTGGTGGGGGCTCGCCCTGTGGGTGCTGGTCATCGTCATCCGGATCGGCATCGACGTGATCGCAGCCCGGGCGGGCTCGCACCTCGCCACCTCCACAGGCATCATCGTGCTGCTGGTCGCTGCGAACCGGGCCGCCCGAACCGCCGTGTTCGCCTACCGTCTCGATCGGATGCCCGCTGTCGCAGCATGATGGTCTCGTGACGGATACGTTGAGGCGGCCGACCTGGCTGAGCTTCGGGCTCAACCTGTTCGGCATCGCCGTGGTCGGGTATTCGATCGTGACTTCGCACTCGGCGCAGCGGCCGACCTGGGTGCTGGTGCTGGCGCTCACGGCGCTCGCCGCCTGGCTGGTGCGCCTGATCCTGGCATTCCGTACCGTCCCGGCCGCTGTCGGTCTCGCCCTCGCGATGGTGATGGCGTTCGCCGGTTCGATCGTCGCCGGCTCTACGAACGGCGTCGGGATCGTCCCTGTCATCGTGGGCGTGATGCTGGTGGTCTCTGACCCGTCCTGGCCGATCCGGCTCGGGCTGGCCGTGGCCGTTATCAGTGTCCTGCTCGTGGTGCTCGGCGCCGTTCCGTTCGACACCGCGGTCGTCGCAGAGCTCGGGCTCGTCGCTGGCATCGCCATCGCCGTGCTCGCCGGCATCAGCCGTCGCCAGTTCCGCGAGTCGGAGGCACAGGCGGCCTTGCTGCGCGAACGCGAGCTGGCCGTACGCGAAGAGAGGGCGCAGGTCGAACTGCTCGCCCAGCGCCAGAGCGTGGCCCGCGACATCCATGACGTGCTCGCCCACAGCCTGGGCGGCCTCGTCATCCAGCTCGATGCTGTCGAAGCACTCCTCGAGACGGGCGATGTCGGCGGGGCGCGGTCCCGGGTGGCCGACGCCCGCGCCCTCGCGGCCGACGGACTGGGTGAGGCCAGGCGTGCGGTCGATGCTCTTCGCGATCCGGATGCGCAACGGGCCGACCACCCCGGCGACGGCTCCTTCGACGACGCCATCTCCGACCTGCTCGCCGCCCACCGGTCACTCGGCGGCGCGGCCGAGCTGATCACGTCGGGAACGCCGGGGAAACTGGACGCGGACCTGGCCGGCGCACTCGAGCGAGCGCTCCAGGAGGCGTTGAGCAATGCGCGCAAGCACGCACCGGGGGAGCCCGTCCAGGCCGTCCTCGCCTGGTCGGATCACGGGGTGCGACTGACCGTGTCCAACCCGCTGGGCGCGCATCCGGATTCCGACGGCTCGCGGGGGTTCCTCGCCCGGTCGGGCGGCAGCCATGGACTCGAGGGCATGCGTGAGCGGTTCGCCGCCCTTCCGGCGGGCGGCCGCGCGACCGCCGGAGTCGACGACGGCCGTTTCATCGTGACCGCAGAGGCGCGCCTCGCATGACGGATGCGGTCGGTTCAGGGGCCGTGCCCGCGCATGACGTCATCCGCGTGCTCGTCGCCGACGACCAGGCGATCATCCGCGACGGGCTCGTGACCGTCCTGTCGCTCCTTCCCGATGTCGAGATCGTCGGAGAGGCCGCCGACGGCGAGCAGGCGGCCCGGCTGGCCGTCGAGTGGCATCCGGACGTCGTGCTCATGGATCTCCGGATGCCCGTCCTCGACGGCGTCGGCGCAACCGAGCGCATCGTGCGCGAGGTCCCCGGCTCGGCGATCATCGTGCTGACGACGTTCGCGGACGACGACTCGATCCTGGCGGCGCTCCGGGCGGGCGCGAAAGGCTACCTCACCAAGGATGCGGGGCGCGCGGAGGTGGCCGCGGCCATCCGTGCCGTCGCCCGCGGCCAGTCGACCTTCGCGCCGGCCGTGGGCGCGCTCCTCGTGAGCACGCTGACCGGTGCTTCTGCGGCGCCTGCTGTGCCGGGCGGCGGCGCGACGTCGGCGGATGCGGTGCTCACGCGGTTCCCGTCGCTCACCGCTCGCGAAGCCGATGTCCTCGCCCTCATCGCGGACGGCCTGAGCAACGGGGAAATAGCAGCTCGGCTCTTCGTCAGCATCGCGACAGTGAAGACCCACATCAATGCGATCTTCGCCAAATTGGCCGTGCGAGACCGGGCACAGGCCATCGCTCTTGTGCGCTCCTGAGATCGCCCGCCACCGCGAGAATCCTCGCAAACCCGCGGGAATACAAGGGAGTACGAGGCGTTACATCTAGTACGCGTCCGGGGTTATACCGGAGAATCGACAACCGGTCAAGAATTAAGTGGACACGGCGCGTCAATTTGACATATAGTTGTTCTTTGCGCTCCCAGACAGAAATCTGCCTTCATATTGCGGTCGGCTCCGAATTTTGTTCGTGTGCCCGGGCCTGTGACCACAGGTCAGATATCGGCACCAGCATACAGATGTCCTGGGAGTTCTCGTCCACAACACCACACACCTGACCGACAGTAACTGAGGCCCGACGGGGCCCACGGAGGTTATTTCCTTGGCTGCTGCGCGCAACGCAACCACCACGAATTCATCACCCAAGAACGGACGAAACGCATCTCGTCTCTCGTTCGCAAAGATCACAGACACCCTCACCGTCCCGGACCTGCTGGCACTGCAGACCGAGAGCTTCGACTGGCTCGTCGGAAACGACGCGTGGAAGACGCGCGTCGCGGAGGCTGAGGCGCAGGGTCGACAGGATCTGCCCAGCCACACCGGTCTGGAAGAGATCTTCGAGGAGATCTCCCCGATCGAAGACCTCGGCGAGACCATGCAGCTCTCGTTCACGAACCCCTTCCTCGAAGAGAAGAAGTACTCGATCGACGAGTGCAAGGAGAAGGGCAAGACCTACTCCGCTCCTCTCTACGTCGAGGCCGAGTTCATGAACCACCTCACCGGTGAGATCAAGACGCAGACCGTCTTCATGGGCGACTTCCCCCTCATGACCGAGAAGGGCACCTTCGTCATCAACGGCACCGAGCGTGTCGTCGTGTCGCAGCTGGTGCGCTCGCCCGGCGTGTACTTCGAGCGTGCCCAGGAGAAGACGTCCGACAAGGACATCTACTCCGCACGCATCATCCCGAGCCGCGGTGCATGGCTCGAGTTCGAGATCGACAAGCGCGACCAGGTCGGTGTCCGCATCGACCGCAAGCGCAAGCAGTCGGTCACGGTCTTCCTCAAGGCCCTCGGCCTCAGCAGCGACGAGATCCTCTCGGAGTTCAAGGGATACCAGTCCATCGAGCTGACCCTCGAGAAGGACGCCATCCTCACCAAGGAGGAGGCCCTCAAGGACATCTACCGCAAGCTCCGCCCGGGTGAGCAGGTCGCAGCCGAGGCCGCACGCGCGCTCCTCGACAACTTCTACTTCAACCCGAAGCGCTACGACCTGGCGAAGGTCGGTCGGTACAAGATCAACCGCAAGCTCGGTATCGACGCTCCGCTGTCCGACTCGGTGCTCACCGTCCAGGACATCATCGCCACCATCAAGTACCTGGTCGCACTGCACGACAACCAGACCACGTTCAACGGTGTGCGCGACGGCAAGCCCGTCGAGATCCGTCTCGACGTCGACGACATCGACCACTTCGGCAACCGTCGTATCCGCGCTGTCGGCGAGCTCATCCAGAACCAGGTCCGCACCGGTCTGTCCCGCATGGAGCGCGTCGTCCGCGAGCGCATGACCACGCAGGACATCGAGGCCATCACGCCGCAGACCCTGATCAACGTGCGCCCCGTCGTCGCCGCGATCAAGGAGTTCTTCGGAACGAGCCAGCTGTCGCAGTTCATGGACCAGAACAACCCGCTCGCGGGCCTGACCCACAAGCGCCGCCTCTCGGCCCTCGGCCCCGGTGGTCTGTCCCGTGAGCGCGCAGGCGTCGAGGTCCGTGACGTCCACCCGTCGCACTACGGCCGCATGTGCCCGATCGAGACCCCGGAAGGCCCGAACATCGGCCTGATCGGTTCGCTCGCATCGTTCGCGCGGATCAACTCGTTCGGTTTCATCGAGACCCCTTACCGTCGCGTCGTCGGCGGCAAGGTCACCGAGACGATCGACTACCTGACCGCAAGCGAAGAGGACGACTTCATCGTCGCCCAGGCGAACGCTCCGCTGACCGCCGACTCCCACTTCGCCGAGGACCGCGTCCTCGCACGTAAGAAGGGCGGCGAGGTCGACCTGATCCCCGCCGATGAGATCGGCTACATGGATGTCTCCCCGCGCCAGATGGTGTCGGTCGCGACGTCGCTCATCCCGTTCCTCGAGCACGACGACGCGAACCGCGCGCTCATGGGTGCGAACATGCAGCGCCAGGCGGTGCCGCTCGTCCGCAGCGAGAGCCCGCTGGTCGGAACCGGTATGGAGGGCTACGCAGCCATCGACGCCGGTGACGTGCTCATCAACGACAAGGCCGGTGTGGTCACCGAGGTGTCCGCCGACGCCGTGACCGTCCAGCTCGACGAGGGTGGCACGCAGACCTACTACCTGCGCAAGTTCGACCGCTCCAACCAGGGCACGTCGTACAACCACCGCGTGATCGTCAACGAGGGCGAGCGGATCGAAGCCGGCGAGGTCATCGCCGACGGCCCCGCCACCGAGAACGGCGAGCTCGCGCTCGGCAAGAACCTGCTCGTCGCGTTCATGCCGTGGGAGGGCCACAACTTCGAAGACGCGATCATCCTCAGCCAGAACCTGGTGAAGGACGACGTGCTCTCCTCGATCCACATCGAGGAGTACGAGGTCGACGCCCGCGACACCAAGCTGGGTAAAGAAGAGATCACCCGCGACCTGCCGAACGTCAGCCCGGACCTCCTGGCCGATCTCGACGAGCGCGGCATCATCCGCATCGGTGCTGAGGTGCGCCCCGGCGACATCCTCGTCGGAAAGGTCACGCCGAAGGGCGAGACCGAGCTCTCGGCCGAGGAGCGCCTGCTCCGCGCGATCTTCAACGAGAAGAGCCGCGAGGTGCGCGACACCAGCCTCAAGGTGCCCCACGGTGAAGAGGGAACGATCATCGGCGTCAAGGTCTTCGACTCGCAGGACGGCGACGACGAGCTCGGCTCCGGCGTCAACCAGCGCGTCGTGGTCTACATCGCCCAGAAGCGCAAGATCACCGAAGGTGACAAGCTCGCCGGCCGTCACGGCAACAAGGGCGTCATCTCGAAGATCCTCCCGGTCGAGGACATGCCGTTCCTCGCCGACGGAACGCCCGTCGACATCATCCTCAACCCGCTCGGCATCCCCGGTCGAATGAACTTCGGCCAGGTCCTGGAGACCCACCTCGGATGGGTGGCCAAGCAGGGCTGGGAAGTCAAGGGCAAGCCGAAGTGGGCTGGACGCCTTCCCGAGGCAGCGCACAGCGCCGCTCCGAACACCAAGGTCGCGACCCCCGTGTTCGACGGTGCGCTGGAGGAGGAGATCGCAGGTCTGCTCGACTCGACGCTTCCCACGCGTGACGGAGAGCGCCTGATCGGCTCCTCCGGCAAGACGCAGCTCTTCGACGGCCGCTCCGGCGAGCCGTACCCGGAGCCCGTGTCGGTCGGCTACATGTACATCCTGAAGCTGCACCACCTGGTCGACGACAAGATCCACGCGCGTTCGACCGGTCCGTACTCGATGATCACCCAGCAGCCGCTCGGTGGTAAGGCGCAGTTCGGTGGACAGCGATTCGGTGAGATGGAGGTGTGGGCGCTCGAGGCATACGGTGCCGCGTACGCCCTGCAGGAGCTCCTGACCATCAAGTCGGATGACATCCTCGGCCGTGTCAAGGTCTACGAGGCCATCGTCAAGGGTGAGAACATCCAGGAGCCGGGCATCCCGGAGTCCTTCAAGGTCCTCATCAAGGAAATGCAGTCGCTCTGCCTGAACGTCGAGGTGCTCTCGGCCGACGGCACGGCGGTCAGCCTGCGCGACACGGACGACGAAGCGTTCCGTGCCGCCGAAGAGCTCGGCATCAACATTTCCTCCCGCTTCGAATCTTCGTCGATCGACGAGATCTGAAGCCGGCCAAGACCCAACTGACGAAACACTTTTTCCAGGAGAGAAGGAAAATTGCTCGACGCAACAACTTTTGACGAGCTGCGCATTGGCCTGGCCACCGCCGACGACATCCGTCGCTGGTCGCATGGTGAGGTCAAGAAGCCCGAAACCATCAACTACCGCACCCTGAAGCCCGAGAAGGATGGTCTGTTCGGTGAGCAGATCTTCGGCCCGAGCCGCGACTGGGAATGCTCGTGCGGTAAGTACAAGCGTGTCCGCTTCAAGGGCATCGTGTGTGAGCGCTGTGGTGTCGAGGTCACGAAGTCGTCCGTGCGCCGTGAGCGCATGGGCCACATCGAGCTCGCCGCTCCCGTGACCCACATCTGGTACTTCAAGGGTGTCCCGAGCCGTCTCGGCTACCTGCTCGACATGGCTCCGAAGGACCTCGAGAAGGTCATCTACTTCGCCGCCTACATGGTGATCGAGGTCGACGAAGAGGGCCGTCACGCCGACATGCCCGGACTTGAGAACGAGCTCCGCCTCGAGATCAAGACCCTGTCCGACCAGCGCGACTCGCGCATCGCCGACCGTCTGCAGCGCCTCGAGGTCGACCTCGCCGCGCTGGAGGAGGAGGGTGCCAAGGCCGACCAGAAGCGTCGCGTCAAGGACACCGCCGAGAAGGAGATGGGCCAGATCCGCAAGGGCTACGACGAGGACATCGCTCGTCTGGAGCGCGTGTGGGACAGCTTCCGCAACCTCAAGGTGGGCGACCTCAAGCCTGAGGACGCCGACTTCAACGAGCTCATGGACCGCTTCGGTCTGTACTTCGAGGCCTACATGGGCGCCGAGGCGATCAAGCGTCGCCTGCTGGCGTTCGACCTGGCCGCAGAAGCCGAGCTTCTCCGCGACCAGATCGCCAATGGCAAGGGCCAGAAGAAGATCCGTGCGATCAAGCGCCTGCGCGTGGTCAGCTCGTTCCTGGCGACCGGCAACTCGCCGGCCGCGATGGTCCTCGACGTCGTCCCGGTGATCCCGCCGGAGCTGCGCCCGATGGTCCAGCTCGACGGTGGCCGTTTCGCCACCAGCGACCTGAACGACCTGTACCGCCGCGTCATCAACCGCAACAACCGCCTGCGTCGCCTGCTCGACCTCGGTGCTCCCGAGATCATCGTGAACAACGAGAAGCGCATGCTGCAGGAGGCCGTCGACGCACTGTTCGACAACGGCCGCCGCGGTCGTCCCGTCACGGGCACCGGCAACCGCGCCCTGAAGTCCCTGAGCGACATGCTCAAGGGAAAGCAGGGTCGTTTCCGCCAGAACCTGCTCGGAAAGCGCGTCGACTACTCCGGTCGTTCGGTCATCATCGTCGGTCCGCAGCTGAAGCTGCACCAGTGTGGTCTGCCCAAGCAGATGGCGCTGGAGCTCTTCAAGCCGTTCGTGATCAAGCGCCTGATCGACCTGAGCCACGCTCAGAACATCAAGGCCGCGAAGCGCATGGTCGAGCGCAGCCGTCCGCAGGTCTGGGACGTGCTCGAGGAGATCATCCGCGAGCGCCCCGTGCTGCTGAACCGCGCACCGACGCTGCACCGCCTCGGCATCCAGGCCTTCGAGCCTCAGCTCGTCGAGGGCAAGGCCATCCAGCTCCACCCGCTCGTGTGTGCGGCGTTCAACGCCGACTTCGACGGTGACCAGATGGCCGTGCATCTTCCGCTGTCGGTCGAGGCCCAGGCCGAGGCCCGCATCCTGATGCTCGCCTCGAACAACATCCTGAAGCCGTCGGACGGCCGCCCGGTGACCCTGCCCTCGCAGGACATGATCATCGGTCTGCACCACCTGACCACGCTCAGGGAAGGCGCCGTCGGCGAAGGCCGTGCGTTCTCATCCGTCGCCGAGGCGATCCTCGCGAAGGACCAGCACTCGCTCGACCTGAACGCCAAGGTCCGCATCCGTCTCAACGACTACGTTCCGAGCGACGCTGCAGACAAGGGCGTCGTCGGAGTGACGGCGATCGTCGAGACCACCCTGGGTCGCGCGCTGTTCAACGAGACGCTCCCGGCCGACTACCCCTACGTGGAGGAAGTCGCCGACAAGGGCGTCATCTCGGGCATCGTCAACGCCCTGGCGGAGCGGTACCCGAAGGTGGAGGTCGCAGCAGCACTCGACCGCATCAAGGACGCCGGCTTCTACTGGGCGACGCGTTCCGGTGTGACGGTGGCGCTGAGCGACATCCTCACCCCGCCGAACAAGCCGCAGATCGTGGCCGGCTACGAGAAGAAGGCCGCCAAGGTCACCGCCGAGTTCGAGAAGGGTCTCACGACCGACCTCGAGCGTCGCCAGGAACTGGTGAAGATCTGGACCGAAGCGACCAACGAGGTCGCCGAGGCCATGCGCGCCAACTTCCCGGCCGACAACACCATCAACCGCATGGTCACGTCGGGCGCCCGTGGTAACTGGCTGCAGGTCCGCAACATCGCGGGTATGCGTGGTCTGGTGAACAACCCGAAGGGTGAGATCATCCCTCGTCCGATCATCTCCTCGTACCGCGAGGGGCTGTCGGTGGCGGAGTACTTCATCGCGACGCACGGTGCCCGCAAGGGTCTGGCCGACACGGCTCTCCGTACGGCCGACTCGGGCTACCTGACCCGTCGTCTCGTCGACGTGTCGCAGGACGTCATCATCCGTGAGGACGACTGCGGCACCACCAAGGGCCTCGAGCTTCCGATCGCAGCCCCGGGTGCAGACGGTGTGCTCGTCCGCGACGCCAACGTCGAGAACTCGGTGTTCGCCCGTACCCTCGCCTCCGAGGCAGTGTCCGCTGACGGCACCGTCGTGGCGAAGGCCGGCGAAGACGTGGGAGACGTGCTCATCGACCGCCTGGTCGCTGCCGGCGTCACCGACATCAAGGTGCGCTCCGTGCTCACCTGCGAGTCGGCCGTCGGTGTGTGTGCAGCCTGCTATGGCCGCTCGCTCGCTACCGGAAAGCTCGTCGACATCGGCGAGGCCGTCGGCATCATCGCGGCCCAGTCGATCGGTGAGCCGGGAACCCAGCTGACCATGCGTACCTTCCACACCGGTGGTTCCGCATCCGCAGACGACATCACGCAGGGTCTTCCCCGCGTGCAGGAGCTGTTCGAGGCTCGTACCCCCAAGGGTGCATCCCCGATCGCCGAAGCTGCCGGACGCATCACCATCGAGGACACGGACCGCAGCCGTAAGGTCATCCTGACCCCGGACAGCGGTGACGAGGCTCACATCTACCCCGTGCTCAAGCGTTCGACCCTCCTCGTCGAGGACGGTCAGCACGTCGAGCTGGGCCAGCAGATCATCGTCGGCACCGTCGACCCGAAGGAAGTTCTTCGCGTCAAGGGTGTCCGTGAGGTGCAGAAGCACCTCGTCGGTGGCGTGCAGGGTGTGTACCGGTCGCAGGGTGTTCCGATCCACGACAAGCACATCGAGGTCATCGTGCGGCAGATGCTGCGCAAGGTCACCGTCGTCGAGCACGGCGACACCGACCTGCTGCCCGGTGAGCTGGTCGACCGGTCGAAGTACAACGAGCTGAACCGTGCCGCGCTCACCGCCGGCAAGAAGACGGCTTCTGCTCGCCAGGAGGTCATGGGTATCACCAAGGCCTCGCTCGCGACCGAGTCGTGGCTGTCGGCCGCGTCGTTCCAGGAGACCACCCGGGTTCTGACCCAGGCGGCCATGGAAGGCAAGTCCGACCCGCTGATCGGCCTCAAGGAGAACGTGATCATCGGAAAGCTGATCCCGGCCGGTACCGGTCTGGCTCGCTACCGCAACGTCACGGTCGAGGCCACCGAGGAGGCGAAGGCGGAGCGTTACCCGAACCGCATCTTCGCCGACGACTCGTCGTTCAGCGAGAACGACCTGAGCTTCGTCGACTTCGACAGCTTCAGCTCGGACGACTACACCCCCGGCACCTACAACTAGGTCTCGGTACCAGGAAGGGCCTCGGCGCGATGCGCCGAGGCCCTTCCTCGTTCCCCGGTCCGCCGAGAGTCACCCGTCCAGCCGAGGTGACCCGTTGCAGCGGGTCATCTCGGCGCGAACAGGTCATCTCGGCGAAGCAGGAACCGCGGATGCGCGAGGATAGAAGCATGTGGCGCCAACTCCTTGAACACACCGACCAGGTCGGCCGCACGATGGTCGCCGTCGCCGGGACCCTACTCGCGATCGCGGTGGTGTCGTTCGTGTACGGGGTGATCCGCGCATCCACCGGTTTCGCATCCACCACCCTCCCGTTCTGGATCACGACGATGGTCTGCGCTGTCGCCGCCGGCGTTCTCGTGTACGGCGCCAGCCGCCGCGCCGACCAGCGCCACCGCTGAGCCCGCCCCGCTGAGCCCGCCCCGCTGAGCCCGCCCCGCTGAGTTCCGGCAGGGCTGAGCCGCCCCCAGTTCGGGGCGTTGCACGGAGCGCCGCGAGGCCCACATCCGCGCCCTCCCGTGTATCGCGAGTCGCACGCGTCTCACTACCCCCACATCGCGGGGCTGTTGTGCGTGTCGGCGCGCCGAATATGGTGGCAAAGCTCTACCCTCGCGATCCGCCCGCACCCTGCCGAGACTCCCGACCCGCCCGGCATCGTCCTTTTAAAGGAGGTACACGTGGCGTCCATGACAGAGATCCTGATCCTTCACGGCCATCTGCCGATCGAGTACCTCGACAGTGTGACCTCGGAGCCGACCGCAGACGAGATCGCCGTGCAGGACCTTCTCGCGCGCGGGGCGATCAGCGACGTGCAGCTGGCGCGCGCCCGAGCCGCCCAGGCGAATGTTCCGTTCGTCGAACTCCTCGACTACCCCGTCGACCGGACGGCCGTCTCATTGGTCAACGGTGCGATCTGCCGACGGCACTCGGTGCTGCCGATCGCCATCAGCGAGGGCACGGTACTGTTGGCGATGGCCGACCCCGGCAACGTCTTCGCCATCGACGACGTCCGAGCCGCAGCCCGCATGCAGGTCGAGGTCGCCGTGGCCGAGCCGGGCGACCTGCAGAACGCGATCGACCGTTTCATCCGCGCGGATGACGAGCTCAGCGACCTGACGAACACCCTCGAAGAGGAGACCCAGCCCGAGGACACGGGCACGCTCAGCATCGCGGATGCGGGGGATGACGACGCGCCGATCGTGCGTTTCGTCAACCTGCTGGTCAGCCAGGCCATCCAGGACCACGCCTCGGACATCCACATCGAGCCGGCTGAGCACGATGTGCGGGTGCGGTACCGCATCGACGGCGTGCTTCATGCCATGCAGAGCGCGCCCAAGAGCATCCAGAACGGTGTCATCTCGCGGCTCAAGATCATGAGCGATATCGACATCGCCGAGCGGCGGAAGCCGCAGGACGGCCGCATGTCGGTGAACCACGGCGGACGCCAGATCGACCTCCGCGTCGCGACCCTCCCCACCGTGTGGGGCGAGAAGGTCGTCATGCGAATCCTCGACAACACGAACACCGGCATGACCCTGCGCGACCTGAACCTGCTGGAGCGCAACTTCGAGACGTACAAGACCTCGTATTCGAAGCCGTACGGGATGATCCTCGTCACCGGTCCGACTGGCTCGGGCAAGTCGACGACCCTCTACACGACGCTGAACGCGGTCGCCCGCCCCGAGATCAACGTCATCACCGTCGAAGACCCCGTCGAATACCGCATGCAGGGCATCAACCAGGTGCAGGTGAATCCGAAAGCCGGCCTGACGTTCGCGAGCGCGCTCCGTTCCATTCTGCGAAGCGACCCGGATGTGGTGCTGCTGGGTGAGATCCGTGACCACGAGACCGCGCAGATCGCCATCGAGGCCTCGCTGACCGGTCACCTCGTGCTGTCGACACTGCACACCAACGACGCGCCCAGCGCCGTCACCCGCCTCACCGAGATGGACATCGAGCCGTTCCTCGTCGGCTCGGCGCTCGACTGCGTGGTCGCCCAGCGTCTCGCGCGCCGCCTCTGCGACCGGTGCAAGCAGCCCGCCGAATACAGCGTCGACGACCTGCAGCGGCTCCGGTTCGGGCTCGACCCCGACCGGCCGCTCCCCGAGGTCTTCGCGCCGGTCGGGTGCGGAAGCTGCTCGAACACCGGCTACCGCGGTCGCATCGCTGTTCACGAGGTGATGGCGGTCAGCGAAGAGATCGAACGGTTGGCTGTCGCGCGCGCATCCAGTGTCGAGATCGGCCGCGCCGCGCGCGAACAGGGGATGCTCACCCTGAGGGAAGACGGCTGGGAGAAGGCGAAACTCGGGCTCACCTCCGTCGACGAGATTCTGAGAGTGGTGGCCTGACATGTCCGACGCGCAAGCAGAGTGGGGAGATCGCATGAGTAACCCGATCTACGAGATTCCGGTAACGCCGCCCGGCTCGAACGCCGACGGATGGCACCCCGGGAACCCGGTGCCGGGTGCTGAGCCTGCGCTACCCTCGTTCGACGCGCTGCTGTCGGCGCCAGCGCCGTTCGGTGAGCCGGTGGATACGACGTACGCGGGGGCGCCTGTGCCTTCGCCATTCCCGGCACCGACGGCTCCGCCGCTTACGCCGGCTGCTCCACCCGCGGACGCCTACGTCGCGCCCTCTGTGGTGCCGTTCGTCGATGCTGCGCCGGCAGCCCAGGTGCCGGCACCGGTTTATCCCGCCCCTGTGGCGCCTATCGCTTCGACTGTTCCTGCGCCGACGACCGATCCCTTCGCCGAGACTCTTCCTGCCCCGCTGACGGAGCCGTTCGCTGCGAGCCTTTCTGCCCCGACAACGGAGCCGTTAGCTGCGAGCCTTCCCGCTCCGACAACAGAGCCGCTCGCCGCGAGCCTTCCCGCTCCGACCACGGAGCCCCTCGCGGCGTCGGCCAAATTCGCGGCTCCCGGCCTGTCGCAGCTCCCCGCGCCGGCTGGCCCTACCAGGACCGTGCCGATCGTGCAGCCCCTCGAGCCCCCGACAACCCCCACGCCCGCTGTCCCCGCTGATGTCGTGCCCGAAGGCCGCCGAGCGGCAGCCGCCCGCGCGGCCACCACCGGCCCGACCGCGGGGGTCTCCGACACCGAAACCCTCACCGAGGTGGAGCGCGAGGCCCTCCGCCACGCGGACCCCGATCTCGTCGCCGCCCTCCACCAGGTCGTCCTGCAGCGCGCATCCGACCTTCACCTGACCGTGAACGCGGCACCCATGGTCCGCGTCGACGGTGGTCTCCGCCCCGTCGGCGACGCCACCCCCTGGGATCGCGAGCACGTCCTGTCGGCGCTCATGAGCCTCCTGACGCCGAACCAGCGCGAGCAGTTCGAGCGGGAGCTCGAGCTCGACTTCGCCTTCACGATCTCCGCGAACGCCCGTTTCCGCGTGAACTTCTACCAGCAGCGCGGGTCGGTCGGCGCCGCCTTCCGTCTCATCCCGACCGAGATCAAGCAGCTCAAAGAGCTGGGCGTGCCCGAGAGCGTGGGCAACTTCTCCAAGCTGCCCCGTGGCCTCGTGCTCGTGACCGGTCCGACCGGTTCGGGCAAGTCGACCACCCTCGCCGCGATGATCGACCTCGTCAACACGACGCGTGCCGACCACATCGTGACGGTCGAGGACCCGATCGAGTTCATGCACACCCACAAGATGGCGATCGTCAACCAGCGCGAAGTCGGCCACGACACGCACAGCTTCGGCGCCGCGCTCAAGCACGTCCTCCGCCAGGACCCGGATGTCATCCTCATCGGTGAGCTCCGCGACCTCGAGACGATCTCGGTCGCGCTGACCGCTGCCGAGACCGGCCACCTCGTGTTCGCCACGCTGCACACCCAGGATGCGCCCCAGACCATCGACCGTGTGATCGACGTCTTCCCCCCGCACCAGCAGGGGCAGGTGCGCGCACAGCTCGCTGCTACCCTCCAGGGCGTCGTCTGCCAGACCCTCGTCAAGAAGGCGAGCGGAAACGGCCGTGCCGTCGCGACCGAGGTGCTCATCATGACCCCGGCTATCGCCAACCTCATCCGCGAAGGCAAGACCTACCAGATCGCCTCCATGATGCAGGCGGGCCGCGACCAGGGCATGCACACGATGGACCAGCACCTGGCCGACCTGGTCAACAGCGGCCGTATTACCCATAAGGCGGCGATGGAGAAAGTCCATGATCCCGAAGGGTTCGGCCGGCTCGTGCAGCGTGTCGAATCGCCGACCGAGGCGTCGGCGCGTGCGATCGCCGAGAGCGGCATCGACTTCGGTGACTCCTACTCTGGTCAGGTGCGCTGATGGCCGGCGTGATGACCTACGCGTACTCTGGCCGCACCTCAGCGGGGAAGGTCGTCAAGGGGCAGCTGGATGCGCCCAGCGAGGGCGCCGTCGTCTCCCGACTTCGCACGATGGGGCTGACGCCGATCGCGATCGATCAGGCGAACGCCGGAACTGGGTTGAACCGCGAGCTGAGCATCCCCGGATTCCAGAAGGTCGTGAAGCTGAAGGACCTGTCCATCATGACTCGCCAGATGGCGACCATGATCGGGTCTGGTCTCTCGTTGCTGCGCACGCTCAATATCCTCTCCGAGCAGACGGAGAGCAAGAAGCTCGCGGAGATCATGAAAGCCGTGCGTGACGACGTCGAAGACGGCACGTCGCTCTCCGTCGCTATGGCGAAGCATCCTGTCGACTTCCCGCCACTGATGATCAGCATGATCCGGGCAGGTGAGACCGGCGGCTTCCTCGACAGCGCGCTCGAGGCGATCGCGACGAACTTCGAGAAGGAGAACAAGCTCCGATCCACGATCAAGTCGGCGATGACCTACCCGATCGCGGTGCTGATCATGTCGCTCCTTGCTGTGATCATCATGCTCGTGTTCATTGTGCCGATCTTCCAGAAGATGTTCGAGGGGCTGGGTGGCTCACTCCCGGTGCCCACCCAGATCTTGGTCAACGTGTCGCATTCGATGGTGTGGCTCGGGCCATTGCTGGCCGTGCTGATCATCGGCTTCTGGCTGTGGTGGCGCACGAACAAGAACACAGAGCGGGTCAGGAAGTTCGTCGACCCCTGGAAGTTCCGTCTGCCTGTCTTCGGCACGCTCATGAAGAAGATCGCCATCGCTCGTTTCGCGCGCAACTTCTCGAACATGATCGGCGCCGGTGTGCCGATCCTCCAGGCGCTTCGAATAGTGGGGGAGACCTCCGGCAACTGGGTGATCGAGAACGCGCTGAACGACGTCGGCGAATCGGTTCGGCGTGGCGAGTCGATCGCCAAGCCGATGGCAGAGCAGGCTGTGTTCCCGCCGATGGTCGTGCAGATGATCGCAGTCGGTGAGGACGCCGGCTCCCTTGAGACGATGCTCGAGAAGATCGGCGCGTTCTACGACCAGGAGGTCGAGGCGATGACTGAATCGCTGACGTCGCTCATCGAGCCGCTGCTTATCGGTTTCCTCGGCGTGGTCATCGGCGGAATGGTCGTTGCCCTTTACATGCCCATCTTCCAGATCGCCACTCTCGTCAAATAGGCAGTCCCCAAAGCTGGGGGTATGTCGACAGTTGACTCCCTCTAACTGGGGTAGCACCTGAACGAAAAACCCCCCACTCGTGGGATTCTGCCGAGAATCTGCTGGCAAATAGCATCAACCCACCGGACGGGAACTTCAGCCGTTCGACCGACCGATCCACCCGACCGAATGGACACTGCAATGTACTTCCGACTCATGGGCAAGCTGAACGCTCGCCGTCAGGCTATTCTCCAGGGCGAAGAGGCAGAAAAGGGATTCACCCTCATCGAGCTCCTCGTCGTCGTGATCATCATCGGCATCCTCGCCGCGATCGCCATCCCGATCTACATCGGCATCAGCAACAACGCGAAGGACAGTGCGGTCAAGTCCGACCTGACCAACGTCAAGACCGCTGTCGTCGCGGCCTACACCAACAACAACACGTGGACGCTTCCCACCGGCTCGGCGCTCGCACCCGCCACGGTTGTCGACTCAACGACGACGCCCGCGACGACCCTGGGATCTCTCGGCGCGACCTCGAGCGCTAACTACGGCACGGGCGGTCAGGCACCGACCGCGTTCACGGGCTCGAACACGACAACCTTCTGCATCGACGCAAAGAGCGCAGATACCGGCACCGCCTTCCACATTTCCGCCTCCAGCGGCGTCGCCTCAGGTGCCTGCTCCTCGACCGCCGGCTAACTAGCTCCAGCGATCAAGTGGGGCGTCGGCTAGCCGGCGCCCCACAACTCGTATCACCCAGCCGACCCAGACCCCGAACGGGAGGTGGAACAGTGGACGACCAGCTCTCAGCGCGTCGCGCTCGCGAAGGCGACGAAGGCTTCACCCTCATCGAGGTCATCGTCGCGATGTTCCTCCTTGCCATCATCGCGCTTGGCCTCATCCCGGGCTTGGTGGGCGCACTTAAAATGTCGGCACTGAACTCCACAATCGCGACAGCCAGCCAGCTCGTCGGCCAGCAACTCGATGATGCCCGATCCCGAGCGGCCACGTGTACTGCCCTCCAGGCATACCAGGCCGAGACGATCGCGCCGGTCGTGGACGCCCGGGGAGTCAGCCTCCAGCCGAAGAGGACCACCGTCGTGTGCCCTCCCTCATACCCTGGCGTCGTGACGATCAACGTCTACGTCACGAAGACGGGCAGCACCTTCAAAATCGCCTCGGCGACCACCTATATCTTCGTCTCCGCGGCATCATGATCACCCCACGAACGCCAGAGAGAGATGCCGAGGGCGGGTTCACCCTCGTTGAGATGCTCATCGCTGTGCTCCTCGGATTGATCGTCATGGGCGTCATCGCCGGGCTGTTCGCGAGTGCCGCACGCACCCAGACCTCCGTACGCACGAGCACCCAAGCAGCAGACCTCGGCCAGCTCATCGCCCGTTCCGTCAGCCAGGGCGCGAACAATGCCACGGCGCTCTCGGTTCTCACCGATTCCGTCACCGGTGCCGAGATGTTGAGGGCACGTGTGTACAGCATGAGCCCGACGAACGACCCGACCCAGGGCTTGGCCTCAGGCGTCTCCTGTCAGGCGTGGTACTACTCGCCGGCGACCGGCGGCGCGATTTATGTGAAAACGGTCACGCCGGCGGCCGCCATTCCGATGCCGACCGGGGTCCCGGATAACTCGTGGATTCTGATCGGCAATGGCCTCGGCGTGAAGGTCGGCGCATCACCATCGTCCGCGATCTTCGCCACCCCATCCGGTACCCGCGTCGACCTCAAATTCGACGTGACCAACGGCACCAATAGCCCGGTACACATCGAAACCACAACGCACATCCCGAACACAACGACTGTGAGTGCACCATGTTTCTGAAGCCAAAAAAAACACACGACGATGGCGCAGCCCTGATCGTAGTCATCGGCCTCGCCGCCGTCATCATGATCTTCGTCGGGGTCACCGGCTCCCTTATCGTCGGCGCCCTGCATTTCAGCGATACCACCCGAGCTAGCGTCCAGGCACAGGCTGCCGGTCAGGCAGGGATCGCCGTGGTGGCGGCAGATCTGACAAAGAGCACGTGCGCCCTTCCATACACCCACAGCACCACACCGGTCTACAGCGTGACCGTCTCGTATCAGCGCACGGCGAGCGGGACCACTTGGATCCCCGGATGCCCGTCGACAGCACCCGACGTAACCAAGGTAAAGATCGTCGCGGTTGGTACCGGAACGGCGTTCCAGCCTGTGAAGAAAACCGTCGAGTCCATCTTTAACTACATTCCCGCCGTCACACCGCCGGGAATCACGACCAGCGGTTCCGCGATCTACGGCTACAACGAGCTTGACGGAACCATTACCAACCTGAAAATCACCCAGCAGGGCTCGGCGGACAAGCCCGGCATCGAGTTCAAATCCGGTAACGCCAAGTGCCAGACCGGTGGTGTCATCGAGGGCGACGTCATCCTCGGGAACGGCGCGTACAACTCACCGAGCGGATGCACGATCAATGGTGACCTCTGGGCCTCCCAGACGGTTGCGATCGGCAACAACAGCATCATCACGGGGAGTGTTCACGCAGCCGGAACCGCGAATCCGACCGTTTCAGTGGCGGGCGGTGCTGCCGTGAACGGCAACATCTATTCGGCGGGCCCTGTCAGCATCGGCGGCAATGTGGGCGGCAACATCATCACCGGCCCGACCGGCGGGCAGTCGAACATCACGGCGACGGTCGGCGGATCCGTCGTTTCAGCTGGAACGGTCAAGGTCTCGAATGGCGGAAGCGTCGCCGGCGGGATCACCCAGAACAAGACCGGTATCACTGCGCCCACCGCACCCACGGTTCCGAGCTGGGTCGACTTCAATTACGTCAAAACCGATTGGGTCGACGGTAACGGAGTGCCTTTCGTCGAGGTCAAACCGACGACATGTACTGCGGCGGCCATCGCGGCAGCCCTGAACACCGCTGCCGAGACCATCGTCAACACGCTCACGTCTCCGTGCGGCGGGGGGCAGGTCAACCTGACCGGCACGACTCTCTCCCTGCAGGCCGACACCGTCCTCGTAGCCAACAGCTTTGAACTCAAGAACATGACGATCACGTCGGCGGCCGGGCTGTCGGGTCCTCAGCGCCGGCTATGGATCATCACTCCCGATGTCCTCGCCGACGGACAGCCCACGTGCAACAGTCCTGAGAGTCAGTCGCAGATCGACAACCAAGTGCAGTTCGACAAGTCGGTCGCCGTCTTCATCTATACGCCTTGCGGACTCTCCAACTCCGGCAGTGAGCTGTGGGGTCAGCTGTATACCTCGTCGATCACGTTTAACAACGCGTTCGTCCTGGACTTCGTGCAGATGGGCCTGCCCGGCGTGAACTTCGACAATGGAACGTATACTCCGCCGCCCCCTCCGACGCCCGGCAAGCTCAGCACCCTCTTCTCCACCCGGAACATCTCGGGCTAGGGATCGGCACCATGGTCGCTGTCGCTGCAGTGTTCGGGTCGCTCGTCGGCTCCTTCCTCAACGTAGTCGTGTACCGCGTGCCCGCGGGTATCTCGATCGTGAGTCCGCCAAGCGCGTGCCCCGTGTGCCACGCGCACATCCGCCCATACGACAACATCCCGATACTGTCGTGGCTTGTGCTTCGGGGCCGCTGCCGTGACTGCGGGACACGAATCTCCGTGCGTTACCCGTTAGTCGAGTTCGGCACCGCGTTGCTGTTCGCCGTCGTGGCTGCCGTCTTCCTGGTGCCGTTCGTCAACGCCCTGGCAGGTGAGCAGACCGGAGCGATCGTCTCGGCGGCGCTGGCGCTATGCGCCTTCCTCTACTTCGCCGCGGTAAGTGTCGCACTCGGCCTCATCGATGTCGACACCCACCGACTCCCCGACCGGATCGTCCTGCCGAGCTACCTTGTCGCCG
Source organism: Leifsonia tongyongensis (assembly GCF_010686705.1). Lineage (GTDB taxonomy): Bacteria > Actinomycetota > Actinomycetes > Actinomycetales > Microbacteriaceae > Diaminobutyricibacter > Diaminobutyricibacter tongyongensis. The sequence continues at coordinate 245,701 of NZ_JAAGWY010000001.1, read as the reverse complement.
CTTTGTTGCTGGGTGGGTCGTCAGTCCTCGTCGGGAATTGGCAGCAACTCACCTCGGCCGCCATCGGCGGCGCCACACTCTTCGCGTTCTATTTCCTGCTCGCGTTCCTACGCCCTGGCGGAATGGGGATGGGGGACGTCAAGCTGGCCGGCCTGCTCGGGCTCTACCTCGGCTGGCTGGGTTGGGGCCCGCTCGTCGTCGGGGCCTTTGCCGCGTTCCTTTTCGGCGGTGTCTACGGGCTCGTTCTGCTCGCGGCTCGACGTGTGAACCGCTCAGGCGGCATCCCCTTCGGACCGTGGATGCTCGCCGGCGCCTGGTTCGGCATCTTTTTCGGTAACGCCGCGTGGTCGGCCTACCTCAATCTGATCGGCGTCGCATGAGCGCGGCACTGGCGAAAGGAGAATGACCATGGCGAAGACAATCGTCGGAGTCGACATCGGCAGCTCGACACTACGCGCCGTCGAGGTCGCAGACGCCGACAAGGCTCGACCCACGCTCCTGCGCTACCACGAGCTCGATGTGCCGGACGGCGCAGTCAGCCGAGGTGAGGTCCTCGAGCCCAATACCGTCGGTACCCTCCTGAAGCAGCTCTGGTCCGCGGGGGGATTCAAGAGCAAGCGCGTCGTGCTGGGGATGGGCAACCAGCGGGTGCTCGCCCGTGACCTGAGCGTTCCTTCCGCTCCTCGCGAACGCATCCGCGAATCGCTTCCGTTCATCGTGCAGGACATGCTGCCGGTTCCCGTGCAGGATGCGCTGCTCGACTTCTACCCCATTTCCGAAACTATCGGCGAGCATGGCCCGATGACGAACGGACTCCTGATCGCTGCAGTCAAGGATGCCGTCCTCGGGAATGTGCGCGCCGCGCAGCTTGCCGGACTCACGCCGGTCGACGTCGACCTGATCCCCTTCGCTCTCGACCGCGTGTTGCTTAGCCGCACGAAGTCTCGCGGCACTGTGGCCCTCGTCGATGTCGGCGCGAACACGACGAGCGTGATCGTCGCCAGCAACGGCATTCCCCAATTCGTGCGTATTATTCCGACCGGCGGTGCCGAAGTCACATCTGCACTCGCTGCGCGACTCGAGGTTCCCTTCGAAGATGCCGAGAAGCTCAAGCGCGCGTATGGTCTTGCGACCACAGTGTCCAATGCGGAGGAGCAGCGCGTCGTCTCCACGATCTACGAGGTCGTCAGTGAACTGCTCACCAGCCTCCGCAACACGATCTCGTACTTTTCCAATACCCGGCCAACTGATCCAGTGACTCATATCGTCGTCACGGGCCGAGGGTCCCTTCTGCCGGGATTCACGAACGTCCTGGCCGAATTCACGCGGATTCCTGTGAACTTGGGCGATCCGTTCGGTGCTGTCGCCATATCTCGAAACCTCAGCGCCGACGACCTCCGAGGTCGTCAAACCTCAATAGCCGTTGCACTCGGACTAGCGATGAGGAGCGTGTCAGCATGACTACTATCACAGGACGCCGAGGCGCCGTCGATGAAGAAGGCGCAGAGCGCAAAGGACGCTCACTCCGGCCGAAAGGCGCTGCATCGCGCAAGGGCTCCGATGTCGACGCGACACCCATGGGACCCCTCATCGTCGGTATCGAGCCGCGGGTAGATCTTCTCCCTCCAGAGGTCCGTGCAAGCCGCAAACGCGACGCCTTGGTCCGGCGACTTCTGGTCATCCTGGTCGTTGTGATCGTGTTGATTCTCGCCGCCATCGGGGGGAGCTCACTCCTGGCTATCCAGTCACAGCAGGCTCTCGCAGCCGAGCAGGCCCGGACCCTTGAGCTCGCCCAACAACAGCAGAAGTACGGCGTGGTCAAGCAGGTGCAGAGCCAGATCCAGCTGACGCAGGCGGCCGAGCAGGTCGGCGCGTCGACCGAGATCGACTGGAACCTGTTCCTCGCCAAAGCGAAGGCGACCCTGCCGCCCGGGGTGACTCTGACCGCCATCAGTATCGACTCTGCCTCCCCGCTCGCTCCCTACCAGCAGTCCACCGTCCCGCTGCAGGGCACGCGGGTTGCCGCCGTGACGCTGAACGTGACGAGTGCAACGCTGCCCGACCTTCCCCTGTGGTTGAGGGCACTGGCAAAGCTCCCGGGTGTCGCAGACACCGCGCCCGGCACGGTGACCCTCTCAGAGGGTGGGAAGTACACAGCGACGGCGACGATCCACCTCAACGAGAGTGCGTTCGACAACCGGTTCAACACGAAGGAAGGCAAGTAACGTGGACAAGAACCGACTCCTGATGATCGGAGTGATCCTGGCGATAGTCGTCGTCGCCGCCGTCGGATATGTTCTCGGCGTGCAGCCGCAACTCGCGACGGCATCGGCCGCCGATCAGGAGCGATCCGCCATTGCCGATCAGAACGCCAGCACAGAGGTGGCGATCGCCAAGCTCAAGAGCGATTACGGGAAGCTGGACACACTCAAAGGGCAATTGGCCACACTGCAGACATCAGTCCCGTCGTCGCCTGCGCTCGACGCCTTCCTCGACGATGTCTATGTGCTCGCCTCATCGACGGGTACGACCGTGGTCTCCTTCACCCCGAGCGACGCCGTGGCTTACCTGCCACCGGCTGCTCCCGCTGCGGCACCGCCGGCGAGCGGCGCGACATCCGGGACTGCGACGCCGGCTCCAACGCCTACACCTGCCCCGAGTGCGGCACCCGCCGCGCCGGCAGCGCCTGTGGCACCGACCATGAAGTCAGACCCGTTGGTCACCGCGCAGAATTTCGTTGCGATCCCGGTGAAGCTCGGAATCCAGGGTAATGACACGACCGCTCTCGCCTTTCTCGCAAAGCTCCAGAAGGCTTCGCGGCTGTTCCTGGTGACGAGCTTCGACGGCGGGGGAGCGACCGCCCCCACGGGAGTCGGCAACGCAGCGTCGCTGTACACGATCGGGGGCTATGTCTATGTGCTTGCCTCGACCGACGCGGGCACGGTCTCCCCGGGCGCTGCAGCCTCAAGTTCCACGCCCACCTCAACACCCACCCCGACCTCGACCCCGAAGCCATAAACCCCGAACCAGCATCTCCATTTGCCTCATACGGACGGCCCTCCGGCCCATCCGGGCACCCCGTTGCTATGGTTGCACCAGAGTGACGGATGCCCGGGTGGGCTGATCGAGGAGTGACACACCATGAGCAACACGACCCCTGAGTCACCGAATGCCGCTGAACCGGAGGGCGGCGATATCGCCGCCGCCGAGCGGAACGGCAGCGACGCGGACATCGCTAACCCGCCGTCCGAGCCGGTCCCCGCACGCGGTCACGTGAACGTCCCCGAATCCGAGGCCGCCGGCAGTGTGCCGGGCGCGGAGCCCGCATCCGCTGAAGCCGCACCGCCCGCATCCGCATCCGCCCCGGTCTCCGAGCCTGAGCCCGCCGCCGCAGCGAGCGACGAGGACGTCCGCGCCGCCGTAGCCCGCTCCACCGCCGACACAGCCGACACCGCCGACACCGGCAACGTCGGCGACGAGAACGTCGTCGCCGACGAGAACGTCGAACACTACGACACCGCAGCAACCGCTGCCTACACCACCGCACCCGCAGCGGCGGCCCCCGTCGTCGGCGGCGCCGCAGTCGCCGGCGCCACGACCGCCGCACCGTACGGCCAGGCCGGCCAGACGGTCACGCCGATCTACGTCCAGGCCCCGCATCCGCCCAGGAAGAAGAGCAACCGCGGCTTCGGCATCCTGATCGCCCTCGCCGGAACCGTCGTGTTCGCGCTCGTCTACGCCGCCGTCGTCGCCGTCATCGCGGCGATCGGCTACCCGGCCGCGCGCTTCTTCGACGAGTTCGTCAAGTCGTTCCTCGGCGTCTGGGTGTTCTGGATCCCGGTCATCTTCTTCTTCATCGCCATGGTGATCCTGGTCCAGATCCTCAACCGCGCCGGCTGGTGGGCGTACATCATCGGCGGTTTCGTCGTGGCCGCGGTCGTCTACTTCTCGTACGCCGGGGGAGTGCTGCTGCAGGTCCAGGCCTGGGCTCACACCCCGCAGGAGGTGGGCCGGCTGCTGAACGTGATCTGGCTCACGGCTCCCGCGATCTGGGCGGGTGTCGTCGCCCGCGAGGTCTCCATCTGGACCGGGCTCTGGCTGGCCGTCCGTGGCCGCAGGCTGCGGGTCAAGAACGCCGAAGCCCAGGCCGAGTACGACCGCGCGATCGCCGCCGGTCCGCGAGGCACGCAGAACGGTTACGCGCCGGGAGCCTGAGCACCATGATGTCGGCGCGCCATGCGTGAGGACCGGAACTACGCGACCGTCGTCGCCTTCTTCGCGTCGTTCCTGTACCTCGCCATCCTGGTCGCGGCGTTCGGCCTGATCAGCCTGTATTCGAACATCGAGGTGATCGACGTCGCCGACGCGGGTCCTCTCGTCGGTCCGGTGATGGTCGGATGCGCGACCGTTGCGGTCCTCGTCAGCCTGGTCGTTCGCGGCCGGAGCGTCCCGGCGGATGAGCAGCGCATCGCCCCGCTGGCCGCCCTCCTCATCGGCGTGATCGCCTATGTCGTCTTCGTGCTCAGCGGCGGGATCGCCTACGCGATCGGCGGGGACGAACCCCTGGGCTTCCTCACCTTCTCCTTCCACATGTTCGCGTCGTGGTTCTCACTGGCCACCGGAATCGCCGCCGCGGTGGTGGCGTTCGTCTACCAGCTGGTCCTGGTCGGCCGGTTCCAGCAGAAGGGCCGGCCGCGCTGGCCGTGGGAGCGCGACGACGAGGACAAGGAGTAGCAGGCGGCGGATGCGCGTGAAAACGCCCATCGCGGGAATGCCGTGAGACCCCTGTGCGTTGTTCCCAGAGGTGCCCGTCATTTGACCGGGGACCCGCCCGCAAGCTAGTATTTTTCGGGTGTGTGCTTTGTCACGCGCTCGTGTGGTGCCCGAAAACATCCGGTCCTGAACCGGGTGAGACGGAAACCCCGAGCGGTTGGCTCGTGCTCATCCATGTTGGGCTACATCAAGCCCCCACGGCATATCAACCCCGAACCAGAATTCATTCTGCGCCGCCGGTTGGTGACCACAGAACCCCGACACGCCAGAACATCGGCGTGAAGTCGTTCGAAGCAGTAAAGCAACAGCTGTCACCGTGCAGTTCATATACAAGGAGAACGTAGTGCCAACCATTCAGCAGTTGGTTCGGAAGGGCCGCAGCCCCAAGGTCACAAAGACCAAGGCTCCCGCCCTGAAGTCCAACCCCCAGCAGCGCGGCGTGTGCACCCGCGTGTACACCACCACCCCGAAGAAGCCGAACTCGGCTCTGCGCAAGGTGGCCCGTGTGAAGCTGTCCAACGGCACCGAGGTCACCGCCTACATCCCGGGCGAGGGCCACAACCTGCAGGAGCACTCGATGGTGCTCGTCCGTGGCGGTCGTGTGAAGGACCTCCCGGGTGTTCGTTACAAGATCGTCCGTGGCGCGCTGGACACCCAGGCCGTCAAGAACCGCAAGCAGGCTCGCAGCCGTTACGGCGCGAAGATGGAGAAGAAGTAATGCCTCGCAAGGGTCCAGCCCCGAAGCGTCCCGTTGTCGCCGACCCCGTCTACGGCGCCCCGATCGTCAGCCAGCTGGTCAACAAGATCCTGCTCGACGGCAAGAAGGGCCTCGCTGAGCGCATCGTCTACGACGCGCTCGAAGGCGTTGCCGCCAAGAACGGTCAGGATGCGGTCGCCACGCTCAAGAAGGCGCTCGACAACGTGCGCCCCACCCTCGAGGTCCGCAGCCGCCGCGTCGGCGGTTCGACCTACCAGGTGCCGGTCGAGGTCAAGCCTCACCGCGCCAACACCCTCGCGCTCCGCTGGCTGACCAGCTACGCCAAGGGCCGTCGTGAGAAGACGATGACCGAACGCCTCACCAACGAGATCCTGGATGCGTCCAACGGTCTCGGTGCGGCCGTCAAGCGTCGTGAAGACACGCACAAGATGGCCGAGTCGAACAAGGCGTTCGCGCACTACCGCTGGTAGCAGCTCGTACCGATCGGATGGTGCGGGGCACTCGCTCCGCGCCATCCGGCCGGCCATGTACCAATATCTATTTTTCGGAGGAAACCTGTGGCACAGGACGTGCTCACCGACCTGAACAAGGTCCGCAACATCGGCATCATGGCGCACATCGATGCCGGCAAGACCACCACGACAGAGCGCATCCTGTTCTACACGGGTATCACCCACAAGATCGGTGAGGTCCACGACGGCGCTGCGACGATGGACTGGATGGCGCAGGAGCAGGAGCGCGGCATCACGATCACGTCTGCTGCGACCACCTGTTTCTGGAACAAGAACCAGATCAACATCATCGACACCCCCGGACACGTCGACTTCACGGTCGAGGTGGAGCGTTCGCTCCGCGTCCTCGACGGTGCCGTCGCCGTCTTCGACGGCAAGGAGGGCGTCGAGCCCCAGTCCGAGACCGTCTGGCGTCAGGCCGACAAGTACGACGTGCCCCGCATCTGCTTCGTCAACAAGATGGACAAACTGGGCGCCGACTTCTACTTCACCGTCGACACGATCATCAACCGCCTCGGCGCGAAGCCGCTGGTCATCCAGCTCCCGATCGGCGCCGAGTCGTCGTTCGAGGGCGTCGTCGACCTCGTCGAGATGCGTGCGCTGACCTGGCGCGGTGACGCAAAGGGTGACGTCCAGATGGGCGCCAAGTACGACATCGAAGAGATCCCGGCCGACATGCTCGAAAAGGCTGAGGAGTACCGCCACAAGCTGCTCGAGACCGTCGCCGAGTCCGACGACGTGCTGCTCGAGAAGTACTTCTCGGGCGAGGAGCTCACGGTCGCAGAGATCAAGGGCGCCATCCGCAAGATGACCGTCAACAGCGAGCTCTACCCGGTGCTCTGCGGTTCCGCGTTCAAGAACCGTGGTGTCCAGCCCATGCTCGACGCGGTCATCGACTACCTGCCGTCGCCGCTCGACGTTCCCGCCATCGAGGCGCACGACGTCCGCGACGAAGAGAAGATCATCCTCCGTCACGCCGACGCCACCGAGCCGTTCGCGGCCCTGGCGTTCAAGGTCGCGGTGCACCCGTTCTTCGGTCGCCTCACCTACGTGCGCGTCTACTCGGGTCACCTCGACTCGGGTGCCCAGGTCATCAACTCGACCAAGGGCAAGAAGGAGCGCATCGGCAAGATCTTCCAGATGCACGCCAACAAGGAGAACCCGGTCGAGTCCGTGACCGCCGGCCACATCTACGCGGTCATCGGGCTCAAGGACACGACCACGGGTGACACGCTGTGCGACCCGAGCAACCAGGTCGTCCTCGAGTCGATGACGTTCCCCGAGCCCGTCATCGAGGTCGCAATCGAGCCGAAGACGAAGGCCGACCAGGAGAAGCTGGGCACCGCGATCCAGAAGCTGGCCGAAGAGGACCCGACGTTCCGCACCGAGCAGAACCAGGAGACCGGCCAGACGGTCATCAAGGGAATGGGCGAGCTCCACCTCGACATCCTCGTCGACCGCATGAAGCGCGAGTTCAACGTCGAGGCGAACGTCGGCAAGCCGCAGGTGGCTTACCGCGAGACGATTCGCCGCGCCGTCGAGAAGCACGACTACACGCACAAGAAGCAGACGGGTGGTTCCGGCCAGTTCGCGAAGATCCAGATCTCCATCGAGCCGATGGAGGTCACGGCTGAGAAGTCATACGAGTTCGAGAACAAGGTCACCGGTGGTCGCGTTCCGCGCGAGTACATCCCGTCGGTCGACGCGGGTATCCAGGATGCGCTCCAGGTGGGTGTCCTCGCGGGCTACCCGATGGTGGGCGTCAAGGCCACCCTGCTCGATGGTGCTTCGCACGACGTCGACTCTTCGGAGATGGCGTTCAAGATCGCTGGATCGATGGGCTTCAAAGAGGCCGCTCGCAAGGCGAACCCGGTTCTGCTCGAGCCGCTCATGTCCGTCGAGGTCCGTACCCCTGAGGAATACATGGGTGACGTCATCGGCGACCTGAACTCGCGCCGCGGTCAGATCCAGTCCATGGAGGATGCGAGCGGTGTCAAGGTGATCCGTGCTCACGTCCCGCTGTCGGAGATGTTCGGCTACATCGGTGACCTGAGGTCGAAGACCTCCGGTCGTGCGGTGTACTCGATGACGTTCGAGAGCTACGCGGAGGTCCCGAAGGCTGTAGCCGACGAGATCGTCCAGAAGAACAAGGGCGAATAACCCTCTGATCTGGGGATTCGGTGCGCGGCACACCCGCGTGCCAAATCCACAAATCAACCAAGTAACATAGGTAAACAATCCCGTAGCGCTGCCGGTCGAAAACCGTCGACCGGGGTTTCTACATGAGAGTCCTGAGGAGGACCCAGTGGCTAAGGCCAAGTTCGAGCGGACCAAGCCGCACGTCAACATCGGAACGATCGGTCACGTCGACCACGGCAAGACCACGCTCACCGCGGCGATCTCGAAGGTGCTTGCTGACAAGTACCCGTCGAAGACCAACGTGCAGCGCGACTTCGCGTCGATCGACTCCGCGCCGGAAGAGCGTCAGCGCGGTATCACGATCAACATCTCGCACGTCGAGTACGAGACCCCGAAGCGCCACTACGCGCACGTTGACGCCCCTGGGCACGCCGACTACATCAAGAACATGATCACCGGTGCCGCTCAGATGGACGGCGCGATCCTCGTGGTCGCCGCCACCGACGGCCCGATGGCACAGACCCGTGAGCACGTTCTGCTCGCCAAGCAGGTCGGCGTTCCCTACCTGCTCGTCGCGCTGAACAAGGCCGACATGGTCGACGACGAGGAGATCCTGGAGCTCGTCGAGCTCGAGGTCCGCGAGCTGCTCTCCAGCCAGGACTTCGACGGCGACAACGCCCCCGTCGTGCGCGTCTCGGGCCTCAAGGCTCTCGAGGGCGACGAGAAGTGGACGCAGAGCATCCTCGACCTCATGGAGGCCGTCGACGAGTCCATCCCCGACCCGATCCGCGACAAGGACAAGCCGTTCCTGATGCCGATCGAAGACGTCTTCACGATCACCGGTCGTGGAACCGTCGTCACGGGCCGCGCCGAGCGTGGAACCCTCGCCATCAACTCCGAGGTCGAGATCGTCGGCATCCGCCCGACGCAGAAGACCACGGTCACGGGTATCGAGATGTTCCACAAGCAGCTCGACGAGGCATGGGCCGGCGAGAACTGTGGTCTGCTCCTCCGTGGCACCAAGCGCGAAGACGTCGAGCGCGGCCAGGTTGTCGTGAAGCCGGGTTCGGTTACGCCGCACACCGACTTCGAGGGCACCGCCTACATCCTGTCCAAGGATGAGGGTGGCCGTCACAACCCGTTCTACGCGAACTACCGTCCGCAGTTCTACTTCCGTACCACGGACGTCACCGGCGTCATCACGCTGCCTGAGGGCACCGAGATGGTCATGCCCGGCGACACCACGGACATGACTGTGGCGCTCATCCAGCCGATCGCTCTCGAAGAGGGCCTCGGCTTCGCGATCCGTGAGGGTGGCCGCACGGTCGGCGCCGGTACGGTGACGAAGATCATCAAGTAAGTCCGCTTACTGATCGGGAGGGGTCGAGCCGAAAGGCTCGGCCCCTCCTTCGTCGTTGTGGCTGCGCACACTGTTCCTGTGACTTCGTCGGATCCCTTTACCCTGCGCCGTGATGGTCGCACAATGTAGGGAACCGTCTCAATCGAACGGTGTCGCCGACGAGAGGAGTGCGTATGGGTACCGATTACCTCGCAAACCAGGCCAAGGACTTCAGCAGCGATAACGCGGAGGGCACGAGTGGATCATCCCTCAGCCCCGCGTCGGGCGCACAAGACTAGGTCTCTCGGGCGACACGTTCGTAGACCTGTCGATGGCGTACGCGAGAGCGTCTGTTCAGTCCGTCGGCACTAATTGAAATGCTCGCGGCCGCGCGAGGGGTCGCTGGAGCTGACGGGGTCGGGCATCGCCCGGCCCCGTTCTTCATGCCCCCGCCCGCACCAGTCCACGAAGTTCCCGCCAGCTAGCGCTTATCCCGCCACGTCGAGCTGGCGGGCTTGTCCTGATCGGGCGGGCACGCCATCCCTTCACAAGAGCCGCCTCCGCGAATTCATCCAGAGAACGGATGCTCGCGCACGCCGGGTGCTGTCGCCGACGGCATTCTCGAGGGATGAACAAGACCAGTCCAGACGACATCAGGGCCAGCACCGACCTCATCTCGGTGTCGGGACTCGCATCGATCGGCCCATCGCGGCACGACTTTGCACGCGCGGTTCGCGCCGGCACTTTGCGGCGGCTGCATCGCGGGATCTACGTCGCGGAACAGGACTGGGCCGCGCTGAGTGCCAGGGAGCAGCACCTCCAGCGTGTGCTCGCCGTCGCGATGACGAGGCGGAACGAGCCCGGTCTTCTCGCATTCCTCTGCGGCGGTCATCCACGGGCTGCCGCTTCTCCACGAGGAGCCCGTGTTCGTCCACGTGCTTGCCGCAGAAGGCGCGTCGGGACGGTCGCGAAATGGAGTCGTCGAGCACGAGCGACCGCGCGCCGGTGATGTCGTCCGGTCCAGGGGCCTTCTCGCTACGGCCGTCAGCCGAACCGTGGTGGATCTCGCTGCGACGCGATCGCCTCAGGTAGCCGTGGCTGCCGCCGACGCTGCGATCCGTATCCATCGCTTCGGATCGCAGACGCCTCTGACGACGAAGAACGAACTCTTCGCTGTCTGGGAGCGCATGCTCCCATTCCGTGGTCACGCCCGCGCTCGGGAGGTTATCGAGTTCGCCGATACGCGCGCAGAGAGTCCGTTGGAGTCCGTCAGCCGCTTGCTAATCCATCAGGCCGGGTTCCCTCCGCCGACGCTGCAATTGGCACTCTCAGACGTCGACGGACTCATAGGCGAAGTCGACTTCGCATGGCCCGAACTCGGCGTCGTAGGCGAGGCTGACGGCGAACTCAAGTATCTCGACGCTGCGCTGCGTAGTGGCCGTAGCGCTGAGCAGGTCGTGATCGACGAGAAGTACCGGGAGGATCGCATCCGCGCCCTCGGCTACCGGGTCGTGCGCTGGGGGTGGCGTGAAACGATGAGGCCACGCCTTCTCGTCGCGCGTCTGTCCGCTGCCGGTCTCCCGAGCCACTCCAAGCGGTGAGTCCGCCAGTTCGGTACGTGCCCGCCATGTCGAGGTGGCGGGGACGTACCCAGCTGGCGGGCACACGCAGGGAGGGGGCGGGGACAAGCGCCGGCGGGCTGCGGGCGGCCGCTGAGCGGACTGCGACTGAGCCGGGCGCGCCACCGGGGCGGGCGACACGCCGGGCGCGACACGCCCGGGTTGCAGAGTGGGGGGTTACTGTGGCAAACTCGTCTAGTTCAACATTTCGTGACGAGTGTGCAAACGCGCGCTCCGAACGGATCACTGCCAGGCAGTGCATAGCCCCTCGCAAGGTCGTTCATTCGATCGGCGGGAGAAGGTTAGGCCGCGGGTAGCAGGACAAAGCTTAATCGACCTCCAACGAAAACATGGGTCATCTATGTCTTCGGTTCGGCGACACGCCCGAGCGCGGGGGTCGGTCTCCCGGAGAGGCGCGAAACCGCACGGTTTCTCGTCGCGCCGGGGGAATTGACAGAAGAACAGTGGTGCCGCAGCAGTAGTGCCCAGCGTTTTCGTACGCAACCGCGTCCAATGCGACCGAAAGGTCGTAAGACGCCTTGAAAGAGAGTGAGTCAGACATGGCGGGACAGAAGATCCGCATTCGGCTTAAGTCGTATGACCACGAGGTCATCGACACCTCGGCGCGCAAGATCGTCGACACCGTGACCCGTGCGGGCGCGACCGTCGTCGGCCCCGTGCCGCTTCCGACCGAGAAGAACGTGGTGTGCGTCATCCGTTCGCCCCACAAGTACAAGGACAGCCGGGAGCACTTCGAAATGCGCACCCACAAGCGTCTGATCGACATCATCGACCCGACGCCCAAGGCCGTCGACTCGCTCATGCGACTCGACCTGCCGGCAGACGTCAACATCGAGATCAAGCTCTGAGCTGGATAGGGACGAAGAACTCCATGTCTAACACTGAGACCAAGACCGTGAAGGGTCTGCTCGGCAAGAAGCTCGGAATGACCCAGGTGTGGGACGAGAACAAGAAGCTCATCCCCGTCACCGTCATCGAGATCACGCCCAACGTCGTGACCCAGATCCGCACCCCCGAGGTCGACGGCTACAACGCCGTGCAGATCGCGTATGGCCAGATCGACCCCCGCAAGGTGAACAAGCCGGCCACCGGCCACTTCGACAAGGCAGGCGTCACGCCGCGTCGTCACCTCACCGAGGTCCGCACCGCCGATGCAGCTGACTTCAGCGCCGGCCAGGAGCTCACCGTCGAGGGAACCTTCGAGGCCGGCCAGCTGGTCGACGTCGTCGGCACCTCGAAGGGCAAGGGCTTCGCCGGTGTCATGAAGCGCCACAACTTCAAGGGTGTCTCCGCTTCGCACGGTTCGCACCGCAACCACCGCAAGCCGGGTTCCATCGGCGCCTCCTCGACCCCGAGCCGTGTCTTCAAGGGCATGCGCATGGCTGGTCGCATGGGTGGCGAGCGCGTGACCGTCCTGAACCTCAAGGTCCAGGCCGTCGACGCCGAGAAGGGCCTGCTGCTGGTCAAGGGCGCCGTTCCCGGCGCGCGCGGCCGCATCGTATTCGTTCGCAACGCAGTGAAGGGGGCCTAGTCCTATGGCTACCTCGATTGACGTCGTCGACGTGAAGGGTAAGAAGGCCGGCTCCGTGGAGCTGCCCGCCGACCTGTTCGACGTCCAGACCAACATCCCGCTGATCCACCAGGTCGTCGTCGCCCAGCTCGCAGCAGCGCGCCAGGGCACGCACAAGACCAAGGGTCGTGGCGAGGTTTCCGGCGCAGGCCGCAAGCCGTTCAAGCAGAAGGGAACCGGTCGCGCTCGCCAGGGCTCGATCCGCGCGCCCCAGATGACCGGTGGTGGCATCGTCCACGGACCGACCCCTCGCAGCTACGCGCAGCGCACCCCCAAGAAGATGATCGCCGCGGCACTCCTCGGCGCCCTCTCCGACCGGGCTCGCGGTGACCGCCTGCACGTCGTCGAGTCGCTCGCCCTGGGCGACGCGCCGTCGACCAAGGCCGTCGTCGAGCTGCTCGCGGGCATCGCCTCGTCGAAGCACGTCCTGATCGTTCTGGAGCGCAACGACGAGATCAGCCTCAAGAGCGTCCGCAACATCCCGACCGTTCACGTTCTGCCCTACGACCAGCTGAACGCCTACGACGTGCTCGTCTCCGACGACATCGTCTTCACCAAGGGCGCTTTCGATGCTTTCGTCGCCGGGCCCGCCAAGGGCAAGTCGGTCAAGGCCGTCGCCAGCCAGAAGGAAGCTGAGGAGGTCAGCGCATGACCGCTATCAACAAGGACCCGCGCGACATCATCATCGCTCCGGTCGTCTCCGAGAAGAGCTACGGCCTGATCGACGAAGGCAAGTACACGTTCATCGTGGACCCGCGCTCGAACAAGACCGAGATCAAGCTCGCCATCGAGAAGATCTTCAAGGTGGAGGTCGCTTCGATCAACACCCTGAACCGCACCGGCAAGACGCGTCGCACCAAGTTCGGTCTCGGCAAGCGCAAGGACACGAAGCGTGCGATCGTCACGCTCAAGTCCGGTTCCATCGACATCTTCACGGCAGTTGGCTAAGGCCGGGATCTAGAGGAAAACAGACAATGGCTATTCGTAAGTACAAGCCCACGACCCCTGGTCGTCGTGGATCGAGCGTCGCGGACTTCGCGGAGATCACGCGCTCGACCCCCGAGAAGTCGCTGCTGCGCCCGCTCTCCAAGACCGGTGGCCGCAACAACCAGGGTCGCATCACGACCCGTCACATCGGTGGTGGCCACAAGCGCCAGTACCGCGTGATCGACTTCCGTCGCAACGACAAGGACGGCGTCAACGCCAAGGTCGCCCACATCGAGTACGACCCCAACCGCACGGCGCGCATCGCGCTCCTGCACTATGTCGACGGCACGAAGCGCTACATCCTGGCGCCCAACAAGCTGTCGCAGGGTGACATCGTCGAGTCGGGTGCCGGCGCGGACATCAAGCCGGGCAACAACCTGCCGCTGCGCAACATCCCGACCGGTACCGTCGTGCACGCGATCGAGCTCAAGCCGGGCGGTGGCGCAAAGCTCGCCCGTTCCGCCGGTGTCTCGGTGCGTCTCGTCGCCAAGGACGGCCCCTATGCCCAGCTGCGTCTCCCCTCGGGCGAGATCCGCAACGTCGACGCGCGCTGCCGCGCGACCGTCGGCGAGGTCGGCAACGCCGAGCAGTCGAACATCAACTGGGGCAAGGCCGGCCGCATGCGCTGGAAGGGCGTCCGCCCGACCGTGCGTGGTGTCGCCATGAACCCGATCGACCACCCTCACGGTGGTGGTGAGGGCAAGACCTCAGGTGGACGTCACCCCGTCAGCCCGTGGGGCCAGAAAGAGGGCCGCACGCGTCACCCCAACAAGGAAAGCGACAAGCTCATCGTTCGTCGCCGTACCGCCGGCAAGAAGCGTAAGTAGGAGTTGTAGAAGATGCCACGCAGTCTCAAGAAGGGCCCCTTCGTTGACGACCACCTGCTCCGCAAGGTTGTCTCGGCGAACGAAGCCAACAGCAAGAACGTGATCAAGACCTGGTCGCGCCGCTCGATGATCATCCCGGCCATGCTGGGTCACACCATCGCGGTGCACGACGGTCGCAAGCACATCCCGGTGTTCGTCACCGAGACCATGGTCGGGCACAAGCTCGGCGAGTTTGCACCAACCCGTACCTTCCGTGGACACGTGAAGGACGACAAGAAGGGTCGCCGCCGCTAAGCGGGGGCGTAAAGGAGGAGAGAAATGGTGGAGTCGATCGCACGCGTGCGTCACATCCGCGTGACCCCCCAGAAGGCTCGTCGCGTCGTCAACCTGATCCGCGGCAAGCAGGCACAGGAGGCCCTGGCCATCCTGAAGTTCGCACCGCAGGGTGCGAGCGAGCCGGTGTACAAGCTCGTCGCTTCGGCGATCGCCAACGCGCGGGTCAAGGCCGATGCTTCGAACACCTACCTGGACGAGCAGGACCTGTACGTGAGCCGCGCATTCGTGGATGAGGGAACCACCCTCAAGCGTTTCCAGCCGCGAGCTCAGGGCCGGGCCTTCCGTATCAACAAGCGCACCAGCCACATCACGGTCGTCCTCGCGACGCCGGACGAGGTTGAAGCCGCGAACGCTTCGAAGAAGGCGAGCAAGTAATGGGTCAGAAAGTCAATCCATACGGCTTCCGTCTGGGAATCACCACGGACCACGTGTCTCGCTGGTTCTCGGACAGCACCAAGCCGGGTCAGCGTTACAGCGACTTCGTCGCCGAGGACGTCAAGATCCGTCGTCTGCTGCAGACGTCGCTCGACCGCGCGGGAGTCTCGCGCATCGAGATCGAGCGCACCCGTGACCGCGTCCGCGTCGACATCCACACCGCCCGCCCGGGCATCGTGATCGGTCGTCGTGGCGCCGAGGCCGAGCGCATCCGTGCCGACCTCGAGAAGCTCACGAAGAAGCAGATCCAGCTGAACATCCTCGAGGTGAAGAACCCCGAGGCCGACGCCCAGCTCGTCGCCCAGGGCATCGCCGAGCAGCTCTCCGCACGTGTGGCCTTCCGCCGCGCGATGCGCAAGGGTCTGCAGGGTGCACAGCGCGCCGGCGCCAAAGGTGTCCGCATCCAGGTCTCGGGCCGTCTCGGCGGCGCCGAGATGAGCCGCTCCGAGTTCTACCGCGAGGGTCGCGTGCCACTGCACACGCTCCGCGCGAACATCGACTACGGCTTCTACGAGGCGAAGACCACCTTCGGTCGTATCGGTGTCAAGGTGTGGATCTACAAGGGCGACATCACGAACAAGGAACTCGCTCGCGAGCAGGCCAACACCAAGTCGGTCCGCCCCGAGCGGAACAGCGACCGTCCCCGTCGCGGTGCGCGTACCAACGCGCCCGAGGCAGCGCCCGTCGCAGCAGGAGTTGAGGCATAACCATGTTGATCCCACGCAGAGTCAAGCACCGCAAGCAGCACCACCCCGGCCGTAGCGGCCAGGCGACCGGTGGCACGAAGGTCTCCTTCGGCGAGTACGGCATCCAGGCCCTCACCCCCGCGTACGTGACCAACCGTCAGATCGAGTCCGCTCGTATCGCGATGACGCGTCACATCAAGCGTGGTGGAAAGGTGTGGATCAACATCTACCCCGACCGTCCGCTCACGAAGAAGCCGGCCGAAACCCGCATGGGTTCCGGTAAGGGTTCGCCGGAGTGGTGGGTCGCAAACGTCAAGCCGGGTCGCGTGCTCTTCGAGCTGAGCGGTGTCAACGAGACCATCGCCCGTGAGGCCATGACCCGTGCAATCCACAAGCTGCCCCTCAAGGCACGCATCATCAAGCGCGAGGAGGGCGACGCATAATGGCGATCGGATCCAAGGAGCTCGCATCCACCGAGCTCGACACCTTTGAAGACGAGCGACTCGTCGACGAGCTGAAGAAGGCCAAGGAAGAGCTGTTCAACCTGCGCTTCCAGTCGGCCACCGGTCAGCTCGAGAGCCACGGCCGCCTTCGTGCCGTCAAGCGCGACATCGCGCGCATCTACACGGTCATCCGTGAGCGTGAGCTCGGCATCCGTGCAACCCCGGCCCCGGTCGAGGTTGTGGCGAAGGCCGACAAGAAGACCAAGGCCAAGAAGGAAGCCGCTCCGGTGGCTGCCGAGGCCGCAGAAACCGAGGAGGCCAACTAATGGCACAGACCACCAAGGCCAAGGCCGACGAGACGGTGGCCGCCGAGGCTCTCGTCCGCGGCTACCGCAAGGCCCGTCGCGGTTACGTCGTCAGCGACAAGATGGACAAGACCATCGTCGTCGAGGTCGAAGACCGCGTGAAGCACCCGCTGTACGGCAAGGTCATCCGCCGCACCTCGAAGGTGAAGGCGCACGATGAGGCGAACTCCGCCGGCATCGGCGACCTCGTCCTGATCAGCGAGACCCGTCCCCTGAGCGCCTCGAAGCGTTGGCGCCTCGTTGAGATTTTGGAGAAGGCCAAGTGATTCAGCAGGAGTCCCGGCTCAAGGTCGCCGACAACACGGGCGCCAAGGAGCTGCTGACCATCCGCGTGCTGGGTGGTTCGGGTCGTCGTTACGCAGGCCTCGGCGATGTCATCGTCGCCACGGTCAAGGACGCGATTCCCGGCGGCAACGTCAAGAAGGGCGACGTCGTCAAGGCTGTCATCGTGCGCGTGGTCAAGCAGACCCGCCGCGCGGATGGCTCGTACATCAAGTTCGATGAGAACGCTGCAGTGATCCTGAAGAACGACGGCGACCCCCGCGGTACCCGTATCTTCGGACCGGTCGGTCGCGAGCTTCGCGACAAGAAGTTCATGAAGATCATCTCGCTGGCACCGGAGGTTATCTAAATCATGGCGAAGAACATCAAGAAGGGCGACCTGGTCCAGGTCATCTCCGGCGCGAGCCAGGCTCGTGGAGGCGACAAGGGCAAGCAGGGTCGCGTCATCGAGGTGCAGGTCGAGAAGAACCGCGTCATCGTCGAAGGCGTCAACTTCGTCACCAAGCACGTTCGTGTCGGACAGACGCAGCGTGGCACGAAGACCGGCGGCATCGAGACGCACGAGGCTCCGATCCACGTGTCGAACGTGGCGCTCATCGACCCCGAGACCAAGAAGCCGACCCGCGTCGGCTTCCGCAGCGAAACCGTGACGAAGGACGGCGTCTCCAAGACGGTCCGTGTTCGTTACGCCAAGAAGTCAGGTAAGGACCTGTAATGAGCGACACCACAGCGGTGGCTGGCAAAATCCAGCCGCGTCTTAAAGAGAAGTACAAGAACGAGATCTCTGCGACGCTGAGCAAGGACCTCGGCTTCACCAACCCGCACCAGGTGCCGGGTCTCGTGAAGATCGTCGTCAACATGGGCGTCGGCGAGGCCGCACGCGATGGCAAGATCATCGACGGTGCTGTTGCCGACCTGACCAAGATCACCGGTCAGAAGCCGCAGGTCACCAAGGCGCGCAAGTCCATCGCGCAGTTCAAGCTGCGTGAGGGCCAGCCCATCGGTGCACACGTCACGCTTCGTGGCGACCGCATGTGGGAGTTCCTCGACCGGCTCCTGTCGCTCGCGCTTCCCCGCATCCGCGACTTCCGCGGCCTCTCGGACAAGCAGTTCGACGGCAGCGGAAACTACACGTTCGGCCTCACGGAGCAGTCCATGTTCCACGAGATCGACCAGGACAAGATCGACCGCGTCCGCGGTATGGACATCACTGTGGTGACCACCGCCAAGAACGACGACGAAGGCCGCGCGCTGCTCAAGCAGCTCGGCTTCCCGTTCCGTTCCAACGAGACGTCGAACTAGCTCCACCCGATGGTCCCTCCGGCCTGGAGGGACCGCGACCACCACAGGTCGTCAGTCGTGTACGGCTGAACGAAACCTGGTGAACAAAAGGAAACACCCAAATGACAATGACAGATCCGGTCGCAGACATGCTGACCAGACTGCGTAACGCGAACTCGGCACACCACGACACCGTGTCGATGCCGCACTCGAAGCTCAAGGCGCACATCGCCGACATTCTCAAGGCCGAGGGTTACATCTCCGGCTGGGAGGTCACGGATGCGCGCGTCGGCAAGACGCTGACCCTGAGCCTCAAGTTCGGCCCGAACCGTGAGCGTTCCATCGCCGGTATCAAGCGCGTCTCGAAGCCCGGCCTTCGCGTCTACGCGAAGTCCACGGAGATCCCCAAGGTTCTCGGAGGGCTCGGCGTCGCCATCCTGTCCACCTCCTCCGGTCTTCTGACTGACCGTCAGGCTGAGAAGAAGGGCGTGGGTGGGGAAGTCCTCGCCTACGTGTGGTAGTTCGACATGTCGCGTATCGGAAGACTGCCCATCGACATCCCTGCCGGGGTCGATGTGAAGATCGACGGCCAGGCCGTCACCGTCAAGGGCCCGAAGGGTGAACTCTCACTCACCGTCGCGAGCCCCATCGAGGTCAAGCTGGAAGAGGGCCAGGTGCTCGTCACCCGTCCCGACGACGAGCGCAACTCGCGTTCGCTGCACGGCCTGACCCGCACCCTGATCAACAACCAGATCATCGGCGTCACC
Source organism: Leifsonia tongyongensis (assembly GCF_010686705.1). Lineage (GTDB taxonomy): Bacteria > Actinomycetota > Actinomycetes > Actinomycetales > Microbacteriaceae > Diaminobutyricibacter > Diaminobutyricibacter tongyongensis. Next base: position 226,601 of record NZ_JAAGWY010000001.1, on the reverse strand, counting down.
CAGGGTTACACCAAGGGACTCGAGATCGTCGGTACCGGTTACCGCGTCGCGCAGAAGGGCAGCGCGGTCGAGTTCGCGCTCGGCTTCTCGCACCCGGTCACGGTCGAGCCGCCGGCGGGCATCAGCCTGACGGTCGAGGGCAACAACAAGCTCACGGTCAGCGGCATCGACAAGCAGACCGTCGGCGAGGTCGCCGCCAACATCCGCAAGATTCGCAAGCCCGAGCCCTACAAGGGCAAGGGTGTGCGTTACGCCGGCGAGGTTGTCCGCCGCAAGGCCGGAAAGGCTGGTAAGTAACCATGGCTCTCGGAACCAGAGGAAAGAGCAAGTCCGCAGCGCGTGACCGCCGTCACACCCGTCTTCGCAAGAAGATCGAGGGAACCGCGGTTCGTCCGCGCCTGGTGGTCACCCGTTCCGCACGTCACGTCTTCGTGCAGGTCGTCGACGACAGCAAGGGTCACACCCTCGCGTCGGCATCGACCCTCGAGGCTGACCTGCGCACCTTCGACGGTGACAAGACCGCGAAGGCCCGCAAGGTCGGCGAACTCGTCGCCGAGCGTGCAAAGACCGCCGGTATCGAAGCCGTCGTATTCGACCGTGGTGGCAGCAAGTACGCAGGACGCGTCGCAGCTGTCGCCGAGGGAGCTCGAGAGGGTGGATTGAACCTGTGAGCACTGAAGAAACCAACAAGGAGCAGACCGTGGCCGCAGAGGCGCCGGTGGAAACCGCCGCATCCACGATCGCCACCCAGAACGAGCCTCGCGAGGCCCGTCGTGGTGGTCGTGAGCGCAACCCCAACCGTGATCGCGGCAGCCGCGACTCCGAGAAGAGCCAGTTCCTCGAGCGCGTTGTGACCATCAACCGCGTCTCGAAGGTCGTCAAGGGCGGACGCCGATTCAGCTTCACCGCGCTCGTCGTCGTCGGCGACGGCAACGGGCTGGTCGGTGTCGGCTACGGCAAGGCCCGCGAGGTGCCGCTGGCGATCTCGAAGGGCGTCGAGGAGGCGAAGAAGAACTTCTTCCGCGTTCCCCGCGTCGGCGTCACCATCCCGCACCCCGTCCAGGGAGAGGCGGCCGCAGGCGTGGTCCTGCTGCGCCCGGCATCTGCCGGTACCGGTGTTATCGCCGGTGGCCCGGTCCGCGCCGTCCTGGAGTGCGCCGGCATTCACGATGTGCTCAGCAAGTCCCTCGGTTCGTCGAACACGATCAACATCGTGCACGCGACCGTCGCTGCGCTGAGGCAGCTTGAAGAGCCGCGCGCGGTCGCAGCCCGTCGTGGGCTCGACTACGACCAGGTGGCCCCTGCTCGACTGCTTCGCACCGAGGCAGCGCTTGCCGAGGCCGCTGCAACAGCCAAGGCAGGTGCATGATGGCCGCGCGTCTGAAGGTTACCCAGATCAAGTCCAAAGTAAGTGAAAAGCAGAACCAGCGCGACACGCTTCGCAGCCTGGGTCTGAAGCGCATCGGTGACGTCGTCGTCCGTGAGGACACCCCGCAGAACCGCGGATACGTCAACACCGTCGCTCACCTGGTGAAGGTCGAGGAGATTGACTAATGGCTGACGAGAAGGAAGCAACCACGGCCGCGAAGGCCGCCAAGGCTGCTGACAAGCCCGCCGCTGAGAAGAAGGCCGCGGCTCCCAAGGCTGCGGAGAAGAAGGCGCCTGCGAAGGCCGCCTCGACTTCGGCTGCCAAGCCGGCCGCCGAGAAGAAGGCTCCCGCCAGGGCTTCGTCGACGAAGGCTGCTGCAGCCTCCGCTGACAAGCCTGCGGCGAAGGCCGACAAGCCTGCGGCGAAGGCCGAGAAGCCTGCTGCCAAGGCAGCGCAGACGGAGAACCGCGAGCACGTGCTCAAGGTCCACCACCTGCGCCCCGCCGCCGGAGCCAAGAAGGACAAGACCCGCGTCGGACGCGGTGAGGGTTCGAAGGGTAAGACCGCAGGCCGCGGTACCAAGGGTACGAAGGCCCGCTACCAGGTCCGCCCCGGCTTCCAGGGTGGCCAGCTGCCGCTTCACATGCGGGCTCCGAAGCTTCGCGGCTTCAAGAACCCGTTCCGCGTCGAGTACCAGGTCGTGAACCTGGAGAAGCTCGCCGAGCTCTACCCCTCGGGCGGCGATGTGACCATCACCGACCTCGTGGCCAAGGGCGCCGTTCGCAAGAACGAGAAGGTCAAGGTTCTCGGCAATGGTGACATTGCAGTTAAGCTGAACGTTGCGGTCGACAAGGTCTCCGGCTCTGCTGAGCAGAAGATCGTCGCCGCTGGTGGCTCTGTCAAGTAGTCACCCGGATCGACCGGACGCAGCGTTCCGGTCGACCCCGTAAAGTAGTGCAGTCGGGTGATCAGTTCTCCTGGTCACCCGGCTGACTCCTTACAGGAAAGCAGGACGCACTTTGTTTAGCGCCGTCGCGCGGATCTTCCGTACGCCAGACCTTCGAAAGAAGATCGCCTTCACCCTGGGCATCATCGCCCTGTTCCGGTTGGGCTCGTTCATTCCCGCGCCCTTCGTGGACTTCGGGAACGTGCAGACCTGCCTCGCAGCCAACCAGGACACGTCCGGGCTGTACTCGCTCGTCAACCTCTTCAGTGGTGGCGCGCTCCTCAAACTCTCGATCTTCGCGCTCGGCATCATGCCGTACATCACCGCGTCGATCATCGTGCAGCTGCTGCGCGTGGTCATCCCTCACTTCGAGACCCTCTACAAGGAGGGCCAGGCCGGCCAGAGCAAGCTCACGCAGTACACGCGTTACCTGACGATCGCGCTCGGCGTCCTCCAGTCGACGACGCTGATCACGGTGGCTCGCAGCGGCGCCCTCTTCGGTACCACCAGCGTCTCGCAGTGCACGCAGCTCATCACGGATGACTCGTGGTACGCGATCCTGCTGATGGTCCTGACGATGACCGCAGGCACCGGCCTCATCATGTGGATGGGCGAGCTCGTGACCGAGCGCGGCATCGGCAACGGAATGTCGCTGCTCATCTTCACCTCGATCGCGGCGCAGTTCCCGCCGTCGCTGATCGCCATCGCGCAGTCGCAGAGCGTCGAGGTCCTGCTCATCGTGCTCGCCATCGGCCTGCTGATCGTTGCGGCGGTCGTGTTCGTCGAGCAGTCGCAGCGGCGCATCCCTGTGCAGTACGCGAAGCGGATGGTCGGCCGTCGCACCTACGGCGGCAACAACACGTACATCCCGATCAAGGTGAACATGGCCGGTGTCGTTCCGGTGATCTTCGCCTCGTCGCTGCTGTACCTGCCTGCCCTCATCGCGCAGTTCAATCAGCCCAAAGCCGGGCAGGCGCCGGCGCCCTGGGTGGTCTGGATCACGAACTACCTGACAAAGGGCGACCACCCGCTCTACATGCTGCTGTACTTCCTGCTCATCGTCGGGTTCACCTACTTCTACGTCGCGATCACCTTCAACCCTGAAGAGGTCGCCGACAACATGAAGAAGTACGGCGGGTTCATCCCGGGCATCCGTGCTGGGCGCCCCACGGCCGAATACCTCGACTACGTGCTGACCCGTGTGACCCTTCCCGGCTCGATCTACCTCGGGTTGATCGCACTGATCCCACTCATAGCGTTCTCGGTGCTGGGGGCGAGTCAGAACTTCATGTTCGGTGGCACGTCCATCCTGATCATCGTCGGCGTGGGCCTGGAGACGGTCAAGCAGATCGACTCGCAGCTCCAGCAGCGCCACTACGAAGGGCTGCTGCGATGACCCGTACCGCTGACGACTCCTCTGCGGCGAAGGGGGCGCGCCTGCTGATCGTGGGCCCCCCCGGCTCCGGCAAGGGAACCCAGGCGAAACGGATCAGTTCGGTCTACGGCATCCCCGACATCTCCACCGGCGACATCTTCCGCGCCAACATCAAGAACGGCACGCCGCTCGGTGTCCAGGTCAAATCGATCGTCGACGCGGGCGACTACGTTCCCGACAGCCTGACCAACGCGCTTGTCGCTGAAAGGCTCGAAGAGGATGACGCGCGAAACGGCTTCCTCCTCGACGGCTACCCGCGCACGCTCGAACAGGTCTCCTCTCTCGATGACCTGCTCACGGAGAAGGGCCAGAGTCTCGACGGCGTCATCCAGCTGGTGGCCGACCGTGACGAGGTCGTCGCCCGGCTGACGAAGCGCGCGCAGGAGCAGGGTCGTGTCGACGACTCGGAGGAGGCGATCCGCCACCGCCAGGAGGTCTACCTCCGCGAGACCTCACCGCTGATAGACGTCTACCGCGACCGTGGCCTCCTGATCGAGGTCGACGGCCTGGGCGGCGTCGACGAGGTCGGTTCGCGTATCACGCAGGCTCTCGCCGGCCGCGGAATCCTTCCGGCCTCGGAGCGCGACTCCGAGTCGGTCGCGTAGCCAGCGCATCCGATGGTCTTCCGACGGTCGATCTACAAGTCGCCTGCCCAGCTGCGGCTCATGGTCCAGCCTGGTCGTGCGACGGCCGCGTCCCTCGACGTCGTGGCCGGAGCGGTCGCGCCGGGAGTCAGCACGATCGCCCTCGATGTTCTGGCTGAGAACGCCATCGTCGAGCGCGGTGGCCGTTCCAACTTCAAGCTCGAGCCCGGGTACCACCACACGATCTGCACGTCGGTCAACGACGAGGTCGTGCACGGAATCCCTGGTGAGCGAATCCTGCAGCCGGGTGACATCCTGTCCGTTGACAGCGGCGCCGTCGTGGACGGATGGAACGGGGATGCCGCGCGCACGTTCGTCCTGCCCGATCCGTCGCGCCCGGACGTGTTCGACGAACGCAGAACTCTTTCGGAGGTCACCGAGCAGTCGCTCTGGCGGGGCATCGCGCGGCTCGTCAGCGCCCGTCACCTGAATGAGGTCGGCGAAGCGATCGAGGACTACATCGTCTCGCGAGGCGACTACGGCATCCTGACCGACTATGTCGGCCATGGCATCGGCCGGAGCATGCACGAGGCGCCGCCCGTCTTCAACTACCGTGTCAGCGCAAAGGGGCCGGAGGTCCGTCCCGGACTGGTCGTCGCGATCGAGCCCATGGTCGTGCTCGGCAGCCCCGAGACGTTTGTTCGCGACGACGGTTGGACCGTCGCGACCGAGGACGGGTCTGCTGCAGCCCACTGGGAGCACAGCGTCGCGGTCCACGCCGACGGGATCTGGGTGCTCACCGCGGCCGATGGCGGAGCGGCCGGTCTGAAGCCGTTCGGCATCACCCCGACGCCGATCGCCTAGCTCGCTCAGCCATACCCCGGCTGCGGCGAGCCGATCTCGGAGGGCGAACGCGGATGATACTCCGCGATTCGCGAAAAGCGAGGGAATCGCATAAGATTGATCCTTGGTGTTTTGCACACGTTTTCGTGTGCCCGCAGAATCCGCCAGACGGGTCGTGGAGCACCACAATCCACCGCACGACCAGCAATCAATACTTTTAGCGACAGTGAGGCTATGGCCAAAAAAGACGGCGTCATCGAGATCGAAGGATCCGTGGTCGAAGCTCTGCCCAACGCGATGTTCCGCGTTGAGCTGACCAACGGGCACAAAGTGCTTGCCCACATCTCGGGCAAGATGCGTCAGCACTACATCCGCATCCTCCCGGAGGACCGCGTGATCGTGGAGCTGAGTCCTTACGACCTGACCCGCGGCCGTATCGTCTACCGCTACAAGTAACGGCTGCTGTAAGTAACGGCCTCACCCACGGGTAGCCCCGGGCGAGGTACGAGGACAGCGAACAAAAGGTACAAGAACTATGAAGGTCAACCCCTCCGTCAAGAAGATCTGCGACAAGTGCAAGGTCATCCGTCGCAACGGCCGGGTCATGGTCATCTGCGAGAACCCGCGTCACAAACAGCGCCAGGGCTGATCCCCGGTTTCTCGCAACGGCATAACTCAATAACGAATAAGCAGCACCAGAACCTGCGTGAGCAGGGGACACCCTCGGTTGGAGGCCGGGGCACCGGAGCTGTTTCAGACCTCCATCACTCACAGGAGAAGCCACAATGGCACGTCTAGCCGGCGTTGACATTCCACGCGAAAAGCGCGTGGAAGTAGCACTGACTTACATCTATGGTGTTGGCCGTACGAGGGCGCTCAAGACCCTCGCCGACACCGAAATCGACGGGAACATCCGCGTCAAGGATCTGACCGACGACCAGCTCGTCGCCCTTCGCGACTACATCGAAGGCAACTACAAGGTTGAAGGTGACCTTCGCCGCGAGGTCGCCGCCGACATCCGCCGCAAGGTCGAGATCGGCAGCTACGAGGGCATCCGCCACCGCAAGGGCCTCCCGGTCCGCGGGCAGCGTACCAAGACAAATGCGCGTACCCGTAAGGGTCCGAAGCGCACCGTCGCCGGCAAGAAGAAGGCTCGCTAGGCCCCGGCCGGCGAGTCACGCGCCTTTAGGATTCAGGAGAAATCATGGCAGCACCCAAGACGGCCGCACGGAAGCCGCGCAAGAAAGAAAAGAAGAACATCGCTGTGGGCCAGGCCCACATCAAGAGCACGTTCAACAACACCATCGTCTCGATCACCGACACCACCGGTGCGGTCATCAGCTGGGCATCCTCGGGTGGTGTCGGCTTCAAGGGTTCGCGCAAGTCGACCCCGTTCGCCGCACAGCTCGCCGCCGAGTCGGCTGCGCGTCAGGCGCAGGAGCACGGTATGAAGAAGGTCGACGTCTTCGTCAAGGGACCGGGCTCGGGTCGTGAGACCGCGATCCGTTCGCTTCAGGCCGCAGGCCTCGAAGTGGGCTCGATCAACGACGTGACGCCGCAGGCGCACAACGGTTGCCGCCCGCCCAAGCGTCGTCGCGTCTAAGCAGTATTCATTTTCGCGTAAGCAGGGGCGGCGCCGGCGATGCCGACGTCGTCCTCTGCGCGCGATCCAACGCAAGTGTCATATAGCGGACACTTAGCCGAAAGGAAACAACAGTGCTCATTGCACAGCGTCCCACGCTCGCCGAAGAAAACATCTCGGAGTTCCGTTCGCGGTTCGTCATCGAGCCTCTCGAGCCGGGCTTCGGTTACACCCTCGGCAACTCGCTTCGCCGCACACTCCTCTCTTCGATCCCGGGCGCTGCTGTCACCAGCATCCGTATCGACGGTGTGCTGCACGAGTTCAGCACCGTTCCCGGTGTGAAGGAAGACGTCACCGAGATCATCCTCAACATCAAGGGTCTCGTCGTCTCCAGCGAGCACGACGAGCCCATCACGGCCTACCTGCGCAAGACCGGCGCCGGCCAGGTCACCGCGGCCGACATCTCGGCTCCCGCGGGCGTGGAGATCCACAACCCCGAGCTCGTCATCGCGACGCTCAACGACAAGGCGAAGTTCGAGGTCGAACTGACCATCGAGCGTGGTCGCGGCTACGTTTCGGCAACCCAGAACCGCAACGAGTACAGCGAAGCGGGCCAGATCCCGATCGACTCGATCTACTCGCCCGTGCTCAAGGTCACCTACCGCGTCGAGGCGACGCGTGCCGGTGAGCGCACCGACTTCGACCGCCTGGTCGTCGACGTCGAGACCAAGCCCGCGATCAGCCCCCGTGACGCCATCGCGTCGGCCGGTCGCACGCTGACCGAGCTGTTCGGTCTGGCCCGTGAGCTCAACAGCGCGGCAGAGGGCATCGAGATCGGGCCGGCTCCGGTCGACCAGGTGCTCAGCTCCGAACTATCGATGCCGATCGAGGACCTGGACCTGTCCGTCCGCTCGTACAACTGCCTCAAGCGTGAGGGCATCAACACCGTCAGCGAGCTCGTTTCGCTGTCGGAGACCCAGCTCATGAACATCCGCAACTTCGGTCAGAAGTCGGTGGATGAGGTCAAGGACAAGCTCGTTGAGATGGGCCTTTCGCTCAAGGACTCGGTTCCCGGGTTCGACGGCGCCCACTTCTACAGCGGCTACGAAGACGACGAGAACATCTAAGGCCTGTCGTCTCGACTACGCCTTTCGACTTTCAACACTGGAGATAACCGATAATGCCTAAGCCAACAAAGGGCCCCCGTCTCGGTGGCGGTCCGGCTCACGAGCGCCTGCTGCTCGCCAACCTGGCTGCTGCCCTGTTCACCCACAAGAGCATCAAGACGACCGAGACCAAGGCCAAGCGCCTTCGTCCGCTCGCTGAGCGCCTGATCACGTTCGCCAAGCGCGGCGACCTGCACGCACGCCGCCGCGTGCTCGCCGTGATCGGCGACAAGGCTGTCGTCCACGAGCTCTTCACGGAGATCGCGCCGCTCGTCGCCGAGCGTGAGGGCGGTTACACCCGCATCACGAAGCTCGGCTTCCGCAAGGGCGACAACGCCCCCATGGCGCAGATCGAGCTCGTCCTCGAGCCCGTCAGCCCGAAGGTGAAGTCGACCAAGTCGTCGACCAAGGCCGCTCCGAAGACCCCGAAGGTCGAGGAGGCTCCGGTCGAGGAGACCGCAGCCGACGAGACCGTGGTCGCTGAGGCCGAGGTCGTCGAGGAGGCCACTGCCGACGCCGAGGCTGCCGACGCTGAGGAGACCACCTCCGAGGCCGAGGCCGAGAAGGCCTGACGTCCTTCTGACGCATTTCGAAGGTCCCCATCGTTCAACGACGATGGGGACCTTCGTCGTTCGGGCCGCCCACCACTGCTCTCGCTAGGGTGGACGGATGAAGCCCGTTCGCGACCGGATGACCGTTCCGCCGACCTACCGGCCCGCGCATCCGCTCATCGCCACGTGGCGTCCGGCGACCATCGACGATGTTGATTCGGTGTGGCGGCTGCTGCAGGAGGTCGATGCCGCAGATCATCCGAACTACCTGACCACTCGTGAGGAGGTCGAGGAGGAGTTCGGGTATTCGTTCGTCGAGCTCTCCGTCGATTCGATCCTCGGGTTCACGGCGGGCGGCGTCCCTGTCGCGGTCGGCGTGGTGGTCATGCCGCCCGTGCAGGAGACCATCGTGCGGTCGTTTCTGAACGGTGGCGTGCATCCGGAGTTCCGTGGTCGGGGGATCGGGCGCGAACTGCTCACCTGGCAGCGGACGCGCGCCGAGCAGCAGCTGGGTGCGTCGGACAAAGACCTTCCGGCGTGGATCCTGACCTATGCGGATGCCCGCGCACCCCAGAGCGAACACCTGTTCCTGCGCGCCGGTTTCGAACCCGCGCGGTATTTCGCCTCCCTCGAGCGTGAACTCGGCGAACCGATCGAGCTCGTCGATCCGGCTGACGAGGTCAGGATCGTCCCGTATACCGAAGCGCTCGCCCGGCAGACGCTGCTGGCCCGCACGGATTCGTTCCGCGACCACTGGGGCAGCCAGCCGATGAGCGAGGAGCAGTGGCAGGCGTGGCTGGCCGGTACCTTCCGGCCGGACATCTCGTTCCTGGCCGTCGCTAACACCGAAGCGGGGGAAGAGGTCGCTGGATTCGTCCTGTGCCAGGTGAACGAGGACGACTGGGCGTCGCAGGGGTTCACCGGCGCCTACATCGGGATGGTGGGCACGACACGCGCACATCGCGGCAGGCGCATCGCGCCGGCCCTTCTCTCACGCACCCTCCAGGCGTGCGCCGCGGAGGGCTGCCAGAAGGTCACGCTGGACGTCGATGCGGAGAACCCGACCGGTGCCCTCGGTCTCTACGCGCGGATGGGGTTCGTCCAGACGAACTCGGAGACCTGCCTGATCAGGCAGTACTGACCCGCTCGCGTCACGCCGGGGTCACTGAGGGCGCGGGCCGCCCCGCCCCCAGACGGTGTACGGCTTGAGCGGCGACCGTTCCGCGAGGCGATGGAGGGCGTCGTCGACCACGTGGGCGTAGATGCGTCCGCCTCGATCGCCCGGGTGGATGTGGTCGTCGGCGAGCAGGTCGAGGTGGGGCGCGATGGCGCTCTTCCATTCCGCGAGCGCGACCGATTTCTGGTGGGCTCCCGCGAAGGAGTCGAGTTGCGCGTTCACGCCGTCGGTCCAGCCTCGCGGCGCCTGCACGGTGACGAAGACGAACTGATGTCCGGGCCCGGCGATCCGCTGCAGTTCGTCGAGCGTGGATTCGGCGATCGACCCGTTCGTTCCGAGGCCGATGAGGACGACCGGGCGCAGGTCTCCCGCATCCTTCGCCGCCTGGACGATGGCCGGTGCCGCCCGCATCTGGCGGGAGACCACTGCGTCGATCCGGATGCCCGGGAAGGCCTCCTGGAGGGAGGGCGCCGAGGCGAGCATCACCGAGTCGCCGATCGCCATGATTTGGTCGCCGGTCGCGACCGGATGCGGATCGGGTGCCCCGCGTGGCGTCGGCGGATGTTCGGGGCCGGCTGCGTCTGGCCCCGGTTTCGCGAGTGCGTGCTGTCCGCGTTCGATGAAGGCCTGTGCATCCGTCCGCTGCGGCGCGATGGCCACGGCGGTGACCGTGCCGGCGACCAACGCGGCAGTGAGTGCGACCGCTCCGATGGCGACGCCGCGCGCCCGCTTCGACGCGCCGGTCTGGAGCACGATGCGTCGGAGGGCCTCGCGCACACCCAGACGGCGGATGGGGGTCTCGATGAACCGGAAAGACAGCAGTGCGGCGACCGCCGTGATTCCCAGCGCCAGCATCCCCGTCTCCCACGTCGGCCCGGATATGCCCGGAAGCGCGACGACGCCCGTCACGAGGACGAACACCGGCCAGTGCCAGAGGTAGATGCCGTACGAGCGGAGCCCGACGAATGTCAGCGGCGCCGCGTCCAGGGAGCGGCCGAGGCGGGATCCTGGCGAGACGGCCGCCCAGATGGCGAGCGCAGCAAGAACGCTGACGACTGCGAGACCTCCGCGGTAGGTCACGGCGCTGTCGTCGTGCAGCAGCCAGGCGGCACCCGCAAGGGCGACGAGGGCCGCGACGCCGACGCCGGGCAGGAGACGGCGGACGAACCACTGCATGCCCGACTCGCCCGCATCGAGGTCGACCGGCTTCATCCGGCCGACGACCAGGGCGAGCACGGCGCCCACCGCGAGGCCGAAGCTGTGTGTGTCCGAGCCGAAATACACCCGGGTCGCGTCGCCGCCGGACGTGTAAAGCACGGCCATCTCCAGGGCGGACGCGATGGCGATCGCCGAGACGAGCGCAACGCGGACACCCCAGTGCCTGATCACGAGCACCGCGAGCAGCAGAAGGGGCCACACGACGTAGAACTGCTCTTCGACCGCGAGGGACCAGAGGTTGCGGAAGAGCTCAGGAGTGTCCCGGGAGAAATAGCTGCTGTCCGAAGCGATGTCGAGCCAGTTGCTGCTGAACGTCGCGGCCCCGAGAAGCTGCCTGCCGATGCCGGTCAGCACGGACTCGCCGACAAAGGCGGCCGCCGTCGCGCAGGCGAGCGTCACGGCGACCAGGGCAGGTACGAGCCGGCGGCCTCGCCTGATCCAGAACTGCCGCAGGTCGACGCGCCCGCTCGAGGTGCGCTCCCGCACCAGCAGGCTCGTGATGAGGAAGCCGCTGATGACGAAGAAGACGTCGACGCCGATGAAGCCGCCCGGCAGGAACCCCGGGAAGAGGTGGTAAAGGACCACGCCCAGCACGGCGAGAGCACGGAGGCCGTCGAGGCCGGCGAACCGGGTCGGCTGCGTGCCGCGGACGCGTGCGTCGGCGGTTTCGGGCAGCGGCGTGAACGGTGCGGAAGCGGTGATAGTGAGTGTCAAAGCGGGCTTAACGATAACAAGCCCCGACGACACCGAGCCCAGCTGACTCTAGACTTGCGGTCGTGGAAGACGAGGCGACGACCCGGTTCCGGCTGGATATCGCCTACCAGGGCAGCGATTTCAACGGCTGGACGCGACAGCCGGGGTTACGTACCGTGCAGGGCGAGCTCGAGGCAGCCCTGGCGACGATCTTCCGACGACACGGCCCGGCGCCGACACTGACGGTGGCCGGCCGGACGGACGCGGGGGTGCACGCTGCCGGCCAGGTGGCACATCTGGACCTCACCGGCGACCAGATCGCGAGCCTCCTCCGCGCTCGCGGGAAGACGCCGCGGACCACGGATGCCGGGGCCGCGCTCGCCCGCCGCTTGAACGGCATCCTCGGTCCGGTTCCTGACATCGTCGTGTCGCGCTGCACGCTCGCACCGGCAGGGTTCGATGCACGCTTCTCAGCGATGTGGCGTCGGTACCGGTACCGCATCGCCGATCAGCTGTCGTCACGGGATCCGCTGCAGCGTCACCGCACGACCTGGGTTCCGGTGGTGCTCGACGTCGATGCGATGGATGCGGCCGCGTCGAGCCTTGTGGGTCTCCACGACTTCGCCGCCTACTGCCGGCCACGCGAAGGCGCCACGACCATCCGCACGCTCCAGACGTTCGGCTGGAGGCGCGACGACGACGGCGTGCTCGTCGGCGATGTGCAGGCGGATGCGTTCTGCCACAGCATGGTGCGTGCACTCGTCGGTGCGTGCGTGGGTGTCGGCGAGGGAAAGCTCGCGGTGACGGATGCGGTGCTGCTGCGCGACCTCGGCATGAGGTCGAGCGCGTTCAAGGTCATGCCGGCGCGAGGCCTCACGCTGGTCGAGGTCGGGTATCCGGGCGACTCGGAACTCGCGGAGCGGGCCGAGCAGACGCGCGCGCTCAGGTCGCTCCATCCGGAGCTGGCGGAGCGGTCGGAGCAGATGGAGTAGAAGCGGGCGAGCGCGGGTGACCGTCACCCGGTTTGACGCTTGCGTACCCGATGAAATAGAGTTGCTGTTTGGTGTCCGCGCCCCTGCGCACGGCATCCGAAGTTGAGCCCTCCACCTGCGGCGTTCCACTGCACTTGTCCGAGTGTGTGCGAACTCCCAACGGAGCGGGATTCACGAACACCCAACTCCGACAAGAAAGCAGCCACTACTGTGACGCGCACTTACACCCCCAAGGCCAATGAGATCCAGCGCGACTGGGTCGTCATCGACGCCACCGACGTCGTCCTCGGCCGTCTCGCCAGCCACGCCGCCACGCTCCTGCGCGGCAAGCACAAGCCGACGTTCGCACCGCACATGGACAGCGGCGACTTCGTGATCATCATCAACGCAGAGAAGGTCGCCCTCACCGGCGCCAAGGCTGCGCAGAAGAAGGCATACCGCCACTCGGGCTACCCGGGCGGTCTCACGGCGGTCACCTACGCCGAGCTGCTCGAGAAGAACCCCGTCCGCGCCGTCGAGAAGGCGATCCGTGGAATGCTTCCGAAGAACTCGATCGGTCGCGCGCAGCTCCGCAAGCTGAAGGTCTACACGGGCAGCGAGCACCCGCACGCGGCCCAGCAGCCGAAGCCGTACACCCTCGGCCAGGTCGCGCAGTAAGCGCCCGGCGACAGACTTTTCGACTCTAAGACAAAGGATTCACACCATCGTGGCGAAGATCGCAGACACCATCGACTCGGCAGCTGCCGAGAACGTCGAGAGCTACTCGACCGAGACTCCCGCGGAGTCGGCCCCCAAGGCCCCCCGCGCTGTCCTGAACGTTCCCGGCGCAGCTGTGGGCCGTCGCAAGCAGGCCATCGCCCGCGTGCGTCTCGTCCCCGGCTCCGGCACCATCACGGTCAACGGCCGTGCGTTCGCGGATTACTTCCCGAACAAGCTCCACCAGCAGCTCATCAACGACCCGTTCAAGGTTCTGGACCTCCTGGGCAGCTACGACGTGATCGCCCGCATCACCGGCGGTGGCCCCTCCGGCCAGGCCGGCGCCCTGCGCCTTGGCATCGCGCGCGCCCTGAATGAGATCGACCAGGAGAACAACCGCCCGACCCTCAAGAAGGCCGGCTTCCTCAGCCGTGACGCTCGCGTCAAGGAGCGCAAGAAGGCTGGTCTCAAGAAGGCTCGCAAGGCGCCCCAGTTCTCCAAGCGCTAAGCGTCGCGGACGCTTAGGCTGCGGTTCATGCCACGCCTTTTCGGAACGGACGGTGTTCGCGGTCTCGCGAACGGAGATCTCACGGCCGACCTCGCGCTCGGTCTTGCCCAGGCTGCTGCTGCAGTCCTGACGCAAGGCCGCAGCGCTGAGGCCCGTCGTGCGGCGGGCAAGCGCCCTGTCGCCATCGTTGCGCGTGACCCGCGCGTCTCGGGCGAGTTCATCTCTGCTGCGGTGATGGCCGGCCTCGCGAGCTCGGGCATCGACGTGCGCGATGCCGGCGTCATCCCGACGCCGGCGCTCGCGTTCCTCATCGCGGACAGCGACGCCGACTTCGGTGTCATGGTGTCGGCCTCGCACAACCCCGCGCCCGACAACGGCATCAAGATCTTCGCGCGCGGCGGCACCAAGCTGCCCGACATCGTCGAGGACCGCATCGAAGCCGCGATGACGAAGGGGCCGAAGCTCGCACCGACTGGCGCGGGTGTCGGCCGCATCCGACGCTTCGCGGATGCCGAAGACCGCTACGTCGTCCACCTCCTCGGCAGCCTCCCGCACCGTCTCGACGGCATCCACGTCGTCCTCGACTGCGCGAACGGTGCTGCGGCCGGAGTGTCGCCCGAGGTCTTCCACGACGCAGGAGCACGCGTCACCGTCATCGGCGACGAGCCCGATGGCATCAACATCAACGACGGAGTCGGTTCGACCCACCTCGACAAGCTCGCCGAGGCGGTCGTCGCAGCCGGTGCTGACGTCGGCATCGCCCACGACGGCGACGCCGACCGGTGCCTCGCAGTCGACGCCAACGGCAGGATCGTCGACGGCGACCAGATCATGGCGATCCTCGCGCTGGGCATGGCCGAGCGCAACGCGCTGCGCGACCACACGCTCGTCGCCACGGTGATGAGCAACCTGGGCCTCAAGATCGCCATGCGCGAAGCCGGCATCACCGTCGTGGAGACCCGCGTCGGCGACCGGTACGTGCTCGAAGAGATGAACGAGCACAAGTTCTCGCTGGGCGGCGAGCAGTCCGGCCACGTCATCATGAGCGAGTTCGCGACGACCGGTGACGGCATCCTGACCGGCCTCCACCTGCTGAGCGAGATGGCTCGTCAGCACAAGTCGCTCGCGGAGCTCGCCACCGCCATGACCGTGTACCCGCAGATCATGGTCAATGTGAAGAACGTCGACCACCACGGGGTGCACACCGACGACGTGCTCGCCGAGGCGGTCCGCTCGGCTGAAGCGGAGCTGGGCTCCACTGGCCGCGTGCTGCTGCGCCCGTCGGGCACCGAGCCGCTCGTGCGCGTCATGGTCGAGGCGGCCGACCAGCACACCGCCGACCGCCTGGCCCACGAGCTCGCCGACGTCGTGCGGGAGCGCCTGAGTCTGTAGCGGCCGCGCGGCCGCCCCGCGGGCTCACGCGCTGAGCGCGCGGCCCGACTCACCCGCACTACTTCCGACTCGTCGCACTCGTTTCGTCCCGTCGCACTAGTACCACTGAGTGCGCTCGGACGAAACGAGTGCGCGTTCGCTCCGGTCAAGACCCCACCCTTCGAGGTGGGGTCCTTTTTTGTCTATCGTGCATATGAACTTGAGGTACAAACACATTTTCCTGTACAGTCTCATATGAAATGACGCGTGATATCAGATCGTCATTCTAACTGGGAACGGGGGTTGAAATGACTGAAAACAACAGCGCCGAGCTCGTGCTCGAAGAGATTACTGAGCCGGCTCCTGCTCTCATTCAGCAGGGCAACATCGTTTGCTGAGTAATTCGCGGGGCCCGGAGGATCATCCTCCGGGCCCCGCCTTCGAGAATCGGTCGAACCTGTGTTATCAACCTCTCAAGCTGTCCGCGTGTTCTATGACGAGCGCAGCGGATGGGAGATTCGCAATCTCGAACAGCGACGATCCTGGGCTGTCGACGCGCCGACTGCGGCTGTGGTGATCGCATTCATGCAGCCCTCTGAGCCGCACGATGTCCGAGCGGCGCTCCGGCCTCACGGAGATCACGATGTCATTTCATCGAGAATCCTGGCGCTCACATTGCTCGGCGTTCTTTCGGAGTGCGATGGACCGCAGAACGATCCTCTCTCCGACTGGGCGGCGTTCGGGTGGGCAGAAGCATATGACTATCTGCTTTCGACGTGGAGCTATCCATTCGAGGACTACTCCAAGCGCGGACAGGAAGTCGACAAGGAGCGCATGCGTGAATATGCTGCCGCTTGGCCGGACGTGGTGCGAGCGCTGCCCCAGAAGGGCATCGACGTACGACCCCTCCCAGGAATCCAGGAATCGTTGGATCGCCTGTCATCACCGGACGACCGCGGTCTGGTCGACCGACTCCTCGACATCGCGTCGGTGGCGGCATTACCGATCGAAACAATGCGGTCACGAACGCCGGGCGCGGACTACATCCATCGCACAAGTCCGTCGGGCGGGTCGCGGCACCCATCCGAGCTCTATCTGCTTGCATTATCCGTTGAAGGACTGTCGCGCGGTGTCTATCATGTCGCGACGCTCGAACAGACGCTCGGTCGGGTAGGCGCATTGCCCCCGGACGACCGGGACCTTCGAGACGGGCTACCGGGAGCATTCCGTCTTCCGGCGCCCACTCGCGCGATCTTCGTGATCACTTCGCACTTCGAACGCAACATGTACCGCTACCGGGAACCCAGAACGCTGCGAACCCTGTACTACGACGCAGGCCATCTCGGAGGGCTCGTCGAAGCCCTGGGTGACTCGGACGGTCTCGTCGCGCACGGTCATCAGGGATTCGTGGATTCATATCTCGCAGGCCTGATCGGGAGCGACGGCTTGGCCGTCGAAAGTCCTTCCTATCTCGTTTCGATCGGGTTGGCCGCCGAGGCGGAGTCGCCAGAGAAGCGCATAGGGAAATCGAGGTTGAACTCATGAACAGAATCCGTTTTCGTGCGTGGGAGCGCGGCAGCGATCCGCAGGTCGAAGTGCGCAGTCTGAGTGCAAACCGATCATTCCGCGCGGAGCCTCTCGCACTTGCCCGGTCCGTCCTCGCCGGACGCATCGCCGAGTCGGTTCCCTCTGGCCAGCATGATCTCGCCGCATATGAAGCATGGGATGCGAACGGTTGGAGCGATGCCCTTCCGTTCTATCTCGCTACCCTCGATCAGCATTATCACGACACGACGCCGGACTACCGCGCCGTCCACGCGCGGGTTCTGGACCGGTACAGTCGGGCACACCCCATACCGACGGAAGAGGTCCCGGTCGATCTGTCCTGGACGACTCTTGCGAGACCGGTGCCCCCGCGGGCGACCAGAGCAGACATACTGCGTCGGCGAAGGACCACGCTTGTTCCTGAACGAACAGAGCTCAGGCTGACCGACCTCAGCGCTGTCCTCTGGGAAGCGACACGCAAGCTGGCTGCCTTCCGTTCGCCCGAGATCGCTGCCGATTCCGGCAACGCCATGACGAACTTCGGCCCCTCGCTGGATGTCTATCTGGTCGTCTATGAGGTGAGCGGGATTGCCTCGGGGCTGTACCGATACGACGTGAACGCGCACGCCATGGGCCTTCTCAAGGAGGGCGACTTCCGCTCGATCATGCGAACCGTGATCGTGGGTCAGCCTGCAACGGCGACGGCGGCCGCTTCGGTCGTCTACGTGTCCGACGTCAAGCGGCATCAATGGAGGTATCGTCATGCGCGGGCGCTTCGTGGCCTGTGGATAGACACCGCCAAAGTCGCCAACGAACTGCTCTGGTCCCTTGCCGCACGCTACATCGTTCCCCACATGACCCCAGCCATAGACGATGTCGTCGCAAACGAATTCCTCGGACTGGGCGCAGGCCTCGAACATGAGGTCGTACACGCGATCTCGTTCTCCGGGCCCAGCGCAGAACCGACGCATGATCGGGGCTAAGCAACTCGTTCGCTTTGCGGCGCCGATGGCGTTGAGTTCTCTCGGCGGGGTGGTCGTCGGGCTCACCGATACTCTGGTCATCGGCCATTTCTCGACTGACGCTCTTGCCGGCGTCGCGCTCGGTGCGACCCTGTACGAGCTGCCGATCAACGCCCTGCTCGGTGGCTTGCTCGCCTACAGGATCCTCGCTCCGAGAATTGTCGGCAAGGATAAGAGCGCACGGAGCATTGAGGGGCTGCGACGAGTCATGCGCGGGCTCGCGCCATGGATTTGCGGAGCGTTTGTCGCCCTCATGACCGGATCGCTTGCGCTCCAGCAACTCGGTACCGGAACTCATAACCCGAGCCTCGAGGCGGCTGGTGCGTACCTGCTGGGCAGATCACCGAGCGTCGTCGCGGAGACAGTGAGCGCGGCACTGGTGATCACGCTTGTCGGATGGGGGAGACTGAAGACACCCGTGACCGTGTTCCTGGTGACGTCGGGGGGAAACCTGCTCTTCGACTTCGTGCTCGTCTACGGGATCGAGCCC
Organism: Leifsonia tongyongensis; assembly: GCF_010686705.1. Taxonomy (GTDB): domain Bacteria; phylum Actinomycetota; class Actinomycetes; order Actinomycetales; family Microbacteriaceae; genus Diaminobutyricibacter; species Diaminobutyricibacter tongyongensis. Next base: position 208,413 of record NZ_JAAGWY010000001.1, on the reverse strand, counting down.
TTCCCACGGCTCGGTGCACTCGGGGACGGAATCGCGAGCTCGATCGGCGCGTTCGCAGTGCTCCCGTGGCTCGCCGTGCGGATCAGGCAGGAGACCTCTGGCGCAACAGCGATCGTCCCCAAGCAGATCGTCGAGCAGGAATTCGACGGCTGGGGGAGGCTCACGTTCCCCGCGGTCGGGTCTGCCGCGCTGGACTACGGCGGGAACATCGTCTTCACGCTGATACTGGCGCTCGGAGGCACCGCCGGCCTGGCCGGAGCGCGAGTCGCGACCAACGTTCACGTTCTCGTCTTCGTGCTGGTGTCGTCGCTCTCGTCTGCTGGTCTCTATATTGTCGGACGCGAGGGCATCGGCGTTCGGGCCCTTGTTTCGGCACCGAGTGATATCAGACGGGTGTTCGTCGGTGTGGGACTTGGCCTCGGTGCTCTCGTTGCGATACTCGCGTGGCCGATCGCCGCGCTCGCCAGCCCGGATCCGGCAGTGCAGCATGTCGCTGCGGTGCTGATCTTCTGCGTTGCCGCCCTCACTCCGATCGCTGGCTGGGCCTACGCCAACGTGACGATCCTTCGCGTCGCCAAACGAACCGGGTTCGATTTCGTCAGCAACACGATCGCCGTGTGGGGGGTGCAGATTCCTGTGGCTCTGATCGGGTGCCTGCTCTTTCACGCGCCGGGCGCTTTCGCCGGCCTCGCCGGATATTGGCTGTGCCGTGCGCTCATCAGCCAACAGCAGGTCAGAGTCTGCCTCGAGCGGGCGGAGTCCAGTGCGCAACCCCCTCGTCGATGAGCTGACGTTCGGTGAGTGGTGGGTGCATGGTGGATCACTCCCGTCGGATCTAGACGCCTCCACGCCGTCCGAGCGCGAGTTCATCGCACGAAGTCTTGTCGCCTATGCCGAAATCACCCGCCGAAGTGGCTTTCGGATCGCGACGGAGATGCTCCGCCCTCTCGCCGCATGGCTCGACAGACGAAGCCTCGGCTCCGGCTCATCGGTCCTCGACCGCCTCGCAATCGGCGGCGCCATCGCCTCGGAGACGTGGCTCCGGGAGTCGGATCGGCCACCCGCTCGTGGGCGCTCCCGCCCTCAGGAGGTGACCCTTGTCGAGGGCGAAACAAACGATCTCCTGGCCGCAATTGCGGAGGCGGCAGAGGTGACGGGCGGCGATCTTCAGGCACTCGGGATGCGCCTGACCAGAAAGTGGGGACTCGGCGACACCGATCTCTCTCGCCTGGCGTCACGGATTTCGCGTGCGCTGGGCGTTCCGGATCCGGTAGCAGCGATCGAGGCGCCGCCGTCGCTGGACCGGTTCGTCGACCAGGCCATGTTCGTTCCCCTGCCACCCGTGTGCCGAACAGTCATCCTCGTTTCGCCGCACTACCGGATGCTGAGCGCTCGTGACCCGTTCGCTGCGTCTCGTCTTCTTCTTGCTGTTGCGCACGAAGTGGCCGGGCACGCGTGCGACTACCGAGCCCTCATGCCGATTCGACCTCAGGAAGCGCGGCTCGACCGGGAATTGTTGGAAGGGTGGGGAATCGTCGCTGAAGGACGGTTGTCCGGACTCGGCCTCGATGAGCATGCCCTTCACCTGCTGTACCAGGTGAAGCGACTGTTACCGCTTGCGCAAAGATCACTCGACGAGCCGAGCTGGATGGCTATGCGGAACACGATCGAGGCGACCTGGCCGGGCTTCTTCACCTCCGCAGCCACCGCAGTGCTCAGACGCGCGACTGGCACGCATGCTCGCGGCCTCGTGCGAGTTCGACGAGCGCTTCAGGTTCATGGTGAAGCCGCGCGTTCCGGCTTGGCCAGCCCGTGGACTTGAGGTAAGCGGGGCTGCGCCGATATGTTTCATGTGAAATGACGTTTGGTATGAGAAAGGATTCGCGGTTGGATCTCACAGGTGCAATTCTCGGTGCGTTGATATTGCTGCCGATCCTTTTGGGGTTCTGGGCGGTGACGGCACTCGTCAAACCCGTTGTCCTGCGAGTTCGCGACCGATTCGCAGGATCGCGAACCGTCGAAGGGGTTGATACGGAGGCGGATGAGGGCTGAGCCTCATCAGAGCTTGCGCAGCAGCACCGAGCTGACCGTGTGGTCGGCATCCTTGCGCAGCACGAGCTTCGCCCGCGACCGCGTGGGACGGATGTTCTGCAGAAGGTTCGGCTCGTTGATGCTCGCCCAGATCATGCTCGCTCGCGCCCTCGCCTCCTCTTCGGTGAGCGACGAGTACCGGTGGAAGTACGACTTGGGGTTCGCGAAGGCTCCGCGCTGGAGTTTCAGGAAGCGGTCCTCGTACCAGTTCGCGATGTCCCGGGTGCGGGCGTCGACGTAGACGCTGAAGTCGAAGAGGTCGCTGACGGCGAGCCGGTTGCCTCCGCCCGCGGGCTGGAGCACGTTCAGGCCTTCCACGATCAGCACGTCTGGCCGCCGTACCACGATCTGCGCGCCGGGCACGATGTCGTAACTGAGGTGCGAATAGAACGGAGCGCGGACTTCGGCGGCGCCGCTTTTCACCTCGGTCACGAACCGGAGGAGTGCGCGGCGGTCGTACGACTCCGGAAAGCCTTTGCGTTCCATGAGCCCGCGGCGCTCGAGTTCGGCGTTGGGCAACAGGAAGCCGTCGGTGGTCACCAGTTCGACCCGGGGCGTGTCGTCCCAGCGCGACAGCAGCTCACGCAGAAGCCGGGCGATCGTCGACTTGCCCACGGCGACCGAGCCCGCGACACCGATCACGAAGGGCGTGCTCTGCGCCCGCTCCCCGAGGAATTCGTTGGTCACGCGATGCAACTGCTTGGTGCCGGCGACATACAGATTGAGAAGACGGCTGAGGGGCAGGTAGACCTCTTCGACCTCGCGCATGTCGAGCGGATCCCCGAGGCCGCGCAGCTGCACGATCTCGGTCTCCTTCAGGGGGAGCGTGGTCGATTCGGCAAGCTCAGCCCAGTCGGCGCGGTCGAGTTCCACGAAGGGGGATGTCTGGCCGTTACCTGTGCCTGCGCCTGTTTCAGCCATAGGCGACCAGTTTAGAGGTTTGGGTCAGGCTAAAATCGGGTGCATGTGTGGAATCGTGGGGTACGTCGGTACTGACAGGAGTCTCGAGGTCCTCCTCGGTGGATTGAAGCGACTCGAATATCGGGGCTACGACTCCGCGGGTGTCGCGATCATCGACGACAACGGTGACCTTCATACGGCCAAGCGGGCCGGCAAGCTGTCGGTGCTGACCGACGATCTCAAGGTCAACCCGATCGGTAATGGCTCGACCGGCATCGGGCACACGCGGTGGGCGACGCACGGCGGGCCGACCGACCGGAACGCGCATCCGCATCTTGGAGATGACGGACGCCTGGCCGTCATCCACAACGGGATCATCGAGAACTTCGCTGCACTGAAAGACGAACTGCTCGCCGAGGGATTCGCCTTCACGAGCGAGACCGACACCGAGGTCGCCGCCGTTCTGCTCGGCCGCGAATACCGCGCGACCGGCAGCCTTCAGGATGCGTTCCGTCTCGTCGTCAGCCGCCTCGAAGGCGCGTTCACACTGCTCGCCCTTCACCAGGATGAGCCCGGCGTCGTCGTCGGCGCCCGCCGCAACTCACCACTCGTCATCGGTCTCGGCGAGGGCGAGAACTTCCTCGGCTCCGATGTGGCCGCCTTCGTCGAGCACACGCGCAACGCCGTCGCGATCGGCCAGGACCAGATCGTGACAATCACTCCCGACTCGGTCACCGTCACCGATTTCGACGGCGAACGGGTCGAGGTCGAGCCGTTCGAGGTCGCCTGGGATGCTTCGGCGTCGGAGAAGGGCGGCTGGTCGAGCTTCATGGCGAAGGAGATCAGCGAAGAGCCGGATGCGGTCGCCAACACCATGCGCGCCCGTCATCACGACGGCCAGGTCGTCATCCCCGAACTCGAAGCCCTCGGCGACGATGTGCTCGCCGGGATCGACCGCATCACGATCATCGCGTGCGGTACCGCGGCATACGCCGGCCAGGTCGGCAGCTATGCCATCGAGCAGTGGGCCCGCGTGCCCGTACAGGTCGAGCTGAGCCACGAGTTCCGCTACCGCGACCCGGTGATCACGCCGAAGACACTCGTGATCTCGATCAGCCAGTCCGGCGAGACGATGGACACGCTCATGGCTGTCAAGTTCGCCCGCGAGGCCGGCGCGACGGTGATCTCCGTCTGCAACACCCAGGGCGCCACGATCCCGCGCGAATCCGACGCCGTGATCTACACGCACGCCGGTCCCGAGGTCGCGGTCGCCTCGACGAAAGCATTCGTCGCCCAGATCACTGCGCTCTACCTCTTCGGGCTGCACCTCGCCCGCGTTCGCGGGACGCTTTCGGTGCCCGAGCAGGCTCGGCAGCTCGACGAGCTCGCCGCCATCCCGGCGAAGCTCTCCAAAGTGCTCGAGTCCCACGACAGCATCGCGCAGCTCGCGAAGTGGATGGCCGACACGCGTGCCGTGCTCTTCCTCGGTCGCCATGTCGGATTCCCGATCGCCATGGAGGGTGCGCTCAAGCTGAAGGAGCTCGCGTACATCCACGCGGAGGGCTTCGCGGCCGGTGAGCTGAAGCACGGGCCGATCGCGCTCATCGAGCCGGGTCAGCCGGTGTTCGTCGTCGTGCCGAGCCCGCGTGGTTCGGACGAGATGCACAAGAAGGTCGTCTCGAACATCCAGGAGATCCGCGCCCGCGGCGCCCGCGTCATCGCGATCGCCGAACAGGGTGACGCGGCCGTGCTGCCGTTCGCAGACGAGGTGATCCCGATTCCGCTCGCGGCGCCGCTGTTCGAGCCGCTGCTGGCGGTCATCCCGCTGCAGATCTTCGCGATGGAGCTGTCCAGCGCGAAGGGGCTCGACGTCGACCAGCCGCGCAACCTGGCCAAGTCCGTCACGGTCGAATAGCTGCCAAAACGTGATCGTCGGAATCGGAGTCGACGTCGTCGACCTGGCCCGGTTCACCCGGGCGGTCGGCCGGACAGCCCGGCTCGTGGAGCGCCTGTTCACGGCGAACGAGCGCGACCTGCCTGTGCATTCGCTTGCGGCACGATTCGCCGCGAAGGAGGCGCTCATGAAGGCGCTCGGCGACACGGAGGGCGTTCGCTGGCATGACATGGAGATCGTCTCGGACGCCGAAGGGAACCCCGAATTCGTGCTGAACGGGACGGCCGCCGCCATCGCCGAGCGGCGCGGCATCGGGTCGTTCCACCTCTCCATGACGCATGACGCCGGCGTCGCCTGCGCGTTCGTGGTCGCTGAGGGCCGAGTATGAGTGAGGCCGTCTTCCGCGAGGCCGTGATCGACCTCGGAGCGCTCGCGCGCAATGTCGCCCACCTTCGCCAGGTGATCGGGACCGAACATGTCATGGCGGTGGTGAAGGCGAACGCTTACGGGCACGGGGCCGCCGAGTGCGCCCGCGCGGCCCTGGCAGGCGGCGCCGACTGGCTCGGAGTCGCCGACCTGACCGAGGCCATGGAGCTCAGGGATGCCGGCATCGCCGCTCCCATCCTGGCGTGGCTGCACGATCCGGACACCGACTTCGCACCCGCGATCGAGGCGGGCATCGACCTGGGCCTCTCCTCGATCGCTCAGCTCGAGGCGGTCGCCGCGGCTCGTCGCCAGCTCGTCGCCCAGGGCCGGCTCCACGGCCAGGCGCTGGTGCAGCTGAAGCTCGAGACCGGGCTCAGTCGCAACGGCATCCCGGAGCATGAGTGGGCGGAGACGTTCGCCCGGGCACGCGAGCTGGAGCACGAGGGCGACATCGTCGTGCGCGGTGTCTTCAGTCACCTCTCGAACGCGTCAGCCGACGACGACGCCGCGGCGATCGCGCTCTATCGTCGCGGACTCGAACTGGCCGCCGACGCAGGACTGCACCCGGAGTTGCGGCACATCGCAGCGTCCGCGGCAGCGCTCCGCATCCCGGATTCACGCTTCAACCTGGTGCGGCTCGGGATCGGGATCTACGGCCTGTCGCCCTTCACCGACAGGACCAGCGCGGACCTCGGGATCTCGCCGGTCATGACCCTGCGCGGTCGCGTCGCTGCCGTTCGCCGGGTGCCCCCGGGCAAGGGCGTCTCGTACGACTACACCTACCGGACCCCCCGCGAGACCACTCTCGCCCTGGTGCCGCTCGGCTATGCCGAAGGCATTCCCCGCCATGCGTCGAACCGAGCGACAGTGAGCATCGCGGGCCGTGTCTTCCCGGTCAGCGGACGGGTCGCGATGGACCAGTTCGTCGTCGATGTCGACGACGAGCCGGTCAGTGTCGGCGACGAGGTCGTCCTGTTCGGTGATCCGGCCATCGGTTTCCCCAGCGCTGACGACTGGGCGGAGGCCGCGGGCACCATCAACTACGAGATTGTGACCCGTATCGGTCCCCGCGTGCAGCGCACGTTCGTCGGTGAGGTGAAAGAGGGGACGTGAGCGGGCTCAGAGTTCCTTCCGAGACGGTGGTCGAGACCGCGGCGGAGATGCACGCCCTGGGCGTGGAGCTCGCGCGCATCGTCGGCCCGGGCGACCTGGTCGTGCTGAGCGGGCCGCTCGGCGCGGGCAAGACCACTCTCACGCGCGGGCTCGGTGAGGGCCTGGATGTCAGGGGACCGGTCACGAGTCCGACTTTCGTGCTCGCACGCACGCATCCGAGCCTCGTCGGCGGTTCCCCGCTCGTGCACGTGGATGCGTACCGCCTGTCCAGCGCGCTGGAACTCGACGATCTCGACATCGATTTCGCCCGGTCGGTCGTCGTGGTCGAGTGGGGGAGCGGGATGCTCGACGGCGTCGCCGAGTCCTGGCTCGAGGTGGACATCGAGCGCCCGACGGGGGCTGCGGCACGCGATTCCGCAGGGCCCGCGGGCGCCGGCTCGGCGGACACCACCGAACTCGAGAGCGATGAACCGCGCGTTGTGACTGTTCGCGGTTACGGCCCGCGATGGGGCGCCGCCGGATCAGCCTAGGCTGGACTCATGCTCCTTGCGATTGACACCTCCGCGGGCACGAGCGTCGCCGTCGTCGACCGCGATGGGGGCATCCTCGCCGAGCGCAGCGAACGCGACACGATGCGCCACGCGGAGGTGGTGGGCGACCAGATCGCCGCCGTGCTGGCCGATGCGGGCGTTCCCGTCGACGCCCTGTCGGGAGTGGCGGCCGGAATGGGGCCGGGGCCGTTCACGGGTCTGCGCGTCGGCATCGCAGCGGCTCGCGCCTTCGCCTTCGGGGTGGGCAGGCCCGTCGTGCCCATCGTCAGCCACGACGCGATCGCGTTCGAACGGTATCGGGCAGGACATGAGGGCGGATTGCTGGTCATCACCGACGCCCGCCGCCGCGAACTCTATTGGTCGGCGTATGTCGGCGTCGACGAACTGGGCCTGCCGATCCGGGAGGACGGGCCGGGGCTCGCCAAGCCGGATCAGCTTCCGCACGCATCGCTCGCCCGCTTCGACGCCGCCACCGTGTCGGCGGGCGCACTCGGGATGCTCGCCGAACTCCTCTACCTTCACAAGCGTCCGTTCGCCGTCGATGAGCCGTTGTACCTGCGCTCGCCGGATGTGACGCTCTCGAACGGCCCGAAGCGGGTGAGCGCGTGACCGAGTCATGGCAGTTCCGCAGGGCCTCGGAGGCGGACGTCCCGGCGATCATGGCTCTCGAGCACGCGACCTTCGTGAACGACGCCTGGTCGGAGCGTTCCATGCGCGCCGAGATCACCGGCGACCACACCTACTATCTCGTGGCATTCCGTGTGGCCGGCCCTGACACTGAAGCCGGCCCTGACAGCGCAGCCAGCCCCGACGCGATCGAAGGCTATGCCGGGTTGCTCGCGCCGGCCGGCTCGACAGACGGCGACATCCAGACCATCGCCGTGGCGCCCGGCGCCCGGCGTCAAGGGCTGGGGCGGGCGCTCATGCTGACGCTGCTCGGTGAGGCACGTCGTCGTGGCATCACGGCGGTGTTCCTCGAGGTGCGAGCCGACAACCCCGGTGCGCAGGCGCTGTACCGGATGCTCGGATTCGAGGAGATCGGCGTCAGGCCGCACTACTACCAGCCGGACGACGTGGATGCCATCGTCATGCGCGTCGATGTCGCGCCCGCCCGCACCGAGTGGGCAGGCGATCCGGCAGTCGTCGAAGGAGAATCGCGGTGAACCGCGCAGAGCCGCTCGTCCTGGGCATCGAGACGTCGTGCGACGAGACCGGGATCGGCATCGTGCGGGGCACGCGCCTTCTCTCCAACACGATCGCGTCGTCGATGGACGAGCACGCCCGGTACGGGGGAGTCGTCCCCGAGGTCGCGGCCCGCGCGCACCTCGAGGCGCTGACCCCGGCCCTGCGGGCGGCGGTGGCCGACGCCGACATCGCGCTCGATGAACTGGATGCGATCGCCGTGACCAGCGGCCCGGGTCTTGCGGGTGCGCTCATGGTCGGCGTCGGCGCTGCGAAGGCGCTCGCCGTGTCTCTCGGCAAACCGATCTACGCCGTCAACCACCTTGTCGGGCATGTCGGCGCCGACCTGCTGGATGCCTCGGGTGGCCCCGGGCACGCGGTCGAGCTTCCGACGATCGCGCTGCTGGTCTCCGGCGGCCACACGTCGCTCCTGCTCGTCCGCGACCTGGTCTCCGATGTCCAGCTTCTCGGTGAGACGATCGACGACGCGGCAGGCGAGGCGTTCGACAAGGTCGCGCGCGTGCTCGGCCTTCCGTACCCGGGCGGTCCGCAGATCGACCGGGTCGCAGCGTTCGGTGATCCGAAGGCGATCCGCTTCCCCCGTGGGCTCACCCAGCCCAAGGATATGGAGAAGCATCGGTACGACTTCTCCTTCTCCGGGCTGAAGACGGCCGTCGCCCGGTGGGTCGAGCAGCGGCAGGATGCGGGCGAAGAGGTCCCGGTCTCCGATGTCGCCGCGAGCTTCCGCGAGGCGGTCGTCGACGTCCTGATCACCAAGGCGCTCGCCGCCTGCGAAGATTTCGGGGTTCCGCGCCTCCTGCTGGGCGGCGGCGTAGTCGCGAACGCCCGGGTCAGGGAGGTCGCCACCGAGCGATCGGCGCGTGCAGGCGTCGCGCTGCGCATCCCGGCGCTGTCGCTCTGCACGGACAACGGCGCCATGATCGCAGCGCTCGGCGCCCAGCTCATCATGGCGGGCCATGAGCCTTCCACCCTGTCGTTCGGTGCGGACTCCACGCTCCCCGTGACGGAGATCCAGGTCGCACGCTGAGACATGCGTTGACACCTTCGTCCGCGGGCTGTCACCATGGCTGCATACAGCGTTTGTTCAGCTATCGAGGAGCCAGGCCCATGAGTGGATCGCGCCGGCCGGCGCGCCGCCCCAATCGAAAGGAGATCGGCTCATGACCGATCCGAACACCCCAGGCGAACCGGCGGAACCGAACGTTCCGCCCGCCGTGCCCCCGGCCGCGCCGGAAGGCAACCCGCCCGTGACACCAACACCGTCGACTCCTCCGGCTCCGGCAGCCGAGCCGGCCCCGCCCGCCTACCAGCCGGCACCACCTGCGTATCAGCCTGCCCAGCCTGGCGCCGTCCCGCCGCCTCCGCCGCCCGCTTACGGCCAGCCCGCCGCCGGTTACGGCCAGGCGGCTCCCGGTTACGGCCAGCCTGCGGCACCGTACGCCCAGCCGTATGGTGCGCCGGCTCCCGCGGCCAAGTCGCCCGTCCTGAGCATCATCTCCATGATCACCGGCATCCTGGGGATCGTCAGCTTCGGTTGGGGCTTCGTCTTCTCGATCGCGGCGATCGTGCTCGGCTTCCTGGGTCGCAACAAAGAGCCGGCCGCCAGGGGGTTCTGGCTCACCGGCCTGATCACCGGGTTCGTCGGCATCGCCATCTCGATCATCGGCGGGATCATCCTCGCCGTCGTGTGGATCGGCGTCATGAACAACTCCAACTTCAACTACTAGCGGCAATCGAGGGGCCGGACCGCGCGATGCGTCCGGCCCTTCGCCACGCCCCGGCAGCTGTCAGACAGGTTCAGCCGACGCGGTCGACAAGCAGCGCGGCGTGACGTCCTGCGATGCGGGTGAGCACGAGGGTTGCGCTCTCCCGGCCGCTCAACGACAGACGCTTGCGCAGGGCGGCGGGGTCGACATCCACGCCGCGTTTCTTGATCTCGAGAGTTCCGATCTCCCGCTCGCGCAGGGCGCGCCTGAGATCGCGTTCGGCGAAGGGGAGCGTCTCGAGGACGCGGAAAGCCGAGGCGAACGGCGTGGCGACGAGCGTGCTGGACGTCAGGTACGCGATCCCGTCGCTGAGCATGCGCGCGCCGAGCGACCGCGCGAGGTCGCCGATCAGGCGAGCGCGGATGACGGCGCCGTCGGGCTCGTAGATGAAGTCGCCGAGCTCACCGGCTTCGACATCCTCACTGTCCTCGGCCGCGGTGAGTTCGTACGACCCGCCCGCGTCGATCACGAGAGCCGAGCGGCGGATGTGCGGCCGGGCCAGTGCGCCGAACCAGAGCCCCATCTCGACGAGGTGGCCGTCGACCGAGATCCACTGGGCCTCGGCCGTCGACGGGATGAGGTCGCGGTCGAAGCCGGGGCCGAGCTTCACGCCGACCGAGCGTCCCGTTGCGAGCTCGAATGCGAAGTTCAGCGACGGCGAATAGTCGTCGGGATCGGTGAACCGCGTGGTCTGGCCGTGGCCGGCGGTGCGCCGCGCCGGATCGAGATAGATTCCGTCCGCGCCGCGGAGGTCGGTCTTCTCTGCGTCCTGATTCAGAACGGATGCGTTGGAGAACGGCGCCAGGTTGTAGCTTGCGATCGCGGCAGTGATCTCATCGGCGTCGACAGCCGTCACCTGGAGGTCGATGGCCGCCATCGCCATGGCGTCCCCGCCGATGCCGCAGCCGAGGTCGACGACCCGCGAGAGCCCGGCTGCGGCAAACCGCCCCGCGTGCAGGGCTGCGACCGAGAGCCGAGTGGCCTGTTCCAGCCCGGCTTCGGTGAAGAGCATCCGGTCGGCGAACCGGCCGAACTTCGCCGCCGCCTTCGAGCGGAGCCGGGCCTGTGTGAGCACGGCCGCGACAAGGGTGGGTGGATGACCTGCTTTGCGCAGGTCGCTGACCATCCGCACGACGTCGCCGGTCGAGTGGTAGGGAGGGAGCGAATCGAGCAGCCGGAGCCCTTCGGGCGACAGCAGTTCGACGAGTTCGGACCTCTCCATGAACCCAGCGTACGCACGTCGGCGCTTTGGCACTCACGTTGCGTGACTGCTAACCCAGCATCTAGACTCGGTTTAGCACTCTCGGTGTGAGTGTGCTAACTCCAGTCTTAGTTCAAGAAAGAGGTCAACCGTGTCGGTCTCCATCAAGCCGCTCGAGGATCGCATCGTTATCAAGCAGGTCGAGGCTGAGCAGACGACTGCTTCAGGTCTCGTCATTCCCGACACCGCCAAGGAGAAGCCGCAGGAGGGCGAGGTCGTCGCAGTGGGCCCCGGCCGCATCGACGACAACGGCAACCGCATCCCGCTCGACGTGGCCGTCGGCGACAAGGTGATCTACTCGAAGTACGGCGGAACCGAGGTCAAGTTCGCCGGTGAGGACTACCTCGTCCTCTCCGCACGCGACGTGCTCGCTGTGGTCGTCCGCTGACGACCCCACGCCGGGAAGGCCCGGACGCTTCGGCGTCCGGGCCTTCTCCATTTCGGCGTAGTATCGCAGGAGTGTCCAGCCCAGAGCTCGAGTCGACCTCCCACGCAGACCCGGAAGCCGTCGAGCCGGTCCGGCCGCTGACCAGCCACCGACGTTCCGGCCTCGTCTATGCGATCTCGGCCTACGTCCTCTGGGGTTTCCTCCCGATCTACTTCATCGCGCTGGCGCCCGCGAACGCATTCGAGATCGTCGCCTGGCGCGTCGTGTTCTCCCTGGTCTTCTGCGCCATCCTCCTCACCGCCACGAGACGCTGGCTCTCGTTCGGCGCTCTCGTCCGCAACCGGCGGATCGTGCTCACCATGGGCGTCGCAGGCGCGCTGATCTACGTCAACTGGCAGACCTACGTCTACGCGGCCGTGAACGGCAACGTCGTCGAGGCGGCCCTCGGGTACTTCATCAACCCGATCGTGACCGTCTTCCTCGGGGTGCTCGTGCAGCGCGAGCGACTCCGCCCGGCGCAGTGGGTCGCTGTCGGCGTGAGCATCGTCGCGGTCATCGTGCTCGCCGTCGGATACGGTTCGCTTCCCTGGGTCGCTCTGGTACTCGCGTTCTCGTTCGGGCTGTACGGGCTCATCAAGAAACGCGTGGGAAAACAGGTCGACGCAGTGGGCGGGCTGACGCTCGAGACGATGTGGCTCACACCGGTGGCGATCGTGCAGCTCATCGTCGTGGCATCCACGGTCGGCCTGACCTTCGGCACGATCAGCGTGTGGCACACCGTGCTGCTCGCCGGCCTCGGCGTCATCACTGCGGTCCCGCTCCTGTTCTTCGCGGCAGCCTCACGTCGCCTGCCGCTCATCTACATGGGCTTCATCCAGTACTTCGCTCCGTTCATCCAGTTCCTCGTCGGCGTCGTCATCCTGCATGAAGCGATGCCGCCCGAGCGCTGGATCGGTTTCGGGATCGTCTGGCTCGCCCTCGTCATCCTGACCGTGGATGCGGTTGTTGCTGCGCGCTCCGGAGCTGAAAGCGTCGCACTGCGACGCCGCGGAGCCAGCGCCGAGCGAGCTGCGCTCGCGAGGGAAGACCTCAGGTAGCAGAAGGGAATTTCCCCAGCTTCGAGCCGTTAACATGGATTACCAGCGGACGACGGCATAAGGGGTGAAATGGATCAGACGGATCCTTTCGGTTTCATCGGACTGACCTACGACGACGTGATGCTCCTCCCGGGGCACACCGACGTCATCCCGAGTGAGGCGGATACATCCTCTCGTCTGACCAAACGGATCACGGTGTCGGCGCCGCTGCTGTCGTCGGCGATGGACACGGTCACCGAGTCGCGGATGGCCGTCGCCATGGCTCGCCAGGGCGGCATCGGCATCCTCCATCGCAACCTCTCGATCGAAGACCAGGCGGCGCACGTCGACAAGGTCAAGCGGTCGGAGTCCGGCATGATCACGAATCCGGTGACGACGACCCCCGATGCGACGGTCGCCGAAGTGGATGCGCTGTGCGGCCAGTTCCGTGTGAGCGGACTTCCCGTGGTCGAGGGTGACGGAACCCTGGTCGGCATCATCACCAACCGTGACATGCGGTTCGTCTCTCCCTTCGAGAAGAGCACGACGCTGGTCCGCGACGTGATGACCCGCCAGCCGCTGATCACGGCGCCCGAAGGCATCGACCCCGATTCCGCCGTGGCGATCTTCGCCCAGCACAAGATCGAGAAGCTCCCGCTCGTCGACCCGGCCGGACGGCTGCGCGGACTCATCACCGTCAAAGACTTCGACAAGAGCGAGAAGTATCCGAACGCGACCAAGGACGACGAGGGCCGCCTGCGGGTCGGCGCAGCGATCGGCTTCTTCGGCGACGCGTGGGAGCGCGCCATGACGCTCATCGATGCCGGTGTCGACGTCATCGTCGTGGACACAGCGAACGGTGACAGCGCGGGCGTGCTCGACATCGTCCGTCGGCTCAAGAGCGAGCGGGCTGCGTCGCACGTTGACATCATCGGCGGCAATGTCGCGACCCGCAGCGGTGCCCAGGCGCTGATCGACGCCGGCGCCGACGCCATCAAGGTCGGTGTCGGGCCGGGCTCCATCTGCACGACGCGCGTGGTCGCAGGTGTCGGCGTGCCCCAGGTCACAGCCGTCTACGAGGCATCCCTCGCCGCCCGGATCGCGGGTGTGCCGGTGATCGCCGACGGTGGCCTCCAGTATTCGGGCGACATCGCGAAGGCGCTCGTCGCGGGAGCCGAGACCGTGATGCTCGGCTCGCTGCTCGCCGGTACCGATGAGAGCCCCGGCGACCTCGTCTTCGTCAACGGCAAACAGTTCAAGAACTATCGAGGCATGGGGTCACTCGGCGCGCTGCAGACGCGGGGCAAGAAGACCTCGTACTCACGTGACCGCTACTTCCAGGCCGATGTTCCCAGCGACGAGCAGCTCATCGCCGAAGGCATCGAGGGCCAGGTGCCTTACCGGGGTCCGGTCTCGTCCGTCGTTTACCAGCTGCTCGGCGGCCTCCGCCAGTCGATGTTCTACGTGGGCGGACGCACGATCCCGGAGCTCAAGGAGCGTGGCAAGTTCGTCCGGATCACGGCGGCCGGGCTCAAGGAGTCGCACCCGCACGACATCCAGATGGTCGTCGAAGCTCCCAACTACCGTCGGTAGCCAGGTCGCGCGTTCGAACCCGTCACTGAGGCGAGGCGTTCGATCGCCTCAGTGAGCACCTCCGGGGAGCAGGCGAAATTGAGGCGGGCGAACCCGCGACCCGGCGTTCCGAAGTCCGTTCCCGCCACGAGCGCCACCTTCGCGGCGTCGAGGGCGTGAGCGCTCGGATCGTCGCCCCATCCCAGTGCCCGGAAGTCGAGCCATGCGAGGTAGCTCGCATGCGGCTCCCGGCATACGACCCCTGGCAGGCGTTCGCCGAGCAGACGCCGGAGGCGGGCGCGGTTCGACTCCACCGACGCGAGCATCCCCGCCAGCCACTCCTCGCCGTTTTCGAACGCCGCTGTGCTCGCGATGCGCCCGAAGAGGCTCGTGCGCACCTCGACCTCCTTCGGAAGAGTCGCGACGCGGGCAGCCATCATGTCGTGCGCGGTCACCATGAGGGCGCATTTGAGACCAGCGAGGTTCCACGCCTTGCTCGCCGAGTGGGCTGCGATGCCATGCCGGCGCGCTGACTCCGATACGGCGAGGAACGGCGTGAACGTCGCGTCGGAATGCGTCAGCGGGGCATGGATCTCGTCGCTCACCACAGCGACGTCGTAGCGCTCGGCCAGGTCGGCCACGGCCCGGAGATCGGTTTCGCTGTGGACCAGCCCCACAGGATTGTGCGGGTTGCAGAGCAGGAAGGCACGGGCTCCAGCGGCGAACGCCCTCTCGATTCCGTCGAGATCCAGCCGGGGACCACGGTCGCCGCCGTCGACCAGCGGCACCTCGACGATGCGCCCTCCCGCTTCGGGAACGAGGTCGAAGAACGGTGGATAGACCGGCGGATTGATGACGACGCCGTCGCCCGGACGTATCACCAGGCGCAGCGCCTCGACGATGACAACGCTGACGTCCGTGGTCGTCGTGACCTGGCCGGGCTGCACCGACCATCCCCAGTGGCGGCCTGCGAACGAGCAGAAGGCGCGCTGGAGTTCATCGCCCGGCCCGATGTAGCCGGTGTCCGACCGCTTCACGGCCGCGATCAGCGCATCCGCGATGGGTTCGGCGAGGGGATAGTCCATCTCGGCCACGAAGAGTGGAAGCACGTCCGGAGGAAACGTGCGCCACTTCTCGCTGGTGCGCTGGCGCAGTTCGGACAGTGATTCGGCTTCGACCCGCATACCTCCACTCTGCCGTGAGCGACCGACAGCGCGCATCCGAAAGCGGTGTGCGGATGCCCGTCCCTGCCGTGGGCGTCAGGGTTGTGGATTGGCGGACCCTCGATCGCGGGCGCGCCATAGACTGAATCCGTGAGCATGGAGATTGAGATCGGGCGCGCCAAGCGTGCCCGCCGCGTATACGCCTTCGACGACGTCGCGGTGGTGCCCAGCCGACGTACCCGAGACCCCGAAGACGTCTCCGTGACGTGGTCGATCGACGCCTACCAGTTCGACATCCCGTTCCTGGCGGCGCCGATGGACTCGGTCGTGTCGCCGACCACCGCCATCATGATGGGCCAGCTCGGCGGCCTCGGCGTACTCGACCTCGAAGGGGTGTGGACGCGCTACGACGACCCTGAGCCCCTCCTCGCCGAGGTACGCTCCCTTCCTGCCGACAGGGCGACTGCGCGGATGCAGCAGATCTACTCGGAGCCGATCAAGCCCGAACTTGTCACCGCCAGACTCGCCGAGATCCGGGCCGGCGGGGTCACGGTGGCGGGGGCGTTGTCGCCGCAGCGGACGCAGGAGCTCTACAAGACCGTCGTCGAGGCGGGCGTCGACCTGTTCGTCATCCGTGGGACGACCGTGTCGGCCGAACACGTCTCGAAGAACGTCGAGCCGCTCAACCTCAAGAAGTTCATCTACGAACTCGACGTCCCCGTCATCGTCGGCGGAGCCGCCACGTACACGGCGGCACTCCACCTCATGCGCACGGGTGCTGCGGGCGTGCTCGTCGGTTTCGGCGGGGGTGCGGCGTCGACGACCCGCGCGACCCTCGGCATCCACGCCCCGATGGCGACCGCCGTCGCAGACGTCGCCGGCGCACGCCGTGACTACATGGACGAGTCGGGCGGCCGCTACGTCCACGTCATCGCCGACGGAGGGCTCGGCACCTCAGGCGACATCGTGAAGGCGATCGCGTGCGGTGCAGACGCGGTCATGCTCGGCACCGCGCTCGCGCGGGCGACGGACGCCCCCGGTGGCGGCCTCCACTGGGGTACCGAGGCGTACCACTCACAGCTTCCGCGCGGCAACCGGGTCGAGGTCGGCCAGGTCGCACCGCTGGAGGAGATCCTCTACGGCCCCGCACCGGTCGCCGAGGGCACAGCGAATCTGGTCGGAGCGCTCCGACGGTCCATGGCGACCACCGGATACTCGGACCTGAAGGAGTTCCAGCGCGTCGAAGTCGTCGTCGCGCCGTATCACGCGCACTAGATACACGGCCGTCCGGCCGGGGAAGGGAATGACATGGTCAAGGAGGATCAGTCCGGCCAGACAGTGTCCAGCCCGTCGAAGCTCGGTCCGGCCGAGCGAGCGGAGGCGATCCGCGCCCTGAAAGAGACGGAACTCGACATCCTCGTCGTCGGAGGTGGGATCGTCGGCACCGGAAGCGCAGTGGATGCGGTCACCCGCGGCCTGAGCGTCGGGCTCGTCGAGGCGCGTGACTTCGCATCCGGAACGTCGAGCCGGTCGTCCAAGCTCGTCCATGGGGGGATCCGGTATCTCGAGCAACTCGACTTCCGGCTCGTGCGCGAGGCGCTCATCGAGCGCGGCCTCCTCCTGCAGCGCATCGCGCCCCACCTGGTCAAACCCGTTCGGTTCCTGTACCCGCTGAAGAAGCGGGTGGTGGAGCGCGCCTACGTCGGCGCCGGCATGATGCTCTACGACATCTTCTCGTACACGGGCCTGCGCCCGCCGGGAGTCCCGCACCACCGCCACCTGTCGAAGCGCCAGGTGATGCGTGCGATCCCCAGCCTCGCGAGCGATGCGCTGGTCGGCGGGATCACCTATTACGACGCCCAGGTCGACGATGCCCGCTACGTCGCGAACCTCGCCAGGACCGCAGCGCATTACGGCGCGCACGTGGCCAGCCGGGTGCGCGTCGAAGGCTTCATCAAGGTGGGCGAGCGCGTGGTGGGAGTGCGCGCGCACGATCTCGAGAACGACGAGCGCTTCGACATCCGGGCCAAGCAGGTCGTCAACGCCACCGGCGTGTGGACCGACGATACGCAGGCCATGGTGGGTGAGCGTGGCCAGTTCAAAGTGCGTGCGTCGAAGGGCATCCACCTGGTGGTTCCGCGCGACCGGTTCCAGTCCAAGATGGGACTGCTGCTGCGCACGGAGAAGAGCGTGCTCTTCGTGATCCCGTGGGGGCGCCATTGGCTGATCGGCACGACCGACACCGACTGGCATCTCGACAAGGCGCACCCCGCAGCGACCGCCGCCGACATCGACTACCTGCTCGAGCATGTGAACGCGGTCGTCGCCGTCCCGCTCACACGAGAGGACGTCGAAGGCGTGTACGCCGGGCTGAGACCCCTCCTCGCCGGGGAGTCGGAGGAGACGTCGAAACTCTCCCGGGAGCACCTCGTCGCCCACTCGGTGCCGGGGCTGGTCGTGATCGCCGGCGGCAAGTGGACCACCTACCGGATCATGGCCAAGGATGCGATCGACTCGGCGGTCGACGCCCTCGACGGCAAGATCCCCGAGAGCACGACGCAGGAGATCGCGCTCGTCGGCGCTGAGGGCTACCAGGCGGCGTGGAACTCCCGCGGCAGGATCGCGGCGAAGACGGGCCTCCACATCGCCCGCATCGAGCACCTCCTCAACCGCTACGGAACACTGTCCGACGATCTGTTCGACCTGATCCGGTCCGACCCGTCACTCGCCGAGCCACTGCCCGGCGCAGACGACTACATCGGAGCGGAGGTCGTCTACGCGGCTTCGCACGAAGGAGCACTGCATCTGGAGGACGTCCTCGCACGACGCACCCGCATCTCGATCGAGGCCTGGGACCGAGGCGTCTCGGCGGCGCCGGTCGCCGCGAGCCTCATGGCCGCCGTTCTCGGCTGGGACGCGAAACGTGAGGAGCACGAGGTGCAGGTGTATCTGAAACGGGTCGCCGCCGAGCGCGCGAGCCAGTTGCAGCCCGACGACGAGTCGGCCGAAGCGATCCGGCTGGAGGCTCCCGAGATCGTCAGCGCCTGAGTCTCCGGCGGCCCGCTGGAGGGGCTGCGGAGCCAGGTCGTGGGACCCGCCCGAACGGGTGGGTCCCACAACGCCTCCGGTAGGATTGACATACTGCCCCCCAAGTTCTGGAGACGTGACCATGGTTGACGTTCGACGGGTCAAACTGCCCGGGGTCGGTGTGCTTCACACCTTCGTTACAGACGACGGTGGCAAGGTCGGCGTCATCGCCCACCGTTCCGGCCACAGCGACCTGATCACGTTCTCGGACGACGAGGACGCCGCAGACGTGACGAAAGTCTCCCTGCGTCTCAATGAAGACGAAGCGCACACGCTCGCTGAGCTGCTGGGCGGCACCCAGATCACCGAGTCGCTCACTGCGCTCGACCAGATTCCCGGGCTCAGCATCGACTGGTTCACGGTCGACTACGACGACCACATCGCGGGCCAGCAGCTCGGGACCCCTGGCGAGCGAGGGATCGTGGGGCTGACCGTCGTCGCAGTGGTGCGAGGCGAATCCGCGAACCCCGCTCCTGCGCCCGACTTCAAGGTCTTCCCGGGCGACACCCTCGTCGTTGCCGGATCGCCCGAGAAGGTCGCGAAGGCGTTCGCCTTCTTCCGGTCAGGTGACCTGCCGGTCCGCGCCGCACAGTCCGTCGACGCTCCGCCCGGAGGGTAGTCGATGCATCTCGGCGAAGACCTCATCGTTCTCGGCCTGCTCCTGCTTGTTGCGTACGTGCTGGGGCGTCTCGGCAAGCTGGTGGGTCTCCCCGCGATACCCGTCTACATGATCGTCGGGCTGCTGGCCAGCCCGCACACCGGCTGGTTCCCGCTCAACTTCGACTCCAACTACATCGAACTGATCGCCATCTTCGGGCTGATCCTGCTGCTCTTCAACCTGGGGCTCGAATTCGATCAGGACGAGTTCTTCGGCAACTTCGGCAAACTGATCATCTCGGGCGGCTCCTATGTCGTCATCAACATGGGCGCCGGACTCGTCTTCGGATTCATGGTGGGCTGGGGCACCCGTGAGGCGCTGGTCATCGCCGGGATGACTGCGACGTCGTCGAGCGCGATCGTCACGAAACTGCTCATCGAACTCCGTCGCCTGGCGAATCGCGAGACGCCCATGATCCTGGGCGTCACGGTGGTCGAGGACATCTTCATCGCCATCTACCTCGCGATCGTCTCGGTCGTGCTGAGCGGCGAGAACGACTTCTGGCCGATCGTGGCGAAGCTGGCGATCGCCTTCACCTTCCTCGTCGTGATGTTCTCGCTCGCGCGCTGGGGCGGCCGGGTGGTCTCGCGATTCTTCCGGACGAAAGACGATGAGCTCTTCACCATCCTCTTCTTCGGTCTCGCCGTGCTGTTCGCGGGCATCGGAGAGTTCCTCGGCGTGACCGACGCGATCGGCGCCTTCCTGATCGGCCTGGTGCTGGGAGCTACGAAGTACCGCAACAAGATCGAGCACATCGCCATCCCGCTGCGAGACGTGTTCGCAGCATTCTTCTTCCTCAACTTCGGTCTGGCACTGAATCCCGCCCAGTTCCCCTCGGTGATCGTGCCGGTGATCCTGGCGGTCGTCATGACGCTGGTGCTGAACATCGCCGCCGGGCAGTTCGTGGCGTGGATCAACAAGCTCGGCCCGCAGGCGGGTATCAACACGACGGCTATCCTGCAGAACCGAGGCGAATTCGCGCTGATCCTCGCGACGCTGTCCCTGAGCGCGGGCCTCGATCCCCGCATCCAGCCGTTCGCCGGGCTGTACGTACTCATCATGGCGATCATCGGCCCGCTGCTTGCAGCAAACTCCGAGAAGATCGGTGCGATGATTCTGCGGACCGGCCGTTCCAGAAAACGGTCGAAATCGATACGCGATCCCATGCTCGACGAGGAGATCGCGCTCGTCGAGGCGGCAACGGCCGACCTCGACACCACCGGGGACCGAAAGCGGGATTGACCATCAGCGACACGACAGGCAGCGGCGAGACGACGCTGTTCCAGATGATGCTGCGTCCGCGCTGGATCGGCGCGCTCGTGCTGGCACTCGCGCTCGCAGCAGGGTTCGCGTGGCTCGGCCAGTGGCAGCTCGAGCGGGCCATCGAGTCGGGCAAGGTCGTCGATGCTCCCAGCGAGACCGTCCTGCCGCTCGAGCAGGTGGCGAAGCCGGGAGGACCGATCACCGATGTCGCGACGGGACAACTCGTCCGCTTCACCGGGGGGTTCAATCCCGCGGACTACCAGTTGCTCGAAGGCCGGCTCAACCACGGAAAAGCCGGGTGGTGGGTGGTCGCCCATTTCACCGTCACCGGCGCGGATTCATCGGGCACTCCGGTGGCCCTGGCGATCGCGCGGGGATGGGCGCCCGACAAAGCGACAGCGCAGTCAGTCGTGGCGCGCCTGTCGAACCCGCTGACGACCGGGCAGGAGGTCGTCGGACGACTGCTGCCGACCGAGGCGCCTGAACTGCCCGATCCCCATGGCGACCCGACGGTCATGAAGACGATGTCGGTCGCCGCGCTCTACAACCTGTGGACCGGGGTCGATGGGGTGGACGTCTACGAGGCGTATGTCGTAGAGCAGACGCCGCCGGCAGGGCTCGACAAGATCGATTCGCCCCCGCCGATCCAGCAATCGACCCTGAACTGGCTCAACGTCTTCTACGCCGCAGAGTGGATCATCTTCGCCGGGTTCGCCATCTTCTTCTGGTACCGCCTGGTGAAGGATGCCAAGGAGAAAGAGGACGAGGAGCGCGAGCAGCTGCTCTCGGCCGAGGGGCCGGCTCTCGGCGAGAGCGCAGGCAGCAGGAACGTAAACTAGACGCATGGCCCTCGCACCCAAACCCCAGGACTTTCCGAAGATCCGCGGGGCGCTGAAGTTCTATCAGGTCTTCGCCTACGTCACCGGAATCATGCTGCTCCTGCTGGTGACGGAGATGATCGTCAAGTACGGCTTCCGCTACGAGCTCTATGCGTTCGGCGACCATGGCGTCCTCGCGTTCGTTCCGTGGGACCCGAGCGGCACTCTGCCGGTCGCCACCGGAATCAACCTCAGCACCGGCATCCTGATCGCGCACGGCTGGCTCTACGTCGTGTACCTCTTCTCCGACTTCCGGTTGTGGAGCCTGATGCGATGGAACTTCGCCAAGTTCGTGCAGATCGCGCTCGGCGGCGTCATCCCGTTCCTGTCCTTCTTCGTCGAAGCGATCATCACGAAGCAGGTGCGAACCTATCTGGCCGGCCGGGAGGCCGAAGAAGCGAATCTCGTGGAGGCATCCCATTAGCACCGATTCCGCATTCAGCGACATGCTCACCGGTGCCGACAGTGCCCACCCGACAGGTCCCGTTCTCGTCGTCGACTTCGGCGCCCAGTACGCACAGCTGATCGCGCGCCGCGTGCGCGAGGCGAACGTGTACTCCGAGATCGTCCCGCACACGATCACCGCGGCGGAGGTCGTGGCGAAGCGCCCGGCGGGAATCGTGCTCTCCGGTGGACCTTCCAGCGTCTACGAAGAGGGTGCTCCCCAACTCGACAGCGAGATCCTCGAGCTCGGCGTCCCGGTTCTCGGGATCTGCTACGGCTTCCAGGTGATGGCGACGGCGCTCGGCGGAGAGGTCGCGCACACCGGGCAGCGTGAATACGGCTCGACCGACGTCACCGTGAGCGACGCCGGAATCCTGCTCGACGGGCAGCCCGAATCGCAGACGGCCTGGATGAGCCATGGTGACTCCGTCTCCAAGGCTCCCGAAGGCTTCGCGGTCCTCGCGTCCACGGCCTCGACGCCGGTGGCCGCCTTCGCGAGCGACGAGAAGAAGCTCTACGGCGTGCAGTGGCACCCCGAAGTCAAGCACTCGGCCTACGGTCAGCGGGTGCTCGAGAACTTCCTGCACCGTGCCGCCGGCATTCCCGCCGACTGGAACAGTGGCAACGTGATCGCCGACCAGGTCGCGGCCATCCGCGCCCAGGTGGGTGGCGGCAAAGTCATCTGCGCGCTGTCAGGAGGCGTCGACTCGGCAGTCGCGGCCGCGCTCGTGCACAAGGCGGTCGGCGATCAGCTCGTCTGCGTGTTCGTCGACCACGGTCTCCTGCGCAAAGACGAACGCCGGCAGGTCGAAGAAGACTACGTAGCGGCCACGGGCGTTCGTCTCGTGACGATCGACGCCGAGCGCCAGTTCCTCGACGCGCTCGCCGGCGTGAGCG
Source organism: Leifsonia tongyongensis (assembly GCF_010686705.1). Lineage (GTDB taxonomy): Bacteria > Actinomycetota > Actinomycetes > Actinomycetales > Microbacteriaceae > Diaminobutyricibacter > Diaminobutyricibacter tongyongensis. The sequence goes on along the minus strand of NZ_JAAGWY010000001.1, from coordinate 185,782 downwards.
ACCCCGAGACCAAGCGCAAGATCATCGGGCGCGAATTCATCCGGACCTTCGAGCAGGCCCAGGCCGACCTGGTCGCCGAAGCTGCGGCGGACGGCGACCCGATCCGGTTCCTCGTGCAGGGCACGCTGTACCCCGACGTGGTCGAGTCGGGCGGCGGCACCGGCACGGCGAACATCAAGAGCCACCACAACGTCGGCGGACTGCCCGAAGACCTGCAGTTCGAACTGGTCGAACCCCTGCGTACCCTCTTCAAGGACGAGGTGCGGGCCATCGGCCGCGAACTCGGTCTGCCGGAAGTCATCGTCGGGCGCCAGCCCTTCCCCGGACCTGGGCTCGGGATCCGCATCGTCGGCGAAGTCACCTCCGAGCGCCTGGACCTGCTGCGAGACGCCGACGCCATCGTGCGCGCCGAGCTCACAGCGGCCGGCCTCGACAACGAGATCTGGCAGTGCCCCGTCGTACTGCTGGCCGATGTGCGGTCGGTGGGCGTGCAGGGCGACGGGCGCACCTACGGGCATCCGATCGTGCTGCGTCCCGTCAGCAGCGAAGACGCGATGACGGCCGACTGGACGCGACTGCCCTACGACGTTCTCGCGAAGATCTCCAACCGCATCACGAACGAAGTCGCCGGCGTCAACCGGGTCGTCCTCGACGTCACCTCGAAGCCCCCGGGCACAATCGAGTGGGAGTAGGCGAAAAGAAGGCCGGCACGGAACGAATCCGCGCCGGCCTTCTTTTCGATCGGGTTGCCGGTTCCGCGCAATCGCGGCTGTGCTTTTAGTTTCGCGCAATCGCGGCTGTGCTTTTAGTTTCGCGCAATCGCGGCTGTGCTTTTAGTTTCGCGCAATCGCGAACATACGCAGGATCTCGAGATACAGCCAGACGACGGTCACCATGATGCCGAAGGCGCCGCTCCAGCCGTACTCCCGGGGCAGCCGGTTGGCGGTGCCGCGCTTGATGTAGTCGAAGTCGATCACGAGTGAGTAGGCGGCCATGATGACGACGAGCACACCGAGGACCAGCCCGAGCGGGATGCCGAAGATCGTGACCGAGCCGCTCAGACCGAACGGGTTGGTGTTCGCGCCGGTCCACACCAACACGAGGTTGATGACCGAGAAGAGCAGGTACCCGACCATCGCGATCAGGAAGACCTTGGTCGCGCGAGCGGATGCGCGGATCTTGCCGCTCGCGAAGAGCGCCAGGGTGACGGCGATCACGGCAACGGTGGCAAGGACGGCCTGGACGACGATCCCCGGCCACTGCTGCTCGAAGACGCCGGAGACCGCGCCGACGAACACACCCTCCACGACGGCGTACGAAAGCACCCACGGAGCTGATGGCTTCTTCTTGAAGATGTTGACGAGCGCGAGCGCGAGGCCGACGATCATGGCGGGCACCCACAGCACGGGGAAGGCCCAGCCGACTGCGCCACCGGCGACGAGGAGCACGAAACTGATCGCCGTCTTGACGATGGTGTCTTCGACCGTCATCCGGCCGGTGTCGTGCGACCCGGCCGATGGGGCCTCATAGAGCTGCTGAAGCGTCTCAGCGCTCGGGGCCGCGGGCGGCGTTGTCGTCTTCGCATTGGAAGCGAACGCGGGGTTCCGCGAGAATGCGGGATTGTCGAGTGCCATGGTTCCTCTACTCACCTTGGACCGGGAATGCCGCTGAACGGCTGTGTAGTCAATCTAGTCGAGTTCGCCCTCATTCCGGCTGACAGATTGCTTTGATCTCGGGGCCCGCGGGGCGCGTTTCGACCAGGCGACCGCGATCGCGCGCGCGATCCAGGCGGCGGCGATCGCGACGAGGCTGCTGACGGTGAAGGAGATCCAGGTGCCGCTGTAGTCGGCGATCGCAGCCGAAAGGACGACGCCGCATGCGACCGGCAGGATCAGCACCACGTAGCTGATCGCGGGACGGAGGCGGACGAGGAGCCACGCTGCGAGCGGAACAACGAAGCACCAGGCGAAGGATGCACCGCCGAGCATCAGCCACGTGAAGCCGAGCACGGGGACCACGACGGCGACCCTCCGGCCGATCGGAGCAGGGAGAACGGCCCAGCCCGCCGGCTGGAGAAGGGACCCGACGAGCAGGAAGACGAGACTGTATGCGCTCGTCAGCTGGACGCATGCGGTGCCGAGCATGATGCCTGCGAGGCCGAGGACCAGGCGCGGACGGTAGGCGCCCCAGTGCAGGGGAAGCAGGGACGCTGGTTCGCGCCAGCGCTCGTGCAGGGGGACGGTGTCGGACACGAAACGATTCTGGCACTCGGATGAGCAGAGGGGCCGCCAGATCGCGCGGCTATTATCTGTCCATGCATGCGCATTCATCCCCGCTCGTGGTCGGGCACAGGGGTGCGTCCGGGTACCGGCCCGAGCACACGAGGGCGGCGTACGAACTGGCGTTCGCCCTCGGGGCGGATGCGGTGGAGCCCGATCTGGTCGCCACGCGTGACGGAGTGCTGGTGCTGCGGCACGAGAACGAGATCTCGGGGACGACCGACGTGGCCGCGCATCCGGAATTCGCCGACCGGCGCGCGACGAAGGAGATCGACGGGGTCGAGATCACCGGCTGGTTCACCGAGGATTTCACCTGGGCGGAACTGTCGGGGCTCCGGGCCACCGAGCGCGTGCCGTCGCTGCGCCAGACGAGCGCGAGCTTCGACGGCCGCTATCCGATCCTGCGGTTCCGCGATCTCGTCGACATCGTCGACCGGGCGTCCGACGATGCTGCACGTCTCCTCGGCATCGTCGCCGAGCTCAAGCATGCGACCTACTTCGAGTCGATCGGGCTGCCGCTCGACGACCTCTTCGACCGCGAGCTGGCAGAGACCGGATGGGGCGACAATCCCGAGCTCATCGTCGAGAGCTTCGAGAGGACCGTGCTCGCGAAGCTCTATCAGCGCGGCTACCGCGGGCGCCGGTTCTACCTCGTCGAATCGACGGGTGCGCCGGCCGACCGGGTCGCGGCCCTTGGGTCGGGGGCGGCGGGATACGACCAGGACATCACTGCTGTCGGCCTGTATGCGCTCGGCGCCGCGGATGCTGCCAACCGGGTCGACGGGATCAGCGTCGACCATTCGCTGGTGCTCACCGCTGAAGAGCTCGACCTCGGCGGCGACCCGACGTCGGAGCTCGTCGACACCGCGCACTCCGCTGGACTGCGGGTCTTCTGCTGGACTCTGCGGCCCGAGAACCACTTCCTCCCGCAGACCTTCCGCCGGGGCGAATCGGACTCGGCCTGGGGCGACTGGCGCACGGACTTCTCCCTGATCATGCGGTCGGGCGTCGACGGCGTCTTCGCCGACCAGCCCGACCTCGCCGTGGCGATCCGCGACGGGAGCTGACGGCGGTCGGTGACGGTGGCGGCGACTAAAATCGTTGACGACATGACGAGCCTTTTCGATTCGGATCCTTCCCCCGCATCCGCTGCCCCCATCATCCTCGACGGGCGGTCCGCGCCTTCGGCAGACGACGCCCTCCTCGCCGGCCTGAACCCGCAACAGCGGCAGGCCGTGGAGTACCGCGGGTCGGCTCTGCTGATCGTCGCGGGGGCGGGCTCTGGCAAGACGAGCGTGCTCACGCGACGCATCGCCAGCCTCATCGACCGGCGCGAAGCGTGGCCGAGCCAGATCCTTGCGATCACCTTCACGAACAAGGCCGCGACCGAGATGCGCGAGCGGGTCCAGGCGCTGCTCGGCAACACAGCGGACGGCATGTGGATCTCGACGTTCCACTCGGCGTGCGTCCGGATCCTGCGCCGCGAGGCCGAGTCGATCGGCAAGACCGCGAACTTCACGATCTACGATTCCGGCGACACCCGCGCGCTCATCAAGCGAATCGTCAAAGATCTCGATGCCGACACGCTCGGATTCACGGTCGCCGGGGTGTCAGGCAAGATCTCCAAGCTCAAGAACGAACTCTCCGATGTCGAGACCTACGCGCGGTCGGCGAATCTGAGCGATCCGCAGGAGGTGATGTTCCTCGAGATCTTCCGGCAGTACACGAAGGCGCTCCGATCGGCGAACGCGTTCGACTTCGACGACCTGATCAGCGAGACCGTCTTCCTCTTCCGGGCGTTCCCTCGCGTGGCGGCCCTCTATCAGCGCCGCTTCCGCCACATCCTGGTCGACGAGTACCAGGACACCAACCATGCGCAGTACTCGCTCATCCGGGAACTCACGATGCCGATCGCTCCGGCCATCGCCGACGACCTGGAGCAGCAGGGTCTCCACGTTCGGGCGCTGCAGGATGCGGTGGGCGTGGTCCCGGGCGCCTCGCTGACGGTGGTCGGCGACTCCGACCAGTCGATCTACGCGTTTCGCGGTGCGGACATCCGTAACATCGTGGAGTTCGAGCGGGACTTCCCCGGAGCGAAGGTCGTGCTGCTCGAACAGAACTACCGATCCACCCAGAACATCCTCAGCGCCGCCAACGCTGTCATCGCGAACAACTTCGACCGCAAGGACAAGAAACTCTGGACCGCGGTCGGCGACGGCGAGAAGATCGTCGGGTTCACCGGCTACTCCGGGCATGACGAGGCGCAGTTCGTCGCTGATGAGATCGAGAAACTTCACGCCAACGGCATGGACTACCGCGACATCGCCGTGTTCTATCGCACGAACGCCCAGACGCGAGCGCTGGAAGAGATCTTCATCCGGTCGGCTCTGCCTTATCGGATCATGGGTGGCACCAAGTTCTACGAGCGGGCAGAGATCAAGGACTCGATGGCGTACCTCATCGCCGTTGCGAACCCGGACGACATGCTCGCGCTACGCCGCATCCTGAACACACCGAAGCGGGGGATCGGTCCGGCCACCGAGACACAGCTGGGCAGCTACGCGGGTGACAACGGCATCACCTTCCGTGAAGCGATGCGTGACGCCGGGTCGCTCGGGCTCGGGCCGAAGGTCACCAACGCGATCCTGCAGCTCTCGGCGCTGCTCGACGAGGCGGCTGCGAAGGCCGACCCGACCGCGCCCGCGGGCGCGTCTCCGGTCGCGGACGTGCTGACGTTCCTGCTCGACCAGAGCGGCTATCTCGAGGCGCTCCGCTCCAGCCGCGACCCTCAAGACGAAGCGAGAGCCGAGAACGTCGAAGAACTCGTGGCCGTGACGAAGGAGTTCGCCCGCAACAATCCCGACGGTGGGCTCATCGACTTCCTCACCGAGGTGTCGCTGGTGGCGGCGGCCGACGAGATCGACGACTCCAGCGGAACGGTCTCACTCATGACCCTGCACACGGCGAAGGGGCTCGAGTACGACGCGGTCTTCCTCACCGGCGTCGAGGAAGACCTGCTTCCGCACCGCATGTCGGCCGGCGAACCGGGCGGGCCGGCCGAGGAACGCCGGCTCTTCTACGTCGGGATCACGCGGGCGAAGAAGCGTCTGTTCCTCTCCTTGGCCATGACCAGGGCGCAGTTCGGCGAGACGGCGGTGGCGATGCCGAGCCGGTACCTTCAGGAGATCCCGGCCGACCTGATCGACTGGAAGCAGTCGCCCGGTTCGGCGACGAGTCGCGGCGGGACCCAGCCGAGGGCTTTGAACGCCCGGCGTCCTGGTTCGCGGTGGGGGGAGGAGACCGGGCAGCGGAACTTCGGAGCTGCGGCGCTCGACCGCCCGAAGGCCGAGTGGCCGAACCGCATCACGGCGACGGTGCGCGACAACGGCGATCTCGAGTTGGCTGCCGGTGACCGCATCCGCCACACCGACTTCGGCGACGGGCGGGTCACGGCGGTGACGGGCGAGGGCACGAAGCGCGTTGCACACGTTCAGTTCGAGAAGGCCGGAACCAAGAAACTCCTGATCAAGATCGCGCCGATCGAGAAGCTGTGATCGACCTGCGCAACCGCCGCAGGAGGAGATCGCGCGGGCGGTGACGAAGCCAGCCGGGGAGGTGCGGGTAGACGACCGCTGTCAGCCGCATCAGCCGGTCGAACCGACGCTGGCGGCGACGGTTCCACGGCAGGCCGAACTCGACTCGTAATGGCACGGGCAGGAGGCCTGCTGTCGCCAGCCGGCCGAGCGGCATCACCGATCTCAGCCACAGCGGCAGGTTGCGCCCGTGCAGGACCTGCTGGGCGACTGCGCGGGTGCCCGGCGTGACCTTGAGAGTCGGAAGCGTCGCCGCCCAGTATGCCGCGAATGCGCCCCTGTCCGCCGGCCAGAGGCCCGGGGGCACTTGAAGCACCGTGCCCAGCACGGAGTACTCCGAGTAGATGCGGTCGGCGGATTCGCTGTCGAGGGGGCCGAAGACACCCTCGTAGGTCGTCACTGCTGAGTCGTAGAGCGTGGCGGCGACCCAGAGTTGCAGTTGCGGATCGAACGCGTTGTACGCCGGCCCGTCCCCCGACGGACTGGCGGCCCGGACGGGGGCGTGTGCGCGGTTGACGGCCCTCTGGACCGCAGCGACCTCGTCAGGGGATCCGTAGACCGTCGCGTACACGAAGGTGAGTGTGGAACGCAGGCGCCCGAGCGGATCCGCGGCGAAATCGCTGTGGTCGACAACGCCGCGACCGACCGCAGGGTGGGCGATCTGGAGCAGGATCGCGCGGCCGCCGCCCGCGACCAGCACCGCTTCGGCGACGATGTCGTGTACTCCGAGTGTCCTGCCCACATCACACCTCCCTCCGGTGGTGCGGTCCATCATGCCAGCGGATTCATCGGAGGATGCTGCGAGCAGTTCGTCGAGCCCGGCGAATGCGGCTGAGAGCGACAAGGTTCACGCCCAGCGCGACACAGAGCGCGGCCACGGCAGGTGCCACGAACTCCGCGCGCGATCCCGTGTCGGCGAGCACGACTGAAGCCATTGCAGGGCCTTCAACCAGGGTCACCTCGGAGGCGATGCCGAATTCGGACTGCCAGGGGCGGACCCGCGAGCCGCCGCGGTCGGCGGGCACCGCCTCCGGATCGATGCGCTCAACCCAGACGTAGTAGCCGGCATACTCGACCACGCACTCGGGCGTGCGGTACTCGCCCGGGCCGGAGACCTCCGTCGTGACGGTGCATACCGCCGGAGCGTTCGCCGGAATGTCGGGCGATCGCTCGATGGGGGCGTCGAACGGCCCCAGCAGGCGGCTCTCCACCGTGACCACGATCGGCGCCATCCCCGTGCCGTTGTCGAAGACGCCCCACGACGGAAGGAGGTCTTCACCGGCGTCGATGTCGACGGTCAGCAGATCACTGATATGTGCGCCCGGCGTGGCTGTCTTCTGACTCGTCAGCGTATGCACGACAGGCTGCATGGGACGGGGCGAGACGCCGACGCTCGAGACGGTCGCTGACGCTGTGGCGGACGCCGGCGTCGAGACCAGGAGAGCCTGCACATCGTCGCCCGACCTGCCGACGAGGAGGCGACCGCCGAACGGGAGGTCGGCGAACCGTGCCGTCGCAGAGACCTCGGTGGTCGGCCCGGTCGACGTGGGGAGCACCTCGACGTCGGTTCCGTTCGGCACCCGGGCCGAGGTCGATCCTCCGGTGAAGGTCGCACCGGTCAGTTCGACTGTGCCGACGAAGTCTCCTGCCGGGAGGTTGGCCCGCAAGCCGTCGAGTCGCTCGGGGGACAGTTCGACCCGGAGTCTGCCCGGGCCGCTCTCCGAGAGCTCGAGCACTGCCGTCGCGGCAATCGATCGTGTCGCCTCGCGCGTCGCCTCGCTGACCATCGCGCGTGCGCGGGCGAGAACGGCGTCACCGTCGGCCCCGGATCGCGCTGCCAGTTCTTCCTGTGTGTGGCCGCCGAGTCCGGCGATGATCCACGTCGCGAGCTGGCCGCCCGCCGCCGTGACCCGGTCGTCGGACATCGCCCAGTTGCGCGAGATGTACGCCAGCCGCGCCGCGTCGTCCGGTGTGAACCAGCCGAGGCTCGCGCCGTCCACGAGTTCGGTCTCGCGACCGACCGGCCAGGTCTTTCCCGCTTCGAGACAGAATCCGCGGGTGCCGTCGTCGAGGCTGTATGAACCGAGCCAGAAGTGGTCGGTGGACCAATATCCCACCGCCACTCCTGTCGCGGACAGGGCCCGCGCACTCAGTGAGCTGACGGCGATCGAGAAGAGCATGAAACCAGCCACCGCGACAGCGGTGACGAGGATGGAGATTCGCTTTGACATGGATCCAGCGTCCGGCGTCGTGCGGCCGGCCGGAGGCGGCCCGGAGAGATCTGTGGACAGTCCGCGCAGGGGACGTCTTGTGGAGGAGACGGCGATCGGAGACCGGGTCGTCGGCGTTCAGCGGGAGAGGATAGAGTTCTCAGTGGCGAATTTATCTCGGCGTCGAGCTATCTCGGCCGGAGTTCGCCGAAAATACGGAAACGGACGGCGCCACGAGCGCGCGCCGGCACCAGCGGATTGGATAACCGTGGATCTTTACGAGTACCAGGCCAGAGACCTGTTCGAACAGTACGGGGTCCCGGTTCTTCCGGGCATCGTCGCGGATACTCCGGAGGAGGTGCGCGCAGCGGCCGAGAAACTCGGCGGCGTGGTGGTCGTCAAGGCCCAGGTCAAGGTCGGCGGTCGTGGCAAGGCCGGCGGCGTCAAGGTCGCGAAGAACCCGGATGAGGCCGAAGCGGCCGCGAAGGCGATCCTCGGCCTCGACATCAAGGGCCACGTCGTCCACCGCGTGATGGTCGCCGGCGGAGCCCGCATCGCGCAGGAGTTCTACTTCTCCGTGCTCCTCGACCGCGCCAACCGCTCCTACCTTTCGCTGACCAGCGTCGAGGGCGGTATGGAGATCGAGCAGCTTGCGGTGGAGAAGCCCGAGGCGCTCGCCCGCATCGAGGTCGACCCGATCGTCGGCGTCGACCACGACAAGGCTGTCGGCATCGCGCGGGCCGCAGGCTTCCCCGAAGAACTGGTGGAGAAGGTGGCCGCCGTCTTCGCCAAGCTCTACGAGGTCTACAAGGGTGAGGACGCGACGTTGGTCGAGGTCAACCCGCTCGTCCTGACCGAAGAGGGCGACATCATCGCGCTCGACGGCAAGGTGACCCTCGACGAGAACGCCGGTTTCCGTCACCTGTACCACAGCGCCCTCGAGGACAAGTCCGCCACGGACCCGCTGGAGGCGAAGGCGAAGGCCAGCGACCTCAACTACGTGAAGCTCGACGGCCAGGTCGGCATCATCGGCAACGGCGCGGGACTCGTCATGAGCACCCTCGACGTCGTCGCCTACGCGGGAGAGAACCACGGCGGCGCGAAGCCGGCGAACTTCCTCGACATCGGTGGCGGCGCATCCGCCGAGGTCATGGCAGCGGGCCTCGACGTGATCCTGAACGACCCGCAGGTGAAGAGCGTGTTCGTCAACGTCTTCGGCGGAATCACCGCCTGTGACGCGGTGGCGAACGGGATCGTCAAGGCGCTTGAGATCCTCGGCGACGAGGCGAACAAGCCGCTGGTCGTGCGCCTCGACGGCAACCGCGTCGACGAGGGTCGCCGCATCCTGACCGAGGCTGCCCACCCGCTGGTCACCCTGGCTCTCACGATGGACGAAGGCGCCGACATGGCTGCTGAGTTGGCTTCCGCGCCGGAGCTTTAAGATTCGCGCAACGCTTCGGCGACGCCAGCGCCGCCGAAGCTGCGCTTCGAAGGACTTGAAAGGTTTGTAATGTCGATTTTCCTCAACAAGGATTCCAAGGTCATCGTCCAGGGCATCACCGGCGGTGAGGGCACCAAGCACACCGCCCTCATGCTGAAGGCCGGAACCCAGGTCGTCGGTGGCGTCAACGCCCGCAAGGCCGGGACGACGGTCACCCACGGCGACGTCGAGCTGCCCGTCTTCGGCACCGTGGTCGAAGCGATCGAGAAGACGGGCGCCGACGTGTCGATCGTCTTCGTTCCGCCGGCGTTCGCAAAAGATGCGGTCGTCGAGGCCATTGACGCCGAGATCCCGCTCGTCGTGGTCATCACCGAGGGCATCCCGGTGCAGGACTCGGCAGAGTTCTGGGCGTACACGAAGGTCAAGGGCAACAAGACCCGCATCATCGGCCCGAACTGCCCTGGCATCATCACCCCGGGTGAGTCGCTCGTCGGAATCACCCCGGCGAACATCACGGGCAAGGGCCCGATCGGCCTCGTGTCGAAGTCGGGCACCCTGACCTACCAGATGATGTACGAGCTCCGTGACCTCGGCTTCTCGAGCGCGATCGGCATCGGCGGCGACCCGATCATCGGCACCACCCACATCGATGCGCTCGCCGCGTTCGAGGCCGACCCCGAGACCAAGGCGATCGTCATGATCGGTGAGATCGGAGGCGACGCCGAGGAGCGGGCAGCAGACTTCATCAAGGCGAACGTCACCAAGCCGGTCGTCGGCTATGTCGCCGGGTTCACCGCCCCGGAAGGCAAGACGATGGGCCACGCCGGCGCGATCGTCTCCGGTTCCGCGGGCACCGCCCAGGCGAAGAAGGAGGCCCTCGAGGCCGCCGGCGTCCGCGTCGGCAAGACCCCGAGCGAGACCGCAGCCCTGCTGCGCGAGGTCTACGCCGCGCTCTGACGCGACTGTTTCGAGAAAGGCCCTGTGGACACATCCGCGGGGCTTTTTTCGTGACCCGCGACACCCCCCAGCGCTACAGTGTGCATCACGGGGTGAAGGGGGTTCGACATGGCTCGACCGACCAGCGCAGACCTGTTGCGACGTATCGAGGAGCTCGAAGCGGAGAACGCGGCGCTCCGGATGCGCGAAGACGGTGTCACGACCGTCCAGATCGAGTCGCTTCCTCCGGTCCAGGTGAAGAAGAAGGGGCGCGGCTGGGGCTGGACCCTTCTCGCGACGGTCCTGATCGTGATCGGGGCCATCCTCGCGCCGGTGGCGGTCGTGGCTTCGTGGGCGAAGGTCGTCCTCACCGACTCCGACACGTTCGTCGCGACCTACGCCCCCCTCGCGAAGGACCCCGCTGTCCAGGCGTACATCACGAACCAGATCGTCGACGTGATCAACCAGCAGGTGGATGTCAAACAGCTCACGAACGACGTGATCGACGGCATCACGTCTCTCGGCACAGGACCGGCCGCAACGAAGGCGCTCGAGGCGCTGAAGGGCCCGGCCGCGCAGGGCATCCAGTCGCTCGTCCACACTGCCGTCGGCAATTTCGTGAGTTCGCCCGCCTTCGCGGACGTCTGGACGAGCGCGCTCCGGTTGAGTCATGAGCAACTCGTCGCCACGATGCAGAACAATCCGAAGGCGGCGATCACGATCGGCTCCGACGGGTCGATCGGAATCCAGCTCGCGCCGATCATCGAGCGGGTCAAGTCCACGCTCGTCAGCCAGGGGATCACGTTCGCGTCGCAGATCCCGACCATCGATCGCACGATCACCGTCGCCCAGTCCGACGCGATCCCCACCATCCAGGCGGCCTACAACGTCGCCCTCCTGGCCGGCGCCTGGCTGCCGTGGGTGGCGCTCGCGTTCCTCGCCGCCGGAGTGCTCGTCGCCCGCCGCCGGGCGGTCGCCCTCATCTGGGCCGCCGTCGCCCTCGCGCTTTCGATGATCGTCGTCGCTGCAGCGTTCGCGATCGGCCGGATCGTGTTCATCTCATCCACGTCGCCTGCGCTGCTGCCCTCGAGCGTTGCGCGCACCCTGTTCAATACCGTTGTGGCGGCCATGCAGGAGACGACTGTCGCCGTGCTCGTGCTGGCGATCGTCGTCGCCGTCGTCGGCTGGTTCGCCGGCCCCTTCGAGGTTCCGCGGAAGCTGCGCGGCTTCTACGCCTCCGGGGCTGCGCGCCTGCGCACGCTCTCAGAGGAGCACGGCATCTCGACCGGTCGTTTCGGCGAGTGGCTCTACGCGCAGCGGGTGCTTCTACGGGTGCTGGTGGCCGTGATCGCGTCGGCGATCGTGCTCTTCGTGCGGCCGATCACGCCATCTCTCACGATCTGGACACTCGTGATCGCGGTGCTGGTGATCGCCATTCTGGAGCTGCTCCAGCGGCCGGTCGTGACGGTGCCGCGCGAGGTCGACGAGGACACTCCGATCGTGACCGCCGGCTGAGGGCTGGCGGCGTTCCAGGGCCTTTCCGTGAGCTCGCCGCCCACGCGAAGTGTCTGCCGGGCGCCCCGCTGTTCGCCGGGTAGGCTCCAGCGGAGATGAATCGCACAACCGTCGCCCTGCTCGCAGCCCTCGAGGCGGTCATCGTGGCAGCGGTCGGCCTCGGGATCGCCCTGGTGCCGCTCACGATCCTCTGGGCGGCGCAGTATCACCTCGCTGTCGACTGGTTCATCTTCTGGCGTGCGGCGGGAGACATCTGGCTCGTCGGGCACGGCGTGAACCTCACGGTTGCGCTCGACCCGGTGACAGCGGCGACATTGGGCCTGCCCGGCGCCGCGGTTCCGTTCCAGATCACCATCGCAGCGCTCGGCTTCGCCCTGTTCACCGCCGTGTTCGGGGTGCGAACCGGGCTACGCGCCTCCGAGACCGCCTACCGGGCCACTGGTGTCGTCACAGCGCTCGCGGTGTTCGCGGCGCTGTCGGCGATCGTGACCTTCACCTGTGGGAGCACCGTCGTCCGCCCGTCGCTGTGGCAGGGCATCCTGCTTCCCCCGTTCGTCTACGCGATCGGGATCGCGATCGGTATCGGTGCGGGGCTGGTGCGTCGTGAGCGGATGCGTCGGGTCGCCGCGACGGAGACCGCTCCGGTCGCCCGACCCGGCCGACTCGCCTCCGCTTTCCGGATGCGCTTGGACGGTCTGCCTCCCGCGTTACGATCCGGGGCCGCCGCCGCCGCACGTGGAGGGACGGCTGCCGCCGCGCTGGTCGTGGTCGGGGCTGCTCTCGTGCTCACCGTCCTCATCGTCGTCGATTTCGGTGCGATCGTCGGACTCTACGAGCGGCTCCAGAGCGGGGCGCTCGGTGGCGCTGCGCTGACGATCGCCCAGGCCGCGTTCATCCCCAACCTCGTCATCTGGACGGCGGCGTGGCTGATCGGGCCGGGCTTTGCGATCGGCACGGGTTCGTCGGTCGGGCCGGTCGCCACCCAGCTGGGCCCGATTCCGTCGGTCCCGCTCTTCGGTGTGCTGCCGTCCGGATCCCTGGCGTTCGGTTTTCTCGGTCTCCTCGTCCCGCTGCTCGCCGGCTTTATCGCGGCCGTGCTGCTGCGCTCGCACGTCAACCGTTCGGCGGCCGTCCACGGTCCGGGCTGGGTCGTCCTCACGGCCGTCGGCGTCGGCTGCGTCGCCGGCATAGAGCTCGGCCTGCTCGCGTGGTGGTCGGGGGGAGCGCTCGGCCCGGGGCGCCTTCACGAGGTCGGGCCGAATCCGTGGATGGTCGGGCTGCTGGCAGCGGCGGAGGTCGCAGTCGCCGCGGGTATCGGCATGCTGGCCGGGGGACGCATCCGGCGCTGACGGCCGTCAGGGGGCGTCCCGGTGGCTCAACGCCGACCGGTAGGCTGAATACGTGCTTTCGCTCGTAGTCCTGATCTCCGGCGGCGGGTCGAACCTGCGCGCACTGCTCGAGGCATCCGAAGACGCCGAATTCCCCGCGCGGGTGGTGGCGATCGGAGCCGACCGCGACGCCGACGGTCTCGCCTGGGCCGAAGAATACGGCATTCCCTCGTTCACCGTTCCGTTCTCGTCGTTCGACAACCGGGAGGAGTGGGGGGATGCACTGCTCGAGCAGATTCTGCAATGGGGGCCCGACCTGGTCATCCTCTCCGGGTTCATGCGCCTGGTCCCGCCCCGTGTGGTCGCGGCCCTCTCCCCGCGACTGATCAACACGCATCCCGCCTACCTTCCCGAGTTCCCGGGCGCACACGGTGTACGCGACGCTCTCGCCGCAGGCGTGACCGAGACCGGTGCCAGCCTCATAGTCGTCGACAACGGTGTGGATGCCGGCCCCATCATCAGCCAGGAACGCGTCGCCGTCCTGCCGGGGGATACCGAAGCGAGCCTGCACGACCGCATCAAGCCGGTCGAGCGCCGCCTGCTGGTCCAGGCCGTGCTCGACATCGCCAATGGATACATCGACCTCAAGGAGCTTGCACGAGCATGAGCGGACCCCGTCACGACCCGAGCCTCTACCGTGAACGCGACCTCGTTCCAGTGCGACGAGCGCTGGTCTCGGTCAGCGACAAGACCGGGCTCGTCGAACTCGCGGCCGCACTCATCGAAGCGGGCATCGAGATCGTCGCCACCGGCACCACGGCGAGCAGGATCCGGGATGCGGGCCACCCGGTCACCGATGTGGCGACCGTCACCGGGTTCCCCGAGCATCTCGACGGCCGGGTCCGCACCCTCCACCCGGGCATCCACTCGGGGCTCCTCGCCGACCTCCGTCTCGCTTCGCACGAATCCGAGCTGGCGGAGCTGGGCATCAAGCCGTTCGAACTCGTGGTCTCGAACCTGTACCCGTTCGTCGAGACGGTCGCATCGGGCGCTGCCGGGGACGACGTCGTCGAGCAGATCGACATCGGGGGGCCCGCGATGGTGCGCGCCTCCGCGAAGAACCACGCGAACGTGGCGATCGTGGTCTCACCGGCCGACTACCCGCGCATCCTCGAAGCGATCGCGGCCGGGGGCACCACCTTCGAGTTGCGCCGGCAACTGGCCGTCAAAGCATTCGCCCACACTGCCGCCTACGACGCTGCCGTGGCCGCCTGGTTCGCCGGCGAGAGCCCGTCGACCGACGACTGGCACGAACGTTTCGCGGTCGAGGCAGAACTGAAGCAGACCCTTCGCTATGGCGAGAACGCACACCAGTCGGCCGCGCTCTACGTCGACCCGGCCGGCCGGGGTATCGCCCAGGCCACGCAGCTCGGCGGCAAGGAGATGTCGTACAACAACTACGTGGACGCCGATGCAGCGCTGCGCAGTGCGTACGACTTCAGCGAGCCGGCGGTCGCGATCATCAAGCACGCCAACCCGTGCGGCATCGCCGTCGGAACGGACGTGGCGGATGCGCACGCCAAAGCCCACGCTTGCGACCCGGTGTCGGCCTACGGCGGCGTCATCGCCGCGAACCGCACGGTGAGCCTGGCGATGGCTCAGGCGGTGAAGGACATCTTCACCGAGGTGCTGATCGCGCCTGATTTCGAGCCTGAGGCCCTCGAACTGCTGCAGACGAAGAAGAACCTGCGCCTGCTGAAACTGCCTGCCGACTACACGCGATCGCTGACCGAGTTCCGCCAGATCTCGGGCGGCGTGCTGGTGCAGGATTCGGATCGGTTCGACGAGTTCTCATCCGACGGATGGCAGCTGGTCGCGGGCGAGGACGCGGATGCGCAGACGCGGTCCGACCTCGAGTTCGCCTGGAAGGCGTGCCGGGCCGTGAAGTCGAACGCGATCCTCCTCGCACACGACGGCGCATCGGTCGGCGTCGGCATGGGCCAGGTGAACAGGGTCGACTCGTGCAACCTGGCCGTGACGCGAGCCGGTGACCGCGCGGCCGGTTCGGTCGCCGCATCCGACGCGTTCTTCCCGTTCGCAGACGGGCCGGCCATCCTGATCGAGGCCGGCGTTAAGGCGATCGTCCAGCCCGGGGGGTCGATCCGCGACGAGGAGGTCATCGCCGCGGCGAAGGAGGCCGGGGTGACGATGTACTTCACTGGGGAGCGGCACTTCTTCCATTGATCCGCGCTGGAGCTGAAAGAAACGCATTGCGTTCTGCGCGCTGGAGCTAAAAGAAACGCATAGCGTTTCCGCGACGCCAGCGCCGAGCGAGCTGCGCTCGCGAGGACGACCCCTGAGGTCACCCCGCATTCGCTGTGACAAAATGGATTCGGCCCACCAGGCCGCCCCTACAGTCACGATCCCACGAGGAGACATCGATGTCCGCCATGCCCATTGACCTGACCGCCACCACCGGCGAGAACCTGCCCCACGAGCGCGTGCTCGTCGTCAAGGGGGCGAGGAGCGGTCTCACCATCAGCATCGCGGTGCACTCGACGGTTCTCGGTCAGGCACTCGGCGGCTGCCGCGTCTGGACGTACGACAACTGGGTCGAGGCGTTCAACGATTCCTTGCGCCTCGCCGAGGGGATGACGATGAAGAATGCGGCCGCCGGCCTCAACCGGGGTGGCGGCAAGACGGTGATCTACCTGCCCCGCGGAACAGTCCTCAGCGCCGAGGAGCGCCACGCGGCGATGCTCGACCTCGGCGACGCGATCGAGAGCCTGGGCGGCGCGTACATGACGGCTGAGGATGTCGGAACCTCCGCTGAGGACATGGCCGTGGTCGCGACGCGCACGAGCTATGTGTGCGGACTTCCGTCGTCCGAGGGTGGCGTGGGGGAGCCGAGCGACGCGACCGCCGCCGGCGTCTACGCGGGGCTGCTCGCGACCCTGGAAGAAGTATTCGGCAGCCGCGAGGTGGCCGGTCGTCGCATCACCGTGCTCGGGCTCGGCCACGTCGGCTCGATCCTCGCGATGCGCCTCGCCTCCGAAGGCGCGGTGCTGACGGTCACCGATGTGAACCCGGTCAAGCGCGCGCTTGCGGAGTCGCTCGGCGCGACCTGGGTCGAGCCAGAGACGGCGCACCTCGTCGAGGGCGACCTCTTCGTTCCCGCCGGCGTCGGCGGAGTCCTCACCGACAAGGTGATCGACGAGCTGCGCGTGAAGGCCGTCGTCGGACCGGCGAACAACCAGCTCGCCGCCCGCAGTGGTGCCGAGCGGCTGCGTGCCCGGGGGATCGTCTGGGCCCCCGACTTCGTGGTCAACGCGGGCGGCGTCATCTTCCTCTCCATGATGAACGAGGACCAGCCGTCGGCCGAGGCCACGCGTGAGCGGGTGGACGCGATCGGCGACATCGTCTCCAACATCTTCATGGTCGCCCGCGAGCGCGGGATCACCACCCTCGAGGCCGCTGAGGACATCGCGCTCGCACGCCTGCGCGAGCCAGCCAACGCATAGAATCGCTCCGCTAGGGTTGATCCTCATGACCAACTCGCTAGGCCGCAGGCTCGTCGCATCCGCCATTTCCGCTTTCGCCATCGCGCTCATCGTGCACGTCTCGATGATCCTGGCCTTCACCGTCGGAAACCTGGCGAGCACAAGTGGTCCGTCGTGGGCGATGATCGTCCAGGTCAGCGACTACTTCTCCCTGGCGAGTGTCTTCGCGTTCGTCCTGCTCCTGGTCGCCGGTGCGATCGATGCGTTCTCCCGATGGTGGACCGCATTGATCGCCGGCGTCCTGGTCGGGGTCATCGCGCCCCTCCTGAACACGCTGATCCTCACGGTGAGTTCGGGCAATGCGTTCTCCGCGACCCTTTTCGGGTATGTGCTCGCCACACTCGTCGGGCTCAACCTGCTGTTCGTCGTCCTGGTCACGGTGCTCACACCGACGTTCGGCCGCTGGCTCTACAACCGGGTCGTCGACTACACGGGTCGCACGCGGACAGGGTCGCGGATCGCCCTGGTGCGCATCCCGGCCTCGAACCTGGTCGAGGGGCTCACCACGCACATCGACCGCGAGCCGGTGAATGCGGAGCTCGCCGACAAGCAGTGGGACGGCTATGTCGCGGCGCTCGCGGCAGCAGGATGGCAGACCGTCGAGGTCACCCCGGCCGACACCTTCGCCGACTCCGTCTTCGTCGAGGACACCGCCGTCGTCTTCGGCGACACGGCCGTGATCGCACGCCCTGGAGCGGACTCGCGCCGCGACGAGGTCGCGGGCACCGAGGCCGCGTTGCAGGCGCAGGGGCTGGTCATCGAACGCATCCAGGAACCCGGAACCCTCGACGGCGGCGACGTCCTCAAGGTCGGCTCGATCGTCTTCGTCGGGCGGGGCGGCCGGACCAACGCGGAAGGCATCCGCCAGCTCCGCTCGATCGTCACTCCGCTCGGCTTCACCGTCGTCGCCGTGCCGGTGACGAAGGCGCTTCACCTCAAGTCCGCAGTCACCGCACTCCCCGACGGTACGGTCATCGGCTACGAGCCCCTCGTCGACGACCCGTCGGTCTTCGGCCGATTCCTCGCAGTGCCGGAGGCGCACGGCACGGCCGTCGTCGTCCTCTCCGACGACACGGTGCTCATGTCCTCTTCTGCGCCCCGGTCCGCCGCCCTCGTGGCCGACCTCGGCTACAACGTCATCACCGTCGACATCAGCGAATTCGAGAAGCTCGAGGGCTGCGTCACCTGCCTGTCCATCCGCGTCCGGGGGTGACCCGGGCCGGGGCCGATCCA
Organism: Leifsonia tongyongensis; assembly: GCF_010686705.1. Lineage (GTDB taxonomy): Bacteria > Actinomycetota > Actinomycetes > Actinomycetales > Microbacteriaceae > Diaminobutyricibacter > Diaminobutyricibacter tongyongensis. Next base: position 167,687 of record NZ_JAAGWY010000001.1, on the reverse strand, counting down.
ACCCCGGGAAAACCCGGTCTTGCACTCGGCAGCCTTGCGGTTATATTCTGTAAGGCTGCTCGGGGTCGGAAACGACCCTATGTGGCTACCGACGTGAACAACATACGGGCTCAGGAGGACGCCATGACGACAGAAACCACCACACGGACCACGGTCGTGTTCGAGGGTGCTGTCACGGGCGCCCTCCGGCAGCTCCCGTCCAAGCCCCCGGTTCGCGAAGCGGTACTCGACTTCCAGAGTTAGCTGCCTCACCAGGCCTCCGCTTCCCTGGTCCCGGCCTCCGGCCGGCGACCGACCCGGGTCCGTGACGGACCTGCCCCGCACCGCACCTCGTCCGGCGACTTCAGCACGCTCTGCCGCGCTTCGCCGACCCGAAAACCTCTTCGCACAGCACCACTTCGACATCACAGAGAACGGTCTCCCATGTCTGCACCGGCTGGACACCAGCACCCCCCTCAAGAATCAGCCCCACCGATGAGTACGTTCCGCACGCTCATGCGCATCTTCCCGTTCGCGAAGTCGGCGCTGCCGCGCATCGTGCTCGGGATGGTCGCAGCGCTTCTCGCGAGCCTGGTCGCCCTGGCCATCCCGCAAGTCCTCCGTTGGCTTGTCGACGGGCCGCTCTCGACGGGCGACGCCTCCCAGGTGTGGCCGGCGGCGCTGCTCGTCGTGGGGCTCGGCGCGGCCGAGGCGATCTTCATCTCGCTCCGGCGCTGGTTCGTGCTCACCCCGGGGACGCATGTCGAAGCGAAGATGCGTAACGGCCTCTACGCCCAGCTGCAGGACCTGCCCGTCGGCTTCCATGACCGGTGGCCGAGCGGTCAGCTGCTGTCGCGCGCGGTGAGTGACCTGAACCTCATCCGCCGCTGGATCTCGTTCGGTCTCGTGCTCCTCGTCGTCAACGTGATCACGATCGTCGTCGGTTTCGGAATCCTCATCGTCTGGAACTGGGTGCTCGGCCTGATCTTCCTGGTGTGCTCGATCCCGCTCTGGATCTACGGGTTCATCTTCGAGGGCAAATACTCGAGCATCGCGCGTCGCAGCCAGGACCAGGCCGGCGACCTCGCGACGGCGGTCGAGGAATCCGTACACGGCATCCGCGTCCTGAAAGCGTTCGGCCGGGGCAAGCACGCCCTGAAGAATTTCGAATCGCAGGCCGAACAGCTTCGCGGCACCGAGATCGAGAAGGCGAAAGCGATCGCCGGCATCTGGCTGTGGCTGCTGCTCGTCCCCGACATCGCGTTCGGACTCTGCCTCGTCGCAGGCGTCTGGCTGGTCTCGCAGAACCAGCTGACCGTCGGCGAGCTGGTGGCGTTCTTCGCGACGGCGACCGTGCTGCGGTTCCCTGTGGAGTCGATCGGCTTCCTGCTGTCGATGACGCTCGACACCCGCACCGCCGCCGACCGGTTCTTCGACGTCATGGACACGGTGAACACCATCACCGATCCTGAGCACCCGAAGTCGATCGCGCAGCCGCGTGGTGAGCTCGTCTTCGACGCCGTCCATTTCCGCTACCAGGATTCTCCCGAGCGGTATCCCGACCTGCTCGACGGTATCGACCTTCGGGTGGAGCCGGGCGAGACCATGGCACTCGTCGGGCTGACCGGCTCGGGCAAGTCGACACTGACCGCGCTCACGACACGGCTCTACGACGTGACCGGCGGGAGCATCCGGATCGACGGGGTGGACATCCGTGACCTCACCCGCTACGACCTCCGTAAGCACATCGCGATGGCGTTCGAGGACGCGACACTGTTCTCGGCGTCCGTGCGTGAGAACGTGCTGCTCGGACGTGACGACATCGACGTACGATCGGCGGAAGCGGATGCGCAGCTCGCCGAGGCGCTCGAGATCGCACAGGCGGGCTTCGTCTACGACCTGCCCGACGGTACCGAGACGAAGGTCGGGGAGGAAGGCCTGAGCCTGTCTGGAGGCCAGCGGCAGCGGCTTGCACTGGCGCGTGCGGTCGCCGCCAGACCGTCCGTCCTGGTCCTCGACGACCCGCTCTCCGCGCTCGACGTCGACACCGAGGCTCTGGTCGAGGCGGCATTGCGCCGCGTTCTTGCAGCCACGACCGGTCTCGTCGTCGCGCACCGTCCCTCGACGGTCATGCTCGCCGACCGGGTCGCGCTGCTCGAGGGCGGACGCATCACGGCCGTCGGGACGCACCACGACCTGCTCGCCACGAGCGAACACTACCGATTCGTCATCTCGAGCCTCGAGGATGAAGAAACCGAAGAACTCCTCCAGGAGGTGAACCTGTGACGACCCTGGTCGGAGTCGAAGGCGAAGAGCGCAACGACTTCACGAAGACGGAAAGCCGCCAGATCCGGCAGCGCTCCCTGCGCCTGCTCGGTTCGCTGCTGCATCCGCTGCGTATGCGACTGGTGCTGACCGCCATCGTCGTGGTCGTCAGCACGGCTGCGCAGGTCGCCGGTCCCGCGATCATCGCGTTCGGGATCGACAATGGCCTGCCCGCGCTGATCGCCAACAACTGGTACCCGGTCGCACTGGCCGGTCTGGCCTACCTGATCACCGGTGTGATCGGTGCCGGCCTCATCGCCTGGTACACCGTGCTGAGCGCCCGCATCAGCCAGGCGATCCTGATCGACCTGCGCAAGAGGGTGTTCCTCCACACCCAGAAGCTGAGCCTCGAGTTCCACGAGTCGTACACGTCCGGCCGGATCATCTCCCGCCAGACGAGCGACCTGGACTCGATCCGCGAGCTCCTGGATTCGGGGATCAACCAGCTCGTGCAGGGCTTCCTGTACATGCTGTTCATCGCGATCGCGCTGTTCACGCTCGACTGGGTGAGCGGGGTCGTGCTGATCTGCTCGCTCCTCCCGCTGTACCTGCTCACCCGCTGGTTCCAGAGCCGGTCGCAGAGGCTGTTCCGCATCTCGCGGGTCGCCTCGGCGAAGCTGATCGTCCACTTCGTCGAGACGATGACCGGGATCCGTGCGGTCAAGGCGTTCCGCAAGGAGAAGCGCAACGAAGACGAGTTCGGTGAACTCGTCGAGGACTACCGCGATGTGAACGCCCGCGTCATCCAGCTGTTCGGGATCTTCGACCCCGGGCTTGTGATGATCGGCAACGTGACTGTCGGCGTCGTGCTGCTCGTCGGCGGCTTCCGGGTGGCAGAAGGGCAGCTGGCGATCGGTGCGCTCCTGGCGGCACTGCTCTACACGCGGCGCTTCTTCGACCCGATGGAGGAGATGGCGATGTTCTACAACTCCTACCAGTCGGCGGCGGCGGCGCTCGAGAAGATCTCGGGTGTCCTCGAGGAGGAGCCGACGGTTCCCGATCCGGTGCAGCCGGTCGACCTGTGGGAGTCGAGAGGGCACGTGTTCTTCGACGACGTGCAGTTCGCGTACAAGAAGGATCGGGTCATCCTGCCGGACTTCACGCTCGACATCCCCGCAGGGCAGACGATCGCCCTCGTCGGTTCGACGGGCGCCGGCAAGTCGACCCTGGCGAAGCTCATCTCGCGGTTCTACGACCCGTCGAGCGGTTCGGTCCGTCTCGACGACGTCGACCTGCGCGACCTCCACCCCAAGGACCTGCGGCGAGCGATCGTGATGGTGACCCAGGAGGCCTACCTGTTCAGCGGGTCGGTCGCCGACAACATCGCGCTCGGCAAGCCGGATGCGACGCGGGAGGAGATCATGCGGGCGGCCGAAGCGGTCGGCGCAGACGAGTTCATCCGCGGTCTCCCGAACGGGTACGACACCGATGTGAACAAGCGAGGCGGCCGCGTCTCGGCCGGTCAGCGCCAGCTGATCTCGTTCGCGCGCGCGTTCCTCGCGAATCCGTCGGTGCTGATCCTGGACGAGGCCACCAGCTCACTCGACATCCCGAGCGAACGACTCGTGCAACAGGCACTGCAGACACTGCTCGCCGACCGGACCGCGGTGATCATCGCGCACCGGTTGTCGACGGTCGCGATCGCCGACCGCGTTCTGGTGATGGAGCACGGCCGGATCGTCGAAGACGGGTCGCCCGAAGACCTGATCGGCGGTACGGGTCGTTTCGCACAGCTGCACGCGGCCTGGCGCGACTCGCTGGTCTGACCCGCACGAGCCCGGACGACAGAACGCCCTTCCCGAAGCCGGGGAAGGGCGTTCCGTCTGCGCAACTCGGGTTGCGTCAGAAGCCGGCGGGGATTACCGGGACCAGGTATCCCCGCCAGCGAGGGTGCGGAGGGTGGGGTTGAGTCAACCCGCCGCCGCCCTGGTCTGGAGATGCCGCCTTTCGGAGCGGAAGATGCGGTGACGCGTGTCGGCGAGAGCGCGGAAGAAGTGGCCGCCCTCATCCGGCCGGCTGTCGACGACGACGAGGCTGACGCCCGAATCGATCGACTCGCTCGCTTCAGCGGAATCGACCGACGTCCGCGACGAGTCGCTGACCAGAGTCAGGCAACGGGATGCGACGAGCCGGCCGGGCTCGGCCAGGAACGTCAGGCGATCCTTCAGCGGAAGCAGCAGCGTGCGCACGGCGCGTGCGACCTCAGCGAGCTCGACCGCCGATCCGTGCTCCGGGGCCGGAAAATCGGTACCGAGGTCGAGGACGTCGAACCGGCAGCCGGTCGCGTTCTCGAGCTCGACCATCAGCCCGAGCGTGCGCGCGATGGCGGCCGCGTACGGCTGGGCGCCCCCGCGGCCTCGGAGATAGAGGCTGAAGCCCGCGATCCGGATGCCCAGGCTGTGTGCGAACCGCACCGCGCTCGCAGCTTCGTCGATGGCGACGCCCCTCGCGATCGCGGGGATGCGGCTTTCACGCGGGTCGGGAAATCGGAGCCGGAGGACCAGTTCGAGGTCGTCGGGGTAGCCGATGAACTTCTCCAGTTCGGTCTGGGAGTCGGCGACGAAGAACCGCACGCCGACGCTGTACGCCGACAGGAGATCCTGCGGATGCTTCACCGGATGCGTGTGGACGACGCGGACGGGATCGACCCTGGACGCGAGGACCGCCGCGAGCGCGCCCTCTTCGGAGACCTCGAAGAACCCGCCGCATTCGGCGATCGCCGTGATGACAGCAGGATGGGCGAGCGCGCTCGCGTCGTAGTGGAATCGCACGAACGGAAATGCCGCCTGGAGTTCGCGATACCGCATACGCGCCCTGTTCGGGTCGAGCACGAGGAGCGGTGTTCCGTAACGGGCGACGAGGTCGTCCAGCTCATCGGTGTCAGTTCGCGTGTGCGCGCCGGACCTGCCGGTTCGTCGTGCCTCCGCGTGCATCTGGATTCGCCCTCCGCTCTTCGTCCGGCCAGGGGATCCTGCGTGTTCGGGTCACGCAGGGATCCCTCGGGTTCTGGTCGGCGCATATTCGATGTTGCTCCTGTCGAGATCGGCGGGCATCGGAGCGATCACCCTTTTGCGGATGCGTGCTAGCTCGGATGCACGACTCGGCGGCGGTGACGAGAATCGAGGAATGAACCTGCGCGTAGTGATCGTCGACGACCACGCGCGATTCCGTGAGCAGGCCAGCGAGTTGCTCCAGCTCGAGAGATTCACCGTGGTCGGGGCGGCGGCCACCGGGGTCGGAGGTCTGGAGCTCGCCCGGCAGCTGAACCCGGATTTCGTGCTTCTCGACATCGGACTTCCCGATACGATCGGTTTCGACCTCGTTCCTGCTCTCCATGCGTCGGGCGCCGCCGTGGTGCTCACATCGAGCCGGGCTTTGCGCGATTATGGAACACGGGTGGAGGACAGCGGCGCAGAAGGGTTCATCAGCAAAGGTGAACTCACCGGCGACGCGATACGCAGCGTTCTGGGGTAGCCGATGGTGGTGCCGCGAAGGGGGTCCGGGTGGCCGACGTCGTGAGGGTGGCGATCGCGGATGACGCCGTGCTGCTGCGTGAGGGCATCGGCCAGATTCTTCGCGCCGGGGGCATCGACGTCGTGGCCTCGGTCGGGTCGGCCGAGGAGCTTCTCGCGCTCACCGAAGTGGACGAGGCGCTCGACGCTGTCGTGCTCGACATCAGGATGCCGCCGACGCACACCGACGAAGGCCTGCGCTGTCTCGAGGAGCTCCGGCGCCGCGGCTCGTCCGTAGGGGTGCTTCTCTTGTCGATGTACACGACCGCGGCGTACGCGATACGTGCCATGAGCGTCGGAAACGGTACCGGCTACCTGCTCAAGGACCGCGTCGCCGACGCCGATACGCTCGTTCGCGCTGTTCGTACGGTCGCGTCCGGAGGCTCCGTCGTCGACAGCGAGGTCGTCTCAGCGCTGGTCGCCGGCCGGATGGCGAGCAACGCGCTCGATTCGCTCTCGGAACGCGAGCGAGACGTGCTGACCCTGATGGCCGAGGGGCGTTCGAACCTGGGGATCGCATCCGCGCTGCATCTGAGCCTGCGAACTGTCGAGACCCACATCGGTCACATCATGTCGAAGCTCGACGTGGAGGACTCGGCCGAAGGCCACCGGCGCGTTCTGGCAGTCCTGCGCTATCTCGGACGCGGGGCCTGAGGAGGACCGGATGGCACGCCACTGGGTCCGCGGCATCGCGGTCGCCATCGCCGTCGCCAGCAACGTCGGCGGCCAGGTCGCCGGCCTGATCATCGACGACTACGGCGACCGGCCTCACGGAGTGGGCTGGGACACGACGTTCGTCGTGGTCGGCCTGGTCTATGCGGTGTGCGCCGTCATCGCCTGGCGGATCGTCCCGCGGCCGTCGCCGGGCTGGCTGATGGTCGGCGCGTCGATCTTCTGGTCGGCGGGTTCCTGGGGCCCGATCGCCCGGTCGGTCGGGTGGATCTGGCCGGTCGTATCGGGCGTGACGGACCTGTGGGCGGTGCTGGTCGGCATCCTCGCGCTCTGCTACCCGTCCGGCCGGCTGGTGTCGCGATTCGATCGGGTGGTCGTGATCGCGGCGCTCGGCCTGTTCACCATCCGGTTCGTCGGGGTCTTGCTCGTGTACGCTCCGGCGGCGAGCGAATGCGGATGCGTCCCCAACTTCTTCGCCGTCTTCCCGAACGCCGACGTCGATCGAGCGCTGGGGGCGGCATGGCGGGTGCTCGGTGTCTCCCTCATCGTGATCGTTGCGGTGCGCCTGGCCATCCGCTGGTTCGGGAGCACGCTGCCCGCCCGCCGTGTCGCCTTCATCATGCCGGTCGCCCTGCTCCTCTGGGCGTACGCGTCCGTGCAGGACGCGATCGGCTACATCTTCGGACTGCAGGTTCCGGAGCCGTTCGAATTCATCCCGCCCGCCTCGATCGCGCTCGTGCCCATCAGTTTCGTCGCCGGCGTCATGTACACGCGGGGTCTGCGCTCACGGGTCGCCGACCTCGTCATCGTGGCGCGCGACAAAGTCGATCGAGGGCTCTGGGAGACGAGCCTCGCCGATTCGCTGCGCGACACCTCCCTTCGGGTGTACTGGTTCGACGAGCTCACCGGCGAGTACGAGACGTCGGACGGGAGGCCGATGCCGCACGATCTCTCCACCGCCCGCCCCGGTCGCTCGACGCTGTCCATCGGATCGGAGGACGGGCCGATCGCGCTCATCGAACACGACGTGGCGCTCAGTGAGGACACACGGCTTCTCGACGCCGTCTCGTCGGCACTGCTGCTCTCCGTCGACAACGACAGGCTCCGCGCGCGCCTGGAACGCACCCTCCAGGAGGTGCGCGAATCCCGGCTCCGCATCGTGGAGGAGGGGTACAACGCCAGGCGGAGACTCGAAAGGGATCTCCACGACGGATCGCAGCAGCTCCTGGTCTCGCTGGCGATCGGGCTCCGGATCGCGACCTCGAAAGCACAGGATGCCGGGAACACCGAGGTGGTGGAGGATCTGGAGCGTTCGTCGGCGCAACTCGCCGAAGCGCTGCGCGAACTGCGCGAACTCGCCCGGGGCATCCACCCCACCGTTCTCACGGATGGCGACCTGCGCTCGGCCCTCGCGGAACTCGCGCTGCGCAGTCATGTGCCTGTGGAGATCGACGTCGCCTTCGACGAGCGGCTGCCGGATGTCGTCGAGGAGACGATCTACTTCGTCGTCGCGGAATGCCTCACCAACGCGGCCAAGCACGCAGATGCGCGTAACTGCAGTGTGACCGCCACGCGATCGGAGGGAGCCGTCACGGTCGTCGTGAAAGACGATGGCCGTGGGGGAGCGGTCGTCACGCCCGGCGGCGGGCTGGGCGGCGTCCGGGACCGGATCGAGGCGGTCGCGGGTCATTTCGACCTGCAGAGCGTCGCCGGCCTCGGCACCATCATCGAGTTCACCATCCCGGCGCACGCGCCGGCGCCGGTGCCGGTAACCGATTCGTAGTCGTCGGGGGTGCGTCGGTCAGGATGCGCAGCTCAGGACGCCGGTTTGCCCTTGGCTGCGTAGACCTGGTCGCCGAGCAGGAACGCGCTCCAGCCGCCGGGGCAGGAGACGGCGCTCGCGGGGACGGTGTCGACCGGCCACCACGAGTCCGCAATGGGCGGCTTCGGCACCGGTGCGCTCGCCGTGCAGGTTCCGGGCGCGAAGTGCTTCTTCGACGTGTACGTCAGGATCGCGGCGCCGGCGTTTTTGTCGTAGTCCACGCGGATCGTCGTCGCGTCGTCAGGAAGCCAGATGGGCGAGCCGAAGGCTGCCGTCGCCGCGGGAGTGAAGTCGGTCTTCGACGCGAAGATGTCGGACGCGACGTTGGGTGTGAGCGACTGGAATGCAGCGCACCCGCCCAAGGTGGCGACGAGCAGCGTGCTCGCACCGGCGACGAGCGCGATCCTGGCTGATTTCACTGAGGCTCCTGAAGAAGGGACGAGTCGGTACTCCAGTCTGGTTGCAGCTGCTGCGGGAAACATCAGCCTGCGGTATGGATTCTCCCAACCTACGGGATGACCCGGCTCACGGCCGCCAGCGCGCCACGCGAAGGTCGACGCGGTAGCCGCTGTCGGAGCCGACTCCGATGAGAGGGGTCGATTCTGCGCGATAGTGCTCCAGGGCGATGTGCTCGTGACCCATCGGCGGATGTCCGCTCGCTCGGATGACACGCCACCACGGCACATCCGCACCGTAGTAGGCCATGACCTGCCCGACCACGCGGGCCGCCCGTGAGCCGAGACTCGCGGCGACATCACCGTAGGTCATGACGCGACCAGGAGGAATCGTCTCGACGATCGAGAGCACGTGCTCGGCGAAGGACGGGTCGGGTTGCACCTCGGACGGCTCGGAAGTCGGTTGTCAGTCGTCGGTCAGAGGTCGAGCGCGCCGATGGTCTCGCCGTACTGGGTCTCGCCGATCGGCTTGAAACCGCTGCGCACGAAGAAGGCCTCCGGACCGAGCTCGCCCTGCTCCCAGATCACGAAGAGGCGCGCCTTCCCGCGCGCACGGGCTTCGTCGGCCAGGGCCTGCACGGCGAACGTGCCGATCCCGCGGCCCTGGTCGTCGGCGTCGACATTGATCCGCCACAGGATGGACGTGAACTCTTCGTGCTCGGCGTTGGCATCGAAGCTGCCCATGACGAATCCGACGACGTCGTCGCCGTCGGTCACGACGCGCTGCCAGGTGGTCGCCGGGTCGTTGACTGCGGCTGCGGCCGAGTAGGACACAGGGGTGATGAACTGTTCCTGTCCGGGCTTCAGGCTCAGTGCGTTGGCCGCAACGATGTTCGACGCACTCAGCTCTTCAAGTCTTAACTCAGCCATATCGAAAGGGTAACGTGCGCGGCCGATCCGGGCATAGTCGACAATTCCGCTGACAGCGGATGCATTCCTCGCTCATCGCGAGCCCACAGAAATGTGCACATTTGTCTTGACGTCAAGATAGTTGCTCGGCTCGGGTAAGCTGTTCGTGGCCAAAACACGGCACAGACTTGAGGAGACCCATTGGCAAAGATCAAGGTTGAAGGCACCGTCGTCGAGCTCGACGGCGACGAGATGACTCGCATCATCTGGCAGGCCATCAAAGATTCGCTCATCCACCCGTACCTCGACGTGAACCTCGAGTACTACGACCTGTCGATCCAGAAGCGCGACGAGACCGACGACCAGATCACGATCGACGCCGCACACGCCATCCAGCGCCACGGTGTCGGCGTCAAGTGCGCCACCATCACTCCGGACGAGGCGCGCGTCGAGGAGTTCGGCCTCAAGAAGATGTGGAAGAGCCCGAACGGGACCATCCGAAACATCCTCGGCGGCGTCGTGTTCCGCGAGCCGATCATCATCTCGAACATCCCGCGCCTGGTGCCCGGATGGAACAAGCCGATCGTCATCGGCCGTCACGCGTTCGGCGACCAGTACCGCGCCACCGACTTCACGTTCGACGGCCCCGGTACCCTCTCGATCAGCTTCCAGCCGTCCGACGGTGGCGAAGCCAAGTCGTTCGAGGTCTACCAGGCTCCGGGTGCCGGTGTCGCGCTCGCCATGTACAACCAGGACGCGTCGATCCGCGACTTCGCCCGGGCGTCGTTCAACTACGGCCTCGATCGCCACTACCCGGTGTACCTGTCGACCAAGAACACGATCCTGAAGGCGTACGACGGCCGCTTCAAAGACCTGTTCCAGGAGGTCTTCGATGCGGAGTACGCTGCGAAGTTCGCGGATGCGGGACTCACCTACGAGCACCGCCTGATCGACGACATGGTCGCCTCCAGCCTCAAGTGGGAGGGCGGCTACGTCTGGGCGTGCAAGAACTACGACGGCGATGTGCAGTCCGACACCGTCGCCCAGGGCTTCGGCTCGCTCGGCCTGATGACCAGCGTGCTCACCACGCCCGATGGCAAGGTCGTCGAAGCGGAGGCTGCCCACGGCACGGTCACGCGGCACTACCGCCAGCACCAGGCCGGCAAGCCGACCTCGACGAACCCGATCGCTTCGATCTACGCGTGGACCCGCGGGCTCGCCCACCGTGGTCACCTCGACGGCAACCAGGAACTGATCGACTTCACGCACACCCTCGAGGATGTCGTGATCAAGACGGTCGAGTCGGGCAAGATGACGAAGGATCTCGCTCTGCTCGTCGGACCGGAGCAGCCGTACCAGACGACCGAGGAGTTCCTCGCGTCGCTGGCCGAGAACCTCCAGACGCGCCTCGGCTGATCGCGGTCCCGGGTCCCGGGTTACGGAACGAGCGCACGGGTGATCCCGTGCGCTCGTTCTTTTTTGTGGAGTGGGAATGTGGGGGGGCGAGTGTTCCTCTCGCTGCTCGGCGGCGGCTTGTGGTCGTGACCGGGGGTTTCGTCGAGTCCTCCACAATTCGGAGTTTTAGGAATCTATCCACAGGGAAATTGCTGATCAAAGGTTGTTTATTCGCGGCCCCGAATGTCGGTGGCTGCTGATTGGGTTGAACCATGACCTTCCCAGCCGCCGACGATCTCGACGCGGTCGCTGCTGCGCTCGACGCGTTGCGCGCGCTCGAAACGGATCCGGATGCGGTGGATGCGGTGGGTCGAGGCGACGACGGGGCCGGCAGCGATGTGGGTGCAGGTGATGTCGCTCTGAGTGAGGCGCAACTGCACGCCCGCTCCCTGGCGGCGATCGGCGCCGTACACGCGGCGGTGGAGCGGGTGGCGTTGCGGCGGATCGCCGCCCTGGACCGGGCCGTCAGCCTGGACCCAGCCACGGATCCGGTGCGGGCCGGCGGGCACCGCGATATCGGGTCGTTTCTGGCGGAACTGTGGCGGACCAGCCTGCCGCACGCCCGGCAGTTGTGTGCGGTGGCCCGGGCGACCGCACCGAAACACACGCTCGCCGGCGAAGAACTGCCCCCGGAGTTCCCCGAACTGGCTGCCGCACTGCTCGGTGACCCCGCCGACCCTGACCACCCGGAAGCCGGCGCTGCCTCTGACGCTGACGTGTCGGTGGAGCAGGCGGCGGTGATCATCCGGGAGCTGGCTAAGACAGGAAACGGTTGCACCCGCGAGCAACGCAGCGCGGGCGAGCGGCTGCTGGTCGAGCATGCGCTGGCCCTGACCGTGGAGAAGATGCGCCGGCTGGCGATCCAGCTCCGCGACCGGCTGGATGAGGACGGCACCGAACCACGTGAGCAGATCCAGCGCAGGCGGCGGTCGTTGACGATCACCACCACCCGGGATGGGATGACCCGGATCGACTGGCGCCTCGACGCGGAATCCGCCGGGCATGTGGTGCCGCAGATCACCGCCTACGTCTCCCGCGACCTCCGCACCACCCGAAGCCAACCCGTTGCTCCTCACGATGTGAAGAATGGAGTGCGCTTCGAAGACCCCGAACTTGACACACCGGCGATGCCGGCGATGCCGGAGACCCGGAGTATGGCCCAACTGCGGTCGGATGGGGCGGTCGAGGTGTTCCGGCACCGAGCCGGCTGCACGTCCGGTGTCAACAGTCCGCCGGTGACGATGATCGTCCGGGTGGGCCTGGACCAGCTGCGCTCCGGGAAGGGTGTCGCGGAGATCGACGAAGTGCCCAGACCGGTCTCCGCGGCTACGGCCCGGCGGCTCGCCGCCGACGCGAACCTGATCCCGATGGTCTTAGGTCGTGACAGTGAAGTTCTCGACCTGGGCCGGAAGCAGCGACTGTTTAGCCCGGCGCAGAAACACGCCCTGGCCGAACGGGACGGCGGTTGCGCCTGGACCGGCTGCCCACACCCACCCTCTTACACGCAGGCGCACCACATCCGCTGGTGGGACAGAGACACCGGACCGACCGATCTGAAGAACGGGATCCTGCTCTGCTCGCACCACCATCATCGGGTGCATGACGACGGCTGGGACATCCAGGTCCGCGAACACATCCCCTGGTTCACCCCACCGGCGCACCTCGACCCGAGCCGCACACCCCGCAAAGGCGGACGCATCCGCCTGCCCGACAGGGCACCGCCATGACCTGCGGGAGAGGTGGTGCGGACACTGCGCCGGTCACTTCAAGGCGAATATCACGGATTGATAAAAACTGCGCGAATCGCTGGCGACGACTTGCGAATAGTTTGTTCGTAAGCTTTACTAACAAACATGACCGCATCGGAGCGAGGGATGGCCACGCTGGAGACCTCCCAGGCACAACTGGCCACGGGCATGGCGCCGGGCCGGGCGCTTCGTCCGAGAGCCAAGGTCCTTCCCGAGCACGCGCGCAGCCACAACCGTTCGCTGGTGCTTCAGACTCTCTACCGTGCGGGAGAGCGCAGCCGGGCGGACATCGCCCGCGAAACCGGCCTCACCCGGGTCACGATATCCGACCTGGTTGCAGAACTCCTGACAGAGGGTCTCGTCGTCGAACTGGGCCAGCGCGAGTCCGCGCGGCCGGGCAAGCCCGCCGTCCTTCTCGACATCAACCGCACGGCGTACCAGATCATCGGCATCGACCTGAGCGAGCACACGACCTTCCGCGGCGCCGTACTCGACCTCGACGGACGCATCCTCGAGCGCGCGGAGATTCCCCTGGCGTCGAGCACCGGCGACGAGGCGACCGCCAAAGTGGTGGCGCTAACCGACCAGCTGGTCGCGCTCGCGACCGCCCCCATCCTGGGCATCGGGGTCGGCTCACCCGGTGTCGTCGACCTCACGGGCACGGTGCTCACGGCAGCGAACCTCGGCTGGGTCGACGAACACCTGCAGGACATCCTGCAGACACGTACCGGACTGCCGGTCGTCGTGGCCAACGACGCGAACGTCGCGGTCCTCGCCGAGCACGGCTACGGCGATGCCGCGGGCGACATGATGCTCGTGACGATCGGTCACGGTGTCGGCGCCGGGCTCCTCGTCGCTGGCGCGCTCGTCTACGGAAGTCGCTTCGCGGCCGGCGAGATCGGCCAGGTGATGGTCGGCACCGACCTCGGCCTCGAAGCCACCTACAACCGCGACCAAGTGCTCGAGCACTGGCTGGCTGTGCCGCTGCTCGAGCAGCGCATCCGTGAAGCCGAAGCCGCGGGAGGCTCGGCCGGACCGATTCTCCGTGAGGCAGGGCAGCGCCTCGGCATCGCTCTCGCCCCCGTCGTCGGCGCTCTCAATCTCTCCGAGATCGTGTTGAGCGGCCCGACCGAACTGCTTGATGGCCCGCTCGCCCAGGCGACCATCGAAACGCTCCGCAACAGGACGATGGCCGAGTTCCACGGCAATCTCACGTTGCGGATGACCACGCAGGGGCAGGACATCGTCCTGCGCGGCGCGGCCGTTCTCGTCCTCTCAGGACAACTCGGGGTCTCGTAACACAGCAACGCCCAACGAAAACAGAACCAGCCAGAACCGACCCCTCGCACCAACGGTGTGGCAAACGCACACATCGACCACCCAAGAAAGGAAAAGCAATGAAGAGAAAGCTTGTTGGCCTCGCCGCTGTGGCAACAGCTTCCGCTCTCGTGCTCGCAGGATGCTCCGCCGCTCCCGGAGGCGCACCGAGCACGGACGGCAAGGGCAAGACCGTCACGCTGTGGCTCGTCGGAGGTGACACCCCGGACACCCTTCGCACCTACCTCAAGGACGAATTCAAGAAGGAGACCGGCGCGACCCTCAACATCCAGCAGCAGGACTGGAGCGACATCGTCACCAAGCTGACCACGTCGCTTCCGGACGCGAACAACACCCCTGACGTGACCGAGATGGGCAACACGCAGTCCCCGACGTTCACCAACGTCGGTGCGTTCCTCGACATCTCCGACATGTACAAGGAGCTGGGTGGATCCCACCTGCTGAAGTCGTTCGTCGACGCGGGCAAAGCCGGCGGCAAGAACTACACGTTGCCGTACTACTTCGGTTCGCGCTACGCGTTCTACCGCAAGGACGTCTGGTCCGCTGCCGGCGTCACGGTGCCGACCACGCTCGACGAGTTCAACCAGGACGTCGCCACCATCGCGCAGAAGAACCCGAAGGCCATCAAGGACTTCTCGGGCTTCTACCTGGGTGGCCAGGACTGGCGCGACGGCATCTCGTGGATCTTCGCCAACGGCGGAGACATCGCGACCGAGAAGGGCGGCAAGTGGACTGCCACCCTCGAATCGGACAAGTCGCTCAAGGGGCTCCAGCAGCTGCAGGACCTGTACAAGAACGCATCCAAGGCGCCGAACGACGCCAAGGACAGCAACCAGTACATCTACCTGAACGACAACGACGTGAGCACCAACGCTGACAACAGCACCACGAAGACGTCGCTCTCGGCTGCCACCATCATGGCTCCGGGCTGGGCTCACTGGTCCATCGGTGACGCCTCCACCAAGGACGGCAAGACCGTTCGCACGTGGAACGACAACACCTTCGGAACCTTCGTGCTCCCGGGCAACGACGGCAAGCCGGCTCCGGTCTTCGCCGGTGGCTCCAACATCGGTATCTCGGCCAAGAGCAAGAACCCCGGCCTCGCCAAGACCCTCCTGAAGATCATCTTCTCCAAGACCTACCAGGAGATGCTCGGCAAGAACGGTCTCGGACCGGCGAACGACCAGTACGTCGACTCGCTCGGTACCGACCAATTCGCGAAGGCGCTCATCGCGTCGGCGTCCAACTCCAAGCTGACCCCCGCCGCACCCGGCTGGGCAGCAGTCGAGGCGGGCAACGTGATGGAGGAATTCTTCTCCAAGATCCGCGACGCGTCCGACCTGAAGGCCCTGGCGCAGGAGTACGACGCCAAGATCACCCCGATGCTGAACAAGTAGTAACCCCCTCAGTAAGTTTGGGAGCGCGGGCCCGACCGCGCTCCCAAACCCTGAAACAACACGAAACACCTGGAAGGAGGACAGACGTGACAACACAGAACGCCGTGACCGGCAAGGCCGTCCGGCCCCAGTCGACGCCGCGCCGCCGCAAGCGAAGCCTCACCGCATACTGGCTGCTGATCCCCTCCGTCGCGATCCTCGTGCTCGCCCTCGGGTATCCGCTCGTCTGGCAGCTCGTCACCTCGACCCAAAGCTTCGGCCTGGCCCAGCAGTTCGGTCAGCCCGCCCCATTCGTCTGGTTCAAGAACTACATCACGCTGTTCTCGGATCCCTACACCTGGGTCGTCGTGGCCCGCTCGATCGCGTTCTGCCTGGTGACCGCATCCGTCACCGTCGTGATCGGCGTGCTCCTGGCCCTGCTGATGAGCGCCGTCAACACCGTTGTGCGGATCATCATCCAGATCAGCCTGCTGCTCGCGTGGGCCATGCCCGTCGTCGCGGCGATGACCGTCTGGAACTGGCTGTTCGACTGGCGCCGCGGAGTCATCAACTGGCTTCTGACCGCTGCCGGCTTCGACTTCACCAACCACAACTGGCTTCAGGACCCTCTGTCGTTCTTCTTCGTCGCGATGGTCATCATCGTGTGGGCGAGCGTGCCATTCGTCGCCTTCTCCGTCTACGCCGGGCTGACGCAGGTGTCGAGCGAGGTGCTCGAGGCGGCCCAGATGGATGGCGCACGCGGATTCCAGCGGTTCCGTTTCATCATCCTGCCGATGATCCGGCCGGTGCTCGGGATCGTGCTTCTCCTGCAGATCATCTGGGACCTGAGGGTGTTCACCCAGATCAAGCTGCTGCAGGACAAGGGCTCCATCGCCAGCGAGACCAACCTGCTCGGCACCTACATCTACCAACTCGGCGTCGGTTCGAGCGACTTCGCGATGGCGAGCGCCGTGTCGATCTTCGTTCTCGCGCTCACCATCGCCCTCAGCTGGTTCTACGTGCGGAACCTGCTCAAGGAGGACAAGTCATGACCTCGTCAGCATCGACGATCGAGGCGCCCAGCGCCCCGATCCTGGAAGTCGGTAGCAAACACAGCCGCCGCTCAGGATCTCGCCGGTTCAAGCCGTCGCGAATCATTCTGGCCATCGTGGGCGTCCTCGTCTCCCTGGTCTGGCTCTTCCCGGTCTACTGGATGGTGAACTCGTCCCTGCTGTCGAACGTCGTGCTGCAGAACACCACGCCGCAGTTCCTCCCGTTCGGCGGCAACCTCGACAACTTCGGTGCGGTCTTCTCCGGTGGCACGTTCTTCCCGGCGCTCGGCATGAGCCTCGCGGTCGCCCTGATCACCGTCGTCTTCTGCCTGTTCTTCGCCTTCCTGGCAGCACTCGCGATCAGCCGGTTCAAGTTCCGCGGCCGCACGTCGTTCGTGCTCGCGGTGCTCCTCATCCAGATGCTTCCGGCCGAAGGTCTCTTCATCGCCCAGTACAAGATGATGAGCAGCCTGAACCTCTTGAACACGGTCGTCGGCGTGAGCATCCTGTACATCGCGGCGGTCGTGCCGTTCACGATCTGGATGCTGCGCGGATTCGTCGCCGGCATCCCGGCCGACCTCGAAGAGGCCGCGATGGTGGATGGACTGAGCCGAACCCAGGCGTTCCTGCGCATCACGTTCCCGCTCCTCGCCCCCGGGCTCGTCGCCTCCGGTGTCTACGCATTCCTCCAGGCGTGGAACGAATTCACGGTCGCGCTCGTCATCCTGCCGGACAACGCCAGCCAGACGCTCCCGCTCTGGCTCCGCGGGTTCATCCAGCAGAGCAGCAGCCACGCGATCGACTGGGGCCAGGTCATGGCCGCATCCACCCTCGTCGCCGTGCCGGTCATCATCTTCTTCCTGATCGTTCAGGGCCGGATGACCAGCGGGCTCGTCAGCGGGGCGGTGAAGGGGTGAACGGGTCGTCCGTTGCCGAATCGACCTCGACCCCAGTCTCTCCCGAACGAACCGACCGACTCCGACGGCAGGTCGCTGCGACGCTGCTGCCCGGATTCGTGGGGACGACGCTGCCCGAATGGCTGGCTGATCGCCTCCGTGGCGGGCTCGCCGGGGTCTGCATCTTCGGCCAGAACATCGCGTCGCGGGCGCAGCTGCGCACCCTCGCCGACGCGATCTACGAAGCCAACCCGAACGCGATCATCGCGATCGACGAAGAGGGCGGCGACGTCACCCGGCTCTACTACAGCTCGGGCTCGCCGTACCCGGGCAACGCTGTGCTCGGTCGCCTCGACGACCTGTCGTACACGGAATTCGTGGGGCGTCTGGTCGGCTGGGAGCTGCGGCTCGCCGGCTGCAACCTGAACTTCGCGCCGGATGTCGACATCAACTCGAACGCGGACAACCCTGTCATCGGGGTGCGCAGCTTCGGGTCGACCCCCGAGGTCGTCGCCGAGCACGGTGCCGCCTGGACGCGCGGCCTGCAGTCGACGGGCGTTGCCGTCTGCGCGAAACATTTTCCCGGTCACGGGGACACGGCGCAGGATTCGCACCTCGCGATGCCCGTGGTCGACCTGACCCTCGACGAACTGCGGCAGCGCGAACTGAAGCCGTTCGAAGCCGTCATCGCGGCCGGCGCACGCGCGATCATGACGTCGCACATCCTGCTCCCGCAGATCGATCCGGAGAGCCCTGCCACGATGAGCGCTCGCGTGCTCCAGGGTCTCCTGCGCGAGGAACTCGGGTTCGAGGGAGTCATCGTCAGCGATGCCCTCGACATGAAGGGAGCGAGCGGCGAGGTCGGCATCCCGGAGGCCGCTGTGCTCGCTCTCGCCGCGGGCTGCGACCTCCTGTGCATCGGGACGGAGAACACGGATGCGCAGCTTGCGGACATCGAGGCGCGCATCCTCGACGCGATCGGTTCGCAGCGACTCGACGCTGCACGCGTCACCCAAGCATCCGGCCGGGTGCTCGGGCTCGCCGCCCAGCTGGCGGCGGAGCGGGCGGAGATCGCTATCCCGGACTATGTGACCGCAGAAGACGAACCACGGCTCGAGCTCGCGCGCGCCATCGCAGCGTTCGACGTGTCCGACACGGCGAAGAAGTGGGTGCGCACCAATTCGGGGCGATGCTCGGTCGTCCGCATCGACACGGAGGCAAACATTGCGATCGGAGTCGCGCCGTGGGGACCGTTCGCCGAAGTCGACACGGACCTCGAGTCGCCCGCGGCCGTGATGTTCGCGGCCAACCCGCTCGTGGTGTTCACGGAAGGCGACGATCCCGAGCTGGTCCTCGCGGCCCAGTCGCCGGTGCTCGTGATCGGCAGGGACAACCATCGCCACGCGTTCGCGCGGGAGGCCATCGACCGGCTGCGGGCGGAACGCGACTCCGTGCTCGTCGTCGACATGGGGTGGCCCTCCGACGACCGGCGCTATGCCGACATCGCCACCTTCGGTGCCTCCCGACTGATCGGCCGGGCCCTCCTGCGCTATCTGACCGGATCAGGGTCGTGAGACTCGGGATCGACATCGGTGGGACGAAGACGGATGCGGTCGCCATCGACGACGGCGGCCTGCTGACCCAGCGCATCCGCCTCGCCACCGGGTTCGGGTCGTCCGCCGTGGTGGAGACCGCAGTGAGCGCCGTCGCGCGGATCGCGGAGCTGACCGGCGTGAGCGCCGGGGGATTCGACTCGATCGGCATCGGCATCCCGGGTCTCGTCGACAGCTCGTCCGGTCGCGTGCGCCACGCGGTGAACCTCGGGTTCGACGGGCTCGAACTCGGCGGGGAGCTCGCAGGACGACTCGGAGTGGGTGTTCGCGTCGAGAACGACGTGAAAGCGGCCTCGCTCGGCGCCTACCACCTGATGGGCCTCACAGGCTCGATGGCGTACCTGAACCTGGGAACCGGTCTTGCCGCCGGCATCGTCGTCGACGGTCTACTGTGGCGCGGTGCCCGGGGGATCGCTGGCGAGATCGGGCACATACCCGTCGATCCGAACGGCGTGCTCTGCGCCTGCGGTCAGCGCGGGTGCCTGGAGACGGTCGCCTCGGGTTCGGGAGTGGCCCGCCAGTGGCGCACCGACGATCCGCTCCCCGTCCGATCGCTGTTCGCAGCAGCGGCAGACGGCGACCCCGAGGCGAAAGCGATCAAGGCTAGGCTGGCTGCTGGCATCGCATCTGCGGTGCGGGTCCTGGTGCTCACGGCCGACGTCGAGTCGGTCGTCATCGGGGGCGGCCTCAGCCACCTCGGCGATCGGCTGCTCTCCGACGTGCACGACGTCCTCGAGTCGTGGGGCGAGGCGTCGCCGTTCCTGGCGTCGCTCGAGCTTCCCGGCAGGGTTCGGCTGGTCCCGGAAGGTTTCCCCGCCGCCGCCGTCGGCGCGGCCCTGGTTGGAGTGGTGTGAGTGGCTGAAGTCGTCGTCGTCGAAGACCAGGATGCGGCGGGTGAGCTCGCCGCGGACAGCATCGTGGCGCTCATCCGGTCGGTTCCCGATGCGGTTCTGGGGCTGGCGACCGGGTCGACCCCGCTCGCTCTCTACCGTGCCCTTGCGACCAAGATCGCCTCGACGGGGCTCGACGTGTCCCGCGTGCGCGGGTTCGCGCTCGACGAATACGTGGGGCTCCCGGCCGGGCATCCCGAGAGCTACCGTTCCGTCATCACCCGCGAGGTCGTCGAGCCGCTCGGTCTCGACCCGGAGCGCATCCACGTGCCGAACGGCTCACTCGAGGGGATCGAGCACGCCGGCGCCGACTACGAGAAGGCGATCGCGGCGGCCGGGGGCGTCGACGTGCAGATCCTCGGGATCGGCACGGACGGGCACCTCGGCTTCAACGAGCCCGGCTCGTCGTTCGCGTCGCTCACCAGGGTGAAGACCCTCACCGAGCAGACGCGGAATGACAACGCGCGCTTCTTCGACTCGGCAGACGACGTGCCGGTGCACTGCATCACGCAGGGCCTCGGGACGATCCTCCGGGCGCGTCACCTGATCCTGCTCGCCTTCGGCGAAGGCAAGGCGGAGGCGGTGGCCGGTGCCGTCGAGGGCCCGGTGTCGACGAGCAACCCGGGTTCGGCGATCCAGCTGCACCCGCACACGACGGTCCTGGTCGATGCGGCTGCCGCCTCGGGCCTGCGCAATCTCGACTACTACCGCTACGCCTGGCAGAACAAGCCCGCCTGGCAGCGCCTCTGAGCCCTGTCGGCCACAGGAAAGGGCATCCCACCTGGCGCGGCTGGGGTGCCCTTTCCTGTGCTCGGCGTCGCTGTGATCCGTGTTTCTGTGCTCGGCGTCGAAGCCCGTGGGCTAGAGGGCGGCGCCGGCCGCCCAGACGCGTCGCACGGCCCACTCGTGGTCGAGCAGCACCGCGTCGGCGGCATAGCCCGTGTGCAGGCGCCCGAAGCGGTGGTCGAGACCCAGGGCGCGTGCCGGTGTGTGCGTGAGGGCTTCGACCGCGACACGCGGATCGAGCCCGACGAGCGTGACGGCGTTGCGCAGCGCGACATCGAGGGTGAGCGTGGAGCCGGCGATCGTCGAGGTGCCCGAGAGCACGGCGAGCCCGTTGGCGACGGTCACGTTGAGCGAGCCGAGCCGGTAGTTGCCGTCGGCCGCGCCCGCCGCCGCCATGGCATCGGTGATGAGCGCGACGCGGCCCGGCGCCGCTGTGAACACCAGCTCGGCGACACGCGGATGCACGTGCAGCCCGTCCAGGATCAGCTCGAGTGTGATGTTCTCGTCTTCGAAGGCCGCGATGATGGGCCCCGGGTTGCGATGGTGGATGCCGTTCATGGCATTGAACGTGTGGGTCAGGATGCGCGCCCCGACATCGAACGCGCGCTTCGCCTGCTCGTAGTCGGCGGCCGTGTGGCCGATGGACACCACCACGCCGGCTTCGAGGAGAACGCCGATCGATTCGAGCGCGTTGGGCAGCTCGGGCGCGATCGTGAACTGGCGAAGCGTGCCGCGCGCGGCGCCGACGAGCTCTTCGAGCATCTCGGGACCGGGGTCGCGCAGGAAGGCCGCATCGTGGGCGCCGCGGCGCTCGACGGCCAGGAACGGACCTTCGAGATGCGAGCCGAGCACGAGGGGATCGATCTCGGTGAGGTCGGCGACGACGGAAAGGCTTTCGCGCAGCTGTGCCAGTGGATTGGCGACATGGCTGACCAGCGACCGGGTCGTGCCGTGGGCGCGATGCGTGGCGAGGCCTTCGAGGATCTCCTCCGGCCCGTCGTCGAACGGATGTCCTCCGCCACCGTGGCAATGGAGGTCGATGAATCCCGGCGTGAGCCAGTGACCGCCCGCGTCGACGACGTCGGCGCCCTCGGCGTGGGTGCGCCAGCCGGCCCCCTTGCCGGTCACGGCGATGCGGTCGCCGTCGGTGAGCATCCAGAAGTCGTCGACGAGTCCGTCGGTGTCGAGCTTGCGTGCGCTGTGGATCAGCTGCGGCAGGCCATCGAGCAGGCTCATGCGAACTCCTTGCGACCGTTGACGATGCCGCTCACTGTAGCGACGACGGCGAACACGCCTGCGACGATGGGCTGGCCGAGGCTCCACCAGGCGAGGGCGGCGCTCGCCATCACGACGATCTCGACGACGGCACGGCCGAACGGGTCGATCGAGAACACGGCTTTCGGCGACCGGAACAGCGCCCACAGCACGATTGCGAGCGCGGGAGCCAGGATGCCGACCACGATGTTCCACGGGAGCGGCCACGCGGCGAAGCCCCAGAATGCGAGGGAGAAGACGGCGAACAGTTCCAGGAGGAACCGCAGGACGTCGTTGGGGCTGATCTTCACGTCTGGGCGCACGTCACTCACGCGCCCCATTGTACGGCGAGCGTGCCGATTCCCGACGGGGCATGTACGGGCAGTTCAGCGGAAGATGATGGTGCGGGCCCCGTCGAGGAGCACCCGCGATTCGGCGAACCATTTGACGGCCTGGGTGAGTGTTCGACTCTCTTCGTCCTGGCCGATGGCCACGAGCTCCGCGACGCTGCGCGAATGGTCGACGCGCACCACGTTCTGTTCGATGATGGGCCCCTCGTCGAGGTCGCTCGTCACGAAATGCGCCGTCGCGCCGATGAGCTTGACGCCGCGGGCGTGCGCCTGGCGGTACGGGTTGGCCCCCTTGAAGCCGGGCAGGAACGAGTGGTGGATGTTGATGGCGCGGCCCGCGAGCTTCTCGCACAGCTGCGGCGAGATGATCTGCATGTAGCGGGCGAGCACGACGAGTTCGATGTCGTGCTCCTCGACGGCCTCGAGGATGCGCACCTCGAAGTCGTCCTTGCCGGCAGGGTCCGTCACCGGGAGCGATTCGAAGGGAACGCCGTAGAAGCCCGCGAGGTCGCGCAAGGTGCCGTGGTTCGAGAGGACGAGGGGGATGTCGACCGGCAGCTGGCCGGCGCGCTGGCGGAAGAGCAGGTCGTTGAGGCAATGCGCGGCGGTCGAGACGAGGACCAGGGTGCGCAGCGGGCGACCCACGTTGTCGAGGTGGGCGGTCATCCCGTAGCTCTCGACGACGGGAGCGAGAGCCTGCTCGAACTCCTCACGGGTCGCATCCGACTCGACCTGCAGCCGCATGAAGAACCGTCCCGTGTCGAGACTCGCGAACTGCTGGCTCTCGGTGATGTTGCCCCTGGCGGTGACGATGGCCCCGCTGATCGCGTGCACGATGCCGGGGCGGTCGGCGCAGATGAGGGTCAGCACCCAGTGGTTGGGCACCGGAGCGGTGGTCGCAGACGGAGAACTCACCCGCTCAGGGTACCGGCTTTGCCCGCCTCCGCTCTCGATCCGGGGCGCGTACGGCAATATGATCACGTTCATCGGGACACGCGCGTGTTCCGGCACAGCGGGAGAGGTGAGACGATCATGACCGCACTGGATGAGGGCCGGCCTGACTCGGCGGGAGCGACCCCGGGTTTCGCCATCGAACTCAACGGGCTCAATACGATCCACGAGAGCGAACGCAAGGGGCGTCCCCGCGATCTCTTCTGGCCGTGGTTCGCAGCGAATGTGTCGGTGTTCGGGCTGAGCTACGGTTCGTTCCTGCTCGGCTTCGGCATCTCCTTCTGGCAGGCGACGATCGTCGGCGTGGTCGGGATCGTCATCTCGTTCCTGCTCTGCGGGTTCATCGCGCTCGCCGGGAAGCGCGGCTCTGCGCCGACGATGGTGCTCAGCCGTGCGGTCTTCGGCGTGAACGGCAACCGGCTGCCGTCGATACTCTCGTGGCTGCTCACGGTCGGGTGGGAGACGGTGCTGACGGCGCTCGCCGTACTCGCGACGGCGACCGTGTTCACCCAGCTCGGCTGGGCGGGTGGCGTCGCGACGAAAGTGGTGGCGCTCATCGTCGTCGCGGCCCTCATCATCGCCGGAGGCGTGATCGGGTTCAACCTGATCATGCGGATGCAGATGGTGATCACCATCGTGACCGGCGTGCTGACCGTCGTCTACATCGTCCTGGTGCTCGGCGACATGCACCTCGATAAGGTGGCCGCGATTCCGGCAGGGGACGCGCCGCACGTCATCGGCGGATTCGTGTTCATCCTCACCGGCTTCGGCCTCGGCTGGGTGAACGCCGCAGCCGACTATTCGCGCTACCTCCCGCGCAATGCGAGGAGTTCCGGCGTGGTCGGCTGGACGACATTCGGTTCGTCGCTCGCTCCGGTCATCCTGCTGATCTTCGGAATCCTGCTCGCCGGATCGTCCAAAGAGCTCAGCACCGCGATCGGGCAGGATCCGATCGGCGCGCTCGCGTCCATCCTCCCCATCTGGTTCCTCGTTCCGTTCGTGATCGTCGCGGTCCTCGGTCTCGTGGGCGGCGCGGTGCTCGACATCTACTCGTCGGGGCTCGCGCTCCTCAGCGCGGGTGTGCGCGTGCCGCGCTTCGTCGCGGCGGGTATCGACGGTGTGCTTATGACCCTCGGCGCGATCTATGTCGTGTTCGTCGCGACGGACTTCATCGGCCCCTTCCAGGGATTCCTCATCACGCTCGGCGTGCCGATCGCGGCCTGGTGCGGTGCGTTCATCGCCGACATCAGCCTGCGCAGGCGCGACTACGCCGAGAAGGAGTTGTACGACAGCCGCGGGCGGTACGGGAGTGTCCGCTGGCTGCCGATCTCGCTCGTCGTGATCGGTACGGTCCTCGGCTGGGGGCTGGTGACGAACACCTACGCGAACTGGCTGGGCTGGCAGGGCTACCTCCTCGGGCCTCTCGGGCTGGGCGGCAAGGAGGGCGACTGGGCGTTCGCTAACCTCGGTGTGCTGGTCGCACTGCTGGTGGGCTATCTGGGCATCGTGATCTTCGGCCGCCGAACGATACGACACCAGGAGGAGCTCCCGACGGCGACGGATCCCGGCACGTCCGGAGTCGCGGCAGCGCCGGATGCCGCACGGGCGTCGGCGGTCGACGGCGCATGAGCGCGGCGCGCGGCCCGCGGGAGCCCTGGCTGGCCGTCATCGATATGCAGCGCATCTTCGGCGAGCCGGAGAGCGGCTGGTTCACGCCGCGCTTCGCCGACGCCGCCGCCGGGATCGAACAGCTCGCGCCTGCGTTCGGACGGCGGGTCGTGCATACGCGCTTCGTTGCTCCGGCGACACCGGAGGACGCCTGGATCCCGTACTACGACCTGTGGCCCTTCGCCCTGGTGCCGCCGGACGACCCTCTCTACGACCTCGTGCCGAGCCCCAGCGTGGCGGACCACCCGGTCGTCTCGGCGACGACGTTCGGCAAGTGGGGCCCCGAGCTCGACCGAGCGATCGGGGGCAGCCGCGAGCTGGTGCTCGCCGGGGTGTCGACCGATTGCTGCGTCCTTTCCACGGCCCTTGCGGCGGCGGATGCAGGGGTCCATGTCCGTGTCGCCGCCGACGCGTGCGCGGGGCTCTCCGACGCCGACCACCAGCGCGCACTGGATGCGATGGCACTCTACGCGCCGCTGGTCGAGATCACGGACGTCGCAACCGTCGTGGCCTCGCTCTCGGGGGCGCCCGGGTGACCAGCGCCCAGGATCGAGCCGAAGGAGCGCTCTTCGGGCTGGCCATCGGCGACGCCCTCGGGATGCCGACCCAGCAGCTCTCCAGACAGGCGGTCGCCCAGCGATGGGGCGCGGTCACGACGTTCGAGGCGCCTGACTCCGCGCATCCGCTCGCTCACGGCCTGCGGGCAGGCTCGGTCACGGACGACACCGAGCTGGCGCTCCTGCTCGCGCGGCACCTGATCGCGCGGCACGGCATCGTCGACCCCCGGCGGTTCGCCGGCGAACTGGTCGAGTGGGAGCGCGGAATGCGAGAGCGCGGCTCGCACGACCTGCTCGGTCCGTCGACGAAGGCGGCCGTCGAGGCCGTGCTGGCAGGCACGCCCGTGACCGAGTCGGGGCGGTTCGGGTCGACGAACGGCGCCGCAATGCGGATCGCGGCGGTGGGCATCGCGAACGACTTCGACAGCATCCCGAGACTGGTCGACGCGGTGGTGGCCGCCAGTGCTGTGACTCACAACACTGGCGTTGCGATTGCTGGCGCGTCGGCGGTGGCCGCAGCGATCAGTGCGGGGATCGACGGAGCGACGTTCGCCCAGGCAGCCGACGTCGCCGTCGATGCCGCCCGGGAGGGCGCCTTGCGCGGGCATTGGGTTGCCGCAGGCGACGTCGCCAGGCGCATCGGCGTAGCGCTCGAGCTCGCCGGCACAGACGACATCGCCCGGGGTGAGCGGGACCTGTACGAGGTGATCGGCACGTCGCTCGCTACGCAGGAGTCCGTGCCGGCGGCGTTCGGACTGCTCGGCCTGCACGACGGCGACCCGTGGCTCGCCTGTCTGACGGCGGCGTCGCTGGGAGGAGACTCGGACACGATCGGCGCGATGGCCGGAGCGATCGGGGGAGCGGTGCGCGGTGTCGAGGGGTTTCCCCGCCATACCCGCCAGACCGTGCTCGAGGTCAACGGTTTCGGTCCCACCGAGTTCCGCGACCTGGCCGCGGCGCTACTCGCACTGAGATGACCCGCATGTTCTCGCGGCTCATCAGCGTCGGGAACGTCGTGGTCGACATTCTCGCTGCGATTCCCGCCCTTCCCGGGCCGGGAGGGGATGTCGTGGCGACCAGCTCGGGCCTCGCGGCAGGCGGGAGTTTCAACGTTCTGGCGGCGGCGCAGCGTCAAGGCCTCGCGAGCGCGTACGGCGGCGCTCACGGCTCGGGACCGTTCGGCGAGCTGGTGCGGGCATCCCTCGCCCGCGAGGGAATCGACGTCCTGCTTCCGCCCGTCGACGCTGTGGACACCGGGTGGGATGTCGCGCTGACGGCCGCGGACGGGGAGCGCACCTTCATCACCGCCGTCGGCGCCGAGGCGCTTCTCGCCCCCGCGATGCTCGACGCGATCGACGTCGCCGCTTCGGATGCCGTCCACGTCTCCGGCTACGGTCTGTTGCGTGAGCCGAACCGGTCGGCCATCACCGGGTGGCTGGCCGCCCTTCCGCCGGCGTGCGTCGTCCTGTTCGACCCGGGGCCACTCGGCGACCGGATCGAACCGGATGCGCTCGCAGCGGTGCGGGCACGGGCCGACTGGTGGAGCGGCAACGAAGCCGAGGCGCTGGCGGCAGCCGGCCTTAGCAGGGCACACGAGAGTGCCGACCCGGCGGACGCTGCCCGGATGCTCGCAGCGGCGGCCCCCTCTCGACGGGGCGGCGCCGTGGTGCGGCTGGGGGAATCCGGCTGTCTCCTCGCCGTGGGCGACGGATCCGTCGAGCGCATCGGGGGGTTCGAGGTGACCGCTGTCGACACGAACGGGGCAGGGGATGCGCACATCGGCGCCTTTCTCGCGGCCCTTGCGCAGGGTTCGGCACCCGCATCCGCCGCACGCCGTGCGAACGCCTCCGCGGCCCTCGCGGTGAGCCGGCGAGGCCCGGCCACGTCGCCGACCGCGAGCGACGTCGATGCGTTCCTGTCGGCGCATCCGCTAAACTAGACGACGGTCGGCGATTCTCGTCCGGCCCTGGGCGCGCACATCGGCGCGCAGTCGACCCGCACCGGCGAACTGCACACGCAGCGCCGCATCGAGCGGGGAACGCCATTCGTGAGCCAGTAACGTCATGTCTGTCACCGAAAAAACACCGTCCAGAACCTCCGCAGCCTTCCCCTGGGTGGGTCTCATCGTGCTCGCCGGGGCCGTCTTCCTCTCGGTCACAAGCGAGATGATGCCGACCGGCCTGCTTCCCGACATGAGCGCATCCCTCGGGGTGTCAGAGGCGCAGATCGGGCTTCTCGTCACCGTCTTCGCGTTCACGGTCGTCGCGACGAGCACCCCGCTCAGCGCCCTCACCCGCAAGCTGCCTCGGCACGGCATGATCGTGGGCATCCTCCTGGTGCTCGCGATCAGCAACGCACTGACCGCGATCGCGCCGAACTACGGGTTCGTCGTGGGATCCCGGATCCTCGGCGGTATCGCGCACGGGATGTTCTGGGCCGTCGTCGGCGCCTATGCCGGCCACCTCGTTCCCAAAGACCAGATCGGCCGGGCCGTCTCGATCACGCTCGGGGGCGGCACCCTGGCGTTCGTCTTCGGCGTGCCGCTCGGCACCTTCGCCGGGCACGCGTTCGGCTGGCGGCTGTCATTCGGCATCCTCGCCGGGCTCATGGTCGTCGGCGCCCTGCTGGTGTGGAAGTTCCTGCCCGCGGTGGAACGCGACGAGGTCGTCGCACACAAGCGCGTGCGCGGCTCGGAGCGAAAGCCCCGCGACCGGACCATCCCGGCCGTCGTCATGGTGTGCGCCATCGCTGCCGTGACCATGATCGGGCACTACAGCTTCTATACCTTCGTCGTGCCGTTCATGACCGATGTGATGGGGGTCCCGGCCGGCAACGTCAGTGCTCTGCTGTTCGCCTACGGAATCGCCGGCGCCGTCGGGCTTGTGCTCGCCGGGTCGGTCCTCGGGCCACGACCGCAGGCGGGCCTCGTCATGGCGATCATCGTCACCGCACTGTCGGTCACGGTGCTCTCGATCTTCGCGGGCCAGCCGATCGTCGCGATCGGCGCGTTCGTGCTCTGGGGCCTGGCCTTCGGCACGCTGCCGCCGCTTCTGCAGACCCGGCTGCTCCACACCTCGTCGCCCAGCTTCCGCGACACCGCAAGCGCTCTCTACACGACGGCGTTCAACATCGGTATCGGCGGTGGCGCCCTCGTCGGGGCGTGGATCTTCGACCTTGGCGGTGTGACGGAGCTTCCGCTGGTCTACGTGGGCATCCTGGTCGTGTCGTTCGCGCTCGTGCTGGCGGTCGGGCGGATGACGCGCCCGTCGGACCACACCGCGAGCACGGCGAAGGTGTCGTCCAGCAGCACGGCATCTGCCGCGTAACCCGGAGCGAGCCGGCCGAGGTCGTTCCCGCGGCCGATGGCACGTGCCGGCGTCTCCGTCAGCGCACGGACCGCCGTACCCACATCGATGCCCACCTCGACGACCGCGCGTCGCAATGCGTCGTCGAGGGTCAGGGTCGAGCCGGCGATCGAATCCCCGACGGTGAGCCGTGCGACGCCGTCACGCACCGTCACGGCCAGCCCCCCGAGCAGGTAGTCGCCGTCGGTCGAGCCGGCTGCCGCCATGGCGTCGGAGATCAGGGCGACCCGGCCCGGGGCGCCGGCGAAAGTGAGCCGCACGACCTCTGGATGCACGTGGATGCCGTCATTGATGAGCTCGATGGTGACGCCCGGCGTGCGCGTTGCCGCGGCGACAGGGCCGGGCGCGCGATGATGGATGCCGTCCATGCCGTTGAAGGCATGCGTCAGGATGCTCGCCCCTGCGTCGAATGCGGCCAGCGTCTGCGCGTAGTCCGCCCCGGTGTGGCCGACGGCGACCGCGACGCCGGCCTCGGTGAACCGGCGCACCGCATCCATGCCGCCTTCGCGCTCCGGCGCGAGCGTGATCTGTTTGAGTGACCCGCCCGCAGCGGCCAGGAGCCGATCGACAGCATCGCGCCCGGCATTCACCAGCAGCGCCGGATCGTGTGCGCCCTTGTGGCCCGGGTCGAGGAAGGGGCCCTCCAGGTGGCTGCCGATGACCCGCGGGTCGGTTCGGGCGAGCGCGGCGACAGCGGCGAGTTCGCTCTCGAGCGTCGCGATGGATGCGGTGACCAGCGAGAGTACGAAGCGCGTTGTCCCGTGGGCGCTGTGCAGCGCCAGCGCTGTGCGGATCGCGTCGGGTCCGTCATCGAAGGATGCGCCGCCGCCGCCGTGGCCGTGGATGTCGACGAATCCCGGGGTGAGCCACCCGCCGGCGGCATCGACCACGGCGATCGACCCCGGATGCGCATCCGCCACGACCGCACGCCAGGAGTCACCGAAGCCCGTTGCCGCGATCGACGAACCGCCGAAAAGCACCCAGCCCTCCTCGACCACGGCTCCGTCGGTGACAAGGCGCGCCGAATGGATCAGCGTCGAACGGTCGTCCATCATGCGACGATCACGTCGAAGCCGTGCTCGGCGAACGCGTCCAACTGTTCGTCGGTGATCCCGCTGTCGGTGATGAGCGTGTTCAGCAGCCGGCGCCCGCCCAAGGTCGCGAACGCCGTGCGCCCGATCTTGCTGGAGTCCGCGACGATCACGGCGCGCGTCGCCCGTCGCGCCATCAGCGAATTCACACTGGCCTCTCCCTCGTCGTGCACGGTCGGCCCCACGACGGGGTCGATACCGTTCACGCCGATGAACGCGATGTCCATCGTGATCTTCTCGAGCACGACGTCGCTGTACGGCCCGACGAGCTCATACGACCGCGAATGGATGACACCCCCGGTGACGACCGTCTTGATCTGGGGCCGCATCACCAGCTGGGCCGCGATGTTGATCGCGTTGGTGACGACGGTCAGGTTCGGGTGCGGGGACGGCTCCATGAGGTCGGCGCGAGACCCGAGCACGCTCGCGACAGCCGTGCTCGTCGTTCCGCCGCAGAGGCCGACCACCGCGCCGCGGGCCACGAGAGCGCTCGCAGCCTGCGCGATCCGCAGCTTCTCCGGGGCGTGCTGCTCGCGCTTGTACCGGAGGGGGAGGTCGTAGGCCACCGACTGGCCGATCGCACCGCCGCGCGTGCGGGTGAGGAGCTGCTGGCTGGCGAGGGTGTCCAGGTCGCGTCGCGCGGTCGCGGCAGAGACATCGAGTTTCGTGATGATGTCGTCCACTTCGACCTGCCCGGTCTCGGCGAGAAGGTCGAGCACGGCATTCAGACGGTCGGCCCGGTTCACGCTGTGGCTCCCTGGAGCGTTCCGGCGTGCGGGCCGGACGAGAAGACGGTGATGAGGCGCGCCGCCTCGGCGGCGAGCGCGTCGCGCCCCGCACCGATGTACCTGCGCGAGTCGACGACGTCGGGATGCGCGGCCAGGTACGCGCGCACCGCGCTGGTGAAGAAGCCGTTGAGGTGCGTGGAGACGTTGATCTTGGTCATGCCGGCGCGGATCGCCTGGAGGATCGTCTCATCCGCGACGCCGGAGGACCCGTGCAAGACGAGAGGGACCTGCACGCTCGCATGGATGCGTGAGACGAGATCGAGATCGATCGAGGCGGTCCGCGCGGTCATCGCGTGCGACGATCCGACGGCGACGGCGAGAGCGTCGACGCCGGTCTCGTCGACGAAGCGGCGGGCCTCGAACGGGTCGGTGCGCACCCCGGGAGCGTGCGCGCCGTCCTTGCCGCCGATGGCGCCCAGCTCGGCTTCGACGAAAGCGTCGTTCACGTGCGCGTACTCGACCACGCGCACCGTGGCGGCGACGTTCGACTCGTAGTCGAGCGCCGAGCCGTCGAACATGACGGACCCGAAACCGAGGTCGACAGCCAGGCGGGCCAGGTTCTCATCCTCAGCGTGGTCGAGGTGGACGGCGACGTGGGCGGACGACCCGTGCGCCGCGGCCAGCGCAGCCCGTGCGATCGGTTCGAGGCCGCCGTGATACGTCACGCAGTTCTGAGAGATCTGGAGAATAACCGGGGCGTTCGCCTGTTCTGCAGCGCTCACCAGCGCTTCGGCCGTCTCGAGGTGGATGACGTTGAACGCGCCGATGCCCGTGCGCCTGGCCGCTGCGGCGAGGACGAGCTCTTTGGTGGGGACGAGAGGCATGGGACTCCTGGAAGGTGACGGGTCAAGCGGGCGAGAGGACGAGCCTGCGCTCGAGTTCGGCGAAACCGGGGGCGAGTTCGCCGGCAAGTGGAGCGAGGACGGCCGCAGCCGACCAGGCGACAGCGCGGGACAGCATGGCGGCAGGATCGCGTTCGCCCTCGACCAGGCAACTCGCGATGGCGGCGACGGCAGCGTCACCCGCTCCTGTCGCGTTGCCACGGAGAGGGGAGTCGAGCCGGGCGCGGAGCGGGCGCGACGGGTCGGAGGCGCTGAGGGCGAGCATCCCCTTCTCGCCGAGGGAGACGAAGACCAGACCTGCGCCCAGACCGATGAGCTGGGCTGCGCCGTCGAGTGGGTCGCTCTCGCCGGTGGTCTCGGCGAGCTCGCGCCGGTTCGGCTTCAGGACGTGCGCGCCGGCCCTGGCAGCGAGGACGAGACCGGGACCGCTCGTGTCGATGATGCTCGGGATGCCGCGATCGCGGGCGACCGCAACCAGCGAAGCGTAGAAGCCCTCCGGCGCGTCAGTCGGCAGACTGCCGGAGGCGACCAGGCACTGGGCCGGGATGCTCAGCCGGTCAGCCGCTTCGCCGAGATGCTCCCACTCCTCCACGGTGAGGGGGCGGCCCGCCTCGTTCAGCATCGTCGTGCTCGCATCCGCCTCGTCGACGATCGCGATGCTCGTGCGCGTCTCGGCCGCCACAGGGACGAGTTCGTGGGGGAGTCCGCTCGCGAGGAGGTCGGCCGCGAAGCGGGAACCCGTCGCGCCTCCCGCGGTGGCGAGGACCAGGGCGTGGCCGCCGGTCTGGGTCACGACCCGCGCGACGTTGACGCCTTTGCCGCCGGCGCGCGTCACGGGGGCGTCGACGCGGTGGCTCTCTCCGACCTCGAGCTCGGAGACCCGGTAGGTGACGTCGAGTGCCGGGTTCGGGGTGACGGTGAGGATCATGTGGTCAGCTCCCTGGAGGCGATGAGGTCGCGGGCACGTAGCGCGGCGCCGATGACACCTGCGTCCTCGCCGATGGTGGCCCGGAGAAGCTGCGGGCGCCGGTGAAAGGTCAGGATGTCGTCCAGCCGGCGCGCGAGCGGCTCGAACAGTGCCGGCCCCGCCTGCGACAGGCCCCCGGCGATCACGATCGCCTCCGGAGCGAGCAGTGCGACGGTGTGCGAGAGGTCGAGCGCGAGGGCGTCGAGCGCGGTCTCCCACACCCATACTGCATCCGGATCGCCCGCCTGGGCACGCGACAGCACCTCCTTCGCGCCGGCGACGGAAGCCCCGGTGCGGGCGTTGTACCGGCGCGCGATCGCCGAGGCGGAGGCGACGGCTTCGAGGCACCCGATCCCACCGCAGGCGCACGCCGGACCGTCGGCGACCCGGGAATGCCCCATCTCGCCGGCCATTCCGCCGCCGGTGTAGAGCGTGCCGCCGATGAAGATCGCCCCCGCGACGCCGGTGCCGATCGCCATGACGACGACATCGGAGAATCCTGCTGCGGCGCCCAGGCGGTACTCCGCCTCACCCGCACCGCGGACGTCGTGGCTGAAGACCACGGGAAGGTCGATCAGCGATTCGAGGCGGTCGCGGAAAGGCACATTCCGCCAATGGAGATTCTCGGACAGGATTCCGACGCCGCTCTCGTCGTCGACATGGCCGGGGACGAGGAGACCCGCTGCCACTGGAACGACCTCGGGGTGCTCCAGGGCGAAGCGTTCGGCCGTCCCGGCGACGGCCGCGAGGACGGCATCGGCGGTCCGTTCGCCGTCGTGGGGCGTCCGGATGCGCTCCAGCGCGGAGATCGTGCCGGAGCCGTCGACGAGCGCGGCCTTCATGTCGGTGCCGCCGACGTCGAACGCGAGAACAGCGCTGCCCGGCCCGAGCACTGCGCTGCCGGGCGCGAGGGGGCCGCTGATCCGGAGCGGGGCGGGGGATGACGGATCGTTCACGAGTCGAGTATGACGGAGCGCGTCAGGTTGCGAGGGGTGTCGGGATCGAGGCCGAAGGCGCGACCCCGTTCGAGGGCGACGCGCTGGGCGCGGATCAGGTCGGCCATGCCGTCGATGGCGCGGTGCTCGAAGTGGGCGCCCGTCGCCGCGATCTCGTCGTACAGGCCAACGGGTGGTGTCCCGAACACCCAGGCGACACGGCCGGGAGCAGCGATCGCGATCGGGCCGTGGCGGTACTCCTTCGCCGGGTACGACTCCGTCCACGACTGGCTGGCCTCCCGCAGCTTGAGGGCCGCCTCGTGTGCGATGCCCACGGTCCAGCCCGTTCCGAGGAACGAATACTGGTCGGCGATGAGGAGGAGTTCGTCGAGCTCGGCCGAGACCGCATAGGCGGCGTCGACGATCGCGGCGTCGAGGTTCTCGCCGAGGGATGCGCGCAGCAGGGCGAGGGCGGTCGTGGCGAAGCGGGTCTGGACCACCGAGACTTCGTCGGCGAAGGGGAGGGTGATCACGTCGTCGACGAGGTCGACGAGGGGAGTTCGCGGGTCGCCCACCAGCCCGATGGCCCGGGTGGTGCCACGGACGCCGTCGACGAGTTCGAGGACCTCGGTGGTGGCGCCGGAGCGGGTGATGGCTACGACGGCGTCGTAGCCGCGATCGACGAAAGCCTCGGAGGCGGCGAACGCATCCGTGACGCCGTGCCCAGCCGATTCGCGCAGGGCGGCGTACGACTGCGCCATGAACCAGGAGGTTCCGCAGCCGATGACGGCGACCCGTTCGCCGCGCGCGGGCAGGAGGGACTGCTCGGTGCGGAGGTCGGCGGCGCGGGCCCAGGTGTCGGGCTGGGAGCTCAGCTCCGCCTCCATGTGTGCGCCTGGCGGATGCGGATCGACGTGATGGGTTGCTTCCGTCATGCGTCGGCCCCTTTCCGATGGTGCTGGTGTTTCAATGATTGCAAATGATCGTTAGGTCTGTCTAGTAATCATAATAACTCGTTTGGTCTCATCCCTTTTGTGCTCGGCGCGCGCGCCGAGGGCGCGGAGGGAATACTTGAGGCATGGGACTTCGGGACGTGTTCGTACCGGAGCGCACGGACACCGCTGCGACGAGGCGGATCGGCATCGCCGGTCGCTCCTATCCGTGGTGGGTGGTCGTGCTCGGCGTCTACGTCGCGTCGCGTGCCGTCACGACACTCTTCATGGCCACTCTCTTCGTGGTGGCGACCGCCGAGCACTGGACGTTCGCAAGCCCGCGCAGCAACCCCGACTTCTTCACCTTCTCCGGATCGTGGGACGCCTCCTACTACAAGCAGATCGCCACGCAGGGGTATCCGACCTCGATCCCGACCGACACCGACGGCAACGTCGAACAGAACGCGTGGGCGTTCCTCCCGCTCTACCCCCTGATCGCCCGCGGCGTGATGGCGGTCACCGGGCTCGGGTTCTACCCGGCCGGCGTGATCGTCGCCGTCGCATTCGGCGCCGTGGCCGCCCTCGTGCTCTACCGGTTGGTCGCATCGCGGGTCGGGGCGACCTCGGGGCTGTGGGCGACCATCCTGTTCTGCTTCGGCCCGCTCTCGTTCGTGCTCCAGATCGCGTACGCCGAGAGCCTGTTCTTCGCCCTGATGTTCGCCAGCCTCTGGGCGGCTATGGCACGACGATACTGGCTGGTCATCCCGTTCGGTGTCGCGGCGGCGTTCACGAAGCCGGGGGCGCTCGCGATACCCCTGATGCTGGCGATCGTCTTTCTCGTGAGGATCGTTCGCCGGCGGCGCTCGGGTGACGCCGAACCGTTCCCTCGCCGGGAGCGTGCGGCGCTGGTGGTGGCCGGCGTGTCCACGGCCGTGGCCGGCCTGGCGTGGCCGCTCATCGCATCCGCCGTCACCGGCTTCCCCGGCGCCTATCTGCAGACCGAGCTGTCCTGGTGGACAGGATTCGTGGGGCGCGTGGCGTTCATCCCCCTCACTCCGTGGTTCCTGCTCACCGTGAAGTACGCGAGCGTCTTCGGAGCTTTGCTGGTGTTCTCGGTGATCGTGGCGTTCGTATGGATGCTGACCCGCCCATCCGTTCGCGCGCTCGGCACCGAGGTCGTCGCCTACGCCGCCAGCCTCGGTCTCTATCTGTTCGCGGTGTTCCTCCCGCAGCAGAGTCTCTTCCGCCTGCTGCTGCCGCTCTCGCCGTTGCTCGGCGCCCCGGCGCTCACCCATTCGCGCCGGGCGCGGAGCATCGTGTTCGGCGTCGGGATCGCACTGCAGCCCGTAGCGATCGTCTTGCTCTGGTTCCTCGGCTACCCCTGAGATTTGCCACCGCTGGCGCGATTGTGCAGAAAACGCTAGTCGTCGATCGCCGCACTGGTCATTTCAGCCCAATCGCCGGCGGCGGTCCGCCACTGGACGCCTGGCACACGCCGGAAGACCGTGCCGGCGAGCTCCCAGCGCTTGCCGAGGTCGGCGAGCCGCTGCGCGAACTCGTCGAAGTCGCGCACCGACGCGACCTCTGCCGTGTCGGCGGGCGGCGCCGACCAGGCGACTTCGGCGACGGCCGCGATGCGGGGGAAGACCATCGATTCGACTTCGTCGATGGTCGCGAGTGTCTCCGTCCACACCGGAGCCTCGACGCCGAGGATGTGCGCGTCGCCCAGCCCGGGCACGATGCGGGCAGGATCCCACACGTATGCGTCGCGCACGGTCGTCGGGCCTCCGGCCCACTCCTGACCGAGCCTGTCGCCCTCCTCGTAGACGATGTCGAGGTAGGCGACGTCGGCCGGTGACATGATGACCGAACCGCCCTGGCGTACGAACGAGAGCGCGTCGTCGGCTGCGTCGCCGCGAGGCGTCAGGAAGTCCCAGTACTGGCCGACCGTTCCCGGCGGGAGCTGGTCGCTCGCACCCATCTCGTGCCAGCCGATCAGCGTCTTGCCGTGCGAGGCGGCGACGGCGGATGCGCGGGCGATGAAACGCAGGAACTCCTCGGGAGGCGTGACCAGCGACTCGTCGCCCCCGATGTGCAGGTACGGCCCGGGCGTGAGTGCACTCACCTCGCGGATGACGTCGTCGATGAACTCGTACGTGACCATGCTGTCGGCGTCGAGGGTGCTGAACCCCACCTTCGAGCCGGTGTACAACGCGGGCACGACACCGGATGGGTTCAGTTGCGGGTACGACGCGAGCGCGGCATTCGTGTGGCCCGGCATGTCGATCTCGGGCACGAGCGTGACGTGGCGTTCCTGTGCGTACGCGACGAGGCGGCGGTAGTCGTCGTGGGTGTAGAAGCCGCCCCGCGACCCGTCGCTGCCGGTCGATCCGCCATGGCGGGCGAGCTCCGGCCAGCTCTCTATGTCGATGCGCCAGCCCTGGTCGTCGGTGAGATGGAGATGGAGGTGGTTCAGCTTGAGGGGCACGATCGCGTCGATGAAGCGTTCGACCTCGTCGACGGTGAAGAAGTGGCGGGCGACGTCGAGCATGGCGCCGCGGTAGGCGTAGCGGGGATGATCGCGGATGCTCACCGGCGGGATCGACAGCGGGTCGGTGCCGCACTCCAGCGGGATCAGCTGGCGGACGGTCTGCACCCCGAGGAACGCGCCGGCCTCCGTGTCGGCGCCGATCCGGACGCCTTCAGGGGTGACCGTGACGGTGTAACCCTCCGCGGCGTGCCCCTCCGGTGCTTCGCCTTCGGCGATCACGATCGCGAAGTCGCCGTAGCCGGGCGGCTCATGCACGATCGCGGGATGCCGGCCGCAGTCGCCTGCCAGTGCGGCCGCGAGGACGCCGGCCACCGCATCCGCACCCTGACCGGCGACGCTGATCCGTGCATCCGGCGCGAGGGTGAACGGTGCGTCGCCGAACTGCTCGACGGACACCGGGCGCGGGATCACGGAGACGACGGGGGTCTGGGGCACAGGATTTACCTTCCTCGACGGTCGCCTCGCCCCACCCCGGAAAGCCGACATCTCCGCGAGTATCGCAGGGCCCCTTACATAAGGGCAAGAGCGCGTGGGGGTCCTGCTATGCTTCTGAGGTCGCAACTGGCGTTCAAATGGTCACCATTGGGAAGCGACGTGTGCCTTGATTTCATGGGCGGATTCGGCCGCGCGCCTGGGTCGATACGGATGACACCTGTCCAAACCCTGTCATGAAGGAGCCAGCTTTGTCCGACGCAGTATCTTCCACGTTCACCGCGCCCCTCTCCGAGGTCGACCCCGAGATCGCCGCCGTTCTCGAGCAGGAGCTCGGACGCCAGCGCGACTACCTCGAGATGATCGCGAGCGAGAACTTCGTTCCGCGCGCCGTCCTCGAATCGGCCGGCAGCGTGCTCACCAACAAGTACGCCGAGGGATACCCCGGCCGCCGCTACTACGGCGGCTGCGAGTTCGTCGACATCGCCGAACAGCTGGCGATCGACCGGGCGAAGAGCCTTTTCGGCGCCGAGTACGCCAACGTGCAGCCGCACTCCGGTGCGACCGCGAACGCGGCCGTCCTGTCGGCCATCGCGACTCCCGGCGACACCATCCTCGGGCTCGAACTGGCCCACGGCGGCCATCTCACCCACGGCATGAAGCTCAACTTCTCGGGCAAGCTCTACAACGCGGTCTCCTACGGCGTCGACCCCGAGTCGTTCCTCGTCGACATGAACGTCGTGCGCGACAAGGCGATCGAGCACAAGCCGCAGGTCATCATCGCCGGCTGGTCGGCGTACCCCCGGCACCTCGACTTCGCCGCGTTCCGCGAGATCGCCGACGAGGTGGGCGCGAAGCTCTGGGTCGACATGGCGCACTTCGCCGGTCTCGTCGCCGCAGGCGTGCACCCCTCGCCCGTCCCCTTCGCGGATGTAGTCAGCTCGACCGTGCACAAGACCATCGGCGGCCCGCGCTCCGGGTTCATCGTCAGCCGTGACATGGAGCTCGCCAAGAAGCTCAACTCGAACGTCTTCCCCGGCCAGCAGGGCGGCCCGCTCATGCACGTGATCGCAGCGAAGGCGACCGCGTTCAAGCTGGCGGCCACGCCGGAGTTCCGCGACCGTCAGGAGCGCACCATCCGCGGCGCCCAGATCCTTGCCGATCGTCTCATCGCCGAGGACTCGAAGTCGGGCGGCGTCGATGTGCTCACCGGTGGCACGGACGTGCACCTGGTGCTCGCCGACCTCCGCAACTCGCCGCTCGACGGCCAGCAGGCCGAGGACGTGCTGCACGAGGTGGGAATCACCGTCAACCGCAACGCCGTGCCGTTCGACCCGCGCCCGCCGATGGTCACATCCGGGCTCCGCATCGGTACTCCGGCGCTCGCCACGCGAGGGTTCGGCGATGCCGAGTTCACCGAGGTCGCCGACATCATCGCCGCAGCGCTCAAGCCGGAGGCCGACGTGCAGTCGCTGCGCGCCCGCGTGCGGAAGCTGACCGACGAGTTCCCGCTGTACCCCGGGCTCGGCCCCTCGGGCCAGGAGTCGATCGCCGTCGAGCTCCCGTCGTCCATCTGACCCCCACCTGATCCCTCATCGTGCGTCGAGCACAGGGTTGTTCCGGATATGGGACCGACTTTTCGAGAAGAACCCTGTGCTCGGCGGCTGAGACGCGAAAGGCGAAAGGAACGGCATGACTGCACAGATTCTTGACGGCAAGGCGACTGCCTCCGAGATCAAAGCGGAGCTGACCCTGCGGGTGGATCGGCTGCGCGAGCACGGCGTGGTGCCGGGGCTCGGAACCATCCTTGTCGGCGACGACCCCGGCTCCCAGTGGTACGTCGCAGGCAAGCACCGCGACTGCGCCGAGGTCGGCATCGCGTCCATCCGCCGCGATCTGCCCGCGACGATCTCGCAGGCCGAACTCGAGGCTGTCGTCGAAGAGCTCAACGACGACCCGTCCTGCACCGGGTTCATCGTGCAGCTGCCGCTGCCGCCGCACATCGACACGGACGCGATCCTCGAACTGGTCGATCCCGCCAAAGACGCTGACGGGCTGCACCCGACGAACCTCGGCCGGCTCGTGCTCAACCTCAGCCGGCCGATCACGACGCCGCTCCCGTGCACTCCGCGTGGGGTCATCGAGCTCATCCGGCGGCACGGGATCGATCTCGAAGGCAAACATGTCGTGGTGATCGGCCGCGGCGTGACGGTCGGTCGTGCGATCGGATCGCTGCTCACCCGGCGTGACGTCAACGCCACTGTCACCCTCACCCACACCGGTACGGTCGACCTCGACGCGCACCTCCGGCTGGCCGACGTCATCGTCTCCGCCGCAGGCGTTCCCGACCTGGTCACCGCCGACAACGTGAAGCCCGGCGCCGTCGTGCTCGACGTGGGTGTGAGCCGCGTGATCGACCCCGACACCGGCAAGAGCCGGGTCGCAGGCGACGTCGCGGCGGATGTGGCGGAGGTCGCATCGTGGATCTCCCCTAACCCGGGTGGCGTCGGCCCGATGACGCGCGCTCTGCTCCTGCAGAATGTGGTCGAGAGCGCGGAGCGGGCCCTCGAGGTCGCGCCGTGAGCGACCGGACCCATCCCGCCGTCGACCGCGTCGAGGAGGCCCTGAAGGCGAGCGGTGTCGAACCGCGCACGAGATGGTTCGCATCGGCCACGCCGACGGCCGCCTCTGCGGCTGCAGAACTGGGTGTCGAGGTGGGTGCGATCGCCAATTCACTCGTCTTCACGATCGACGGCGATCCCCTGCTCGTCATGACGTCGGGCGCGCACCGCGTCGACACGGCTTGGCTCGGCGCCCGTCTGGGCGGGACGATCCGCCGTGCCGAGGCGGAGACGGTCAAGGCGGCCACCGGGCAGACGATCGGCGGCGTCGCTCCGGTCGGTCACCCGGCGCCCATCCGGACGATCGTCGACACCGCCCTGGCGGGGTATCCCGAGATCTGGGCGGCCGCGGGCCACGCGCACACCGTCTTCGCGACGACGTTCGACGAACTGGTCCGCATCACCCGCGGCGAGCCGGGCCCCGTCGCACCCGACTGACCAACACCCGACTGACGAACGCCCGACTGACGCACGCGCTTCGCCTGGACGCACGCGCTTCACCTGGACGCACGCGTGTCGGACACGCTCTGGCGTACCATGCCGTACGTGGCCGACACGATGACGAATCGACTGGTGCTGCACCCGATCGACGAGATCGAGGCGGAGCGCATCCTCGGAGGCGTGCCCACGCCGGTCGACGACTGGGCTCCCGGGTATCCGTTCGAGGGAGACCTCGAAGCCGTCGGCGGGTTCCTGGCCGCGACCGTCGCGGGCGGCGACCAGCGGCCGTGGGGGTACTACCAGCTGCGCAGGCGCGAAGACGGGCTCGCGATCGGCGGGATCCGGTTCGCGGGGCCGCCCGACGCATCCGGAACCGTCGAAGTCGGCTACGGCCTCATCCCGGATGCTCGGGGCAAAGGATACGCGGCCGAGGCGCTCCGGGGGATGATCGCACTTGCGCGCGCGAATGGGGCGCTCCGAGTCATCGCCGAGACGTCGTCGAAGAACATCGCCTCCCAGCGCACCCTGCGGGACGTCGGGATGCCGCGGACGGGTTCAGCCGGAGACACCTGGCGCTATGAGCTGGCGTTGACGCCCGCCTGACGCGAGCGGTCGCCGAGTGTCACAGCTGCGGCCGAAAGGGACTGCTCTGCCGGACGCTCTCGGCGGGAACAGTTACTCTCGAGCGGAGTGGGTGTGGGGTCAGGCGCTGCGGTGCTCGGAGACGTGGTGACGGTAGGCGTCGGCGTTCGCGCGGATGCCCGCCCGCTCCTCCTCGGTGAGCTCGCGCCTGACCTTCCCCGGCACCCCGGCCACGAGCGACCCGGGCGGGATCTCGGCCCCCTCGAGCACGACCGTTCCGGCGGCGAGGAGCGACCCCGAACCGACCACCGCGCCGTTCAGGACGGTGGCGCTCATCCCGACCAGCACGTCGTCGCCGATCGTGCAGCCGTGGAGCACCGCCCCGTGGCCGACCGAGACCCCAGAGCCGACCGTGAGCGGAAAGCCGCGATCCACATGGCACGCGACCGTGTCCTGGAGGTTGGAACCCGCACCGATGACGATCGCCTCGTGTTCCGCACGCAGGACGGCGTTGTACCAGACGCTCGCTCCGTCGAGCAGGGTGACCTGGCCCGCGAGCACAGCGCCGGGGGCGACCCAGGCGGTGTCCGCGACCTCGGGGGAGCGTCCGTCGGAGAGGGAGATGAGCCGTGCCTCGGGGTGAACCGTCATGCCATCAGGGTAGACGGGATTCAATCCTCGTAGCTGAGGATGAAGCGGTCGCGCACGACCTTTCCGCTGGGGTCGATGGCGGCGTCGAGCGCCAACCGCACGTCGTCGAGGATCTCCGGGGGCAGGTCGAGCGGCACCTCGTCTGGCTGATCCACCGTTCCGACCGGGTAGTCGACGCCGGGGGTCGAGGTCATTTCGACGTGACACCCGCGCAGCACCGTCAGGTCGGGGCCTGCCGCATCGCGGAACGCGATCAGCCGGTCGATCGTCGCCCGGAACGCGACGCGATCCCGGATGTACAGCCGGCCGGGATACACGGTGTCGCCGGTGAAGAGGGTGCCCGATTCCCGATCGAAGAAGACCACGGCCGACGGTTCGTGGCCCGGCCCGGGGATCACATCGATGTTGCGGTCTCCGAGCGGAAGGACGGCCGGATGCTCCGGCCAGTCGCTCAGGCCGAAGAAGGCGATCACCTCCTCGACCCGCGTGCCGACCACGCTGGTGTGCGGCCGCCCGGCGAATTGGCCGTCGCCGGCGATGTGGTCGCCGTGCGCATGGGTGTGGGCTACGACGAGCTCGTACTCGCTGTTCGGGTGTGTTCGGAGCCAGTCGGCGATGAGACCGTCGACCGTCTCGCGGAGTGGGAGTCGCTCCGGGTCAGCGGTGGCTCCTGTGTCCAGCAGGAGGGCGCGGTCGGTGCCGAAGAGGAGGAACAGGAACGGGGCCTCCCAGTGCGACGCCTTCGGCTGCCGAAGCTGGATGGTGGATGGACTGAGCCGGGTGATCTCGAGCGGGATGCTCAACGCGCTCTCATTTCTCGCGCGCGGCGCCGTCGGCAGCGGTGACCGTGAACATGTCGGGCTGGGCGAAACCGTGCTCGGCGAACGCGCCGTCGATGGAGACCAGGACACGCGACACGTGCGCGGACGGGACGAGGGCGATCGCCGAGCCGCCGAAGCCGCCGCCGGTCATCCGTGCTCCGACAGCACCGGAGTTCTGGGCCGTCTCGACAGCGAGGTCGAGTTCGGGCACGGAGATCTCGAAGTCGTCGCGCATCGAACGGTGCGAGGCATCCAGCAGGTCGCCGATCGAGGCCGGTCCCAGCTCCCTGAGCGCACGCACCGTGTCGAGCACCCGCTGGTTCTCGGTGACGACATGACGCACACGACGGAACGTCTCGTCGTCGAGCACCTCGCGGGCACGCGGCAGGTCGTCGACACCGACATCGCGCAGGGAGGAGACACCGAGGGCCCGCGCTCCGGCCTCGCAGGATGCGCGGCGCGCCGCATAGCCGCCGGTCGCGTGGGCGTGGCTCACCCCGGTGTCGATGACGAGGAGTTCGAGACCAGCGGCTTCGAAGCCGAGTGGGACGATTTCGGCGTCGAGGGAGCGGCAGTCCAAGAACACAGCGGAGTCGCGGCGGCCGAGCAGCGAGGCGGACTGGTCCATGATGCCGGTG
This sequence comes from Leifsonia tongyongensis, assembly GCF_010686705.1. Taxonomy (GTDB): domain Bacteria; phylum Actinomycetota; class Actinomycetes; order Actinomycetales; family Microbacteriaceae; genus Diaminobutyricibacter; species Diaminobutyricibacter tongyongensis. The sequence goes on along the minus strand of NZ_JAAGWY010000001.1, from coordinate 124,482 downwards.
GGCGCGCCGACGGCGACATTCTCGGCCAGCTGACCCACGCTGGCAAGCTCTGCCGGGGTGAGGCCGAGCTGCCAGATGTCGTTCAGTGCTACGGCGACCGAGCTCTCGAGCGCGGCCGACGACGACAGCCCTGCCCCGACCGGCACGGTCGAGTCGATGAGGATGTCGAACCCCGGCACCGCGGCGAGGTCTGCGCCGTGCCGGCCGAGGGCCCAGGCGACGCCGAGCGGATAGGCGGCCCAGCCTCCGAGCGACTCCGGGTGCACCTCCGCGAGATCGATCTCGACGAGTTCGTCGGCGAACGAGCTGCCGATGCGCGCACGGGTGTCGTCACGAACGGCGACCGCAGCGATCGTGCGCCGGTTGATTGCGAGCGGCAGGACGAAGCCTTCGTTGTAATCGGTGTGCTCTCCGATGAGGTTGACCCGGCCGGGAGCGGACCAGAGGCCGTCCGCCTGCCTGCCGAACACCTCGGCGAAGGTGTCGAGGACGTCATCTCGCAGGTCGGTCATCGTGCTGCCTCTCCAGGGGTGGGATGTACGGGGTGGTCGCGGTCTGCACGCGCGATTCCGTCACGCACGAGGTCGGCTGCGCGCTCCGGCGGGATGTCGCCGATCCACGCGCCCATCGCGGACTCGGAGCCGGCGAGGAATTTCAGCTTATCCGCCGACCGCCGCGGGGAGGTGAGCTGCAGCATCAACCGGATGTCGTCGCGATGCGTGTTGACGGGCGCCTGGTGCCAGGCCGCGATGTACGGCGTCGGGGTGTCGTAGAGCGCATCCACTCCACGGAGGAGCCGGAGGTAGAGCGTCGCGAGTTCGTCCCGTTCCTCGTCGACGGTCTCGGCGAAGTCGGCCACGTGCCGGTGCGGGAGCAGGTGCACCTCGATCGGCCAGCGCGCGGCGAACGGGACGAAAGCGGTCCAGTGCCGCCCGGCGAGCACGACGCGCTCCGATGCGCGCTCGCTCTCGAGGATGTCGGCGAAGAGCGTCGAGCCGTATTGTTCGAGCGCTGCGATGAGGCGCGTGGTGCGCGGGGTGATGTACGGGTAGGCGTAGATCTGGCCGTGCGGATGGTGGAGTGTGACGCCGATCGCCTCGCCGCGGTTCTCGAACGGGAAGACCTGCTGCACGTTCGGCATCGCCGAGAGCGCGGCGGTGCGATCCGCCCACGCCTTGATGACCGTGCGTGCCCTCGACGGCGTGAGGCTGCCGAACGACCCTTCGTGCTCAGGGCTGAAGCAGACGACCTCGCAGCGGCCGACCGACCTGCGCGAGCGTCCGATCCCGATGGTCGCGAGGTCGTCGAGCCCCCGCGGCCCATCCGCGTCGGTGATCGCCGGCCCGAACGACGGCGACTTGTTCTCGAACACGGCGACGTCGTAGTTGCTCGGCACCTCGGACGGATTGGTCGGCGTCGCGGGCGCCAGTGGGTCGAGTTCGGCCGGCGGAAGGAAGACGCGGTTCTGTCGCGCCGCGGCGATGGACACCCATTCGCCGGTCAGCGGGTCCTGGCGCATGGTGGCGGTCGCGGGACGCGGCTCGGGAGCCCGCAGGTCGGGTGCGCGGTCCGGCGCGAGGATCGTGTCGGCGTCGTCGAAGTAGATCAGCTCGCGGCCATCGGCAAGGGAATGCACGCGTTTGGTGATCGAAGGCATGCGGTGACCTTTCAAGTTTCGGTTTCGAAAGTCAGACTATCGAAATCATAGGTACGACGCCATCCGTGTTTCGCATTGACAAGCCGAGGCTTCTGCAGCACGATGACCAGCATGGCCACCGCATCCGGAGAATCCCTCCCCGCCTCGACACGGCGTCAGCGGATGCTCGAACTCATCGGGCGCGACGGCTTCGCTCGCGTCGCCGACCTGGGTGAGGCGTTCCGGGTCTCCGAGGTGACCGTCCGCAACGACCTCGACCTGCTCGACGAGCAGCGGGCCATCCGCCGCGTGCACGGTGGTGCCGTGCTTCGTGGTGCAGCAGAGCCCCGCGAGCCGTCGTTCGAGGAATCCGTGGGCACGTCCGCTGCGGAGAAGATGGCGATCGCACAACGCGCTGCATCGATCGTGCGACCTGGCAGCAGCCTCATCCTCGACGTCGGCAGCACGACTGCGGCGATCGCCTCCGCGCTCGTGGCCCGCGAGGAACTCGTCGACGTCACCGTGATCACGAACGGGCTGACGATCGCGCTCGAACTCGAGAAGGCCATCCCGCGGTTCCAGGTGATCGTGACGGGTGGAACGCTCCGGCCGCTTCAGCATTCGCTGGTCGAACCGATGGCGCTGACGGTGCTGAGGGAACTGCACGCCGACCTCGCTTTCGTCGGCTGCAACGGCGTGCATCCGGCGAACGGAATCACCAACATCAATCTTCCCGAAGCCGACCTCAAGCGAGTGATGGTCGAAGCCGCCGAGCGCGCGATCGTGGTCGCGGACGGCGCCAAGATCGGTCGCACCCATCTGGGCCGCGTCGCATCGATCGACGAGGTCGACGAGCTGATCACGGGCGAGTCGGCGGATGCGCGCACCCTCGATGCACTCCGCGAGGCCGGGCTGGAGGTCGTCGTCGCTAGGGTGTGAGTATGCGCGCACCCACCGGCGACCAGTACGAACTCTCACTCCGCGCGGGGGGCCATGACCTCACGGCGACGATCACCCAGGTCGCGGCGGGGATCCGCGAGTTCCGCGTCGACGGCGTGGACCTCACCGAGCCGTTCCCGCTCGACGCGACCCCGCCCTCCGGCTGCGGCATCGTGCTCGTGCCGTGGCCCAACCGCGTCAAGGACGGCACCTGGGAGCACGACGGCCAGACCAGGCGGCTCGCTCTCACCGAACCCGACCGCAGCAACGCCATCCACGGGCTGCTGCGCTATCGCCCCTACGTTGTGGTCGAGCAGGATGCGGCGACAGTGACCCTGCATGCCGACGTGTTTCCCGAGCTCGGGTACCCGTTCCAGCTCGCCACCTCGGTGCGGTACGATCTCACGCCCGAAGGGCTCACCGTCACGCACACGGTGACCAACGCGGGTGCGTCACCTGCGCCGGTCGCGATCGGTGCGCATCCCTACCTGAAGATCGGCGGAGTGCCGACCGGCGACCTGGTCGTCACCGTGGATGCGGCCACGCACCTCGACGTCGACGATCGGCTGAACGTGGTCGGCGAGTCGGCTGTGGAAGGAACGCGCTTCGACCTGCGTGCCGGACGCCGGGTCGCCGACCTCGAACTCGACGACGGCTTCGCCGACGTGGCGATGGCGGATGGCGGAGCTCACCACGTCGTGACCGCCCCCGACGGTCGCGCTGTAACGCTCTGGACCGACGAGGACTTCGCCTACGTGCAGGTGTTCACCCAGCGAAGCTTCACGACACAGACGGCTTCCGATGTGGCGCTCGCCGTCGAGCCGATGACTGCGCCGGCGAATGCTTTGAACACGGGTCGCGGCGTGCGCTGGCTGGAGCCGGGCGCGTCATGGTCGCCACGGTGGGGAATCCGCCCCTCCGGATTCTGAGCCGGTTTCCGACCCGCGGTCTCAGACGTCCTCGACGTCCTCCTCGTCTCCGGCGCCGAATTCTTCGAGCTCCGTGAGGTCGGGCGCTCCGGCCGTGCCCTCGTCGAGTGTCCCCGTGCCGTCCGGATAGCCGGCCTCGTCGGGGTATTCGAACTCTCCCGGCTTGTGCTCGCCCATGGCTGCTCCCTCGTCTCGTCGCGTGCCGTACCGATCGTCCCAGTCTCGTCCGATCGCTTCCGGCGGGCAATGTCCAGCAGAGCCCGCCGTAGCGCCGCGTGACCGATCAGGCCAGAATGGCCTCGTGGCCAGGCGACTGGTAGTGATCGGGGCTCCGTCGAGTGCCGGTAGTTACGCGGCGGGGCAGGAGTCGGCGCCGCGGGTGCTGCGCGAGCGGGGGCTGATCGAGGCACTCCGGGCCTCAGGCCGCGACGTGACCGACGACGGGGACGGCCCGCTCCACGTGTGGCGGCCCGACCGCGACCGGCCACGCGCCCAGAATCTCGGTGAGGTGATCGCGTCCGTCGACGCCGTCGCGCGTCAGGTGGGTGCGGCTCTCGATGCCGGGTCCGACGCCCTCGTGATCGGCGGCAACTGCACCATCGCGCTCGGAGCCGTCAGCGCGCTTGCCGAGCGTTTCGCCGAGCCCGGACTCCTTTATCTCGACCGTCATTTCGACCTGAACACGCCGTCGACGACCTCCGATGGGGCTCTCGACTGGATGGGGCTCGCCCATGCACTGGGGCTTCCGGGATCCCTCCCCGGACTGCAGTCGGCGCTCGCTCACATCCCCCTCCTCACACCCGAACGCGTCCACCTCCTCGGCGTCGACCCGGATGCGACGACCGAGGGCGAGCAGCGGGCGCGGGCCGAGCTGCGCCTGGTGTGGCGCACGGGCGACGAGCTGGCCCTGCATCCGGTCAGCGAAACGCAGCGAGCGCTGGCGAGACTCGCACCCGGGCCCCTCGTCGTTCACCTCGATGTCGACGTCCTGGACTTCACCGACGCCCCGCTCGCGGAGGACACCGGAGGGCGGAACACCGGTCCGTCACTGGATGCGGTGGCCGAGTCACTCGAGACCGCCTGCCATGACGAGAGCGTCCGCGTGCTCACCGTGGCCGAACTGAACCCGACCCGGTCGGCCGGCGACCCGTCGGTGCTCGACCGGTTCGTGGCGGTGCTGGCGCGCGCCTTCGCCGTGGATTAGTTGGCGCTCCTAGTGCACGATCCCGAGCCTGACCAGGCTTTCGCCGGTGGCCGCGAGGGCGTCCTCGTTCGAGCGAGGGTCCCAGCCGAGCATCCGCGTGGCCTTCTCGTGGGTCGCCGGCTTGGCGCGCCCGAGCTCAGGGATGATCTGTCGCAGTGACGGAACGACCACCGCGATCGACTTCAGCACTCCGTCCGGCATCACGCGTTTCGGCACGCGGCGCGCGGCGGGCCCCAGGCGGTCGCGGAGGACGTGCGCCATCTCGGGCAGCGTCATCGGCTCACCCGCGATGGCGAGGAACCTGTTACCGGCCGCTGCGGGGTCGGTCATCGCTCGCACGTGCAGGTCGGCGACATCGCGCACGTCCACCACGCCGAAGAACATCCGCGGAACCGCGGGAAGGCTGCCGCTCATCATCCGCCGCACCAGCTCGATGGAGCTCGACACATCCTTGCCGAGCACGGGCCCGAAAATGCCGACCGGGTTCACCACGGCCAGTTCGAGGCCGCCTCCCTCATGGTCGACGAAGTCCCACGCAGCACGCTCGGCGAGGGTCTTCGACTTCACATACGCGGTGACGTCGGCATCCGGGTCCGTCCAGTCGGCTTCGGTGAACGGGCTGCCGTCCGGATGCGCGGGGCCGTAGCCGATCGCCGCGAAGGACGACGTGAGCACGACCCGCTTGACATCCCCATCCCGGGCCGCCCGAAGAGCCCGGAGGGCGCCCTCGCGAGCCGGCCGGATGAGCTCGTTCTCGTCCCGCGGCATCATCACCGGGAACGGAGACGCCACGTGCAGAACGAAGTCGCAACCGGCGACCGCCTCGGGCCAGCCGTCGTCCGAGAGCAGGTCGGCCCTGGCGAAGGACAGGGCGTCGCCCGGTTCGGCGCCGCCGACCTTCAGCATCGCCCGCACATCCGGTTCGCGTTCCAGGGATCGCACCGTCGTCCGAACGCGATAGCCGGCGTCGAGGAGCTTCAGGATGCAGTGGGCGCCGACGAATCCCGATCCACCTGTCACCAGCACCAGTTCGCCGCTCACGGCATCCTCCTTCGGTCGGGCCTGAGTTCAATCATGCAGCCCGGAGGGGAGAACGGGAACGGCGCGCCTCGTTCAGTCGGTGGGGGTCGCATCCGCGTCCCGCGCCGATGCGAGGGCGTTCGCCCACCACAGCAGGTCGGTCATCGTGGCGTCGAGCCGCGGCTTCACCTCCGCGAACACCTCCGCGTGCGCGGTGGGATCCTCCCGCAGCCGTCGCATCTGGTGGCCGAAGATGTGCGCAGACGTCCGCACCGATGCCATGTCGAGTTCAGCGGCGACCAGGCGCAGTTGTTCGATTGCGCGGCTTCCGCCGACGTTGCCGTAGCCGATGAAACCGATCGGCTTGTGGCGGAACTCGATGAAGAACGTGTCGAACAAGTTCTTCAGTGCGGCGGAATAGCCGTGGTTGTACTCGTTCGTCAGCACGATGTACCCGTCGGCGGCGTCGAGTGCCTGGCCGACCGTGGCCTCCGCCTCGCTCGCGTACGCTCGTTGATTCCGGGACGGTGGAACCGGCCCGTCGAAGAACGGCAGCGGATGCTCGCGCAGGTCGAGTACGTCGAGTGAGAGGTCACTTCGTGCGCCGAGCTCCTCGCGCAGCCAGGTGAGCGGGATGTCGGCGAATCGCCGGGTGCGCGTGCTTGCGACGATGAGACAGATGGCGGGGGTCGGCATGGTCACCACTGTACGCAGCGGCGAGGAGCCGGGTGGAGCCGAGCGGAGCCGAGTATTCCTCATTCTCTGGCGGCCGTGGAAGGCGCGTTCTACACTACGGAGAATGACGGCCGTCGACTGGCTCCTCGACTCCGATCCCGCCATTCGCTGGCAGGCGATGAGGGATCTCACCGATGCCGACGAGGCGAGCGTCGCCGCCGAGCGGGCGAGGATCGCCGACGAAGGGTGGGGTGCGCGGCTGCTCGCGCTCCAGGATGCCGACGGCCAGTGGGCCGGCGGAACCTACTTTCCGCCCGTGACGCGCGAACCGGAGAACCAGCCGTGGACGGCGACAGCGTTCACGCTGCAGCTGCTCCGCCAGTTCGGCATCGACCCTGACGACGAGCGGGTTGGCGCGGCGGTTGGTCTCGTCCGCGAGAACAGCCGGTGGGAGTACGACGGCTCGCGATTCTTCGACGGCGAGGTGGAACCGTGCATCAACGGCATGACGGTGGCGATCGGCGCCTACTTCGGCGAGGACGTGAGCGCCCTCGTCGATCGTCTGCTCACCGAATCCCTCGACGACGGCGGCTGGAATTGCGAAGCCGAGTTCGGGTCCGCCCGCAGTTCGTTCAACAGCACGATCTCGGTGCTCGAAGGGCTCCTCCAATACGAGACCAGCGTGGGCGCATCCGCCGAGATCACGGCGTCACGCGAGCGAGCACACGAATACCTGCTCGACCGGCATCTGATGCGCCGGCTCACGACGGGCGAGATCGTCAACGACCACTGGCTCGAGTTCTCGTTCCCGGTCCGCTGGCACTACGACGTGCTGCGCGGCCTGGAGTACCTGCGAGCAGCCGGTGTGAAGCCGGATGAACGGCTGGCCGAGCCGATCCAGCTCGTCGAGTCGAAGCGTGGCGCGGACGGCCGGTGGCTGCTCGAGAACACGCATCAGGGCGCCGTGCACTTCGAGCTCGAACAAGGGGACGGTCGGCCCAGCCGCTGGAACACCCTCCGTGCCCTGCGCGTGCTCGACTGGTATCACGCCGGCTGAGCCGCGCATCCACGTATCAGCGGCCGTAGGCCGACAGGAAGTGGTCGCGGAACGCATCCATCCGCCACACCGGCGCGCTCGGCGAGGGGAGCATGCCCGGCTCCCAGTTCCACGACGAGATCCGGTCGATGACCCGGGAATCCTTGGAGATGATGCTGATCGGCACGTTATGGTTCGCACCCGTCCCGCTGACCACTGCGGCGGGCTGGTGGTCGCCGAGCACCACGAGGACGAGGTTGGGATCGTCGAACGTGGTCAGGAACGAGAAGAGCGAGCTCATCGTGTACTCGATCGACTGGCCGTAGAGCTGTTGCACGTGGCGGGGGTCCTGCCAGACGACGCTCGGCGAGAGACCCTGCGCCGGCTGCGGATCGAAGACCGAACCGTCGCCGACAGACGACCACGGCACGAGATGGGGCAGCGGCGTCCACGGTGTGTGCGACGAGACGAAGTCGATCTCGGCCATCAGCGGTTTGTGCGGCTGCGCCAGTTCGTGCTGCTGGAGGTACGCCCATGTGTACTGGTCGGGGATGCGCGCATAACTGAACGCCGGGCCCTTGTAGCCCACGTTCAGCGCGTTGAGTTCGGTGCCGAAATGGTAGAACGAGCGACCGACAGGCCACGGTTTCGTATCCGACGGAACATCGCTCAGCGTCTGCCAGCCGGCTTTCCGGAAGGCGTCGCTGAGGGTGAAACGGCTCCCTTTGGTGACGGTGTCGTATTTCAGCTGCGAGTCGATCCACAGGCCTGTCTGCAGCGTCGAGTGAGCGAGCCAGCTGATGCCGCCGAATGTCGACGAGGTGAGGAAGGCGCTGCGCTCGCTGTAGCCGTGGGCGGCGAGGTCGGTGTTGCCCTGGCGAAGCACCGCATCCACGCCGGCGGAGTACGAGGTGTTCTGCACCGCCACCTGGCCGTAGCTTTCGATGAACGCGACGATGACGTCTTTGCCTTTCAGCTTGGTGAGCAGATCGGATGCGGGCAGCTGGGCGTACTGGTCGCTCGATCCCGCGCGCCGGATGGCCGCCTGGTCCCGCTCCGCCGCACTCACCTGATCGGCCGTCGCGACCGCGGCCGTGACGGTATCGGATGCGGCGATCGGCTCTCCCCGGACCAGCTGGGCGCCCGTGAGTGCGAGGACGACCCATCCTGCGATGACAGCGGTCGACCCGATCAGCGCACGGCGACGGTGCCGCCGGATGAGACCGGCCAGGTGCAGGAGGGAGGCCGCGACCGCGACCACGCACCCTGCTGCCGCGGCAATGACCAGGACCACGATGGCGGGCGCCGCGACAGGGCCTGTCGAATCGCTCAGCACGCCGTACGCATCCACCAGCTCGGGCCATCCGGTGACCACGTTGAACGGCTGCCCGACCGTGACCGTGAATCCGCGGTCCAGTGCCGCATTGAGCGTTGCGGACACGAAGAGCAGTGCGCAGAGCCCGGCGACGATCACGCGCGCCGTGCGCCAGGGCAGCAACGCCAGCACGGCGAGGGCGAGCACCGCCTCCAGCGGAACGCGGATGAGGGCCAGCGCCGATCCGGAATCGATCAGGCCGGGGGCGAGTGCTGCGAGGAAGAGGACGACGATGGAGAGGCCGGTCGCGATGCGCGCTCGTACAGTGCGGATGTTCGTCATGGCCTCCCCACCACCATCGAACGGACCGCCGCAGGGTCGGAGCTCTCAGGAGCATCCCGGACGAACCGGTCGGAGAGTGCGTAGCGCAGCAGCACGACGTCGCCGAGCTGCCGGACCTCGGCGAGGGTCGCTCGCCGGTCCTTCGCCCACGGGAACCCGGCGTCCCCGACGAAACGCGGCGCCCGCCGGTCGCCCACGAAGATCGGAGCCACCACCAGCTGGAGCTCGTCGACGAGGGCAGCGGACAGGAATTGCGTGGCGATCGTACCGCCGCCTTCCACCATGAGCCGGCGGATCCCCCGGTCTCCCAGGTCGGCGACGAGATCGCCCATCGTCACATCCTCGCTGAGTCCGACGACGATCGCGGCGCCGCCGAGCCGCCGCCGGATGCGCCGGGCCTTGGACGATGGACAGTAGACGACTTTCGTTGCGTCGCCTTCGGTGAAGAACGCCGCCCCCGGATCCAGATCGCCGGATGCGGTCACCGTGACCTTCCACGGCGTTCGCGGCCGTCCGGCGTCCTCCCGTCGACTCTGCCGGTCGGCGCTCCGGACGAGCAGCCGGGGGTTGTCACGGCGCACGGTGCGTGCCCCGACGAGGATGGCGTCGTTCAGGGCGCGCACCTCGTCGACGCGATCGAAGTCCGCAGCATTCGACAGCACCAGCCGGGGCGGATTGGGCGTGTCGAGGTAACCATCGAGCGATACCGCGCAGCTGAGGGTGACGTATGGGCCATCGATCACGATGATTCCTCCTTGCGATGGGTCATGAATACGATCGCGCCCGGGGCGAGCGAGATGAGAGTGAGTACGCCGTACAAGGTCGACGCGGCGACGCCGGCGGATGCGCCGAGGCCGGCGACAGCGAAAGCCCAGCCCGCCGCGCCCTCGCGGGGACCCCATCCGCCGACGTTGAAGGGGATGGATGCGGCGAGCAGGACGACCAGGGCGACCGGCACGAGCTGGTCGGGCGGCACGTGCGCCCCCACGGCGTTCGTCGCGATCGCGAGGATCGCGACGTGGCACGCGACGACGACGGCCGAGGCGAATGCGACGCCGATGAAGCCTGCGGCTGTTCCGAGGCCGGCGCGGAGCTCGTCCCGTTCGTGCCGCAGCGCTCTTCGGACGCGCGCGCTCGCCGCCGCCGCCGTGATCCCGGGGACGACGAGCACGGCCAGGCCCGCACCGACCACGGCGAGCACGATCCCTTCGAATTCCCTGCCGAAGAACGCGAGCACGACGAGCGCGAGTGCGACTTGAACCGCCTGCCCGACGCTGCGCTCGATCACGATGGCACGGGATGCACGACCGATGCTGTCGACGCTCCGGCCGTGCGTCACCGCACGGTCAGCGTCGCCGAGCACGCCGCCGGGCAGCACACTGTTCAGGAACTGGGAACGGTAGTACAGTGCCACCGCCGTCGTCCACGGCAGCCCGACGCCGAGACGCCCTGCGATGAACTGCCAGCGCCACGCGGATGCCCCGGTGGCGACCGCACAGAGCAGGACGGCCCCGCCGATCGACCGAGCGTCGAGGCTGAGCAGTCCATGGACGAACGGCTTAGTGCCGACTCGGGCGACGACCGCGACGAGCACGCCGCCGCCCAGCACGAGCTGGGTCGTCAGGCGGAACCACCGCGTCCGCGCGAAGGCGAGCCTGCGCGTCCGGGTACGCTCGCGCGTCCCGGTCTCGGCGAACCCTGTGGTCATCGCGGCCACGCCAGCAGATCCACGTGATGGATGACCGCGGAGAGCGCAGCGTGGGCCATCTGCGACCGACGCAGCTCGCGATACCCCGCGGATTCTGCACTCAGGTCGGGGGACTGCTCGACGGCCGCATCCACCCATCCATCGAACCACTCACGGAGCAGGCGGGGTTCGTAGTCGTCGAGACGCCAGGTCGTCGGCACCTCCCGTACATTCCAGCCGGCCACCTGGAAAAGCGCGCGAGCCATCGTCGGCCCGTCCGGTCCGAGCATCCTGCGACCGTCCGCCACACGTTGCTGATGGGCATCGAACGACCGCTCGTAGGCCTCGTCGCGCGGATCGCCGGGGTTCAGTTCCACCCGGCCTGTCACGCTGAGAGAGAGAAGGACAGGGGAGCCCACCTCGGCGCACGCTTCGACGATCGCCTGCAACTCGCGGGCGGTCACGACGTCGAGCAGGGCCGAAGCTGTGACGAGCGAGGCACCTTCCAGGTCGGCGGCGGTAAGCGCGGCGAGCTCTCCGACACGAGACCTGACGGCGATCGGCTGGTTGCCGCGATCGCAGGGGCGCACCCCATCAACGGCGCGCTCGACCAGGCTCGCGTTCCAGTCGTGGAGCACCCATTCCTGGGGGCCGGGAAGGAGAGGCGCGAGCCAGCGCATCATGGCGCCCGTGCCGCTTCCCAGATCGTGCACGACGATCGGGCGCGTGGGCAGCATGGCGGCCGCAGCCAGGGCGAGCGTCCGCGAGCGCGCCCGCGCATCCTCCGTCTCGCGGAGTTCGAGCCAGTCGCTGCTGACGTCGAGAACCTGGCTCATACGATGACCTCTCGTCTTCCGGTGAGGGCGACGTCATCGAGCGTCGCCGCGATGATCGCGGTCGTCGTGCTCCACGGCTGGAGTCCGTCGCGTGCGGCCAGAGCAGCCGTCTTCAGTTCGTGACGCCTGACCGGGCTCGCCAGCCATTGGCGCAGGACGACGCCCAGCGCCCACGCGTCCTCTGCAAGGACGATGATGCCTGCCCCGCCGCTCCCCACCGCCTCGGGAAGGCCGCCCGCCCCGGACGCGACGACCGGGATTCCCCGTGCGTAGGCCTCGGTGACGACCATGCCGTAGCTCTCGGCACGCGACGGCGCGACCAGGAGGTCGGCCTGCGCGTACTCGTCCGCGAGGCGCCTGCCCGTCAGCACGCCGGTGAACGTGACTCGTTTCGCGAGCCCGGCGGACTCGACCGCGGCTGTGAGTTCCGCGACGAACGCGGGTGCGACGTCGAGCGACCCGACGAACGTGCAGGTCCACTGATCGTCGTCCGGAAGCCCGGCGAGAGCGCTGATGAGCAGATCCTGGCCTTTGTGGGGCGCGACCGCCGCGACGCAGAGCAGCCGGGCACCGGTCTCGGAGGCGGTCGTCGCGGGCGCGGGGTCTGTCCCGGGTGTGGCGACGACGATCCGGTGCGGGTCTGCGAAATCCTGTTCGATGAGTTCCGAGCGCGTCCAGTGGCTGGTCGCGATGACCCGCTCGGCGTGCCGGAACGCGCTCCCATCCTCTGGTGGCATGTGTGCGAGCACGACCACGCGAAGCCGGGTCGAATTCTCAGCCAGTCCCGTCGGCTCGCGTTCGGCGATGAGGCCGTCGATGAGCACCAGAACGCCGTCCGGGAGCTGCGCCAGCGCCGCCGCCGCCTGCCGATCCTGGCCGTCAGCGATGCGGATCAGCTCCACCCTCCGGCCCTGCCGGGCCAGACCGTCGCGAACGTGCTGGTCGTAGACGTTGCCGCCGCTCACTCGAGCAGGGTCGTCGATGGTGTCGGGCACGACGAACCAGATGGGGGCTCTCTGCTGTCCGCTCACAGCGCCCTCGAATAGCTCGCCCATGCAATGTGCGATTCGTGGAGGGTGACCGTGATCGACGTCAACCGCTGCCCATTTCCGAGCCGCCCCGCGCCGGCCTGTTCGGCCAGCCGATCGGCGATCACCTGGCAGAGGCGTTCGGTCGTCGTGTTCATCCCGGCGAAGTCGGGGTCGTCATCGAGGTTGCGGTAGGTGAGCGACCCGGTGATCTCCGCGAGTGCGGCGGCGGCGCGCCCGATGTCGACGACGACGCCATCCTGATCCAGTTCGTCCGCACCGAACGTCGCGTCGACGATGAAGGTGGCTCCGTGAAGTCGTTGCGCGGGGCCGAAGGCATTACCCGTGAAGCTGTGGGCGACCATCATGTGGTCGCGGACCGTCACAGAGAATGTCATTCCGAGTCCTCCCAGGTCAGTGTGTGGCAGAGGTCTGCGTTCGACCGGTCGGCGAGACGAGCCATCACCTCGGGAAGCTCCCGCCACGACGATTCCGCGGTCAGCAGGACATCGAAGGCGGGGTCGCGCAGGAAGCGCAGGGCCAGTTCGAGCCGATCCCGGGTCGTCCGGCTTCCGCGGCGTCGCGCGGCCACTGCACTCACCTGGCTCGCGCGGATCGTGAGCCGCCGCGAATGGAAGTCGCCGCCGAGCTGCAGGGTGGCCGGGCGGTCCCCGTACCAGCTCGCCTCGATCACCTCACCCTCGGTGACGACGGATTCGAGTGCGAGCTGGAGTCCCGCATCCGACCCGCTCGTGTTGATCACGAGGTCACGGTCGTGCGGTGCCTTCGATGGTTCAGCGAACGTGACGCCCAGGCGGTCGGCCACGTCACGCCGCGTCGGGTCGATGTCGACCAGCACCACCTCGACGCCGGCGATGCCGCGGAGCAGGCGGGCGATCGAGCATCCGATCATTCCGCCGCCGACGACGGTGACGCGATCTCCGAGGAGGGGTGCGGCGTCCCACAGCACGTTGACCGCCGTCTCGACCGCGCCCGCGAGCACGGCGCGTCGCTCCGGCACGCCGTCGGGTATCGGAACGACGGCGTCTGCTGGAACGACGAAAGCCGACTGGTGGGGAAACAGAGTGAAGACCCGCTGCCCGAGCAGCTCCGCCGGGCCCTCCTCGACCACGCCGACGTTGAGATAGCCGTACTTCACCGGACCGGGGAACTCGCCTTCCTGGAAGGGAGCACGCATGCGCGCGCGCTCGCCGACCGGCACGCGGCCCGTGAACACCGAGGTCTCGGTGCCGCGGCTCACGCCGGTGTGCAGGGTGCGCACCAGCACATCCTGTTCTCCGATGCGCGGCAGCGGTTCACGGCGCAGAACGCCGACGCCGGGCTCGTCGACCCAGAATGCGGTTGCTTCGAGCACGTCTCCTCCTCCTTGTGAACCATTGGGATGCGGTCGGCGTGTTAACGATGAGACCCCTGATCAAGACACGAGGCAGACGTGAAACGAGTTCAACTGGCACCCATCGGTTCGGCCGCCACAGGCGTGGCGGCCGTCGCGGTGCTCTGGGAGCTTCCGGTGGAATGGGGGATGCCGCCGCTCCCGATTACCGGATGGATGGCGGCGATCGCATACCTGCTCGTCTCCAACGGACTGCTCCTCCGCGGACTGCAACGACGGCACGCGACCCGGTTTGGAGCCGCGAACATCGTCACGACCGTTCGCTCGTCGCTCGTCGGTGTGATCACCGGGTTGGTCGTCGCGTCGTTCACGACCGAGGTCCCGGCCGCGCTGCTCGTCAGTCTGGCCGTGCCGGCCCTTCTGCTGGACGCGGTCGACGGGTGGGTCGCACGACGCACGGGATCGTCGACCGAGCTCGGCGCCCGGTACGACATGGAGGTGGATGCGTTCCTCCTGCTGGTTCTGAGCATGTACGTCGCACAGATCATGGGCCCCTGGGTGCTCTCGATCGGTCTCATGCGTTACGCGTTCGTGGTCGCCGGCTGGTTCCTTCCCTGGCTTCGGCGTCCGCTCCCGCCGCGCTACTGGCGCAAGGTGGTGACCGCCGTGCAGGGTGTCGCGCTGACGATCGCGATGTCCGGTCTGCTCCCGCGGATCGATATCGCGGTCGTGGCGATCGCACTTGCGCTGCTCACCGAATCCTTCGGTCGCGACGTGGTGTGGCTGGTGCGCGCGCGCCGCGTCGAGTCGGTCGCCGCGACGACGTCGCTTGTGGACGAGGCATCCCTGCCCTGACAGCGCTTACCGGTGAGGAGCGGGCCTCAGACCGCGGAGATGAACGACGACACGGCGTCGAGTGACCCCGGTGCGATCCGGTAATAGGCCCAGGTGCCGCGCTTCGACCTTGTGAGGAAGCCGGCTGCGGTGAGCACCTTCAGGTGATGTGACACTGTCGGCTGCGACAGACCGAGCGGATCGGTCAGATCGCACACGCAGGCCTCACCGTCCTCGTGCGCGGCGATCATCGACACGATCCGCAACCGGGCCGGGTCGGCGAGCGCCTTGAGAGCGCGGGCGAGTGAAGCCGCATTCTCTTCGCTCACCACATCCCGAGTGATCGGCGCGCAGCACGACTGCAGGTCGCGCAGGGGGAGCAGTTCGATCGAGGTCACGCAGAAAGTCTTACTCTTATATTGACAACCGTCAATGTTTAGTCGGATGCTCGTTACATCGACAAACATCGATGGAGGAGGTTGAATGTGAACGAGTGCTGTGACCCGACGGTCTGTCAGCCCTTGCCGGACGGCTCCTGCCAGCCCGGATGCTGCTGACCTTCCCGGGCCGCCGTCCCGTGTGGCGGCGGCCCACCCGACCATCCTGACCATGGAGGACATCGTGACCACCGCCATCCCGACCGTGCTGTTCGTCTGCGTGCACAACGCCGGCCGATCCCAGATGGCCGCGGGCTACCTTCGCAGCATTGCGGGCGACCGCGTGCGCGTCCTCTCCGGCGGCTCGGAACCCGCGACCGGACTCAACCCCGTGGCCGTGGAGGCGATGGGCGAAGAGGGCATCGATATCGCGCAGGAGGTTCCGAGCATCCTGGAGACCGAACAGGTGCGCGAATCCGACGTGGTGATCACGATGGGCTGCGGCGACGCTTGCCCGATCTTCCCGGGAAAGCGCTACGAAGACTGGGAGCTCGAGGATCCGGCCGGGAAGGACCTGCCCACCGTTCGGCGCATCCGCGACGACATCCGAGGGCGCGTGGAAGACCTGGTCGCGAGCCTGGCGTTCGGAACTGCCGGTGCGGAGAACTAGCATTCGAGGATGACGGATTCCCACCTCGATGCGTTCGGGCAGGCCAGCACACTCAGTCGGCTTCTGACGACGTCGCTTGCGAATGACGAGTGGGATGCGGCGACCACGCCCTCACCAGCGGGGTGGTACCTCGACTTCGTCTCGAAGATCCTCGCGCTGACCCGCGGTGAAGCTGTCGTCTACGTGTCGACCACCTTCCACCGGGAGTCCGGAGGGAGAGCCGTCGTGCTCACCGGGCGTGGCGTGATCACGGCGGGTGTGACGTTCACCGATGCCGCTGCCAAGGTGACCGCGACGCGCCTGTCGAGGTCCACACTGCGGAGCATCGAGGTCGTCGACGTCGACAGGATGAGCCTGACCGCCGGCGAGGAATGGCCCCGGGTCGAATCCGTCATTCTCACCTTCGACGGAACGGCTCTGACCCTCCCCGTGGACAGTGGGACCGTCTCGACGGCGACGCGGCAGTCGTTGGACGCGATCGTGCCATCCCTGATCAGTGACCTGAACGACTAGCTGCGTCGGTAGGTGCTGACCACTACTCCCGAAGCGAGCGCGCGGCACTCGACCAACGCAAGCCGGGAGACGGGGAACCCCTCGGGGAAGAGCTTCTTGCCCGTGCCGAGGACGATCGGGTAGAACACGAGCCGGTATTCGTCTATGAGGTCGTGCTCGGCCAGCGTCCTGATCAGCTGGGTGCTGCCCCACACCCGGATCTCACCACCCGGCTCGTCACGCAGTTTCGCCACCGCTTCCGGCACGTCGGGGCCGAGGAGGTGCGTATTCTTCCAGCTGGTGTCGGTCAGGCTGCGCGAGGCGACGTATTTGGGGATGCGGTTGTACCGTCTGGTCAACTCGCCCATGAACCCCTCGGCGTTCTCATCCCACACGCCCCACGAGCCGGCGAAGATGTCGTATGTCTTGCGGCCGAGCAGCAGGGCCTCTGTGCGGCTCTCCCAGTCTTCGATGATCGCGCCGGCCTCGTTGAGCGTGTCGTTCTCCCGGTCGTAGTCCATCGACCAGCCGCCGAGGTCGAAGCCGCCTTCGCGGTCCTCATCCGGGCCGCCTCCGCCCTGGACGACGCCGTCGAGAGTGATGAACGCCTGCACAACGATCGAGCTCATGCGGGAGACGTTACTCGCGAACGTCTGGAACGCAACCCGCAGCCCCCGTTACGCTCGACTCATGACCGCGCGGATCGCCAACGTGACCTTCCATGCCGAGAACCCGGAGGCCCTCGCCCGTTTCTGGGCCGCTGTGATGGGCTATCCCGAACCGGCCGGCTGGCCGGCCGACGAAGTGGCCGCGCTTCGGGAGTACGGCATGTCCGACGACGACATCGCGGCGCGCGCAGAAGCGTGGGACGGCGACCCGAGCCACCAACGTTTCTACTTCACGCGTTACCTCCACGAGAAGCGGCACCGCAACCGGATGCACGTGGACATCACGCCGTCCGGCGACCGTCACGCGACCCGAGAGGAGCTGGAGCTCGAGCGTGATCGGCTCATAGCCCTCGGCGCAACGCTGGAGAAAGTGCTGGACGGGCCGTCCTGGGGCCCGTTCGAGGAGTTCGCGATCATGATGCGCGACCCCGAGGGCAACGAGTTCTGCCTGCAGTGAGTGCAGCTACACGCCGACCGCGGCCTTGAGGATGGCGGCGATCCGCTTCTTGTCGGCGTCATCCATCTTGGTCAGGGCGAACCCGACAGGCCACAGGTTGCCGTCATCCAGCGTCGCCGCCTGCTGGAACTCGAGCGTCGCGTAGCGGATCTTGAACTTCGAACCCGGTTTGAAGGCGACGACGATCTTGCCGTCGGCGTCCGCGTAGGCGGGCATCCCGTACCAGGTCTTCGCAGCCAGCGACGTGTTCTCCGCGACCAGTTCGTGGAACGCCTCGGCGAGCTCCTTGTCGGTCCCGGTCAACGCGGCGATCGCTGCATCGCACGCCGCGGCGGCGTCGGCGCCCTCCTTCGCAGCCTTCTTCTCGGCCACAGTCGCCCTCATGGCGGCCTTTTCCTCTTTGCTGAAAATGGTCACGATCGGTGTCCTCCCTGGATCTGCGATATGACCAGTATCAGGGAGAGGATCCGGGGCCGGCTTCTCGAATCCTGCTCTCTTGCCCACGGCCGGATCCGGCGGCGAGGAACGCGGTCCCGAAGCACAGCTCGGTCCACGACGGATCATCCAGCGTCTCCTCCATGGCCTCGCGAATCGTCTCCCACGGACGCCGCATGACCCACTCGTCGAGGGAAGCGGATGTTCGCACTGCTGCTATTCCGAGGCGCGACAGCCAGCGGGGCGTGCTGTCGGGGATCTTGAGATCGAGCACGACCCAGCGACCGCCGGTGGTGAGGGCCGCGGCGCCGCGGGCGATGGCACGCCCGCTCTCGGGCACCTGAGTGAGCGCATAGGTGGACAGGATCGCGTCGACTTCGGCGGGGAAGGCGAACTCGGCGGCGTCGGCCTGCACGAGGCTGACGTTGCTCCAGCCGTTCTCCTCGACCCGGTCCCACGCGCGGGCGAGCATGGCGTCGGTCAGATCGACGCCGACGATCCGGCCGCCCGGACCGATGACCTTCTCGACCAGGGGGAAGTTCAGGCCGGTGCCACACGCGATGTCGACCACCGTGTCGCCGGCGCGGAGACCGAGCGCCTGCACCACGCGAGCGCGCTGCGACCGTTGCGGGTAGCCGGGCGCCGGGTACAACCGGGAGGTGACGTCGTAGTGCTTGGCCTTCTTGCGGTAGATCGCGATCAGCCGCTCGCGGGTACGGTCAGCCTCGCTCACAGTGTCCCCGCTCCCGCTTGCACGTCGGACTCGACCGCGGCTTTGATCGCCGCCATCTCGATATCGCTCACACGCTGAATCTGCCGCTGGAGAGAGCGGGGGCCGGGGATGAGACGCATGACATTGGCGATGTCCACCTCGACCCACATCATGGCGCTTGTGTGCCCGTCGCCTTCCGGCTCGAATTCCATGCCCCAGCGCGCCACGGACGTTCCCATCGTGCCGGCGAACGCCATGGAGTGGGGCGGGTCGACGGCAGTCACCTGCTCACAACGGCGGTGATTGAAGCCCAGGTCCCTCGCCCGCTGCTCGATCCACGCGCCGGGCTGCAGTGAGCCGCCGCCGCGAATCCGGCACTCGAGCACTGTCGGCGCCCACTCCGACCAGCGGCCGACATCACACAGATAACCCCACAGTTCGTCGACGCTCCCGGCCACAGTGAGGCTGCTCTCGGTTCTGATTGTCATAGTCAGCTCCTTAGTTCGTTACACGAAGCGGCAACGCTTCTGGTTCAACGAGGACCTACGCGCAACATGCTGATGCTCACGTGAGAGGCGCTGATTCATAGGCAGACTGAGGGTTTCTCACGGCGGGAACATAAGCAGCCCATGCCGATCTTCCAATCTCCCGGAGTGTGCTGTGGGCACCGACCGCGCTGAGAGGAAACAGAGCCATGGACACGACAGATGGTGCAACCGGAGGGACCGGGATCGATCAAGGAAATGTGCAGCAACCTTCCGCTGCGCATTCAGGTGTCAGCCGCGGTCGGCGTCGACGCGTCGTGGTACTGTCGGCGGCGCTCGCCGCAACGGTCGTTGCCGGCGCCACGGCCGGAGTGGCGGCGAACGGCTTCGCTTCCCGTTCCGCAGCCGCGGCGTCGACCTCGAGCACCTCCGCCAACATCCACAACGCGCTGGGACCAGGCAGCTACGGGTACGGGGGCTATGGATCGGGTGGCTACGGCGGCTACGGCGGTTACGCATCCGGCGGTTACGGATCCGGCGGCTACGGGTCATCCTCCGGTTCCACGGGATCCGCTGCTCTGGCGAGTGCAACCCCCGCCGAGGAGGTAGGCGTCGTCGACATCACCTCGGAGCTGACCTACCAGCAGGCGGAGAGTGCCGGCACGGGGCTCGTGCTCACCTCCGACGGCGAGATTCTCACGAACAACCATGTGGTCGCGGGGGCGACCAGCATCAGCGTCACCGTCGTGTCGACCGGCGCCACCTTCACGGCCACCGTGGTGGGCACCGATGCCACCGATGACATCGCCGTCCTGCACCTGAGCAATGCCTCCGGCCTCAGCACGGCACATCTCGACACCTCGAACAGCCCGGCCGTCGGCGACGCCGTCACCGGGGTCGGCAACGCCGGGGGCACGGGTGGTACGCCATCCGCTTCACCCGGGACCGTGACTGCGCTCGACCAGACCATCACGACCCAGGCCGAAGGGTCGGCTGCCTCGGAGACGCTGAACGGTCTCATCGAGACCGACGCCGACATCCAGGCCGGCGACTCCGGCGGTCCACTCTTCAACTCTGCTGATCAGGTGATCGGCATCGACACCGCTGCCGCGTCGGGCGGTGCGACACCAGCGGGTTACGCCATCCCGATCCGGAGTGCGCTCGCCGTGGCCGGAGAGATCGTGGCCGGCCACGCCTCGTCCACTGTGACCATTGGCTACCCGGCCTTCCTCGGTGTCGAGGTCGGCTCGTCGGCCGATGGGACAGCGGCGGCGACGCCGGGCGCTGCCATCGCCGGAGTCATCGACGGCAGCCCGGCCGCGACAGCAGGCCTTGCAGCGGGCGACACGATCACCGCGCTGAACGGCACCACGATCGACTCACAGCAGGCCCTCACCGCCACCCTCCAGACTCTCGCCCCGGGCCAGCGCGTGAGCATTGCGTGGACCGACCAGTCGGGTGCTTCGCAGTCAGCCCCGATCACCCTCGCGAGCGGCCCGGTCGCCTAGGGCGCGATGCTCCCGTCTCGTCCTACAGGGAACCGAGCTGAGGTCGACCCACCGGCGCAGGCCGCGGTCGGCCTCAGCTGGGCGCGAGTACGTGGATGCCGGCCGCCGCAGCGGCTCGAGCGAGCTCGCCGTCGTAGGTGACGATCTCGTCGGCGCCGATCCGCAAGGTGGTTGCCAGATGGACCGCGTCATTCGATCGGAGCGGGGCATGGGCGCCCGCCGCGAGAAGATCACCTCGCGGTAGCAAGGTAGGCGACCGTCACCAACGGCCTCGAGCATCCTCGAGCGGTTCCCGAGAACTCACCGGGGCCACCACGCGCATGATCGCCGCAAGAGTGCCTGTACCGGCTCGGGCAGGCCGGGCCTCGCCTCGAGCGATGAGACCGTCGAGTGCGTTGCCTCCTACGGGAACGATGAGAGCAGCCAAATGCCCGTTGTTGCTCACCCGTACGGACTCTCCTGCCTCAACCCGGCGCAGGATCTCGCCGCTGCGGTTGCGCATCTCCCCTCAGAGTTCGGTAGCTTTAGCTCGGCGGATGCGGCGCAACTCTATCGCGGCGTAGAGGAAGGCTCCGAGATAGAACGCCAGTCCGAAGCCCACCAGGATCGCCCGGCGTCATACCCGCCGACCATGCATTGGTGCGTGCTATCCGCCGCCACAGGGCAGGTGCCAAAGGGTCGGGTCCATCGGGAACCCGAACGCCCACAATACATTCGAGCAAACGGCGGCGAGCAGGACGACAGCAATAGCAACGAGGCCAAGCGTGCGGCCCTGACGCAGGCCCACCGCGAGGATCCCGACCACGAGCGCGGAGGCCGCGAAGACCACGGCACACAGAATCGCCCAGTCTTTCAGGTTCACAACCAGCAGGGACACATGCTCCTGCGTCGGCGTGAGGGACGGGCCTTCGCAGGCTGAGATAGTGGTCGCCTTTGCAATGGGCGCATAGAGCACCGAGGCCAAGCCGAGAATCCCCGGCGCGCAGAGCGCAGCGAGTCCTGCCAAGATGAGAGCCATCAGCCCAGCAATTGGGCGCTGCGTCACTTGCTGACGCGCAAGGACTTCGGCCGTCGTTCCCCCCATCCGCAAATCATAGCTACCGTCTGGTGAGCGATCGGGCCGTCTTGTGAGCTAACAGTGATCACTGTGATCGCAGTGGATCTTCCTCAAAAAACCCGATGGCACGTATTGCAGCTGGATTCAGTCGGTGCTTTCGACGGACAGGCCATCGGTGGGCGGGTGGGGCCGCCAACGTTCACGACGATCCAACTCGTCCTGAATTGCGACGAAGAAGCGGTCGATCTCGCCTACGCGCCGAGTGAACAGGAGCGCTTCTGCACCGCGAACCCTCCCGACAACGTCGAGCTCGATGCGGCTATGCGTGGCATCGATGGCGGTGAACCGGAGATGCGGCTCGAAGAGCACCCACCCGGTGGCCACCTGCGCTATCGGGTCTACCAGGCTCGTTCCCTTCAGCGCCTGGCGAACGAAGTCGCGCACTTCATCGAATGGCACGGGAACGACCACTTGCGGAATGTGTCTTGGCGCGACGGCCTTCTTCGGGCGCTTCTGGGGCTCCATCTCCCTCACAAGTGGCAGCGTATCGCCGCTAACTCCTTGCGCGCGCCTTCTTGGCACCTCCGGCGTGTAGCAGGACGACGCGCTTCGCGTCACCTCGGGCTCAGAGCCGACCAACCCGCGCTGCGCCTCCGCGCATTACACAACGTCATCAATGCCATCATCGACGGATGGAATGGTTCGTGGACCCCCTGCGCGGGCGTTGGTTGCAGGATCGCATTCCCGAGCTGGGCATGATGGTGCCCTCGGGCATGCCCGCCTATGCCCGCGTCCTGCATCCCATCGACGCGTATCGCGACACAGACGGTCGGCAGGGGGTCTGGAGCTGGGCAGATGTCGCTTCGCGTAACGACGTGACTTTGGGCGCAACTAGCGAGTGACTGGACATCACACGAGATGGCACGGCAGAAGAGTGGCGCGATGGCTGGGCGGTTTCAGAGCCCCACGAGGGTTGGATCGACCCGGCTCTGCTCGCATCGTATGTGCCGGCTCTGCGTGCGCACACTGGCAGGGCGGACGAGATCACAGTCGCAGTCTCCGTGCTACTGACCCACGGCTGGTGGCCATGGACGAGTTCGAGTACGGTGCGTTCGAGCGATCCATGCGCGGGCAATTCCAAGAGTTCAACCACCCACGTTTCGAGCTTCCCGACAGGAGGTACGTCCTCGGATCAACAAGTCTTCACGACCTCGCCCAGCCGGACTGGCCATACCGATCGGGGCTTGGTTGGGCTCTAGGCGACCTCGACGGCATCATGCCGCAGCTGATCTGGCCGGCAGACCAGACGTGGTGCCTCTCGATCGAGGTGGACGCACCGTACACAGTGATAGCAGGCCCACGGGAGCTCATCCGCGATCTGCTCGCGATTCCTGGCGTGGAAGGCCACGCAATCCGGGAACCCCGCTACAAGTGACGCGGCGGTCAGCTGCGGCGGTCCCAGGCCGGTCGTCCATTCCCTATGTGGGCTAAACGTCGCGTTGCCGACCTTCTCGACGACGACCTGGATCCTGTCGGCAGAACTCCGGCGTCTGATTCGACCGCCGACGAGCTGGGATCCCAGTGATTGTAAGGGTGGGCCCGGTGGGGCTCGAACCCACGACCCGCGGATTAAAAGTCCGATGCTCTACCAACTGAGCTACAGGCCCGTACCGGACTAATCTACCGTGGATTGGAACCACTCGCGCACGCGCGCTACCGTGATGGTTCGAGGGAGGGCACGACCGGATGAGCGACGAATTCCACAAGCCGACCAAGTTCTCGGGCGGCAAGTTCGAGACGTTCAAGGGCGGTGAGGACCCGGCCCAGATCAGCCGGGTCGCCCACGAGACGGCCAATGCGCTTCTCGCCAGGGTGCGCAATGACCCCGACCCCGAAGTGGTCGACCGCCTTGTCGCGTTCACCGATCAGAACGGCATCGACGCCATCGCGGAGCTCTGGGCGCGCGCCAACCCCAAGAGTCTCCCGGGCGCGCTCTGGCGAATCTACTTGATCCGGCTGCTTATCAGGCAGGACCCTGAGGGCACCAGTTTCCTGTTCCAGCGCGGCACCGAGGTGATGGCGACCATCGATCCTGTCGTCGCCGGCGCATCCATGCCCACCGGCCCCACTGAGATCATCGATCTTGCCGACCGCATCCTGCGCGGTGTCTTCGAAGGGGACTTCGCGGTGGCACTCGACCGGGCCGCGGCCTTCTGCCGGGTGACGGCGGCCGGCTGCACCAGCGTCGCCGACGACCTGGATGTGACCGAACCGGAGCGCGCCAGCGAGCTCACCACTCGCGCGCTCCGCTTCACGAAGACAGCGGAAGAACTCACCAGCTGCGCACGCCTGTGGCGACACGAGTCCCTCGAATAGTTCACTCGTCGCGAACGCCGACCCGCGTTTTCGGGTCCACGGCTCGGGTAAACTTGTTCACGGCCGGGCCGCAGTAACCCCGGGCTCCAATATTCGCCGCTCCGAGCGGCCTCGCGCCGAGAGGCGTTCTGCGGCCCGGCCTCTTCCGGCTCCGGGGCGTGTGAGCAGCGATCGCGGGCATGACCTGCAATGCTGGTGAACGTGCCAACAGGAATCGGGAGCGACGCCGACGAAAGCGCCTCTGCACCCGACGTGACCGACAACCTGCTGTCGCGCTCGGCGACGGGAGACCAGGCATCGTTCGGCGAGCTCTACGACCTTCTTTCTCCGCGCGTGTTCGGCCTCATCAAGAGGCTCGTTGTCGACCAGGCCCAGTCGGAGGAGGTCACGCAGGAGGTCTTCCTGGAGGTGTGGCAATCCGCACCGCGTTTCGATCCGAATAAGGGTCGAGCGATCGGCTGGATCATGACGATCGCGCATCGGCGCGCAGTCGACCGGATTCGCGCGGCGCAGGCCAGCCGCGACCGGGACACGCGGATCGGCATCCGTGATCTGCCGCAGGATTTCGACCAGGTCGCCGAGGCCGTCGAGGTGAGGATCGAGCACGGAAGGGTGGTGGGCGCGATGTCCCGGCTCTCCGAAGCACAACGCGAAGCGGTCAGCCTCGCCTACTACGGCGGCCTCACGCAGAGCGAGATCGCGGACCGCCTGGGCGTCCCACTGGGCACAGTGAAAACTCGGTTACGCGATGGGATGATTCGTCTGAGAGATGAGCTGGGGGTGACGTCGTGAACGATCGAGACGATCGGTCGCAGCTCGACGCCGGCTACCGGCTGGGCGCGGAGACGCCGGAGGAAGCCGCTGACTTCGCCGAGGTGGCGACCGAGCTGGCACTGGCCGTCGAACCGGTGGAGCCTCCGACATCGCTCAAGGCCGGCATCATGGCGCAGCTCGGCTCCACCCGTCAGGTGACGGCGGATGCGAACCGAGAGGCGGAAGCGGAAGCACCGGATGCGCAGCAAGCACCGGATGCTGTGGGCTCGGCTCAAACGCGTGCTCGGTCCCGCTGGTTCACCAGGCCGGTCGCGATCGTCCTGGCGGCGGCTGCTGCGATCCTGCTGTTCGTGGGCGGAGTGTTCGTCGGCAGCGCGCTCTCAGGTCACAATTCGTTCGAGGCGCAGCAGGCCGCCTCCCTTGCTCAGATCAACGCTGCGCCGGACGTGCAGCATGCGACCAGTGCGGTCGCGGGCGGCGGGAAAGCGACCCTCGTGTGGTCGGGCGAGATCGGCAAGTCGGCGCTCGTCACGACCGGGCTGCCGGAACTGCCCTCGGACAAGACCTACGAGCTGTGGTACATGCGGGGAGACCAGGCCATCCCTGCCGGAACGATGGTCCCCAGCGGCAGCGGCGCCACCTGGCGGGTGCTGGACGGAACCATGTCGGCCGGTGATGCGGTCGGGGTGACCGTCGAGCCCAAGGGCGGCTCCGAGAAGCCCACGACACAGCCGATCGTCGCTATACAGAGCTGACGTTCGCGCGGCCTCACCGAAACGGTTTAGCCGAAGCGACCGGAGACGTAGTCTTCCGTGGCCTGGACGCTCGGGTTCGAGAAGATCATGTTCGTGTCGTTGTACTCGATGAGCTTGCCGGGCTTGCCGGTTCCCGCGATGTTGAAGAACGCTGTGCGGTCGGAGACGCGGGACGCCTGCTGCATGTTGTGCGTGACGATCACGATCGTGTAGTCGTTCTTCAGTTCTTCGATGAGGTCTTCGATCGCGAGCGTGGAGATCGGGTCGAGTGCCGAGCACGGCTCGTCCATCAGGAGCACATCCGGTGACACGGCGATCGCGCGCGCGATGCAGAGACGCTGCTGCTGGCCGCCCGAGATGCCGGATCCCGGAAGACTGAGCCGATCCTTGACCTCGTTCCAGAGGTTGGCGCCGCGCAGCGATCGCTCGACGAGCTCGTCAGACTCGCTCTTCGACATCCGTCGGTTGTTGAGTTTCACTCCCGCGAGCACGTTGTCGCGGATCGACATCGTGGGGAACGGGTTGGGGCGCTGGAAGACCATGCCCACCTGACGACGAACGAGCACGGGGTCGACGCCGGGGCCGTAGAGGTTGTTGCCGTCGATCAGGACATCGCCTTCGACGCGCGCGCCGGGGATGACTTCGTGCATGCGGTTCAGCGTGCGGAGGAACGTCGACTTGCCGCATCCGCTCGGGCCGATGAAGGCGGTGACGGTACGGGGCTCGATGGTGAGGGAGACGCCTTCGACAGCGAGGAAGCTGCTGTAGTAGACGTTCAGGTCGTTGACTTCGATGCGCTTGGACACGGGGTTCCTCGGGGGTTTGACGTGCCGCTCAGCGGCCGTACTTGGGGGCGAAAGCTCGGGCGATGATGCGCGCGATGAGGTTGAGCAGCATCACGATGATGATGAGGGCGAGCGCACCCGTCCAGGCGCGGTCGATCGACGCCTGCGCGTTGATGCCGGCCGCCTGGGTGTATTGCGTGTAGACGAAGACCGGCAGGGTCATCATGCGGTCGCTGAAGAGGTCGTAGTTCATGCTCGTCGTGAAGCCGCAGACGATGAGCAGCGGCGCCGTCTCGCCGATGACACGGGCGATGGCCAGCATGATGCCGGTGGTGAGACCGGCGATCGACGTGGGGAGCACGATCTTGAGCACCGTGAGCCACTTCGGAACGCCGAGGGCGTAGGACGCCTCGCGGAGCTCGTTCGGGACGAGTCGGAGGATCTCTTCGCTCGACCGCACCACGACGGGGATCATCAGCACGGACAGGGCGATGGAACCCATGAAGCCGTTGCGGATGGCCGGACCGTAGATGAGCGCGAAGAGTGCGTAGGCGAAGAGGCCGGCGACGATCGAGGGGATGCCGGTCATCACGTCGACGAAGAACGTGATGCCGCGTGCGAGCGCACCCCGGCCGTATTCGACCAGATAGATCGACGTGAGGATGCCGATCGGAACCGAGATCAGTGCGGCCATCGCCGTGATGAGCAGCGTTCCGACGATCGCGTGCAGCGCACCGCCGCCTTCGCCGATCACGTTGCGCATGGACTGGCTGAAGAATGTGATGTCGAATCGCGCGAGGCCGTTGACGAGGACGGTCCAGGCGAGCGAGACGAGCGGGAGCAGGGCGATGATGAACGCGGTCGCGACGAGCGAGGTCACGAGCCGGTCGGTGGCTTTGCGTGCGCCTTCGACGAGAAGCGACGTGAGGTAGATGACGACGTCGAAGAGCACGGTTCCGAAGAAGATCGCGCCGACGATGTTGAAGTCCTTGGTCACGCCGGCGGCCGCGAGGATGGCGAAGACCGCCCCGAAGATGACCCAGCTGCCGACGAGGATCATCCAGGTCGATCCGCGCGGGAGCTTCCCGGTCGTGAGGGAGTTGGCCATCGGCCGGCTGACCGTCGCGGTGCTCATCAGTTCGCTCCAGAGAAGGCCTTGCGGCGGTTGACGATGTAGCGCGCCAGCATGTTGATCAGGAGCGTCACGATGAAGAGCACGAGACCGGATGCGATGAGCGCGTTGACGCCCACACCGGTCGCCTCAGGGAACTGCAGGGCGATGTTCGCGGCGATGGTGTTGGGGCTCTGGGCCTGGAGTACGGCGAACTTCACGATGATCGCCGGCGAGAGCACCATCGCGATCGCCAGGGTCTCACCGAGGGCACGCCCGAGGCCGAGCATGATGGCGGAGATGATGCCGGAGCGGGCGAAAGGCAGGACCGCGATGCGGACCATCTCCCAGCGCGTGGCGCCCAATGCGAGCGCGGCCTCTTCGTGGAGGCGGGGGGTCTGCAGGAAGACCTCGCGGCAGATGGCGGTCATGATCGGGATGACCATGACGGCGAGAACGAGGGCGGCAGTGAGGATGGTGCGCCCTGTGCCCGAGACCGGCGGGGCGAAGAGCGGGAACCATCCGAAATAGGTGCCCAGCCAGACGTAGAACGGTTGCACGAAGGTCGCGAGGGCCGCGATGCCCCACAGACCGTAGACGACGGAGGGGACAGCGGCGAGCAAATCGATGATGTAGCCGAGGGTCTGTGCGACGCGCCGTGGGGCGTAGTGAGAGATGAAGAGGGCGATCCCGATGGAGAGCGGAGTCGCGACGATAAGCGCGAGCAGCGCGGCCCAAACCGTTCCGAAGACGAGGGGCCAGACGTACACCCAGAAGTTGGATGCATTGTTCGGAAGCGTACCCGTCGGCGCCGTGATTGCCGGGATGCTCTGGATGATCAGGAAGATCGCGACCGCGGCGAGCGTGGCCAGGATGAGCGACCCTGCGACGACGGTGCTGGTGGAGAAGACGCGATCGCCAAGACGGACCTTGGCTCTGATGGCCCCTGCTGTTCCGGTGGTCATTCCTGGCTTTCTCTCATCGGGTGTGAGTTGGGGGGATCAACCCCCAAGCGTTCGGCCTGGACGCGGTGTGCGCCCAGGCCGAACGCTTCAGGTGTTACTTGATCGTAGCGACCGAGGTGCTGACCTTGGAGGCCAGGTCCTTGGACAGCGGGGCCGAGCCGGCCTGCTGTGCCGCTGCCTGCTGGGCTGCGTCGCTGGCGACGTAGTCCACGTATGCCTTCACGAGCGAGGCCTTGGCGGCGTCGCTGTACTGCTGGCAGGCGATGATGTAGCTGACGAGCACGAGCGGCCATGCGCCCTTGTCGGTGTTCTTGCGGTCGATCTTGATAGCGAGGTCGTTGGCGGGACGCCCGGTCGCCAGCGGCGACTTGGCGACGACGTCGGCGGCACCGGCTGCGCTGATCTTGTTGAACGTGTCGCCCACCTTGAGCTGCGCGATGCTGAGGCCGGCCGAACCGGACTCGTCGATGTAGGTGATGCTGTTCTTCGCGTTCTTCGTGGCGTCTGCGACACCGGACGTGCCCTTGGCGGCGTCACCCACCTGGTAGGGGAAGGTCTGGCTGGCCGGCTTGGTCCACACCGTCGGCGCGTTCTGGGCCAGGTAGTCGGTGAAGTTCTGGGTGGTGCCCGAGTCGTCCGAGCGGTGCACGACCGTGATCGGAGCCGACGGGAGGGTGGCGCCCGAGTTGAGTGCTGCGATCTTCGGGTCGTTCCACGTCTTGATCGAGCCGTTGAAGATGCCGGCGATCGTGTCGGCGTCGAGCTTGAGGTCGGTCAGGCCGGCGACGTTGTAGGCGACGGCGATCGGCGAGATGTAGACCGGGAGGTCGATGCCCTTGGTGCCCGCGGCGCAGCCCTTGAAGTCCATCGCGAGCTCAGCGTCCTTAAGGTACGCGTCCGAGCCGGCGAAGTCGGATGCACCGGAGATGAAGCTGGTGCGGCCGGCGCCGGAACCCTGCGGGTCGTAGTTGATGGTGACCTTCGGGTTGTCGGTCTGGAAGCCCGCGATCCAGGTGGTCTGGGCGGTGCCCTGTGCGGAGGATCCGATGCCGTTCAGCGTGCCGGACAGGTTCGAGGGAGCCTTCGAGGTCGTCGCAGCGGTGCTTCCGCCTTCATTGGATGCACACGCAGTGAGAGAAATGGCGGCAGCGGCCAGGATGGCCAGAGGAGCGCCAAAACGCTTGAGTTTCACAGTTGTCCCTTCCGGGGATCATTGACAGGACGTGGGTCGGTGCTGACCCGCCAGCGACGCTATTCCCGATGCCTTACGAGCGTCCCCCGTAGTGGTAAACGGAAGGTTAACGAGCGGTGTGTACTTGGCGGTGATCTGAGGCGCCGCGTGGCCTCGGCTCAGACGGAGGGCGAGTACGTTTCGATGGCGATGATGCCCGAACTGGGGTTCGTCGCTGAGAGGTGGACGACCGAGAAGCCGCCGGTCTCGAGGTCGGCCGCGCTGCCCAGGTAGGAGCCGGGCACCGTTCCGGTGGCGAGCGCGATCTCGCGCAGGATCTCGGGCAACACGGGTCCGTGGCTGCAGAGCACAGCGGTCTTGCGTGACCGGACGCGCTTGCCCACCACCTCGCGGACCGTGGCTTCACCCTGTTCGTAGGCCTCCTGGCTGATACCGGATTCGTGCTTGGGGACGATTCCGGTGGATGCGGCCAGCGGGGCGACCGTGGACACGCACCGCACGGCCGGGCTGGTCACGATCCGTCGCGGCCGCCATGCTTCGATGGTCGGAACGTCGCTGGCCGCCTGGCGAACCCCGCGCTCGGTGAGCGGGCGTGTGCTGTCCGGCCCGTCCCAGGTCTGCGGGGGAGTGGCCTTGCCGTGGCGCAGTGCGATGAGGGCGAAGGTCGTGCTCACGCCTTCGGCGAGCAGTTTCGCGAAGGCGTCGAGGATCTCGACGTCGCGCTCGTAGGTCAGGTAGCCGCGCGCCTTCTTGATGGTGACCCATTCCAGGGCGGCGATCTCGCCGTTCGGCACGAAAGTCGATCGGGCGATGGCCCCGTCGCCGACTTCAGCCGCCCAGTAGTGGACGATCTTGTCGCGTCCGCTGGAGAGCGGATACGTCGACATCCCCAGGGGCACCCCGAGCGACACGGAGAGCCCGGTCTCTTCCAGGATCTCGCGCACCGCGGTCTGCGGGAGCGTCTCGCCCGGGTCGACCTTGCCCTTCGGTATGGTCACATCGCCGTACTTGGTGCGATGCACCACGAGGATCATCGTCTTACCGTCGACGACCCGCCAGCAGACGGCACCCGCAGCGAAGATCGCTTCGGTCACCGCCTCGACCCCACACGCGGCCGGTGGGCGATCTGCTGCATGAGCTTGTTCTGGAGGTCTTCGAGTGGTTCGCCGTGGTCGTCGAGGTTGCGCCGCGTCCAGACGCCTTCCGAGTCGAGGGTCCATGCCGAGGTTCGTTCGTCGAATGCGCGGTTGAACAGCGCGTCGAGTTCGGCGAGGTGTGCCGGATCCGTCAGCCTGACGAGGGCTTCGACGCGGCGATCGAGGTTGCGGTGCATCATGTCAGCACTGCCGATGTAGACCTGGGGGTCGCCGTCGTTGAGGAACGAGAAGATGCGCGAGTGCTCGAGGTACCGCCCGAGGATGGAACGCACGCGGATGTTCGACGAGAGCCCGGGCTCGCCCGGCCTCAATCCGCAGATCCCCCGGACCCAGAGGTCGACGGGAACTCCCGCCTCGCTCGCGCGGTAGAGCGCGTCGATGATGGCTTCGTCGACGATCGAGTTCAGCTTGATGCGGATGCCCGACGGCCTGCCTGCTGCCGCGTTCTCCCGCTCGACCTCGATGCGCTTGAGAAGGCCCTTGCGCAGGTGCAGCGGAGCGACCAGCAGTCGTTTGAACTTCTTCTCGATGGCGTACCCGGACAGTTCGTTGAAGAGCCGGGTGAGGTCTTTGCCGACCTGGTCGTCTGCTGTCAGCAGTCCGAGGTCTTCGTAGATCCGGCTCGTCTTCGGGTTGTAGTTGCCGGTGCCGATGTGGCTGTAGTGCTTGAGGACGCCCTTCTCCTGCCGCACGACGAGAGCGAGCTTGCAGTGGGTCTTGAGCCCGACGAGACCGTAGACCACGTGGACGCCGGCCTTCTCGAGCTTGCGCGCCCAGGAGATGTTGTTCTGCTCGTCGAACCGGGCCTTGATCTCGACGAGGGCGAGCACCTGTTTGCCGGATTCCGCGGCGTCGATGAGCGCTTCGACGATGGGGCTGTCGCCCGACGTACGGTAGAGCGTCTGCTTGATCGCCAGCACGTGCGGGTCGGCCGCGGCCTGCTCGACGAAGGCCTGGACACTGGTCGCGAACGATTCGTATGGGTGGTGCAGGAGGATGTCCTGCCGGGCGACCGACGCGAAGACGTCCGGCTGCGCATTCGGCTCGCGCGGCATGAGTTGAGGCGCGGTCGTCGGCACGTGGTTCGGGTAGTGGAGGTCGGGACGGTCGATCTTGGCGAGGTCGAAGAGGCCGCCGAGATCCAGAGGGGCGGGCAGCCGATAGACCTCCTGCTCGGTGACGTCCAGTTCGCGCACGAGGAGCCCGAGCGTGATGGGGTCCATGTCGTCCGTGACCTCGAGCCGGATGGGAGGCCCGAACCGGCGCCGCAGGAGCTCTTTCTCCAGCGCCTGGATGAGGTTCTCCGTCTCGTCTTCGTCGACTTCGACGTCTTCGTTCCTGGTGACCCGGAAGATGTGGTGATCGAGGATCTCCATGCCGGGGAACAGGTCGCCGAGGTGGTTGGCGATCAGGTCTTCCAGCGGGATGAACCGCAGCTGGTCGACGCTCTCGCGCTGGTCGATGCGAACGAAGCGGGGGAGCATCCCCGGCACCTTCAGGCGGGCGAACTGCTCTTTGCCCGTGCGGGAGTTGCGGACGCGGACAGAGAGGTTGAGCGAGAGGCCCGAGATGTAGGGGAACGGATGCGCCGGGTCGACGGCGAGCGGCGTCAGCACCGGGAAGATCTGCTGCGAGAACACGTCTCGCATCTGTGCGCGGTCGGCCGCGTCGAGGGTGTCCCAGCGGACGACGGTGATGCCCGACTCCTCGAGCGCGGGCAGGACCATGTCGGCGTAGCACGCGGCGTGCCTCTTCTGCAGCTCGTGCGCCTTCTCGGAGATGTCTGCGAGAACATCCTGCGGGGCGCGGCCGACGTTCGTCGGCACGGCGAGCCCGGTGAGGATGCGCCGCTTCAGGCCGGCGACGCGCACCATGAAGAATTCGTCGAGGTTGCTGGCGAAGATGGCGAGGAAGTTCGCGCGTTCAAGGGTCGGGAGCTCGGGGTCTTCGGCGAGTTCGAGCACGCGCTGGTTGAACGCCAGCCAACTCAGTTCGCGGTCGAGGTACCGGTCTTCGGGCAGGCTCGGATCGGGCTCGTACACGAAAGGTGCGAAGTCGTCGTCGAAGTCGCTGCCGAGCCCCGTGTCGAGGAGGATGTTCTCGCCGTCCATTCCAACATCATTGCACCGGAGCGCAGGCTGTGGTGCCGTGCACGGTCAATGTGGGGAAAACGCTCCGTCGGAATCGATCCGGCGCCGATACTGGACGTCGACCGTGTGCTCGGTGAATCCGAGTTGGTGGTAGAGGTGCACCGCAGCCGAGTCGTCCGCTTCGACCGAGACGGTGGCGGTGGTGCGGCCGCGCTCCGCGAGACGCTCGAGGCCGGCAAGAAGGAGAGCCCGCCCGGTTCCCTTCCCGGTGTGGGTCGGATCGACGCCGAGCACGTAGATCTCGCCGACGGCAGCATCCGGCTCGACTTTGACCCAGTCGTAGCCGACGATGCGCCCGTGCTGGTCCTTCGCCACGAGGAAGTCGTCCGCCTCGAACCAGGGTTCGGCCTGGCGCATCCGCAGATCGTCCACGGTGAGTCGCCCCTGCTCCGGATGCGATTCGAAGATGCGCGCGTTCAGTTCGACCCATTCGGCGGCATCCTCGTCGCGGAATGGGCCGATGGTGATGCCCTCCCGCGGGCGTCGCGTCGCGGCCCCCTGCGAATCCCCGTCCGGCGCCAGGAGCGGCCCCGAGCGGAGCTGCAGCAGACGTCGCACCGGCACGAACCCGTGGTGGTCGGCGAGCACGCGTGCGGCAGGATGGTCGCCGTGCGACCACGCGGTGAGGTTGCCACGGGCGGTCGCGAGGAGTCCGCGCAACGCGACGGAGCCGTATCCCTTGCCCCGGAACAGCGGGTCGATGACGAGGTCCAGCTCGCCGCGGCCGACGATCGCGGCGCCGATGGGCCGCGTGTGCTCGGCCTCCGACCAGACGGTCGCGACGATGGGTGTGCGACGCCCGGACTGCACGTCGAGACGGGCCTGCTCGTTGAACGGGTCGTATCCGTCGACGTCGATCGCCGCATCCGCGACCCGGAAGAACCCGGCCGTCTCGTTCGGGTCGGCGAGGTCAGGGACGGAGAGGCGAAGGGAGTCGCTCATTGTCCTCTTCGTACACGTTGAACCGGTACCCCACGTTCCTGACGGTGCCGATCAGCGATTCGAGGTCGCCGAGTTTGGCGCGCAACCGCCGGACGTGCACGTCGACGGTGCGGGTTCCGCCGAAGTAGTCGTAGCCCCAGACTTCGCTGAGGAGCTGCTCACGCGTGAACACCCGTGACGGATGCGTGGCGAAGAAGCGGAGCAGCTCGAATTCCTTGAAGGTCAGGTCGAGCTGGCGACCATGGGCTTTCGCCGAGTAGCTCGCTTCGTCGATCGTGACGCCCGACGCATGGATCTTGGTCTGCGAGTGCTCCTGGGTCTGTCGGCCGATGGCGAGGCGGATGCGCGCATCCACCTCCGCCGGCCCTGCCGTCTCGAGCACAACATCGTTGACGCCCCAGTCGGCGCTCACCGCCGTGAGCCCGCCTTCGGTCAGCACGAGCAGGAGCGGCACGTTGATGCCGGTCGTCGTCAGGATCTTGCACAGCGACTTCGCGCTGGCGAGGTCGCGCCGGGCGTCGACGAAGATCAGGTCGCAGCTGGGCGCGTTGACCAGCGCGGCAGGCTCGGCCGGGATCTGCCGGGTGCGGTGACTGAGGAGCGCAAGCGACGGCAGCACCTCCGCGTCGGGCGCAGAGGTGAGGATCAACAACTGCGCCACCCAGACCTCCTGTACGTGCTGTGCGGCAATCCTAGCGGAGTCGCCTTCGTCGGCCTGGGGCAGAATGGGTAGCGTGACCGAGTCCGAGAACCTGCCCCCGTCGCTGCGCTGGACGAGCATCCTGGTGGTGTGGGGTGCCGCGGTCGTCTTCGCCGTGCTGATCAGTGTGTTCTCCGACCCTCACCAGTACGCGTCCTGGCTCGCATTGGCGCTCGGAGGGTGCGTGGTCGGTGGCATGATCGCCCAGCTCGCGACCCAGGAGAAGGAGGGGTTCGTCGACCGCTTCGCCGCGAGCGTGGTCGGGGCCTTCGTGATCCTCGGGATCACCGGCGCGGCGCTCGCCGTGGTGGCGGCTGTCCGGTGATCCGGAACGGTTAGACTCGAAGCATGCTGGTGACCCTCGAACTCCTTTTCGTCGGCCTACTGGGGCTGGCCACCCTCGCGATCGCAGGCGTGTCCGTCGTGGTCGTCTACAACCTGTTCCGGGGTCAGCGCTAAACGCGACAAGGGCTTCAGCCATGATCGAGATCCCCACCGACCTTCCGGCCGAGCTCGTTCCCCTCTCCTGGCTCATCGGAGTCTGGGAGGGTTCCGGCGTGCTCGACTACACGGCGGGCGACGAGCACGTGCAGCACGAGTTCGGGCAGCGGATCAGCTTCAGCCATGATGGGCTGCCGTACCTCAACTACAACTCGTATTCGTGGCTGCTCGACGACGCTCGCACGCCACTCGTCGCGGAGACCGGCTACTGGCGACTCGGCCGCCTGCTCATCGAAGGCGACCCGGGGCCGGCGATGCTCCCCGGCGTCGGCGCGCGGCCGTTCACGACCGCGCAATCGGTGGAGGCCCTCCGCAATTCGGCGGGCGGGTTCGACCTCGAGGTCGCCATTGTTCACCCGGACGGCGTCAGCGAGATCTACCTGGGCCAGGTGAAGGGGCCGCGCATCGACCTGGCGACGGATGCCGTCATGCGAACCGCATCCGCCAAAGAATATGCAGCGGCGACGAGGCTGTACGGGCTCGTTGAAAACCATCTCCTGTGGGCGTGGGACATTGCGGCTCTCGGGCAGGAGCTGAGCTCGCACGCATCCGGCCGGCTCGCAAAGGCGGAATGAGCACCATGACCATCGCATCCCCTTTTCTGGACCTTCCCGGCGCGGTCGACTCGGTCGACCGTGACGCCGGCGTTGCCGCACACTACGGGAATCCTGTGGTCGAGCAGCGGGAGCTCGAGGCCGGTCGCGCCATCGTCGATCTGTCGAACCGGTCGGTTCTGTCCATCACCGGCCCCGACCGGCTGAGCTGGCTGAATTCGATCACCAGCCAGAACCTGCTCGGCCTGACGGCGGGGGAGTCATCCGAGACCCTCCTCCTCGACGCGAGCGGCCGGCTGGAACACGCCGTGCGCGTCATCGAAGACGGTGAGACGCTCTGGCTCCTGGTCGAGCACGATGAGGCGGATGGCCTGCTCGCGTGGCTGCAGAGCATGCGTTTCATGTTGCGCGTCGAACTCGCCGACCGCACCGCTGACCTCGCGACCATCGGGTCGCTCGGCACGCCGGCACTCCCGATCGCGGCGCCCAACGGCGTCCCGCTCGTCTGGAACGATCCCTGGCGCGAGGTGGCTCCTGGCGGACACCAGTACGCGATCGGCGATCATCCCGGTTCGGGCTGGACCTGGAGTGAGACGTTGATACCACGCGACGCCTTGCCGTCGCTGGTTTCCCGGGTGCGAAAGGGCGAGTTCGCCGTGGCGGGCCTGCTCGCGGTGGAAGCGCTCCGGATCGCCGCCTGGCGGCCCCGCTTCGCAACGGAGGTCGACGAGAAGACGATCCCGCACGAACTCGACTGGCTGCGCACGGCCGTGCATCTGACGAAGGGCTGCTACCGGGGACAGGAGACGGTTGCCAAGGTGCACAACCTGGGCCACCCGCCGCGTCGGCTGGTGATGCTGCACCTCGACGGGTCCGAGGGTGCGCTCCCGGCGCGCGGGAGTGTCGTGAAAGTCGACGTCGGCGGTGACCGTCGGGAGGTGGGCCTGGTGACGTCGAGCGCGCTGCACCACGAACTCGGACCGATCGCCCTTGCCGTGGTCAAGCGGTCGACCGATCCGGATGCGACGCTGCTGGTCGAAACGGACGACCTGACCGTGGCGGCAGCGCAGGTCGTGGTTGTCCCGCCCGGCGCCGGGGCCGAAGCGCACGTGCCTCGCCTGCCGCGGCTCGGTGCGGTCACCCGTCCGACCCGCTGACTCCCGACGGGACTCAGCGCCAGACGAAACCGCGAGGCTCCACAGCCGACCAGTCGACCGTGACCTCGCCGAGCTTCCAGCGCGTGCGTCCGCCGCGCACGGGCCAGCCCGCATCCCGCAGTCCTTCGACCGACGCGATCCAGCGCTGGGTCGCTCCGTAGGAGGCGAGAGGGGCGGCGTGCCGCCACTGGCGGTCGAGCTCGGCCAGCAGGTCGTGCACCCGCTCGCCGGCGGTGTTGCGGTGGATGAGCACCTTGGGCAGGCGTTCGGCGACGACCGACGGAACGTCGAGGCCCTCGAGCCGGAGCGAGATCGTCAGGTGTCTCGGGCCGTCCGCTGCGACGTCGACCCAGCTGGAAACGCGGCCGATCTCGTCGCACGTTCCCTCGACGACCAGCCCGCCCGCCTGGAGGCGGCTCGTCATCCGGTGCCATGCCCCGACCACGTCGGCCTCGTCGTACTGGCGGAGCACGTTGAATGCGCGGATGACCGCGACGCGACGATCGCCGGGGACGGGAACCTCGAACCCGCCCAGGGCGAAGTCCACGCGCGCCCCGGGTGCGAACGGCGTCGTTCCGGCGCGGACCTCGGCCAGCTGCGCGAGGGCCGTGCGAACTCGACCCGGTTCGATCTCGAGGCCCAGGACATCCACATCCGGTCGCGTACGCGCCAGCCGCTGCTGGAGTTCGAGCGCTGTGACGCCGCTCGCACCGTAGCCGAGATCGACCACGAGCGGGTCAGCCGTGGTCCGGAGCACCGGAAGGGTCGCGATCCAGCGATCGACCCGACGCAGGCGGTTCGTGTTGGTGGTGCCGCGCGTGACAGTTCCTATCGGTCCGCGCCTCGCCATGCAACCAGTGTCCCGCATCCCGGCGCATTCACCCGATCTTCGGCCCCGGTAGATTAGAAGCATGTCTGCGCCCTACACCTTGATCCTCCTCCGCCACGGCCAGAGCGAGTGGAATCAGAAGAACCTGTTCACCGGCTGGGTCGACGTCCGGCTGAGTGACCAGGGGATCGCTGAAGCCAAGCGCGCCGGCGAGCTGCTCGCCGAGTCCGGCCTGCTGCCCGACATCCTGTTCACGTCCGTGCTGACGAGGGCCATCCAGACGGCCGATTACGCGCTCGACGTGGCCGACCGGCTGTGGATCGACGTCAAGCGTTCCTGGCGTCTCAACGAGCGGCACTACGG
This sequence comes from Leifsonia tongyongensis, assembly GCF_010686705.1. Classification (GTDB taxonomy): domain Bacteria; phylum Actinomycetota; class Actinomycetes; order Actinomycetales; family Microbacteriaceae; genus Diaminobutyricibacter; species Diaminobutyricibacter tongyongensis. Next base: position 86,475 of record NZ_JAAGWY010000001.1, on the reverse strand, counting down.
CGCCCTTCAGGGTCTCGACAAGGCGGAGACGCTCGAGAAGTACGGACCCGAGCAGTTCCAGCTCTGGCGCCGGTCGTTCGACGTTCCGCCGCCCCCGCTCGCCGACGACAGCGAGTGGTCGCAGGCGAACGATCCCCGCTATGCCGGCCTCGGCGACGACCTCCCGCGCACCGAATGCCTCAAGGATGTCATCGAGCGCATGCTTCCCTACTGGGAGACCGACATCACGGCCGAAGTCGCGACAGGCAAAACGGTCCTCGTCACCGCCCACGGCAACTCGCTGCGGGGGCTGGTCAAGCACCTCGACGGGATCTCAGATGAGGACATCGCGGAGTTGAACATCCCCACGGGCATCCCGCTCGTCTACCGGCTCGACGAGAGCTTCGCACCTCTCGGACCAGGCGAGTACCTCGACCCCGAGGCTGCCGCCGCCGGCGCTGCCGCGGTCGCGGCCCAAGGCCGCAAATAGCGCGCTGGAGCTGAGGCGGCTATGCCGCCGAGGTAGACCCTCGCACTAAGTACTTCCCAGCGCACTCGTACGTACGCGTGCAGTGGGAAAGAGCTAGTGCGGGGAGCGGAAAAGAGCGCTAGCTCGCGAGTTCGGGAGCCCAGTCTCCGGTGCCGAGGTAGTGCACCTTCTTGGCGATCGAGACCGCGTGGTCGGCGAAACGCTCGTGGTATCGGGAGGCGAGGGTCGCATCCACCGTATCGACGGCCTGACCCTTCCACGTCTCGCCGAGCACCTTGTCGAAAACGCTGACGTGGAGCTCGTCGATGCGGTCGTCCTCGTTGCGGATCTCGTCGGCCAGCTCGAGGTCCTGGGTGCGAAGGAGCTCCGCGAGCTTCTGCGCGATGACCACGTCGAGCCGGCCCATCTCGGCGAAGGTTCCGCGAAGACTCTTCGGGACGACCTTGTCGGGGAAGCGGTAGCGCGCGAGCTGGGCGATGTGCTCGGCCATGTCGCCCATGCGCTCGAGCGACGCGCTGATGCGCAGGGCGCTGACCACGATGCGCAGGTCGCGGGCGACCGGCTGCTGGCGAGCGAGGATCTGGATCGACAGCTCGTCGAGGATCACCGTCAGCTCATCGATCTTCGAGTCATCGGCGATCACTGTCTCTGCGAGCGTCACGTCGGAGTCATTGAACGCCCGCGTCGCATTCTGGATGGAGATGACGACGAGTTCAGCGATCTCGACAAGGCGATCCTGAACTTCACGCAACTCCTGCTGGAATACTTCACGCATCGGTCTTCTGGTCCTTCCTGGCGCGAGCGCGCGCAGATGACGGAGCCCGTTGACTCCGGTTTCATGATGTCCAGAACAGGTTAACGAACGGTGCCGGGAGCCTGAACACTGTCTAAAGTACCGCTCCGCGCACGCCGATCTCGTGCGTCGGCGCCCGTACGGTTCAGTACTCTTGCAAGTATGGACTCCACCTGGTTGGTGCTGCTGTCTCTGGCACTCGGCCTCGTGGTCGGCGCTGGATTCGTGGCCATCCTCTATGTGGCTGCACGGCGCGGCGCCCACGCCGCCGACGTCGCGAGCCCGGCCGTCCCCGACGGTGTCGACCAGGTCATCGACGCACTCGAATCGGCGGCTATCGTCCTCGACCCGTCGAACAATGTCATCAAGGCGTCGCCCGGCGCGCTGTCGATCGGTCTGGTGTGGAACCAGGCGCTCGTTCATCCGCATCTCGTCGACCTCGTCGGCCGCGTGAGGCGGACCGGCGAGCCGATCACGGAAGAATGCGAACTCGCACGCGGCCCGTTCGGTGAGGCCAACATCCACCTCAGCGTGCGGGTCGCGCGGCTCGGCTCCCGCTACATCCTCCTCCTTGCCGAAGACCGCACCGAGTCGTTCCGCCTCGAGCAGGTGCGGCGCGACTTCGTCGCAAACATCAGCCACGAACTCAAGACGCCGATCGGCGCTGTCGGCCTTCTTGCGGAGGCGCTCGACAGCGCATCCGAGGATCCGGAGCAGGTGCGCCGATTCGCCCACCGCCTGACCGAGGAGTCGCAGCGGCTGGCCCGGATCACCCAGGACATCATCGAGCTGTCGCGGCTTCAGGCGGCGGATGCGCTGACCGATGCAGAGATCGTCTCCGTCAAGCAGGTCATCACCTCCGCCGTCGACCAGAACCGCGTCGCAGCGGAGGCGCGGGGGATCGAGCTGGCGATGCGCGGGGACAAACGGGCAGAGGTCTACGGGGATGAGGCGCTGCTCGTCACCGCGGTGCACAATCTCGTCTCCAACGCCATCCAGTATTCGCCCGCCGGATCACGGGTCGGCATCGGTGTCCGCATCGTCGACGGCGTCGTCGAGATCGCCGTGACCGACCAGGGCGAGGGCATCCCCGAAGACGACCTCGACCGCGTCTTCGAGCGCTTCTTCCGGGTCGACCAGGCCCGCTCCCGCCACACGGGCGGAACCGGGCTCGGCCTCGCGATCGTCAAGCACGCCGTGCAGAATCACGGAGGGGACATCCGCGTCTGGTCACAGCCCGGGCGCGGTTCGACCTTCACCATCCGCCTGCCAGAGGCATCACACGACGCCGCCGTGCGTCCCGCGATAGGAGAAACCACGTGACCCACATCCTGCTCGTCGAGGATGAAGCAGCGCTCAGCGAACCGCTGGCCTTCCTGCTCAAGCGCGAAGGCTACGACGTGACCGTTGCCGAAGACGGCCCGACCGCGCTCTCCGAGTTCGACCGGGTCGGTGCGGATCTCATCCTGCTCGACCTGATGCTCCCGGGCATTCCGGGAACGGAGGTCTGCCGCGAGATCCGGGTGCGCTCGTCCGTGCCGATCATCATGCTGACCGCCAAGGACTCGGAGGTCGACATCGTGGTGGGGCTCGAACTCGGGGCTGACGACTATGTGACGAAGCCGTACTCGACACGGGAGCTGCTTGCGCGCATCCGTGCAGTGCTGCGTCGTCGCGTGGAGAGCGACGAACTCGAGGAGGAGGGCATCCTCGAGGCGGGATCGGTGCGCATGGACGTCGATCGGCACACCGTGGCCGTCGGGGGCAGCGAGATTCCTATGCCGCTGAAGGAATTCGAGCTGCTCGAACTGCTGCTGCGCAACGCGGGACGCGTGCTCACGCGCGGCCAGCTGATCGACCGGGTGTGGGGGAGCGACTACTTCGGCGACACCAAGACGCTCGATGTGCACATCAAGCGCATCCGTTCGCGCATCGAGGACAACCCGTCGGATCCGTCCATGCTCGTGACGGTACGTGGGCTGGGCTACCGCTTCAACGCGTGAGGGCGCCCGGTCGCCTGCTACGGAGTCGGAGTCGGTGTCGGGGTGCTCGCGACGGCCGGCGGCGCCACGTTGTCGGGCGTCAGGTCCGCGTATTCCGGGAGGGCGCCGTCGAGAACCGGCACGCGCAGCGGCAAGCCGGTCTGGGCGCCGTACTGGAAGTAGAGCGGGTACAGGCTGCCCGGGATCGAGTTGAGATCGTTGAGGGTGATGATCGTGTCGCCCTTCGCCCCGATCTCTTTCGTCTCGCCGGCCCTGACGGTCACGAACGTCGACTCCTGCGAGCCGGTGGCCCGCTCGATCATCACGCGGTGCGGCGCCGCACCGTTGTTGACGAGGGTGACGACCAGATTGCCCGTCGTACCGTCGCCGGTCACGATCATCGCGTTGCGGACGGCGATGTCGCCGACGTTTCCGCTCACGCCATCGCTGGCGTCGTAGTGCCTCGTGGTCGACTGGGGCGCCAGGAACCCGCACCCTGCAGTACCGAACATGACCGCGATCGCCAAGACGACGGATGCCGCGACGCGAGCTCTCACAAGACCCTCCAAGTCGTTCCGCGTGGCCGAGAAAGAGGCCGTCGATGGGCGGAATGCGCTTCGAGTTTAGCCTATTGGGGAGGGGGCCCCGGGGCTGTCAGGGCGAACCTTACCACCGGGTCTCTGTGGTATCCTAGAGGTTGCTGAAGGGACATCAATCTATGCTTTTCGAGGTTGGCGAAACCGTCGTATACCCGCACCACGGTGCCGCGACAATCACCGAAGTCAAGAAGAGAACCATTAAGGGTGAAGAGAAGCTGTACCTCAAGCTCAATGTGACTCAGGGCGACCTGACCATCGAGGTTCCGGCCGAAAATGTCGACCTCGTCGGCGTCCGGGATGTGATCGGCAAAGAGGGCCTCGACCGCGTGTTCGAGGTGCTTCGCGCCCCGTTCACCGAGGAGCCCACCAACTGGTCCCGCCGTTACAAGGCGAACCTTGAGAAGCTCGCCTCCGGCGACGTGATCAAGGTCTCCGAGGTCGTCCGCGACCTGTGGCGACGCGATCAGGACCGCGGCCTCTCCGCCGGGGAGAAGCGCATGCTTGCAAAGGCACGTCAGATCCTCATCTCCGAGCTCGCGCTGGCCGAGAAGACCGACGACGAGAAGGCATCCAGCCTGCTCGACGAGGTTCTCGCCTCCTAGGCTCTGCCTGCGCAACCAGGCTTCGCGAACGTGACCGTTCCGGTCGACCGCGACGGAATCCGTCGCGCCGCCCGGAAACGGTCACGTTCGCTTTGTGCCTGTTCGTCCGTGCGACCTGATCGCGTACGCTCGATCGCATGACCGAATCCAGCCACCCGCGCATCGCCGTGATCGTCGTCGCGGCTGGAAGCGGAACGCGGCTCGGAGCCCCCACCCCGAAGGCGTTCGTGCCGGTCGGCGGGGTCACCCTGCTCGGCCGCGCCCTCCATTCCGTCCTGGGAATGAGCGAGCCCGCCCAAGTGATCGTCGTCGCCCCCGAAGAACTGGTCGACGACGCCGACGTGATCGCGACAGCTGTCGCCGGCGTCGCCTCGTCCTTCGTGACCGTGGTCGCCGGCGGTGAGACCCGCCAGCAGTCGGTTCAGGCCGGGCTCCGGATGCTTCACCCGGCCGTCGAGGTCGTCCTCGTCCACGACGCCGCGCGTTCGCTCACCCCGTCGGGGCTTTTCGAGCGCGTCGTCGCCGAGGTCGATTCACGGGGTCACGGCGTGATTCCGGGCCTGCCGGTGAGCGACACCGTCAAGCGGGTGGATGCGCACGGCGACATCGTCGAGACCGTCGACCGCTCAGCACTCTCGGCCGTGCAGACACCCCAGGGGTTCCCGAAGGACGACCTTCTCGACGCGTATGCGCGAGCGGCGGACCAGGCGACGGACGACGCTGCGCTGGTCAGCGCATCCGGGCACCGCGTCAGCGTCGTACCGGGTGACCCGCTCGCGTTCAAGATCACCACCCCCTGGGACCTCCGACGGGCCGAGGAACTCGTCTCACGCCGCGACGGCGGCCCGCGCATCGGGGTCGGCACGGACACGCACGGGTTCGACGACGGCGCAGAACTGTGGCTGGCCGGGCTCCACTGGCCGGGTGAGTCCGGGCTCGCCGGGCACAGCGACGGTGATGCGGTGGCGCACGCCATCACGGACGCCCTGCTGTCCGCGGCGGGCCTCGGCGACATCGGCGGCGCATTCGGCACCGACGACCCGCGATTCAGCGGTGCGCACGGCGACGTGTTCATCCGCGAGGCGAGACGGCTCGTCGAGAGCGCCGGCTTCACTGTCGGAAACGTGGCCGTGCAGGTTATCGGGAACCGGCCGAAGTTCGCGCCGCGTCGACACGAGGCCGAGGCGCTGTTGAGCGAGTTCGTCGGCGCACCGGTCTCGATCAGCGCCACGACGACGGATGGACTCGGCTTCGCGGGCCGGGGTGAAGGCATCGCAGTGATCGCGACGGCACTTCTCCTCCACAACGGCTGACCCGCGGTCTGTTTCAACACATCCCGAGGTGGCGTAACGCAGGCTGAGGCCTGCCCGTAGGCTAGACGCGTGACTGTACGACTCTACGACACCCGGGCCCAGGCGCTCCGCGACTTCATGCCCATCACGGATGGCGCGGTCGGCATGTACGTGTGCGGTCCGACGGTGCAGTCCTCGCCGCACATCGGTCACCTGCGCTCCGCGCTCGTCTACGACATCCTGCGCCGTTGGCTGACGCACAGGGGCTACGAGGTGACGCTGGTGCGCAACGTGACCGACATCGACGACAAGATCCTCATCAATTCGTCGGCGGCGCAGGCCGAGGGCAGCTCCGAGCAGTGGTGGGCGCTCGCCTATCGCTTCGAGCTGGAGTTCACAGCGGGCTACACGGCGCTCGGGGTGATGCCTCCCACCTACGAGCCGCGCGCGACCGCGAGCATCCCGCAGATGCAGGACCTCATAACGCGCCTCATCGAGACAGGCCACGCCTATGTCGCCGACGACGGATCCGGTGACGTCTACTTCGACGTGAAGAGCTGGCCGGCTTATGGCGAGCTCACCCACCAGAGCATCGAGAACATGGAGGCCGCGACCGACGCCGATCCGCGCGCCAAGCGGGATGCCCGCGATTTCGCACTCTGGAAGGGCCGCAAAGAAGACGAGCCCGAGTCGGCCTCCTGGCCCAGCCCGTGGGGCGACGGGCGCCCGGGCTGGCACATCGAATGCTCCGCGATGTCGGAGCGCTACCTCGGCAGCCACTTCGACATCCACGGCGGCGGTCTCGACCTGCGGTTTCCGCACCACGAGAACGAGCTGGCGCAGTCGACCGCGGCCGGGCACGAATTCGCCAACTACTGGGTGCACAACGGTCTCGTGCACGTCAACGGTCAGAAGATGAGCAAGTCACTCGGCAACTCGGTGTACGCATCCGAGCTCCTCGCGCAGGCGCGGCCGCTCGTGATCCGGTACTACCTCGGGGCCGCTCACTACCGCTCGACGCTCGACTTCCACGACGGGTCGTTGACCGAGGCTGAGGCCGCCCTCGACCGGATCGCCGGATTCTTCGAGCGCGTCGACCGCCGGCTGGCCGCAACGCGCTTCGCGGGTTCGGGTGCTCAAGTCGTCCCGACCGCCTTCACCGAGGCGATGGACGACGACCTCGCCGTGCCGCAGGCCCTCGCCGTGCTGCACGATACCGTGCGTTCAGGAAACGCGGCACTGGATGCGGAAGACTTGGAGGCGGCGGCGATCGCACGCGGGCAAGCGCTTGCGATGACGAACGTGCTGGGCATCAACCCGCTCGCAACGGAATGGAACGCTGCGGATGACACGGGCGCACGCTCGGCATTGTCCGCCCTCGTCGAGCGACTGCTCGACGATCGCCAGGCCGCACGCGCGAATCGCGATTTCGCTGCGGCCGACCGGATCCGCGACGAACTCGTCGGCGCCGGGATCACCATCGAAGACACCCCGACGGGTGCGCATTGGAGTGTTGAACAGTGAAGAACAGCGGCGGAAAGCCACGCGCAGGGGCCGTGCGCAAAGCACGACGCGGCCCCCAGGTCGGCTCGGGCGGCCAGGGGCGCCAAGCGCTCGAAGGCAAAGGTCCCACCCCGAAGGCCGAGGACCGCCCCTATCACCCGGCGGGCAAGGCCAAGGCGGCGAAGGAGCGCTATGCGGCCGCCGGCGGCAGAGGCAAGCCTGGGCAGCAGACGCGAGGCGGACGCACCGAGACGGCTCCCCGCACGGCGACCCGGCGACCCAAAGCGGCTGATGAGAGCGAGGTCGTGACCGGCCGCAACTCGGTGCTCGAAGCTCTTCGCGCCAAGATCCCGACCTCGACGCTCTACGTCGCGTCCCGGATCGAGGTCGACGACCGGGTGAAAGAGATCCTGTCGATCGCAACGGGGCGGGGCATCCCGATCCTCGAGATCATGCGCCCCGAACTGGATCGCATCGCGGGCCGGGACTCCGTGCACCAAGGCGTGGCGCTCAAAGTCCCGCCGTACGAGTACGCCCACCCGATGGAGCTGCTCGACCTCACGATCAGCCGTGGCCAGAAACCGCTGTTCGTCGCGCTCGACGGCATCACCGATCCCCGCAACCTCGGTGCGATCATCCGTTCCACTGCGGCCTTCGGCGGGCAGGCGGTCATCGTGCCGCAGCGCCGGTCCGTCGGAATGACGGCGGCGGCATGGAAGACGTCGGCCGGCGCGGCCGCCCGCACTCCCGTGGCCATGGCGAGCAACCTCACGCAGACCCTCAAGGCGTTGAAAGACCGCGGTGTCTTCGTTCTCGGCCTCGACGGTGGCGGAGACGTGTCGCTACCCGGCCTGGAACTGGCCGATCGTCCGGTTGTCATCGTGGTCGGAAGCGAAGGCAAAGGGTTGTCGCGACTCGTCACCGAGACGTGCGACGCCATCGTCTCCATCCCGATCAGCGACGCGACCGAATCGCTCAACGCCGGCATCGCTGCCAGTGTCACCCTCTACGAGATCTCGAAACTCCGCGCGAAGAAGTAGACGGGTTCACACTTTCGCGCGCCAGTCGTCTTCGTCGTCGGTGATCGTGCCGATCGCTCCGGTCATGACAGGGATGCTCAGGGTCTCGGTGGGAGGACCGATCACCGTCGCTTCATCCCGACGGTGCCGCAGGACGTCTTTGATGTAGGAGCTCAGCGCTTCTGCAAGAGGGACGTCGCGGCCTTCATCCTGTGACATGAACCAGCGGTGCTCGAGCAACTGGTGGAACACCTCGGCCGGCTCCAGCTTGCCCTTCAGGTCTGCGGGAATCGCGCGGACGATCGGTTCGAACACGCGCATGAGCCACTCGTGCGCCATCGCCTCCTCATCGAGCCCTGCCTTGCCCAGAGTTGCGGAGTAGGAGTCGAGGTCGTTCAGAAGACGACGCGCCTGGTTCTCCTGCGCGTCGAGGCCGGTGAGCCGCAGCAGCCTGCGCTGGTGGTGGCCCGCATCCACGACCTTCGGCTGGATGCGCACCGTGGTGCCCTTCTCGTCCGTCTTGATCGCCAGCTCCTCGATGTCGAAGCCGAGCTCGTTCAGTCGATCGACGCGCCGGCTGATGCGCCACCGCTCCGACGAGGCGAACGACTCGCTGCTCGTGAGCTCCTTCCAGAGCGACCGGTAGGCGGCGACGATACCGTTCGACACCTTGATCGGATCGAGTTCCTCGTCGACGCGGCCGCCGGCCTCGAGATCCATCAGCTCGCCGGCGATGTTGATCCGCGCGATCTCCAGGTCGTTCTCACGCTGGCCGTTCGAAAGGCCGCCGTCGTAGAGCTGGCCGGTCTCCGCATCAACGAGGTACGCGGCGAACGCACCCGCATCGCGGCGGAAGAGTGTGTTCGAGAGCGAGACGTCGCCCCAGAAGAACCCGACGATGTGGAGGCGCACCAGCAGCACCGCGAGCGCGTCGACGAGACGCGTGGCCGTGTCCGGGCGCAGCGTCTGCGAGAACAGTGCGCGGTATGGCAGCGAGAACTTCAGGTGCCGGGTCACCAGCACAGCCTTCAACGGGTCGCCCTCGTCATCGGTGCGGTTGTTGATGACAGCGACCGGGTCGACACAGGGAATGTCGAGGCGCTGCAGGGTGCGGAGCATCTCGTATTCGCGTTTCGCCAGCTCTGCCGACGTCTCCTTGATCGCGATGACATAACCGGAGAGGTTCGCGAACCGCACGAGGTGGCGCGAGATGCCTTTCGGGAGCACCGCGATGTGCTCATTCGACCACTCGTCGAGCGGCAGGTTCCACGGAAGGTCGAGGAGTGCCGGATCCACGGTGGCCGCGGTGATGTTGAGTGAGCCGCTCATGCAAGAAACCTATCGAACGAGGCTGGGAAGCCCGGAAATGCGCAGTGCCGCGACCCCTGAAGGAGCCGCGGCACTGCGCGTGAAACGGATGGAACGGATCAGTCGACGACTGCCCCGCCGAGGCGCTCGCCCGACTCCGCGTTGAAGGAGTGCACGTGGCCCGGCTTCGGCGTGATGTAGACGACATCGCCTGCGTTGGGGTGGACGCGACCGTCGACGCGACCGACGATGTCGGTGCGCTTGCCGTCGATCTCGGTGTGGCCGTACAGGTAGCCGTCCGCTCCGAGCTCCTCGACCAGGTCGACCGCGACCTTCAGACCCGAGTTCTCCGTGGTCGAAACCACGACGTCTTCGGGACGGACACCGATCGTGACCGCCGTGCCGGCACCCGCGAGGGTGTCGCGCTCGATCGGGACGACCGCCGTGCCGAACTTCACGCCGCCCTCGACCACGTCAGCCGAGAACAGGTTCATGGCCGGGCTTCCGATGAAGCCGGCGACGAACACGTTGTTCGGCTGCGCGTACAGGTCGCGCGGGGTGCCGACCTGCTGGAGGACGCCGTCCTTGAGAACCGCGATGCGGTCACCCATGGTCAGAGCCTCCGTCTGGTCGTGCGTGACGTAGACGGTCGTGACACCGAGACGACGCGTCAGCGACGCGATCTGGGTGCGGGTCTGGACGCGGAGCTTGGCATCAAGGTTCGACAGCGGCTCGTCCATGAGGAACACCTGGGGGCTGCGCACGATCGCACGGCCCATGGCGACGCGCTGGCGCTGACCACCGGAGAGTGCCTTCGGCTTGCGGCCGAGGTAAGGCTCCAGGTCGAGCAGCTTCGCAGCTTCGAGGACACGCGCGGCGCGCTCATCCTTGTTGACACCGGCGATCTTCAGGGCGAAGCCCATGTTCTCGGCGACAGTCATGTGCGGGTAGAGAGCGTAGTTCTGGAAGACCATCGCGATGTCGCGATCCTTCGGCGGAACATCCGTCACATTGCGCTCACCGATGAAGATGTTGCCGTCGTTGACCTCTTCGAGGCCGGCGAGCATGCGCAGGGAAGTGGACTTTCCACAGCCGGAGGGACCGACGAGGACGAGGAACTCCCCATCGGCGATCTGGAGGTCGAGCTCATCGACCGCGGGGCGGGTGGAACCCGGATAGAGACGGGTTGCCTTGTCATACGTTACTGACGCCATGTTGAATTGCTCCTTCACCGGCAGGTACGTGCCGGACGATCCGTAGTGAATGGATATGGTGCTGCCCCATCTGGGTGACAGCGACCACGACCCATAGTATGTCATCGGCGACGCCGCTGTTCACCCCCGTTCCCACGAGGCGCACCGCTCAGGCTCAGGCTCCGTTTGGTCGTTTCCCAGACTGCCGAACTACTATCTCCCTTGCGTTTGCATGAACTGTGCTCCGCATTTCATACCCCCGGAGTGAAAATCAATGACCCACGGTGGACCGATCGACAGCCGTCCCTCGAGGAATGACCGACGCGAGGCGGCCAGGGAGAAGGCCCGCCAGCTGCGTGTCGAGCAGAAGAAGCGCGACCGGCGCAACAAGGTCTTCCTCCAGAGCGGCATCATCGTCGGGGTCCTTGCGATTGCGGCCGTGGTCGTCCTGATCATCGTCAGCGCCATCCGCCCACCCGTTCCGGGGCCTGCGAACATGGCCAGCGACGGCGTCGTGATCGGAACGGGTCTGAAGGTCGTGCCGACCGAATCGCTCGCCGCCGACGCGTCCCCGATCGCCACCACACCCGATCCGTCGGGCAGTGTGGTGAGCATCCGCATGTACATCGACTATCTCTGCCCGTTCTGCGGCCAGTTCGAGAAGACCAACGGCGACCAGCTCGGCGAGTGGGCGAAATCCGGTGCTGCGACCGTTGAAGTGCATCCGATCGCTATCCTCACCAGCCATTCCGCGGGAACCAAGTACTCTCTGCGCGCCGCCAACGCGGCAGCCTGCGTGGCGAACTACTCGGGCGACCAGTTCTGGGCGTTCCACCGGCTGCTGTTCGACAATCAGCCCCAGGAGGGCGGCCCAGGCCTGACGGATGCGCAGATCAAGGGCTACGTGAGTGCCGCCGGCGCCAAGAACGTCGACAAGATCAACAGCTGCATCGACGACGGCACCTACAAGACGTGGGTGGCGAACGCGACAGACCGTACGCTTGCCGGGCCCATCCCGAACTCGAACGTCAGCAAGCTCACCGGCACGCCGCTCGTGATCGTCAACGGCAAGCAGTACACCGGGTCGCTGACCAGCGCCGACGACTTCAAGGCCTTCGTGCTCCAGGCGCAGGGCGAAGCGTATTCGACCGCGACGCCGAGCCCGTCACCGTCCAAGTGACGTCGCGGGGCGGTCGATCCCTCTAGTATTGACAGTCGAGACGGGGATCCCCGACTCACGCCGGCCTGGCGCAATTGGTAGCGCACCGCTCTTGTAAAGCGGGGGTTACGGGTTCGAGTCCCGTGGCCGGCTCTTGTGAGAGCCAACCCCGGGGCTCGAAGCTGCCTTGTTGACAACGCGATGCGTTGCCGGGTTCGAGTCCCGTGGCCGGCTCTTGTGAGAGCCAACCCCGGGGCTCGAAGCTGCCTTGTTGACAACGCGATGCGTTGTCGGGTTCGAGTCCCGTGGCCGGCTCTGTGCTTGTCTTGCGCGCCGCCGCTCCTGCGGCGCGCGGCCGGATTCGCCGTACACGCCGCCGAATCCGCCCCTTGAGAGCCAACCCCGGGGCTCGAAGCTGCCTTGTTGACAACGCGATGCGTTGTCGGGTTCGAGTCCCGTGGCCGGCTCTGGTGATCCGCGGTCTTCTGCATTCTGACGGTCCCGGATCAATCTCTAAGGCGCCCTCCACCGAGCGATCGAATCTCGCGGGCTCGTCGCATGCTCTTCGCCGAGCCCGCGCCGCTGGAAACTGCGCGGTCGAGGTTTGGCAAGTTTTGGCACTTTGGCACGTTTTGGCAGTTGCATTCGTTGAGATGGGCGGCTTATCTTCATGCCAAGACGTTTTGCCAAAACGTTTCTGCAGTCACTAAGCTAATCCGCGTGGCTTACCCCACGCCCTGAAAATGAAATCGGAGTGATGATGCTTCGCACACAATCGACGAACCCCCGTCGCGTGCGCATCCCGCACAAGCGCTTGGTCGCGATCGCAGCAGCGGCGACGGCCGCGCTCGTAGCGCTGAGTGGATGCACCAGCGCCACCTCAAACAACTCGACCCCAGTCAAGGCCATTACCGTTCTCGTCGAGGCAGGTGGGCATGCCGAGCTACAGCCCATCGCCGACCTTTATACGAAGGACACGGGGGTGAAAGTCACCTTCGTGGAGTTGCCCTACAACGGCCTCTACAACCGCGTGAACAGCGAATTGTCGACCGGAAGTATTTCCTTCGATGTTGCCGCTCTCGACGCCATCTGGCTGCCTGCCTTTGCCGCGGGCCTTCAGCCTCTGAACAGCCTGTACACGTCCGCGGTGAAATCGGACAACTTCCCGTCGGTGCTTCAGGAGGCGAAGGTCGGCAACAACTATGTCGGAATGCCCGCGTTCGCCAACTCGGAGATCCTGTACTACCGCACCGACCTCTTCAAGGACCCGGCTAACCAGGCGGCATTCAAGGCGAAGTACGGCTACGACCTCAAGCCGCCGACGAGCTGGCAGCAGTACAGCGACGTTGCCGCCTTCTTCACAAAGAGCGGAATGTACGGAGCCCCACTGCCCGGCGCTGTGGAGACGCAGTACCTTGCCGCTCTGTCGCAAGCAGGCGAGAAGAACATGGTCCTGAACTCCAAAGGGACGAAGTCGACCCTCGGAGACGCTGAGAGTCTTAAAGCTCTGGACTACTACACGAGCCTGGCCAAATACGGTCCTTCGGGGGCAGCAGCCGTCGACTGGAACGCGGCGCAGAACCTCTACAACCAGGGTAAGTCCGCAATGATGCTCTTCTGGGCGCACGCCTTCCGACAGATTCCTACAAGCTCGCCGGTCTATGGCAAGACCGGTGTCGCGCCGATGATCGCGGGACCAGCGGGAATCGCCGGTGTGCCCGGTCCGTTCTATCTGAGCATTCCGAAGGAAGCCCCCCACCAGTCGGCATCGACGGCTTTCGTCAAGTTCGCTTACGACCACAACGCGCTGAGCGCCAATACGTCCCTTGGACTCGTGGCCCGTATCTCGGCGCTGAAGCAGTACGCGAACAAGCCAGGCTACGAGGCATACACCCCGATGGTCACCACGCTCTCCGCACCGGCGACGATCACTCGTCCCGCGAACTCGAACTGGCAGAACATCGTCAACAATGTTCTTGTGCCGATGATTCAGAAGTCGCTGCAACCCGGCGCGGACAATGCCAAACTGCTCAAGTCGGCGGCTGATCAAATCGACCAGATTGTCCAGCAGTAGCATGACCACCACAACACGTGAGCGGCCGGTCACCACACCGGCCGCTCGCGGCCCCCGAACCGTCACGAGGCGAGACCGGCGACGCTTCCGGCTGACGGACAGTCGCTTCGCGCTTTTTCTCATGCTGCCGGCCGCAGCCTTCCTCGCGGCTTTTGTCGCGTGGCCTCTGGTCCAGTTCGTCTACAACAGCTTCTTCAAATACAACCCGATCGCCGGAAGTCCGCACACGTTCGTGGGCCTCAGGAACTATGTTCAAGCGCTCACCTCCGCCGACTTCGGCAACTCGGCTCTGCGCACCATCGCGTACACGCTCATCGTGGTGACGCTCGAATTCGTACTCGGACTGACTGTCGCCCTTCTCCTCTCCGGGCTGGGGAATCGGTCACGGGTCTTCCGCACGATCTTCCTGTATCCGCTCATGATTGCTCCGATCGTTGCGGGCCTGCTGTGGCGATTCCTCCTCATCGACAACTCCGGCATCGTCAACCAACTGCTCTACGAGGCGCACATCATCTCCTCGCCGAACCAGATCCAATGGCTCAGCGATCCGAACATCGCACTGTTCTCCGTGGCGCTGCCCGATGTCTGGCTGACGACGTCGTTCATCACGCTCGTCCTGTTCGCCGGCCTGCAGAATGTGCCGGGCGACATCATCGAAGCTGCACGACTCGACGGCGCACGCTATCCCACCCTGCTGGGCAGGATCATTCTTCCGCAGCTGCGCCCGGTGATCGCCGTCGCACTCATCGTGCGCGGCGTCGATGCCGCGCGAGCCTTCGACGTGATCGTCGTCCAGACCAATGGCGGCCCGCAGAATTCGACCAATGTCCTGTCGCTGCTCGTGTACAACACCCAGATCGCGAACGGAAACCCGGGACTGGCCAGTGCGATGGGGACCATCTACCTGATCGCAATGATGGTGATCGCCATCGTCGCCGTCGTTACGATCTGGCGTCCAGGGAGTGAAAGCTGATGAACGGACTCGAGACCCGACGCGCCGGGACGCGCAGCATCCTGTGGATCTGTCTGACCGTTCTGGTCATTCTGTACGCGTTCCCCTTCGTCTACATGCTCTTCACGTCGTTCAAGACGCCCATCGAAACGAACGCCATCCCCCCGCAGATCCTGCCTTCGATCTGGACGATCCAGAACTACATCACCGTTCTGAGCACCCAAGGTGTGCCGCAGTCGTTCGTCAACAGCCTCCAGACGGCGGCGATGAGCACCATCCTGTCGCTGGTCCTGGCGGTGCCGGCCGCGTATGCGGTGACCCGGTACCGGACCAGGCCCGGACGCATCTTCATCCTCCTCGCACTGGTCATGAGGATGGTGCCCGCCATCATCGTCGGTGCGCCGCTCATCACGATGTTCCACACCATCGGGCTGTCCGACACGTCTCTTGCACTCGCCATCGCCCAGACGACAGTCTCGCTTCCCCTCTCCATCTGGCTCATGGCGAGCTTCTTCGAGGCCGTCCCGGACGAACTCGACGAAGCGGCGCGCGTAGACGGATGCTCTCGCCTGGGCTCCCTGTGGCGGGTCGTCCTCCCCGTCGCTCGAGGCGGAGTGGCCGTGACCGCGATCTTCGCCTTTCTGGCGTCCTGGAACGACTTCATCTTCGCGCTACTGCTCACCTCTGTACGCGCGGTCACCACTCCGCTGCAGATCGCCAACTTCCAAAGCCAGTTCGGCCTCGACTGGGGAAACATGACCTCCCTTGCCGTTCTCTACTCTGTCCCGGTCATCATCCTGGCCATCGTCCTGCAGCGGCACATCGTCGCCGGTCTCACGCTCGGCGCGGTCAAGGGCTGACCCGATTGTGAAAGGAACGACGTGACGGTGAAATCTGTAGGGATCAGAGACGTGGCCGAAAGGGCCGGGGTCTCGGTGACCACTGTGTCGCACGTGCTCAATGACACGCCCCACACCAGGGTGGCCGAAGAGACCCGCGTGCGTGTGCGAGACGCGGCCAGGAGCCTCGGCTATGGGCCGAACCGAATGGCGCAAGCGTTGCGCACCAATCGTTCGGGGCTCATCGGCCTGCTGAGCGAGGAGATCGCGACGACTCCACACGCGGGACGGATTATTCTCGGCGCGCAGGACGCGGCGCGCGAGCACGACCTCACGCTGGTCATCATCAACACGGAGCGCGAGGCCGAAGGCAGCGCTCACAGGAATGATGTCCAAGCGCTGATCGACCGTCAAGTCGACGCGATCCTCTACGCGACGATGTATCACCGGCAAGTCTCTCTTCCGCCGAATATGCAGGGCCTGCCTGCTGTCCTGATCGACTCGACGGACCGGGCCGGAATCGTTCCGGCGGTCGTGCCCGACGAGGTGGGCGGAGCGATCGCCGCTGTCACCCACCTCGTCGAGGCCGGCCATACCAGAATCGGCTTCCTCAACAACGATGACGACGTACCTGCGACGCACCTCCGCTTCGCCGGTTACCGGCAGGTCCTTGGCGAGCACGGCATCCCCTTCGACGAAAGCCTCGTCGCGTCCTCCCCGTCAGAGACGCTTCCTGGCTACGCGCTGGCCCGCGAGATGCTGAGTCGGGATGACAGGCCGACGGCGCTGTTCTGCTACAACGACCGGATGGCGATGGGCGCCTACCGAGCGGCGGCTGAGCTGGGCCTCGAGATCCCTCGTGACCTGTCCATCGTCGGGTTTGACAACCAGGAACTCATCGCAGCGAACCTGTTCCCCGGCCTGACGACGGTCGCCCTTCCTCACTACGAGATGGGGGCCTGGGCGGTTGAAACGCTTGTGCACCTGATCCATGGAGAGGCCGAATTCCGGCTTCTCGCCGACAAACCCACCCTGCTTCACTGTCCTCTCGTCATCCGAGACTCAGTGGCCGAACCACGAGCAAACTGAAAGGTACACAGATGCTTCGCCTCGCCGCCTCCTGGGTGTGGGATTTCTGGATCGCCGATGATGGCGATGTCTACCACCTCTTCTTCCTCAAGGCATCCCGTGCTCTCCTCGATCCTGACCGACGGCACTGGCGTGCCACGATCGGTCACGCCACGTCGAAAGACCTGAAGACCTGGACGGAGCACGCTGACGCCGTTATACCCGATGACGCCCCGGCGTTCGACGACCTGGCGACGTGGACCGGCTCCGTGGTGCGCGACGACAGCGGACAGTGGCGCATGTTCTACACGGCGGTCAGCCGCTCCGAGGGAGGGCTGAGCCAGCGCATCAGCTCAGTGGTATCGGATGACCTCTTCACCTGGCGACGAGAACCCGCCCGGCAGGTCCTGGAACCGGACCCGCGCTGGTACGAAACGGCGGCAACCCGCGAGTGGCCCGACCAGGCCTGGCGCGATCCCTGGGTGTTCCGGGACGGTGACATCTGGCACATGCTCATAACGGCACGCGCGAATCAGGGAGATCCCGACAACCGAGGAGTCGTCGGACATGCGACATCGTCCGACCTGACGACATGGGCTGTGCAGCCCCCACTCTCAGAGCCCGGATCCGGCTTCGGTCACCTCGAAGTCGTTCAGACCCTCGTGGTCGACGGGAAGCCTGTCGGGCTGTTCTCCTGTCTTGCATCCGAGCTCTCCCGCGATCGGTACGCGGACGACCCGGTCGGCGGTATCTGGGCTTTCCCGACGGATTCGTTGGCTGGGCCGTTCCGGATCCCGGATGCGTATCGCATCACCGACGAGCGGCTCTACGTTGGCCGGCTTGTCCAGGACCGTGCCGGGCAGTGGCAGCTCCTGGCGTTTCAGAACAACGACGATCACGGGCGCTGGGTCGGCGAGATCACCGATCCGCAGCCTGTCGAGTGGCATGACGGTCGGCTTCGAATCCCAGCGAATGACCGTGCCGACGCACTGAACGATCCGGTCCCCTCGTGAGCCCGGGTGCACTCGTTGTTGGAGAGGCGCTCATCGACGAGGTTGTGGAGGGTGACCGAATCACTTGTCACACCGGCGGATCGCCCGCCAACGTCGCAGTCGGTCTTGCCCGGCTGAATGTCGTCACCCGTCTGCATACCGCGATCGGAAACGACGCCGACGGGGAATCGATCCACCGGCACCTGACTGCATCCGGCGTGACCATGACCCCGGAGTCCGTGACGAGCGGCCCTACCTCCAAGGCTGAGGCCACCCTCGCGCATGACGGATCCGCAACATATCGATTCGCTCTCAGTTGGGACCCGGCCCCCCTCGAGGATGTGGGGACGCCGGAGCTGATCCACACCGGCTCCCTCGGTGCATTCCTCGAACCCGGCTCAGAGGTCAGCAGAGACATCATCCGGCGTGGGAAGGACAGGGATGCACTCGTCACCTTCGATCCGAACATACGGCCGTCACTTGTCCCGGAATGGGCGACCACTCGTGCGTTGTTCGAGGCGCTGGCATTCTCCAGTCACCTCACAAAGCTCAGCGACGAGGACGCCGAGTTCCTCTTCCCGGGCAAATCCCCCTACGACGTCCTCGACATCCTCGTCGACGGCGGGACGAGCCTTGCCGTTGTCACGCGAGGTGACAAAGGCGCCTACCTCGCCAGCGGCCATCATCGAGTCAGCGTTCCACCTGTTCACACTCAGGTCGCAGATACCGTCGGCGCCGGTGACTCCTTCATGGCCGCGCTCATCTGGGCGCTCGCCTTCAACGGGGCAGGATGGGACGGAGGGCTGTTGGCCCCCGTTCGTCTCGAAGCGGTCGGCGCGACAGCTGCACGCGCCGCAGCAATCACGGTTTCCAGGCCCGGCGCCGACATGCCGTACCTCAGTGACCTTCCGGCCGACCCGCGATATGAAGGGGAGACCCGATGACCGGCAGCAACCGTTACGACGTGACGGCATGGCCCGTCGGTGACCCGGCTGAAGACGTCGGTGAGGTGATCAACAGCATCATCGCTGACATCAAGGGCCGGCAGGCTGTCACCGATGAGAACGAGGGCGGAAAGCCTGGCGCGGTGATCTACATTCCGCCCGGGGATTTCCGCCTTCGTACGCAGGTTGTGATCGACATCAGCTTCCTCAGGATCGAGGGCTCGGGGCATGGCTTCACGTCATCGAGCATCCGGTTCAACGTTCCCGAAGATGAATGGCCCGACCTGCACGAGCTGTGGCCCGGAGGCAGTCGCATCCTTGTAGACATTCCTCTCAGCGAAGAAGACGAGGAGTCCAAGGGCGCCGCCTTCTACATCGAGCGAAGCGGGAGCCCGCGGATCAGCTCGGTCGAGTTCTCAAACTTCTGCATCGACGGGCTACATTTCAACCCGGATGGTTCGGAGATGCATCCAGCGAACACCTACGTCAACTGCAAGACGGGCATCTATGTCGCGAACGCCAACGACTCGTTCCGGATCACCGGGATGGGGTTCGTCTACCTCGAGCACGCTCTCACGATCTACCACGCGGACGCGCTTTCCGTTCACGACAACTTCGTCGCCGAATGCGGAAGCTGTATCGAGCTCCGCGGGTGGGGCCAGGCATCAAAGATCACGGACAACCTGATCGGTGCAGGCTTCAAAGGTCATTCGATCTACGCCGAGAACCATGGCGGGCTGTTGATCACCGCGAACAACATCTTCCCCAGGGGCGCGAGCAGTGTGTACCTCAAAGGTGTCACGCGTTCAAGCGTCACCAATAACCGCCTGCATTCGTTCTACCCGGGGATGGTCGTTCTCGAAGCCAACAGTTCGGAGAACCTCGTGGCCTCGAATCATTTCTTGCGCGACCATGAACCCTGGACGCCTTTCCTGGGGGTCGACAACGGGTTGGACGACCTTTACGGACTTCTCTGTGTCAGCGGTAGCCAGAACTCTGTTATCGGTAACCACTTCTCCGAGGTCATCGACTCGCAGAGCATCCGTCCAACTGGTGCGACGCCGGTGATCATCCGGCTGACGGCGGGGAGTGGCAACTACGTCGCGAGTAACCACGTGGTGGCGATGGATGTTCGCGCAAAGTCAGGTGACTCCGCCTTTTCCGCTCAGGTGGATGCACTGCTTACGACCGAGGCTGGGGACGGTCTCGCAGTTACTGCTGTGATGGTCAACACCGAATCAGTTCGGAACACGATCCTTGATTCCGGAAGCGACGCTCAAGTTGTTCTAGATAAGGCCGATAACGCGTTCAGGGCCACGCCCGCGATCGGTTCCAAGTCGGCATAGCTCTGTACTTGTGTGGCGCGCCGCCGCTCCTGCGGCGCGATCTTCCGCGGCTTAGGACGCTCCGCGATCGGGATGACCACGCTGAGTACGAGCGCGGCTCCGAGAGTCTCAGAGGAGTGCTTGACGCGAGGGATCCATCGGTCCCATGATCAGTAATATGACGATTGGCCTAGCAGCGCTAACGATCGTCATATTCACTCAACCTGATTCGTAAGGAGGTCTAGGACATGTCTGCTGAGCGCACGATCGTGCTCGTGCATGGTGCTTTTGCTGATGCGTCCGGGTTCGCCGGCGTCATCGGTGAACTCGAGTCAGCGGGTTACGCGGTGGTAGCACCGCCTAACCCGCTGCGGAGCCTGTCGACCGATGCCGCAGCGATCGCCGACGTCGTCCGCGCCATCGATGGGCCCGTTGTCCTGGTCGGGCACTCGTATGGCGGAGCCGTCGTCACCCAGGCCTCGGCGAGCCTGAGCAACGTCGACGCCCTGGTCTATCTCGCGGCGTTCGGGATCGATGTCGGCGAAAGCTGCGCGAGCGTGCAGGGCCCGTTCCCCGCCCCGCTGCTGGCAACCGAGAGCACACCCACGCCCTACGACGCGCCCGGAGCCCCAGGCGGCCCCGACCTCTACGTCAACAAGGACCGCTTCCGCGATGTCTTCTGCGGAGACTCCTCTCCCGAGGCGGCGGCCGTGATGTGTGCGACGCAGCGGCCGCTGTCTGCGGCGGCCCTGACAGAGAACGCGACAGCAGCGGGGTGGCACAGCATCCCGAGCTGGTTCCTCGTGTCCGATCACGACAACGCGATCGCACCAGAGGCCGAGCAGTTCATGGCCGAACGGATGGGTGCGACCATCGAGCACGTCGACGGATCACACACCGCGTTCATCCCCCGCTACGACCGCGCTGCCGCGATCATCCGCACCGCGGCGGAGTCCTGACGGGACACGAACAATGGGCGCGGATGTCATCGTCGGAGCAGATGGGCGTAGACGCTGCTCGTGGGCCGAGACGGGGCAGTCCGGCATCCGTGACTATCACGACGAGGTATGGGGAACTCGGACGACCGACCAGAGCACGATCTTCGAGTCCCTCACCCTCGGCGTCTTCCAAGCCGGGCTCAGCTGGTCGATCGTGTTCGGCAAGCGTGACGGCTTCCGGCGTGCCTTCCATGGTTTCGATGTGGCGACGACCGCAGCGATGACGGAGGCGGCGATCGACGAGCTGATGCGCGATCCCTCGATCATCCGCAACCACGCCAAGATCGCCGCCACGATCGCCAACGCGCAGGCACTGCAGAATGCCTGGCCCGACGTCCTCGACCTGCTCGACAGTGCGCGCACGGGCCATGCCCCGCCACCGACGCTGGCCGACATCCCGACCTCGACGACGGAAGCCGAGCGGCTGACGCGGGAATTGAAGTCCCGGGCATTCCGGTTCGTCGGCCCGACGAGCGTCTACGCGTTCATGCAGAACGTCGGGGTCGTCAACGACCACCTCGAGGGCTGCTTCCGAGCCGCGACCTGACTACGCTGCCGGAAGTCCGGCGGCTTGGGCGACGAGGTTGGTTGCGACCGTCTCGAACGGCTCGATGTTGCGTTCTGCGCGTGCCAGTACGACCGCCCCTTCGGCTGAGGCGACGGCGATCGTGGCGAAGGCCGCGGCCGCGGCAGCTTGGATGCCCGCGTCGGCGAGCATCCTGGTCAGCTGTGAGCGGGAGGAGCGGAACACGTCACGGGCGTGGTCGACGATCTCCTCGACGGTCGTCGAAACGGTCACGGCGAGGACGGGGCATCCGGCCTTCATATCCGAGCGGAGCAGCGTGTGACGCCAGATCTGGATGAAACCGCCGACGATCATCTCCGGTGAGGCGCCGACGAATCGGTCCATCCACTCGGTGTATCGCCGGCCGGTCAGGTCCACGGCTGCGACGATCAGCTCGTCCTTGCCGCCAGGAAAGTGATGGTAGATCGAGCCGCGTGGCGCACCGGTGGCCTCGATGACCTCTGACAGCGACGTACCCTGCAGGCCACTCGTCGCGAGAAGGTCCATCGCGCCCTCGATCATCTGCTCGCGTGTGTTGCTCGCCATACATCAGCTCCCGTCAAGCCGTCCGACATCCTATGACTATGAGCATAATCATAAACGACGTGGAGGGCGGTTTCGTCAACTCCGAGGACAACGCCTGATCATTGCGGGCGGGGAAGGTCGTCGGCTCGTAGCGTCATCGGTTTGCAGGGTATGACGACTTCCCTAGCAAATATGTTGGATTCGCACCCTTGCGCCTTGAATATGTCGATCGGCATAGAGCATACTGTCCCGCAGAGGGTCAGTTCGGCCCCGATGGACCAAAGGAGCTTTGCCATGCCGATGATCGACATCTACGCGCCCGCCGGCACGTTTGCCGACCCGCACCAGGTCGCCCAGAACGCGGCCACCATCGTGAAGACCGTCGAGGCCGTGCCCGACATTCCGATGTTCCGGCAGAACACCGCCGGGTTCGTGCACGAACTCGCGGCCGGGGCGATCTCCGACGTGGACGGCGCCGGTGACCACGTGCGGGTGCAGGTGCTCACCAACGACGGCGCCCTCGACCGTGACAAGCAGCTCGCCGTCGTCACACAGCTCACCGACCTCGTCGTCACCGCTTCGGGCAACGACGCGCTCCGCGACCGCACCTGGGTGCTGCTCACCGAGGCGGTCCCCGGTGGCTGGGGGCTGTGGGGTCACGCGCACACCAACGAGGAGCTCGTCACCGCGGCGCGTGCGGAGATCGCCGAGTTGCAGGCCAAGGCCGCAGCCCAGGGAAACTGACGGCACGAGCCGTGACCGACCTGAACCTTGACGTCTTCGTCTACCCGATGGAGCCGTACAACAGCCCCGACCCTCCAGGCCCCGGTGAGGTTGTGACCTGGGCGCCGATGAGCTCCACCCTGATCGCCGGGCCGACCGAGGGGGTCCTCATCGACGCGATGCTCACCACCCACCACGCCGACGCGATCGCCGAATGGGCGAAGACCTTCAACAAGACGATCACCGGCATCTTCATCACCCACGGTCACACCGACCACTGGGGAGGCGGCGGACAGCTTCTCACCCACTTCCCAGACGCCGCGCTGTACGCGGCCCCCGAGGTCGCGGCTCGGGCCGCGTGGGAGGCAGAAGCGAACAAGACCTCCAAGTACTGGAGCTCTCGGTTCCCCGGTCAGCTCACGGACCCCCCAGTCGTGCCCGAGCTCTACCCCAGCGACGGAATCCTCGTCGACGGCGAGCCGGTGAACATCATCCACATCGGCCAGGGTGACATCGACGGGTCGGTCGTCTTCCACGTGCCGTCGATCGACGCGATCGTCGCCGGCGACGTCGTCTACAACAACGTCCACATGATGTTCTTCGAAGCCGACGAGCCGAAACGCGACGCCTGGATCGCATCGATCGACAAGATCGCCGCCCTGAACCCGAAGATCGTCGTCGCCGGACACAAGTCTGTCGGCGCGGCCGACACGCCGGATCACCTCGCCGCCTCACAGCAGTACATCCGCGACTTCAGCACAGTCGCCCGTCGCGGCGGCAGCGTCGAGGACCTCGTGAACGGGATGCTGGAACTCCACGGCAAACGCGACCAGAACCACACCCTCTGGATCTCGGCACGCGCCGAAGTCGCCCGCCGTCGGGCCGCACGGAGCTGAGACGCAGGGTAAGCGGGGGTTACGGGTTCGGTCCCGTGGCCGGCTTTAAGGAGAGCCAACCCCGGGACGTGAAGCTGCTGGCCAGTGGGTTTCGTCGGGAGGCGTTTGCCACCCAGCCGCAAAGGCGCCGTTGACCAGCATCCGAGTAGCGCTCATGACCAGGGACCGTGTGTCGTCCGCGCGGCGCAGCAGGTCCCAAGCCCATAGCGGCGCCGGAGACGTGACGGGCCGACGGGTCAAGGTAGGCGGCATCGGTGCCGCGTGCCGCTTCGGGGACTGCAGCACCGGCCGCCCGAGCCGGGCCACGTGCTCGAAGAAGGCAGGCCCGGTCACGCCACCGTCCTCGATGCGGAGGACGGATGCGCCACTGGCCGCCGCGAATGCCAGAGCGTAGCGGTTCCACGAGTCCCACGACGCCTCGTCGATATCAACGAGGACCGTGATTTCTGATGCGGGCACCGCGTCGTGACGGGCAGTCGGGTGAGTGCCGGGCATGACCGCTTGCAGTCGCTCATACTTCAGCAGATCGGAGGCCAGGTTGAGCCGCTCGGCGTCGGGCTTCTCAATCCAGGCGATCGCCAAATCCAGGCTGCCTTCGGCTACCCGCAATGCTTGAGTGTGGGATGGCAGGATCCATTCGTCGATACGGATTCGAAGGTTGGGCATGGTCGCGATTCCGGGGGGAAGCCAACTGACGTAGCCCAGGCGCAGCGGCAACTCTCGGTCGCCGTTGAGCGCCCGATCGAACGCTCGCGTGGCTGCTGCCAAGACTTCCCGGGCATCCGTTAGGAACTCGCTGCCAGCGGGCGTCAACTCCACGTGGCGACGGTCACGAATGAGCAGCTTCGTCCCGAGCTCGCGTTCGAGGTTGATGATCTGCTGAGAGAGCGACGGCCCGGAAATGTGAAGGCGTTCCGCGGCCCGACCGAAGTGCAGTTCCTCGGCAACGGCGACGAAGTAGGTGAGCTGCCGGAGTTCCACGAGCACGATCGTACGCCGGACCAATCGGTGAGAGGCAGCGGCTAACAGAGGTCGGATACTAGTCGTGGACGCCGCATGAGCACCCGGATTGACTACTGCGTAGGGCACGCAGAAGCGATGCCCTGGGAAACCGACAACCAGAGAAGGCTACGGCGGCCATGAGTGCAAACGTTCAGATGAACCTCGAGGTGCAGGTCATTGCAGTATCGGACCCCGACCGGTCCAAAAAGTTTTACGAGCGGCTCGGTTGGCGCCTCGACGAGGACGCCTCGCCGCTCGCAGGATTGCGCATCGTCCAGTTCACCCCGCCGGGCTCGGGGACCTCGGTCGACTTCGGCGTAGGCATCAATCCGGCCGCGCCGGGGTCAGCGGTGAACACGCTCGTCGTTTCCGATGTCGAGCTCGCCCACCAGGCACTCGTAGAGCGTGACATCGAGGTGACCGACATCTGGCACGGTCCGCCCTTCCCGGTGGAGGCGCGACAGCCCGGCATCGATCCCGAACGCACCAGCTACGGATCGTTCTGCTCGTTTGAAGACCCCGACGGCAATCTATGGATCGTCCAAGAGGTCACCGACCGCCTGCCCGGGCGTATCTAAGACCGAGGCGGATGCGCCACTCCGCCACCAGACAACACGAGCGAATGCTGATCAACGAGAAAGAAAGCAACCATGGAATTCCTTACCACGCTCATCACGAACGTTCCGCCCGGGACGGCAGAATCGACCGTCGAAGAAACCAAGGATCGTGAGGCGATCCGCGCCGCTGAACTGGCGGAGAAGGGCAATCTTCTGCGACTGTGGAAGCCGCCCGCCGGGCCAGGTGAGTGGCGAACTCTCGGCCTGTGGAGCGCCGGCACACTCGCCGACCTGAAGGAAATCCTGGCGTCACTCCCATTGCATGTGTGGATGACCGTGGAGATCACGCCACTGAATCGCCACCCGAACGACCCAGAGTCAGGGCGCCAAGGAACGCTCGCAGTACTCCCCACTACGAAAGGCTGATGCGCGAACGTAAGGCGGGGGATACGGGACACAATGACGGCGCCGCGCGCGAGCGATTCCGCCCGGCGCAGCGCCGTCATCAATCGATGGGGATCTGTCAGTGGCGATCGCCGCTGTCGTGCCCGTCGGTGCGGTGCGGCGCACCGGTGGCCAGCGCCAGCGTCTGCTGGAGTGTCGTGTACTCGGGCTTCGGCTGGAGGTTCTCGTCATAGATGTCGGCCGCGCCCTCACCGGCGAAGACGCCCGGGACCCACGAGTACGCGTCCCCGAAGCCCCAGACCGTGTACGAGATGCACTGCTTCACTGCGAGGCATGCTTGAAGCGTCGTGGTGTAGCCCGCGACCTGAGCGTTCTGTTCGAGTGAGGTCACCGGAAGCGTGGTGCGCATGTCGACCTCGGTCTCAGCGACGTTCAGGCCGAGCTTGGCGAACCGCTGCAGGTTGTTCTCCAGGTCGGGCAACCCGTACTGCGTGTCGAGGTGGGTCTGGAATCCGACCCCGTCGATGGGGACGCCCTGAGCCTTCAGCTGCGAGACCAACGCGTAGACCGCGTTGCTCTTAGGTCCCGTGAACTCGATGTTGTAGTCGTTGTAGAACAGCTTCGCTTTCGGGTCGGCGGCGTGAGCCCAGCGGAACGCGTCGGCGATATAGCCGGAACCGAGCTTCTGCAACCAGATCGAGTTGCGGAGGGTGCCGTCGTCGTTGAACGCTTCGTTGACCACATCCCACTGCCAGATCTTGCCCTTGAAGTGGGTGACTTCGTCGGTGATGTGCTTCTTCAGAATCGCCCGGAGCTGATCGGCGCTCAAGGAGGAGGCCTCCTGGGTGAGCCACTGCGGCAGCTGGTTGTGCCAGACGAGAGTGTGACCGCGCACGAGCTGGCCGTTGGCTTTGGCGGAGGCCACCAGGGCGTCGGCCGGCGCCCAGTTGTAGGTGCCCTGCGTCGGCTCGACGGACTCCCACTTCATCACATTCTCCGGCGTCACCGAGGAGAACTGGCTGTTCAGGATCTTCGTGTATGCCGGGTTGCTCGCGAGCAGGTCGGTGTTGACCGCCGTCCCGATGCGCAGTCCAACGGGAGCGGCCAGGGCCCTCAGGGAATCGGGCGGGACGACCGGGCCCGGATGGGCTGGCTGGCTCGCAAAGGCGGCTGCCTGACTGAACAGGACGACGCTGGCACCGAGGACAGCTGTGGTGATGAGGGCGGAACGGCGACGAGAATTCACGTCAAGTACTCCTTTGTACGGATCTCATTGGATAGAAATCGTTTTCGAACCGCAGCTGAAAATCGACCCCTATATGTTGTTTCTTCACACTAATCCCCGGGCTGTCGACCCGTCAACGAGGATAGACCGATATGTCTGCCCGTTCGCGACAGGGTGAGGCTCCCCGGGGCGACGAGCAAAGTGTGGTGCAATGACGTGGGGACAGGGGGAGTCCATGGGCCGGTCGGCGGGGGTCGTGATCGTTGTGTTCGTGGCGGTGAGCGTGATGGCCGGCGGGATCGCTGTCTGGGGCTCGAACGGAGCAGGAGCCCGGTCGGCGTCGACGAGGCCAGCCGGGTTGAATCGGCTGGGTGCGACCGCAACGGTTCTTGATGAGCTGCCGCCCACGATTTCGGCAGCGAAGATCGTGGCCGGAGGTGTCGACCCGGCCAGTGTGCATTTCATTCAGGCCGGTACCGCGGGCTCGTACTGGGTGGGTCTCGACGCTCGTGGGGATGTCTGCCTCATTGTCGCGACGGGGCGTGGCTCGACCGTATCGGGCGCAGCATGCGTGACACCGTCGGTTTTCGAGGCGCATGGCCTGGCGTACCGTCTGACGAGCAAGGGCCGTCCTGTAGCCGAGGCGTACCTGTTTCCCGACACCGTGTTCACCGGAACAAAGGCCTCCAACAAGGTCCTGGCGAATGTCATCGACGCTGACGCGACGATCAGCTACTACGACAACCTGCTCCTCCTCAATCCCACTGCAACGGCCGCGCAACGGGCAGCGTTTGCGTCCCAACTCGACGGATGGTTCGCCCTGGATGTGCTTACTCCCGCCAAGTGAGCGGACGACCGGAGGCGACCCGCCCGTGGCGGGTGTGCTACTTCGAGGCCGCGTAGGCCGCCAACGCGGTGAACGCCTTCGCCATCTTCTCCTGGATGCCGGGGATGTTGTTGCTCGTGCCGCTGAGTTGCACCCAGCTGTGGTCGATGATCGCGTCCGCCCAGCACCGCGGGTAGCCGTCACATCGGTACGCAGCCGCGGTCGCGCCGGGCACGGTCATCGGTGTAGACGTCACTCCCGGTGACGACTCGAGCTCTGGGAGCACCCATTCGCCGCCGGGAACGATCTGGACGATCAGCATGTCTTGGTTGACGGGTGCGTTCGTCCAGTCCCACGCGCAGTTGTAGAACGCTTCGCTACGGGTGGTCCAGTTGTTGATCGGGCTCTCATCCCCGGGACCGTTCCACTGGTCTGCGGAGCTTGCCGGGCCGGGCGCCATGACGTCGCTCATCGGAACAGCCGCCCCGAGATCTTTGCATGACACGACAGGCGACCACATGGTCGCCGGCGGCTGCCATGCCGGTAGCGCGGGTCCAGCTGCAGCGAGGTGGGAGACGACCGACTCCGCGATGGCGCGCACGACATCGACGGGCGCCAGTTTGCTGTTCGAGATCTGGCCGATCTGGATGTCGAACCAGTAGTCGCCTGCGACGACGGAAGCGGCGCAGCCACCTTTTGGTCCGCAGTAGGCCCAGGAGGCGTCGCCGACACCGAGGGACGGCGCGTCGGTTCGGTTGGTGAGAGCCAAACCAGCGCGGGCGTCCGCGGACACCGTCAGCGACGCAGAGTCCGTCCGCTGGTCGGGAGTGTCCCAATAGCAATTGAGGTTGCCCGCCTGTTCCCGCATGACCTGGCGTGTGTACGGGGGTGAGATCGGGTCGGTTGGCGTCAACGTCAACGTCGATTCGACTGCAGCGATCGCGGGCTGGTCGACGATCGTCGCGCAGCCGAGCGGTATCCGCGACGTCGGCGCGACGATCGCAGCGGACGTCGGAGTCGGCGTGGGCTGCGAACTCACGGCTGGTGGGGACGTCTTCGTTGCAACGGCCGGAGCGACGGCGCAACCACCCAAACCAACGACCGCGATCAGCCCGACTGCGACCAGTCCGACTCGAAACCGAACCATCCCGTTGCCCCCCTCCATGCCCTGATCAGAATCTACGGCTTGGGTGGAATATGCCGCGTAACGAATCAGCATCACCTCAGCGGCATATGGCCTGGGTCCAGCGCGTCTGTGAACGGCGCGGTCGTCGCGCTCATGTCGCGCCGTCCGGCGTCGTGAGCTCGGCGCGCAGGAAGTCGATCGTCACCCCTGCCATCGGCTCTGTCGTCCAGTACTTCTCCTCGCCACCCGTTACCGCGATATCCCCGTGACCGGCCCCGCGCACGAGAACCCGACGACTGCGTGCGCCGGCGCTTCGCAGTGCGTCGTGGAGGATGCTCGTCTGCACGGGCGAGACGATGCGATCGTCGCTGCCGTGGAAGAGCAGGAACGACGCCGCATCCGACCGAGCGTGCCGAGCCGGGTCGGCGGCGTGGACGGCGTCCGGGTCGTCGTCGAGAACGACCGCCGTGGGGCCGATGGCGAATTTCGCGAGCGAGTTGCCGGGTGCTCGGTTCTTGGCCACCGTCTCGGCGTCGAATCCCTCGGCGATGCGGAACAGGTCGGATGCCCCGAACTTGTCCACGACCGCACGGATGGGCGACCCTTCGTCTCCCCAGCGTGAGGCGTCACCCGTCACGCCGGCCATGGCCACCAGGTAGCCGCCCGCCGATTCGCCCCACAGCCCGACCTGTCGAGGATCGATCGCGTACTGCTCGGCGCGCCCGCTCAGGTAGCGGACGGCGTCGGCGAGGTCGTCGAGCGCATCCCGATACGTCGCACCGTGACGCACCGTGCGGTACTCGACGCTGGCGACAACGAAGCCGGATGCCGCCACGAAGCGTCGCATCCGCGCCCCTCCGACCTTCGGAGCCATGACGAACCCGCCTCCGGGGACGAAGACGACGAGCGGATGGCGGCCCGGCTCCTCCGGGATCATCAGGTCGAGCCTCAACGGGAGGGGTTTGCCGTCCGCGGTGGTGCGGCGCGCGTATTCGACATTGCGGACGAGGCGCACCCCCTTTGCACGCGGAATCTGGCGCGATGCGTCGGCGTCGATCACCTCGCTGTCGTGCCCGTCGAACGGGGCCGACTCCTT
The DNA here is from genome assembly GCF_010686705.1 of Leifsonia tongyongensis. Lineage (GTDB taxonomy): Bacteria > Actinomycetota > Actinomycetes > Actinomycetales > Microbacteriaceae > Diaminobutyricibacter > Diaminobutyricibacter tongyongensis. The sequence goes on along the minus strand of NZ_JAAGWY010000001.1, from coordinate 56,418 downwards.
CGAGATGGGGATGGGGTGCCCCTGTAGCGCGGCGAGCCGCGTCATGAGCGTGGGGATGTTCATCGAGCTGCTCCTGCCGTCATCGCACGGACCAGATGCGGCGGCGCGCATCCGCGCTCGCCAACCCGTTCGGGGAGTCGGTCATGACCTGATGGTAGTCACGCGTCGAGTTGCGCGCCGTTGCGCAGCCGGGAGGCCGCGAGGAGAATGGCCCATGGAGTCGCGTCTTGCGCGAGGTCTCGGGAGGGAGGCCGGAATCAGCGAGCGGGGTCGGCAGATCAGCGAGGAGGCTTTCCACAGTCTCCAGCGTGACTACATCGACGCCACCGAGCAATTTGCGGCGATGAACGAGGTGCTGACGGCTCTCGGTCGCTCATCGTCCGACCCGGATGCGGTACTCGATACGGTCGTGGAGAGTGCCAGGCGCTTGTGCCGATGTGCTGCCGGCCAGATCTACCTCATCGAGGGGGAGCAGCTCGTGCTCTCGTCGGCCGTCGGTCCGTCCAGCGAATTCGTGCGTTACGTCAATGCTCATCCCCTGCAGCGCGACCGCAACACGCTCGCCGGCCGGGTCACGCTTGATCGCAACATCCAGCAGATCCCCGATGTCCTCAGCGATCCGGAATACGGACGCCTGGACGTGCAGGAGATCGAGAGCTATCGAACGGTGATCTCTGCCCCGTTGCTGCTCGATGAGGAGGTGGTCGGCGCGCTGTCGCTGTGGCGTATCGAGGTCGATCCATTCGACGATCGGGCCATCTCGCTGCTGCAGGCGTTCGCCACCCAGGCGGCGATCGTCGTCCGGAACGTGCGCCTGGTCCACGCCCTCGAAGAACGCGGCGCCGAGCTCGCCCGCAAAGTGGAACAGCTCGAAGCGCTGAGCGAGGTCGGCGAGGTGGTCAGCTCCAGCCTGGTGCTCGACGAGGTGCTCTCGAACATCATCATGAACGCCGTCCGCTTCTCGGGGTGCGACGGCGGTTCGATGATGGAGTACGTCGAGGAGGAGCGCTGTTTCTCCGTTCGGAGCGCCTACGCGAGCAGCGCCGAACTGCTCGCCCGGTTGCGCGCGACCCGGATCGAGCTCGAGACCACCCTTGTCGGCCGGGCCGCGATGGAAGGTCACCCGATCGCCGTGCCCGACCTGGACGCCGTCGACCTCGACCCGCACCTTCGCGTACTGCACGACGATGGCTGGCGCTCGGTGCTCGCGGTGCCCGTGCTGCGCGGTGAGCGGATCATCGGCGCTCTGGTGGTGAGGCGCAAGACGCCCGGCGACTTCTCGAGGGAGACCATCGAGTTCCTGGAGACGTTCGCGAGCCAATCGGCCCTCGCTGTGTGGAATGCGCAGCTGTTCCGCGAGCTGGAGACCAAGGGTGCTGAACTCGAAGTCGTCAGCCAGCACAAGTCCGAATTCCTCGCGAGCATGTCGCACGAACTCCGCACACCGCTCAACGCCGTCATCGGCTTCTCCGAAGTGCTGCTGGAAAGACTGTTCGGGGACCTCAACGATCGCCAGGACGAGTACCTCCGCGACATCCTCAGTTCTGGGCGGCACCTGCTGCAACTGCTCAACGACATCCTGGACCTGTCCAAGGTCGAGGCGGGGCGGATGGACCTTGCGACCTCGACGTTCTCGATTCGTTCGGCCCTGGAGTACGGCATCTCCATGGTGCGCGAGCGGGCCGGGCTCCACGGCCTCCAGGTGACCCTCGAGGTCGAACCCGGACTGGACACCCTCGACTCCGACGAACTGCGATTCAGACAGGTGCTCCTCAACCTGCTCAGCAATGCGGTGAAGTTCACGCCGGATGGCGGCCACATCGCGGTGACCGCCACCCGACTCGACGACGACCTGGTGGTCACAGTGACGGACGACGGGGCTGGAATACCGCTGGAAGATCAGGAGCGAATCTTCGAGTCGTTCCAGCAGGGTCGGCGCGGAGCGGAGCGCGGAGAAGGGACGGGGCTCGGTCTGACCCTCTGCCGACGGATCGTCGCGCTTCTCGGCGGCAGGATGTGGCTCGAGTCGCAACTGGGTGTGGGGAGCACCTTCGGATTCAGCGTGCCGATGCGGGCTCCGGCGGAAGAGCCCCCCGCCGGGTCGGCCGACGACGGGCGCCTGCCCGTGGTCGTGGTCGTCGATGACGACCGAGCTTCGCTCGCCCTGATCTCCGCGTATCTCGACGGCCTCGGCGTGCAGGTCGTGCTGGCGCGGGACGGCCGGGAAGGGCTCGAGTTGATTCGCGCCGTCGAGCCTTCCGCGATCGTGCTCGACATCCTCCTGCCGGGGCTGGACGGGTGGGAGGTGCTCGCTCGGTTGCGCCAGGATGAGGCGACGCGGGGGATCCCCGTGATCATCGCATCCATCGTCGATGAGAAGTCCCGCGGCCTGAGGCTCGGCGTCGCCGAGTACCTGATCAAGCCGGTGGGTCGCGAGCAGCTGGTCGGGGCGTTGCGCCGCGCTGGAGCCGTGCCTGCGGGCTCGCCGGCGCCCGCAGAGGGACTCACTTCCGGGCGGCGCTCCGGAGGGGCGGTCTGATGTCCGGTAACCGCATCCTCGTGGTGGAGGACAACCCGCTCAACCTCAAGCTCGTGCGAGACGTGCTCAACGCTCACGGCTTCGAGGTGGTGGAGGCGGTCTCGGGCGAGGAGGGAGTGGCACTCGCCTCGAGCTGCTCGCCCGACCTGGTCCTGATGGATCTGCAGCTACCGGGCATCGACGGCTATGAGGCGCTGCGGCTCCTGCGGCAGGATTCCCGGCTCGGTGGCGTCCCGGTGGTCGCCTTCACCGCTTTCGCCATGCTGGAGGACAGGGAGCGAACCTCGCGAGAGGGTTTCGACGGCTACCTCGCCAAACCGATCAGTGTCGGGGCGCTGCCATCACAGGTCGGCGAATTCCTGAGCAACGGACGAGCCGATGCCGGATGAGCCGATGTCTGATGACCCGATCACTGTCCTCGCGGTGGATGACCTGCCCCAGAACCTCCGACTCCTCGACGCCGTGCTCAGCCCCCGCGGCTACCGGATGCTGCGAGCGACGACCGGCGAGGAGGCTCTGGCCATGCTGCCGACAGCGGGAGCAGACCTGGTGCTCCTCGACATCGTGATGCCGGGGATCGACGGCTACGAGGTCTGTCGCCGCATCCGGAACACACCGGGATTCGAGTTCCTGCCTGTTGTGATGATCACCGCCAGTGGCGACCAGGAGAAGATCCGTGCCATCGAGGCCGGGGCCGACGACTTCGTGAGCAAGCCGTTCAACCAGGGCGAACTCCTCGCGCGTGTCGCCTCCCTCGCCCGTGTCAAGCGCTATCAGGACACAATCGAAAGGCAGGCCGCCGAGCTCGCCGCGTGGAATCGCGAGCTGGAGGCGCGAGTCGACGCCCAAGTGGACGAACTCCAGCGGGTCAACCGGCTACGCCGCTTCCTGTCCCCGCAGCTGGTCGACCTCGTGATCGACTCCGGCGACGAAGGGTTCCTCGACAGTCACCGGCGCGAGATCGTGGTCGTCTTCTGCGATCTGCGCGGATTCACCCCGTTCGCCGAAGGCAGCGAACCCGAAGAGGTGATGGGAGTGCTCGCCGAGTATCACGCGGCGATGGGCGAACTGATCTACCGGTTCGAAGGCACTCTGGAACGCTTCACGGGGGATGGGATGATGGTGTTCTTCAACGACCCGCTGCCCTGTGACGACGCGGCCGAACGAGCAGTGACGATGGCGGTGGCCATGCGGGACCGGGCCGCTCAACTGGCGGAGGGCTGGAGTCGCCGGGGCAATGACCTCGGCTTCGGCGTCGGTATCGCCCAGGGCTTCGCCACGCTGGGCCGGATCGGATTCGAGGGTCGGTTCGACTACGCCGCGATCGGCAGCGTCACGAACCTGGCCGCGCGCCTATGCGCGGCCGCCGAGCCATCGCAGATCCTCGTGGCCCAACGGGTGTACTCGGCTACGGAGGGGCTGGCCATCGGCCATCCCGTCGGGGAGCTCGAATTGAGGGGATTCACGCGCCCGGTCAGGGCGTTCGCCGTCACCGGCATCGACGAGACGAAGGTGGGAGTGGCCACATGACACCCCTGGCAAGCACAGGATCACTGGACCCGGATATCAGGCTGGCCGACCTGGATGAGGAGGGTCGCGCTCGCCGATTCCACAGGCTGCAGGATCGGATGGAGTCGGTGTGGCAATCGATGAAGCTCGACTTCGACGACGAGTCGGTCGTGGTCGTGCCGTCCGTCGCACTGAACTCCTCGGTCACGGGCAGCGGCAGCATGACCCAGGCCTTCGAGGAGCGCCTTCTGTTCCTGCTCCTGCTGCTGCGCCAACCACGGCTGCGGATGATCTACGTCACGTCGATGCCCATCGATCCGAGGATCGTCGAGTACTATCTGGCGCTGCTGCCCGGCGTCATCCCGAGCCACGCGCTGGCCCGGCTGTCGACGCTCTCGGTGGGGGATTCGTCGCCCCGGCCGTTGAGCGAGAAGCTCCTGGAGCGACCACGGCTGCTCGCGAAGATCGCTGCCCTCATCCCCAACAGGGCCCGCAGCCATCTGATCCCCTACAGCACGACCGAACGCGAGCGCGACATCGCCCTGACCCTCGGCATACCGATGTACGGCGCGGATCCGCGCCTGGCCGTTCTCGGCAGCAAGTCCGGATGCCGCAGGCTCTTCGGAGAGGTCGGGGTGCGCTATCCGCTCGGAGCGGAGGACCTGTACAGCCTCGAGGACGTGGTGGACGCCATCGGAACACTCCTGACGATGCGTCCGGCACTGAGTCAGGTCATCGTGAAACTCAACGAGGGAGTCTCCGGCGCAGGCAATGCGGTGGTCGACCTCGATGGGCTCGGCGGACTCCCGGAGTCAGACCGACGGTCCGCGATCGGGCAACGGGTGCGCAAGATGACATTGGAGTCCCCGGACGTTCCGTTCGAGGTGTACGTCGCCAGACTCGAATCCGCCGGAGGAATCGTTGAGGAACGCATCATCGGTGAGGAACTCCTGAGCCCGAGCGTTCAGTTGCGGACGCTCCCCGACGGCCGTGTCGAACTCCTGTCCACCCACGACCAGCTCCTCGGCGGGGTCAGCGGTCAGAGTTATCTGGGGTGTGCCTTTCCCGCTGACCCGGCGTACTCGCGCCTGATCAGCGAGCCGGCGATGGCGATCGGCGAAGGATTGGCCGCGGCGGGGGTGCTCGGGCGGTTCGCTGTCGACTTCGTGGTGGTCCGGGACACCGAGGGCGACTGGTCGGCGTACGCGATCGAGATCAACTTGCGCAAAGGCGGCACGACGCATCCGTTCCTCACCCTCCAGTTCCTCACCGACGGGCGGTACGACGGGCGATCCGGGCGATTTCTCACCCCGGAGGGAACGGAGAAGCACCTTGTGGCCACCGATCATCTCGAGGCGGCTGAACTTCGCGGCCTCTCGATCGGCGACCTGTTCGATGTGGTGGCCAGACACGGCCTTCACTTCGATCCGTCACGCCAGGCGGGCATCGTCTTCCACATGATCAGCTGCATCACCGAGCACGGTCGGGTGGGAATGACCGCGGTCGGCGACACCCCCGAACAGGCGATGGAGCTGTACGAGAGGGCGAGACGCGTTCTCTTCGACGAAGCCAGGCTCGGAGGTCGGGAGAGTACCCTTCCTGAGTAGAGGGAGGCCTCGTGGACCGGGTCTGGTATGTCGCCTACGGCACGAACCTGAGCTCCGCTCGGTTCCGGTGCTACCTTGTCGGTGGCCGGCCTGAGGGCGGGTCGCGGATCTACCCGGGCTGCCGCGATCGGACCGAGCCGGGCGGTGACGTGAGCGTCGACTTCCCGGGTTCGCTCGCCTTCATCGGCCGGTCGAGTGTCTGGGGTGGCGGAACGGCGGTGTTCCATCCCCAGGGATCGGGGCGGGTAGCGGGCCGCGCGTATCTCGTCACCGCGGAGCAGTGCACCGATCTGCTCGCCCAGGAGTCGCGGCAGCTCCCTGGAGCCGACCTCGACCTCGATCCGTTGTGGCGGAGCGATCGCCTGGTCCTCGGACCGGGTCGTTATCAGACAGTGGTGCGCATGGGTACCCGAGGAGGGCTCCCGATGGTGACGTTCACCTGCGATCGCGAGGACGATCTCGCCGCGCCTGCCCGGGCCTACCTGCGCGTGATGGCTGCAGGGCTCCGTGAGTCACGGGCATGGTCTTCCGCGCGGATCGCGTTGTATCTGGCGAGGATCGCAGGCGCCGAACGTGTCGGGACGCCTGACGCAATCGCCGCCATCGTCGCCTAGGGATGCTCAGCGCACCGCCGCGACGAGCTCATGTGCGCCCCGTAGAATCGCGGTGTGGCCGAAACGATGACGGATGCTCCGCCCGCCCGTGAACCGAGCTGGTACGTGCTCGTGTACCGCATCCCCTCCGAGCCGACGCGGCTTCGAGCGACCGCCTGGCGCAGACTGAAGTCGCTGGGAGCGGTCTACCTCCAGAACTCGGTCGCAGCGCTGCCCGTGAGTCCGGCGGCTGAGCGCGCTCTTCGCAAGCTCCAGCACGACATCGTCGAGATGTCGGGCACGGCCATCCTGATCGAGTCGACGGTTCTCGTCGGCGAAGCGAACGTGCTGTCGATCTACCAGGCTGCGCGCACCGACGAGTACGAAGAGATCGTCGACCGGAGCGAAGGCTTTCTCGCCGAACTCCAGAAGGAGTACGAGAAGAACCACTTCAGCTACGCCGAGCTCGAAGAGAACGAAGTGGACTACACCAAGCTGGTGAACTGGTTCGGCAAGGTCCGCGCCCGTGACGAATTCGATGCACCCGGCCGCGCTCAGGCGGAGGATGCGCTGAAGCGGTGCGAGATCGCCCTCGAGGACTACGCTGCGCGGGTCTACGCCGAGGAGCCCGAGGGGCACTGAGCGCTGAGCGCTGAGCGCGGGCCCCGCAGCGCCGTGGCTAGCGCAGGGCCCGCTTCACACCGTAGGGGATGAGCAGAAGCACGGCGATCGGCACCACGATCCACGCCAGGGACGAGAACTGCGCGACGACGAACGTCACGAGGAACGACAGTGCTACTCCCGCAGCGATCTGCCAATCGTCGCCGATGATGAAGTCGTACCAGAAGGCGCCGAAGGCGGCGATGCGGGTCCGCACGGTCGGTCGTGCAGCGGGGCTCGCGTCCGCTTCGGCGGCGTGCGCCTGCGGAGCCGTGGCAGCCGGAGCCGTGGCAGCCGGAGCCGCGGCAGTCCCGTCGGGGCCGAGCTGGCCGGCCGCGTTCGCCGGTACGAGAACGCTCGCGTCGTTCGGCACCGGGACGTCAGAACCGGCCGCCTTGCGCAGACGGTAGGAGCGCATCCCCCAGACGAGCGCGAGCGATACGACGGCGATCGCCGGCGCGATCACGAGCAGTGCGAGGTCGCCTCCGGGCCAGACGGCGCCCGCACCTTCGGCGCCCCAGAAGACGCCGAACGTCGTCAGCATGATGCCGACGATGAACTTGAGTGTGTTCTCCGGGACGCGGGACAGCGGACCGCGCACGACGATCCCGAGGATGACGACGAGCACCACAGCCACGGCCGCCGCGACGACGGCGAGGGGGAGATTCTGCTGGTTGGCGCCGAAGGTGAGCACGATGAAGACGACTTCCAGACCCTCGAGCACGACGCCCTTGAAGGAGAGGGTGAACGCGTACCAGTCCTTGACCCCGCCGCGGGCAGTGTGCTCCGCACGTTCTGCGGCCTCCCGCTGCTTCTTGTAGATCGCCTCTTCGTCGTGGAGGGGCTTGTAGCCGCTCGCCCGAAGGACGGCCTTGCGGATCCATTGGAGTCCGAAGACGAGCAGGAGCCCACCGACGACCACGCGCAGCACCCCGATGGGGAGCAGCATGATCGCGGGGCCCGCGACCGCAACGGCGACGGCGAGCACGACGACGCCTGCGAGGACGCCCATGACGGCCGACCTCCAGTGGCGGGCGCTTCCCGCTGCGAGCACGATCGTGGTTGCTTCGACCGCCTCGACGAGGCAGGCGAGGAACACAGCGATGAAGAGGGCTGCGTCGTTCATTTCGGTGACACTCCTGAATCGATTGGTTTTCGTTCGCCAGTAATTGTAACAGTTGTTAGTCACGATGGGTGACGGATGAGCTCGGAAAAGCCAGGCAGCCTTCCGGGTCGATCCTGACGAGGCATCGATCGCCGCGAGTCCACGCGCGTTCGTCGAAGACCGACGTCAAGACACCCTGCTCGCATTCGACGACGTGGTCGTAGCCGCGTCCGCGATAGGCGACATCGAGAATCCGGCCCGGCACAGCCTGGGCCGGCATGGACCCAGCGCTCTCCGATCCGTTCGGAACCGGCTCGAGTCGTGTGGCGATCGGCCTGATCATCAGGTCGACCCGGCTGCCTTCGCGCACGCCGGGCCCCATGGTGCTCTTCAGCTCATGGTCGCCGACCCGAACCGACACATATCCCGCAGCAGTGATCCCAGCCGTTCCGGTGAAGGAGCCCGCGAGACCGGTGAACCGGGCGACGAACGGCGTCTCCGGGCGGCGGTAGATCGACTCGGGTGTGCCGCGCTGCTCGATCGTTCCCGCGCGCAGAACGGCCACCTCGTCGGCGAGGGCGAACGCCTCGCCCTGATCGTGGGTGATGTACAGCGCTGTCGCACCCGATTCCCTCGTCAGCGTGGCGATCTCGAGACGAAGGTGCTCGCGCAGGTCCGCGTCGAGATTCGAGAGCGGCTCATCGAACAGGATGAGCGAAGGCGACCCGACGATCGCCCGCGCGAGCGCGACCCGCTGCTGCTGACCGCCCGAGAGCTCATGCGGGTAGTTCGAGGCCTTCGACCCCAGACCGACCCGTTCGAGCGTCTCATCGACACGTCGCGAAGCCTCCCGGGAGCGGGCGTGGCGCCGACGCAGCGGATAGGCCACGTTCTGACGAACCGTCATATGCGGCCAGAGCGCGTAGTCCTGGAAGACCATCGCCAGGTCGCGCTTCTCCGACGGCACATGGACACCCGAATCGCTCACCAGCCTGCCGCCGAGCCTGATGCTTCCGGCATCCAGTCGTTCGATACCCGCGATCGCCCGCAACAGCGTCGTCTTGCCCGAGCCCGAGGGGCCGAGCAGTACGGTGAACGATCCCTCGCGGATGTCCAGGTCGACGCCCTTCAACGCCTCGACCGACCCGTAGGTCTTGCGGGCGCCGCGGACGCCAACGAGGTGCCCGCGGTGTGCGGGGTCCGCGGCCGGACGGTCCGCGACGATCGCTTCGCTCGCGCTCATCGCGCTCCTCCCAGATGGCGCCAGCCGACCGGCGTGACGATACGGAACACGAGGTAGCCGACACCGACGACCGCCAGAGCGGACAGGATGGCAAGAACCTCCATCGCGGTGCCTCCTCCGAAGTCGTACTTGCTGAGTGCGGTCGTGATCCCGACGGAGATGGGCTGCTCGCCCGGGGGAGCCAGCAGTTGCGACACCGGAAGCTCGAGGAGCGTCGCCGTGTAGGTGAGGAGCCACGCCGTGAGCAGGGGTCGGGCGACGACCGGCACGACGATCGAGAGCCATGACAGGACCACGCCCCGGCCGTGCACCCGGGATGCGCTCATCATCGAATCCTGAAGCTGACTCATCGTGCCGGACAGAACGCGCGACGTCGATGGAAGTGCCGTCGCCAGGTAGGCGAGCAGCAGCAGGCTCGTCGTGCCGTACAGATGGATGCCGATCGCATTCGTGAACGGCAGGTTGTACGCGAAGATGTACCCGGCGGCGAACACGATGCCCGGCAGTGCAACGGCGGCCAGTAGCACGAGATCGAGGACTTTTCCGCCGAAGGAGTTGCCTTTGCTCGCCAGCATGCGCGCGCAGACCAGCGCCATGATCACGGTCACACTCGCCGTCACCGCTGCGAGGCCGGCCGAGTAGAGGAGCGGCCCGCTCAGGTCGGGGCTCGTGATGACCCTGGAGTAGTTCGCCAGCGACCATTGGTGGGTTCCCGCGAGAGAGCCGAGACCGTCGATGAGCGAGGCCGAGACGGCTCCGAACGTCGGAACGCCGAGGGCGGTCACCAGGAGCAGCGTCAGCGCGAATGACGCAAGGAGCTGCGCTCGCAGGGACAGCGTGCACCGCACGGCAGGACGCGTCCGTCCGCCGAGCACGCGATAGCTTCGACCGCGAAGGGCTCGACTCTGCGCGAACAATGCGAGGACCACCAGAAGGAGGAGGAGCCAGCCCACCGCGGCGGCCACCGGGAACTGCACCGGGAAGGCCTGAACGGCGTTGTAGAGGGTGAACGTCGCGACGGTGAAATGCGAGTCATTGGCGAGTGTCGAGGCGACCCCGAAGTCGCCGACGGACTCCGCGAACACGATGGCGAGCGCAGCCCAGATCGCAGGCCCGAGCAGCGAGACCACGATGGCGATCGCCGATACCGGTCCGCCGCCGTGCACGCGCACCGCATCCTCGAACTCGTTCCCCAGCCCGCGCAATGCGTTGGAGATCGCCAGATACGCGAACGGTATGCCCTTCACGGTCAAGACCAGGACGATGCCGACGGGGCCGTAGAAGACGTTGCGGATACCACTCGGATCGAACCCGAGGGTCTGCAGCACGCCATTCGGCTCCAGCAGGCGCTCCCATCCGAGGGCGATGAGGTACGAGGGTGTGAGCAGGAGCGCGAAGACGACGCCCGTCCACAGTCGTCTCCCCCAGACGTTCGTGCGCTGGACGAGCCACGCGAGGCCGAACGCGATCGCCGCCGAGATGACCGCAGTCGAGATGCCGACCATCAGCGAGTTGAGGAATCCGGTCAGCAGGTGACCGTTGAGTGCGGTGGCGAATGCCGAGAGCGTGAACCACTGCGGACCCTGGTCCAGCAGCCGTGGAGAGAACGCCCCGGCGAGGAAGAGGGCGATGGGAAGCACCAGGATCGCGACGATCAGCAGCCAGAAGGCGGTGAGCGGGTTGAACCGCGGACGAATCCGCGAGAGCGGGCGTGCCGGCCGCACGCCCGCCTCGATGGATGAAACGGCGACCATCTACTTGATGTTGGTGTCGAACCAGGTCACGACATCCGACTGTTTCGGACCCCAGAAGGCCGGGTCGATCTTCTGGTATGCCGTCGGGAAGGGCGGCAGGTCCTTCAGCGAGGGCGCCTTGTCGACGACCGGCCAGAAGAGCGAGTCGCCGCTCGGGTCGCCGGTGAGCATGACCGCCTGCCCGGCGGGGGAGAGGGCGAAGTCGATGAACTTCTTCGCTTCGGCCTGCTGCACGGCGTCGGCGCCTTTGTCGATGCCGATGACGGCCGGGAGCAGCGTCGACTTCGGGAGGTACGCGATCTTCGGCTGGAACTGAGCGGTCGGCTTGGTCTTGACGACCTCGCCGGTCGCTGCGGAGCTCTGGATCAGGCCGTAATCGACCTGGCCCGTTTCGAGGGCGTGCAGCGTGTCTCCGTTCGTGGGGAACACCTTCAGGCCGTTGGCCTTCAGCTGGGTGAAGTAGGACTCCCCGGCGGCGACCCCGCCGCTTTGGCCGCCGAGCTGGTTCATCAGACCGGCGATGAACGGGTATGTCGGGCCGGACTGCGACGGGTCGTTCATACCCACTTTGCCCGTGAAGTCGGAGCCGAGCAGATCCTGATAGCTCGACGGGACCTTGCTGACTTTGGCGGCGTTGTAGATGAGGGCCGCCATGACCGTCGTCCCGGTCGGCGTGTACGCATTGTCGCTCCGCAGGATGGAGGTGCCGACCGTATTGAAGGCAGCGTTCGCCTTGTACGGAAGCAACTGGCCCTGTTTGTCGAGCGCTGCGAAGGCGGTGTCTCCGTCGACCCAGAGCATCGACCATTGCGGGTTGTTTCTCTCGGCCGCGATCTTCGTGAGCAGAGGGCCGGTGCTGTCGTCGACGACCTTGACGGGGATTCCGGTGGATGCTGTGAACGCTTTGGCGGTGACGGAGTCGTACCCCTCGGCCGCGTAGAGTACGAGTGGTTCGACAGCAGCGCTGCCGGTTGACGTAGAGGCCGAGGCGGTTGCAGAGCAACCAGCGAGGGCGACGACGGATGCTGCGAGCAGTCCGAATGTTGCCAGACCTTTGACGGCATTCATTTCTGAATCTCCTGTGTCGTTGTGATGGGATGCTAACGGTCGTTACAAACCATACGAAACACAATCGCTCTCATCGTGACTGCAGGGTGACCATCCGGTGAACGAACGGTCACATGAACAGCACGAACGCCCCGCCCGAGAATTCGGGCGGGGCGTTCGGATGGCTCAGCTTCAGAGGGTGGTCGACGGACACGTCCCCCGCCAGCTCGAACGGTCGGGCACAGCCCGAGCTGGCGGGGCCCGCGACGCGCCCCCCTACTCGCGCCTGCCGAGTTCGCTTCCGTGCGCGGTCAGCGCATAGATGATGAGGATGTCCACTGCGATGAGGATGAGCGACCACCACGGCTGCTCAGGCACCATCAGCAGGTTGCCGATCGCGCTCAGCACGGCGAGGATCACCGCGATCACGCGCGCCCACATCTGCCCGGAGAACAGGGCCAGGGCGGTGAGCACCAGAAGGATGCCGATGATGAGCGTCCACCAGGCCCAGCCCTGGACGTCGAACACGAAGAGACTGCCTGTCGTCTTGACGTAGTAGGTGTCCGGGGCGATGAGCCCGACGAACCCCTGGATGACACCGAAGACGCCGCTGATGAGGATGATCACCCCGGCGAACAGCCCCCACCCGAGCCATCCGGTCGTTCTGGTAGTACTACTCATGATTGCCCTCCCTGAATGCTCATTGGTGCATCGTGTTCGGAAGCTATCGCCCGCGCCGGTGCTCTCACATCACCCGATCGGGATGATGTCCGTCGAGCCGGTCGTTGAGAGTGAGAGCGGCATCGATGAGGGCGAGATGGGTGAACGCCTGCGGGAAGTTGCCGATCTGTTCGCCGGTAGCCGCGATCTCTTCGGAGAACAGACCGAGGCTGTTGGCATAGGTGAGCATCTTCTCGAACGTGAGCCGAGCCGCCGACACCTGACCCGAGCGGGCGAGCGCATCCACGTAGAGGAATGTGCACATCGAGAAGGTTCCCTCCGACCCGCGGAGCCCATCCGGTGAGGCGCTCGGGTCGTACCGATAGACGAGGCTGTCGGAGACCAGCTCCGCCTCCATCGCCTTCAGGGTGTCGAGCCACAGGGGATCCTGCGGCGAGATGAAGCCCACCTGGGGCATCTTCAGGAGCGACGCATCGAGGACGGTCTCGCCGTACTGCTGCACGAACGCATGGACCTCCTCGTTCCATCCCTTCTCCATGATCTGGGTGTAGATCGCGTCCCTCGCGGCCATCCACTTCTCGATGGGCGCCGGGCGGCCGTGTGCGGTCGCAAGGCGGATGCCACGATCGAACGCGACCCAGCACATCAGCCGCCCGTAGGTGAAGTCCTTGCGTCCGCCCCGGGTCTCCCAGATGCCCTCCTCCGGCTGGTCCCAGTTGTCGGCGAGCCAGTCGAGCAGGCGGCCGAGCGCTATCCATCCCGGCTGCCCGATCTGGATGCCGCTGCGATCGACCTGGTAGACGGCGTCGAGCGCTTCTCCGTAGATGTCGAGCTGCAGCTGACCGGCGGCCCCGTTGCCGATGCGCACCGGGTACGACCCCCGATAGCCCTCCCAGCCCGTGATGACCTCTTCGTCGAGCTCAGGGTCGCCGTCGACGCGGTACATGATGTTCAGCGGACCGGTGGCGCTTCCCGTCGGCTCGGAGACGCGATCGCGAAGCCACTCGCTGAAGGCCGTGGCCTCGCTCAGGTAGCCGAGCCTCACCAGCGTGCGCACCGAGAACGACGCGTCGCGCACCCAGGTGAAGCGGTAGTCCCAGTTGCGCTCGCCGCCGACCTGTTCGGGCAGGCCCGCCGTCGGTGCGGCGACCAGTCCACCGGTGGGCGCGTAGGTCAGGAGTTTCAGGGTGATCGCCGAACGCTGCACCTCCTCACGCCACCTGCCGGTGTACGTGGACTGCTCAACCCAGTCCTGCCAGAACGTCACGGTGTCGTCGAAGAGCCGCCTGGCCTCAGCGACGCGCACGACGCTCGGCTCTCCGGTCGGGCCCGTTTCGAGGATGAGGCCGCGCAGCTGGCCCTCCTCGAGGCGGACCGACGCGCGCAGGTCCCCATCCGTTGTGTCGTCGATCGTCGCGAGCCGCTTGTCCTCCGGGTCCAGGATCAGGCTGAGCGTCACCACGGTCTTGCCCGAGGTGAAGGTCGCGACGTCCTCGCCGACCGAGAGCTGGTGAGTGCTGCGCCCGTAGTCGAACCGCGGAGCGATCTCGATGTCGAACTCCATCGATCCGCGCACACAGCGCACGATCCGCACCAGGCGGTGTCGCTCGCTCGCCGCATCACCCGTCGCCGGCATGAAATCGACGACCTCGCCCACGCCGCCTTCCGTCAGGAAACGGGTCACCAGGATGGCCGTGTCGGGAAAATACAGCTGTTTCGCGTCGGATTTCTCCGCTCGGGGCCGGATGCTGAAGTGGCCGCCCTTCTCGCTGTCGACGAGCGACGCGAAGATGCTGGGCGAATCGAATCGGGGGCTGCAGAACCAGTCGATGGTTCCGTCGGTGGCCACGAGTGCGGCTGTCTGGAGGTCGCCGATGAGGCCGTGGTCGGCGATCAGCGGATACGTGGTCATGATGTCTTCTTTCGGTGGATCGTCACGGATGGTTCGTTGCGCGTCGCTGAGGGTGAGGCGATACTGGTGCCTGTCGTGAAAGGGGGGATGCATGAGCCGGGCGCACGCGATCCCCACTGATGCGCTGCGCCGAGCGCGAATCGACTACATCACCGAAGAGTCGGTGTACGGCACGGTCCTGGTCAGTGGAATGATCGTGGTCGCCGGCTCGTACGGGGCGACCTCCTTGCAGGTATTCCTGAGCGTGTTCGGAACGGTCGTCGTCTTCTGGGCTGCGCATCTCTATGCCGGTACGATCGCGGGCCATGGAGCGTTCGAAGGCGACGACACGACGCTGTCGACAGCCTTCCGGCGCGCGCTCAGACGCTCGGTCGGATTCCTGACCTCGGCCCTCCCACCGTCGATCGTCCTGCTGCTGGGAGCGCTGCAGGCCGTCGACGACAAGGTGGCGATCTGGGTCGCGCTGTGGCTTGGTGTGGTGATCCTCGCCATCCTCGGATTCGTGGTGTTCACCTTGCGCGGCGACTCGTGGCCGGTGCGCATCCTCGGCTCGCTGGGCACCGCCGCGTTCGGCGTTGCGATGATCCTCCTCAAGGCGTTCATCCACTGATCGGGCGGTGCGCCCGGACTCACGCCAGGGCGCGCGCCTTCAAGGTGTCGAATTCGGCCTGGCTGATCGTGCCGTCGTCGAGGAGCTGTTTCGCCTGGGCTATCTGATCGGCGGCGGGTGTGGTGACCACTTTCTGGATGTAGGCGTCGGTCTCCGAACGCGTCGTCGCCGCATCCATCGAACGGCGGGCCGCCATGCTCGGCCCGCGCGCGATGAAGTACACCAAGGCGGTGAGGAACGGCACGAAGACGATGAAGATGATCCAGATCGCCTTGCCCCATCCGTTGACGGAGTCGTCCCGGAACAGGTCGCTGATGATCCCGAAGATGATCATCAGGTAGGCGACGAAGATGAAGGTCCAGAGAAGGTAGCTGAAGAAGTTCGTGAACATGAGGTCACCCGATCGCTTTCGCCTTCAGCGCGTTGTACTCCGCCTGCGTGATGGCTCCGGAATCGAGGAGCCCTTTCGCCTTCGCGATGTCATCGGCCGCCGACGGGGCGCCGCTCGACGCGACGGCTCGGATGTAGGCATCGCCCTCCGACTGGGCCGCCATCATCCGTGCGGCCTGGCGCTCGGCCATCCCATGGCCCCGAACGACCAGGTAGATCAGTGCACCGAGGAACGGCACGAACACCAAGAGGATGATCCACCCGGCCTTGGCCCAGCCGTTGAGTTGGCGGTCGCGGAAGAGGTCCACGAACATCTGGAACAGGATGACGAGGAACGAGATGAAGATGTACGTCCAGAAGAACAACCAGAGGAAGTCCCAGAAACTGTTCATCGGAGGCCCTTTCGGTCGCGGCACCCGACGGGTGCGCCATTGACCCGAATGTAATTGGAAGTCCCGGTGGCGGGGATCATCCAATCCGGATGATGTTTCCGGATGCGCGCGGCAGCGATACTGTGCCTGCCGAGGCCCGTCTCGGTGGATGGGAGAGGGTGCGATGAGCAGGACGCAGTCGCTTGGGCAGGTCTTCCGGGCACCCGCTGAAAGCAGGCAGACGCTGGAGTCCGCAGCGCTGATCGTCGGTGCAGCCGTCTTCGTCATCGCCGCTGTGATCGCGGCAATAACATTCGGTGGCAAAGACCTTCCGATCTCAGGCCCCGGCTCGCTCGGGCAGTTCGTGGCGATCGTCGGCGGCATCACCGGTTTCGTCGTCTTCATCTTCGGCCGGCTGGTGATGCGGACCCGGAAATCACGGCTCGGCGCGCTCGAGAACGCCGAATACGACGCTGCGGGCGTTCGTCTGCGGTGGTACGACGTGGCCGCCCTCGCCCTCGCGCACGGCGTCATCGCCATTCTCGCGTGGACCGGCCTCGCCGCTCTGCTGGGCATCAGCTTCAAGGGGGCGCTCGTCTTCACGTTCTCGGCGATCGTTCTCGCCGGTGTCGCGACCGCGCTGACGTCGTACGTCGTCTTCCTGTCGTCCGTGCACCTGAGCGCGATGCTGCTCTCGCTGGTCCTCGCGGCCTTCATCGTCAGCGGCGCGATCACGAGCATGATGAGCGCCACCGATCCGCTCTGGTGGCAGAAGAACCTGAGCACGCTCGGGATCGGCAACGACATCTCGTCGCTCGCGTTCAACGTGACCCTCATCATCGCCGGGATCATGGTGACCACCATCGCGCACTACGCGACTGCTCCGCTCCCGGCGTCGACGCGTGCGGAGGCGAGGGGGCGCACCCTCGTGCGAGTGGGGCTGATGGTGATCGGGATACTGCTCGCCTTGGTCGGAGCGTTTCCGCTCGACCGCAGTGAGACCATCCACAATTACTCGGCAAGCGGGATGGCCGTGGTCTACGTGGCCCTGGTGATCGCGTTCCCCTGGCTCGTCCCTTCGATCCCGCGGGTGTTCGTCGTTCTCGGCTACGTCTATGTCGGCGTGATCGTGGTGCTGGCCGTGTTCTTCATCTCGGGCTACTACAACCTGACGGCTGTCGAACTGGTCGCGTTCACGCTCATCTTCAGCTGGCTGATCGTGTTGCTGCGCAACACCGGCGAGCCGACGGATGCGCCCCAGCGCGTCTGACCGCGTTCTGCGCCACGCTAGCGGCCGGCGAACGTCGGCGTGCGTTTCTGCTGGAACGCGGCGAACCCTTCACGGTAGTCGTCGGTGTCGCACAGCGCAGCCTGGGCGGCGTTCTCGTCCGCCATCGAGTCCCACAGGCCGAGTCGCTCGTCGCGCAGCGCGCGGATGAGCTCCTTGCTCGCGCGGAAGGCCTGGGTGGCGCCGGATGCGGCCGTCGTCGCTGCGCCGAGGACCGCATCCGTCAGTTCGCCGGCCGGGAAGACGCGGCTGAACAGACCGGACTGCACCGCTTCGGTGCCCGACATGAGCCGGCCGGTGTAGATGAGGTCGAGTGTCTTGTGTGCGCCCAGGCGCTCGAAGAACAGCGCGTGGCCACCCGAGTCGAGGGTGGCGCCGAGGGCCGCGAAGGGCGACCCGATCTTGGCGGTGTCGGCCACGTAGACGACGTCGGTCGCGATGAGCAGGCCGAGGCCGACGCCGAGGCACGCGCCCTGCGCGGCGGCGAAGGTGGGCGCAGGGAAGGCGCTCATCCGTTTGAGGAGGGGCGTGACCAGACCGTCCAGATAGCCGGCGACGTCGTCCGTTCGCGGGTCGACGGCGGAGATGTCGCGCCCGGCGCAGAAGGCCCGGCCCTCACCGCGCAGCACGAGAGCGCGCACCTGCGCCGCCTCCGCCTGCGCGTACGCATCCGACAGCTCGCCGACGGCCGTGGCATCGAGCGCGTTCAGTTTCT
This sequence comes from Leifsonia tongyongensis, assembly GCF_010686705.1. Taxonomy (GTDB): domain Bacteria; phylum Actinomycetota; class Actinomycetes; order Actinomycetales; family Microbacteriaceae; genus Diaminobutyricibacter; species Diaminobutyricibacter tongyongensis. The sequence goes on along the minus strand of NZ_JAAGWY010000001.1, from coordinate 38,394 downwards.
CCGGAGCGTTCAGCACGATCTGCGCGACGTCGTCGGCGATGGTCAGCTCGATCACAGGGGAGTCCTTTCGTCTGGCCCGGTCATACGTCGTAGTCGACGGCGACCTTGTCGGTGAGGGGATGCGACTGGCAGGTGAGAACGTAACCGCGTTCCAGCTCCTCCGGCTCGAGTGCGTAGTTCTCCGTCATGCGCACGTCGCCGGAGACGAGCCGCGCCCGGCAGGTCCCGCAGACGCCGCCCGCGCAGGCGAACGGAACGTCGGGCCGAACCCGCAGGGCGGCGTTCAGCACCGATTCGTTCGCATCGACCGGCGTCGTGACCGTCGCGGTCTGCCCGTCGAGGGTGAACTCGATCTCGAACGACTTCTCGCCGGGATGCGCGAGGACGGGTCGCCCGACATCTCCCGCGACCTGCACGGGGTCGCCCGTCGTGAAGAGTTCGAACCGGATGTGCGCACGATCGACTCCGACGCTCTCCAGGGTGTCGCGGCAGAGCTGAACCAGTTCGAACGGGCCGCACAGGAACCACTCGTCCACGGCCGCGGGGTGGATGATCGTGTCGAGCATCCGGCGCAGCCGTTCCTCGTCGATTCGCCCGGAGAGAAGCGGGGCCGAGCGCTGCTCGCGCGACAGTACATGGTGCAGCGCGAGCCGCGCCGGGTAGCGGTCCTTCAGGTCGGAGAGCTCCTCGAGGAACATCACGTCGACCGCGGTGCGATTCGTGTAGACGAGCGTGAAGCGGGAGGTCTCCGAACGGGCCAGCACCGTGTGCGCAAGCGCCATCAGCGGGGTGATGCCCGAGCCGGCCGCGATGCCGACGATGTGCTTGCCGTCGAGGTCGTCGAGATCGGTGGTGAACGTTCCCTGGGGGCTCATCACGTCGATGCGGTCGCCGACCTGCAACTCTTCGTTCGCCCAGGTCGAGAACGCGCCGCCCAGGTCGCGCTTGATCGCGACGCTGATCGACCCGGGTGTCGGCGGCCGGCAGATCGAGTAGCTGCGGCGGAGCTCATGCCCGTCGATCGTCGCCCGCAAGGCGACGTGCTGCCCGGGGGCGTAGTCGTACGCTCCGTGCAGCTGTTCGGGCACCGCGAACGTGACCTCCACGCTCGCGCTGGTGAGCGGGCGGATGTCGGAGACGGTCAGGGTGTGGAACCTCGCGCGCTTCCTCGTGCCCAGGTTCGTCGCCGCCACGTCAGAGGACCTTGAAGTAGTCGAACGGCTCCAGGCAGTCGAGGCACTGGTACAGGGCCTTGCAGGAGGTCGAGCCGAAGTGCGAGAGCTCGCGCGTGTTCAGCGACTGGCATTGCGGGCATTTCACCGACATCCGCATCCGGACCGGTCCCCCGGCGGCGCTCGCCCGGCCGCTGGGCGCGGCGATGCCGAATCGTTCGAGCTTCTCTTTGCCCTCCGCGGAGATCCAGTCGGTCGTCCAGGCGGGGGAGAGCGTGATGTTCACGACGACGTTCTCGAACCCGGCGTCGTTGAGGGCGGTCACCACGTCGTCGCGAATGGACTCCATCGCGGGGCATCCACTGTAGGTCGGTGTGATGCTGACAGCGACGTCGTTCTCACCGACCGTGATCGAGCGGAGCACGCCCAGGTCGTCGATCGTGAGCACCGGCACTTCGGGGTCGGCGACCGCGGCGGCGATGTGCCACGCGCGCTGTGCGAGCACACCGCGGTGGAGGACGGGCGGGGTGGTGGCCTGCGCGGTGGCCTGCGCGGTGGCCACGGTGGTCTCGTTCATGGTCGCCCCCTTCACCAGCTCGCCCCGGGGTGCTGCCGGGCGAGCACCTGCAGCTCGGCGATAAGCGGGCCCAGGTGCTCGGAGTGCGCGCCACGGCGGCCTCCGCCGCTCGAGACGAAGCCTCGCGGCTCCTCCAGTTCGGCCTCGGCCAGCACGGGGGCGACCGTCGCGTCGAAGGCCGGGCGCAGCGACGAGGGTCGCGGAGCGATGCCTTCGAGCCGGTCGACGAGTGGCTCGTCGACGAAGAGTTCGTCCACGTACGGCCAGACGTCGGCCAGCGCGCGCGTCATGCGGCGTCGGGATTCGTCGGTGCCGAGTGCGAGGCGGAGCACCCATTGGTCGGCATGGTCGCGGTGGTAGTCGACTTCTTTGACCGCTTTGGCCGCGATCGCGGCGAGGGTGTCGTCGGCGGATGCGCGCAACCGGTCGTACAACTCGTAGAGGTAGTGCGACGCGACGAGCTGGCGGGCGATCGTGTGGGCGAAGTCGCCGTTCGGCAGTTCGAACAGGTGTGCACTGCGGAACTCGCCCTCGTCGCGCCAGTAGGCGAGATCGTCTTCGGTGCGGCCGGATGCGCTTCCCGCATGGTGCAGCAGCGAGCGCGCGTGGCCCAGCAGATCGAGCGCGATGTTCGCGAGCGCGACGTCTTCTTCGAGTTCGGGCGCCCGGGTGATCCAGTCGCCGAGGTGCTGCGCGAGCACGAGCGCGTCGTCGCCGAGCCAGAGGGCGTATTCCGCGATGTCCTCGGTGGTCGCTCCGCCCGCATCGATGACTTCGCTGGAGAGTTCGAGGCCGTCGACGGTGATCCGCTGGTTCACAGGTGCTTCACCCCTTCGCTCTTCGTGTAGTAGACGGCATGACGGTAGTTCTTGCCCGCGGGGGATTCGAAGAACGCGCCTTTCGCATCCGGATCGCTGGCCGTGATGGCGTCGGAGGGGACGACCCAGATCGAGACGCCTTCGTTGCGGCGGGTGTACAGGTCACGCGCGTTGCGCACGGCCATGATCTCGTCGGGTGCGGTGAGCGAGCCGACGTGGACGTGGCTGAGTCCACGGCTGGAGCGCACGAAGACCTCCCAGAGCGGCCAGGTCTCGGTGTGTCCTGAGGGCTGCGGCGTCGGTTCGGATGCGGATGCGGATGCAGTGCTCATGAAGCGACCGCCTCGCTTTCGGTCTCGCGCTCGGCTACGCGCTTCGCGTACGCGGCGGCGGCTTCACGCACCCACCGGCCCTCCTCGTGCGCATCCCGTCGGCGCTGCAACCGCAGCGCGTTGCACGGTCCGCGACCCGCGAGCACCTCGTGGAACTCGGTCCAGTCGATCTCGCCCAGGTCGTATTCGCCGCGCTCCTCGTTCCAGCGCAGGTCGGGGTCGGGAAGGGTGACGCCGAGCACCTCCGCCTGGGGCACCAGCATCGACACGAAACGCTGGCGGAGCTCGTCGTTGGAGAACCGCTTGATCTTCCAGGCCATCGACTGCGCGGAGTTGGGGGAGTCGTCGTCGGGCGGCCCGAACATCATCAATGACGGCCAGTACCAGCGATCGACCGCATCCTGCGCCATCCTCTTCTGCGCATCCGTGCCGTGCATGAGCTCGAGGAGGATCTCGAAGCCCTGGCGCTGGTGGAACGACTCCTCTTTGCAGATCCGCACCATCGCGCGGCCGTAGGGGGCGTAGGAGGCCCGGCACAGCGGAACCTGGTTGCAGATGGCCGCGCCGTCGACGAGCCAGCCGATCGCGCCCATGTCGGCCCAGGTCGGTGTGGGGTAGTTGAAGATCGACGAGTAGCGTGCCTTGCCGGCGATCAGCTGGTCCATCATCTCGTCGCGGGTGATGCCGAGCGTCTGGGTCGCCGAATAGAGATACAGGCCGTGACCTGCTTCGTCCTGGACCTTCGCCATCAGGATCGCTTTGCGCTTCAGGCTGGGCGCCCGGGTGATCCAGTTGGATTCGGGCTGCATGCCGATGATCTCGGAGTGCGCGTGCTGGGACATCTGGCGGATCAGCGTCTTGCGGTAGGCCGCCGGCATCCAGTCGCGCGGCTCGACCCGCGAGTCCGCCTCGATGAGTTCGGTGAACCGGCGCTCCTCGGCGCTCGCCTCGTCGGGTAGCAGTTCTGCTGGCGTGGTCATCGTCGACTCCTGGATCCCGCTCAACGGATCGCCTCGTGGGCTGATCGCATTACTTACTGATCGTTCGGTTAGTATATAGTCTAGGTCACCGACCGGCAAAAGCCCGACCGACGCTGACGTTCACGGCGAACCCAGCCTCGATGAATCCAGTCTCGATGAGGAGGACGGATGTCCCAACCGACCGTGAGTGCCGCAGTTGCCATGATCGAACGGGATCGCGCATCCGCCGCCCTCGGCATGCAGGTGACCCGCAGCCTTCCCGGCGATGCCGTGGTCACCATGCGCATCCGCGACGACATGCTCAACGGTTTCGAGGTGACGCACGGCGGAATCGTCTTCGCACTCGCCGACACGGCATTCGCGATCGCCTGCAACGAAGACGAGCAGATCACCCTTGCCGCGGGCGCCGACATCACCTTCCTCAAGCCGACGACGGCTGGGCAGACGCTCACCGCGACCGCGAGCGTTCGCGCCAGGAGCGGTCGGACCGGCCTCTACGACGTCAGCGTGACCGACGAGAACGGAGAGATCGTCGCCGAGTTCCGCGGCCGAAGCCACACCACGAGCAGGCAGCGGTGAGCGCCGGACGGCTCCGCGCGCCGGCGTGGGACGAACTCGACCCCGAGGAGCGCCTGTCGCGGGACGAGTTGCAGGCGCTTCAGCTCGAGCGACTCCGCTGGACGGTTCGGCACGCGTACGAGAACGTTCCGCTGTACACGCGCAAATTCGATGAGGCCGGCGTGCGGCCCGGCGACATCCGCAGCCTCGACGACGTCGCGCTGCTCCCGTTCACGACCAAGGACGACCTGCGCGAGACGTACCCGTTCGGGATGTTCGCGGTTCCGATGGACCAGGTGGCGCGCATCCACGCCTCCTCCGGCACGACCGGGCGGCCGACCGTCGTCGGCTACACGAAGACGGATCTGGCCAATTGGGCCGGTCTCGTGGCTCGCTGCCTGCGCGCCTCCGGCGTCAGGCCCGGGATGCGCGTGCACAACGCGTACGGGTACGGACTGTTCACGGGCGGGCTCGGCGCCCACGCCGGGATCGAGGCGCTCGGTGCGACGGTGATCCCGATGTCGGGCGGCCAGACGAGCAAGCAGGTGCAGCTCATCCACGACTTCGAACCCGATGTGATCATGTGCACGCCGAGCTACCTGCTGACCATCGCGGACGCCATGGCCGAGGCGGGCCTCGACCCGCGGGCGACCAGCCTGAAGGTCGCGATCCTCGGCGCCGAACCGTGGACGAACGCGATGCGCGCTGAGCTGGAGGAGCGGCTCGACATCGACGCCGTCGACATCTACGGCCTCAGCGAGGTGATGGGGCCGGGAGTCGGAAACGAGTGCATCGACACGAAGGACGGCCCGCACCTGTGGGAGGACCACTTCCTGCCCGAGGTGATCGATCCCGAGACGAGAGACGTGCTGGGCGACGGAGAACTCGGGGAACTCGTGTTCACGACGCTCACGAAGGAGGCGTTCCCGGTCATCCGCTACCGCACCCGCGACCTGACCCGGCTGCTGCCGGGAAGCGCGCGGCCGGGCATGCGGCGAATGGAGAAGATCACCGGCCGCAACGACGACATGATCATCCTGCGCGGCGTCAACCTGTTCCCGACCCAGATCGAGGAGATCGTGCTCGGCATCGACGATCTCTCGCCCCATTTCGTCCTGGAGCTGACCCGGCCGGGCAGACTCGACGAGCTCACCGTTCGCATCGAACGGGCGGAGGGGGCGGATGCGGTCGCCTGCGATCGCGCGAGCGCCGCACTCATCGCTCGGGTCAAGGATCAGATCGGCTCGACCGTGCTCGTCACTGTCGAGGCGCCGGGGACGCTCGAGCGCAGCGCCGGCAAGCTGAAGCGGGTCTACGACCTGCGCTAGGCGGAGGCCGTCCGGCGACTTTCGCCCCACTCGGCACGCCATTGCGGCAAAAGCCGACCGACCACGGGAGGGTTGCTACATGACAGAGACCGCAGTTCGACGCGGGCGGCCCGGATACGACCAGGCGGGGATCCTGGAGGTCGCGGTCGCAGCGTTCAACGAGTTCGGCTACGACGCCACGTCCATGGGCGTGCTGGCCGCACGCCTCGGGCTCTCGAAGTCGGCGATCTACCACCACGTCGCATCCAAGGACGAGTTGCTCGAGCTCGCGCTCGGCCAGGCGCTCGACGGTCTGGAGGGGGTGCTCCTCGAGGAGGCCGCAAGCACGGGCGACGCGGCCGAACGGCTCGCGCATGTGCTGCGCGGCGCGGTGCGCGTGCTCACCGACAAGCTGCCCTACGTCACACTGCTGCTGCGCGTGCGCGGGAACACCGAGGTCGAGCGGCGGGCGCTCGCCCGGCGGCGCGCGTTCGACCGCGCGGTGGCCGCTCTCGTCGTCGAGGCGCGCGACGAGGGCTCGCTGCGCGCCGACGTCGATCCCGGCGTTGCCACCCGCCTGCTGTTCGGCATGATCAACTCGATCGTCGAGTGGTACCGGCCGGGAGGCGCCGAGGGTGCCGACCAGCTCGCCGAGGACGTGCTCACGGTCGCCTTCGACGGCCTCCGCGTCTGAGCGCGCGCGGCTCAGGCGGCGAGCTCCTTCGCAACGAGAGTGAGCACGTCGTAGGTCGCGACCGTCTCGTCGTTCTGGTTGCGGATGACCGCATCCCATCGGACTTCCCCGTACTCATCGGTCTCGCGCGGTGAGATCTGCTTAGCTGTCAGGTCGATGCGGATGCTGTCCCCGGGCGACACCGGCGTGATGAACCGCAGGTTCTCGAGCCCGTAGTTCGCGAGCACCGGGCCCGGCGCCGGGTCGACGAACAGCCCGGCCGCCCACGAGACCAGGAGGTAGCCGTGCGCCACCCGCCCGGGGAAGAACGGATTCGCGGCCGCGGCCTCTTCGTCCATGTGGGCATAGAACGTGTCGCCGGTGAACTTGGCGAACTGCTCGATGTCGTCGAGGGTGACCGTGCGGCTCTCCGAGTGCACGCTGTCGCCGATGCGCAGTTCGGCGAGCGACTTGCGGAACGGATGCGCCCCCGCGGTCTTCACGGCCGCACCGGTGTGCCACACCCCGGTGATCGCCGTCAGCATGTCGGGCGACCCCTGCACGGCGGTGCGCTGCATGTGGTGCAGGACGGCCCGGATGCCGCCGAGCTCTTCGCCGCCGCCGGCGCGTCCAGGGCCGCCGTGCACGAGGTGCGGCACGGGGGAGCCGTGGCCTGTCGAGGTGCGGGCGTCGTCGCGGTCGAGGATCAGCACGCGGCCGTTGAGCGCGGCGATTCCTCCGACGAGTTCGACGGCGACCTGGGGGTCGTGGGTGGCGATGCTCGTGACGAGGGAGCCGTCACCACGGGCGACGGTCGCGATCGCCTCGGCGGTCGAGCCGTAGCCCAGGATGCTGGCCACGGGCCCGAACGCTTCGATGGTGTGTGCGGCGCTCGCCGTGTTGTCGGCGAAGCGCAGGACGATCGGGGCGACGAACGCGCCGGACTGGTCAGCGCTCTCGGAGCCGTCTGCACGTCGAACGCTCGGCGCGTCGGTCGAGCCGATCACGACCTCGCCGCCACCGGCGCGCAGCCGCTCGACCTGGCGGAGGACCTCGTCGCGCTGCTCGACCGAGGCGAGCGGTCCCATCGTGACGCCCTCTGCGCGCGGATCCCCGATGACGACCCGTTCGTCGATCCGCGCCCGCACGGCGGAGACCAGGTCGTCGACGGCGGCGTCTGGCACGATGGCGCGGCGGATCGCGGTGCACTTCTGCCCGGACTTCGCCGTGAGCTCGGCCACCAGCTGCTTGACGTACGCGTCGAATTCGGGGGTGCCGGCCACCGCATCCGGACCGAGCACGGATGCGTTGATCGAGTCGGTCTCGCTCGTGAACCGAACGCCGCCGGTCTGCACCGAGTCGTGGGCGCGAAGTCGCTCCGCGGTCGACGCGGACCCGGTGAAACCGACCAGGTCGCCGAGCCGCAGTGACTCGAACAGCCCGGGCACGGCACCCGAGACGAGTTGCAGCGAACCCTCGGGCAGCAGCCCGGACTCGACCAGGATGCGCACGAACGCCTCCGCGAGGTAGCCCGTGGGCGTCGCCGGCTTGATCAGGCTCGGCACTCCGGCGAGGAACGCCGGCGCGAACTTCTCCAGCGCACCCCAGACGGGGAAGTTGAACGCGTTGATCTGCACGGCGACACCGGACAGCCGGGTGTAGACGTGCTGGCCGAGGAACGAGCCGTCCTTCGAGAGCTGCTCGGCCGGACCGTCGACGTAGACGGTGCCGTTCGGCAGCTCGCGGCGGCCCTTCGACGAGTAGGTGAAGAGCACGCCGATGCCGCCGTCGATGTCGATCCACGAGTCGGACTTCGTGGCGCCTGCGCGGCTCGAGAGAGCGTACAGCTCGTCCTTGCGTTCCGTGAGAGCCTGCGCCAGCTGCTTCAGGATCATCGCCCGCTGGTGGAACGTCAGCCTCCCCAGCGAGTCCTGGCCGACGGTCCGCGCGTAGTCGAGCGCACCCGCCAGGTCGAGGCCGGTCGTGCTGACCGCGGTGATCACGTCGCCCGTCGACGCGTCGCGCACGAGGGTCGTGTCGGCCTGCGCCGGGTCGGCCGGGGTCCACCAGGCGCCGTTCACGTAGCTGGGAAGGATGTTCGTCATGGGGTTGCTCTCTTCGAACTCGGCCGCGTCGGCGGGTGGGTACACTGAGCGCCGGAGCAGCGCTGGATGAAAGGATGCGGACCATGGCACACCGGGACTGGACCATCGAACTGGGTGAACTCGACGTGAAGCTGGGGATCGTGATCCTCGAGCAGTCGCCGGAACGGATGGTCGCCACGATGCCGGTGGAGGGCAACCGCCAGGGCTACGGGCTGCTGCACGGGGGCGCATCCGCCGCGTTCGCCGAGATGCTCGGCTCGTGGGCTGCCGTCCTGCACGCCGGCGAAGGCCGCACGGCGGTCGGTGTGGACCTCAACGTGACGCATCACCGCGGCGTGCGTTCGGGGACGGTGACCGGCGTCGCGACGGCGATCCGCCTGGGGCGCAAGATCGCCTCGCATGAGGTCGTGGTGACGGATGAGGAGGGCAAACGCGTCTGCACCGCCCGCATCACGAACCTCATCCTCGACGAGGCCGCCGACTGACTGACGGGTCATCGCGCGTCGTCCCAGGTGTAGAAACCCTGCCCGGTCTTGCGTCCGAGCTTCCCTTCGGCCACGAGGCGGCGGAGGAGCTCCGGCGGCTCGAAGCGGGGGCCGAGGCGCTCCGTGAGGTATTCAGCGACGCCGAGCCGCACATCCAGGCCGACCAGGTCGGTGAGTCGCAGCGGACCCATCGGGTGCTTGTAGCCGAGGACCATGGCGGCGTCGATGTCTTCTGCCGAGGCGACGCCGTCTTCGAGCATCCGGATCGCTTCGAGACCGAGGGTGACTCCGAGCCGTGAGGAGGCGAACCCGGGCGCGTCGGCGACGGTGACCGGTGTCTTGCCGAGTGCCCGCACCCAGTCCTGGGCCTGCGGGACGAGCGTCGGGTCGGTCGCGGACCCGGTCACGACCTCCACCAGCAGTGACGCGGGCACCGGGTTGAAGAAGTGCAGCCCGAGGAAACGCTCGGGCCGGGCGAGCACCACGGCGAGGTCGTCGATCGACAGCGACGACGTGTTGCTCGCGAGGCAGGCGCCGGCCGGAAGCACTGCTTCGACAGCAGACAGCGCGTCGTGCTTGGTCACCAGGTCTTCCGGGACCGCCTCGACGGCGAGTCCGACGTGGGCGAAGACGTCCAGCTCGACGCCCACACGGAGCCGCGGCGCGAGCGTCTCGAGGCTGAGCGTCGTCGTGCCGCGTTCGATGCTCGCCTCGACGGCGCGGAGGATGCGTGCGCGTGCGGCGTCGGCGGACGGCAGGTCGCGTTCGACGACGGCGGCCTCGGCGCCCGCGAGCAGGAACGCGTGGGCGATCCCGGCGCCCATCCGGCCGCCGCCGAGCACGCCGACGCGGTCAGGCACGGTGCTCACCGGCGTCTCCTCTCGAGGAAGTCGGTCATCCGCCGGATCTTCTCCGGGGATTCGAAGAGGATCGCCTGGGCATCCTGGTCGGCGCGCGGGTGATCGTCGTCGGGAGCATGGAAGACGGCTTTCGTGTACTGCGTCGCCAGGGGATCGTTGGCGGCGATCCGGTCGGCGAGCGCGTTCGCACCGGCTTCGAGCTCGTCAGGGGCGTGGAGCTCGGTCACGAGACGCACGGCCAGTGCCTCGTCGGCGTCGAGGATGCGGCCGGCCAGCAGGATCTCTTTGGCCAGCGGCTCGCCGACGAGCTCCCGCAGCCGCCACAGTGCGCCGGCCGCTGCGATGATGCCGAGCCCCGTCTCCGGGTTGCCGATCCGCAGTGTGGGGGTGCCGATCCGGAAGTCCGCCGCGTACGCGAGCTCCGCACCGCCGCCGAGCGCGTAGCCGTCGATGGCCGCGATGACCGGCAAGGGAAGGGCCGCGATGCGCGCGAAGAGACGGGCGTTGATGCCGCGGTGCGCATCCGCTGCCCGGCGTTCGCGCAGTTCGGCGATGTCGGCTCCGGATGCGAACACCCCGTCACCGCCCAGGATGATCAGGATGCGCGGCGACGCCTCGAGTTCGGCGCAGATCTCGTGCAGCTCGTCGACCATCTCCTGGTTGATCGCGTTGCGCGTCTCCGGCCGGTCGAGCCGGACGGTGACACGGTCGGGACGCCGGTCGACGGCGATGGTCGTCATCCGATGCGCTCCACGATGAGCGCTGCACCCTGGCCGACTCCGACGCACATGGTCGCCAGGCCGTACCGGCTGTCTTCGCGCTCCATCCGCCCGAGCAGCGTGACGACGAGGCGGGAGCCGCTCGAGCCGAGCGCGTGACCGAGCGCGATCGCGCCTCCGTCGGCGTTGACCTTCTCTTCGTCGAGCCCGAGGCGCCTGATGCAGGCGATGGACTGGCTGGCGAACGCCTCGTTCAGTTCGATCGACCCGAGATCGCCGAGAGAGAGTCCGCTTCGGGACAGCGCACGTTCCGTCGCGGGCACCGGGCCGAGCCCCATGATCTCGGGGGCGAGGCCGACGCTGGTGCCGACGACCACCCGGGCGCGGGGGATGAGTCCGAGGCGTTTCACGGCGTCCCGGCTGGCCACCAGGATCGCGGAGGCGCCGTCGTTGAGCGGGCTCGAGTTGCCTGCGGTGACCACGGAGCCGCCGGCGACCACGGGTCGCAGGGCTGCGAGCGCCTCCAGGCTGGTGTCGCGGCGGATGCCTTCGTCGAGAGCCACGGGCCCCTTCGGCGTGGCGACGGCGACGATCTCATCGTCGAAGCGGCCCGCGTCGACCGCCGCAGCCGCGCGCTGATGGCTGCGCAGTGCGAACGCATCCGCGTCCTCCCGCGTGATGCGGTCGATGCGCGCCACCTCTTCTGCGGTCTCCGGCATCGAGTAGGTCGCTTTGTCGCGTGCGGCGAGGCGGGGGTTCGTGAAGCGCCAGCCGATCGACGTGTCGAACTGTGCGCCCGGCTTGGCGAACGCCTTCTCGGGCTTGGCCTGGACCCAGGGGGCGCGGGTCATCGACTCGACGCCGCCCGCGACGATGAGGTCGGCGTCGCCCGCGCGCACGGCCTGCGCTGCGAGGGTGACGGCGGAGAGTCCGGATGCGCACAGCCGGTTGACCGTGATGCCGGGTACCGCATCCGGGAGCCCCGCAAGCAGCACCGACATCCGCGCGACGTTGCGGTTGTCCTCGCCGGCCTGGTTGGCCGCGCCGAGGATGACGTCGTCGATCGCGGACGGGTCGGCGCCCGCCCGCTGCAGCGCTTCGCTGACGACGAGCGCAGCGAGGTCGTCGGGCCGCACTCCGGCGAGGGATCCGCCGTATCGTCCGACTGCCGTGCGCACGCCTCCGATGAGGTAGGCCTCTGCCATGCTCTCTCCCGACCGCGTTGTCTTCGGGTCCTTGCGCGGACCAGGCTCCCGATCCGTAATTAGTGACCGATCGTTCGGGAAGTAATTCTTGCAGATCGCCTCGTCACCGGCAAGCCGACGCGGACCCGGCCGCCGCTCAGCGCGTGTCGTGATCCTCGAAGATCAGAGCCGTCTTCGTATCGCGCACCGACGGAATGGCCGTGAGCTCCTCCAGCACGATCCGCCGCAGGTCTTCGTTGTCGCAGGCCCGCACCAGCAGGATCACGTCGAAGTCCCCGCCGACGAGCGCGATGTGCTCCACCTCGGGGATGCGCCCGAGTTGATCGCGCAACTCCTGCCACGACGCCTGATCGACGCGCATCGTGACGTAGGCCGACGAACCGCGCCCGACGAGCACCGGATTCACCTTCGCCGTGAAGCCGGTGATGACCCCGTCGTCGACCAGCCGGGAGAGCCGCGCGTAGGCGTTCGCGCGTGAGATGTGGGCGGCTTCCGCGACCGCGGAGATGGATGCGCGGCCGTCGCGACGCAGCTCCTGGACGATGCGCAGATCGACGTCGTCCGCGGGTGTGCGCATTCCGTCCAGCCGACCGCCACCATCCGTTCCCATGATGGACAGTATGACGCAGAATCGGCGACCCGGGCACGCTTCGTCTCGAAAGTGATCCGGAACTGGCGTCACCGATCCGAAAGGCCCACCCTGAGAGGAAGAGACGTCTTTCAAAGGAGAACGGATGCTCCCCGACACTGTGCTGCCCGAGAGCCTGCTTCCACGCCGCGATCCGGTGCAGTTGATCGACCCTTCCGGCGCGGTCCAGCCCGATGAGACCTACGCGCTCCCCGCGCGTGACCGGCTCATCGACGGCTACCGCCACCTGGTCATCGGCCGCCGGGTCAACGACCAGGCCAGTGCGCTGGTCCGCCAGGGCCGACTCGCCGTCTACCCGTCGTCCCACGGCCAGGAAGCATGCGAGGTCGCTTCGGCCCTCGTGCTGTCCGACCAGGACTGGCTGTTCCCGACCTATCGCGACACCGTCGCCGTCCTCAGCCGTGGTGTCGACCCGGTCGAAGCCTTCTCGCTGCTCCGCGGCGACTGGCACTCCGGCTACGACCCCCACCGCCACAACGTGGCACCCCAGTCGACCCCGCTGGCCACACAGCTGCTCCACGCCGTCGGCTTCGCCCACGCCGCCAAGCTCCGCGGCGAGGACACCGTGGTGCTCGCCGTCTGCGGCGACGGGGCCACGAGCGAGGGCGACTTCCACGAAGCGCTGAACTTCGCGGCCGTCTTCCATCTGCCCGTTGTCTTCTTCGTGCAGAACAACGGCTACGCCATCTCCGTCCCGCTGCGCAGGCAGCTCGCGGCGCCCTCGATCGCGCACAAGGCGATCGGGTACGGGATGCCCGGCCAGCGCGTCGACGGCAACGACCTCGCCGCTCTGCTCTCGGTCCTGGGGGATGCGGTCTCCGCCGCCCGCTCCGGAGGCGGCCCGCGCCTCATCGAAGCCGTCACCTACCGCATCGAGTCGCACACCAACGCCGACGACGCCACCCGGTATCGCACCGACGACGAGGTCGCTCCGTGGCGGGAGAAGGACCCACTGCTGCGCATCCGCGCGTACCTGCGCGGGCTGGGTGTACTGGGCGACGGAGACGAGGCCGAGATCCACAGCCAGGCGGAGCGGGTTGCCAGCAACCTGCGTGACGGGATGAACGCGGACACCGCACCCGAGCCATCCGACCTCTTCGACTACGTGTACGCGACCAGGACCCCGCAACTGCAGGAGCAGGCGGCGATGCTGGCGGCCGAGATCGAAGCCGACGCCCAGATCGCAGCAGACGCACAGATCGCAGCCGACGCACAGATCGCAGCAGACGCACAGATCGCAGCCGAGATGCAGACGGGAGACCTTCGATGACACTCATGCACGATGCCGACCTCCGGGCGGACACGACCCCGACGCCGACCATGACGATGGCGCAGGCGCTCAACCGCGCACTCGCCGACGCGCTCGAAGCCGATCCGTCCGTGCTCGTCTTCGGCGAGGATGTCGGACCTCTCGGCGGCGTCTTCCGGATCACCGACGGCCTCACCGCCCGGTTCGGCGAAGAGCGCTGCTTCGACACCCCGCTTGCCGAGGCCGGAATCGTCGGCAGCGCCGTCGGTCTCGCCATGAACGGGATGCGCCCCGTCGTCGAGATGCAGTTCGACGCGTTCGCCTACCCCGCCTTCGAGCAGATCGTCGACCATGTCGCGAAGATGGGCAACCGCACGCGCGGTGCGGTGCGTCTGCCCCTCGTGATCCGCATCCCGTACGCGGGTGGGATCGGCGGGGTCGAGCACCATTCGGACTCGTCGGAGGCCTACTACGCGCACACGCCCGGCCTCACGGTCGTCACGCCGGCGAATCCGCAGGATGCGTACGGCCTGCTCCGTGCTGCGATCGCGTATCCCGACCCGGTGATCTTCCTGGAGCCGAAGAAGCTCTACTGGACGAGTGGGCCGGTCGACACGACGGCGCCGCTCCCCGAGCTGGGTCGCGCGAAAGTCATCCGCGACGGAACCGACGCCACGATCATCGCCTACGGGCCTTCCGTGCCCGTCGCACTCGCCGCCGCGGACGCCGCCGCCGAGGAGGGCCGCAGCCTCCAGGTGGTCGATGTGCGCAGCATCGTGCCGTTCGACGACGAGACCGTCACCGCAGCAGTCCGGTCGACCGGGCGCGCCGTCGTCGTCGCCGAGGCGCCCGGCTTCGCGAGCGTCGCATCCGAGATCGCCGCCCGCGTCTCCGAGCGCTGCTTCCACTACCTCGAGGCCCCCGTGCTCCGGGTCACCGGGTTCGACACACCGTTCGCACCGCCGAAGCTCGAGGAGTACTACCTTCCCAGCGTCGACCGGCTGCTCGACGCGGTCGACCGTCTGCAGTGGGATGACGCTGTCGACGACGGGAGCGGCGCATGACGGCCCAGGTCTTCCGGCTTCCCGACCTCGGCGAAGGCCTGACCGAGGCGGCCCTGGTCCGCTGGCTCGTGAGCGTCGGCGAAGCGATCGTCGTCGACCAGCCCGTCGCCGAAGTCGAGACCGCCAAGTCGGTCGTCGAGGTGCCGTCGCCGTTCGGCGGCACGGTGAGCGCGCTGCACGGCGAAGAAGGCGAAGACCTCCGGGTCGGGGCGCCGCTCATCGAGGTCGACGACGACTCCAGCGCAGCTCCCCTCGAGCCGGTGCCGGGGCAGGCACAGGATGCGCCGTCTGCTGCACCCACCGACCCGGCCCCGCAGCGCTCCGGCAACGTGCTCGTCGGCTACGGGACGACGGAGACCCGGCACACGGGTCGGCGCCGTCGCGCCGCGCTCGTCGGAGCGCCGACACGCGTGGCCGAACAGCCGGCGACGGCGCCAGTCGTCCCGGTCGCTCGCGCCGCACCGCCCGCAGCCGTTGCGCCCGCTCTGGCTGCGCCCCAGCACGGCGCCGCCTCGCCGCATCCGGTGATCTCACCCGTCGTGCGCCGGCTCGCCAAGACGCGCGGGCTCGACCTGGCATCCGTCGCCGGGTCCGGTCCGAACGGCCTCATCACGCGACGCGACGTCGAGACGGCGACGCCAGGCGCTTCCGCGCGCGCCGTCGCGCAGGCCGGCACAACGGATGCGCGGACCGGCCTCGGTCTCCGCTCCGTCACCCCGCTCGGCATCTTCCGCCGCACGGTCGCCGCGAACATGACACGCAGCAGGAGCGAGATCCCCGAGGCGACCGTCTGGGTGGATGTCGACGCGACCGACCTGTGGGAGCTGCGCTCGCGGATGCGGCTGGGCGACCGGAATCCCTCGCTGCTCTCCTTCATCGCGCGGTTCACGCTGTCTGCGCTCGCCACCTACCCCGTGCTCGGCGGGCGTCTCACCCCTGACGCCGCCTCGATCGAAGAGTTCGACGGCGTGAACCTGGGGTTTGCCGTCGACACGCCGCGAGGCTTGGTCGTCCCCGTGGTGCGTCACGCCGAATCCCTCACCCTCCGCGAGCTGAACGGCGAGTTCGACCGCCTGACGCGTGCCGCCCGCGACGGACGCGCCGCGCCCGCAGAGCTCGCCGGCTCGACGTTCACGATCAACAACTACGGCAGTCTCGGAGTCGACGGCAGCGCGGCGATCATCAACCACCCCGAGGTGGCCATCCTCGGTGTCGGACGGTTCATCGAACGCCCGTGGGTGGTCGACGGCTCGATCGTGCCGCGCCGAATCGTCCAGCTCTCGCTCGTCTTCGACCACCGGGTGTGCGACGGCGGGGTCGCGGCGGGGATGCTCCGGGCGGTGGCCGACTCGATCGAGCATCCGTTCGACCTGATCGCAGACGCCCAACCCGCCTGACGCCCCGCACGCCTGACGCCCCGCCGCCTGACGAGCGGTTCGTCAACGGGACGGGGCGTCAGAGGGACGGGGCGTCAGCGGGGTCGGAGCCAGAACTCGCTGACTTGAGCGGCGAGGGCCCTCCCCTGCTCGTGACCGGCCCGAGCGGCGGCGGGCCTCAGCGACAGATCCATCGCGTTGGTCCCGAACAGGTGCTCGCTGTCCGGAGAGATCGTCTCGACCGTGCTGCCCGATTCCTGCAGCTCCTCGACCTGGGCCGCCAGCTGCATGCCCCAGTCGAGCGGATGCATGGTCCTGCCGCCGAACGGCGACAGCACCAGCACGCGCTCATAGCCGGCGGCGAGATCGGCGTTCTCGTTGCGACTGTAGCCGCCGTCGATATACAGTCGGTCCCCGATCCTGTAGGGAAGGCCACTGGAGCAGCTGGCGGCTACCGCGTCCGCCAACTCGACCCCGCTGTTGCGGTCGAAGACGACCGGCTCACCGGTCGTAGCGTCGACTGCCGTGATGAGCACGGCTCGTCGCGGCCAGTCCTGGCTGGGCAGCCGCGCCGCGACGGTGGCTCGCCACTGTGCCGGCCAGGTGCCGTCCGACGCCGCATCCAGCTCGAGCGCCGACGCGCCCATTCTGCGGCGCATGTCGGCAGCATCCTCGGAGGCAGCGATGATTGCGCGGAACCGTGCGAGGTGGTCCGTCACCGGTCGGATCGGTGCGTTTCCCCGGTCCGATCCGGCCGTGGCCGGGGGTTTCGGAGGTGCAGCGGAGAGGATGTCGCCAAAAAGCTCGGCTGGGGTCCGGCCGGCCAGCTGGGCCGCCGCCGTCGAGCCGGCCGACGTGCCGACGGTCAGGTCGGCGCCTGTCACGTCCAGCCCGGCATCGGACAGGCCGGCGATGACGCCGATCAACCAGGCGTTGCCGGTCGATCCGCCGCCGCCGAGGACCAGCGCCCGCGTCGCCGGACCGGGCTGCAGGAGAGAAGAAGGTGTTGTGTTCATGGGAGTCGCCTTTCGCGAAGTGCCTGACGGGCGCTCCCGGGGCGACTAGCTCAGTCGCGCGATCGTGGACTGCAGGGGAGCGCCCACTGTGGATACTGCGTACATGGGTCTCACCTCCTGCCGATGAACAACGATCACTGGAACGTTAGCACGTGGTCGCCCAGACACCGCCAGCCCTGACACCCGCCATAGGCTGGAGCGGTGACCGACGACCCTGACAGCCGCCGCCGTCCCGCCATACCCCTCTGGCTCGCGATCGTGTTCGCACTGCTCTGCGGTGCGGGCGTCGCCCTGCAGTCGCGCATCAACGGCGAGCTCGGCCGTCGCCTCGACGACGGCTTCGTCGCAGCCACGATCTCGTTCGGGACGGGCCTGCTGATCCTCGTCGTCGCGCTCGCCGTCGCACCGACAGGGCGCCGCGGGCTGGCGCGGGTCGGGGCCGCCCTTCGTTCGCGCAGCCTTCCCTGGTGGTATGTCCTGGGCGGAAGCGCCGGTGCATTCCTCGTGCTCTCGCAAGGTCTCACCGCGGCCGTGCTCGGTGTCGCGCTCTTCACGGTGGCGATAGTTGCAGGACAGACGGTGAGCGGTCTCGCACTCGACCGCATCGGGCTGGGCCCCGGAGGCCGGCGTCCGCTCACTCCCGCGCGAATCACCGGCGCCGTGCTGGCGTTGGTCGCGGTCACCTGGTCGGTCTCCGCGCAGCTCACCGGCGATGTCCCGCTCTGGATGCTCATCCTGCCGCTGATCGCGGGACTCGGAATCGGCTGGCAGCAGGCCGTGAACGGTCAGGTCCGCGTCGTCGCCTCCAGCGCACTCAGCGCGACGTTCGTCAACTTCGTGGTCGGCACCACCGTGCTGGTGATCGCCACCCTGGTGCACTCCTCTTTCGCGGGCTGGCCCAGCAGCCTCCCGAGCGAGTGGTGGCTGTACCTGGGCGGCGCGATCGGCTGCGTGTTCATCGCGGGCGCATCGCTGCTCGTGCGGATCACCGGCGTGCTCATCCTGGGGCTTGCGACCGTTGCCGGTCAGCTGCTGACCGCGCTCGCCCTCGACCTCGTTCTGCCGAGCGGGTCGCACCCCATCGCGTGGACGACCGTGGCAGGCACGCTGCTCGCGCTGGTCGCAGTGGCCGTCGCGAGCATCCGGTGGCGGGCGCCGGGCGTCATTCCAGCACGCTGAGGTAGCGCTCCGGGTCGATCGAGATGCGGTGGCCTTCGCGCGAGCCCTCCGGAACGCCGCCCACGTACAGCCAGCCGAGGAGCCTCTCGTTCTTCGCGAGTCCGTGGGCCTTGTGGACCGCCTTCGAGCGCGTGTGGCCTCCCGTCCGCCAGAACACTCCCCAGCCGGCGTCGTGCAGCAGCAGGCTCAGCGTGTGGGCGACTCCGGCCGCGACAGCGTCCTGCTCCCAGCCGGGAACCTTGTCGCTCGCGCGCCGGGCCGAGACGATCGCGAGCAGGAGTGGCGCGCGAAGGGGCTTCTGAGCGAGCTTCTCCGCATCGGGACCGCGTGCGCCCGCATCCTTCACGAAGGCCCGCCCGAGCCGCTCACGCGCCTCGCCGCGGAGCTCGATCACCCGCCAGGGCCGGAGGGAACTGTGGTCCGCCACCCGCCCGGCCGCCGCGACCAGGGGCAGCAGCTCGTCGTGCGTCGGGGCGTCGTCGGTGACCAGCGAGTACGATCGCCGGGCAGCGACGGAGTCGAGGAGCGAACCCACCCCGCTACTCTGCCGGAGTGAAGTTGAGGGAGATCGAATTCATGCAGTACCGGTCTCCCGTCGGCGTGCCGAACCCGTCGTCGAAGACGTGGCCAAGGTGAGAGCCGCAGCTCGCGCAACGGACCTCGGTGCGGACCATCCCGAGGCTGTCGTCCTCGATGAGCTCGACCGCCTCAGGGCGCACCGACTCGTAGAAGCTGGGCCAGCCGCAGCCCGAGTCGAACTTCGTTCCGCTCTTGAACAACTCGGCGCCGCACGCCGCACAGGTGTAGAGGCCTGCGCGCTCCTCATCGAGCAGCTCGCCCGTCCACGGGCGCTCGGTCGCAGCCTCGCGGAGCACGGAGAACTGGTCGGGGCTGAGCTCCTGACGCCACTCCTCGTCGCTCTTCGTGACGTTGTACTCCATGGCGAGGTGTCCTTCCACTGCGATCCGGGCCGAGATATCAGCTTCAACACTAAACGCCATCCCGCGACCTGCCCGCCCGCTTGGGCGAACACTCAGACACGCGCAAATAGTATGAAGCGCACATCCGGGGTCCGGTCGAAGTGAGGTGAGCGATGGCGGAAGCGTCCAACGATCGCAGCCGCCCGTCCACGGTTCACGATGAGCTGACGGAGCGCGACGAGGCGATACTCGCCTTCGAGCGGCAGTGGTGGCGTCATGCGGGCGCGAAGGAGCAGGCGATCCGTCAGGACTTCGGCCTGTCTGCGGCGCGGTACTATCAGCTGCTCGGCGCGTTGATCGATTCGCCGGCCGCGCTCGCCCACGACCCCATGCTCGTCAAAAGGTTGCAACGCCTGCGCGATGCGCGCTCGGCCGCACGACGCGCGCGAACGCTGACGCCCCACGACTGAGGACCCCCACCGAACAGATGGCAGAGAAATTCCCGAAGGATCGCTTCGATGTGATCCCCGACGACATCCAGCGTGTCGGCGCCCACCGAGCTCCCCACCAGAAGGGGCGCGGCTGGATCGGCTTCGCCTGGGCCGCCGTCGCGACCATCCTCCTGATCGGCGTCGGAGTGTTCGGTCTCTACCTCATCAACGGCAGCATCGCGTTCAACGGGTCGCCGACCGGCTCGCACACGCCGACAGCGACGCCGACCCCGACGCCGACGATCACCCCCACGGTCGATCCGAAGCTCAACGTCACGGTGCTCAACGGGACGACGACGGCCGGGCTGGCGAACCAGGTCGGCGACGCCCTCGTCGCGAAGGGATGGAAAGTGGTCTCGCGCGCGAACGCGAGCCAGTCGAACATCACCACCACCGTGGTCTACTACTCCGACCCGAAGAACGCGGCAGCGGCGCTCGGCGCCGCACAGTCGCTGCCCGGCGCGACGACCGCCCTGACGCAGGACTTTGTGGAGACGGGGGCCGATCTCACGGTGGTGGTCGGGAGTGACTACAAGGCTCCTGCCGGATAGGCCGTCTCACCGGGGGTTCCGGTTCGCGATGTTTCGGGCGTGTTTAATTCACGACCATTTCGGGTAATTTCACGACCTATTCGCGTTGTCTCCATTCATCAGGACCATCGGAAGCATTAGTATCTGGTTTCAACGCGCTGGTGAATGTGCTACGCGCGGACGAAACACAGCAATGGGAGTAATAGATGGCGAACGGAACCGTGAAGTGGTTCAACGCTGAAAAGGGCTACGGCTTCATCACCGTCGATGGTGGGGGACAGGACGTTTTCGTTCATTACTCCGCTATCGACATGAGCGGCTACAAGGTTCTCGAAGAGGGCCAGCAGGTCGTTTTCGAGGTCGGTACCGGCAACAAAGGCCCCCAGGCCGAGTCGGTGCGTCTGGCGTAGCACAGCACGACTACTGATTCGAACGCCGTCCGGACATCCGGGCGGCGTTCGTTCGCGTCGGGCGTCGACCGTACTGACCGGTCCCGCCCCGTTCACTTGCACTCCCGGCATCCGAGTGCCAGAATCGTCCTAGCACTCGACGCGTTCGAGTGCTAACAATGAACTCGGGCATTCGCCCGGAAGTTCCGTATCTTTCGCAGACGTCCGGGAGGGACGAGAAACAACCATGGCAAAGATCATTGCTTTCAACGAGGACGCGCGCCGCGGCCTCGAGCGTGGCCTGAACATCCTGGCCGACACCGTGAAGGTGACGCTTGGCCCGCGCGGTCGCAACGTCGTGCTCGAGAAGAAGTGGGGCGCTCCCACGATCACCAACGATGGTGTCTCCATCGCCAAGGAGATCGAACTGGACGACCCCTACGAGAAGATCGGTGCCGAGCTCGTCAAGGAGGTCGCGAAGAAGACCGACGACGTCGCAGGCGACGGCACCACCACCGCCACCGTCCTCGCCCAGGCCCTGGTCAAGGAAGGCCTCCGCAACGTGGCCGCCGGTGCAGACCCCATCACCCTGAAGCGCGGCATCGAGAAGGCCGTCGAGGCTGTCACCGCTGAGCTCATCGCGTCGGCAAAAGAGGTCGAGACCAAGGAAGAGATCGCGGCGACCGCGTCCATCTCCGCGGGCGACACCACCATCGGCGAGATCATCGCCGAGGCGATCGACAAGGTCGGCAAGGAGGGCGTCGTCACCGTCGAGGAGTCGAACACCTTCGGCACCGAGCTCGAGCTGACCGAGGGCATGCGCTTCGACAAGGGCTTCCTGTCGCAGTACTTCGTCACCGACCCGGACCGCCAGGAGGCGGTGTTCGAAGACCCGTACATCCTCATCGCGAACCAGAAGATCTCGAACATCAAGGACCTCCTGCCCATCGTCGACAAGGTGATCCAGGCCGGCAAGCAGCTCCTGATCATCGCTGAGGACGTCGACGGTGAGGCTCTGGCCACGCTCGTCGTGAACAAGATCCGTGGCATCTTCAAGTCCGTCGCCGTCAAGGCTCCGGGCTTCGGCGACCGCCGCAAGGCCATGCTGCAGGACATCGCGATCCTCACGGGTGGCCAGGTCATCTCCGAAGAGGTCGGCCTCAAGCTCGAGAACGTCACGCTCGACCTTCTCGGCCAGGCACGCAAGGTCGTCATCACCAAGGACGAGACGACCATCGTCGAGGGTGCGGGCGACCCCGAGCAGATCGCGGGCCGCGTCGCCCAGATCCGTAACGAGATCGAGAACACCGACAGCGACTACGACCGTGAGAAGCTCCAGGAGCGTCTCGCCAAGCTCGCCGGCGGCGTCGCCGTCATCAAGGCGGGCGCCGCGACCGAGGTCGAGCTGAAGGAGCGCAAGCACCGCATCGAAGACGCCGTGCGCAACGCGAAGGCGGCCGTCGAAGAGGGCATCGTCGCCGGTGGTGGCGTCGCACTCATCCAGGCCGGCAAGAACGCGTTCGCGAAGCTCGAGCTGACCGGCGACGAGGCGACCGGTGCGAACATCGTTCGCGTCGCCATCGAGGCGCCGCTCAAGCAGATCGCGATCAACGCAGGCATGGAGCCCGGCGTCGTCGTCGAGAAGGTTCGCAACCTGCCCGTCGGCCACGGCCTCAACGCCGCGACCGGTGAGTACGTGGACATGCTGGCCGCCGGCATCAACGACCCGGTGAAGGTCACCCGCTCGGCGCTGCAGAACGCAGCCTCCATCGCGGGCCTGTTCCTCACCACCGAGGCCGTCGTCGCCGACAAGCCGGAGAAGAACTCGGCTCCGGTCGGCGACCCGACCGGTGGCATGGACTTCTAAGCAGTCCTGAAACACGCAGAGGGCGTCTCCCGCACGGGAGGCGCCCTCTTCGCGTGCGCCGGCTGGCGTCTCCCGCACGGGAGGCGCCCTCTTCGCGTGCGTCGGCCGCCCGCGCCGGCGTCGCGGTCCCGCCTCGCCGCGGCGCCGCTGCCTACCGTTCCGGCCCACTGCCACCGTCGAGCCGTCAGTAGGTACCCGAATTCCGCGCCCTTTCGGGGAGTTGGTGACGACTCGAGCGAGGGCGGCCCGAACGGCCGAACGACCGGATGCCGAGGCGTCAGTAGGTACCCGAATTCCGAGCTCTTTCGGGGAGTTGGTGACGACTCGACGGGCCAGACGGGCGACGGAGCGGCAGGGCGCCCCGTCGGGGCCGGGGGCCGGGGGGCCTGGGGGCCGGGGGGCCTGGGGGCTACGCGGCGGGGGTGGCCGGCTGGGGTGCGGCCGGCGAGCCGGCGAGCGGGAGCGCGACGCGGAAGGTCGCGCCGCCGCCTTCGGTCTCGACGACCTCGACCGTTCCGTTGTGGGCCGCCACGATCGACGAAACGATCGCGAGGCCCAGGCCGCTGCCGCCCGTCTCACGGGCGCGGGAGGTGTCAGCCCGCCAGAAGCGCTGGAAGATCTTCTCCCGGATCTGCGGCGGGATGCCCTCGCCGTGGTCGATCACTTCGAGGATCGCCCGCTCGGTCTGGTGATTGACCTGCACCAGGATCTCGATGGGGCTGTCGTCCTGGGTGAACCGCATCGCGTTTCCCATGAGATTGGTGACGACCTGGCGGATCTTGTTCTCCTCGGCGAGGACGATCGCGGGATCGCTGGGCGGTGGAACTGGCGCCTGCACCACCGGTTCCGTGATGACGGCCGTGCCGCCGGCGCGACGGGGACGGCGGCTCCGCAGCCGGGCGAGTGTCGCCCCGGCGAATGCGATCGGGCCGGTGGTCGTGTTCGAGGTCGCCTGCGTTCTGGCCAGGGGCATGTCGCTCATATCGAGCGGCTCCGTCTCGGTCTCGTGGCGGCGCAGCAGGGGCTCGGGGGTGAGTACCGTGACCACGCGACCGGGCGACGAGGCCATCGCGTCGAGGGCCGCGTCGCGGGCGATCGGGACGAGGTCGACCGGCTTCAGGTCGAGCGGCTTTGTCTCGTCCAGGCGGGCCAGTTCGAGAAGGTCTTCGACGAGACCGCCCATGCGGATCGCTTCCTTCTCGATGCGGTCCATCGCCTGGGCGACCTCTTCTGGCGTCTGCAGAGCACCCATGCGGTAGAGCTCGGCGTAGCCGCGCACGGAGACCAGGGGCGTGCGCAGTTCGTGGCTGGCGTCGCCGACGAATCGGCGCATCTGCTCGATGGTGCGTGCGCGGTCGTTGAAGGCCCGGTCGATCCGGTTGAGCATGGTGTTGAGCGAACGGTTGAGGCGCCCGACTTCGGTGTTCGGGGTCGCTCCTCCGAGGCGCTGGCTGAAGTCGCCGTCGGCGATGGCAGCAGCAGTCTGCTCGACCTCACGGAGCGGTGCGAAGGTGGTCGTGACGAGCATCCGCGTGAGGCCCGCTCCCACGATGACGACGATCACTCCGAAGCCCAGGAAGATCGCCAGGTAGCTGGCCATGATCGTGTCGATCTGGTGGGTGGATGCCGCGACGATCGCCGTGCCGTATGCGCCGGCGGGCGACGTGAAGGTCACCAGTGAAGCGCTTGCGCGGTAGAGCGTGTGCTTGTCACGGCTGTTGAGGTAGAAGCCCGACTGGCTCATCTCGCGGCCCTGGGTGAGGTCGACCTTGCCGGGCACGACCGGGCGCTCGGCGGCGGGCTCGTTCTTCCAGTTGTAGTCGATCAGC
This sequence comes from Leifsonia tongyongensis, assembly GCF_010686705.1. Lineage (GTDB taxonomy): Bacteria > Actinomycetota > Actinomycetes > Actinomycetales > Microbacteriaceae > Diaminobutyricibacter > Diaminobutyricibacter tongyongensis. The sequence continues at coordinate 14,044 of NZ_JAAGWY010000001.1, read as the reverse complement.
TTGCCATCGGCGTTGTAGAGCGCGACGAAGTAGTCGGAGGCACTCCCGTCCGACGCGATCCTGTCACTGTTGCTTGTGCGGGAGGCCAGGTAGGAGTTCAGGTTGTTCGGCTGCGAGGCGGCGTTCAGCTGCGCGTCGAGCTGCGTCAGCAGCACGGGCTTGAGCATCGCCATCGTGCCGATGCCCGAGACGAGCAGCCCGAGCGTCAGCATCAGGACGGTCACGCCCGTGATCTTGGTGCGTAGTGAGACCGCGTTCCATCGATCCAGGAGTGATTCGTGCATGAGGCCGCCAGTTTATGCAGCGAAGCTGGGCCAACAGTGAATGAGGGTTAGACCTTCGCCGCTTTGAGCATGTAACCGAAGCCGCGCTTGGTCTGGATGAGCGGTTCGCTCGAGTGCGCATCCACCTTGCGGCGGAGGTACGAGATGTAGGACTCGACGATGCCCGCATCGCCGTTGAAGTCGTACTCCCAGACGTGGTCGAGGATCTGCGCCTTGCTGAGCACCCGGTTGGGGTTGAGCATCAGGTAGCGGAGCAGCTTGAACTCGGTGGGGCTGAGCTCGATGCCGGTGTCGCCGACGAACACTTCGTGGGTGTCCTGGTCCATGGTGAGCTCGCCCGCCCGGATGACGGCGTCTTCGTCGGCCTGCATCGTCCGGCGCAGGATCGCCTTGATGCGGGCGACGATCTCGTCGAGGCTGAACGGCTTGGTGACGTAGTCGTCGCCTCCGACGGTCAGGCCGGTGATCTTGTCTTCGGTGTCGTCCTTAGCCGTGAGGAACAGGATGGGCGCCGTGTAGCCTGCGCCGCGGAGGCGTTTGGTGACGCCGAACCCGTTCATGTCGGGGAGCATGACGTCGAGGATGATGAGGTCGGGTTCCTCTTCGAGGACCGCGGAGATGGCCTGAGCACCATTGCCGACGGCACGCACGGCGAAACCGGCGAAACGGAGGCTGGTGGTGAGGAGATCGCGGATGTTGGGCTCGTCGTCGACGATGAGAATGCGTGGTCCGGCGTTCATGGCACCTATTATCTGCGCGTTGACTGGGACTTGACTGTGAGACCGCGGTGTGCGCACGGTGGCGGACGTGTGACCGGCGTGCGAACGGCCCGCGAGCGCTCCGCGAATGCCCCGCGAGTCTGATCCGCGCCCTTGACGAAGCCGCGGCCTGACCATAGCTTCGGCACAGAAGGCGACGGAAGGAACCCACCCATGGCCGAGCGCACCAGCGTCATCGTCGGAGGGGGACTCGCGGGCGCCACGGCCGCGACGACACTCCGCGAACGTGGCTACGACGGACGCATCGTGATCGTCGGCGCGGAGGCGCACGATCCGTACATCCGCCCCCCGCTGTCGAAGGAATACCTGAACGGAGGCGACCGCGACGATGTCTTCGTGCACCCAGCGCAGTGGTACCGGGACAACGACGTCGACCTGGTCCTCGAGACCACAGTCGCGTCGATCGATCCCGGCGCCCACGAGATCGTCTTCGAGGAGGGCGGCCGCCTGGCATACGAGCGCCTCCTGCTCGCAACCGGCGCCGCCCCACGCCGCCTCACCTTGCCCGGGTCCGACCTCGACGGCGTCCACACGCTGCGCACCCTCGACGACAGCGATGCGCTGCGCGCTGAGCTCTCGAGCGGCGGCAGGCAGGTCGTTATCGCCGGCTCCGGGTGGATCGGGCTCGAGGTCGCGGCAGCGGCGCGCCTGTACGGCAACGAGGTGACCGTCGTAGGCCATGGAGCAGTTCCCCTCGAGCACGCACTCGGAGCGGAGCTCGGCTCGGTCTTCGAGCAGCTGCACCGCGACCACGGCGTCAGCTTCCGGATGAAGACGGCGGTGGCTGAGCTCGGCGGGTCGGCCGGCCGGGTCGATGCCGTGACGACGGATGCGGGCGAGCGGCTGCCAGCGGATGTGGTCGTGGTCGGGATCGGGGCCTCGCCGAACACCGGCCTGGCCGAACGGGCCGGGCTCGCGCTCGGCAACGGCATCACGACCAGCGCGTCAATGGAGACCAGCGCAGCCGACGTGTTCGCTGCGGGCGACGTCGCCGACCCGTACCTGCCTGCGATCGGGGAGCACCTGCGCAACGAGCACTGGGCCAACGCCATCGCCGGTGGAAAGGTGGCGGCCGCTGCGATGCTCGGCGAAAACGCCGAGTACGACGACATCCCGTACTTCTACACCGACCAATACGATCTGGGCATGGAGTACTCCGGCTACGCGCCGCTGGCACGCGGTGCGGACATCGTCTACAGGGGAGACAGGGCCGCGCGGGAGTTCATCTCGTTCTGGGTCAGGGACGGCCGGGTCGTCGCGGGCATGAATGTGAACGTGTGGGACGTCAACGAGCAGGTACAGAGACTGATCCGGTCGGGCGTGCAGGTCGACCGAGCGCAGCTTGCGGATGAGGATGTTCCCCTTGACGCTCTCTGACGAAATCGCGGCCGCCACGGGCTCGCGCGAGCCCTACCTGCCGCCGTTGCGCATCCCCGTTCGCCGTATCGGCGCCCGGACGTTCGACTTCTCCCGCCAGGTCGCGGTGATGGCGGTCGTGAACCGCACACCCGACTCGTTCTACGACCGGGGCCGCACCTTCGCCCTCGACGCCGCCGTCGCCGCCTCCTTCGCTGCCGTGGCAGACGGGGCCGACTGGGTCGACATCGGTGGCGCGCCCTTCGCGCCCGGCGCGCCGATTCCGGCCGCCGAAGAGGCGGACCGGGTGGTGCCGGTGATCGCCGAGCTCCGTGCGGGATCGGATGTGGTCATCTCCGTCGACACGTTCCACGCGCAGGTCGCGCGGGAGGCCATCCGGGCAGGGGCCACGGTCGTCAACGACACGACCGGCCTCAGCGACCCCGCCCTGCTCGACATCGTCGCCGACAGCGAGGCGACGCTCGTCATCACGCACAGTCTGGCGACCCCGCGAACGCCGTATCCGCGTCCGCACTACGACGACATCGCCGCCGACATCGCTCGGTACCTGATCGAGCGGGTCGAGCGGGTCATCGCATCCGGCGTGCCGGAGGAGCGGATCGTCGTGGACCCGGGTCACGACCTCAACAAGAACACCCTCCAGTCGCTCGAACTGACGCGCAGGCTCTCCGAGATCGCCGACCTCGGGTTCCCCACGCTCGCCGCGGTGTCGAACAAGGACTTCATCGGCGAGACGCTCCGCGCAGACCGCGCCGCGCGACTCGAAGGCTCGATCGCCGCAGCCGTCGTCTCGATCATGAACGGGGCGCGCATCATCCGGATGCACAACGTCGCGGCCTCGGTCGCGGCGGCGAGGATGACGGAGGCCATCCTCGGCCTGTGGACCCCGCAGGGTCTGCGCCACAACATGGGGGAAGCCAATGAGTGAGGCGTCGATCTCCCGGGCGTACCCGCTGCCGGCGCTGGAGGACCTCAGCGACGACGACATCGCGAGCCTCTACGGCGAACGCGTCGGAGCGCCGCCCTGGGTGCGGGTCAACTTCGTGTCCAGCGTCGACGGGGCCGCGACCCACCAGGGGCTCTCGAGCGGCCTGTCCGACGGCGCCGACCAGCGGGTGTTCGCGATGCTGCGCCGGCTCTGCGACGTCGTGGTGGTCGGCGCGGGCACCGTCCGGGCCGAAGGCTACGGCGCCATGCGGGTCGATGATGCGTCGCAGCGTGCGCGCACGCGGTCGGGCCTCGCTCCGCATCCGGTCTTCGCCATCGTCTCGGCGAGCCTCGACCTCGACCCGGCGGGCCCGATCTTCGCCGATGCGCCCGTCCGGCCGATCATCCTGACCACCGAGCTCGCACGCAGCAGCGCGCGCCTCACTCTCGAGCGCGTCGCGGACGTCGTGGTCTGCGGGCACGAGCGGGTGCAGGCGGATGTGCTGGTGCGCGTCCTCGCCGAACGCGGACTCGGGCGCATCCACTGCGAAGGCGGCCCGCACCTGTTCGGCGACCTGGTGGCCGCATCGGTGCTCGACGAACTGTGCCTCACCCTGAGCCCGCGGCTCGAGGCCGGAATCGCGTCCCGGATCGCGGCCGGCGAGTCCCCGATCATGCCGGTCGGCCTCAGGCTCGCGCACACGCTCGTCTCCGGCGACACTCTGCTGCTGCGATACCTGCGCGGCTGAGCGCGCCTGCCGCCCCAGAGGGTCGCGCTGCCTCAGGCCGCCAGCGAGTGCGCGTCGAGGATCGTGTAGCTGTACCCCTGCTCGGCCAGAAAGCGCTGACGGTTCTGGGCGAAGTCCTGGTCGACCGTGTCGCGGGCGACGAGGGTGTAGAAGTTCGCGGAGAGGCCGGACTCCTTCGGCCGGAGCAGCCGCCCGAGCCGCTGCGCCTCCTCCTGTCGCGAACCGAACGAGCCGGACACCTGGATCGCGACGGTCGCCTCGGGGAGGTCGACGGAGAAGTTCGCCACCTTGCTGACGACGAGCACGGGGGTCGTGCCCTCCCGGAACTCCTGGTACAGGCGTTCCCGTTCGTCGACCGGTGTCGCTCCGGTCAGGCGAGGGGCGTCGAGCGCATCCGCCAGTTCGTCGATCTGGTCCAGGTACTGGCCGATGACCAGGATGCGTTCGCCGGCGTGCCGCTCGACCAGCCGGCGCACCACGTCGAGCTTCGCCGGGGCGGTCGCGGCGAGCCTGTACCGTTCTTCGTCGGCCGCGGCCGCGTAGGAGAGCCGGTCTGACTGCGGCAGGTCGATGCGCACTTCGAAGCAGGACGCCGGGGAGATGAAGCCCTGCGCCTCGATCTCCTTCCACGGCGCGTCGAACCGTTTCGGGCCGATGAGGCTGAAGACGTCGCCTTCACGGCCGTCTTCGCGCACCAGGGTCGCCGTGAGTCCGAGGCGCCTGCGCGCCTGGAGTTCGGCGGTCAGCTTGAACACCGGCGCGGGCAGCAGGTGGACCTCGTCGTAGACCACGAGGCCCCAGTCGAGCGCGTCGAGCAGGGCGAGGTGTGCGTACTCGCCTTTCCGCTTGGCCGTGAGGATCTGGTAGGTCGCGATCGTGACCGGACGCACCTCTTTCACCTGGCCGGAGTATTCGCCGATCTCTTCGGCGGTGAGCGTGGTGCGGCGCAGCAGTTCGTCACGCCACTGGCGCGCGGAGACGGTGTTGGTCACGAGAATGAGCGTGGTGGTCTTCGAGGTGGCCATCGCGCCGGCCCCGACCAGGGTCTTGCCCGCGCCGCAGGGGAGCACGACGACACCGGAACCGCCGTCGAAGAAGCTCTCGACCGCCTTGTTCTGGTAGTCGCGGAGGTGCCAGCCCTCTTCGACGAGGTCGATCGGGTGCGGCGTCCCCGGTGTGTAACCAGCGAGGTCTTCGGCCGGCCAGCCGAGTTTCACGAGCTCCTGTTTGAGCTGGCCACGCGCCCAGGCCGCGACCACGAACGTCTCGTCGTCGAGCCGTTCCACGAGAAGCGGGCTCACCCGTTTCGCTCCCGCGATCTCGGTGAGCACCGCCAGGTCGTTCGAGCGGAGTACGAGTGTGCCGTCCTCGGCCCGGTCGATGACGAGCCGCCCGTACCGTGCGACGGTCTCGCCCATGTCGACGGCGACCGTCTGGGGTATCGGGAACTTCGAGTAGCGTTCGAGCGTCGCGAGCATGTCCGCGGCGGTGTGCCCGGCAGCCCGCGCGTTCCACAGCCCGAGCCTCGTGATCCGGTAGGTGTGGATGTGCTCGGGGGCGCGCTCGAGTTCGGCGAAGATCGCGAGATCGTGGCGCGCGTCTTCGGCGGCCGGATGCGCGACCTCGAGGAGCACGGTGCGGTCGCTTTGGACGATCAGGGGGCCGTCGGACATAACCGTTGAGTCTACGCCTCGCTGCCCGTCTCTCCGCTCGCGGCGGCCTCCGCCGGACTCAGACCCCGGATGCTCGAGAGCGGGAGCGTGCGCTCGATGTCGGCCTGGCGGTCGCGACCGCGCAGGCGACCTCCACCGAGCCCCGTCGGTTCGAGAAGGTACTCGACGACGCGTCCGTCCGGCATTGCCACGCTCACGGTCACGGTCGCCTTGCCTCGGATGGCGATGTCGAGCTGTCGCGCCAGCCATTGGGCGCCGGTGTCGGGCCCTTCCGCCTGCTCGGCCGCGCGCAGGCGCTCGACGAGGGCTTTCGCCGGGTTCGGCGCGGGCGGGGGAGCCGTCGGCGCCACACGATGCCGGTGCAGCCCGACGATCGCCCCGTCGGTGTCGATGGCGGCGACGGGATAGCGCGCATCGCTGAGCGCCCAGAAGACGACATCGCGGGGGAACCTGCTGACCAGCCGCGTCGGTGCCGTGCGCACGAGCGCGATCGGGCGCAGTGCCTGGTCGACTGCGATGGTGGTGAGGAGCGCGGTGTCGTCGGACTGCACGAGGGTGTGTGCGCCCGTCTCGCGATCCCCTGCGGGAGCATCCAGGTCGGCGACCCGCACCCGGCCGTACCGCTCCGCTGCGTCAGCGATCAGGTAGTCGAGCGGCTGTGGCAGGCCGGTCAGCGAGATCTGAGCGAGGAAGGCACGGATCGTCTCGGCCGTTTCGCCCTCCGCGATCGCACGCACCAGGCTCGCCGAGGACACGCGGTACGTGGATGCGAGGGCACGGCTCTCGACGTCGGCGAGCATGCGCAGGCGGGCATCGACCGCGGGCGTCAGCGGGCCTGGAGACACGATCGTGAGATCGTGCTGCAGGTAGACATGGTCGACTTCTGGCGGGAACAGCGCGGCGAAGGCCGTGGCGGCCTCGCCCGGCCCCGACTCGAGCAGGAGTGTGCCCGCCGAGCTCGGCGCCTGGCGCGCCGTGATCCCCAGCCATTCCGCGTCGCGAGTGTAGGCGGTCACCCTCGCCCGCATGGCGTCGCCCGCTGCCGGATAGGCCCAGTCCACGAACTCGTGGAGCCTTTCGCCCCAGACGGCGTGCGCACGGTCTGCCAGGACACTGCGCAGGTCTGCGGGGAGGGCATCCCGCCAAGCGGACGCGAGCACGCGCCAGCGGTCCGCCGTCGGCTCCTGCTGCCACAGCGCACCCGCGTCGGTCGGAAGCCAGGTCGCATGCTCGAGACCGATCAGGCCGGCGCGCGCGGCGATCGAGACGACGGTCGCCACATCGGTGACGTCGACGCCCAGAGCAGCGGCGATGCGCTTCGTCGCGGGGAGCGCGAGGCCGCCCTTCTGCAGTTCGCGTGCGCCCTCGCGCTGAAGTTCCGAGACGAGTTCGGTGACCGTCGACACGGCCAGGAAGGCGCGCTCGGAGGCCAGACGGTCGCTGAAGCGCTGCTCCGTGTCGGGAACCGGCGCGAGCGCGTGCGGGGGAGGCGCGCTGATCAGTTCTGCCGGTGAGGGGAGCCCGAGCTCCGGCCAGGACTCCAGCTGGGCGCGCACCCCGTCGTAGAGGCTGTACGTATCGCCTTCGTGCAGCGTCAGGAGAAGCGAGGCGGTCACGTCGAGGCGTGCGGCGACCGCATCCGGTTCCTGCGGCGGGATCGCGCCGGCGCTGTAGAGCAGGTCAGCGACACGCTGCGCGGTCGCGGGGGCACCGGATGCGGTGAGCGCAGCCAGCACCGCGAGCGTCGGCCGGTCGAACCCTGCGAGCGCCCGCTGCACCGACTCGCGGTCGAGAAGCGCGTCGGCCAGGTCGAAGAAGTCGTCGATCCCGTAGCGCGGCGTTCCCCGCACCGCCAGGGCAGCGGCCAGTGCGTCATCGTCGAGGGCGCGCAGCCGCGCAGCGAAGACGAGTGTGCTGGTCATCGGCCCGACCTGCCCATGTGCATGCCTGTTCGGCCGGGCTCAGCGCTGCGAATTACGATTCGCGCGGCTCCTCTGCCTGAAGTTGTCGATCAACACGACGATGAGGAGCACGAAGGCGATCGGCAGGCCGATCAACGGGATGAAGAACACCGTCGGCCAGATCCCGCTCCCCGATCCCTGTGCTGCGAACGCGCCGAGGGCCGTGCCTGCGATGATCGCCACGATGGCGAGCACGGAGAGGATGAAGAGCCCGGCGATGATGAACGCAAGGGTGCGCTGGAGCCGGCTGGAGGCCGGCGGGGTCTGTTGGGTCACGAAATCAAGGATAATTGAGGTTGGTCACAAGATTCCCCATGTGAAAGAGGTTCCCATGCCTACCGGCAAGGTCAAGTTCTACGACGACGAGAAGGGCTTCGGCTTCATCAGCTCCGATGACGGCCAGGAGGTCTTCCTGCACGCCTCGGCTTTGCCTGCCGGCGCGGTGGTCAAATCGGGCACGCGGCTCGAGTTCGGCATCGCCGACGGGAAGCGCGGTGCGCAGGCGCTGTCGGTGCGCGTCCTGGATGCGCCGCCGAGCCTCGTCAAGATGAGCCGCAAATCGGCCGACGACATGGCGATCATCGTCGAAGACCTCGTGAAGCTCCTCGACGGGATCGGCTCGAACCTCAAGCGCGGCAAGTACCCCGACAAGGCGCACGGCGCGAAGATCGCGGCCGTGCTCCGCCGGGTTGCGGACGACCTGGATGCCTGACGACAGCGACGTGACCTCTCCCGACGCGGACGCCCCCGAGGCGGAGGCGACAGAGGCGGTGGCGACCGAGGCGCAGGCGACCGAGACGGACATGCCCGGAGCGGCGGCGGCCGATGTCGAGGCTCCCGAAGCGGAGCCGACGGCCGACCCCGAGCTGCTGGGGGCGGTCGACCTGGCACGCGCTGCGCTTTTCGCGGTCACTCCTGAGGCGACCGTCGGCCCCCTCGTCGGGCACATCGTCGAGGGCGAGCACGTGCTGTCGCTCCTCTTCGACAGCGCGCTGCCGGGTTACCCCGGCTGGCGCTGGTCGGTGACGATCTCCCGCCTCGACGGCGAGGCAGAGCCCGGCGTCCTCGAGACGGAGCTCGTGCCGGGCGAAGCGTCGCTGCTCGCACCGGACTGGGTTCCGTGGTCGGAGCGACTCGCGGACTACCAGGCCTCGCAGGAGGCCCTGGCCGCAGAGCGCGCGGGTGACGATGAGGATGCGGACGACGAGGATGCGGACGAGGAGTCCGAGGACGACCTGGACGATCTCGATGAGGACGAAGACGAAGACGACGACGATGACGATGACGCTGTCGTGCCCGTTCTGCACAGCGGCGACATCGACGGTGTCGACATCGACTTCGACGACCCTGAGCTCGATGACGATGCCGACGTCGACGTCGCGCTCGACCTCGAGGCCGAGGAGTCAGCGGCGCTTGATGCTGACGTAGACGAGACCGACGACGCCGAGTCCGAGGCCGAGGAGGACGGTCCAGAGCCACCAGCCGTCCCCGGCGGCCGCGAGCCGTCCGGCGAAGACCAGGACTAGCACCAGGGCGACGAGCCAGAGGACGAGGCCGGTCGCGATCGCCTTGCGGTCATCGGTCGCCACCGGCACAGGATCGGGCCGGCGTTCGCTGTCGCGCAGCCAGAGTCTCATCGTCCGCTCACTCGCTGGTGTGCATCCGGTCAGCCGAGGCGTTCCACGACGTACTCGATCGACGAGATCAGGGCACGGACATCGTCGGGCTCGATCGCGGCGAATGTGGCGACGCGCAACTGGTTGCGGCCGAGCTTGCGGTAGGGCTCGGTGTCCACGATTCCGTTCGCCCGGAGGGTCTTCGCGATGGCGGCCGCATCCACCGACGCGTCGAAGTCGATCGTGACGATCACCTGCGAGCGGTGGGCCGGATCCGCCACGAACGGCGTGGCGTAATCCATGCGCTCGGCCCAGTCGTAGAGCGCGCCCGACGATTCGGCGGTGCGCGCCGACGTCCAGGCGAGGCCGCCGTTGGTGTTCATCCACTCGACCTGGTTCTCGAGCAGCAGGAGCGTGGCGATGGCCGGGGTGTTGAGCGTCTGGTTGAGGCGCGAGTTGTCCACCGCGTTCTTGATGCTGAGGAATTCGGGGATGTAGCGGTCGCTCGACGCGATGCGCTCGACCCGCTCGATCGCGGCGGGCGAGAAGAGCGCGAACCACAGACCGCCGTCCGATGCGAAGTTCTTCTGCGGGGCGAAGTAGTAGACGTCGGCCTCGGCCGCATCGAAATCGACCCCACCCGCGGCGCTCGTCGCATCGATGACCGTCAGAGCGCCGGTGTCGCCGTGCACCCGGCGGATGGGTGCCATCACTCCGGTCGACGTCTCGTTGTGCGGCCAGGCGTACACGTCGACGCCTGGGACGGGTTCCGGTTCGGAGCGCGAACCCGCCGGGGCTTCGATCACGTGCGGCGCCTCGAGCCAGGGCGCTTTCGCGGCTGCCGCGAACTTGCTGCTGAACTCGCCGAAGACCAGGTTCTCGCTGCGGGTCTCGATCAGGGAGAACGCTGCGGCGTCCCAGAACGCGGTGGAGCCGCCGTTGCCGAGCACGACCTCGTAGCCGTCCGGGATGCGGAACAGCTCGGCCAGGCCCGTGCGAGTGCGACCGACGAGGTCTTTCACAGGCGCCTGGCGGTGCGAGGTGCCCAGGAGCGCAGCGCCGGCACCTGCCAGATAGTCCACCTGTTCGCGTCGGACCTTGGACGGTCCGGCGCCGAATCGGCCGTCGGCGGGCAGCAGATCAGAAGGAATGGTCACATCCGGCATAAACCGAGTCTATTGGCACTTGTGGATAGGTGGAGCGAGGCCGTCACGGCCAGACAGTAGGCTCTATACCGTTGTTGACGCCCGGATTCCGGGCGCTGAGGTGGAGGTGGCGATGACCGATCTGATTGATACGACGGAGATGTACCTTCGCACCATCCTCGAGCTCGAAGAAGACAACATCGTGCCGCTTCGCGCCCGTATTTCGGAGCGTCTCGGGCACTCGGGTCCCACCGTCTCGCAGACCGTCGGACGGATGGAACGCGACGGCCTCGTCGTGGTCTCCGGCGACCGGCACCTCGAACTCACCGGCGACGGCCGGCGCAAGGCCGTCCATGTCATGCGCAAGCACCGGCTCGCCGAGCGGTTGCTCAGCGACGTGATCGAACTCGAGTGGGAATACGTGCACGAAGAGGCATGCCGGTGGGAGCACGTGATGAGCGAGCAGGTCGAGCGCAAGCTCCTCACCATGCTCGGGCACCCCACCGAATCGCCTTACGGCAACCCCATACCCGGGCTCGACGAACTGGGTGACGTCGCCGATCCCCGCTCCACCCAGGGCCTGCTGAACCTCGTCGACCTGGTCGCGGGCCAGAACTCGGGGGTGACTGCCAGCATCCGTCGTCTCGGTGAGCCCGCCCAGGTCGATCCAGAGCTGCTTCTGCAGCTCAAGCAAGCGGGCGTTTTTCCTGGCTCGACCGGCACTTTCTCTGCCGCAGGCTCGTACGTCCTCGTGCAGATCGACGGGTACGAAGCCGGCCTTGAACTGCCCAACGAGCTTGCCGCTCACATCTTCGCGGACGCCTCATAACTGTTACCAGTTTGTTAAAAACCCGTTTGGGGGATGTGACAAACCGTGTGGAACCCCGTAATGTCGAACGAGTTCACAGGCCTGAAGCCGGCCGCTGGACCCGGAAAAGGACGCTCCACCCCCCACGCCGTCTCCTTTTACCGCGAAGCCGAAGCTATAAGCATCAGGGACGGGGCAGCTACCTAGTGCTGTCGGAGCGCAGGAGGTTTATACCTTGGCTCCATTAGGTACACCCGATTCTGAAAAGAATCCCCCCGAACCCGATCAGACGACCCCACAGGCAGCACCCTCGTCGAACGATCACGTCACCCGAAGGTCCCTCCGTGCTGCGGAGACCACTTCGCGTGCATCCGCACCCCGGACTCCCGCACCGCGGACCCCGGCGGCGCAGGCACCCGGTGCCCGTGCATCCGTCGCCGTTCCCGCTGAGGCGACGAAGGCTCTGGCGCCGACGAAGGCCCTGGCGGCAAAGAAGCCGGCGTCGCGCAAGCGCGTCAAAGGCAGTGTCATCAACGTCGCCGTTATGACGCTTGCCGCCGGTCTCATCGCGACCATGGCGATCCCGGCCTACGCCTTCAACCCCCAGGCTGCTGAGAGCTCCCAGTTCAAGGCGTCGGCGATCGACGGCATGCGCAAGGCGCAGTCGCAGAGCGTCCAGGTTCCGCAGACGGTCGCCCAGGCGGCCGTCACGCGCGACGCGGCCACCGCCACGACCGAGGCTGCTCTCGCCAGCCAGAAGGCGGAAGCCGAGCGCCAGAAGGTGGCCCTCCAGTTCGCCGCCTACAGCCAGGCCTACACCGGCCCGTCGGTCAGTCAGTTCCTGGCCAGCCCGCCGTACCCGAAGTTCAGCCTCTCGCAGGTGTTCAGCGTCGCCCAGCAGTACATCGGCGTGCCGTACGTCTTCGGCGGTGCGACCCCTGCCGGCTTCGACTGCTCCGGCTACGTGATGTTCGTCTACGCGCAGTTCGGCATCTCGCTCCCGCACTCCGTGTCGGGTGAGGCCGCCCGCGGTACGCGGATCTCCATCGCGAGTGCGGTCCCCGGCGACCTCATCGTCATGCCCGGTCACATCGGTTTCTACGCCGGCAACGGAAACATCATGGACGCTCCGGATTCCGGTCGCTCCATCTCCATCCGCCCGATCTGGACCTCCGACTATTACGTCGTCCGGCTCGGCATCTAGCCCCAACGCATTCTCCCCGCGGAGCCCAACGGCTCAGCAACACTGTGTGAACAGTGGGTTTCACAGCACGGAATCGGCGCGCCACGAATATGTGACGCGCCGATTCTGCGTTAGCCTGATGCCCTGACACCGTGAGAGATCCCGGGAGTGCCACATGGTTACGTCGTGCAGCGTCCACACCGCGGACGCGCGCGGCCTTTTCTACCTTCGGCACAGCAGTCAAACCTGCCGCCACCATTCCGTGGCTTCGATGGGCGCTGTCCGTGTGACAGTGCCCTTTTTGTTTGCCTGCACCCGCATCCCGAACGATGTCATCTCGCCGAACGTCTGGAAGCCATCCAGCCGGTTCAGAAAGGTTTGACATGCGCACACTGGTCCTCAACGCCGGCTACGAGCCGCTCGCCGTCGTGTCCTTCAAGCGGGCTCTTGTGCTCGTCATGAATCAGAAAGCCACGGTCGTCGAGATCGACGAAGACCACCCGGTGTGGGGAACGTCCGGCAGCTACGATCGGCCGGCGGTGATCCTGCTCACGCGTTACGTGCGCATCCCACGCGGTCGAGCCGTGCCGGTCAGCCGCCGCGGGGTTCTTCGGCGCGACGCGCACCGTTGCGCCTACTGCGGCAAGACGGCGACGACGATCGACCATGTGATGCCGCGCTCCCGGGGCGGAGCGGACAGCTGGGAGAACCTGGTCGCGTGCTGCCTACGCTGCAACAACCTCAAGAGCGACCGCACACCGTCCGAGATGGGGTGGTCGCTGCGGTCCGACCCGCGGATGCCGCACGACGTCTCATGGGTGGTGCGCGGTGTGGAGAGTGCGCAGCCGAAGTGGGAAGAGTACCTGGCGCCCGCCGCCTGAGTCAGGCGGAGTGAGCGGAAAGCGTCGAGTCGACGCCCCAGGCCCGAATGACGCTTTCCGTGCGATCAGACCTCCTGTATGCGTCGATGTGGGCGACGACCTCGCGGCTCCACGCATTGAAACGGCGGATGATCGCGGCGCGCGAATTCGAATCGGATGCGGGTGCATCCAGGGAGCCGTTCCTGCCCCGGTCGGCTTTCGCTGTGACGAACATCGCGCCGCCCTTGGTGAGCTCCTGCTCCAGCCAAGACTTCAACCACGGCTCATCGTCGGAAATCGCTGCGACATTCGCACGCAGTTCGGCGAACCGGCGAGCGATCCGGTCTCCGCCGATGAGGTCGGATTCGCTCAAAAGCAGTTCGTCCAAGGTCATTCTGGTCGCTCTCAATGCGTCGTCGCTCATTCGCTAAGCGTAACCCCGCCGTGGGGAACCTACGGTCCCGCTCCGGTAAACTCGGGTGGTCAGCCTCTGTAGCTCAATGGAAGAGCAGTTCCGTCCTAAGGAAAGGGTTGGGGGTTCGAGTCCCTCCAGGGGCACTTTGTGATGAGTCGGGACATAGGTCTCACCTGAGTCGCGACTTAGGTCTCATCTAGGAAGCCCCTGGCCATCGGCCGGGGGCTTTTTGGTTGTTGCGCCAGTAGGTGCGGGTGGGGTCGATGT